>NC_014550.1:0-1286419 GCF_000197735.1 Glutamicibacter arilaitensis Re117
AAAAATATGAGCGCAAGGTCAAATTGGCGCACGAGTACTGGCCTAACCCTCGCTTCGAGAGCCTGCCTGTGAATAATCTACCCCAAAGTTGTGGATTACGGCTGTGCATAACGAAAGAAATTTCACATGACGGAGGGAAAGTGCAGGTCATCTCACCGTGAAAAAGGCTTGATATCAAGGGAAAACCCGTTTTCCACAGTATTAACACCCTGTTTTTCCACCGGACTGTGCATAACTGTGTGGATGATGGATAGAATTGGCGCAGACGTTGTCCAAAAAACAACGTTTCGAGAGCCTGGAAACGGGTTTCTTGTGACCAAGATTGCATTTAAACGGAAGTGGGGCGCCCTTAGTGAGCAGCGACGAAACCAATAGCATTGGTAGCTCTTGGCGCCAGGTCATCCGAAAGATCGAGGATGATGATCGGGTCAAGGCGCGTTACCGTGCCTTCGTATCGCTCGCCAAGCCGCAGGGTCTGATTGGTACGACGCTTCTGGTTGCTGTTCCCAATGATCTCACGCGCGATATTTTGCAGACCCAGCTGCGCGAGCCGCTGGATGAAGCATTGCGCGAAGTCTTCCAGGACGATATCCGCTGCGCGGTCAGTGTCGACCTCTCGTTGTCGGACGAGCTCGAAGAAGATGAGCAGGAAACCAAGCCGGCACCACCAGCTGCGCCTGCCGTCGTTGAAGCTCCGGGCCCGCGCCCGCAGCCTGCACCACAGCCAACACCGCCGTCGAACTCCCAGGAATTCGGCCGGCTGAACCCGAAGTACATTTTCGATACTTTCGTGATCGGCTCATCTAACCGCTTTGCCCATGCCGCAGCAGTTGCTGTCGCCGAAGCTCCAGCCAAGGCTTACAACCCGTTGTTCATCTACGGTGACTCGGGCCTCGGCAAGACTCACTTGCTGCATGCCATCGGCCACTACGCACGCCACCTCTACAAGGGCATCCGTGTTCGCTACGTAAACTCCGAAGAATTCACCAACGACTTCATCAACTCAATCCGTGACGATGAGGGTGCAAGCTTCAAGCAGACCTACCGCAATGTCGACATCCTGCTGATTGACGATATTCAGTTCTTGGCTAATAAGGACGCTACGCAGGAAGAGTTCTTCCATACTTTCAATGCGTTGCACAACCACAACAAGCAGGTTGTCATCACCTCGGATCTGCCGCCAAAGCAGTTGCAGGGCTTTGAAGACCGCATGCGTTCACGGTTCGAATGGGGTCTGCTAACTGATATTCAGCCGCCTGAGCTCGAGACCCGTATCGCAATTCTGCGTAAAAAGGCCGATGCTGAAAATCTTTCGGCTCCAGGCGATGTCATGGAATACATCGCTTCACGCATTTCAACGAATATCCGTGAACTCGAAGGTGCGCTCATCCGCGTCACCGCTTTCGCCTCGTTGAACAACCAGCCGGTGGACCTTGCCTTGGCTGAAACTGTGCTCAAGGACTTGATCAGTGAAGATGGCGCCCAGGAAATCACGCCGTCGACCATCATCAAGCAGACTGCAGAGTACTTCGGGCTGTCTATCGATGAGCTGAACAGCAAATCTCGTACTCGTACTTTGGTCACGGCGCGACAGATCGCCATGTACTTGCTACGTGAGCTTACCGACATGTCGTTGCCAAAAATTGGTGCCGAACTCGGCGGCCGCGACCACACCACCGTAATTCACGCAGATCGTAAGATCCGTGAGCTCATGGCTGAGCGTCGCGCGATCTTTAATCAGGTCACAGAGCTAACCAACCGGATTAAGCAGAGCCAGCGAGAGCATTAAAGCCAAGAAATCACAGGTGTGGATAAGGCTGTGGATGATCTGGTGACGACCTGCGGATAAGTATGGGGTCCCATGTGGACGTTAAAAACCATGAAACTCAGTGTCAACAGGTTGATGGAACTGAGTGTCATGTTCAACCACAGATTGTTCACATGCACAATCGTGGTCGGGTCAGGGGATATGAGGCTTATCCACAGTATCCACAAGGGTTATTAACACTTCTCCTTTAAACACTTATTCATCCAAATAACGAGTCCACTCCCTCCCCAAGCCAAAAACCTGTGCAGAACAAAATTTATGTTGCTTCGTCCACACTTCATTCGCTGAGCTGACGTTGCGCTATCAGGGCGTGGCAAGATTAGATGGATAAAACGTGCAACTACCTGCTCTATGCTTAAGAACTTGGCGAGGGAAAAACCTTCTTGGCCTGACTTAAGACTTATGGGTTCCGAAAGGCGGATTTTTCGTGAAGTTCAGCGTTGAAAAGGATGTATTGGCAGACGCCGTATCCTGGACTGCTCGGTCCCTGGCGCAGCGCCCACCATCACCTGTTTTGGCTGGCATTCTCATCACCTCCCACGAAGGCCTAGTTCGCCTCGAGGGCTTTGACTATGAGATTTCCTCGCATATCGAGATCCCTGCAGATATTTCAGAGCAGGGCTCAATCTTGGTTTCTGGCAAGCTCTTGGCTGAAATTACCCGGTCACTGCCTAACTCGACAGTCACCATCGAAACTGACGGTACGAAGATCTCGCTGAACTGCGGTCGTTCACGTTTCCACTTGGCCACCATGCCAGTAGATGAATATCCAACCCTGCCTGAACTTCCAGCTATCGCCGGCACCATCGATGGCCAGGCATTCTCCGAAGCTGTTTCCCAGGTTATTGTCGCCGCTTCGAAGGACGACACCTTGCCAGTGCTCACTGGCATCAAGGTTGAAATCGAAAATGATCTGATCACCTTCCTTGCCACGGACCGCTACCGTCTGGCACTGCGTGAATTGAACTGGTCGCCAAACAAGTCAGAGATCTCGACTTCATTCCTGATCAAGGCAAAGACCCTGAGCGAAGTTGCCAAGACTCTCTCAAACTCCGGTGAACTGAAGCTCGCCTTGGGCGAAAACGGCGAAATGGTGGGCTTCGAAAGCTCCAACCGCCGCACCACCTCCTTGCTGATCAATGGCGAATACCCAAAGATCCGTTCGCTATTCCCAAGCGACACTCCAATCCATGCCACCGTTCGCACCAGCGAGCTGATGGAAGCTGTGCGCCGTGTATCGGTTGTTGCCGAGCGCAATACGCCTGTCCGCATGGCCTTCACCGATGGCCAGCTGACCTTGGACGCTGGCACCGGCGAAGACGCACAGGCAGAAGAAGCCATTGTTGCTGCCCTTCGCGGCGAAGACATCGTGGTTGCCTTCAACCCAACGTTCTTGTCCGAAGGCCTGAACTCCTTCAACACTGATTTCGTTCGCTTCTCCTTCACCAGCGCGCCAAAGCCAGCCATGCTGACCGGCCAGAAGAAATTGGATGAAGACGATCAGGACCAGTATCGCTACCTGGTGATGCCGGTTCGATTGCCAAACTCGAACTAATCAAATTTCGTGGTGGATGGCGTGAGCCATCCACCACCTCGTTTCCGTCAGGATTCCGGTGTATATCTCGCAGCTTTCACTCACGGGCTTCCGCTCGTATGCGCAGGCCGACGTGCACCTAGCCCCTGGAATTAACGTCTTAATCGGCCCTAACGGCGTCGGCAAGACAAATATTGTTGAATCCATTGGTTATCTGGCCAATCTGTCATCGCATCGCGTAAGCAATGACGCTCCACTGCTGAATTTCGAATCGGATCGCGCACTGATCCGCGGCACTGTCCATCGTGGTCCGCAGACTACGACGCTCGAGGTCGAAATCACCAGCGGCAAGATCAACCGGGCCCGCATCAACAGGGCCAACCCGGTACGCGCTCGCGAAATTCTGGGAATGGTTCGCACCGTGCTTTTCGCCCCCGAAGACTTGGCTCTGATCAAGGGCGATCCATCCAACCGGCGAAAGTTCTTGGATGAATTACTGGTTGCTTTGCGCCCGATTGAATCCGGCACAAAAAATGACTACGACCGCATCGTCAAGCAGCGCAATGCCCTGCTCAAGTCCATTCGCGGCAAATCCAAGCTGAGCACTTCGCAGGAGAACACCCTCAAGGCTTGGGATCTGCAGCTGACAATGACCGGTGCCCGGCTGATTCGCGGGCGACTTGATGTTTTGGCATTGATCCGGCCGTATATGCAGGCCGCCTACGCTGATTTAGCTGATGGCGCCAAGGACGCACGCGCCGTGTACCGTTCATCGCTCGAGGGCGAACTAGATGAAAACAGCCTGCCGGCCGAAGACCTGGAATCCTTGGAACAAGAAGAAATCCAAGAACTCCTGCTCACAGCCATTGAAGCTAATCGCAGCCGCGAAGTTGATCGAGGGATTTCCCTTTTTGGTCCGCACCGCGATGATCTGACCCTGATCCTGGGCCCCGCTCCAGCCAAGGGCTATGCTTCGCATGGCGAAACCTGGTCCTTCGCACTGGCCCTACGTCTGGCTGCCTACCGTGTTTTCGGTGATGATGATCCGCGCCCAGGTTCAGGTCCGATCCTGATCCTGGATGATGTGTTTGCTGAATTGGATACCACACGTCGCGATCGGTTGGCCCATATCGTTGCCGGTGCCGAACAGGTTCTGGTCACTGCCGCTGTTGTTGAAGATGTTCCCGAAGCGCTGAAGGGACATTTCTTCCAGGTCTCCCCTGGCCAGGTTGTCGATGCATGAGCCATCAGAACGCGATGAACACCGCTTCGATCCGGAGATCGATGCGGCAAAAGCGCTGCTCAACCGCATGCGAAAGCTGGCTGAAGAACGCGGCGAGACACGGGTAGACGCTGCCCGCATGGAAAAAGTGCGCAAGCGAAAGGCCTCCCGCCGTGGATTCGCGGCTGAAAAGCCAGAATCGGCCGAAGGCGCTATTCGCGATCCGCGTGCCATCGGTGACGTGGTCTCCCGCCTGTCCAAGGCCCGTGGCTGGAACACCCAAGTTGCCGTCGGTTCCGTGCTTGGACGCTGGGCGGAGATCATTGGGGCCGACAATGCAAAGCACTGCCAACCGGAATCCTTTGAGGATACGGTTGTGGTGATGCGCTGCGATACAACTGCTCGAGCTGCGCAGATGCGCCTAATGAGCCACGATATTCTCAAGAAGTTCGATGCCGAATTGGGCCCCGGAATCGTCACCGTGCTCAAGGTTCTGGGACCAAATGCTCCCTCTTGGCGACATGGCATGCGCTCGGTTGCCGGAAGAGGGCCGCGCGACACCTACGGGTAAAAATTGCTGGCACGGCATATGGCGCACTCACGGACCCGGAGGGTGGATCCCCCCACACTTGAACGCCACAGCCGCCTCAGAACATCAATTGCTTGCTATTGGTGGGCGATTTAGGCCTCAAAGTCATCGTTTATTTTGCTCTACGCGGTAGAATTAGAGGTAGTGAAATGACTTTGTCGCGGGCAAACCCGCTGCATCGTCCCTCCAGACCATGATTGCTTGACGCGCTGAATCCGACGCAGAGGGCAATCGCGCGCCAAATTCGAGGAGTTCGTAGCACCCGTGTCTACCGAAAATGCTTCACCGCAGGAACCGGCTGAAAGCCAAGCCGCAGCGGAATCGATGACTTCTAAAGTCGAACACACTTACGGCGCCCAGGATATTACCGTCCTCGAAGGGCTTGAAGCGGTACGCAAGCGTCCGGGCATGTACATCGGTTCCACCGGCCCCCGCGGCCTGCACCACTTGGTCTACGAAGTTGTCGACAACTCCGTCGATGAGGCGCTGGCTGGGTACTGCGACACCATCAATGTCACCCTGCAGGCCGACGGCGGCGTGCGTTGCGAGGACAATGGCCGCGGCATCCCAGTGGATGTCCACCCAACCGAGGGCAAGCCAACCGTAGAGGTTGTCATGACCATCCTGCACGCCGGCGGCAAGTTCGGCGGAGGCGGCTACGCGGTCTCCGGCGGCCTGCACGGCGTGGGCATCTCCGTAGTGAACGCACTGTCCGAGAAGGTCAACACCATCGTGCGCCGCCAGGGCCACGCTTGGCGCATTGGCTTCGGCAACGGTGGGCACACGACCCAGCAGCTGACCAAGGGCGAAGAAACCGATCGCACCGGCACCAGCCAGACGTTCTACCCGGATCCGGAGATCTTCGAGACCGTCGAGTTCGACTTCGAGACACTGCGCGCCCGCTTCCAGCAGATGGCCTTCCTGAACAAGGGCCTGCGCATCACCCTCACCGATGAGCGTCCCCAGGACAATGCAGAGCCTGAGGCCGAGGTCGAAGAGGAAATTGAGAACCAGGTAGTCAAGCCACGCACCGTGGACTACCTGTACAAGGACGGCCTGCTGGACTACGTCAAGCACCTGAACGCCGCCAAGAAAATCGAACTGGTCCACGATGAGGTCATCGCCTTTGAATCCGAAGATTCGAAGCGCGGCATCAGCCTGGAAATCGCAATGCAGTGGACCAACGCGTACGCCGAGTCCGTGCACACCTACGCGAACACCATCAACACCCATGAGGGCGGTACCCACGAAGAGGGCTTCCGCGCGGCACTGACCGGCCTGCTCAACCGCTATGCACGCGATAACAAGATCCTGCGCGAAAAGGATGACAACCTCACCGGTGAAGACGCCCGTGAAGGCTTGACCGCGGTCATCTCGGTCAAGCTCTCCGAGCCGCAGTTCGAAGGCCAGACCAAGACCAAGCTGGGCAACTCGATGGCCCGCGGCTTCGTGCAGGGCGTGGTCAACGAGGAGCTGGGCGACTGGTTCGAACGCAACCCGAATGTCGCCCGCGACATCATCCGCAAGGCACAGCTGGCCTCCCAGGCCCGCATGGCTGCCCGCAAGGCCCGCGACAACGCCCGCCGCAAGTCGCCGATGGAATCCTTCGGCATGCCGGGCAAGCTCTCGGACTGCTCTTCGAAGAACCCGGCCGAGTGCGAAGTATTCATTGTGGAGGGCGACTCCGCAGGCGGCTCGGCCAAGCGCGGACGCGACCCGCACACCCAGGCCATCTTGCCGCTGCGCGGCAAGATCCTGAACGTGGAGCGTGCCCGCCTGGACCGTGCGCTGGGCAATGCCGAAGTACAGGCGATGATCACTGCCTTCGGCACCGGCATCGGCGAAGAATTCGACATGGCCAAGCTGCGCTACCACAAGATCGTGCTGATGGCCGATGCTGACGTTGACGGCCAGCACATCACCACGCTGCTGCTGACCTTGATCTTCCGCTTCATGCGTCCACTGATCGAGCACGGCTACGTCTACCTGGCAGCCCCTCCGCTGTACCGCATCAAGTGGTCCAACGCAGCGCATGACTACGTGTTCTCCGATAAGGAACGCGATGATGCGCTGCTCGCCGGCCAGGCATCGAACAAGCGCCTGCCCAAGGACAACGGCATCCAGCGCTACAAGGGTCTGGGCGAGATGGACTACTCGGAACTGTGGGACACCACCATGGATCCCGAGCGCCGCACCCTGCGCCAGGTCACCATGGATGACGCCGCAGCTGCGGATGAGGTTTTCTCCGTGCTGATGGGCGAGGACGTCGAGTCCCGACGTAACTTCATCCAGCAGAACGCCAAGGACGTGCGCTTCCTGGATATCTAACCGGTCCCAGCCACCACAGATATCCACCGAAGACTTTTTTGACTTGTAAGGGAAGAAATTGAGCGACGAGCAAACCCCGGAAAACGCACCAATGGACGGCGAGATCATCGAGCCGATCCATGAAGGTGGTCGCGTTGACCAGATCGACCTGCAGACCGAAATGCAGCGTTCGTACCTTGACTACGCCATGGCCGTGATCGTCGGCCGTGCGCTGCCGGACGTGCGCGATGGCCTGAAGCCAGTGCACCGCCGCGTGCTGTACGCGATGTACGACGGCGGCTACCGCCCGGAGCGTTCGTACAACAAGTGCGCCCGCGTGGTCGGCGAAGTCATGGGCCAGTACCACCCGCACGGCGACACCGCGATCTACGATGCGCTGGTGCGCCTGATCCAGGACTGGGTCATGCGCTACCCGCTGGCCCTGGGCCAGGGCAACTTCGGTTCCCCAGGCAACGATGGCGCCGCCGCCCAGCGTTACACCGAAACCAAGATGGCCCCGCTGGCCATGGAAATGGTCCGCGACATCAACGAGAACACCGTTGATTTCCAGGACAACTACGACGGCAAGAACCAGGAACCAACCGTTCTTCCGGCCCGTTTCCCGAACCTCTTGGTCAACGGCTCCTCCGGCATCGCCGTGGGCATGGCCACCAACATTCCACCGCACAACCTGCGCGAAGTCGCCGAAGGCGTGCAGTGGTACCTGCAGAACCCGGAAGCTTCCCGCGAGGAACTGCTCGCCGAGCTGATGCTGCGCGTCAAGGGCCCGGACTTCCCATCGGGCGCCATGATCCTGGGCACCAAGGGCATCTCCGATGCCTACCGCACCGGCCGCGGCTCGATCACCATGCGTGCAGTGGTCAACGTGGAGGAAATCCAAGGACGCACCTGCCTGGTGGTCACCGAGCTGCCATACATGGCCAACCCGGATAACCTCGCGGTGAAGATCGCCGAACTGGTGCGCGATGGCAAGATCTCGGGCATCGCCGATATGCGCGATGAGACCTCGGGCCGTACCGGCCAGCGCCTGGTGATCGTGCTCAAGCGCGACGCCGTGGCCAAGGTAGTGCTGAACAACCTGTACAAGCACACCGAGCTGCAGTCCAACTTCTCGGCCAACATGCTCGCGATCGTCGATGGCGTGCCACGCACGCTGCCGCTGGACGGCTTCATCCGCCACTGGGTCACCCACCAGATCGAAGTGATCGTCCGACGCACTGAATACCGCCTGAAGAAGGCCGAAGAAGAAGCCCATATCCTGCGTGGCCTGCTCAAGGCCCTGGACGCTTTGGACGAGGTCATCGCCCTGATTCGCCGTTCGGCCACCACCGAAGCAGCGCGCGACGGGCTGATGGAGCTGCTGGATATCGACGAGGACCAGGCACGCGCCATCCTGGATATGCAGCTGCGCCGCCTGGCCGCACTGGAACGACAGAAGATCCAGGATCGCCATGCGGAGCTCGATCGCATGATCGCCGAATTCAAGGCCATCATTGCTGATCCAGCCCGCCAGCGCCAGATCGTTTCCGAGGAACTGCAGGAAATCGTCGCCAAGCACGGCGATGACCGCCGCACCAAGGTCTTGATGGGCTACGACGGCGACATGAGCGTCGAAGACTTGATTCCTGAAGAGGAAATGGTCGTCACCATCACGCGCGGCGGCTACGTCAAGCGCACCCGCATCGACAACTACCGTTCGCAGGCCCGCGGCGGCAAGGGCATCAAGGGTGCAAACCTGCGCGGGGACGACGTGGTCGAGCACTTCTTCGTCACCTCGACCCACAACTGGCTGCTGTTCTTCACCAACCACGGACGCGTGTACCGCACCAAGTGCTACGAATTGGCTGAGGCCGGTCGTGACGCCAAGGGCCAGCACGTGGCGAACGTGATGGCTTTCCAGCCTGATGAGCACATCGCCCAGGTGCTGGATCTGCGCACCTACCAGGATGCGGCATACCTGATGCTCGCTACCCGCAACGGCCTGGTGAAGAAGACCCGCCTGGAAGATTACGACACCAACCGCACCGCCGGCGTGATTGCAATCAACCTGCGCGAGGACGATGAACTGGTCTCCGCGCAGCTGGTCAGCGAATCAGATGACGTGATGCTGGTCTCACGCAAGGGCCAGTCGGTCCGCTTCACCGCCACCGATACCGCGCTGCGCCCAATGGGCCGCGCGACCTCCGGTGTTACCGGCATGAAGTTCCGCGAGGGCGATGAGCTGCTGGCAGCCGACGTGGTCCGCGATGACTCTTACGTGTTCACCGTGACCAACGAGGGCTACGCCAAGCGCACCACGGTTGCCGAATACCGTGTGCAATCCCGCGGTGGTTTGGGCATTAAGGTGGCAAAGCTCAACGAGGAACGCGGCGAGCTGGTCGGTGCGCTCATCGTGGACGAGACCGACGAAGTCCTGGTTGTGATGGGCTCGGGCAAGGTAGTCCGCTCGGCCGTATCGCAGGTTCCATCCAAGGGACGAGACACCATGGGCGTCATCTTCGCCAAGCCCGATAAGAAGGACCACATCATTGCGGTTGCCAAGAACTCCGAGACTGAGCTCGAAGAGAACTTGGAGGAAGATGCCGTAACGTTGGACGCAGAAAACACGATCGATGAGTCATCGGCTGCGCCAGAAACCGAATCCGGCGCGGAAAACGATGACGACACTAACGGAGGTAACGCATGAGCACGCCCTCGACGCCACGCCCCAGCGGCAGTGCCCCGAAGAGCGCCGCGCCGCGACCTACCCAGGTAAAGCGTCCGGCTCCAACCGGCACCGGTGCCCGTCCGGCTAACGCCGGAGCACGACCAGCTGCAGGCCAGCAGCGCCCAGCCGGTGCTCGTCCAGCCGGACAGCGCCCAACTGGAGCGCCGCAGCGTCCAACCAGCCAGCAGCGTCCGGCTAACGGCCAGGACCGCCTGGTTCGTCCGGCGCCCAAGGCAAAGGTCCGCAAGGCCCGCCTGCTGGTCTCCAAGGTCGAGCCGTTCTCGGTACTCAAGCTCGCCTTCCTGCTCTCGGTAGCCTTCGGTGTGATCACCGTGGTCGCCGCCGTCGGCATCTGGGCAGTTCTGGACCTGACCGGAACTTTCGACTCGTTCAACCAGCTGATGCGTGATGCTATCGGCGCGGACGGCAACTTCGACCTGCGCGACTCCATGTCGCTTGGCCAGGTAGCTTCCTACGCAACGATCATCGCCGTAGTGAACGTCGTGGTGATTTCCGTGGTTTCCATGCTTGGCGCGGTGCTGTACAACATCGCAGCTTCGCTGGTTGGCGGCGCCGGTGTGACCCTCACCGACGACTAAAAACACCCCATGTCGAGCCCGGGATTCATGCTGTGATGCATGACACCCGGGCTCGATTTGTATCTTTAGAAAAACACCGGTAAAGTTTTATTTCGTTCCGAAGGGAATAAAAACAAAAGCAAGGGCGTATAGCTCAGGCGGTTAGAGCGCTTCGCTGATAACGAAGAGGTCCCAAGTTCAAGTCTTGGTACGCCCACAGAATCCTTGCTGGAGAGAAGGAGGAGAAATGAAAAAGTTCCTAGTTCTCGCATCGATCGCGACTGCTGCAGTAGTCTTGGTCAAGAAGGCGAAGGCTTCGTCGGAAACAAAGGAAACCTGGCATCAGGTAGCCGATAAAGTTTCCTAAAGCTTTTGGGGCCTTAGCTCAGTTGGTAGAGCGTCTGCTTTGCAAGCAGAATGTCAGGAGTTCGATTCTCCTAGGCTCCACAAAAGAAATCGGCGGAAAGTGAGAACTTTCCGCTAATTCTTTTTGATTGGTTCGAAAGAACTGATCGCGGAGCGGAAGCTTCAAAACTAAATACGGGGCCTTAGCTCAGTTGGTAGAGCGTCTGCTTTGCAAGCAGAATGTCAGGAGTTCGATTCTCCTAGGCTCCACATTTGCCAAAAGGCGGAAAGTGAAAACTTTCCGCCTTTTGCGCTACCCGGAACGGAATTTGCCTAGTTCCGGATCTTGGCGGTTCGCACCTGCTCATAGTGGCCGAGCAACTGCTCGCCAATACTGTGCCAAGAACGGTCCTGGACACTGCTCAACGCAGCACTGGCAAAGGCCAAGCGCTTCGCATCGTCATAGGCCAAGTCGCTCACCCGACTGCGCAGCTCCTCGAGGTTTCCCGGCTGATAAAGCCAGCCCGTGCGGGAAGAGTCCACAAGATCCAGCGGCCCACCCCGGCCAACGGCTACTACCGGCACGCCACAGGCCATGGCCTCCTGAATGGTCTGGCAGAAGGTCTCCGAAGACCCGGGGTGAACGAAAATATCCATCGATGCCATCACCTCGGCCAGCCGCTCACCGGAAAGGAATCCAGTGAAGTGGGCGTTGGGCAAGATTTCGCGTAATTCGTCCTCGAGCGGTCCGGAACCCACGATCACCAAGCGTGTATTCCCCAGATCAGCCAGGGCCTTCAGGTCAGCGACCTGCTTCTCTGCCGCTAGCCGGCCCACATAGCCAATGACCACTTCGTCATTCGGCGCGACAGCCCGCCTGAATTGCTCACTGCGCAGCCTAGGGGTGAACTGAGCGGTGTCTACTCCCCTACCGCAGATGGCAAGCCGCTGAACGCCCAGAGATTGAAGCTGCCGGCAGGAAAACGTGCTCGGTACCAAGGTCCGGTCTGCGGCCGTGTGAATCGCTCTGACGTGCTCCCAGAGCCTTTGCGTAAGCCATGGCATCTTATAGCGTGCGGCGTAGCTGGGAACTTCTGTCTGATACAGCGCCACCGTGGGCAGATCCAGCTCCTGCGCAGCACGAAGTGCCTGCCATCCGAGGATGAACGGACTGGCCAGATGAACCACGTCGACTTGTTCCCGAGCCAGCAGCTTGCGCAGACGCCAGACGCTGGCGGTAGCTACCCGGACTTCGGGATAGCTCGCCAATGGAACGGAGGGCACCGTGATGATCTTGAAGCCTTGGTACACCTTGGGGACACCTTGTCCGGACAGCTCGCCGGCTAGCGAGCTGTTGGGGGTGATGACAACGGCCTCGTGGCCGGCCTGCCTCAGGTGATCCAAAGTCTTGAGGATTGAGTTGGTTACCCCATTGAAATGGGGAAGGAACGATTCAGCGACGATTGCTACCTTCACATCTTCAGGATGCACATCGTGGATGACGCGCAAGTAAATATGGCAGGATAACGGGCTTAACTTCAGCTATCTCGTTGTGAGACGCAACTATTTAGTGGCAAAATACGGTAAATGCACAGTGAACAGCCCGGCCCGGATGCCGTAGCGAGCAAAGCCAAAAAATTGGACAAGGACTCACGTATCGCCGTGCTGCTTTTCCCCGTGCTGATTTTGCTCGGCGGCTTGTGCGGAATGCTTCTCCCCCAGGCTTTTGCGGGGCTCGCAGGGTGGATCAATCCCCTGCTCATGGTGATCATGTTCTGCATGGGATTGACGTTGGCCCTGCCGGACTTTGCCTTGGTATTCAAGAATCCCTTGCCGGTGCTCGGCGGCGTAGCCGCACAGTTCATCGTGATGCCACTGGTGGCCTGGCTGGTGGCTGCGCTGCTGCAGCTTGAACCGGCATTGGCCGCCGGACTGATCTTGGTTGGCTGCGCGCCGGGCGGTACAGCATCCAATGTGGTTTCCTATCTGGCTCGAGGCAATGTTGCCCTCTCTGTGGCGATGACCTCGGTTTCTACTTTGCTCGCTCCATTGCTGACCCCGGTGCTGGCACTGTGGCTGGCCGGCCAGTACATGCCTGTGGATGCCAGTTCCATGGCCATCAGTGTTGTTCAGATTGTCTTAATCCCTGTCGTGCTGGGCATCGTGCTGCGAATGCTGTTCAACCGCATCGTCACCAAGATCAATGCTGTGCTTCCATGGCTCTCGGTGCTGGCTATTACCTTCGTGGTGACAATCATCGTTGCTGGCAGTGCGCAGACTATCTTGACTGCGGGGCTGCTGGTTCTGGTGGCGGTGGTATTGCACAACTCGCTGGGCCTGGCACTGGGATATGGCATTGGTGTACTGCTGCGTGTCCCAACAGCCTCCCGACGAACAATAGCCATTGAAGTAGGTATGCAAAATTCCGGCCTGGCCGGCGGATTGGCGAAGCAATATTTCTCACCAGAAGCCGCTTTGCTCGGTGCTGTATTCTCTGTTTGGCATAACTTATCCGGTGCATTAGTTGCGGCATACTGGCGACGAAAAGACGCTGAATAGCCCGGAAATACTGGGATTCACTTTCTATATTCCAAAAGAAGAATATTTTGATTCCTTGAAGAAATCAGGGTGGGCGCGGGCTTCTGCCGTAGCAAGGCTAGAACCACGCGGAGAAACTGTAATCTTAGCTGGTGACCATCTTGCTCGCCTTGGTCGGAATCATCGGGATTTCGGCATCGGGCCCCATCATTGCAGCCTTCCCGGGCGTACCAGTGCTTTCCATGGCCTTTTGGCGCAACGGAGCTGCGGCTGCTGTCCTCAGCGCACCGGCACTGCGCAAGAACCCCAAGGCCTATCTGCACATGACCTCGCGAGAGTGGTTCTTCACCGGGATCGCTGGGGTAGCTCTTGCCTTGCACTTCGTATGCTTCATGTATTCGATGCGGCTAACCAGCGTGGCAGCTGGAACGGCACTGGTATGCATCCAAGGAGTCTGGATCGCGATGTTCCAGGTTCTGCGCGGAACTAAATATCGTACGCAGGTCTTCCTCGGCATGGGAGTCGCTTTACTTGGGGCCATCGTCATTACCGGATTCGACATGGGTCTGGGACGCGATGCCATAGTGGGAGACCTGCTGGCACTAGCAGGCGGCATCCTCGCCGCGGTGTACACGTTAGCTGGTTCCGTAGCTAGGCGGACTCTGGGAACCACTACATATGCCTCGAGCTGCTATGCAATTACCGCGGCAGTGCTGTTGGTACTTTGCTTCCTTACCGGAACGCCGATTTGGGGCTTCGACGCTCGCGGGTGGATTGCGATCATCTTGCTGACCTTGTGCGCGCAGATCTTTGGCCACACAGCCATGAACCATTTGCTATCCGTGCTCGGCCCACTGACGGTTTCTACGCTGATTCTGCTCGAGATTCCGGGTGCCGCCATCTTGGCCGCATTGTTCTTGGGACAGGTAGTTTCCATCGCTACCTATGCCGGGTTGGCTGTGATCCTCGTTGGGCTTGCCCTGGTGATACGAGGGCAAGCCCAACCAAAAACCGAGGTCTAGACAGATTTACTTGTCATCTTCGAGGATTTCACGGATTTCTTCCACGCTGGCTTCTCGCGTCTGAACAGGCTGATGCGGCTGTGCCGGTACTGGCTCGTTTTCCCATGGATCCTCGATTGGTTTCGAGGCCTTCCACACGGCAACCAGTACTGCGACAAGTCCCGCAATCAGGCCAACGGCTAGTACTTTTCCTACTTTGCTCTTCTTGCTCATGCGTTGCTCCTGATCAAAAAAATTCACGCTAACCGACAGTTCAAGACTAGGCAGTTCCGTCCCCAGTAGCCAGCATTAGCTGGGCTTCAGCCTGATATTGGCCTAAATTTTCACTCAACGCGTACGTCAGCATTTAGCGGGTCGAGCATAGATCATGGAAGAATGAAGGCATGACCGCAAACGCAACTCATAAAGCCACGATTCACACTACTTTGGGCGACATCGTTGTCGATCTCTTCGGCAACCACGCACCAAAGACCGTTAAGAACTTCGTTGGCCTGTCGACCGGTGAGCAGGAGTGGGTACACCCAGAATCCGGTGACAAGAAGACCAACACCCCGCTGTACAGCGGAACCATCTTCCACCGCATCATTGCTGACTTCATGATTCAGGGTGGCGACCCACTGGGCCAGGGCTTCGGCGGCCCAGGCTACCAGTTCGATGATGAAATCCACCCAGAACTGAACTTCAACGAGCCTTACAAGCTGGCTATGGCCAACGCGGGTATCCGCATGGGCCGTGGAACCAACGGTTCGCAGTTTTTCATCACCACTGTTCCAACCGCCTGGCTTCAGGGCAAGCACACCATTTTCGGTGAAGTTGTTGAACCAGAATCACGCAAGATCGTTGATGCGCTGAACGCTGTTTCTACCGATGGCCGCGACAAACCACTGGAAGACGTCGTCATCAACTCGGTCGACATCGAGACCCTGTAACCACACAGACGCACCAACCCGAGGCTCCGGCGATTCCTTAACGGTTATTGTCGGGGCCTCGGGCTTTTAATCCTTCTCTCTCACATGCAAGGCAGGTACCGATGTCCTACGGACAGGTTTCCCCAGAAGGCCAAGCTGCGCCTACGTGCTTCAGGCACCCGCAGACGATCTCTTTTGTTTCGTGCAACCGCTGTGGACGTCCGGTCTGCCCGCAATGCCAGGTCTCGGCACCTGTTGGAGTGCAATGCGTGGAGTGCGTCGCCCAAGCGAACAAGCGTCTACCGCAGCAGAAGACCCAGTTCGGCGGCCGGCTGCGCGCCGGGGCGCCAATCGTGACCTATACGTTCATCGGGCTCAATGTCCTGGTGTACGTGCTGCAGTGGGTCATTCCCGGACTCACCAACCAGCTTGTTCTGGCACCTGCACTGGCGGCCTATGAGCCATGGCGGCTGATCACCAGCGCCTTTGCCCACTCCACGAGTTCGCTGCTGCATCTGGCGATGAACATGTACGGCGTCTACATTTTCGGCACCATGCTCGAGCCGCGGATGGGGAGACTGCGTTTTACCTGGCTCTATCTGCTCAGCGCCTTCGGTGGTTCCTTGGGGATCCTTCTGCTTAGCGCACCACTGAGTGCAACGCTCGGTGCGTCGGGCGCACTGGCAGGCCTGTTCCTCGCGACTTTCGTAGTGTTCCGCTCCAATAAGCAAGCGCTTCGCTCAATGGGAATCATCCTTGCACTGAACGTGGCTCTTGGCTTCTTCGTGCAGAGCATCTCCTGGCAAGGGCACTTGGGAGGCGCAATTCTGGGCATTCTTGCCGCTTGCTGCATCGTGCTTATTCCACGGAGTAATCCACAGCGTGCTCGCATTCAGATACTTTTGCTCACAGCCTTGTCGGTAGCGCTGCTGACGGGGATCTATGTTTCAACGGAAGCTGTGAAGTGGCCACTTGGATAGTTCGAAAAGAACTGCGTTAGTTATCCACACCGATTATCCACATTGTTAATAACTTACAAGCGTGTAAGTATCAGAGGGTAGGTGTTATTAACACCCCTACTCCCCCATGAATTCAGGGATATTCATCTTCGGGTACACAATACTCACATCTTTACCCACATCTGTGGATAAGTTTTAAACAACCCCTGTAGATAGCGCATATACGAATCGACAGGTTGTTAATAACTTGGGGTTCGAAAGTTTAAACGAACCACTGGGTTGGTATGGAATTCAGGGCGCTTAGGCCTTATCCACAACCGGAATCCACAGTGTTAATAACTTACAAGCATGTCATTTTGAATCGAGATATATAAGTTGACTAGTGTGAATATCTGAATCCTCGCTCGCTAGCCAAAGTTCTCCCCGGTTGTGGATAAACTTGTGAACAAGTGTTTATAAAACTTGTGCACACCGGCTGTGGATAAGCGCTTTATCCTGTGGATTAGTCGGTGATGATGGGCAGGATGAGCGTGGTGGCAAACAAGATCATGAGCAGCCCTACGAGTACATCAAGTACCTGCCACGCTTTGGGCTTGGCGAAGAATGGCGCAAGGAAACGTGCGGCATAGGCAAGCGCGAAAAACCAAACGAAGCTGGCCACGATTGCACCGACTGCGAAATAAGCTGCGCCCTCTGCCTGGGAAGTCGCGATCGAGCCGAGAAGCAGCACCGTGTCGATATAAACATGCGGGTTGAGCCAAGTTAGGGCCAAAACTGTTCCGATAACGGAAATCTTGGCTGTGCGGCCCTGTATGGCTGAAACTTTGAGTGCTTCAGGTTTTACTGCTCGGCGGAAAGCGAAAATCGCATAACTTAGCAGGAAGATGAAACCCCCAACGCGGGCAAACACCAGCAACAATGGGGCTCGTTCAACCAGTGCGCCCATGCCGCTGGCGCCGGCCGTAATCAGGATTGCATCCGAGAGTGAGCAAACCAATGCGGTGATAAGAACATGTTCTTTCCTGATGCCTTGGCGCAGGACAAACGCATTTTGTGAACCAATGGCGACGATGAGGGACAAGCCAGTGGTGAAGCCGAAGACTAGGGATCCGAAGAACATGTACAAACTGTAGGAGATTCGTAAATCGACGTCGAACTTAAGATCCTGAATCTAGATTAGAGTTCCTTATGTGAATCTGGATGTGGAACACCTTGAAACCCTGTTGGCAGTCGTTGACGCCGGAAGCTTCGACGACGCATCCATTGATCTAGGAGTGACTGCCTCAGCGGTCAGTCAGCGGATCAAGGCTCTGGAGAACCGCCTTGGTGCCATCTTGCTGGTACGCAGCCGTCCTGTCGTTCCCACCGATCAGGGAACCAGAGTACTGCGCTATGCGCGCCAGATGTCGTTGCTCAGCGCCGAGTTTTCTGCCGAGGTTGCTTCCGAACAACCCATTGCCGTTGCCGTCGGAGTTAACGCCGATTCGCTGTCTACCTGGTTTGCCCCGGTATTCGCCGAGCTTGCCAAGTACGAAGATTTGTCCTGCGAATTCGTGCGTACCGATGAAAACAGGGGACTGGAACTGCTGAGGACCGGTAGGGTCAGCGCCGTAGTTACCAACGCTGTGGACACCATCCAAGGCTGTACAAGCCATAAGCTGGGCACGATGCGCTATCGCGCAGCGGCGAAATCTGCCTTTGCGCAACGCTATGTGCCAACCGGGACCGCAGCAGAGCTCGTTCATGCTCCGATGGTGGTGTATGACCGTGAAGATCCTTTGCAATACGACATGCTCAAGCAAGTGGCCGGGGCCGAAGCACGACCGGCAGCGCAGGTTCATTACGTTCCGGATTCGATGCAGTTTGTCGCTGCCATCGAAGCGGGAATGGGGTGGGGGATGGTTCCTGAACCACAGCTGCTCAAAGCTAGCGATCTACGCGTGCTCGATGAGCAATGGTTTATTGATGTGCCGCTGTATTTCCAGCGCTGGTCGGTGGACTCGAAGATCTTGGGCTGCATAGGTGACATTCTGGTCACAGCAGCCCGTGATCATGGTCTGCATTTGCTAGCCTGAAGTGGTCACCAGCAATGAATGCTTGGACCCGGACGAGGGAGCCGTACCCGGAGAGCGACAAGACGGCCAGAAAGAATCTGGCATGTATTGGATTGTTTTGATCGTTTCCGGACTATTTGAAGCGGTGTGGGCTATCGCGTTAGGAATGAGCGATGGCTTGTCCAAACTGGTTCCGTCAATCGTCTTCTTCGTCGCCTTGGCTATTTCCATGGGCGGATTGGCCTACGCCATGAAAGAGATCCCCGTCGGCACGGCGTATGCCATCTGGGTTGGCGTTGGAGCCTCCCTAGCAGTCATTTATTCCATGGTCACTGGGCAAGAAGCGTTCAGCATCTTGAAAATGGTCTTTATTCTCGGACTGGTTGGTTGTGTCATCGGGCTGAAAGCCGTCAGCGACTAAAAGGAAAAGCTCGGGTTAAAAAATATCGCCGGCCCCCAAGACAGGGAGCCGGCGACGTGGCTATTTCCAGCCTGTTGTCATGAAGAATCCGACCATCGCGATGCCGAAACCGACCACGATGTTCCATCCGCCGATATTCGGAATTGGGTACAGAGTCTGGGAAACGTAATAAACGATGATCCATACCAGGCTGAGAAGCATCAAGCCGAACATCACTGGCTTGTACCAGCCTGGCATCGGCTTATCGATGGCATGGGCGCTCTGGCGCGACTCCTGCGGCTGTGAATTCTTCTTGCGTCGTGGCTTTGACTCCGGCACTCGAATGCTCCCTCGGCTTCATCTGCTTAATGTAGTAAATGTGGGCGACCGTCAGGTCTTCCCGGTAGGCTTGGGTGCAAGAATGCTGAGAACTGCTTGATGCATTCCTACGTAGTTTCCATACTAGCCGTTACCCGCTGCAACAACGGGGTTTTGGACAGCTTCGGCCCACGTTAGTTGACCTATTTCGTGCATTTCGTTGCCTTAAGGAGCCAGACCGCCGTGAATCGATCTGCCACTGCGCCGGGCCGTCGCCTGCAGCGCCGACAAACCTCGGCAGGAAGCCGTGTTGTCGGCTTCTTCGGCGAACTGATGATTACTCTTGGCATCCTGCTGATGCTTTACGTGGTTTGGGAACTGTGGTGGACGAATATTGATTCTGCGCAGGCTCAGAAGGAAGTCACCGCAAACCTCGTGGAAGAACTTGGCGAGGTAGTGGTCCCCGAAAAGACAGAGCAAGAAGAAGTGGAAAAGGACTACGGTCCGGCTCTGGTAACGGAAGTATCGGCCGGCGAAACCTTCGGCATCATGTATTTCCCGCGGTTTGGTGCCAACGGTTCGCACCACCCGGTGACCTATGGCGTGGAAGACCGCGTGATCGATAACCTCGGCATTGGATACTATCCAACCACGCAACAACCGGGGGAGATGGGCAACTTTGCCGTTGCCGCCCACCGCCAGACCCATGGCCAGGTCTTCTGGGATATCGACAAACTGCAAGAAGGCGACAAGATCTACCTGCAGACTTCAGAGGGGTATTACACCTACACCTGGTATGCCACCGAAATCGTGGCTCCATCCAACGGAGACGTCCTGTTGCCCACCCCACACCAGTGGGGCGTAGAACCGACTAAATCCATCTTGACCATGACTACATGCCACCCCAAGTACTCAACGCAGCAGCGAATGATTGCGTATTCGGAACTGACCGATTGGCGCCCGCTTGATGCTGGCCCTCCAAAGGAAATCCGCGACATGGTCATTGAAGCAACGAGCTAGGAGAACAGATGTACGCCTGGATTTTTAGAAATCTGCCTGGCCCTTTGTGGCTTCGAATTTTTGAAGCATTGATTCTCATTGCTGCGATCGTGCTATTACTGATGATGTACGTTTTCCCGTGGCTGAACCAGTACATCAGCCCATTCACCGATTCAACGATTGGCCAAAGCACCCCGTGAGCAGCACCAAGATCCTTGTGATCGATAACTACGACAGTTTCGTGTACACCCTGGTGGGTTACCTGCAGGAGATGGGCGCGGAAACCACCGTTTACCGCAATGACGATTTGAGCGTCGAGGATGCGCGCGCCATGGCTGCTGAGTATGACGGCGTGCTGATCTCTCCAGGCCCAGGCGAGCCTGCAGGCGCGGGCGTTAGCATTGATCTGATCAAATGGTGCGGTGAGCAGCGTAAGCCAATGCTCGGTGTCTGTCTTGGCCATCAGGCCCTGGCTGAAGCCTATGGCGGGACGGTCACGCACGCTGAGGAATTAATGCACGGCAAGACTTCCTTGGTTAACCATGAAAATCATCCGGTCTTCAATCAGGTAGCCAACCCGTTCACGGCCACGCGTTACCATTCCTTGGCCGCGGTGCGCGAGAGCATTCCTGCTGAGCTTGAAATCATTGCAGAAACTGCCGGGGGAGTCATCATGGGATTGGCTCACCGCGAAGCTCCACTATGGGGGCTGCAATACCATCCCGAGTCTGTCCTGACCGAGCAGGGTTACCAAATGCTCGGTAACTGGCTGGAATTCGTAGGACTTGAGGGGGCAGCCAAGAAGGCCGCCGCCCTGAGTCCGCTATTCAGCGGAGAATAAACTGTCCGCTAACGATCGTTTTCGATGCACCACAAGGGGAACGGCTTGCGGGACAAGAAACCAGGCATTGGTGGTGCCGGGGAGCAAAAGGGCTATTTCAGTTCACGGCTGTGGCGTCGTTCTGACACGGGCGGATCGAAACGGGTGTCCTGCAGTGTCCCTCCATCATCTAGCCACCCACGCTTGGTGTAGAAATCGATGGCTCTTTTGTTGTTGGCTTCAACCCATAGAAAAGCTCTGTCGTACCCCAGGGCAACGAGCTTCTCCTCGGCGGCCGTGAACAACGCTGAACCTGCGCCCTTGTCCCACCACTGTGGATGCACATTAATTGCGTAGAGCTGCCCAAATGCAGTATCGGAATCTCCGGTGGCGGGCCCGAGTATGCAAAACCCAACGACCTGGCTTCCTGATTCCGCCACCAAGTGGGATGTTCCTGGTTTGGGGTTGGCTATGTTTCTAGCCCAGCCCTCTGCATAGCGTTCACTGTCCATGGCGTCGAGGTACTCCTCGGTCATCACGCCCCGGTAGGCGGCTCTCCATGCCGAGATTTGGATGTCAGCCAACGTGCTTGCGTCGCCTTCAGCGGGCTGTCGGACAATGATATTTGCACTGGTCATGCGTTGAAATGTACCAACCGAATGCTGAAGAGGAAGAACGTATGACGAGCAGCGGCGAACTGACCTGCGGTCTAAATTGACCTCGACTAGGGGGCGGTTTTCCTGTGTCGCTGGTAACCGATGGTTTTAAGGATCGGTTCGCTTGGATTTCAATTCCTCGCAAGAGGAACCGCAACCGGGACGCTGTTGACCGGCTTTGATAGTCGAAGGCAACTAGGGCGACAGGGTTTCCCAATAGCGAACTGGTACATGCTTGTATATTGGTCCCATGCGCGCCATAGAAACAGTTCACGCTGAACCACGCGACTCGGATGATTCGCCCTGCTATCGAGTCAATTTTTGGGAACAACCTCTTCCTGGGTACGGATGGAACTTAGATGCTTTTGTACTGGTTGAGGTGAAGGACGTATCAGAGGCACTCCGTTGGGTGGAGGAGCACGCGAATGGACGGCCCTTCGAACTGTTCGCAGAAATGGACTCCGAGCCCGAGAAACCGTTCGGCGCTCCGCGAAAAGCAACTCTTGTACGTTTGCTCGGAAACAACCCCAATGCCGGTTAAACCTGTGAAGGTATCAATATTTGACGTTTGGTATTAGCCCTAAATGATGTTTCGAGCGGTCCCAGTAGAGGAAGGGCTACCGGGCATCTTCATCATCGAAGAAACGCTGAGCGTCATCTAAGACCGGGTCTATCCATTCAAACCGTTCAAGCGCTCGGATTTGATCCCGGGAGAACCATGCAATGTCCGAGATCTCATCGGCCTCGACAGCAGACGCATCCCCTAGTAATTGACATAGGTAGACGGTCGTTACGTAGCTGACCAGATCTCCATTTGGATACTTGTTCAACAGGTTGGTGCCACCATAGCTGTCAAGAACGGAATGAATTTCAATGTCAGCACCGATTTCTTCTCTGACTTCGCGTTTCAAAGCGTCCCTTGGTCCCTCAAGAGGTTCCACGGCTCCACCGATCAACCCCCATCGGTTCCCTGCAACATGTAGTGCCAGAAGATAATGAGCATTATCGTCTCTGATTACTGCGGTTACTCCCGGCAGGACCAACAGGCGAGGCCCAATTAGTTGCCTTAACCCGGCAACATAGTCTGATACTGGCATGGCATAAGGCTACGACATGAAACCTGCGCCACACGGGAACCCTCAGCGGAACAACGGAGGTGTCCGGAAAGGGATCCTATGCTGTGATAGCTTCTGACAAGCTGTACCGGTTGGGTGGCTCAATCCAAGATTGAACGGATGCCCTCGTAGTAAGGCTCAACAATCGCGGGTGGATCGCTGTTAAGGAAGACAGATGCGTGGTGAAATTGTTTGGTAAAGGGCGTCGCGGTGATGACATCATTTTTGAACTTGCCGCGATCGCCAGCTGTGCCGTCCACCCCAAGTTTTTGGATGACTCAGTAGTATCAACGGCCAGCGTTGACGATGATTACCTCGACTTCTCGGAGCATCTGAATTGTTTCGTTGACACGGTGGAGGAGAGATTTGCTGCGGACGGTCGACTGCAAGCATCATTCGTGTGGAGTGAGTGGACGCGGCACATGAGTGGGCTTCCACAGGAGTTCGTTCCTCTGAGGATTGCCCAAGTTCATTTCCAGCGTCTCATGGACCGATTGGCAAAATTCTGAGTGGAGTCGGCAGGCGCCGAGGGAAGACCTGCCAGGCACGATCGTCCCTTTGACGAACCGCATTCGAAGCGTCCCGTATGCCGGTCGACTACCGGAACGCACCGCGTTCTGACTTGGATGGTAGAAGTTTTGTGAATTCGCAGGAAAGTCGACCGTTCCGTTAGCCCCATCCGGTGAAGTGACCGGTGACGGGGCGTGAAACGGAACTATCTTGCCCTGCCTTCGGGTGCCGAATGCTTGCACCGATAACGATCGTTAACTAGAGTCCGGTCAGACGTGGACATGACGTCCAGCACGCGACTCAGCGGATCGGAAGTCTTCCTGGTGGACGTAGTTATCTTGAGCCGTCTATCAAGCGGCTCGGCCTCGTCACCGTTCCGCCGTCGATGCCCGTAGTCGCCCTAGGGCGTGTTCCAGTTGCTTCCGGAGTTGCTGGTTCTCGGTGATGAGGTCCCGGGCGCGCGCGTTGGCAACTTCGAGGCGGCGTAGCAGGGATGCCTCTGTGGAACGTTGGGGCGCGGGCAGGGGTGAGCCATCCGAGCCGTGCTGTAGGTCGCGGAGCCGTCGAATCTCGATGCAGATATCGGGCTGGGTGTAGAGCCAGGACCGTGAGACCTTCGCCTTTTGCGCGACGATCTGAAAGGTAACCGCGCCGCCCTCGCGGTCGAGGTCGCGAAGAGCCTGGATGGCTTTGGCACGCGTGTTCTCGTGGCGTTGCTGGGCGGCGGCGATCAGGTGATGGCTGTTATCGGCATGCATCAGGTGCTGCCTCGCCGTCTTGGTCGCGTTCCAATGTGGTGATGATCTGGTCGAGGTTCCCCAGGACCTGCTGGTTCATCTCGATCAGTCGTTGCTGGCCGCGGGCTTCGGCCGCGGTGATGATCTGCACGACCTGGTGACGATGTTGCCTGTGCTCGGGCAGGAACTCTGAGGTGGTGACGAACATCGGGCAGTTCAGGCACGCGTTCGCGTGCGGGCAGGACTTCTGGACTGGCAGTCCGCAGAAGCCGTTGGGTAGGGCCTGGGTCGCTCGCCCGACCCGTTGCTTGGCCTAGGCCGCCTCGGCCAATGGTCCGTCGGGGTCGAGGGTGACGGTTTCGCCCTTGATGTTGACCTTCCGCGCGGCTTCCCAGTGCCGGCGGATCGTGGTGTCGCTGAGCCGGGCGTAGTGGGCTGTCATGACGTGGGAGTCGTGGTCGAGAATTCGCCGGACTACTTCTTGGGGGACGTCTCGGTTGATTAGCCTGGTGCCCAGGGTGTGCCGGAAGCTGTGCGGGACGACGCGAACGGGTTGGCCGTGCTCGTCACGGACGGCGCAGCGCTTGAGCCAGCGGTGAAGGGCCTTGCGGTAGACGCCGTCGCTGACCGGCTCCTCGCCGTTGTCGTTGTGGGTGACGCGGGGGGAAGAGCACCGGCGTCCCGTCCGGCCAGTCCTCTTGGAGGCGGTGTCGCTGCGCGGTGATGGCGTCGGCGAGGTCGGCGTCGATGGGCACCAGGGCCTCGCGTTTCATTTTGTGGTTGAGGTAGCTAAGGTAGGGCGCGCCCTCGCCGTCGTAGGCGATGCAATCGGTCGGCAGGCGGACGGTGTCGGTGATGCGCAGCCCGCACCCCATCAAGATCTGCGTGATCAGCGTGTAGCTGGGGTTGTTCCACTTGGCGAGGTTGTTCGGGTTCTCCAGTTGGGTCATCACGGTTTCGCTCAGCGCGCGAGGTTGCCGGATGGCTTCCTTGGGGAAGTCCTCGCTGTAGAACATCACCGCTGAGGGCAGAGAGTCATCCCAGCCGTGTTGCCGGATGGTGGTGAAGAACAGATTCAGCTGCCCGATTAGCATGCGGTGTTTCACGGTGCCCGAGTATCGGGCGTGCAGGTGGGTGAGGTAGCGTTCCAGCGCCTCCCGGTCCAGCTGTCCCAGCCCCTGGATGGAGGGTGCCGCAGCGGTGAGGAACTGCCCGAAAGAGGTGACCGCCCGGGTGCCCGAGGAGACGCTGACCACTCCGAGTCCCGTGGCCAGGCGCCAGCGGGCCCATCGTTTGGCCAAGGCCTTGAGCCAGAGCTGTGGGATGTCCTCGAACGAGATGCGGGCGAGCCGCTTGTCCTTGATGCCGAGCTCACGCAGCCGCCAAACATCCCGGCCGTACTCGGTGTCCCAACTACTCGACTGACGGTACGTTCGGCGTCGAACGCGCCCCGTCCTCGGTAGTTGTTCGGGTATCAGCGGGCTGGGTGTGCTCACAGTTGTACCTCTCTGCCGGTGAACCAGCCCGATTCCTCCAGCGCCCGGCGGGCGTCCTCGGCACTCAGATGCCCGTAGACGGCGGCAGTAGTGGTGATGTCGGCGTGGCCGAGCAGCTTGGAGACGATCTCGATGGGCACACCGTCACGCAGCATCCGGGTGGCCGCGGTGTGGCGGTACCAGTGCGGATCGAAGTTGATCCCTGTACGTCGGCGCAGCCGTTTGACCAGGTCGTAAACGGCTGTGTAGGTCAGCGGGTGACCGTGGGGTCGACCCCACAGGTTCACAAAGACGTAGTCGGAGTCCAGATCGCCGTACTCCAGATACAGATAGTCGGAATAGAGCCGAACCAACTCTGCACTCACCGGCACCGTCCGCGGGTTGCGTGACTTGGAGCGTGCACCGTTGCCGTTGACCCGACGCTGAACCGTGATCTGGGACTCAGCCGCGGCGATGTCCTCATGTCGTAGACCCAGCGCCTCCCCGATCCGCATCCCGGTGTCAAACAGCATGGCGAACAGGAACCGGTCCCGCAGATGGCCACAAGCATTGAGGATCGTCTGCACCTCGGCGGCGGTTAATACGCGCGGGAGTTTGCGCTGCGCGCTCAGCACGATGGCGCGCCGTGGCTGCGGTGTGCCCTTGCTGATGTGATGCAAGAACGGCTTCCAGCCCGAGCTTCGGCCTCCGGCCGGCTGCCACGTCTTCAGCAACTTCCCGAGGTCGATGCCGTGGCGCGCGGAGTGCTGATAGAACGCGTTGAGAGCGGAGAGCTTGCGATTGACGGTCGCTTCAGTGCAGTGGTGTTCCACCGTCGGCAGGATCGAAAGCGACCCGTCGCGCAGGGTCAGCGGACGGCGCAGCCAGGCGACGAACTCAGCGACGTTCTCCAACCGCACCTCACGCCAGTCCAGGGCCTGGCCACTGAGGAACTCAAACCAGTCCTTCAAATCGTGGGCGTAGGCCTTGACCGTGTTGGGCGACCGCTCAATCTGGGTCAAGTACGCCAGGTACCGTTCTATCGGAGCCACCGGGGCCCCGTCATCGCCCAGCACCGTCCATGACTCCCCGCCATCGAACGGGGAAAGCACACGCTGGACAGACATCAGTCCTCCGTGCGGCGCATCATGACAGCCTGCGTCCACGGCGACTTCGGGCACCTGGACACATTCTGCGGTTTGGTCGAGCCGCCCAATCTCGATCGACGGAGACGACGGCCCGTCCTCATCCTCTGAGTACCAGGGGTCATCGGAGCCTTTCTGGGTGTTTGTGAGGGTGAGAGCGCTGGCGGTCCGTTCGAGACGGACGCGCGAGGGCTGAGCATGCGGATGCTGAAAGTTGTGCAACCTACTTCCGAAAGTGACAACGGCGACGCGGAAGCTTCTCGTCCGTCGCGTCCTCTACTTGAGGTTGGTCGCGATCCAGGCCTGCATCGCCTCTCGGATGACCTCAGCGTTCCGCTGTCCTCCGTAAGTTGCAGCGAAACGTGCATCTGCGACATAAAGCTCCGACAGCCCGGTGTAGGCATCGCGGTCGGGGACACGTCCTCCCCAGTATTCAGTCACCCAGCGGTGGTGCGCAGCTACCAGAGCTTGAAATTCCGCGCCAGTAGGGTTGCCTCCGGAAGTCGCAGCATCGCGGAGTGCGGCATTGATATCGAGGCTTCGCTCATCGTCGGTTCGACGTTGATCCGCGCTCATCTGGTCGCGGCGCTTGACGCTGTGCTCCCAAGCGCCGTCCCCCACCGTTCACGCACTTCACTCTCATGCTGGGCATGGTCGAATCCGGCGAAGATTTCCTGGATAGTCATAGTCTGGCCTTTCGTTACCGCCTCCAGCGTGTCCCGGACGGCATTAATCTGTTGATTGGTGCGGTCTCTTCGCTCTTCCAAAAGGGCGAGATGAGACCTGATTGCCTCGGCGAGTGTTGCATCGTCGTCGAGGGCAATTTGGATGGTCGCGAGCGGAAGCTCCAATGAGCGCAGCGACAGAATCCGGTAGAGCCGCGACAGCTCAGCGTCCCCATAGAATCGGTACCCGTTCTCAGCAACCCGCGAAGGTCGCAGCAGGCCGATCTGTTCGTAGTGTCGCAGGGTTCTACTTGTGACGCCTGTCGCTTGCGACACGTCTCTGATCGGCCACTCCGGCATGGGTGTACTCCTGGTTAGTTTTCGCTCGGGTTAGGAACGACGGATTCGGGGGCCTCGAAGTCCCCTGTGATCTGATCGTTCACCCATGCCTGCGCCGCAGTCTGGTCGACCATTCGCGGCGCAGTCAGCGTCACGGTGTTGCCGTCCGGATCTGAGAAGGTGACATCGGTCGTGAACCAGGGCGTATCGATCGGACCGGTGACATTGCCGCCAGCGCCGCGGATAGAGTCCGCGACTTCGTCGAGGTCGATCTGACCTGCGGCAAAGGACGCCGATACGGTGCCGCGCGCCGCCGTGCCCTGAGTCATGAGGATGTCCTGATACTTCTCACGACGCAGGTGAACGAGGGAGGGCACCCCGCCGGGCCCGGGGATAGTCGCCAGCGTCACGAAACCCGCGGACGCGTAGAAGGCTTCCCCAGCCGTGAGGTCGCTGACAACCAGGTTGATAAACATTGGCATTGGGTAGATCGACCGGTCGATGTCCGGTCCGTTTTTCTCAGTCATAAATATTACAATGCCAGTTGACGTTACGGCAGAGTCAAGCCGATAAGCCTTAAGGTCAAAGTCGAGGCGGCTGGGGCGACCCAGCGGGCGCTCTTGCCGGATGCCGAGCTTTACCGGGCCACCAGCGCTGGATAGATCGAGTTGCGCAACACGCCTTGAGGACTTGGACGGAAGCACCGACGACTTCGGGTGTCCACACAGGCGGTAGCGATCGTCGCCTCATGGACACAGTCCAAGACACGAAACCGCAGGTCAAGGCAAGTCATCGATCCCCGACTCTAGATAACGATCGTTATCCGTTTTCCCGAGGGGGACCTGGGCGATCCGGTGGACCATTTCCGCTGGACGGTGGCGAATCTTCGCCGCTAGGTGAAGATTCGTCGGTCGAATCATCGGATTCTTCCGAGTCCGGGGATTCGCTCTCGGGCGGCGATGATTCTTCGGTTGGCTCTGGCTCTGGCTCTGGAGCCTTAGCCACCGAAATCTTCACTAAGCTGCCCTGGGGGACATCGTCCCTGGCTGCAGGTGACTGCTTGAACAAAGTGCCTTCCGCATAGTCAGCGGTTACGACCTCATCGAACTGAGCTTCCAGCCCGATGTCTTCAGCGCCAAGCTTTTCTTCAGCTTCCTTGCGGCTCATCTCGGTCACGACCGGAACGGTCACCATGCCTGTAGAAAGTATTAGATCAACTTCGCTGCCGGCCTTTACCTTGGAACCCAGCTCAGGGGTGGTGCCAATGACCCAGTCGGTTGGAATAGTTGCCGAGTTCTTGCGGCTGACTTCACCAACCTCCAAGCCTGCCTCACGCAGAGCATCGCGAGCAGCGGTCTCCGACTGGTTCGCCAGATCCTTAGGGATCGTGCGCTGCTCGGAACCGTCAGAGATGAACAAGGTCACCGTGGAGTCCTTGGAAGCCATGGCGCCTTCTTCAGGCTCGGTGCGGGTTGCCTTGTCCTGCTCTACATCATCGCTGAATTCATGTTCCACACGCACCTGGAAAGTGGCGTCGCGCAACGCGGCCCGTGCATCATCTTCAGTCATTTCCAAGACCTTGGGTACGGCAACCGGTGCCCGCTTCTCGGCCTCGGTTTGAATCGAGCGAATCACCAAGAAACTTGCGATACCAACAGCGAGCAAGGCAATGATGGTCAGCAAGATGATCAAGCCGCGATTGGACTTGTTGCGCCGCTCGGATCCATGGGCTTCTTCTTCGGCGAAAACTGGATGCTGGCTGGTGTGCGGAGCTGACTGCGCAATGAAACTGGTCTCAGTCTCGCTGTGCGTGCCGTAGATCGGCAGAGTGTAGGTGGATGGCGCTGATTGCTCATCATGGAATTCAATGCCGTTCAGCGCATCTTCCAAGGCCGCGGCAAACGCTCCGGCGGTTTGGAATCGATCATCGCGTTCCTTGGACAGAACCTTGGAAACGATTGGGTCGAAGATCGGATCAACGCCGTCCTTGACGTCGCTGAGGGTCGACGGGATTTCGCCAACATGCTGATATGCGACCGAAACCGGTGAATCACCGGTGAACGGAGGCTCCTGGGTCATCAGCTCATAGAACAAGCAGCCAACGGAGTAGATATCCGAACGGAAATCGACCTGTTCACCACGTGCCTGCTCAGGAGAGAAATACTGGGCAGTGCCAACCACGGCAGCGGTCTGCGTCATGGTTGCCGAAGTATCCACTGCTCGCGCAATGCCGAAGTCCATCAACTTCACGTGACCGGCATCGGTCACCATCACATTGGCAGGCTTGATGTCACGGTGGACAACATTTTTATGATGCGAATGGTCCAAGGCATCGCACACGCCGCGGGTTACGTGAACTGCGAAAGCGGCATCAATGTCCCCCGAAGCAATAACCTGCTTCAGGGTATGGCCGGTGACGTATTCCATGACCATGAAAGGCAAGCGATCACGGTGGAAATCGGTGGCCGGAAGCTCGCCGGTGTCGTACACCGAAACGATGTTCGGGTGGCTCAGGCCGGCAACAGCCCTGGCTTCACGGCGGAATCTATTGACCACCATCGGGTTGCTGGCAGTGTCCGGGCGCAGCACCTTCACGGCGACCTTGCGCGAGAGGACCTCGTCGGTGGCCAAATATACATCTGCCATGCCGCCGCGGCCAATCAGCGATTCGATCTCATAGCGGTCATTGATCAACCGTGGCAAGCCGGGAGGCAAAGCTTCATTGTCGCTCATGGGGCTTCGCTTTGCTCCGGCTTTGCAGCTTCTGGGGATTCAGTTGCCGTCTCCGAAGGGGATTCGGATTCTTCGACTTCTTCTGGTCCGGCGGAAATATCCAAAGTCACCGTGGTGCCAGGCTCTACTTCGCTTTCGGCAGCAATATCCTGTTCAAGCACGGTGCCGGCTACCGAAGGATCATTGCGTTCCTCGCCCTTGGCTACAGCCAAACCGGCATCCTGGATGCGCTTTTGCGCAGCTTCAAAGCTCATGCCGGTCACTGAAGGGACGGCAACGGTTTCAGGAGCCATGGCGTACGTGATTGAAATGGTTTCGCCCTCTTCAACACTGCCAGTTGGGTTCAGCGAGATCACTTCGCGTGGCTCGTACTCGCTGGTTTCCTGCGGAGTCGAGTCAACGACCAGGCCCTTGCCCTCGAGTTCAGCTGTCACGGTGTCGATATCCTGGCCAACCAGCGAAGCCGAAACCTCTACGTAGGTCACGGTTTCACTGGGCGTCGGGGAAGAAGACTCGGAAGTTTCTGAGGCCTCGGTGGTTTCTTCCGAAGGTTCAGTCGTTTCCTCGGTAGGCGAGGGCGATTCAGAGAGTTCGGAGCTCTGGGTAACCGAAGCAGTAGGTTCGTTGTCCTTGTCGCTGCTCATGGCAGGGATCAGCCAAGCCAGCAACGCAATCACTGCGGCCAAAGCGATGATGACAATCAGCGGGATCAGCCAAGGGCTGCGCTTGGAGGCAGGTTCCATGGCTGGATCCTGGGCATCCGCGTCTTCGTCATCGAAGCCCTCAGCGGCACTTGACCCGGAGAATCCACTGGCAGCGCGAGCAGGTTCCACCACGGTCGGCATGGCGTTGGTCATCGTTGGCGCGGAATCAGCACGCGGCACCACCTGGGTGGAGTCGTTATCCATGTTGACCACTTGGGTAGCGTCATCGGAGATTCCGGTGGCCAGCATGCCAGGCACAGCTAAGGTCGCGGTGTTGGTATCACCGGAGCGCAGCGCATCGGCAGCCTTGGCCAGTGCGGTTGCGTCCTTCGGACGGTCTGCTGGGTTCTTGGCCAGCATCGACATGATCAGCTGGCGTACCGGAGCCGGAATGGTATCTGGCAGTGCCGGGGGAGCATCGTTGACCTGTGCCAGGGCAATGGCGATTTGGGACTCGCCGGTGAACGGGCGACGTCCTGCCAAGCACTCATAGCCGATGACACCCAGGGCATAGATATCCGAGCTGCCGGTGGCCACCTGTCCGGTGGCCTGCTCTGGTGCCAGGTACTGGGCGGTGCCCATCACCTGTCCGGTGGCGGTCAGCGGAACCTGGTCGGCCAGTCGAGCGATGCCGAAGTCGGTAATCTTCACGACGCCCGAAGGCATCACCAGGATGTTGCCCGGCTTCACATCGCGGTGCACCAGGCCGTGCTCGTGGGCTGCCGCCAGCGCGCGGGCGGTCTGCGCGATCAGCGAGAGCGTGCGGTCCACCTCGAGCTTGCGCTCGCGTTCGATGATGGTGGACAACGGTGGGCCGGGAACGAGCTCCATCACCAGATAGGCGGAGCCCTGTTCCTCGCCGTAGTCGAAGACACCAGCGATGCCGGGGTGGTTCAGCAGCGCGGTGTGGCGTGCCTCCACGCGGAAACGCGTCAGGAAGCTCTCGTTGTCGGTGTATTCCTCTTTGAGGATCTTGATCGCGACCAGACGTCCAAGGACCTGGTCTCGTGCTTTCCAAACTTCGCCCATGCCGCCGATCGCAATGCGATCGGTCAGCTTGTAACGACCGCCCAAGGTGGTGCCGGTTACTGGCCTCACTTGTTGAACACCGCCTCTAACATCGTCTTCATCAGTGCACCAACCGTGTTGTGGCCGGTGTCATAATCTACGTCTTGGATATTGACCGTGATGGCAACCTGCGGGTCATCGGCCGGCGCGAAACCGGTCATCCAGGAGTTCACCATGCGGGGTCCACCCGGTTCTGATGGCCGCTCCGAGGTGCCGGTCTTGGCGCGGAAATCCACGCCGGGAACGCGGGCGTTCATGGCGGTACCGTGCAGGACCGGGCCTTCCATCAGCTCGGTGAGCTGTTCGGCAACTTCCGGGGTGGTGGCCGTGGAGAACTTCTCCGGCTTCGGATCCTCAATCACCCGCAGATCCGGCGCAATGACCTTGTCGATCAGGTTCGGCTTCATGATCACGCCGTCGTTGGCGATGGCCATGGCAACCATGTTCATCTGCAGCGGGGTAGCCTTGTTTTCCCATTCACCGATGGCCATCTGCGCCATCTGTGCTTCAGATGCCTCGGCCGACGGGAACTCGCTCGGCACGACATTCTGCGGGATGCTCAGCTGCTGGCCGTAGCCGAAGCGCTCGGCCACCTCGGTGAAGGCATCCTTGCCGACTGTCTGGCTGATCTCGATGAATGGGGTGTTGCAGCTCTGGGCAAAGATGAACTCGAGCTTCGCGCGGGTGTCGCGTGCACAGATGCCCTCGCTGAAGTTGTTCAGCGGTGTATTCGTATGCGGATAATTCTTCGAGACCGGGTTGTCGATGGGGGTCTCCATATCGAACTTGCCGGATTCCAACGCCGCGACGGTGCTGATGATCTTGAACGATGAGCCGGGAGTCACCGGGTTGGTGATGGCCGGATTTAGGTAGGGGCTCAGGCCATCGATGTTGCTGATTTCCTTCAGGTTCTCAGCAGCCTTGGCGGTGGAGTGCACTGCCAACAGGTTCGTGTTATAGCTAGGCTTGGAAGCCATCGCCAGGATGTCGCCGGTCTTCGGATTAGTCACGATAATCGTGGCCTTCAAATCATCCCTGATCGCATCGAAAGCGGTCTTCTGCAGCTGGCCATCGATGGTCAGTTCAACGGACGCACCTTCGGAACGGGTTCCGGTGAACATCGCCGATAAGCGGTCGAAGAGCAGATCCGAACTAGTGCCGGTCAACCAGTCGTTCAACTTCGACTCGAGCTGGGTGGTGCCATTCGCGAGGGAATAGTAGCCAGTCAGATGAGCGTAGGTGTTGGGGTCGTTGTAGACACGCTGGAACTCGAACTGGCCATCATCGGTTGGAACCGATTCGGCAATGGGCTTGCCATCAACCAGGATCGCTCCGCGCGGCAAGTCGAATTCACGGAAGAGCTGGCGCTTGTTCAGCGCGTTTTCCGAAAGCGACTCGGCATCGAAGAACTGAATGTAGCTCAGTCCACCAAGACAGATGATGAACAAGGTGGTTAGCGCAACCCAAACGCGTTTGATTGCATGATTCACTTCTTGGTCACCACCTTGGTGCTATTGGTAAAAGTCGTTTGAGCGGATGCAAATTCATCGGTTGGTCCTACTACGCCAGTCTTTGGGCGGCGCGAGTTATGGGAAATCAGAAGTAACAACGAGATGATGATCCAGTTTGCCAGCAGTGAGGAACCGCCAGCGGCCATGAATGGCGTGGCCAAACCAGTGAGCGGGATCAGCCGGGCGACGCCGCCGATGATCACGATGCACTGCAGACCCAGGGTGAATGACAGGCCGGCAGCCAAGAGCTTGCCGAAGGTATCAGCCGAACCCAATGCGGCACGCAGTCCGCGGGAGATCAGCAGCATGTAGAGCAGGACGATGGCAGTCAGGCCGATCAGGCCGATCTCTTCACCGAAGGAAGCGATGATCATATCGGAGTTGGCCAGCGGCACGCGGTACGGCGAACCAGCGCCCAGGCCAGTACCGAACAAGCCGCCGTCAGCCATGCCGAACAAGCCTTCAACGATCTGCATGCTGCCACCCGTGGCCTGATAGATCTCCGGATCAAAGGCATTGAGCCACACGTCGAAGCGGCGGGTTACGTGGCCCATCGTCAGTCCGGCGACAATGCCGCCGACGACAACCATCAATGCGCCAATGAGCACCCAGGAAATACGGGCGGTAGCCACATAGATCATCACGATGAATAAGCCGAAGAACAGGATCGCGGATCCAAGGTCACGCTGGATTACCAGCACGCCAATGGACAGCAGCCATGCAATAACCATGGGAGCCATATCGCGCAGGCGTGGCAGTTGCAGCGGTCCGAACTTGCGTCCCGCCATCAAGATCAAGTCGCGGTTCGATGAGAGATACCCAGCGAAGAAGATCGACAAGGTGATCTTCGCGAGTTCACCTGGCTGCATCGAGAAGATGCCAATGCGAATCCAGATGCGGGCGCCGTTGATGGTGACACCGAGGTTTGGAATCATCGGAAGCAAAAGCAGGAACACTGATGCAAGCAGGGCAATATATGTGAAGCGCCGCAAGATGCGGTGATCCTTGATTGCCCACAAGACTACGCACGCAATGACGATGGCAATGGCAGTCCAAAGCAACTGTCGAGCCGACTGTGAAGTGCCTTTTGCCAAGTCAATTCGGTGAATCATGGCTAGCCCAAGTGAGTTCAAAGCCACCGTGATTGGAAGTATTGCCGGATCGGCATATTTGGCGAAGATGCGCAGCAGCACGTGGACCGTCAGCGCCAAAGCCGACAGAATGCTGATCTGCACGTAGAAGTCGGTGTTGTCCACGCCGTCGGTCGAGCTGCCTACGAGGTAGAACGCTGCTCCGCCGACGCACAGGGCCAGAAGCACGAGCAATAGCTCGAGATTGCGCCGTGGCACCGGTGCAGTTTGCACTTCGGTCATTGCATGATCTCCTGGCAGTAGGCGGGCAGGTTGGTTGAGGCATCGGAATCAGTAGCTCCGGGAACAGTGACCGGGCAGTTCTGCTTCGCGGTGACCAAAAGTTCCTGGATGATCATCTGGGCATGCTGTTGGTTCTCTGCCGAGATGGTCGATTCGACGCGGTGGCGTGAATACTCCGGCAAGGCCTCCAATGGAACCTTGCTGACCGTGGCGACTTCAGAGAGCGAAATGGGTCCAAGCTCCTGGGGGACGCCCTTGTAGATTGCGACCTTGCCGTCTACCGTTCCAACGAAATACTGGGTCTGGGTCCACATATAGCCCCAGACGCCCAAGGCGATGACCAAGAATGCCGTGAAAGTCAACAGGATCGGCATTAGCCAACGACGTTGCTGGGTTGGCGTATCCAAAGGATCCAGGACTTCACCAGCGGCAGGGGAGCGGTGGGTCAGCAAGGCTGCGGCACGGCGTTCCCCGGTGTGCTGGGTAACCACAGGAATCTGGCCGGTCTGCGTTGCCAGTTGGGCGGCGCCCACCAGCAGGTGCGGACGCTGGGAAATCTCGTGGCGAAGCAGCGAGGCGCTGGCTTCAACGTCGCCTTCGGCGGCAATGGTCAGCTGGCCGGTATCCGGCGCGGGTTCCTGCTCGGCAGGTTCTTCACCTTCGATGACCGAATCTTGGACCACTTCGAACATCACCACGGTAACGTTATCCGGCGCACCATTTTTCAAGGTGATGGCAACCAAATCATTGACCGCTTCGTCCATGTCCGGAGTGCTGCGGATGATCTGTTCGATCACGGGAACGGGTACCGCGTCGGTCAGCCCGTCGGAGCACAGCATCCAACGTTCCCCAGGTTCTGCCTGGAACTGGTCGACATCCAGCTCCGGTGAAGCATCTGAGTCGCCCAGCACGCGCAGCAGCACGTTCTTGTGGGGGTGGACTTCGGCTTCTGCGGGCTTGATGCGGCCTTCATCGACCAAACGCTGAACGAAGGTGTGGTCTTTGCTGATTTGTTCAAAGACACCGTGCTTCAGCCGGTAGGCCCGGGAGTCGCCAATGTGTGCCATGTGAAGGGTATCGCCCGAGAGCAGCAGAGAAGTGACAGTGGTTCCCATGCCGGAAAGCTTGGGATTGGCGCCAACGAGTTCATTGAGCACCAGATTGGCTGCCTGGATCTCATCTGGAAGGGCGTTTTGCGGATCTGCTGTTCCATCGTGGTCAAGGTGCACCAGATCAAGCACGGTAGAGGCCGACGCGACGTCACCGCCGACGTGTCCGCCCATGCCATCGGCGAGTACTGCAAGGTACGCGCCAGCATAAGCGGAATCGTCATTCTTCTTGCGAACCCGGCCCACATCGGATTTCGCAGCGAATTTTAGTTTCAGGGCCATAGGCTAGGACTTCAATTCCATGACAGTCTTTCCGATGCGGATTCGCTGGCCGGGTTCCACGGCCTGGGCACGTGAGAGCTGGCTGTCGCCCACAAAAGTTCCGTTGGTCGAACCGAGGTCTTCAATGAACCAGCGCGAGCCCTGCGGGAACAGTCGGGCATGGCGCCCGGAAGCATAGTCATCATCAAGAACGACGGTGGCATCCTGGGCGCGGCCGAACAAGATCGGCTGGCCGCGGAGCGGAATGCTGCTGCCAGTCAACGGGCCTTCCACAACTTCTAAAGTGGTGGCGGCCTTGCGGGCAGGCACTTCTGGTTCAGCTAGCTCTGGGTTCTTCTTCAGTTCCCGGGCACTGGGCTTGCCGGTGCGGGCACGTGAGCCGATGGCCAAATCGCGACGCATTGATCCGACGACGCTCAAGACCAGCAACCAGATGAGGACCAAAAAGCCCAATCGGAACAAGCTTAGAACCAGATCGTTCATGCGCGGCCTCCGTTGTTTGCGGTAATCAGTCGAAAGACGATTTTTGTCTGTCCGATGGTAATGATCGAACCGTCAAATATACGGGTTTCTTCCGAAATCTTCTTGCCATCTACGTAAGTACCGTTGGTGGATCCCAAATCGGTGACGACAAAGCTGGTTTTGCCACGGGTCTCTACCCGAACATGCTGGCGGGAAACACCCGAATCATCCACTGGAATATCAGTGCTTGCCGAACGGCCCAACACGATGGAATGGTGATTCAACGCGAAACGCTGTCCGGCGACCTCCAAGATCGCCTGCTTCTGCATTGGCTTATTGGGGATTTCAGCAATCGGACGCACCGTTGGACGTGGCTGTGCGGTTGTCTTCGGAGCAGCAACAGGTGCTGCTGGTGTGGTTGCCGGCCTCTTCGCCGGTGCTGAGGCCACTGGCCGCGCGCTGGATTCCTTGACCGAGCTGGCAATTTCCATTTCGCCAGGCTTGAAATCACCCTTGGAAACGAAATGGATCATGACATCGCCACGAACTGAGTAGTCCTGGGCGACCGCATGCTCGGCGGTGACCTTTGCCATCTCATTGACCACGCCGCGGCCCCATCCCTGGGCGGTGTTGTAGTCCTTGGAGCTTAATGAGACGACGAAGTCATTGGCTGCGAGGCTGCGGCCTTCGCTGATCGGCATGATGCCGCGGTCCATCTCATTGCGTATGGCGGTAGTCAGTTCGACTGGCTTGAGATCTGCGGTGCTGGTGCCACGAAAGAAGCTAGTGACGACCTTCTCTAAGCCGCGTTCGACATTGTCGAGAAAGCCCATTATCCGTGCTCCTTTCCTTAGGGTCCATGGCTGGTTGGCGGGAGGCTGCATCCACCCTGACCAAGCTGCGAACACAGAACTTCATAATCGATCTTACTGTTTTCAGCTGTGCAAATGCCGAAAAGCTTCGAGGAACTCAAGTGCATCAATATCAACGATAAATGCCGAAAAAGGTTCCTTGTGTGTCGCTAACCACAATCAGGGGTTTCGATTAGGCGAACGGAAAATGTATGTGTAGGCTATTTCTTGTTGCAAAGAACGAATGCAGCAAAAAAGAATATGCGCGAGTGGCGGAATTGGTAGACGCGCTGGCTTCAGGTGCCAGTGATCGCAAGGTCGTGGGGGTTCAAGTCCCCCCTCGCGCACAAATGGAAAATAGCCTCTGATCTTCGGATCACGGGTTATTTTTTCGTTAAAAGTGAAACTGAATCGTTACCTTCCAAGGTGTGTCAGAGTGCCGAACTTCCGCTGACAGTGACGCCGCGGCGCTTGAGCAGCGCAGCAAGCACTCCATCGCCTTCGACGAGCTTTCCGTAATGCGTGCCATCGTAGATGCGTCCGCAGCCGCATGAAGGACTGCGATCTTGCAAAATCGCTTCGGTGATCCCCTCGCGCTGAATGACAGCCACGACTTTCTGAGCACCGTCAATAAACTGATTGCTGACATCTTCACCGTTGATATCAATAACTGCACCTAGGCCGTCCAGTACCGCTTGGCCGTCGCCCCCGACGATTTCTGCCGGTGGCCGGGGCGTTGGCAGATTTCCAAGCTCTTCGGCGCAAAGCGCGATGGCTTCGTTGTGTTCCACGGATTCGAGAATTTCCGGGTCGGTTTTAGCCTTGCCGTCATATCGGCAAGGAATGCCAGCCAGGCAGGAGCTAACGAGTATCCGGCGGTGAATCACAACAGCAGAATAGCTAGAGGTACGGGCAAGGCTTCTGTGCCATAGACTGCCCTTTAAGCAGTGGAGAGGGGAATTCTGATGGCGGTATCGAATGAAGAAATTGAATTGCGTGGCACAGTTGACCTGGTCAATGAGCGGAAGATCCTGAGGCTGGAGCAGGAATCCAGTGATAAATTGCCAAGCCGCGGCCAGGTTGCGGTGGAGCTGCTTTCAGCTCATGAAGGCCACACGATTGTGGTTGATCCCGACGGACGTCGAGGCCATTGGCTGGCCCTTGATAACCTGGGGATGCCCCAGCTGCCAGCTGAGGCAGGCGAACAGGTGCTGCTGACCGCACGGGTGGCCGGCACCTGGCCGGAAACGAAGATTCCGCAGGATTTGGCCGGTGCCTTGGATGAAGCTGACGATCTAGAACAGATGTGGGCCGGTCTGACTCCGATGGCACGGTGGGAATGGGTGCGCTGGGTTGGTGCCACCAAGAACCCGTCTACCCGCGAACGCCGGGTGGAGGTCAGTATTTCCAAGCTGCGCGACGGCAAGCGCCGCCCGTGCTGTTTCGATTTGTCATCCTGTACCGATCCAGAGGTGGACAAGGGCGGAAAACTAATCCAATAGCGGCAATCTGTGTACGGCTGACTCTATTTCGGAACCCGAAGGAGCTTCCGGCCCGGTGATCAGGCTCAGCGCTCCGCTGGAGATCACGACTAAGCCCAGAGCAACGAGCAAAGCGATGACGGCGGTGACCTTGGCGGGCCATTTACGCATGTTCACTAGTTAGTTTCCTTTGTTGTTCAGCGTCGATCCACGAACAATCAACGAACTTGGCAGCATGCTCTGCAGTGGATCAGGAGTCTTGCCGTCCAGCAGCGCACGCAATTTCAAGGCGGCCTGGCGTCCGCCTTCTTGGGCGTTGAGCTGGACCGAGGTGATAGAAGGGTTGGACGTCGCTGAATAGGGCAGGTCGTCGAATCCGGCTACCGCAAGCTGCTGTGGAATGCTGATCCCCAAGTGGCGGGACGCGTGCAGCACGCCAAAGGCATGGTTGTCGGTGGCGCAGCCCAAGGCGGTAACGCCGGAATCACGCCACTGGGTCCAGCGCTGGGTAAAGGCGGCTGAAGCCGCGGTGACATCAATCATCGAGCTGGCAACAGAAGATGGCAGCACCTTGATCCCGTAGTCGGCTGCGGCAGCCAGGAAAGCTTCACGGCGCACTGCCAAGGTTTCGGTGCCAGTGCTGGCATCAAGATATGCGGCCTTAGTGTGTCCCTGTGCGGCAAAATGCGCAACGACCTCTCGAGCGCCCTGGGCAACATCCATATTCACCGCTGGAATCCGAGGATCGATGCCCGGAGCATCCAGGGCTACCAGCGGAAGGTTGCTAGAAATTTCTTCAAGGAAGTCCTGACTCGGGGCGTGGACCAGCAGGCCTGCCGGGCGAAGGCCCATGATCTTCCTGGTTTCAATGGCGCTGGGGGAGACGCCTGCGTCGGTGACCGAAAGCAGCAGCTGGTAGTCGCTGGCCAGAACCGAGCGCACCCCGGCGATGACCTTGGCGAAGAACGGGTTGGAGATATCGGGGGCCACCAAAACCACCAGCGAGCTGACACCTTTGGCCAGCGAGCTGCCGATGCTGTCAACGAAGTAGCCCAATTCGCGGATGGCTTCACGTACGCGCTGTTCATTGACGGCAGATACGCGGCCCGCTGACTTTCCGTTGGCCACAAGTGAAACAGTTGCGGTGGAAACGCCGGCATGTTCAGCGACCATCGCTGCGGTGACGCGACGTGGAGCGCGCGAGTTGCCGGAGTTCTCACCATTGTTCATGGCTCTATCGTAGTCGGAAACGTGATGCGCGACAGCTTTCCGTTAAGCGCTTGACGGTGGCGTGCAGACGCGAAAGAATTATCAAGGGATAATAATCCACCCTCCACGACTAAGCTGCCGGCGCTCAGCTGGCAGAGCGAAAGAAGATCCATGACCCAGGACAATACTGCCCCGCGCAAGATCATTTTGGACTGCGACCCGGGTCATGACGATGCGGTGGCAATGATTCTGGCGCACGGAAATCCGAAAATCGAGCTCTTGGCCGTGACCACCGTTGCCGGTAATCAGACCCTGGACAAGGTCACCACCAACGCACTGGTTGTGGGCACCATTGCCGGCATCACCGGCATTCCCTTCGCCGCAGGCTGCGCCCGACCGCTGGTGCGCGAGGTGGAAACCGCCGGAGACGTCCACGGGGATTCCGGAATGGACGGCCCGGCGCAGCCCGAATCAACGATCGAACTCGATGAGCGCCACGCGGTGGATGTCATCATCGATCTGGTGATGAGCCACGAGCCAGGTGAAATCACCTTGGTGCCCACCGGCGCCTTGACCAATATCGCGTTGGCGGTACGCAAGGAACCACGCATCGTCGAGCGCGTTCGCGAAGTGGTGCTGATGGGCGGCGGCTACCACACCGGCAACTGGTCGGCAGTGGCTGAATTCAATATCAAGATCGACCCGGAAGCGGCTCACATCGTCTTCAACGAAGCCTGGCCGGTGGTCATGGTCGGACTGGATTTGACCCACCAGGCCTTGGCAACCGCCGATGTCGTGCAGCGCATTGAGCAGATCGGCACCGGGCCTTCGCAGTTCGTACGCGAACTGATGGACTTCTTCGCCCAGGCCTACCGTGATCACCAGGGCTTCGACGCTCCGCCGGTCCACGACCCGTGCGCCGTAGCGTACGTGATCGACCCGGACATCGTGCGAACCGTCAAGGCACCGGTCAGTGTCGAATTACGCGGCGAGCTCACCTTGGGAATGACCGTCACCGACTTCCGCGCACCAGCATCCGCCGACTGCAATACCTCGGTGGCCGTGGACCTGGACCACGAGGGGTTCTGGAACCTGGTTGTAGATGCCCTGGAGCGTATCGGCGAGGTCACAGCCGGGAAATAGAACAACTTGGGCGCAATGTGGGGCAGGTCAATGCCAATCTCACCCAGACCTGCATAAACTGGAAGCACACGCACAGCAGGAGGCACCATGACGGACAAGACCCCGCATCAGAACGTGACTTTCCCTTCTTCAGGCCCGCAGGCGCACGGTTATCTAGCCGTTCCCGAATCCGGCAAGGGTCCGGGGGTCATCGTGATCCAGGAATGGTGGGGACTGGCCGACCATATCCGCGACGTAGCAGACCGGCTGGCGGCCCTGGGCTTCGTAGCGCTGGCCCCGGACCTCTACGGCGGATCGATCACTCATGACGGCGAGGAAGCTGTGCAGATGATGTCCCAGCTGCCTGAAGCCAAGGGTGCGCAGCTGCTGAGCGGCGCGGTGGATTACCTGCTGGCCAGCGATCACGTGACCAGCGAAAAACTGGGTACCATTGGCTTCTGCATGGGCGGCGGCTTCGTGCTGCAGCTCGCTGCGCAGCAAGGCGAAAAAATCGCTGCCGCGGTGCCGTTCTACGGTGTCGGCCAGGGCGTGCCCAACGATTTTTCCGGTGTCCGCGCGGCCATCCAAGGCCACTACGCGAACTTCGACCAGATGTACCCGCCGCAGCAGGCCAAGGCGCAAGAAGAGCAGATTCGCCAGGAATCAGGGGCGGAAGTCCAGTACTTCTACTACGACGCCGACCACGCATTCCACAACGACGAGAATCCTGCCGGCAATTACGATTCCGAGCAGGCTGCCGTCGCTTGGCAACGCGCCGTGGACTTTTTACAAGCTAAAGTGGCCTGAAGGCCATAAAGTGTTACCCATCACTTAATGCATGACTCATATAAAGGAGAGCAATATGTCTGAAACCATCATCGTAGGCGTCGACGGTTCCGAAACCGCACAGCGCGCTGCCCGCCGGGCTGCAGAACTCGCCGTCAAGCTCGACGCTGACCTGGTGGTCATCACCGCTCACGCATCGGATAACACCGAGGTCGTCTCCATCGGTTCCGATACCTGGATCCTGGACGATGCAGAGCAGGCCCGCAAGCTGGCCCAGCGCGTTGCCAACGACGTGAAGAACGCTGTTCCAGGCGTGAAGATCACCGCTGCTGCCGGCCGCGGCAAGCCAGGCGACGTGCTGATCTCCGATGCAGAAGACCGCAAGGCTTCGATGATCGTTGTCGGTAACGTAGGCATGAAGGGCCTGGGCCGCGTGCTCGGTTCCGTAGCTTCCTCGATTGCCCACTCGGCACCGTGCGACGTTCTGGTCGTCAAGACCGACAAGTAAGTCTCCCAGACTTCCCAAGTGCAGGCGGGCACCGATTTCTCGGTGCCCGCCTGCACTATTTAATCCGGCACAGCGTAGGCTTAACCCGTGCAAAAACTTTCAATCGCCTACCAAACCGGCGTCACCCCAGGCAAATGGATAGACCGCTTCGTTGAACGGTATCCCGCCGTAGATTTGAAAGTCTGGCGAGAAGACGAGGGGCAGATCCTGGACCTGCTGGCCACCGGGGAAGCCGATGCAGTTTTCGTGCGCTACCGCGGGGAATCACCCAAGGACGCAACAAGGCACGTCATCCCGCTTTATGAAGAGCTGGAAGTAGTTTGTGCAGGCAAAGACCACGACGTGGAGTACTTCGAAGAATCGGTTCCCCTGGAAACCGTCGAGTCCTTCCCGCAACTTGATTTGGCCGACTACCCGCTATCGACCGGTGGCATTCCGGTAGCCATGGAAGTTGTCGCTTCCGGAGCCCAGGTGCTGCGCACCCAGCAGTCCATTGCCCGGCTCTTTGCGCGCAAGGACGTGGTGGTCCGCTTCATTGAAGACGGTTCGCCAACGCAGGTTGGCATCGCGTGGCCCTCGGTGGCCGAAGATACGACCCTGCTTGAAGAGTTCATCGGAATTGTCCGCGGACGTACCGCCAGTTCTTCGCGACAGACTTCGGTGCGCAACCAGGAGCAGAAGGCCAAGCGCATCAATGAGCAGAAGAAGGCCAAGGCCAAAGCTCAGGCTAAGGCAAAACAGCAGGACAAAAGCTCATCGAAGAGGCCGCAGGGTGCCAAAGCGAAGCCACGCAAACACCGCTGAGAATCCAATAGGTGACGCGCGTTACGTGAGAGAGTTAGGGGTATGAAACAATTCGATACCCTCAGCCTGAGCACCCAGGGCTCGGCCCTCATCGTCACTGTCAACCAGCCAAAGTCGCTGAATGCACTGGCCAAGGAGGTCGTCAACGACCTCGAGGCTTTCCTGGACTGGTTCCAGGGCACCGGTTTTGCATACCGCGGCGTGATCCTCACCGGCGCGGGGGAGAAATCCTTCGTCGCCGGCGCCAACATCGTGCAGCTGCGCGAAATGGACCCGGAAGCGGCGCTGGCCTACGGCCGCCAGATGCACGCGGTCACCGAACGCTTGGAGAAGCTGCAGGTCCCAGTGATCGCCGCGGTCAATGGCTTCGCCTTGGGCGGCGGTTGCGAACTGGCCCTGGCTTGTGACTTCATCTATGCGTCTGAGTCGGCCAGCTTTGGCCAGCCAGAAGTCAACCTCGGGCTGGTTCCAGGCTTCGGCGGGATGGTCCGCCTGCCACGCCGCGTAGGTAATGCGATGGCCAGGGAACTGATCTTCACCGGACGACGGATCAAGGCCGCCGAAGCACTGCGCATTGGCCTGGCCAACCGCGTGGTTCCTGCCGGGGAACTGATTGACCAGGCGGTAGCGGCCATCGAGGAAGTCGCCAAGGTCGCGCCGACCGCCGTGGCCAATGCCAAGAACGCGCTGATGGACATGGATGGACTCAATACCCACGACGCCTTGCTGGTTGAGGCAGACTCCTTCCAGCAGGCCTTCAAGACCGCTGATTCGGTGGAGGGCCGTGCCGCGTTCGTGGAAAAGCGCGCTCCGCAATTCCCGGGCAACTAGCCGAAACATCAGCAATGCACTACGGAGCGCGCCAAGACCAATACCTGCAGTTCTACGAACCGCAGCACATCACCGCTGCAGGCGCTGTGATGATCATCCACGGCGGATACTGGCGCGAAAAGTACACCGCTGAACTTGGCGTGCCGCTGGCAGAAGATCTCGCTGCCCGCGGGATCCCTGCCTACAACCTCGAATACCGGCGCGGGCCGGGCAGCGCAGCGCAAATGCTGGCCGATGCCCGGCTCGCGCTGGGCCTGATTAAGGAAGAAGGCCCGATCACGCTGATCGGGCATTCGGCCGGAGCCCAATTGGCCTGCGTGCTGGCCGCTCACGATGAACGCGTCTCGCAGGTGATCAGCCAGGCCGGGGTGCTGGACCTTGAAAGCGCCCAGCACCTGAAGCTCAGCGATGGTGCGGTGGACCAGATGCTCGCAGGCGCGTCATTGAGCGCCTACAGCCCGGTGGAATTATGGCCTATGCGCGCCCGTGTCGTAATCTTTCATGGACGGGATGATGCCGATGTTCCGTTGAGAATTGCCCGCAGCGCAGCGCAAAAAGCCGCCGCACTGGGACAGGAACACAGCTTCGCACTGTTCGCCGGCGATCACTACACGTGGATCGATCCGCGCAGCAGCCAATGGGCCGCCTGCGTACGCGCGCTGTCCCCACTGCACTACTGAAGGAGCAGCATGAACCCGACCGTGATCGGCGAGGCCCTCGTTGACGTCTTGGCCTCCGGCATTGCCCCAGCCCAGGAGTTCGTTGGCGGCAGTCCGTTGAACGTCGCGGTTGCGCTCTCCCGCCTGGGCTACCCGGGTACCCTGATTTCTCGTTGGGGCGCCGACGACAAGGGCCGGAAAATCGAGGAATACCTCAAGGACAATAACGTCGCCTACCTCGGCGGCGCCGATGACGAGGCCACCGTGATCGCCCATGGCATCCTGGATCCGGCTGGCGGTGCGGCCTTCGCTTTCAACGCCTACTGGCAGATGCCGACCATTGGCCCGGAACTGGCCCAGGACGCCGAGCTGGTGCACACCGGCTCCATTGCCACCTTGTTCAGCCCCGAGGAACTGCTGCCGCTGCTCTCGGCCGCACGCACCCACGCCACCATCAGCTATGACCCGAATCTGCGCCCATCGCTGGTCACCAATCACGCCCAGACCGTAGCCGAGGTTGAACGATTCGTCGGCCAGGCCGACGTGGTGCGGGTTTCCGGTATCGACCTGAAGTGGCTGTACCCGATGCGCTCGGTGCGCGATTCAGCCCGCGCCTGGCTGGATATGGGGCCGGCGATTGTCGTGTCCACCGCCGGATCCCAAGGATCGTGGGGCGTGGTGCGGGCCGGGGATGCCGAATTCACTTCGCCGTCCGTTGAGGTGACCGACACCGTGGGGGCCGGGGATACCTTCACCGCCGCGCTGCTGTGCTGGCTGGCCGAGCACCAGATGATTGGCGCGGGAAACCGCGAGAAGCTGAACCAGCTGAAAATCTCAGAGCTTTCGCAGGCCTTGGAATTCGCGGCGATGGCCGCCGCGGTGACCGTGCAGCGTGCCGGGGCGAACCCGCCGCACCGTGAGGAGCTGTAGATGATCAAGCTGATCGCCTCTGATCTGGATGGCACCATCGTTTCGCAGAATGGAACCATTTCCGAGCGCACCAAGCGCGCCTTCATCGAAGCGCGCGACTCGGGCATCCAGATTGTCTTTGTTACCGGACGCCCCTTCCGCTGGCTCACCCCGGTCATCGAGTCCTTCGGCGGGCTGGGCAAGGTCATCTGCTCCAACGGCGCGGTGCTCTACGACTTGGAACAAGATGAAGTGATCTGGTCGCGCACGCTCAGCGCAGCCACCGCCCGGCGGGCCACCGAAATCATCTTGGAGCTGGAACCGCAGGCCTCCTTTGCCGCCGAAACCACCAAGGGATTGCACTTGGGTGATGGTTTTGCCGACCGCCATCACAAGTCGGGGGTGCAGGCAGTATTGGATCTGGCTAGTGATTCCATTGATTCCGAGGGGATCGTGAAGTTCCTTGCCCGTTCCAATACCATGCCCATCGACCAGTTCTATGCCTCGGTGCAGCCGCAGCTGGCAGACCTCGTAGAAGTCACGCACTCGGCCTTTGACGTATCGTTGCTGGAAATGTCGCGGGTGGATATCCATAAGGCCACGACGCTGCATGAATACTGCCAGCGCTTGGGCATCACCGCCGATGAAGTGATGGCTTTTGGTGATATGCCAAATGACATCGAGATGCTTGAATACGCAGGCCACGGCTACGCGATGGCCTCCGGGCATCCGGCCGCACTGGCCTCCGCCCGCTTCCGCGCACCAGCCTTGGCTGAGGACGGGGTAGCCCAGATCATCGAGAAGCTGCTGAAATGACCTACGCCTTCTCGCACCGCGGGGTACGCACCTGGAATGAAGAAAACACGCTGATTGCTTTCCAGCGCGCCGTAGATCTGGGAATCACCCATCTGGAATCGGATGTGCACGCTTCGGCCGACGGCACCGTCTACCTCTTCCACGATGAAACCCTGGACCGGGTCACCGACGCCAGCGGGAACTTCAACGACTGCACCGATGAGCAGCTGGCTCAGATCCGCGCCGGTGGGCAGCCGCTGTGCACCCTCGATGCCCTGCTCGATGCGTTCCCGCAGGCCACACTGAACCTGGATGTAAAAGACGAGCAGGTCATCGGACCGCTGGCCGCGCTGATTGAACGCAGAAAAGCCCACGGGGCCATTGCCCTGGCAGCCTTCTCCACGGCACGCAGCGCCGCGGTCAGCCACCTGCTCTCGGCACCGATACGGCGCTCGCCGGGACAGCGTGAACTGGTGCTCATCTGGCTGTGCGCCCACCTCTTGGGCTGGGTGCCCAAGCGGATGCTGGCTAGCTACTGGGCCGTGCAGGTGCCGTTGAAGCAGGGCCCGCTTCCGGTGGCGACCCGCCGCTTCATCAAAGCGGTCCATCGCGCAGGAGCGCAGGTGCATGTGTGGGTCATCGATGACGAACCGACCATGCGGCTGTTAATGGACCGCAAGGCCGACGCCATCATGAGTGATGACGCGGCCTTGCTGGTGCAGGTTCTCGGTTCTCCCGCAGCTGGCTAGGAAAGATCCAGGGTGTCCAGCACGGTCGGGGCATTTTCCTGCAGTCGCTCATCGCTGACATCCAGCAGCAGGCGCAGCCAGGTCTCGTGCTGCGACAGCGGTGCTACCAAGCAGGCTGGATTGATCAGGTCGTAGAGTTCATCTGGTGAACCGTAGGCAGCGAACTGGTCCAGGTACGCGAAGAGCACCTTCATCACGCGCTCATCGCTGGTCTGGCAACCCCACGCCTCGCACATGGCGGCCAATGGGGTATTGAGCGAGGAGAACGGATGCGCCCAGTGCGCCGACGCCAAATTCAGGATGCGGCCGTGATCGTCTGGCTCAGCTGGCACCACTACCTGGGAAAGGTCGAAGTTTCCATGCTCCAGGCTCAGCGGAACCGGCCCTGAATGCAACGTGGCCGCGGCCTTCTTGAGCGTATCGATGTGCGAAGCCATTTTGTCCGCACTGGAGCCATCCACATGCAGGGGGTGGGCAGAATCCAGCGACACATGCATGGTCAGGGCTTGTTCGTACTGCTCAGGCAGGAACTGTGGATCCACCACGGTTACCCCTGAATCGAAGAATTCTTCTTCACGGCCCATCAGTGCGACCTGGAAGGAACCGAGCGAGGCCATGGCCAGCTCCCAGTTCTCCACCGTGTCACCCAGATCGGCCAGGGTGTGGCCGTAGTCCGGGCTGAGCATGTAGCCAGCCATGCGGTCGATTGCCACCGGCATGACGACCCGATCAGGCAGCAGCGTTCCGGCAGTCACGGTAGTCGCCGCTTCGGAGGTCAGTCCAGGAGCGTTGGCGCTGAAGATCAGATCAGCGGCATCGGTCTGGACTACAGCTTGGATCTGGTGCAAATTGGCAGGCCAGAAATCAGGTCCTGCGGTGCGTTGGATGCCGTAGGCCTCGCACGCAGCATCGATCCACTCGGCGGTTGCTTCACGCCAGTCATCGGAATTCCATACATCTATCCACTGAGCCACATTCTTATCGTAGTATGTCGAAGCAAGCGCATTCAGTTGCTACGGTAAGGAATACGTCCCGCAGTACGCACCCAAGTCGAAGGATTTCGATTGTGAACGCATTTCGTCCCGAGTACCGACACCGTGATTACAAAGCTGTCCTCTTTGATCTGGATGGCGTGATCACCCCTACTGCGTTATTGCATCGCAAGGCATGGGAAGAACTCTTCACCGCTTATTTCAGCGAACATCCGGGCGTGTCTGCCTACACGTCTGAGGATTACTACAACTTGCTCGACGGCCGGCCGCGCTATGAAGCGGTGGCCGCAATTCTTGCATCCCGCGGCATCTCATTACCGCGCGGAAGCGAAAGCGATCCTGCCGGGACCAACAGCATTTGCGCCCTGGGCAATATGAAAAACGATAAATTCACCCAGGTCCTGCACCGCGACGGAATTGATCCCTACGCGGGCTCGCTGGCGTACCTGCAGCAGGTCCTGGGTGCCGGGCTGAATGTGGCTGTGGTTTCTTCTTCCCGCAATGCCCGTACGGTGCTGAAGGCCGCCGGGCTTGAAGAGCATTTCCCGCTGGTAATCGGTGGGCAGGAGGCTGCCGCCCGCGGTCTAGCAGGAAAACCGGCTCCGGATACCTTCTTGGCTGCCGCGGCGGATCTGGGCTGGCGCCCCGAGGAGTGCGTGGTCATCGAAGATGCCACCAGCGGGGTGGCCGCGGCGCGTGCGGGCGGCTTCGGCGTCGTCGGCGTGGCACGTGAAGACAACGCGGCGGCACTGCTGGAAGCCGGCGCTGATTTCGTGGTCGAGGACCTCTCGGAGCTGGTTTCCGAGCAGGCGGTGAAAGCTTGGGAGGAGGACCCCTGGTCCATCGCCCGCACCGGGCACCGCGAGAGCAGCGGCGCTGAAGATACGGTCTTCTCCTTGGGAAACGGCTTCCTCGGTTCACGTGCGGCACAGCTGGGCCTGGGGGATCAAAGCGGCGGTACCTTCATCAACGGGCTGCACGAGGTCTGGCAGATCCGCCACGCGGAAAGCGCCTTCGGCTTGGCTGAAACCGGCCAGACGATGATCAGCGCCCCGGACTTCCGGACCTTGCGGGTATTCATCAATGATGAGGCGCTGGAAGTCGGACGCACCGAAATGCTGCGCGATGACCTGCGCCTGGACTTCCTCGATGGCACCTTGAACGCGCATACGCTGTGGCGGACCGCTGAGGGACACCGGATCGAGGTCAAGTCCCGCTCCATGATTTCCTTTACCGACCGGCATTTGGCGGTGCAGGATATCCATGTGCGGCTGCTGGATGCTCCGGCGCAGGTGCTGATCCAGTCTTCGGTGATTGGCTACCGCTCAACACGCACGGTAGCTTCCCCAGAAGAGACCGATGCCGGGGGACCGGTTGATCCGCGCAAGAGCGAAGAAGCCAGTGCCAATCCGCTGAATCCTGCCGGAACCTTTGCCGAGGACGCCCGGCTGGGCATCTCCTATGAAGTGTCCGGTTCTGGCATGAGCGTGGCGGCGATGGTGGAACACCAGGTGGCCATCACCGGTGGGGCGCAAGCTGACTTGTCGATTTCCCGCAAGGCAGCCGATGAACGTGCAGATGAGGTGATCAGCACCCGGCTGGGAGCTGGCCAGGGCGTCCGCGTTTCCAAGTTCGTGGTGTACCACTCCTCCCGCCGCCACCCAGCCCAAGAGATGCTCTTGCGCTCGGAACGTGTCTTGAAGCATCTGGTGCCACTGGGTATCGACGAGCACTTCCGCACCCAGCGCCGCTTCCTTGCCGATTACTGGGAGCGCAGCGATGTTCAGGTGGACTGCGATGACCCGGCGCTGCAGCGCAAGATCCGTTGGAACCTGTTCCAGCTCGCCCAGGCAGCTGGTCGGGCCGATGGCCTGGGGATCAGCGCCAAGGGCGTAAGTGGCAATGGATATTCCGGGCATTATTTCTGGGATACCGAGATCTACGTGATGCCGTTCTTGACCTATACCAATCAGCAATGGGCCCGCAACACCCTGCGGGCCCGCGTTTCGATGCTCCCTGCATCCACCCGCCGGGCGCGCACCATGAACGAAGCAGGGCTGCTTTTCCCTTGGCGGACCATCAACGGTGAAGAAGCCAGTGCCTACTATCCGGCAGGTACAGCCCAGTACCATATCAACGCCGACGTGGTGTATTCGCTGAACCGCTATCTGAGCGTGATGGAGGATGACGAGTTCCTGCTCGCTGGTGGCGCGGAAATTCTGGTGGGTACCGCACGCATGTGGGCATCCTTGGGATTCTGGCGTGGAGAGCCCGGTGATGAACGGTTCCATATCCACGGTGTCACCGGACCCGATGAGTACACCGCGGTAGTCAATGACAATCTCTATACCAACGTGATGGCCCGGTTTAACCTGCGCCGAAGTGCTCAGCTGCTGACCGAGATGGCGCAGGAGCGTCCGCGTGACTACGCGCTGCTGGCTGACAAGTATGCGCTGGAAGAAGAGGAAATCCTGCTGTGGCTTAAGGCCGCGCACTGCATGCATATTCCGTATTCGGAATCAGTGGGAATCCATCCGCAAGATGAGCATTTCTTGAATCGCGAGGTCTGGGATCTGGAGAATACCGCCGCGGATAAGCGGCCGCTGCTGCTTCACTACCACCCGCTGGTGATCTACCGTTTCCAGGTGATCAAGCAGGCTGACGCGGTGCTGGCCTTGTGGTTGCGCTCCAGCGACTTCACTGCCGAGCAGAAACTCGCTGACTTCAACTACTACGATCCGCTGACTACGGGAGATTCGACTTTGTCGGCCACGGTGCAGTCCATCTTGGCAGCCGAGGTCGGGTACCGGGATCTTGCTTTGGAGTATTTCGAGCATGCGCTGAACGTGGATCTGGACAACCTGCATGGAAACACCGCAGACGGCGTCCATGTGGCTTCCACCGGAGGCGTGTGGTCGGCGCTGATCTATGGCTTTGCCGGGTTGCGCGATGACGATGACCGGCTGTGCTTCGATCCGCGCCTGCCAGAAAAGTGGCGGTCGCTGAGCTTCAGCCTGGGCTGGCGGGGGATGCGGATCGCGGTCGAACTCAGGGCCCGCTCCATCGAGTTCACCTTGCAGGGCGACTTCTCGCGACCGATCTGGGTACGCGGTGAGCAAATCGACCTGCAACCCGGGCAGGCTCTGGTGGTACCGCTGCCTGACCAGGGACCGGCACTGGAAGGCCGGCCAAGTTTGGATCATGTGCTGTCCTTGCAAAGAGTTGCCGGCGTCGAAGTGCCCAAGAAGGCCTGGTAGACCCAGCCTGTACGGCAAGAGGGAGGCCAAGAACCGATCCGGTTCTTGGCCTCCCTCTTTGCGTGCAGTGCCCGCTAGGGGCCGCGTTGCCCCTTAAAGCGTCATTTCCTCGAGCTTGCGCCCCTTGGTTTCCTTGACTAGGAAGATCACGAAGACCAAGGAGAGCAGGGCGAAGAAGGCATAGATGCCGTAGGCCAAGGCCAAGCCTGCTTCTGCCAGGGCCGGGAAGGAAGTGGAGACGATGAAGTTCGCAATCCACTGCGCAGCGGCGGCTACGCCCAGCGCCAATGCGCGGATGGAGTTCGGGAACATTTCGCCCAGGAGCACCCAGACAGCTGGCCCCCAGGTCGCGCCGAAGCCGACGACGAACAGGTTGGCTGCGACCAGTGCGACGATGCCCCAGCTGCCCGGAAGCTCGACGGCACCGTTGGTGGTGACCGACTGGGCAAAGGCGACGGCCATCATGCCCAGTGACACGGTCATGATTGCCGAGCCGATGGTCAGCAGCAGCTTGCGGCCGATCACGTCGATCAGCAGCACGGCCACGATCGTGGCCACCACATTGGTGATCGAGGTGATCAGCGAAATGGTGAAGGAGTCGGACTCGGCGAAGCCCACGGACTTCCACAGCGTGGTGGAGTAGTAGAAAATCACGTTGATGCCGACGAACTGCTGGAATACCGATAGCAGGATGCCGGTCCAGACCAGCGGGTGGAACCCGAAGCGGCCGAGCAGGTCCTTCAATACCTGGCGGCGTTCAATGTGCACAGTAGCTCGGATTTCTTCGATTTTGGCTTCGGTTTCGGTGCCGGCCTGCATGCCTATATCGCGGGTGAGCACGGTGGCGGCTTCCACGTAGCGGCCACGCTCAACGAGATAGCGCGGGGATTCAGGCAGGCGCAGGACCAGCAGGCCATAGACTACGGCCGGAACGATCAGCGAGAGGTACATCCAGCGCCAGGCGGCCAGGCCGAACAGGCCGATGGCATCCGCGGAGCCCATGACGAAGACGAGCAGGGCGCTGACGAGGAAGGCCACGAAGATGCCCAGCACGATGGCCATCTGCTGCATGGTGCCCAAGCGCCCGCGATGGGCTGCTGGGGAAACTTCGGCGATGTAGGCCGGGGCGATTACCGAGGCGAAGCCCACGCCGATGCCGCCGACAATGCGCCAGAGGATCAAGTCCGCAACGCCGAAGCACAGCCCGCAGCCCAGGGCCGAGATGAGCAGCAGCATCGATGCAATGAGCATGGTGCGCACGCGGCCCACGCGTTCGGAGACGACGCCGGCCACCCAAGCGCCCACGGCTGCGCCCAGCAGGGCGCAAGATACGGTGAAACCGATGGTCACTGCGTTGAGCCCGAATTCGTGCTCGACAGCGTCCACGGTGCCGTTAACGATTGATGAGTCATACCCGAAAACAAACCCACCCAATGCCGCGCCGAGGGCGATGAAGATGAGCCGTGCGGATAGTTTTCCGTCTGATGTAGTCGCAGTCACAAATAGTCATGCTATCGGATTCGACCCCACCAACAATGGCCAATTTTGGCTTTTGAATGGGAGATGAATCACATTTTGGAAGGAGTCCTTACTTTATCTTGCCGTGAGCCGCTTCCGGCTCCGGATCTCTTCCCACACCAGTGGGGGAATTCAAGCAAAACGGCCGGCCGCCGCCACGATTTTTCGTGACGGCGGCCGGCTGGATGCATTTGATTACTGCTTCGCAGGTTTCTGCGAGTCGGCCAAATCATTTCCGCGCGCCTTGGCGACAAGGCTCATGACGTGGAAGACCACCAAGGTCGCGATCGAGCCCAGTGCGATGCCGCCGAGCTGGAATTGGCCGAAAGCGATCTCCTTGGTTACCGCGATCGCGATGATCAGGCCGGTGCCTGCGGTCATGAGGTTGATCGGGTTGCCGAAGTCCACCTTCGCCTCGATCCACAGGCGGGCACCGACGATGCCGATCATGCCGTAGAGCACGATGCCCAAGCCGCCGATGACGCCCACCGGGATGGTGCCGATCAGCGCGCCGAACTTCGGCAGGAAGGCCAGGGCCATCGCCACAATCGCCGCAACCCAGTAGGCCGCAGTGGAGTAGACGCGCGAGGCGGCCATCACCCCGATGTTCTCGGCATAGGTGGTGGTGGCCGAACCGCCGCCGAATCCGGCGAGTACGCTGGCAGCGCCATCGGCCATCAGCGCACGGCCGTTGAACTTCGACAGGTCGCGATTGGTCATCACGCCCACGGTGCGCACATGGCCGATGTTCTCGGCGATCAGCACGAACACCGCAGGCAGGAACATCAGCGCAGTGTCGAAGTGGAAGGTCGGGGTGTGGAATTCTGGCAGTCCGATCCACTCCGCGGCAGCAACCGCCTTGAAGCTCACCTGCCCCTGGGCCAGCGCAACAAGGTAGCCGCAAAGAAGTCCCATGAGGATCGACAACCGGCCCAGCAGGCCCTTGAACGCAACGGTCGCGACCACGGTAAAGATCACCGTGAGGAAAGTGGTCAGTGGGAACTCGGTCATGGGAACCAGCGTTGCGCTGGCCAAATTCAGGCCGATGAGCGCCACGATGGTGCCCATGACCACCGGCGGCATCAGGGCGTGGATCCAGCCGGTGCCGGTCTTCTGCACGATCAGCCCGACAACGAACAGCAAGGCCCCGGTCATCACGATGCCGCCCAGCGCGCCGGACATGCTGTGCGACTGGGTGGTCGAGAGGACCGGGGCAATCATCGCAAAGGACGAGCCGAGGTAGCTGGGCACCTTGTTCCTGGTCATCAGCAAGAAGATGACGGTGGCCAGGCCGGTGAACAGCAAGGTCGTGGTGACCGGGAAGCCGGTGATGGTTGGCACCAGGATGCTGGCGCCGAACATCGCCAGGATGTGCTGGGCTCCGATGGAAACGGTCTGCGGCCAATGCAGCCGCTCATCCGGGGCAACTACCTCACCTGGGGTGATGGTCCTGCCGTTGCCGTGAATGCTCCAACTCATGATTCCTCTTCCCGGGCCCTGCGGGTTTTAGGCCGTAGAGAAGTCTACTCGGTTCTCGTGCGCCTGCGCGAAGAAAGAGCGCTCATGTTCCGCGGAGCGGATGAAAGCGGCCTCCATGCGGGCCCGCAGCTGCGGATCTGCCTGCTCGAACGCCTGGCGGACCATTTCGATGGCCTGCTCGGTGGCGGAATCGAATTCCTCGGATGCATAGGTTTCCAGCCATTGCCGATAAGGATGCTCGGCATGGTTGGCTGCCGCCAACCGCTTGCCGATGTCCTGGTACAGCCAGTAGCAAGGCAGGATCGCGGCAATCAGCTCCCCGTAGCTCTCCTGGCTGGCAGCCAGGTGGTTGGTGTAGTTCAGCGTGATGGCGCTGGGCGTATCAGCGAACTCGTCCAGGTAGCTGCCGTGCAGCTGCAGCTCGCCATCGAGGATGCCGTTGGCGCCACGCGACCAGAAACGCTGGGCACCGAGATCCGGCGCCATCGAGCTGGCCAGCGAAAGCACCTTGGCATAGCGCAGCAGATACAGCGCATCCTGGGCGATGTAGTAGTGGAAGTCTTCCCGGTCCAAGGTGCCCTCGGATAGCCGGGTGATGAAATCCAGCTGGTCGATTTCCTCGCGGATGGGCTGGATCTTCTGCCACCAGTCGCCCATTGGATCTGCGGTGCCGAAGAAGTCGATGAAGTGGTTGACCGGGCCGTGGCCGCTGCCCACCTGCAATTGGTCGGCCGCTGCGATGGCCTTGGAGAGATAGGACTTGGACTGCTCCAACGCGGCGATCCAATCTCCAGTGGCAGCGAAGCGGGTAGCCAGAGTGCTGGAAAGGGTGCAGCCGGTGCCGTGGGTGTTCCTGGTGGCATGGCGCGCTCCGTGCAGCTCCAGCTGCACCCCGCCCGCCGACACCAGGGCATCGGGGCAATCCGCCCCGGCCAGGTGCCCGCCCTTGGCCAGCACCAGCGTGTCGTGCTTGGCAGCCAGCCGCTGGGCCTGGCGCAGGGCTTCGTCCCAGGAAGGGGCCACAGGCTCGCGCAGCAAGCTGGCCAGCTCCAGCAGGTTCGGGGTAATCACCGTGGCGCGATCCAGCAGTGAATCAAGGGCCGATTCGTCGTCGAGCAGGCGATCCCCGCTGGTCGCCACCATGACCGGGTCCAGCACGACGGGGGCGTCAACAGTTTCCAGCCAGCTGGTGACTGCGCGGATCACCTCGGCGTTGGCCAGCATCCCGATCTTGATCGCATCGATGCGGATATCTGTACTCACGGCTTCGAGCTGCGTGAGGACGAAATCGCCGCTGATCGCCTGAACTCCGGATACCCCATGGGTGTTTTGCGCAGTCAAAGCGGTGATCACGCACATTCCGTAGCCGCCGTTGGCGGCAATGGCCTTCAGATCCGCTTGGATTCCGGCGCCGCCGGAAGGATCGGAGCCTGCGATGGATAGGATGTTCATTTCGAGGCCTCCCAGGCTGCGACCAGCTGCGCGCTGGCAAGTTGCGGATCTTCGGCGTTGCAGATGGCGCGGACCACGGCCAGGCCTGCGCCGCCGCCGGCGCGGATCGCGGCGGCATCGTCTTGGGTAATTGCGCCGATCGCTACGCAGGGCAGCTTGGCCAAGGCAGCGGCTCGCGCAAAGCCGTCCAGCCCCAGGGGAGCAGGATGGTCTTTTTTCGTCGGAGTGGCGCGGATGGCTCCTACACCGAGGTAGTCGATCACCGAGGCGACCTTGTTCGCCTGGGCCAATTGCTCATCGCTGGAAGCACTCAAGCCGATGATGCCCTCGCCGATGATCTGGCGAGCCAGCTGTACCGGCACATCTTTTTGCCCGATATGGATGCCGTTCACTGCTGCGCCAGCAGCCCGTGCCGCGAGGTAGACGTCAATGCGGTCATTGATCAGCAACTGGGCTTTGCCCTCGGTGAGCTTGGCAGCCGCGCAGGCCAGCTCGAAGAATTCCCGGGCGCTTTCATCCTTGGCGCGCAGCTGGATCCACCCGATCCCTCCGGCGACGGCGCCCTCGATAACTTCCAGGGTGCTGCGTGGGGTGCAGCTGGCAGTGTTGGCTACTAGATAAGCGCCGTAATTATGCATGGTTCAATTCCTCGTACTTCAAAGTCTTCAGTTCCCCGGGATCGGCAGCCGACAGCGCATCAAGGAAGGCAACTGCGAAGCTGCCCGGACCGGAGCTGCCAGCCAGGGCCTTTTCCGCGGCCAGGCCATAGAAACCGTGGGCTGCGATGGTGGCCTCGAACGGGTCATCGTGGACCGCAACCATCCCGGCGCAGACCGCGCCCAAGGCGCAGCCGCCACCTGTCATCCGGGTCAAGCCAATTCCGTTGGTATGCACCAAGACGGTACGCGTGGCGTCGATGATGGCGTCAGCCTGGCCGGAAATGGCCACTACGCAGTCGTGTTCCGTGGCCAGTTCGCGTCCCGCCGCCAAGGCGGCAGAAACCTCATCCAAGGCATCGACACCGCGCGAAGCAGATTGCCGGCCGGCCAGGGCCAGGATTTCCGAGGCGTTGCCGCGAATCAGGGTCGGGCGTTGCCGGACAATGCGCCGGGCAAACTCCGTGCGCACCGGAAGCGCTCCCACTGCCACTGGATCCAGGACCCAGGGGGTGCCTGCAGCGCTCGCCGACTGCACAGCTTCTTCCATGGCGGTCAGCTGTTCAGTGCTTGGAGTTCCCAAATTCACCAATACGGCTGAAGCTGCCTGCGCGAATGGGCCGGCCTCTCCGGGCAGATCCGTCATGGCCGGGGAAGCCCCGGATGCCAGCAAGACATTGGCGGTGAAATTGGATACGACGGTATTGGTCAGGCAAAAAACCAAAGGTGATTGTTGCCGGTATTTTTGGGCAACTGCATGCAAAGCCATGCGACATCCCTCCGCTAGCGTGAACTAGATCAGGTTCTACGGGTCTTATCTCAGTCGGTTGATCCGACACCCCGTGTCACTGCCATAGAGCGTACGCACAACCGGTTCCGAGGACAAGTTACTTACGCTCGCGCCGCGCCACCAAGGCCTTGAGCGTGGCCGCATCCACCTTCTGCGCGGCCGCCAGCGCCCAGAGGCGATCCACGGCGGCCAGCAGATCTTCCCTGGTGTCCACCGTCTGCGGCCGCTCGTTGACCACTGTGCCGGCCCGGCGCCGGGAGGTGATCAGCTCTTCGGCTTCCAGCTCCTTGTAGGCGCGCGCCACTGTACCGGCAGCGACGCCGAGGTCCGTGGCCAGCGCACGCACAGTAGGCAGCTTGCTCCCCGAGGGCAAATCTCCCAAGGAGATCAGTGAAGCAATCTGCGAGCGGATCTGCTCATAGGGCGGGGTAGCTGCTTGGAGGTCAACACTGATCTGCGTGCTCATGAAGTAGCTGCCGGCTGATGTTCCCGCACGAAGGCGCTACCGGGGCGCTCTAGGAAAATGACTGCTGGGACAACGAAGATGAGCAATGCAAAGAGTCCCAGCCCGGCCGGGAATCCGTAGCCAATGAGCAGCATGGCTACCACTGCACTGGTGTTAACACGCATTGAACGCAGTTCCAGGACCTTGCGGTACCAGATTTCTTCGGCCGACGAGACAGCCCAGGGAATAATTGCCCGGCGGGAGAACCAGACGAATCCAAGATGGGTTGCCAGCAACAGCAGGATCAAGCCTGCAACCATTGTCTTGCCTGGAGGCACGAAGCCCCACAAATAGTCCAGCGGCGGATCGAGCAGAAAATAGGTGCTGGTGGCAAACAGCAAGCCAGCGGCGATGTAGGACCACAAGGGCAGGGGCGCGTGGTACTTGGGTGCTGCAGACGCCTGCCGGGCCACGGTGCTGACGTAGCTGAGATAAAGCGCATTGAGAACGGCATAGCTCAAAGCCGCACCGGCAAAGATCATTAAGATCCACGTAGTTCGCTCATTGGTAGGCATCTGGAGCTCGTCATCCAGTGGCAAGAATGACCAGCCGATTGCAACGCTGAGCAAGGTGAGTGCTGCAGTTACGTATTGCAAGGTGAATAGTTGATCACGCAAACGCGAGAAGGCGGTCCGTTCCCTGGTGGTGGATTGAGCTGAGAATGTAGAGCGCGGTCCCCAGAAGAGCAACGTGAGGGCGACCGCAAGGGCGCCATAGCTAACGAACTCGTACTGTCCATCCGGCGAATTAGCCTGCGAGTAATTGACCACCGACACGGTGAAGGCCAGCAAGACGATGCCGATATTGCGCATCAAGCGGTTGAGCCAGACCGTGCGCAACGCTTGGTTGTCTTCGGCCGAGATGCCGGCCAAGGCAGGTCTTTTCAGGATAACTACGGTAATCACAGCCGCGGCCACGATGATCCCTGCCAGGGCCACGATGAATACCGGGAGCATCTGTGTGCCCGGCAACCGCCCATCATACGGACCCTCCGACGTGTATGAATAGATGCCGTCAAAATCAAAGGTCGTGAATTCCGAGGCCGGAACGCCAACGAGCCCTTCGACTTTGGACGCCGGCCACAGGGAGCCGACCGCGATCAGCAGCAAAAGCCCAACGAAAGCCCCTAGGGCCTTGGGAAATGGAGTTGTCAGGCTGCGGGCCTCTAATGAAGCGGTGCGCACTGGCTGGAGTTCCTTGGGCCAAGTGAACAAGCCGATGAGGTAAACCAGAAGAACCCAGATCCCCGGAGTGAGTGCTTCAGCGAGAGCCGAACCTGAATTGGGCTCGGTCATTGAAACGCGCCAGGTCTCGGACAAATCCCATGAGGTTGAAGCAAAGAATGCGATCAATGCGCACCAGAACGAGTGGGATCGGGCCCGGTCGATAGCTGGTGTTCCACGCCTGTGCGCCACCGAACGCAACCAAACGCAGATGATTGCGGCAACGAAAGCGATGGATATGGCGCTCGCCGAGAACTGGTTCATGGAAATCAATGTATCAACTATTTGATACATATTGAATCCTCCGGCGAATTAAACGATGAAAAATAGTCCCAGTGACGTACGCTCAAATCATGGGTCTGTTTACTTCCACTCCGTTGCCCGAACCGGTCGGTGATTCCGCACCTCCGGTGGACGAGCATCCATCGCGCATAGCAACAGTTCTGAGCCATTTGCGGCGTTCTGCGGACACGCGGATCACGCATCCGCGACGCTTCCGCCGGCAGCAGCTCAAGGCACTGGAGAAGATGCTGGAAGAGCATCTGGAAGACTTCGTCCAGGCCTTGGCCGAGGACTTGGGCAAGAGTGCCACCGAAGCCAAATTCTCCGAAATCGACGTGGTGCGCGCGGAAATAGATTTCGCCCAGCGCCACCTCGTTGAATGGATGGATTCCACCAGTGTCAAGGTTCCGCTGGCCTTGCAGCCAGCCATGGCCAAGGTCGAGCCGCGCCCGCTGGGGGTCATGCTGATTATCGGCGCCTGGAACTATCCGGTTCAGCTGGTGCTCGCACCGCTGGTCGCGGCCATTGCTGCCGGCAACGCTGCGGTCATCAAGCCATCCGAGCTGGCTCCTGCGACCTCAGGCGCCTTGGCCAAGTTCCTCCCGGTCTACCTCGACGAACGGGTTTACGCGGTAGTTGAAGGCGGCGTGGATACCTCCACCGAGTTGCTGGCCGCCCGCTGGGACCACATTTTCTACACCGGCGGCGAACGCGTGGCCAAGATCGTGGCTGCCGCGGCCGCGAAGCATCTGACGCCTACCACCTTGGAATTGGGCGGAAAATCGCCGGCCGTGGTGGAAAACGATTCGTTGGCTTCCGCGAAGCGCTTGGCTTACGCCAAGTTCATGAATGCCGGCCAGACCTGCGTGGCGCCGGATTACGTATTGAGCGTGGGCGACTCGTCTGAGCTCATCAGGCGCCTGGGCCAGGCCATCACCAGCTTCTACGGCAAGGAACCGCTCACCCATCCGGACTTTGGCCGCATCGTCAGCCGCAAGCACTTTGAGCGGCTGCTGTCGATGTTCGAGCAAGGCGAGGTGGTTTTCGGCGGCGAGTACGACGAGGATACCCTGCGCATAGCGCCGAGCATCATGCGCAATGTGGACCTCGAGGGAAGTTTGATGACCGAAGAGATTTTCGGTCCGATCCTGCCGGTGATCGAGGTGGAAACCTTCGAGGAAGCACTCGAATTCATTGCCCGGCGGCCGTCGCCGCTGGCCGCTTACCTGATGAGCGAAAGCCCGCGCCTGCAGTCGATTTTCTCTGACCGGGTGCGAGCCGGCTCCATTGTGCATAATGCTCCGTTGGCCCAGATGATCGTTCCAACCCTGCCTTTCGGCGGCGTGGGACCGAGTGGAATGGGGGCCTACCACGGCAAGCATGGTTTCGACAGGCTTTCGCAGATGCGCTCTGAACTCAACAAAACGACCGTCGTTGATACCTTGAGCGCAATATATCCTCCGTATTCATGGGCTAAGCGAAAGATCATTGATCGCTTACTGTAGCGCGGTTCATAGCGTTTTAGCTTGTCAGGGTGCTTGGATGGATAGGTTGGAAATTTTCAAGCATCAGGAGATGTAACGCATGACTGAGCCCGCACCGTCTCAGGACGGTCTGAAGCGTGGCCTCAAAGCACGCCATATGCAGATGATTGCCATTGGCGGCTCGATTGGTACCGGACTATTTGTCGCGTCCGGCGGCACCATTGCCCAAGCAGGACCCGGTGGGTCACTGGTGGCCTACGCACTGATCGGCATGATGGTGTTGCTCCTGATGCAGTCACTGGGTGAAATGAGCGCCCGGCTCCCGGTAGCCGGCTCGTTCCAGACCTACGCGTCGGTCTTCGTGAACCGCCACTTCGGCTTCGCGATCGGCTGGAACTACTGGTTCAACTGGGCCATCACCGTGGCCGCTGAACTGGTGGCTGCTGGCATCATCATGTCCTACTGGTTCCCCGATACACCGGGATGGATCTGGGCAGGGCTCTTCCTGATCCTGCTCACCGGATTGAACGCGCTGTCGGCCAAGGCCTTCGGCGAGGGCGAATACTGGCTGGCCGCGATCAAGGTCATCACCGTCGTGGTCTTCTTGATCTGCGGCGTCGCGATGATCTTCGGCATCTTGGGGGATTCAACCCCGGGATTCAGCAACTGGACCGATGGTGAAGCTCCCTTTGTGGGCGGCTGGCTGTCCATTGTCTCGGTCTTCATGATCGCTGGCTTCTCATTCCAGGGTACCGAGCTGATCGGCGTTGCCGCCGGTGAAGCCGAGAACCCGAAGCGCGATATCCCCAGGGCCATCAAGGCGATCTTCTGGCGCATCATGCTCTTCTACATCGGCGCGATCTTCGTCATCGGCATGCTGATCCCGTACCTGGATCCTTCGCTGCTGTCTTCCGAAGCCTCGGATATCACCACCTCGCCATTCACCCTGGTCTTCGAGCGTGCAGGCGTGGCCTTCGCTGCTGCGCTGATGAACGCCGTGATCCTCTCGGCCATCCTCTCGGCGGGCAACTCCGGACTATATGCCTCATCACGCATGCTTTATTCGATGGCGCTCGACGGCAAGGCACCAAAGATCTTTGCCCGCTTGAACAAGCGCGGCGTACCGATGCCGGCAATGCTCTTGACCGCCTCGGTAGGCCTCTTTGGTTTCCTGACCGCCATTGTCGGACAGGGTTCGGCCTACACGTGGCTGCTGAACGTATCCGGCCTTTCCGGCTTTATCGCCTGGATAGGTATCGCGGTGTGCCACTACAAGTTCCGCAAGGCGTATATCGCCAGCGGCCAAGACCTGGCGAACCTTCCGTACAAGGCGCCGCTGTTCCCATTGGGCCCGGTCCTAGCCTTCGTCATCCTGATCGTGGTGATCATCGGCCAGAACTACCAGGCGATCGTGGATGGAAACTTGCTGCAGATGGCTTCGAGCTACATCGGCCTGCCGATCTTCCTGCTGCTCTGGCTGGGCCACTGGCTGGCTACCCGCAAGCAGCCAGCCGTGGCCATCGATCCATGGACCGCGAAGCTGAACTAGCCAGCTAGCGCAGCATCAACAATCACCCGAGCTTCAGCCAGCACCTGCTGCAGATGCTCGGGTGATTTTGTTGATTCTGCATAGATCTTGTAGATGTCTTCTGTGCCCGATGGGCGCGCGGCAAACCATGCGTGCTCACTGGAGACCTTCAGTCCGCCAATGGCGAAGCCAGCAGCTTCCGTCACCTTGGCGGTAATCGTGTCGCCGGCCAGCTCGGTGGCGGCCACCATCGAGGCATCCAGCTTGGAGAGCAACGCCTTCTGCTCGCGATCAGCCGGCGCATCGAAGCGGTCATAGAAGCTTGCGCCATGGCGCTGGACCAGCTGCGCATGCAGCTGGCTTGGGCTCTTGCCGGTGACCGCACGGATCTCGGACGCCAGCAGAGCCAGCATCAACCCATCCTTATCGGTGCTGAACGCCTTGCCGGAGAAGTCCAGGAAGCTCGCCCCAGCGGACTCCTCACCGCAGAAAGCGACCATTCCTGAAGACAGCGGTTCAACGAAGTACTTGAACCCGACAGGCACCTCGCGCAGCGTCCGGCCGTGGGAGGCCACCACCTTGTCGATAAGCACCGACGAGACCAGGGTTTTGCCGAGCTGCGCATCTGCTGGCCAGTGCTCGCGATGGGTCAGCAGGTAGTCGATGGCCACGGCCAGGAAGTGGTTCGGATTCATCAGCCCTGCATCCGGGGTGACGATGCCGTGGCGGTCTGCATCCGCATCGTTGCCGGTGGCGATGTCGTACTTCTCGCGGTTGGCCACCAAGGAGGCCATGGCGTGGGCCGAGGAGCAGTCCATGCGGATCTTGCCATCTTTATCAAGGGTCATGAAGCCGAAGCGCGGGTCAACGGATTCGTTGACCACTTCCAGATTCAAGCCATAGCGGCGGCCGATTTCGCCCCAGTAATGCACCGAAGCTCCGCCCAGCGGGTCCGCTCCGATGGAAATGCCCGAGGCTGCGATGGCCTTGAAGTCGATGACTGCAGCCAAGTCGGTGATGTACAGCTCGCGGAAGTCGAACGGACGGGCGCTTGGCTCGCCTCGCTTGATCTGGCCGTTGGCCAATAGCTCATTGGCGCGGGCGGCAATGGGCCCGGTGATCTCGGATTCGGCCGGGCCGCCATGCGGTGGGTTGTACTTGATGCCGCCGTCGGCTGGCGGATTGTGCGAAGGCGTGATGATCAAGCCGTCTGCCTGCTCGCCGCCCTCGGCGTTATGCACCAGGATTGCATGGCTCACGGCAGGGGTGGGCGTCAGTCCGTCTTCAGCCAGCACCGTGACGCCGTTGCCTGCCAGCACCTCCAGCGCAGTGCGGTAGGCAGGCTCGGACAGTGCGTGGCTGTCCTTGCCCACGTACATCGGGCCGGTGATCCCAGCGCCGTTGCGGTAGTCCACCACAGCCTGGGTAATCGCCGCGATATGCGCTTCGTTGAAGGTGCCGTTCAGCGAGGAACCGCGGTGCCCTGAGGTGCCGAAGATGACCGCTTGTCCGGGGTTGCTGGCCGAAGGCGTGATGCTGCTGTAGGCATCGAGCACCTCCTGAAGATTAATCAGGTCGGATACGGTTGCTGGTTCTCCAGCTCGAAGGTGTGCCACAGATTGCCTTTCAGGTTGATGCGCGTAACGCGGATCCATAGAAGAATGGTGGGCAAATGAGCTATTACCCGTATCCGCAGAACCCCTATCAACGACCGCCAGAGTCCGCCAGCCTGTCGGTGGCTTCCCTGGTGCTGGGTATCTTGTCGTTGCTGGGCTTCTCTGTCATTATCCTTGTTCCGTTGGCAGGAGTCATCACAGGACACCTGGCTTATCGGCGCGAACCTGCTTCCCGCGGGCTATCGCTGGCCGGGCTGATCACCTCATGGGTCGGATTAGCCCTTGCCATCGTCATTTATGCCGCGGTGATCTGGTTCTTCTGGGCGGTATCCACAGGCTTCGGCTACGACTCGTATTACGACAACGTGACCTTCTCACAAGGGCTTCTTCGATAATCCCCGGGCATGAAAAAAGCGGTTGGTTCAAATGAACCAACCGCTTTTCGCATGATCGAACGCCTAGAGGATCGGGCCCATCAGCTTCTTCAGGGCCGGGGTAGCTGCCATCATGGCAACACCCAGGACGACAGCGGTGCCGCCCATGGCGATGAAGTACGGGATCTCGTTGCCCTCGGTGTAGTAGCCGGCCAGCACACCCGACAGGGTGGTGCCCAGCGAAACCGACAGGAAGAACAATGCGATCATCTGGGTGCCGAAAGAGGCCGGAGCCAGCTTGGTGGCAATGGCCTGGCCCACTGGCGAAAGCAGCAGCTCGGCAAAGGTGCACAGCAGCAAGATGCCCACCAGTGCCAGCAGCGGGGTCTTCACGAAGGATTCCAGCGGGATGAACAGCAAGAAGGCCGCACCCACAACTACCAATGCCAGGCCGAACTTCATCGAAGTGCGCGGCTGGCGCTTGCCCAGCTTGGTCCACAACGCGGCGAAGATGCCGGCGAAGATGATGATAAAGACCGGGTTGATCGAGGTGACCCAGCTCGGCGGCATTTCCCAGCTGCCCAAGTGGCGGTCGAGACGCTGGTCCGAGTAGGCAGCGATGAAGGTGAACTGCTGCTGGAACAGGGCCCAGAAGGCAGCCGAACCGATGTAGAACGGAATGAACGCCCAGACCTGCTTGCGCTCGGTGGCGTCAACCTTCTTGCTGCGCAGGATCAGTGCGAAGTAGATGATCGAAGCGGCGATGACCACGTAGGCGATGGTGCTTGCCAGGTTTTCCGGGGTCACGATCTTGGATACGAAAGCGGCGACGATCAGAACGATCACGGCAGCGAAGATGACCACGTAGCGCTTGCGCTCAGCGGCTGGCAGCGGGTTGCTTGGGATGCGTCCGGATTCCGGAAGGTTCTTGCGTCCCACCGCGTAGATGCCCAGGCCGATGCCCATGCCAACTGCTGCGGCAGCGAAGCCGATGTGGAAGCCGTAGGCAACCTGCAGCCAACCGGTGAGCAGTGGGCCAAGCAGGCCACCGATGTTCACGCCCATGTAGAACAGGGAGAAGCCGGCGTCGATGCGTGGATCGTCCTTGGAATACAGGGAACCGACCAGGGCCACGGCGTTGGCCTTCAGGCCGCCGGAGCCGACTGCTACGAAGATCAGGCCGATAACCAGTCCGGTGTAGCCAGGCAGAAGCGCCAGGCCGATGTGGCCGATCATGATCGCTATAGCGGAGAAGAACAGGACCCGTTCCGAACCGTACAGGCGGTCAGAGAGCCATGCGCCCAGAATGGTGGACAGGTAAACGGCGCCGCCGTAGGCGCCGACCAGGGACAGGGCCAGGGCCTGGTCCATTCCCAGGCCACCGTCGGTGACCGAGTAGTACATGTAGTAAGCCAGCAAGCCCTGCATGCCGTAGAAAGAGAAGCGTTCCCACATTTCCACGCTGAAGAGGCTTGCGAGCGCGCCGGGATGGCCGAAGAAGGTCTTCCCGGAAGCTTGGGTGCTCGTTGTTGCAGTAGACATACGTAACATTTTTCGCTTTTGTCCACCCGAGTACCTACTTATATGGGAAAGGTCACAGCTGTATCTGAGCGGCCAGCGCGAGCAGCAGCCCCTCGTCGGAGCGCGGGGAAATCAGCTGAATACTCATTGGTAACCCCTCCTTGGAGTGACCCACCGGGATGGTGATGGCAGCTACTGAGGCGACGTTCACCATCGAGGTATAGGGCGCGTACTGGCACTGCAACATATAATCCACATCGGCCGTGGATTGTGTATAGTGCCCGATGCTCGGTGGGATCGAAGCCATGGCAGGGGTAGCCACCACGTCGAAAGCGGACCACTGGCGCACGAAATCCGCCGCAATCTGCTTCAACCTCGATCCGGCCTGCAGGCTCTGTTCCAGCGAGCGGTCAGCGGCACGGCCGCGGAAGTCCCTGGCCAGCTCACCGAGCAGCGAATCATCGGAAACCGGAACGTGCTTCAGCCCATTGGTCCACACCGCCGCGAAGGTTTCAGGATAATCCTCGGCATAGTGCAGATCGGCTGGCTCGACGCGGTGGCGTTGCCCCAGGCGTTCAAGGCCCTGGGTAAAGGCGTCCCGGGCTTCGGGCGCCAGCGAAATCTCATAGACCGGTTCAAAAGGAGAATGGGTGCTGTACCCGATTTTCAAGTCGGACAGGCGCTCGGGATAGCTTCCCTGCAGCAGTGGCAGGTAATGGTCCTTGCCGCGCATGGCATCAAGCAGCAGGGCTGCATCCAAAGCATCATGGGCCAACGGGCCGGAGACTGCCAGTTTCGGGGCTCCCATGGGGTCGTTGTAGCCATCAAGGACATCGCTGGGAATGCGTCCCAATGAGGGCTTGAGTCCAACCAGTCCGCAGGCCGCCGCGGGGATGCGAACCGAACCGCCGCCATCGGATCCCGGTCCCAGCGGAATCATGCCGGCGGCAATGGCCGCGGCCTGCCCGCCGGAGGATCCGCCGGAAGAGCGCGTGGGATCCAGTGGATTACGTGATGGGGCAGCGACGAGGTTCTCCGAATAGCTGCTCAACCCGAACTCCGGAACCTGCGTCTTGCCCAGGATCACCACGCCTTCGGAGCGCAGCCGGGCCACCAGTGAATGGTCGCGTTCGGCTACCGTTGTCGGCATGGCCGCGGTGCCGTAGGTGGTGGGCATCCCGGCCACCTCGTTCAGGTCCTTGAAGGCGGTGGGCAGTCCGTGCAGGCGGCCGATTTCCCCGCGGGCATGCGCCGCATCGGCCGCGGCCGCTGCTTCCATGGCATTTTCTGCCACGTGCACGAAAGCGCCTAGGTCCGCCTGCTCTTCGATGCGCGCAAGGCAGTGCTCGGTGACCTCGCGGCTTGAACGCTCGCCGCGGGCCAATTCGTCTCGCAATTTCAGGGTGCTTGAGGGAAACATGTCTGCTTTCGACGCAGGAAATGACTAGTCTTATAAGCAAACACCCTATGTGAGAGGAATGCCAGCCATGAGCGATTTCGAAACTGTCTCGGTCAACGATGTCCCGAAGGACGCCTTCATCCTTGATGTGCGCGAAGACTTCGAATGGGAAGCCGGACGAGCTGCCGGGGCCACCCACGTTGTGCTTGGCACCCTGCCAGAGCGCGTGGGCGAGCTGGACCCGGATGTCGATACCTACGTGATTTGCCGTACCGGCGGGCGTTCTGCGCAGGCCGCAGCATGGCTGACCGGCATGGGCTACACCGCGTTCAACATCGCCGGCGGTTCCGACGCATGGCTTGAAGCGGGCCTGCCGATGGAAGCCGAGAACGGCCAGGAGCCAACCGTACGATGAGCTATGCCTATCTGGGACCTGCCGGCACTTTCACCGAGTCGGCCCTGCTGCAGGTTCCCGGGGCAGCCGATGCGCAGCGGATTCCCGCATCCAGCGTCAACGTGGCCCTGTCCATGGTGCGCGAAGGCAGCGTGGAAGCGGCGATGGTTCCGATCGAGAACTCGGTAGAGGGCGGCGTTTCAGCCACTCTGGATGCGATCGCGCAGGGCGAGGCCCTGCAGATCGTCGCCGAAATCCTCGTTCCGATCTCTTTCGTGCTTGCCGTGCGCCCTGGCATCGATTCGCTGGAGCAGATCAAGCGGATCTCCACCCACGGGCATGCCTGGGCGCAGTGCCGCCTCTGGGCCGAAGCCAACATCCCGCAAGCGGCCTTCACCCCGGCCTCATCCACGGCCGCCGGCGCCCTGGCGCTCGAAGAGGCCGAACCGCCGCATGATGCGGCGATCTGCTCTCCGCTGGTGGCCCAGGAACGCGGCCTGAAGGTGCTGGCACGCGGGGTCGAAGACAACCAGGGAGCGGTCACCCGCTTCATCCTGGTCACCCGCCCCGGAAAGATCCCGGCACCGACCAAGGTGGATAAATCCACGCTGATCCTGCCGCTGCCAGAGGACCGTCCCGGTGCGCTGATGGAAATCCTGGAACAGTTCACCGCTCGCGGAGTGAACCTTTCACGCATTGAATCGCGTCCTACCGGCCAAGGGTTGGGGCAGTACTTCTTCTCCGTGGACTTCGAGGGCCATGTGGCCGATGAACGCGTGGCTGCGGCCTTATCCGGCTTGCACCGGCTCTCCCCGGAACTGCGCTTCCTGGGTTCCTACCCGGCCGCCGAAGGTGTCGAGCCTTTTGTCGATGCGCACAATTCCGACGCGGCGTTCAGCGAAGCCCGCGATTGGGTCAAGTCGCTTCGCGAACGCCTGTAAGCAGGCAACGCAAAGGCCTGGCCGGTTTCCCTTGATTGAAGGGAAGCCGGCCAGGCCTTTTTGGTGCAGGTTACGGGGTGCGTAGGCGCAGGGCGCTCGGGTTCACCGAGACCTGCAGTTCGTTGACCTGGCCGGTAGGGTCCCCGTCAATCTGGGTGTTCATCGGCTCATCGCAGCGCAGCGACACCCCTGCGGTCTGGTAGAAGCTCATTACCGGAATCTTGTTCTTGGCGCGGAAGGCGGTCTTGAGCAGGATCCAGGTCCAGCCGGCGGCCGAGCGGGGCGAAAGGATCACCGCGTCCAGCACCCCGTCGTCGATCTTTGCGTCGGGCACGAAATCCAGGCCCTGCAGCTTGCCGCAGTTGGCGAAGAGCACCGAGCGGACCTTGCGGGTCTGCCAGTTCTCGTCATCTGCCAGCTTGAAGCTCACCTTCTTGCGCTGGCCGGGCAGCTGGCGCAGGCCGGCTTCGGAATAGGCCAGCCAGCCAACCTTGGACTTCAGTTCTTCATTGGTGTCGTCAAACAGGTCGGCATCAGTTCCCACCCCGGCGATCACCAAGAACGCGTGGTCTGCCTGCTCTCCGTCCAGCAGCTTCAGCTTCATATGCCCGACGTCGATGCGCCGGACCATTCCGCGCACGGCAACCAGGGCTGCGGTGTGCAGGTCATCGAGGGGAATATCCACGTTGCGGGCCAGCAGGTTGCCGGTGCCCAGCGGAAGGATTCCCAAGGAAGCATCGGTGCCTTCGAGCACTTCCGCCACGGCGCGGATGGTTCCATCGCCGCCGGCAGCCAGAATTGTGTCGCATTGCGCATCCAGCGCTTCGCGGGCCGCATCCTGGCCGGCATTCTCCTTGGTCGTCTCAATGATCAGGGGGGCTTCCAGGCCCGCTTCGGCGCAGACGCGCTCCACGGCTTCCTTTGCTTCCTCAGCCCCTGACTTGGAAGGATTGATGACAATGGCAACCTTGGTGGCGACTGCCTGTTCCGCTGCTTCGGGCTGCTTGACTAGCGGCTTGCTGTAGTGCGAAAGCTTGCGCACCGAATACCAACTGGTCGCCGCGGCGGCAGCTGCGGCAGCCACGGCAGAGAAAACGATCACACGATTTGTCTGCATAATGCTCTCATCGTACTCATGATTGCTACGCTTAAGATGTGATCGACCTTAAAATGCTCACCGAAAATCCGGATATGTACCGCGCCTCGCAACGCGCGCGCGGTGCCGACGAGTCGTTAATTGACCAGCTGCTGGCAGCTGACACGGCGCGTCGTGAAACCATTGCTACCTACGAGCGCCTGCGTGCCGAGCAGAATGCGTTCTCCAAGAAGGTCGGCAAGGCCAAGGGCGATGAACGCGCCGCCCTGCTTGCCGAGGTCAAGGAGCTCGCTGCTTCGGTCAAGTCTGCCCAGGCAGAGTCTGACGCGGCCGCTGCCAAGTGCACCGCACTGCAGCGCTCGATCCCGAACCTGATCATCGACGGCATCCCAGCCGGCGGCGAAGATGACTTCACTGTCGTCAAGCACGTAGGTACCGTTCGCGACTTCAAGGCCGAAGGGTTCGAGCCGCTGGACCACCTGCAGCTGGCTGAGAAGCTGGATGCCATCGATATGGAACGCGGCGCCAAGGTCTCCGGCTCGCGCTTCTACTTCCTCAAGGGCATCGGCGCCCGCTTGGAAATCGCGATGATGAACATGGCCCTGGACGTGGCCATGGAGCACGAGTTCATCCCGATGATTACCCCGACCCTGGTTCGCCCCGAAACCATGCAGGGCACCGGCTTCGATGTCGAGCACGACGACGAGATCTACAAGCTCGAGCGCGACAACATGTACCTGGTCGGCACCTCCGAGGTGGCCTTGGCCGGCTATCATGCCGATGAGATCATGGACCTGGCCGAAGGCTCGATCCGCTACGCCGGTTGGTCCTCCTGCTACCGTCGCGAGGCTGGTTCGGCCGGCAAGGACACCCGTGGCATCATCCGCGTGCACCAGTTCAACAAGCTGGAGATGTTCGTCTACACCAGCGTGGAGAACGCCGAGGCAGAGCACGCGAAGCTGCTGGCCATGGAAGAGGACATGCTTGGACGCATGGAACTTCCATACCGCGTGATCGACACCGCCGCCGGCGACCTGGGCATGAGCGCGGCTCGCAAGTTCGACTGCGAAGCTTGGGTTCCAACCCAGGACACCTTCCGCGAGCTGACCTCGACCTCCAACTGCACCACCTTCCAGGCCCGCCGCCTGAACATCCGCGAACGCGAGATCATCGACGGCAAGCCAGGAAAGACCCGTTCGGTGGCAACCCTGAACGGCACCTTGGCCACCACCCGCTGGATCGTCGCGATTCTGGAAAACCACCAGAACCCTGACGGCTCGGTCAACGTGCCCAAGGCCCTGCAGCCTTACCTTGGCGGGATCGAAGTCCTCAAGTAAATCAGGTTCCGCAAGTTGCCGGTCATCCATTGCTGATGGCCGGCAACTGCATTTAACCCGTTGTTAAGGTGTTCCTGTGCCGCGGGTCATCGCGAAATAGCGGCGGTGATGGTTAACTTGAGCCATGACAGTAATGACAAAGATCGGCAACGACGACCGACTCGATAAGCAGAAATTGATGATTTGCCTTGATGTTGACGGAACTATCGTCAACCACCAAGGACAGATGAGCCAGCGGGTACGCGATGCGGCCCGGGCAGTGGTGGAACGAGGCCACGAAGTGGTCATTTCCACCGGGCGTTCCCTCGGGGCCGCCTTGCCGGTGATGGAAGAGCTGGGCATCGACCACGGCTATGTGGTCGTGAGCAATGGCGGTGTGCTCGCCAAGGTCACCGGATCAGATATCGAAGTGATCCACCGCGAGGTCTTCGATCCTTCAGCAGCGCTCAAGGCGCTATGGAAGCAGCTGCCCAAAGCCAAGTACGCGCTGGAAAATGAGCGCGGCGAATTCCTTTCCAACGAGTCTTTTGGCGATGCCAGCTTTGGTGCCGAAACCAAGGTCGTGGATTTCGATGAATTGCTGGAGAACAAGGCCGTGCGCGTTGTCGTGTTCTCCACGGATAATACTGCCGAGGAGTTCGGCCATGCAGTGCAGGGCCTGGGCTTATCCGGGGTGACTTACTCGGTAGGCTGGACCGCTTGGCTGGATATCGCCGCCGACGGCACCACCAAGGCCAGCGGCCTGGAGCGACTGCGCGCCATCTTGAAGTTCGACCTGGCCGATTCCCTGGCCGTGGGCGATGGCCGCAACGACATTGAAATGCTCCAGTGGGCTGGCCACGGCGTGGCCATGGGCCAGGCGCCAGACGAGGTCAAGGACGCAGCGGATGCTGTGACCGAGGGCGTCGACGACGACGGTTTGGCGATCGTCCTCGAAGAACTGCTGCAGGACTAGCCTGCGGCGTGACGCCTTTTAGAGCTGGTCGGTGAATTCCAGCAACCGGGAGATGGCTGCCCGGGCGCCGAGCTCATCGTTGTAGCCCGATCGCACAATCGCGGCTGATACCGCTTGCGGGGTGATGCCCAAAATCTCGGCCACCGCCTTCTGCTGGCCGCGCACGCCCGGGGTGAGCAGATCCACTACGGACCATTCGGCTTCGGTGCGGGTGCGGATCCAATGGCCGAGCATGCGCAGCAGCCCCTCCAGCTCAGCATCCATTTCATCGGTGCCCGAGGAAACGCAGATCGGCACGCGTTCCCCGCGATGGCTGGCCGCCTCAAGGGCACCGAGCGCGCGGCGCATTGCCTTGCCTTCCACCAGGTCCGCCTCGGCTGGCACCGGCTCATACAGGCTGCCGATGCCCAGCCCGATATTGCAGAAATTCAACCGCGTCACCCGCATCAGCGCATCTACTGCGGCCTCGGGATCCTTGGGCACGCCCAGCAGCAATTGCCCGCTCACTGCGGTGAACGGGGCATGGGTGTCCACTTCGGAGAGCTGGTCCCACAATTGCTCGCTGGCGGCTGCAACATCGGTGACCGAGCGGGGCCGGGGGCTGAGCGCAACGACAAACATGTTTCCAGTATTGCGTGCAAGTCCGGGATTGTCTTGCAAATGGCGGAAGTGACGCGGCAGGTGGCAGCCCGATAGGCTGGTACCGGAAACTTTGAAGGAGCAGCGATGGCTGGTGTGCTGGAAAAAGTGGGCCAGCTGGATTCCGCCACCGCAACGCAGAATGCGCCAGAAGCAGCTGAATTCAGGGTTGCAGCCGACTACCTCGCGGCAGCGGCAAGCGCCGAAACCTTGCGTGAATTAGCACAGCTGGCGACCGCACGCGGCGAACAGGACCTGGCCAACCTGCTCCATCAGGCGGCAGGACTCCAGCTTGAAGTCGCTAGGCTCGCTGGGTTGATGGCAGGGTCACGATCGTGTACTTGAAGAAGAACTGCGTGGCCGGTCCAATCAGCAGCGCATAAGCCACGGTGCCCACGCCTACCGGCCCGCCCAGCAGCCAGCCGATGGCCAGCACGGACAGCTCGATGACCGTGCGGATCAGTCGGATGGATTTCCCGGTGCGCAGGTGCAATCCGGTCATCAGCCCATCACGCGGACCGGTCCGAAATGGCAGCCGATATACAGTGCTCCGCCCAGTCCGTTGATGATGATCGCGCCGAGCAGTACGGCGATCTGCCAGCCAAGTCCGTGGACATCTGGGATGGCCCACAAGAAGAAATCCAGTCCCAGTCCAATGACCAGCACATTGGCGATAGTTCCCAGGCCAGGCCACTGCTTCAGCGGAATCCACGCGAGCAGGACCGCGAAACCGACCAGGATCACGATGGTTCCCAGTGACAGCGGAATATGGTTGGCAAGACCCAGGTGCAGCACATCCCAGGGGTCCACGCCGAGCTGGGCGCGGATCAAAAGCGCCATAGCCAGCGCGAACAGCAGCAGGCCAATGAATAGATTGGTTAAGCGCAGCGAAAGTCTTCCGGCGCGCAGTTGCTCGAATGGGGTGAGGTTGTACAGGGTCATGATGATTCCAAGGCTATCTGTGAGCCGCGCGGCCGCGGGAATTGCGCTTGGATTTCTTTGTCACATTACTAGTCCCAGTTCAGCCATTGAGCCGGAATGCCTGTAGCAACCAAGGCAAAGGTGCCGATGAATAACGCACCTATGATGATCGAGAAGAAGATGAGCCATCGGGTCGGGTTGTTGTTCACTGGTGCACATCTCCAGTGTTCTCTGCGCTCGTTTCTTCTTGGATGGAACAGGCGCCGCGTATTGCCGCTTCCAAGGCCCGTGGCAGCTGTCCGACTTCTAGCTTGGAACGCTTACGTGCGCCGGGATCGGTTTCAGCGCCGACGGTAGCCTCGACACCGTGAGGACGAAGTGCGGGCACATGGATGAACAGCGAGGGGACTGGCTGGCGGTATGCCAGATAGGCCACGTGATTGCAGACGAATCGTCCGGCATCTGTGGAGAGTTCGGCTTTGAATCCCTCATTCAGCATCATTTTCACTGCGGCCGCAGGATTCAATGACGCTTCCAGGAAATCTGGACCTCGAGGGTCGATGGCCGCAGCGCGCGGCTGATCCCCATCGTTGTCCTGGATGCGGGCATCATCAAGGTTCGCACCTCGGGCTTCCGGAGTGATCGCATCGCGGCCGCCGGCTTCTCCGACGCAAATCAAAGCATCAGGTCGATGTTCTGCCAGCAGGTGGTCCAGTTCTTGGGCGGATCGCTTGAAAGACACCGGAAGGATCGCGGTAGTGATTCGATGATTGGATATTTGCCCTGGCAGCTGGCTGACGGCCTCCTGGCTGGCGTTGAATGAGTCTTTGCCGAAGGGCTCGAAGCCGGTGACCAGAATATGCATAGTTCCATTATGTCCCCAAACTGTCGGTGCCCGCTGGTAGACCTTTGGTGTCGGTGCAATCCAAGATTTTGGTGGGAGTCACATGGTTATCGCAGTATTGGTCCTTGTCATCTTAAATATTCTCGCAACGGTATGCATAGCATTGCTGCTGATCCGCCGGACTGCGGGCAGCGATGAGGCGCAGATTTCCGAAGCTGTTCGCTCCGCCAACGCGGAACTGCGCCAAGAGTTGGGAATCCAGCGCACCGAGCTGCGCCAGAGCATGGGGGAGGTCCGCACCGATATCGACTCCAAGCTCACTGCGATGGCCGAATCCAATGCCAACCGCCATCTGCAGGTCCAGGCGTTGCTCCAGCAGGAAATGGACAAGCTGCGTTCCGGCAACGAGGCCAAGCTGGAGAAGATGCGCGAGACCGTGGACGAGAAATTGCAGGGCACTTTGGAGAAGCGCCTGGGCGAATCATTCGAGCTGGTCAGCAAACGGCTGGAAATGGTCCAGCAAGGTCTGGGCGAGATGCAGTCGCTGGCCCAGGACGTCGGTGGGCTCAAGCGCGTGCTCACCAATGTGAAAAGCCGCGGATCCTGGGGAGAAGTGCAGCTCTCACGCCAGCTGGAAGACATCCTCACCGCGGAGCAGTATGAACAGAATGCCACCGTGGTGCCCGGCAGCCGCGAGAGCGTGGAATTCGCGGTGATCCTGCCCGGACGCGAAGCCGGGACCATCTACCTGCCCATCGATTCCAAGCTGCCGCAAGAAGACTATGAACGGCTGCTCGATGCCCAGGAATCCGGGGAGAAAACCGCCATCGATGCGGCGGCCAAGGCCCTGGATCGGGCAATTATCGAGCAGGCCAAGCTGATTTCCAGCAAATACATCGCCCCGCCATACAGCACCGATTTCGCAATCATGTACCTGCCCACCGAAGGGCTCTTCGCAGAAGTCGTGCGCAGCCCGGGGCTAGCCAGCAAGCTGCAGACCGAGCACCGGGTCTTGGTTACCGGGCCGACAACCCTGATGAGCCTGCTCAATTCCCTGCAGATGGGCTTCCGCACGCTGGCCATCGAAAAGCGCAGCAGCGAAGTGTGGCAGGTGCTTTCTGCGGCCAAGGAAGAGTTCCGCAAATACGGGGATGTCTGGGACAAGCTGGGCAAGCAGCTCTCGGCCGCGCAGAATACCGTCAGCGCGGCCGGCACCCGCACTCGCGTGTTGGAAAAGACGCTGAGGGACGTGCAAACCTCGGAAGTCTCCGCCCAGGAAGACGTACTGACCGGGTTGCTTCCCGAATCCTAGAAACGAGCGCCGCGCAGGACTACGCTTGGCGCAGCAAGCGGCCTCATCCAAAGGAGCAGCCATGTCCAAGTACCTCATTTCGTTCCCCAGCCCGGCCATGAAATTTCCGGAAAGCGATCTGGAAGCCGTTGCGCACGCAGCCCATGAAGTTCTGCGTGAAGCCAAAGCGGCAGGAGGCTGGATTTTCGGCGGCGGCATTGACGAAAGCATCGCTGCGGTCATGGTGGAATCAGACGGCACGCTCCGTGAGGGCACCTATCGGCAGACCGCGCATATCGAGGGCGGGTACGCGGTACTCGAACTGGCCAGCTATGAGCAGGCGGTTGCCTGGGCCGCGAAGTTTGCGGCAGCCTGCCGCTGCGCCCAAGAAGTCCGGGTCTTCCAGGACGACCCCGAAAATTAAAGCAATGGCGGCGACCCCGTTTCCGGGGTCACCGCCATTTTCAGCTTACGCCTAGTGGCTAGGCCTTGAAACGCTCGATGGAGCGAGCCAGCTCAGCTTCGGCAGCCTCGCGGCCTTCCCAGCCTTCAGCCTTGACCCACTTGCCCGGTTCCAGGTCCTTGTAGCGGGTGAAGAAGTGCTCGATCTCCTTGATCAGCCATTCATCGATGTCTTCAAGTTCCTTGATGTGGTCAAAGCGCTTGTCGGCAGGAACGCACAGCAGCTTGGCATCGCCACCGCCATCGTCGGTCATGTTGAATACGCCGATTGGGCGAGCTTCGACAACAACACCTGGGATCAGGTCAACACCTGGGATGTAAACCATGGCGTCCAATGGATCGCCATCTTCGCCCAAGGTATCGTCGAAGTAGCCGTAGTGGGTTGGGTACTGCATCGAGGTGAACAGCACGCGATCCAGGCGCAGGCGGTGGGTCTCGTGGTCGATCTCGTACTTGACGCGCGATCCGGTAGGGATCTCGATGGTAACGTCGTGGCTCATGAAAAGCACACTCCTAAACTAGTCTTAGGGATATCCGATAATAAGGGTATCGCCCCATTGCGCCTGATGGATAAAACTTCGAGAGGAATGTAACCATATGAACACTGCCGCCCGACGCGCGATTACGTTGGGGGTGGCGATTGTTGCCATGGTTGCAGTCATCGTCGCGATGTTGCTGGCCCCGCGATTCTTCACCGGAGAGCCCGAAGCTTCCTACATCCCGGCAAGCGCCCAGCTGGCCGAAGCGTCCCCAGTCGCCGTGCAGGATCTGGATCCCAACGCGGCACAGCCAGACCCTGCTGTGCTCACCGCATCCCTGGATGCCATCCTGGCTGACAAGTCTGATAAGACATCGTTCAACGCCCAGGTGGTGGACGTGGCCACCGGCAACGTCCTGTATGACAGGAACTCCGAAATAAATGGCACCCCGGCCTCCAGCCTGAAGGTTGTCACCGCCATTGCCGCCCTGGATGCCCTCGGCGGAGATACCCAGCTGTCCACCAGCGTGCTGCTCGACGGCGGCACCCTGGTCTTGCGTGGCGGGGGAGATGTGCTGCTGGGTGACCGCGAATCCGACCCAACGCACCCCAAGGGCTATGCCGGGTTGGCCACCCTGGCCAAGCAGGCCGCAGACGAACTCGACAAGCGCGGCATCGAAGAGGTCGAGCTGTGGCTGGATGATTCCCTGTTCGGCGACGCCCGCAACAACCCGGCCTGGGACAAATCGCTGTTCACCTCCAACAACATTGGCGAGGTCTACCCGATCGCGCACTACGCCGGGCGCGCCGGTGAAAGCACCAGCACCGCCTACCAGTCAGATGCCGCCCAGCAAGTGCGCAAGGTCTTCGCCAAAGCCCTGGCCGAACGGGTGAAGGTCACTGAAGGCGGCCGCGGCCCCTATGCCGGCGGGCAGCAGATCACCGAAGTGAAATCGGCTCCGCTGCGCGATGTCATCAAGCACATGCTGCTGGTCTCGGATAACTACATCGCCGAAACCATGGGCAGGCTGGTTGCCTTGAACCGCCAAATGCCTGCCGAGCAGGCCGGAGCAGCCGTAGCGGCTGTTGCCCAGGAGCATGGAGCCTCGGACCTGGCGCTTTTCGATACCAGCGGACTGGCGGCCAAGAACAAGATTTCCCCGGCGTCGCTGACCGCAGTACTGCGTTCGGCGGCCACCAGCAAGAAGCCGGAACTGCGCGAAGTGGTCTATTCGCTGCCGGTCGCCGGCTACAACGGCACCCTGATGAACCGTCTGGGCGGCTCCGAGACCCTGGGCCTGGTCAGGGCCAAGACCGGTTCGCTGACCGGGGTGGCCACGCTGACCGGCATGACCATGACCGAAGATGGCAGGCTGCTGGCCTTCTCCATTTTTGCCAACCAACCCAACGGAACACTCGCACCTCACAAGCCCACCATTGACTCTGCTGTCACCGCCATCCGCGGCTGTGGCTGCCGGGTCTAGAAGCCGCAGGAGAAGCAAATGAACCAGTTCGTCGATTGGAAGCTGGCGGCCAAGGCCGCAAAAACCCTGATGCCTGCCGGGCCGAAAATCCAGTCCCAGGATGCTGCCCGGATCGTGGAAGAACTGCGCATTGCCGCCGGCGAAGGACTGGTGGAAGCCGAGAAGGTTTCCAAGCTCTCCTCCTCCGCACCGTCGCAGACCCTGGTGGTGGATCGTGCCGGCTGGGCCAAGGCGGTCAGCCAGAATTTCAGCGCGATGCTCCCCGCGGCACGCCAGGAGGTTCCCGGGGCAGTGCCGCTGATTGCCGGCGCTGAACTGGGCGCAGTGCTCTCGGTGCTCGGCACCCGGGTGCTAGGCCAGTTCGACCCGTTCGTTGGACCGCGCCTGTTGCTCAACGCCCCGACCATCACGCAGATCCGCGGGGAACTGAACGTCAACGCCCGCGACTTCTACCTGTGGATCGCCACCCATGAGCAGACCCACCGATTGCAATTCGAGCACGCGCCATGGATCCCGGAGGTCATGAAGCAGACCCTGGCCGAGGCCTTTGAGCCGCTGGCCGGGAACACCAGCTCCATGCGCGATCTGGGCGAGCGCCTCAAATCCATGAAGTCCGAAGTCAGTGAACTGACCAGTATCATGTCCGTGCTGGAGGGCCACGCCATGGTGGTGATGAACGATGTCACCTCGATTCGCAGCATCAAGACCATCCGCCGCCGCTTCGAAGCCCGCGGTGAAAACCGTTCGGCGCTGGCGATCCTGCTGGGCAAGGTGCTGGGCCTGGATGCCAAGGCGCTGCAGTACAAGCGGGGAGCCAAGTTCGTGCGGCACATTGTCGACGAGATCGGCTACGAAGGCTTCAATGAAATCTTCACCGACCGCGAAATGTTCCCCTCGGCCGACGAGCTCGATCACCCAGAACGCTGGCGGGCGCGCACCCGATGACCCACGCCCTGCACGTTGCCCGTGCCGCCATCAGCGCCAGCAGCGCACCGGGGCTGAACCTGATCGGGATCTCCGGCGGCGCCGACTCGCTGGCCTTGGCCATTGCCGCCGCTACGCTGCCCGGCCGCTTCGGTGCTGTGATCGTGGACCACTCGCTGCAGGCAGGCAGTGCCCAGGCAGCGCAGCGCGCTGGGCAGCAGTGCCGCGAATTGGGCTTGAACCCGGTGCTGATCAGCGAAGTCGAGACCTCGCCCGACGAGGCCTCGGCACGCGACGCCAGATACCAGGCGTTTGACCAGGCCCTGGCCCAGTTCGATGCGGATACCTTGATGCTCGCCCATACCCGTGATGACCAGGCCGAGCAGGTGCTGCTGGGACTAGTGCGCGGATCCGGAACCCGGTCGCTGGCCGGAATGCCGGCCCAGCGCGGAGCATACCGGCGCCCGCTGCTTGAACTTTCCCGGGCGCAAACCGAAGAAATTTGCAGGCACGCTGGAATCGAGTACTGGGATGATCCAAGCAATGCGGATACCGGGTACAAGCGCAATTTGATCCGCCATCGCATTCTTCCCTTCCTGGAACAGGAACTTGGCACACACCTTCGGCAGGCTTTGGCGCGCACCGCCAACCTGGCTGCCGCCGATGCGCAGGCCCTTGACCATTGGGCCCAGAAAGCCAAGGATGAGCACGGTCTCCAGCTCCCGGAATTACGCAAGCTCCCGGTGGCGGTCAGCTCGCGAGTATTACGCCTGGGTGCCATGGAAGCGGGTGCGAAAAATGTGGGCCATGAGCGAACGGCCGCGCTGTGCGCGCTGGCTGGAATCGGCCAACCCATGTCCAAATCTGCTGGTCCGGTGCAGCTGGACGGCGCGATCAGCGCCCACAGGCGAAGATCGGTGATCGTTTTCACCACAACCGGCTAAACAACCTTCCGCTAAATGTGGCACTCTAGGTAAGTACCACACCTCTAGAATCAGGAGAATTCTCGTGGATTCCAATGCAGTCAAAGCTGATCTCACGCATGTTCTGTACACCAAGGAAGAAATCCAGGCCCGCGTGGAAGAACTCGCCGCGCAGATCGACAAGGATTACGAGGGCCGCGACATCCTCGTCGTAGGTGTGCTCAAGGGCGCGGTGATGATCATGGCTGACCTGGTCCGCGCGCTGGACTCCCACCTGACCATGGACTGGATGGCAGTGTCCTCCTACGGTTCGGGTACCCAGTCCTCCGGTGTGGTGCGCATCCTCAAGGACCTGGACTCGGATCTGATGGGCAAGCACGTGCTGATCGTCGAGGACATCATCGATTCGGGCCTGACCCTGTCGTGGCTGAAGTCCAACCTCGAATCCCGCGGCCCGGCATCGGTGGAAATCTGCGCCCTGCTGCGCAAGCCGGAGGCCGCCAAGGTGGAAATCGACGTGAAGTACGTCGGCATGGACATCCCGAACGAATTCGTCGTGGGCTACGGCCTGGACTACGCCGAAAAGTATCGCAACCTGGACTGCGTGGCCACCTTGGCTCCGCACATTTATCAGTAGGGAACTTTTCTCGCCACTAGGGCGTTGAGAAATATCGAAGGTGGCGTGACCCGGACGCCAGAGCAGTGCGTGAGGGGGATGCGCCAGGCGCGGGGCCTGGCGGATCAATGAAAACGAAGAAGCTTTTTAACAGCTGGATCATTTGGGTCCTGGTCGGCGTTGTCGCCGTAGTGTTGTTCCTGCCCATGGTCTTTGGCAATAATTCGGCCAAGGTGGACACCTCTGTGGGTCTGCACCAGCTGACCAGCGGCAATGTCACCGAAGCGAAGATGTTCGACGGTGACCAGCGAGTTGACCTGAAGCTGCGCGACGCCTTGAAGGTGGACGGCGTGGACAAGGGCACCTCGGTGAGCTTCTACTACTCCACCGCACGTGCCGAGCAGGTCGTTGACGAAATCAACAAGGCCAACCTGGGCAAGTTCACCGACCAGCCGGTAGAGAGCAATTGGCTGTTGTCGATGCTCGGAGTGATCATCCCGTTCCTGCTGATCGCAGGCATCTTCTGGTTCATCCTCGCCCGCTCCCAGGGCGGCGGCTCCAAGGTCATGCAGTTCGGCAAGTCAAAGGCCAAGCTGATCACCAAGGACATGCCGCAGGTGACCTTCAAGGATGTCGCCGGGGCCGATGAAGCCGTGGAAGAACTCCACGAAATCAAGGAATTCCTGCAGGAGCCTGCCAAGTTCCAAGCCGTCGGAGCGAAGATCCCCAAGGGCGTGCTGCTCTACGGTCCTCCGGGTACCGGCAAGACACTGCTCGCCAAGGCTGTCGCCGGCGAAGCCCAGGTGCCGTTCTACTCGATCTCCGGTTCTGACTTCGTCGAGATGTTCGTCGGCGTGGGCGCTTCGCGCGTGCGCGACCTGTTCGAACAGGCCAAGACCAACTCCCCAGCCATCATCTTCGTTGACGAGATCGACGCCGTAGGCCGCCATCGCGGTGCCGGCATCGGCGGCGGCAACGATGAGCGCGAGCAGACCCTGAACCAGCTGCTGGTTGAAATGGACGGCTTCGACGCCACCACCAACGTCATCCTGATCGCCGCGACCAACCGTCCGGACGTACTGGACCCGGCGCTGCTGCGTCCGGGCCGCTTCGACCGCCAGATCCCGGTGGAGGCACCGGATCTGAAGGGCCGCGAGCAGATCCTGCAGGTCCACGTCAAGGGCAAGCCGATGGATGCCACCGTGGATCTGAACGCCGTTGCGAAGAAGACCCCGGGCTACACCGGTGCCGATCTGGCCAACGTGCTCAACGAAGCCGCGCTGCTCACCGCCCGCTCCAACGCCAACCTGATTGACGACCGCGCACTGGATGAGGCCATTGACCGTGTCATGGCCGGCCCGCAGAAGCGCACCCGCCTGATGGACGAGCACGAGCGCAAGGTCACCGCCTACCACGAAGGCGGCCACGCACTGGTCGCCGCGGCGATGAACCAGACCGCACCGGTCACCAAGATCACCATCCTGCCGCGCGGCCGCGCGCTGGGCTACACCATGGTGGTTCCCGAGTCCGACAAGTACTCGGTGACCCGCAATGAGCTGCTGGACCAGATGGCCTACGCCATGGGCGGCCGCGTGGCCGAGGAGATCGTCTTCCATGATCCTTCCACCGGCGCCTCGAACGACATCGAGAAGGCGACTTCCACCGCTCGCAAGATGGTCACCCAATACGGCATGAGCGAAAAGGTCGGTGCCGTGCGCCTGGCCGGCTCGGCCGCCGAACAGGGCATGGGCACTGCTAGCCGCGACTTCTCCGACGAAATGGCCCACCTGGTGGACCAGGAGGTGCGCGAGCTGATCGAGCAGGCGCACAATGACGCCTACCAGGCGCTGACCGCCAACCGCCATGTGCTCGACCGCCTGGCCCTGGCCTTGCTGGAGCGCGAGACGCTGAACCAGAAGGAAATCGCCGAGATCTTCTCGGATCTGGTCAAGCGCGAGAAGCGTGAAGTCTGGTTGAGCAATGAGGCCCGCCCGGTGCACACCGAGGGTCCGATATTAAGCCCCAAGGAGCGCGCAGCTTCCTCGACCGACTAGGATCGTAGCGTGAGTGAACTACAAGAGATTGATCAGCCGCGGATCGCGGCAGCCGTGCGCGAGATCCTGGAGGCCATTGGCGAAGATCCGGACCGCGACGGCCTGGTAGACACCCCGAAACGGGTAGCCAAGGCCTACGCGGAATTCTTCGCCGGCCTGCACCAGGACGCGGCAGACCACCTGGCCACCACCTTCGACATCGAGCACGATGAGATGGTGCTGGTCAAGGACATCCCGTTCTACTCGACCTGCGAGCACCACCTGGTGCCGTTCTACGGTTCGGCGCATATCGGCTACATCCCGGGCAAGGGCGGCAAGGTCACTGGCCTGTCCAAGCTGGCCCGGCTGGTTGAGGTGTACGCCCGCCGTCCGCAGGTCCAAGAACGCCTGACCACTCAGATCGTCGACGCCCTGGTGGAGCACCTGAGCCCCTCCGGTGCCATTGTCGTCGTTGAATGCGAGCACATGTGCATGTCCATGCGCGGGGTACGCAAGCCCGGCGCGAAGACCGTGACCAGCGCGGTGCGCGGGCAGTTGCGTGAAACTGCCACCCGCGCCGAAGCCATGAGCCTGATCCTCGGAAAGTAGGAACCCCCATGTCGCTTGGAGCGATCCCGGGCACCGGCCCGAACACCAGCCCCTTGCCAGTAATCCGCAAGTCCAGCAAGAAGACCTTGGCAGACCTGCCCACCGGGCGCACCTTGGTCATGGGCATCTTGAACGTCACCGAGGACTCCTTCTCCGATGGCGGGAAGTACCTGTCCACCGATGCCGCGATCGACCAGGGGCTGAAGCTGCTGTACTCCGGCGCGGACATCATCGATGTGGGCGGGGAATCCACCCGTCCCGGTGCAAGGGACGTGGATCCGGCACTGGAAAGCGAACGCATCCTGCCGGTCATCGAAACGCTGGCCAAGGCCGGTGCGGTGATCTCCGTGGACACCATGCACGTGTCGACCGCGCGGGCGGCCATCGAAGCCGGCGCGCACATCATCAACGACGTCTCGGGCCTGACCTATGAAGAGGGCATGCCGGAGCTGATCGCAGAGACCGGTGTTCCCTACGTCCTGATGCACCGCCGCGGCACCGCACAGAACATGGTGTCCGAAGCGAACTACGCCGACGTTGTCGCCGAGGTAGTCCAGGAACTGCGCCAGCTGCGCGATGAATTCGTCGCCAAGGGCGTGGCACCCGAGCAGATCATCATCGACCCGGGACTGGGCTTTGCCAAGGATGCGCAGCACAACTGGGCATTGCTGGCCAACCTTTCGGCCATCGAGGAGCTGGGCCACCGCGTTCTGATCGGCACTAGCCGCAAGCGCTTCCTGGGCGAGCTGCTGGCCGAGGGCTCCAAGAGCCGCGAACCGCTGGCCCGCGATGCGGCCACCGCAGCGACTACCGCGCTGGGCGCCCGTGACAAGGTCTGGGCAGTGCGCGTGCACGATGTGGTGGGCAGCCGCGACGCCATTGAAGTCGTGCAGGCTTATGGATCGCATTAGCGTCTGCGGAATTTCGGCCACCGGCTACCATGGCGTATTCGACCATGAGAAACGCGATGGCCAGAAATTCATCATCGACGTGGTGCTGCATGTGGATATTTCACGTGCAGCAGCCAGCGACAACGTCCTTGACACCGTGCACTATGGCGAAGTCAGCGAACTGGTAGTCCAGCAGATCCAGTCAGGTCCGTGGGATCTGATCGAGAAGCTGGGCAGTGAAATCGCCGAGGCGATCCTCGCAGCCTACCCGAGCGTTTACACCATTGACGTCGTGGTGCATAAGCCGCAGGCACCCATCCCGGTACCGTTCACCGATGTCACCATTTCGCTGACCCGGCACCAGAAGCAGCACACCGCGATCATCGCGTTGGGCGCCAACCTGGGCGATCCGCAGGCCACCTTGGCCGCCGCGGTGCAGGAGCTGGGCGCCGATGTCGAGCTGCTCAAGGTTTCCCCGCTGGCCATCACCAAGCCGGTGGGCGGCCCGCCAGAACAGCCGGACTACACCAACCAGGTAGTCCAGGTGCGCACCGGGTTGAGCCCGCATGAACTGCTGGATCTGTGCCAGAGCATCGAAGCCAAGCACCACCGCACCCGCGAAGTGCGCTGGGAGGCGCGCACCCTGGATCTGGATCTGATCGCCTACGACCATCTGCGCATGGACGATGAGCGACTGACCCTGCCTCATCCGCGCGCCGCGATTCGCGGATTCGTCCTGGCTCCGTGGAGCTGGATGGATCCGGACGCCGTGCTCGATGGCCAATTGGTTTCCCGGCTGGCCGCTGAAGCCGCCGACACGAAGGACATCATCCGGCTATGACCAAGCTGAAGCTGCGCTGGTTGCTGTGGTGCGCGGTCCTCGGGGCCCTGGCCGGCTGGATTGCGCTGCGCCTGCTCACCGCGGCAGGCAAGTACGCGCCAGTTCTGGACTACTCTGCCCTGTACTCGTTGGGTGCAGTCTGCGCAGTGATCCTCTTCTTGGGGATTCGCGTCAAGCGTTCCAGCCAGGGCAAGTCGGACTTCGAGCCGATTGCCGCGGCCCGTACCCTGGTACTGGCCCAAGCCTCGGCCTATGCTGGTGCGGTGATCGCCGGGTGGCATGTTCCGGCCATCATCACCCTATGGCTGGCAAACGGGCTGACCCCCACACTGACCCGTGGCCTGGTGTTGACCGGAGCCGGGATTCTTATGGTGGTTATCGGGTATATTGTTCAGCATTTGTGCAAACTACCGCCGGAGGATACCGATGGCAACAGCGATTCCGTGGTCACCGAGTAATTTCACCCCTGCTCATCCGAACTATGTGAAGGTCAAGCTGACCACTTGGGCCATCACCTGGTCGCTGGTGCTGCTTGCCTCTCTGGTGCCGCTGCTGATGGCTGTGCTGGATTTGATCCACCCGCTATGGGTCACGCTGATTCCGGTGGTGCTCGTGCTGGCTCTTGCGCTGCTTCGGCTGCGCATCATCCGCCGGCAGGTGCGGGCTCTGGGCTATCTGGAACGCGAAGAGGACTTCATCGTGCGCTCAGGAGTGCTGTGGCGCAAGCAGGTTGTCATCCCCTACGGCCGCATGCAGTATGTCGAGGTCAACAGCGGACCGCTGGAGCGCCGCTACGGGCTGTGCAGGCTGACGCTGAATACCGCCGGCAGTGCTGCTACCGCCCACGTTTTCGGACTGCCCGAGGCTGAGGGCCAGGCATTGCGTGAACGCCTGGTGGCTGCGGGCGAAGAGAAAATGCTATGAGCCAGCCCGAAGAAGCGGCTGCTGCTGAGACCGGCGAATCCTGGCAGCGCGTGCACCCGGCCAGCCCTTTTGTCCATGGCTGGCTGGCCGTGGTCGGCCTGGCCTACATCTACTGGCAGAACACCGACGATCTGTCATGGTCTGAGCGTTTCACCGGAGACCGGCTGGTCTGGACCGTGGCAGGTGCAAGCATCGCGCTTCTCGTGGTGCTCATCTTCTATTTCCTTTCGTGGTACTTCACCCGCTACAAGCTCACCGGCACGCATGTGTACGTTAATGCGGGGATGCTTTTCCGCAGCCAGAAGCAGGCACGGATCGACAAGGTGCAGGGCATCGACATCGCCCAGCCGCTGGTGGCGAGACTGCTGGGCCTTGCAGAACTGCGATTCGACGTTGCAGATTCTTCCGAATCGGTGCTCAAGCTGGCATTCCTGCGCAAGGCCGAAGCGCACCAACTGCGCGTGGTCATCCTGGAACGCGCCCACGGCGCAGAGCCCGCGGCCGTGCAAGAACCGGCATCAGAGATCGCTGCCGCGCCAAGTGCCGCAGTAGGGCTGGCTCCAGCAGTACAGCCGCCGCTGATGGCCAAGGTCCCGGCGGGACGGCTGCTGGCCTCCTTGTTCTTGCAGCTGCCGGTCATCATCGGCATGCTTGCCTGCCTGGCGATGCTGATTATGTGGATCAGCGGGGTGGATGGAATTGTCGCCGGCCTGATTCCCGCTGTTTTGACCTTCGGCAGCTGGTTCTACAAGCAGCTGAACCAAGGGTGGAACTTCACCGCCAGCGCCTCGGATACCGGGATGCGCATCAGCTACGGGCTGGCGGACACGCGCCAGCACTCCATCCCCGCCGGACGCGTCCAGGCCATCTCGGTGACGGCTCCCTTCTTCTGGCGCATGCTCGGCTGGTACAAGGTGGAAGTCAATGTCCTTGGCACCAAGAGCGATGACATGGACAACCTCCAAGTGCTCCCGGTCGGGGACTTCGAAGCAGTCACCCGAATCATGGGCATCTTGCTGCCCCAGCTGGGCATCGAAAACCAGCGTGAGGTACTGGCCACTGCGGTCAGTACCGGATATGAGCATGGCTTCATCGGATCCCCCCAGCGGGCGAAGCCGCTCTCACCCGGAGCCTGGAAGCACCAGGGGTTCCTGGCCACCGATACGACGGTGATTTCCCGCTACGGCTGGCTCGCGCGCCAGGCCAGCTTCGTGCCGCATAATCGAGTGCAGGGCATGAGTTGGGTGCAGGGTCCATGGGAGCAACGACGTAAACTAGCCGGGGTCCGCCTGCACTGCGCTGGCGGAAGTGTCATCGGTTACCTGCATCAGCTCGATGCGGATGTTGCCGCAGGATTTACCCGGGCGCAAGCGCAGCGCCTGGTCGAAAGGTAGAAGTGGACGCACCACGTTTGGGAATCGGGATCATCTCCGCTGGCAAGGTCGGCACCGTGCTCGGCGCGGCGCTGGCAGCCAGCGGTCACCGGATTACCGGGATCCATGCAGTTTCCGAAGACTCGCGCGACCGTGCCGACGCGTTGCTGCCGGAAGTGGAGTTGCTCGACCCGCCAGAAATCCTGCGCCGCAGCGAACTGGTGATCTTCGCAGTCCCCGATGACGTGCTTGGCGAACTTGTCGCAGGGTTGGCCGAGGCCGGGCATATTGCCCCGGGTCAGCTGATTGCGCACACCGCCGGACGGTACGGCACCTCGATTCTGCAGCCGGCCATGGATGCCGGAGCTTTCGGTCTTGCCATTCACCCTGCCATGACGTTCACCGGCATGAGCATGGACCTGCAGCGCCTGACCGATTGTGTCTTTGCCGTCACCGCAGATGAAGCGATCCTTCCGGTGGCACAGGCCCTGGTCGTTGAGATGCGTGGTGAACCGGTGGTCATCGCCGAAGCAAACCGCGTCAGCTATCACGCGGCACTGGCCCATGCGGCCAACCATCTGAACACCATTACCGCGCAATCGGCCGACATCCTGCGTCGAATCGGCGTGGAAGATCCATCGAACACGTTGCGCGCCTTGATGTACGCGAGCCTGGATAATGCGTTGCGCTCCGGTGCCGGAGCCTTGACCGGGCCGGTAGCCCGAGGGGACAGCGGCACCGTAACCGCGCACCTGCAGGCACTGTCGCATGATCCGGCAGAGACCAATAATTCCTACCGGAGCCTGTCGCGCGCCACCGCGTTGCGGGCGGCCGCACGTGGCCTGATCTCGCAGCGCACGCTTGAAGAGCTGTTGCGAGTTCTAGAATAGAAGGGTGAAAACCCCGAAGATTGCCAAGACCCGTGCCGAACTCAAGGCTGCTATTGCAGAAGCCAACCCGGGATCACTGGGCTTTGTGCCCACCATGGGTGCCCTGCACAGCGGCCATGGTTCCCTGTTCAAGGCAGCCCGTGAAGAGAATGAAGTTGTAGTTATTTCCGTGTTCGTCAATGAACTGCAGTTCAACGACGCCACGGACTACGCGAACTACCCGCGCCAGCTCGAGGCAGATGTGCAGCTGGCCGCCGAGGCCGGGGTGGATATTGTTTTCGCTCCGGAAGCCGAAGAGATCTACCACGCCGGCCTGCCTCTGGTACGGCTTAATTCTGGTGCATTGGGCGATATGTATGAAGGAGCCTCACGACCGGGGCACTTCGATGGCATGCTGGCAGTCGTAGCCAAGCTGCTGCACCTGGCCGATCCGCGCCAGGGCCAGTACCGTGCCTACTTCGGGCAGAAGGATGCCCAGCAGCTGGCATTGATCCGCCGCATGGTCGCTGACCTTGATTATCCGGTGCAGTTGCGTTCGGTGCCGATCGTGCGCAGCGAGAAGGGGCTGGCCCTCTCCAGCCGCAACGCGTTGCTCAGCGAGGAGGAGAAGGAAGCAGCTCTGGTGCTGCACCGCTCGATCCAGCTCATTGCCGGCCGTGCCGCACGCAACGAACCCCTGTATGTCGAAGACGCCATCGGCATGTGCCAAATGGCTCCGCTGGTGGAACTGGACTACTTCGTCGTGGTCAATCCCGACACCTTGCAGGAACTAGCCTTCAACTGTCAGGACACCCCATTTACCGGCGAAGGCCTGATCCTGGTCGCGGCGAAGGTTGGCAAGGTCCGCCTGATCGACAACCAGCCGATCTAGGCGAACCGCGACGCGGCATCTGCAAGAACCTTGCGGAATCCGGCAAGCTCGGCCATCACTTCGGCCGCGCTCTGCACGGAGTCGATGAACTGCACTGCCTCACCGGCATAGACCGGAGCCATGGAAGTCCGTGCTTCGGCACGGGCTTCCTGCATTTCCAAGCGAAGCTGCTCATCGGGTGCCCATGTTGAGAGGTCCGCGTGGGTGTCGCTGAATTCGTTGCGCAGTGCCCGGCCGCCGAACTCCGGAGCCCAAGGCAGCTGCTGTGCGACATCGAAGGCGCGGGTATAGGTCGTGTCATCCAAGCCGGCCTGCTGTATCGCGTCCTTCACATTCTTGTGACCGGTTGCTTCGCTGGCTGCTAGGAATCGGGTTCCGACCCAAGCCGCGGAGGCCCCAGCGGCGAGAACGGCCGCCACTCCGCGGGCGGTGCCGATACCACCGGCGGCAATCACAGGTTTCTGCTGCTGTGCGGTGGCCAGCTGCAGCAGTGGCAATGTTCCTGCTTCATTACGGCCATGGCCTCCACCTTCGCCGCCTCGGGCAATGATGATGTCGATGTCATCAGCCATTGCTCGTTCCAGATCTGCCGCATTGCCTACTTGCATCGCAGTTAGAACGCCAGCCTCATGGGCCAGCGCTGCAGCTCGGCTGACGTCGCCGAAGCTCAGGGTGACCAAGGAAGGCCCGAAATCTAAGAAGGCTTCGAGTGGATACAGATCAGCTTCCAGCGCCCAGGCCATGAAACCGACACCCCACGGAGTGCTCAGGGATGCCACGTGCTGAACTTGCTGTTCAATCCACTCTGTCTTGGGTGCTGCCGGCGATCCAATCATGCCTACACCGCCAGCTTGGGAAACGGCGGCCGCCAAGGCACCACCAGCAGCACCGGCCATCGAGGCATTGAAGATGGGTTCGCGGTATCCAAGGAGTCTTTGCAGGTCGCTCATGTGCCCAGACTAGAACAACGAAGTGAATGTGACCTAGAGCTCGGTCCCTCAATTTGTGCGTATGGAAAAACGTGTGTATAGTTTTTATCTGTTGCCGGAACGGAAACAACACGGAATCTACCGATTGTTTACCCGGCAGCCAATCACTTTTCACTGAAGGTTTCCAGCCGATTTTGATCGGGCTGCGGATTCTGGTAAGTTGGAAAAGTTGCTCCGGAGCGAAGCAGTCATCGAAGGTCTGGTGGTTGTGGTGTCGAGAGTGTTTGTTGTTTGAGAACTCAATAGTGTGCCAAGTTTGTTGATACCGAATATTTATTTTATTTGGTGAATACATATTATTTGCTTGAGGCATTGCACCCCCGTGTGATGTGCTTGAGTGTTTTATTATTCGCCAGGACTTCATCGATTCTTCCCTTATTTTCCGAGGGGTTTCGGTGGCTTTTTATTTTTTTATGGAGAGTTTGATCCTGGCTCAGGATGAACGCTGGCGGCGTGCTTAACACATGCAAGTCGAACGATGAAGCCCAGCTTGCTGGGTGGATTAGTGGCGAACGGGTGAGTAACACGTGAGTAACCTGCCCCCGACTCTGGGATAAGCCCGGGAAACTGGGTCTAATACCGGATATTACCTCTTGCCGCATGGCAGGTGGTGGAAAGATTTATCGGTGGGGGATGGACTCGCGGCCTATCAGCTTGTTGGTGAGGTAATGGCTCACCAAGGCGACGACGGGTAGCCGGCCTGAGAGGGTGACCGGCCACACTGGGACTGAGACACGGCCCAGACTCCTACGGGAGGCAGCAGTGGGGAATATTGCACAATGGGCGAAAGCCTGATGCAGCGACGCCGCGTGAGGGATGACGGCCTTCGGGTTGTAAACCTCTTTCAGTAGGGAAGAAGCGAAAGTGACGGTACCTGCAGAAGAAGCGCCGGCTAACTACGTGCCAGCAGCCGCGGTAATACGTAGGGCGCAAGCGTTATCCGGATTTATTGGGCGTAAAGAGCTCGTAGGCGGTTTGTCGCGTCTGCCGTGAAAGTCCGAGGCTCAACCTCGGATCTGCGGTGGGTACGGGCAGACTAGAGTGATGTAGGGGAGACTGGAATTCCTGGTGTAGCGGTGAAATGCGCAGATATCAGGAGGAACACCGATGGCGAAGGCAGGTCTCTGGGCATTTACTGACGCTGAGGAGCGAAAGCATGGGGAGCGAACAGGATTAGATACCCTGGTAGTCCATGCCGTAAACGTTGGGCACTAGGTGTGGGGGACATTCCACGTTTTCCGCGCCGTAGCTAACGCATTAAGTGCCCCGCCTGGGGAGTACGGCCGCAAGGCTAAAACTCAAAGGAATTGACGGGGGCCCGCACAAGCGGCGGAGCATGCGGATTAATTCGATGCAACGCGAAGAACCTTACCAAGGCTTGACATGTGCCAGACCGCTTCAGAGATGGAGTTTCCCTTCGGGGCTGGTTCACAGGTGGTGCATGGTTGTCGTCAGCTCGTGTCGTGAGATGTTGGGTTAAGTCCCGCAACGAGCGCAACCCTCGTTCCATGTTGCCAGCACGTAGTGGTGGGGACTCATGGGAGACTGCCGGGGTCAACTCGGAGGAAGGTGGGGATGACGTCAAATCATCATGCCCCTTATGTCTTGGGCTTCACGCATGCTACAATGGCCGGTACAATGGGTTGCGATACTGTGAGGTGGAGCTAATCCCTAAAAGCCGGTCTCAGTTCGGATTGGGGTCTGCAACTCGACCCCATGAAGTCGGAGTCGCTAGTAATCGCAGATCAGCAACGCTGCGGTGAATACGTTCCCGGGCCTTGTACACACCGCCCGTCAAGTCACGAAAGTTGGTAACACCCGAAGCCGATGGCCTAACCACCTTGTGTGGGGGGAGTCGTCGAAGGTGGGACTGGCGATTGGGACTAAGTCGTAACAAGGTAGCCGTACCGGAAGGTGCGGCTGGATCACCTCCTTTCTAAGGAGCTAACCATTATTGGTTGCCCGTGTCTGTGCCCGAGTGTGGTGCAGGCGGGTTGCTCATGGGTGGAATATCAATGGACTCAGTACTGGAAAGCGTGCACGCTGGTGTCATCCCAATGTGGGTGGTGCGTTCGTGTGCGGGGTACTGGCTGTGGCTGCAGGGTGTTTGCGCATCTGCGAGTACGCGTTTGGGGAGTCTTTGGCTTCTTGGGTGCTGGAAAGCGGTGTGCGGGTGTTGTGCGGTTTGTATGGTTTGGCATGCTGTTGGGTTTTGAGGCAACAAGCCTCCGTGCCTGTGGGTTGGGTGTTGGTCGGGTTCTCCGCTTTGTGTGGGGGGGTTGGCTGGTGCGTGGCCTGTGGGTGGCGGGGTTCTTGGTGTTTCGGTGTTTGTCCTGTGTTTGCTGCAGGTGCGCTGGTGTGGTGGCGGTTTTGTGCTGTTGCCCGGGTGTGCTTGCGGGGGTGCGGGGTTGTTGTTTGGGAACTGTATAGTGAACGCGAGCATCTTGCAGATGAGATGAGCTTGGGGGTCCTTTTCCTTGGATCCTTGGGTGTTTGAGTCTTGTCTGCGTGATTTTGTTAGATTGTTTTATTGCTCAATTCTGAGAACTTTGATTTGTGTTGAAGTTTTTAAGGGCGCACGGTGGATGCCTTGGCATCAAGAGCCGATGAAGGACGTGGGAATCTGCGATAAGCCTGGTGGAGTCGATAACCGGACGTTGAGACCAGGATTTCCGAATGGGGGAACCCCGCACCATGTTATGTGGTGTGACCTGCAGCTGAATGTATAGGCTGTGTGGAGGGAACGCGGGGAAGTGAAACATCTCAGTACCCGCAGGAAGAGAAAACAATAGTGATTCCGTTAGTAGTGGCGAGCGAACGCGGATGGGGCTAAACCGGTTGGTGTGTGATAGCGGATAGGCGTTGCATCATCGGGGTTGTGGGGTTGACATGTACCAGCGCTATCTTGCTGGTGGGATGAGGTGCAGGCGTATAGGTGAATCGGTTGGAATGCCGGACCAGAGAGGGTGATAGTCCCGTAGGTGTAATGCGTGTCTGCCGTTCTAGTGTTGATACCCGAGTAGCACGGGGCCCGTGAAACCTTGTGTGAATCTGCCAGGACCACCTGGTAAGCCTGAATACTACTTGATGACCGATAGTGAATCAGTACCGTGAGGGAATGGTGAAAAGTACCCCGGGAGGGGAGTGAAATAGTACCTGAAACCGTGCGCTTACAATCCGTTAGAGCCTGGGACTTGTTCCTGGGTGATGGCGTGCCTTTTGAAGAATGAGCCTGCGAGTTAGTGTTACGTCGCGAGGTTAACCCGTGTGGGGAAGCCGTAGCGAAAGCGAGTCTGAATAGGGCGTTTGAGTGGCGTGATCTAGACCCGAAGCGAAGTGATCTACCCATGGCCAGGTTGAAGCGCGTGTAAGAGCGTGTGGAGGACCGAACCCACTTCAGTTGAAAATGGAGGGGATGAGCTGTGGGTAGGGGTGAAAGGCCAATCAAACTTCGTGATAGCTGGTTCTCCCCGAAATGCATTTAGGTGCAGCGTTGCGTGTTTCTTACTGGAGGTAGAGCTACTGGATAGGCGATGGGCCCTACAAGGTTACTGACCTTAGCCAAACTCCGAATGCCGGTAAGTGAGAGCGCAGCAGTGAGACTGTGGGGGATAAGCTTCATAGTCGAGAGGGAAACAGCCCAGAACGCCAACTAAGGCCCCTAAGCGTGTGCTAAGTGGAAAAGGATGTGGAGTTGCTGTGACAACCAGGAGGTTGGCTTAGAAGCAGCCACCCTTGAAAGAGTGCGTAATAGCTCACTGGTCAAGTGATTCCGCGCCGATAATGTAGCGGGGCTCAAGCACACCGCCGAAGTTGCGTCATTCAAATATTTGCCTGGCTTTTGTTGGGCGTTTGGATGGGTAGGGGAGCGTCGTATAGCGGGTGAAGTCGCGGTGGAAACCAGCGGTGGACGCTATACGAGTGAGAATGCAGGCATGAGTAGCGAATGACGGGTGAGAAACCCGTCCGCCGAATGATCAAGGGTTCCAGGGTTAAGCTAATCTGCCCTGGGTTAGTCGGGACCTAAGGCGAGGCCGACAGGCGTAGTCGATGGACAACGGGTTGATATTCCCGTACCGGCGAAGGACCGCCCATACCAAGCTGTGGATGCTAACCATGATGGATCATGGCTGTTGCGGCCTTCGGGCTGCTGGTTGTGTGATGTGGTGGGAACCGATGCAGTGAGGTCAGCGTATTAACAGGTGTGACGCAGGAAGGTAGCCGAGCCAGGCAATGGAATTGACCTGGTCCAAGGGTGTAGGAAGAGTGGTTGGCAAATCCGCCGCTCAGATATTCTGAGACCTGATAGGCGCCCGCTTTGGCGGGTGATTCGGTGATCCTATGCTGCCTAGAAAAGCATCGGCGCGAGGTCCAAGTCCGCCCGTACCCCAAACCGACACAGGTGATCAGGTAGAGAATACTAAGGCGATCGAGAGAATCATGGTTAAGGAACTCGGCAAAATGCCCCCGTAACTTCGGAAGAAGGGGGGCCTGCCTCGTGATCGGCTCTTGCAGCTGTGAGCGGGTGTGGGCCGCAGAGACCAGGGGGAAGCGACTGTTTACTAAAAACACAGGTCCGTGCGAAGTCGCAAGACGATGTATACGGACTGACTCCTGCCCGGTGCTGGAAGGTTAAGAGGACTGGTTAGCACTTTGGTGCGAAGCTGAGAATTTAAGCCCCAGTAAACGGCGGTGGTAACTATAACCATCCTAAGGTAGCGAAATTCCTTGTCGGGTAAGTTCCGACCTGCACGAATGGAGTAACGACTTCCCCGCTGTCTCAACCATGAACTCGGCGAAATTGCAGTACGAGTAAAGATGCTCGTTACGCGCAGCAGGACGGAAAGACCCCGAGACCTTTACTATAGTTTGGTATTGGTGTTCGGTGCAGCTTGTGTAGGATAGGTGGGAGACTGTGAAGCTTGGACGCTAGTTCAGGTGGAGTCATCGTTGAAATACCACTCTGGCTGTACCGGTCACCTAACTTCGGACCATGATCTGGTTCAGGGACAGTGCCTGATGGGTAGTTTAACTGGGGCGGTTGCCTCCTAAAATGTAACGGAGGCGCCCAAAGGTTCCCTCAGCCTGGTTGGCAATCAGGTGTCGAGTGTAAGTGCACAAGGGAGCTTGACTGTGAGAGTGACAGCTCGAGCAGGGACGAAAGTCGGGACTAGTGATCCGGCGGCACCTCGTGGAAGGGCCGTCGCTCAACGGATAAAAGGTACCTCGGGGATAACAGGCTGATCTTGCCCAAGAGTCCATATCGACGGCATGGTTTGGCACCTCGATGTCGGCTCGTCGCATCCTGGGGCTGGAGTAGGTCCCAAGGGTTGGGCTGTTCGCCCATTAAAGCGGTACGCGAGCTGGGTTTAGAACGTCGTGAGACAGTTCGGTCCCTATCCGCTGCGCGCGTTGGAAATTTGAGAAGGGCTGTCCTTAGTACGAGAGGACCGGGACGGACGAACCTCTGGTGTGTCAGTTGTACTGCCAAGTGCATCGCTGATTAGCTACGTTTGGAAGGGATAACCGCTGAAAGCATCTAAGCGGGAAGCCTGCTTCGAGATGAGATTTCCATGCACCTTGAGTGTGAGAGGCCCCCAGCTAGACCACTGGGTTGATAGGCAGGATGTGGAAGCAAGGACTAAAGACTTGTGGAGCTGACCTGTACTAATAGGCCGATGACTTTCAACACACAATATTCACAATATTTTACTGGCATGATCATTATGCTGTTCGCGTTCACTATACGGTTACGAGACAACAACCTCAAACCGAAAAATACATGGCTTTTGCATGACACCGGAAAACATGACCAAGATGATTGGTTTGTGTGCTTCGTGATTGTTACGGCGGTCATAGCGTGGGGGAAACGCCCGGTCCCATACCGAACCCGGAAGCTAAGGCCCACTGCGCCGATGGTACTGCACTCGTGAGGGTGTGGGAGAGTAGGTCACCGCCGGACTTAACTTGAGTTGAATGGTTTGAGGCCCTGGAACACAATGCGTGTTCCAGGGCCTCACCTGTTTAACCCGCAAGACAGGTTGCTGGGATGGCTTGCTGGTTGGTGGGGGTGGGCTATCAGTTTGCCCCTTGTTCTTGTTTAAGGGCTCAGTTCAGTGGGTTGCTTCGTCAGCGTCTATGCGTTGGGCGAGATTCGTGTCCTCGACGGTAAGCATTACTGCACTGTCTCTAGCGTTGAAGAGATGCATAGTGATTGTCCAGCCATTCCACTCCCAAATGCATGGAGGCTGCTGTTCATCTTCCCAGGGGTGCCTTGCAGGACCATAGAGGTTGCTTAGTGCGTTCTTTATCTGAAGAAAGCCTTGCCGCGTTTTGGCCGATTCAGGTTTTGTTGAAGTGTAGAGATGAAGCGTGACATCAAGGAAGTCTTTCCCGTATGTGCCCCACGTGCCGAGCACAGTGCTTCCAAGGCCAACGTCCAGGGGATTGATGCGTAGAGCGGATTGCTCATCGGGGTTGTCTTGGCTATTTCGCGAGATAAAACCAAGCTGAGCAAATAGTGCCTCCTGCTGGCTATCGTTCTTCGGCCTTCGGCTATCTACCAGCCTGTGGACTATGGAAATGACATCACTTGGGGCAGGGACCAATTCAAGAAGTTGGTTTTTCTCGGACATATTGAGAGCGTACCCGTTAGCGGGCCCGCAGAACGAGAGTCAACCCGGTAGCTGGTCTGTTTTCTGTAGGGTGCCGGTGGATGCAACTAGCACCCATCGGCAAGTCAGTTCTATTCCGGAGTGCTGTGGCGGAACCGGGATCGACGACACCAGATATTGTCGGCCCAATGGGGCTGGGTAGTTGCCCGCATGTCTTGCTAAGCGCCTCGGTATTTCTAGCCAGGTCGTATCCGTACGGCAGTATCTTGCCGTTCTAGTTCGATTCGGTTCGAGTTGCCCCACTCATCGCCGATATCGGTAATTTCTTGCCGAATCCTCTTTTGTGCTGGATGATAGAGAGCGAAATGTTGCTGATAGGCGAGATGCTGCCGGAAGGGGACTATCTATGAATTCTGTGTCGGAGCTCGGCGCCGAATTGCAGCGCGCTAGAAAGCAAAATGGTTTAACCCAGGAACAACTCGCCGACTTGGCTGGCATCTCTGAACGTACGCTGCGTTCAATAGAACGCGGTGCGGGCAACCCTTCCATAGATGCCGTGCTTTCCGTGGCCGACGTACTCGGCCTGAGAATCGTAGTGGCCAAATGACTCCGTCACTCCAAGAACTCAGGCTGGTTGCTCAGGCTGATGTCTATTGCAATGACAACTTGGCTGGGTACCTAACCCGGCAAGACGACGGAAGCATCGCCTTCACCTACGACCTTCACTATCTTCACGATGGCGGCTCCGCCATAGCCACATCCCTGCCGGTGGCCCGCGACGCGTACGTCGGGCCCGGTGGCGCGTTGCCTTCTTTCTTCTCAGGGCTATTACCCGAGGGGCATCGACTCACCGTTCTCAAAGATGCAACGAAGACCAGCCTCTCTGACGAGCTGACCCTCTTGATGGCTGTCGGGTCTGATACCCCCGGCAATGTCCGGGTCATTCCGTCCGGATCGAAGTTAGAGCAAACTCCTGTGGTCGCTGAGTTCAGCACTACGGAGGATCTCGACTTCTCGGTGCTCTCTAGGACTTTGGATCGCCATTCGATTCCAGGTGTTCAAGACAAGATCAGCGCGACCATGTTGACCACACCCGTCGAATTCAAGAACAGCGCATATCTGCTTAAGCTCGATCCCCGAGACCATCCACATCTGGTGCTAAACGAAGCCCTGCACCTCAAAGCAGCAAGGGCACTGAAACTCCCGGTGGCAAAGAATCAGCTGGTCATGGATTCGAAGAAGAATCCGGGGCTGCTTGTAGAGCGCTTTGACCGCATGGCCGTAGAGCCCGAGGGGCAACCGCAACGATTGCCGTTGGAAGACGCCATGCAGGTACTCAACCTTCCGCCGGCAAGCAAGTATGCAGTTAGCACGGAGCAGGTTATCCAAGCTCTAGCCCAACACTGCCAGGCGCCGGTACTGGCTAGACGAAATCTCTATATCCAATTCGCTTTCGCCTGGCTTACCGGCAACGGGGACTTGCACGGAAAGAATGTTTCGATCCTCGCAAACGAGCAAGGACAATTCGGCGTCGCGCCGATATACGACATACCCTGCACCTTGGTCTACGGTGATGACACCATGGCTCTAACTGTCGCGGGCAAAACGAAGAACCTGAAAAGGAAGCACTGGGCCGAACTTTCCGGTGAGCTGGGATTAGCGGACCGTGCAGCACAGTCGGCAAACCAACTCGCTTTGAAGGCTGCACTCACGGCAGACCTCGACGAGCTGCCCTTTGAGGGATCACCACTACGCGGCGCCCAACGGGAACTGAGGTTCCGGCGGATGGAGCTGGAATAGAAGAGAGCCGGGTATCGGCTGTCAGTCTACGAGCACGGAGAATGCGGGCCGCTGGGCATCTTGGCTCTTCTTCGCTTGCCCATGGAGCCCAGTGACCCATGAAGGGTAGACGCGAAAGCCGCGTTTCCCTGGAGCAGTCGCTGATGCGTAGACGCCCAGCTGCTCGAGGTGCTGCTGCGTGAAACGGAAGACTCCGAAGCGCCCTGATTGCTCGATGAAGACCAATGCGCCGTGCAGCTCTGCATTGGAAGCGTACGGTGCGGTGGCTCCGGTTTCATCGCGATGCCATATGGCTACGAAGCCGCCAGACTTCGTCGGCGTGGTCCTTGCGGTTCTTATTCGCCATAGTAGCTCGTCGATTTCAACGATGCCGGCTTGATAATCGCTCTGTTGTTCTTCGGGAATTACTTCGCCGTGTGTCTGCCCAGTGATGAGGCAGTAGCGGTCCAACGCTGTGTAGGTCATTCATGCCTTCCTGTGTGCTATCGGCGGTCGACGACGAACAGTAGTGATGTCATTGAGAACTATACGTTGGCCTGTATCTCAGCCACATCGCAATTGGCAGTAGCTGAAGGCGATACCTGCAGAGAATCTCGCGCAGGCATGAGTAGTGGAATGCCTGGCCAGTCTGACTGTCGTGCGCTCTGCTGTCCCTCAGTCGGCTGGATTATGCCTGTAGGCCACTCGCGTTCAGCGTCGATCCTCGCTGGGGTTATATCCGTTGCTCAGATGTACGACTGCGCAGGTAGGGCATCATTCATAGATGCGGGTGGGCGGCCACCGCGTTGCTTCGCGATTCAGAGAGTGGAATAAGGGGAGGCGTCGGGTGCATAGAGCAGAGTAGGGACTCCTTGAGCAACTCTAAACGTGCATTTGTACTTCGCTATTGGGTGGGCAACGGGGACCTAAACAACGATGCAGAAATTAAGTGTCGACGCTCACCCGCAAAAAGGAGCCACCCGATTTGCACGACCCCCCAAACCTGTGTATAGTTTTTCCTTGTCGCCGAGAACAAAACGGAAGAAATAACCGGATGTGAAACGGCAGCAAAACCCCAGAAAATCAAGGTTTTTCCACAGTCCTGTGGACAACATTTGAAAAGAATGGGAACTAAGAATACCGATTCAAATCACAAACAATGGATTTGACTTTCAGGAATTCGAAGTTATAGAATATGAATATAACGCTGGACGAAATTACCACCTGGAATGGTGGGTAAAGAACCGGTAAGTGTTTGTTGTTTGAGAACTCAATAGTGTGCCAAGTTTGTTGATACCGAATATTTATTTTATTTGGTGAATACATATTATTTGCTTGAGGCATTGCACCCCCGTGTGATGTGCTTGAGTGTTTTATTATTCGCCAGGACTTCATCGATTCTTCCCTTATTTTCCGAGGGGTTTCGGTGGCTTTTTATTTTTTTATGGAGAGTTTGATCCTGGCTCAGGATGAACGCTGGCGGCGTGCTTAACACATGCAAGTCGAACGATGAAGCCCAGCTTGCTGGGTGGATTAGTGGCGAACGGGTGAGTAACACGTGAGTAACCTGCCCCCGACTCTGGGATAAGCCCGGGAAACTGGGTCTAATACCGGATATTACCTCTTGCCGCATGGCAGGTGGTGGAAAGATTTATCGGTGGGGGATGGACTCGCGGCCTATCAGCTTGTTGGTGAGGTAATGGCTCACCAAGGCGACGACGGGTAGCCGGCCTGAGAGGGTGACCGGCCACACTGGGACTGAGACACGGCCCAGACTCCTACGGGAGGCAGCAGTGGGGAATATTGCACAATGGGCGAAAGCCTGATGCAGCGACGCCGCGTGAGGGATGACGGCCTTCGGGTTGTAAACCTCTTTCAGTAGGGAAGAAGCGAAAGTGACGGTACCTGCAGAAGAAGCGCCGGCTAACTACGTGCCAGCAGCCGCGGTAATACGTAGGGCGCAAGCGTTATCCGGATTTATTGGGCGTAAAGAGCTCGTAGGCGGTTTGTCGCGTCTGCCGTGAAAGTCCGAGGCTCAACCTCGGATCTGCGGTGGGTACGGGCAGACTAGAGTGATGTAGGGGAGACTGGAATTCCTGGTGTAGCGGTGAAATGCGCAGATATCAGGAGGAACACCGATGGCGAAGGCAGGTCTCTGGGCATTTACTGACGCTGAGGAGCGAAAGCATGGGGAGCGAACAGGATTAGATACCCTGGTAGTCCATGCCGTAAACGTTGGGCACTAGGTGTGGGGGACATTCCACGTTTTCCGCGCCGTAGCTAACGCATTAAGTGCCCCGCCTGGGGAGTACGGCCGCAAGGCTAAAACTCAAAGGAATTGACGGGGGCCCGCACAAGCGGCGGAGCATGCGGATTAATTCGATGCAACGCGAAGAACCTTACCAAGGCTTGACATGTGCCAGACCGCTTCAGAGATGGAGTTTCCCTTCGGGGCTGGTTCACAGGTGGTGCATGGTTGTCGTCAGCTCGTGTCGTGAGATGTTGGGTTAAGTCCCGCAACGAGCGCAACCCTCGTTCCATGTTGCCAGCACGTAGTGGTGGGGACTCATGGGAGACTGCCGGGGTCAACTCGGAGGAAGGTGGGGATGACGTCAAATCATCATGCCCCTTATGTCTTGGGCTTCACGCATGCTACAATGGCCGGTACAATGGGTTGCGATACTGTGAGGTGGAGCTAATCCCTAAAAGCCGGTCTCAGTTCGGATTGGGGTCTGCAACTCGACCCCATGAAGTCGGAGTCGCTAGTAATCGCAGATCAGCAACGCTGCGGTGAATACGTTCCCGGGCCTTGTACACACCGCCCGTCAAGTCACGAAAGTTGGTAACACCCGAAGCCGATGGCCTAACCACCTTGTGTGGGGGGAGTCGTCGAAGGTGGGACTGGCGATTGGGACTAAGTCGTAACAAGGTAGCCGTACCGGAAGGTGCGGCTGGATCACCTCCTTTCTAAGGAGCTAACCATTATTGGTTGCCCGTGTCTGTGCCCGAGTGTGGTGCAGGCGGGTTGCTCATGGGTGGAATATCAATGGACTCAGTACTGGAAAGCGTGCACGCTGGTGTCATCCCAATGTGGGTGGTGCGTTCGTGTGCGGGGTACTGGCTGTGGCTGCAGGGTGTTTGCGCATCTGCGAGTACGCGTTTGGGGGGTCTTTGGCTTCTTGGGTGCTGGAAAGCGGTGTGCGGGTGTTGTGCGGTTTGTATGGTTTGGCATGCTGTTGGGTTTTGAGGCAACAAGCCTCCGTGCCTGTGGGTTGGGTGTTGGTCGGGTTCTCCGCTTTGTGTGGGGGGGTTGGCTGGTGCGTGGCCTGTGGGTGGCGGGGTTCTTGGTGTTTCGGTGTTTGTCCTGTGTTTGCTGCAGGTGCGCTGGTGTGGTGGCGGTTTTGTGCTGTTGCCCGGGTGTGCTTGCGGGGGTGCGGGGTTGTTGTTTGGGAACTGTATAGTGAACGCGAGCATCTTGCAGATGAGATGAGCTTGGGGGTCCTTTTCCTTGGATTCTTGGGTGTTTGAGTCTTGTCTGCGTGATTTTGTTAGATTGTTTTATTGCTCAATTCTGAGAACTTTGATTTGTGTTGAAGTTTTTAAGGGCGCACGGTGGATGCCTTGGCATCAAGAGCCGATGAAGGACGTGGGAATCTGCGATAAGCCTGGTGCAGTCGATAACCGGACGTTGAGACCAGGATTTCCGAATGGGGGAACCCCGCACCATGTTATGTGGTGTGACCTGCAGCTGAATGTATAGGCTGTGTGGAGGGAACGCGGGGAAGTGAAACATCTCAGTACCCGCAGGAAGAGAAAACAATAGTGATTCCGTTAGTAGTGGCGAGCGAACGCGGATGGGGCTAAACCGGTTGGTGTGTGATAGCGGATAGGCGTTGCATCATCGGGGTTGTGGGGTTGACATGTACCAGCGCTATCTTGCTGGTGGGATGAGGTGCAGGCGTATAGGTGAATCGGTTGGAATGCCGGACCAGAGAGGGTGATAGTCCCGTAGGTGTAATGCGTGTCTGCCGTTCTAGTGTTGATACCCGAGTAGCACGGGGCCCGTGAAACCTTGTGTGAATCTGCCAGGACCACCTGGTAAGCCTGAATACTACTTGATGACCGATAGTGAATCAGTACCGTGAGGGAATGGTGAAAAGTACCCCGGGAGGGGAGTGAAATAGTACCTGAAACCGTGCGCTTACAATCCGTTAGAGCCTGGGACTTGTTCCTGGGTGATGGCGTGCCTTTTGAAGAATGAGCCTGCGAGTTAGTGTTACGTCGCGAGGTTAACCCGTGTGGGGAAGCCGTAGCGAAAGCGAGTCTGAATAGGGCGTTTGAGTGGCGTGATCTAGACCCGAAGCGAAGTGATCTACCCATGGCCAGGTTGAAGCGCGTGTAAGAGCGTGTGGAGGACCGAACCCACTTCAGTTGAAAATGGAGGGGATGAGCTGTGGGTAGGGGTGAAAGGCCAATCAAACTTCGTGATAGCTGGTTCTCCCCGAAATGCATTTAGGTGCAGCGTTGCGTGTTTCTTACTGGAGGTAGAGCTACTGGATAGGCGATGGGCCCTACAAGGTTACTGACCTTAGCCAAACTCCGAATGCCGGTAAGTGAGAGCGCAGCAGTGAGACTGTGGGGGATAAGCTTCATAGTCGAGAGGGAAACAGCCCAGAACGCCAACTAAGGCCCCTAAGCGTGTGCTAAGTGGAAAAGGATGTGGAGTTGCTGTGACAACCAGGAGGTTGGCTTAGAAGCAGCCACCCTTGAAAGAGTGCGTAATAGCTCACTGGTCAAGTGATTCCGCGCCGATAATGTAGCGGGGCTCAAGCACACCGCCGAAGTTGCGTCATTCAAATATTTGCCTGGCTTTTGTTGGGCGTTTGGATGGGTAGGGGAGCGTCGTATAGCGGGTGAAGTCGCGGTGGAAACCAGCGGTGGACGCTATACGAGTGAGAATGCAGGCATGAGTAGCGAATGACGGGTGAGAAACCCGTCCGCCGAATGATCAAGGGTTCCAGGGTTAAGCTAATCTGCCCTGGGTTAGTCGGGACCTAAGGCGAGGCCGACAGGCGTAGTCGATGGACAACGGGTTGATATTCCCGTACCGGCGAAGGACCGCCCATACCAAGCTGTGGATGCTAACCATGATGGATCATGGCTGTTGCGGCCTTCGGGCTGCTGGTTGTGTGATGTGGTGGGAACCGATGCAGTGAGGTCAGCGTATTAACAGGTGTGACGCAGGAAGGTAGCCGAGCCAGGCAATGGAATTGACCTGGTCCAAGGGTGTAGGAAGAGTGGTTGGCAAATCCGCCGCTCAGATATTCTGAGACCTGATAGGCGCCCGCTTTGGCGGGTGATTCGGTGATCCTATGCTGCCTAGAAAAGCATCGGCGCGAGGTCCAAGTCCGCCCGTACCCCAAACCGACACAGGTGATCAGGTAGAGAATACTAAGGCGATCGAGAGAATCATGGTTAAGGAACTCGGCAAAATGCCCCCGTAACTTCGGAAGAAGGGGGGCCTGCCTCGTGATCGGCTCTTGCAGCTGTGAGCGGGTGTGGGCCGCAGAGACCAGGGGGAAGCGACTGTTTACTAAAAACACAGGTCCGTGCGAAGTCGCAAGACGATGTATACGGACTGACTCCTGCCCGGTGCTGGAAGGTTAAGAGGACTGGTTAGCACTTTGGTGCGAAGCTGAGAATTTAAGCCCCAGTAAACGGCGGTGGTAACTATAACCATCCTAAGGTAGCGAAATTCCTTGTCGGGTAAGTTCCGACCTGCACGAATGGAGTAACGACTTCCCCGCTGTCTCAACCATGAACTCGGCGAAATTGCAGTACGAGTAAAGATGCTCGTTACGCGCAGCAGGACGGAAAGACCCCGAGACCTTTACTATAGTTTGGTATTGGTGTTCGGTGCAGCTTGTGTAGGATAGGTGGGAGACTGTGAAGCTTGGACGCTAGTTCAGGTGGAGTCATCGTTGAAATACCACTCTGGCTGTACCGGTCACCTAACTTCGGACCATGATCTGGTTCAGGGACAGTGCCTGATGGGTAGTTTAACTGGGGCGGTTGCCTCCTAAAATGTAACGGAGGCGCCCAAAGGTTCCCTCAGCCTGGTTGGCAATCAGGTGTCGAGTGTAAGTGCACAAGGGAGCTTGACTGTGAGAGTGACAGCTCGAGCAGGGACGAAAGTCGGGACTAGTGATCCGGCGGCACCTCGTGGAAGGGCCGTCGCTCAACGGATAAAAGGTACCTCGGGGATAACAGGCTGATCTTGCCCAAGAGTCCATATCGACGGCATGGTTTGGCACCTCGATGTCGGCTCGTCGCATCCTGGGGCTGGAGTAGGTCCCAAGGGTTGGGCTGTTCGCCCATTAAAGCGGTACGCGAGCTGGGTTTAGAACGTCGTGAGACAGTTCGGTCCCTATCCGCTGCGCGCGTTGGAAATTTGAGAAGGGCTGTCCTTAGTACGAGAGGACCGGGACGGACGAACCTCTGGTGTGTCAGTTGTACTGCCAAGTGCATCGCTGATTAGCTACGTTTGGAAGGGATAACCGCTGAAAGCATCTAAGCGGGAAGCCTGCTTCGAGATGAGATTTCCATGCACCTTGAGTGTGAGAGGCCCCCAGCTAGACCACTGGGTTGATAGGCAGGATGTGGAAGCAAGGACTAAAGACTTGTGGAGCTGACCTGTACTAATAGGCCGATGACTTTCAACACACAATATTCACAATATTTTACTGGCATGATCATTATGCTGTTCGCGTTCACTATACGGTTACGAGACAACAACCTCAAACCGAAAAATACATGGCTTTTGCATGACACCGGAAAACATGACCAAGATGATTGGTTTGTGTGCTTCGTGATTGTTACGGCGGTCATAGCGTGGGGGAAACGCCCGGTCCCATACCGAACCCGGAAGCTAAGGCCCACTGCGCCGATGGTACTGCACTCGTGAGGGTGTGGGAGAGTAGGTCACCGCCGGACTTAACTTGAGTTGAATGGTTTGAGGCCCTGGAACACAATGCGTGTTCCAGGGCCTCACCTGTTTAACCCGAGTATTTAAGCCGTGCGCGCATCGGCACCCCTCGCTCTTCTCATCCTCTTGGAAGTCGATATGGTGTGTAGTAGATATAACAAGATCTGCTACCTGAGGAGCCTTCCTTGACCACTGAGACGACTAGTCCACTGACGTACCGTGACGATTCAATTCGTCCCCAGGACGATCTCTACCGCCATAGCAATGGCAAGTGGTTCGAGACTGCCACCATCCCCGGGGATCAGGGAATCTACGGTTCCTTCATGGAGCTGCGAGACCAGGCGGAAGCCGCCGTCCACGAAATCATTACTGAAGCAGTGCAGAAACTGGATTCCGGCGTAGAAGTTGATCCAGCTACCAAGCGCATTGCCCAGCTCTACAGCTCGTTCATGAATGAAGCGGTAATCGAAGAGCGCGGCGCAGATCCGGTTGGTGTTTTCCTGAATACTATTTCGGATATCCAGAACAGCGAGCACCTGCTCGAGGTAAGCGGCTTCTTCCAGCGCAAGGGCATCAGCGGCTTCATGGATATCGGCGCGATGAACGATGCCGGAAACCCAGAGCGGAACCTGCTGACCTTCCTGCAGGGCGGCTTGGGGCTTCCTGACGAGTCCTACTATCGTGAAGAGCAATTTGCCGATACCGTAGCGGACTACCAAGAGCACCTGGGACGTTTGCTGTCCCTGGGCGGTATCGCAGATGCCCAGACTGCTGCAGAAATGGTTGTAGAGCTCGAGAAGGCCCTGGCCTCGCACCACTGGGACCGGGTCAAGGTTCGCGATGCCCAGGCTCGATACAACCTGATCTCAGGTGAAGAGCTTATCGAGCTGTTCCCAGGAGTGAAGACCTGGCTTGCCGGTGCCGGCATTGAACAGAATTACTACAGTGAAGTTGTCGTCTGGCAGCCAAGCTACCTCCAGGGCCTGGCTGAGCTGGTTAACGCACAGCCGCTGGATGCTTGGAAGAACTGGTTGCGTGTGCAGGTGCTGCGTTCCTTCGCCCCATTCCTATCCAGCGATTTCGTCAACGAAAACTTCTCCTTCTACTCCGCCAAGCTCGGCGGGGTTGAGCAGCTCAAGGACCGTTGGAAGCGCGGTGTTGCCTTCACCGAAGGTGCGGTCGGGGAAGACATTGGCCAGCTGTACGTAGCCAAGAATTTCCCAGCAGAGGCTAAGGACGCCATGGATGCGCTGGTCCAGCGCCTGATCGAGGCCTACCGCAACTCGATCAACGAACTGTCCTGGATGGGTCCGGAAACTATCGAGAAAGCGCTGGATAAGCTCTCGAAGTTCCGCCCGAAGATCGGCTACCCGAACCAGTGGATCGACTACAGCGCCATTGAGACCGATGAACTGGATGTCATCGCTAATCTTGCTTCGGCCAACGAATTCGAATTCGCTCGTGAGCTGAAGAAGATCGATGACGGTGTAGATCGCGAACTGTGGTTCATGTTCCCGCAGACCGTGAACGCCTACTACCACCCGCTGCTCAATGAAATCGCGTTCCCAGCAGCAATTCTTCGTCCGCCATTCTTCGATGTGAATCGCGATATCGCTTCGAACTTCGGCGGTATTGGTGCAGTTATCGGCCACGAGATCGGACATGGCTTCGATGACCAGGGCTCGCAGTTCGACGGTACCGGCCAGCTGACCAACTGGTGGACCGATGATGACCGCGCAGCATTCGAGAAGCTCACCGGCAAGCTGGTGGACCAGTACAACGCGCTCTCACCGACCGAAGCACCCGAGCATAACGTCAATGGCGCGCTGACCCTGGGCGAAAACATCGGTGACCTCGGCGGCCTGGGCATCGCTTACAAGGCCTACAAGCTCGAGCTGGCCGCGCGCAGCATCGAAGAAGATGAGGTAATCGATGGAATCACCGGAGACCAGCGCTTCTTCTACTCGTGGGCTGAATGCTGGCGCACCTTGATCCGCCCGGAAACTGCAGTAGTGCGGGTGACCACCGATCCGCACGCACCCGGAGAGTTCCGCTGCAACCAGGTTCCCAAGAACCTCGATGCCTTCCACCAGGCCTTTGGCACCAAGCCAGGCGATGGAATGTGGCTGGATCCAGCTGACCGCGTAGAAATCTGGTAAACCAGAAAATCGATGGCCCGGGCAGGTGCAAAGTTCGCTTTGGACCTGCCCGGGCTTTTGCCATGGGCCAAGATCACTGTGTAAGGCTGATCATGAAGGGCTTCAACTGTGCGCTATGAGACGTAGAATGGACTATTGTGACTTCCGAAAATAATTCCGCACAGGCCATTGATCCAAACGACCAGCGACAGGTACGTACTGATAAGCGTAACCAGCTGCTGGCCAAGGGCGAGGAAGCCTACCCGGTAGGCGTAGCTCGCACCCACTCGTTGCAGGCAATCCGCGACAAGTACGAGCACCTCGAAGCCGGCGAAGAAACCGAAGACGTTGTTGGCGTTGTCGGCCGCATCGTTTTCATGCGCAATACCGGCAAGCTCTGCTTCGCCACCTTGCAAGAAGGTGGCAAGAAGGGCGAAGGCGTGCGCCTGCAGGTCATGCTCTCGCTTGCAAACGTCGGTGAAGAGCGCCTGGCGCAGTGGAAGTCGCTCGTAGACTTGGGCGACCACGTTTTCGTGACGGGCAAGGTCATCTCCTCCCGCCGCGGCGAGCTGTCCATCATGGCTGACGCCTGGGAAATGGCATCCAAGGCCCTGCGCCCGCTGCCAGTGCTGCACGCAGATTTGAACGAAGAGACCCGTGTTCGCCAGCGCTACGCCGATCTGATCGTACGCAATGAAGCCCGCGAGATGGTGTACAAGCGTGCGGCGATCATCCGTGCAGTGCGCAATACCCTCGAAGGCCACGACTACGTCGAGGTCGAAACCCCCATGCTGCAGCTGGTTCACGGCGGCGCTTCGGCCCGTCCATTCAAGACCCACCTGAACGCCTTCGACCAGGAAATGACCATGCGCATTGCCCTGGAACTGTACCTCAAGCGTGCAGTGGTCGGCGGCGTGGACCGAGTCTTCGAAATCGGCCGCATCTTCCGCAACGAGGGCGTGGATTCAACGCACTCCCCGGAATTCACCATGCTTGAATGCTATGAGGCCTACGCCGACCAGTATGTAATGGCGCAGCGCATGCAGCAGATGATCTTGAACGCGGCAGATGCCATCGGCGCCGGCCGCACGATCGAGACCGCCAACGGCACCATCAACCTCGATGGCGAATGGCGCTGGCTCAGCGTCTACCCTGGCCTCTCCGAGGCTGTAGGCGTTGAAATCACCCCGGACACCGACGCTTCGGTGCTGCGCGAGATCGCGCAGAAGCACGAAGTGAAGATCGACCCAGCCTGGGGCGCCCAGAAGCTGGTTATTGAACTGTTCGGCGAAATCGTTGAGCCGACCTTGATCGACCCGACCTTCGTGTGCGACTACCCGCCGCTGGCACAGCCGCTGGCACGTCCACACCGCTCGAAGCCAGGAGTTATCGAAGCCTGGGACCTGATCATCGGCGGGATGGAACGCGGTACCGCCTTCTCCGAGCTGATCGACCCGGTCATCCAGCGTGAGCGCCTGACCGAGCAATCCCTGCTGGCTGCCGGCGGAGACCCAGAAGCCATGCAGCTTGACGAAGACTTCCTGCGTGCGCTGGAGTACGGTGCCCCGCCAATGGGTGGTATCGGTTTGGGCATCGACCGTTTGGTTATGCTTTTCAGCAACGCTGGTATTCGCGAAACCATTCTGTTCCCACTGTTAAAGCCGGAGGCATAATATGCCATATATTGAGGCAATCGTTCCGACAATCGGTCTTGCACTGCTTTTCTGGTACGTCATGAAGGCAATTACAAACGCGGATCGGAAAGAACGCCAAGCTGAAGCGGAAGCTGATGCGCTAATTCAAAATCATCCGGATTCTAATAATCCAGTAATCGAGAATTAGGCTTTCCTGAAAGAACCTTGTGAATACCGGTGATAATTAGAGTTTTGTGGCACTAATTGTATAAGCTTGTCGATTGAAATGGATTGCTGAACGAAATGTCAGTTAGTCCAGTGCATTCAAGCTCGGAGGAATTCCTAAATGGCACGTCAGGTTCAAATTGCCCTGATCGACGATATTGATGGTAGCGAAGCAACTGAATCGATTGCATTTAGCGTCGCTGGACAGCACTTTGAAATCGACCTGAACGACGAGCATGCTGCACAGTTCCACGCAGCTATTGAGCCGTATATTGAAGCGGCTCGTTCGTCGAAGCAGACTGCGGCGAGCGAAGCTCCAGCAATCCGCGCATGGGCGAAGGAAAACAATATCAAGGTTAACGCTCGCGGACGACTCAATGCAGAAGTTGTCGACGCCTACAACGCTGCAATGCGTAAGGGCGGGCGAAACCGCGCGAAGTAATTCGCAAGGTTTATATCAAGCCTCAAAATAAGAGCCGGCACACATTGAGTGCCGGCTCTTATTTTCTTGTCGGGACATTGCCATACATTCAATAGTTTCGTTGAAGGTTGCAATATTGGTGCGACAACTAATTCAAGTAATCAATTGCAAAATAAATACTGATTGCCTGCGCCAGCGGACCGCATCGGTTATCCCCGTGGCGAACAAGGGCGAATTGCTCGCGCTGGGTGCGTAGCATCGAGTTATTGGTAAGCAAGGAGTGTGCCGAAGATGTTTGAGAGATTTACCGACCGTGCCCGTCGAGTTGTCGTGCTCGCCCAAGAAGAGGCGCGCATGCTCAACCACAATTACATCGGCACCGAGCACCTGCTGCTCGGTCTAATCCACGAAGGTGACGGTGTTGCCGCAAAGGCACTCGAGTCGCTGAATATTTCGTTGGGTGCCGTGCGTGAGCAGGTTCAGGAGATTATCGGCAAGGGCCAGCAGGCGCCTTCCGGTCATATCCCGTTCACTCCTCGCGCCAAGAAAGTTTTGGAGCTCTCGCTGCGTGAAGCGCTGCAGCTGGGACATAACTACATTGGTACCGAGCACATCCTGCTCGGCCTGATCCGCGAAGGCGAAGGCGTCGCAGCCCAGGTTCTGGTGAAGCTGGGTGCTGACCTCGGTCGCGTGCGCCAGCAGGTCATCCAGCTGCTCTCGGGCTACCAGGGCGGCAAGGAAACTGCCTCCGCCGGCGTCAGCTCGGGCGGCCAGCAGGAGGGCACCCCAGCGGGTTCCGCCGTGCTGGACCAGTTCGGTCGAAACCTCACCGCAGCTGCCCGTGAAGGCAAGCTCGATCCGGTGATTGGCCGCGAGCACGAGATGGAACGCGTTATGCAGGTCCTCTCGCGCCGTACCAAGAACAACCCTGTTCTGATTGGTGAGCCTGGCGTTGGCAAGACCGCAGTCGTCGAAGGCTTGGCCCAGTCGATCGTGCGCGGCGATGTACCGGAAACCATCAAGGACAAGCAGCTGTACACCTTGGACCTCGGTTCACTGGTTGCAGGTTCGCGCTACCGCGGTGACTTCGAGGAACGCCTGAAGAAGGTCTTGAAGGAAATCCGTACCCGTGGCGACATCATCTTGTTCATCGATGAGATCCACACCCTGGTAGGTGCCGGTGCGGCCGAAGGCGCTATCGATGCTGCTTCGATCCTCAAGCCAATGCTGGCTCGTGGCGAACTGCAGACCATCGGTGCGACCACCTTGGACGAGTACCGCAAGAACATTGAGAAGGATGCAGCGCTCGAGCGCCGCTTCCAGCCAATCCAGGTCAAGGAGCCTTCGGTTGAGCTGACCACGCAGATCCTGCGTGGCCTGCGTGACCGCTACGAGGCGCACCACCGCGTGACCATCACTGATGGCGCGCTGCAGGCTGCCGCCACCTTGGCGCATCGCTATATCTCTGATCGCTTCCTGCCGGATAAGGCAGTGGACCTGATCGATGAGGCCGGTGCCCGACTGCGCATCCAGCGCATGACCGCTCCTCCTGCCCTGAAGGAAATGGACGAGGAAATCGCCACCGTGCGCTTGGAGAAGGAAGCTGCGATTGACGCGCAGGACTTCGAAGGTGCCGCATCGCTGCGTGACAAGGAATCCAAGCTCATCGAGGCTCGTAACGAGAAGGAGAAGTCCTGGCGCAATGGCGACATGGACGAGGTCTCCGAGGTGACCGAGGAACTCATCGCCGAAGTCTTGGCTAACTCCACCGGCATCCCGGTAGTGAAGCTGACCGAGGAAGAGTCCTCGCGACTGCTGAACATGGAAGATGAGCTGCACAAGCGCGTTATCGGCCAGGATTCAGCGATCAAGGCCATCTCCCAGGCGATCCGCCGTACCCGTGCAGGCCTGAAAGATCCGAACCGCCCAGGCGGCTCGTTCATCTTCGCCGGCCCAACCGGCGTAGGCAAGACTGAGCTGGCCAAGGCGCTGGCAGAGTTCCTGTTCGGTGAAGAAGAGGCACTGATCACCCTGGATATGTCCGAATACTCGGAGAAGCACACCGTTTCCCGTCTGTTCGGTGCCCCTCCGGGCTACGTCGGCTACGAAGAAGGCGGACAGCTGACCGAGAAGGTTCGCCGCCGTCCATTCTCCGTCGTGCTCTTCGATGAGGTCGAGAAGGCCCACGCTGACCTGTTCAACTCGTTGCTGCAGATCCTGGAAGACGGCCGCCTGACCGACTCCCAGGGCCGCGTGGTGGACTTCAAGAACACCATCATCATCATGACCACCAACCTCGGTACCCGCGACATCTCCAAGGGTGTGATGACCGGCTTCCAGTCGGCCGCGGATACCAAGACCGGTTATGAGCGCATGCAGGCCAAGGTCCAGGAAGAACTGCGTCAGCATTTCCGCCCTGAATTCTTGAACCGCGTTGATGACACCGTCGTCTTCCCGCAGCTGAACCAGGACGAGATCGAAGAGATCGTCGACTTGTTCGTCGCCCGTCTGGCCAAGCGCCTGAAGGATCGCGATATGACCATCGAGCTGACTCAGGCTGCACGCAGCCTGCTGGCACAGCGCGGCTACGACCCAGCCATGGGTGCCCGTCCGCTGCGCCGTACCATCCAGCGCGATATCGAAGATCAGCTCTCCGAGCGGATCCTCTTCGGGCAGATCGTTGCCGGACAGAAGATCACCGTGGACGTCGAAGGCGAAGGCGAGCTGCAGAAGTTCGTCTTCCACGCCGAGGGCGGCACCGGCCAGCTGGAAGGCGAGCCGGCACCGGCTGCGTTGGAAAGCTAGAGCGCTCGAAGCATATTCAATAGCCGTGGAACTGAAATAAAACAGTTCCACGGCTATTTGCTTTAAAACGGCCTTGTCATACGATTAATGCATGAAGATGCGAAGCGCAGGCCAGCAAGTAATAGCCGTTTCCATCCTCGCTGCCATGGCCTATTGGGCCCTGTACCTATTCCTGAGTCCACGGCTTCCCGACCAGCTGGTGCGCCACGTGGGCACCGAAGGCATCGGATACAGTCCGATGTGGCTGGTAGTGCTGATCATTGGTGCCGCAGCTGCTCTCAGTATCGCCATCGGCATCATTACCTACCGCGACTTCACTTCCTTGGGGCACTGGAACCCAGGGCCAAAAGCCATCGTGGTCTGCTTCCTAGCCGCTGGGTTCGGCATCCTGGGACTTGGCTCGGCGATGATCCTCACCGTCATCGGACAAGAAGCTGCGCAGCTGGGTGCCTTGCCCATCGGCATGGGACTGCTGGCACTGGTCACAGTCTTCGCGCTGTCTGCGGTGTTGCTGGCCAGGACCTTGCCGCGGGCAGAGCAAGAGGCCCTCGACCGCTAAGCGCAATCAAGGGCCTCTGTACAGGCGGAAATTAGCGGCCGACTGCCTTGGCCACCAGAGCCGAAACCTTTTCTTCTAGCTGTTCATCAAGTGCGGTGATCGCGAATGCTGTGGGCCAAAACGTGCCCTCATCCAGCTGTGCTCCGTCATTGAAACCGAAGGTCAGGTAACGGGTACCGAACTTCTTTGCATCCTGCATGAAGCAAAGGATCTTGCCGTCCAAGGCGTACGCCGGCATGCCATACCAGGTTTTCGGCTCCAGCTCTGGGGCCGTGGCGGTAATGATCCGGTGCAGCTTCTCGGCAAGAACCTTGTCATTGCCTTCGAAGGAAGCAATCTTCTCTTCAACTTCCTTGCGTGCCTGCTGCGCCTTCTCGGCCTTGGTCATGCGTTTCTTCGGTGCGCGGACCTCTTTGGCGCGCTCTTTCATGGCCGCTTTTTCAGCAGCCGAGAATCCGTCTTGCTCTGAATCGCTCATAGTTCGACTTCCTTATGCAGCTTGGTTGATGCGGACCATATTTCCAGAAGGGTCGCGGAACGCGCAATCGCGCGGACCCCACGGCTGATCCATAGGTTCCTGCAGGACTTCTGCACCCGAAGCGCTCAAAGACTCAAAGAGCCCGTCCAGATCCGTGGTGGAAAGCACCAGTGGACCGATAGCGCCCTTGGCGACCAACTCGGCCAGGGCCTGCGCATCGGCTTCGGACCGTCCTGCCCCCGGTGTTGAAAGCACCAAATTGGTGCCCGAGCCATCGGATCCGACCAAGGACACCCAGCGGAAGTCGCCGTTGGCGACATCCGAAACTACGGTGAAGCCCAGCCCGTCGCGGTAGAACAAGAGAGCCTGATCGACATCGAGCACGGACAGTGGAACAAAATTGATTGAAATGTTTGCCATGCCACCAGCTTAGAAAATCTGTGTGCGGCGCGCTTCTCCAAAACTGCTCAGAATCGTTCTGGGCGCAAAAGGAGCTTGGCAAGGCAGGCCGGCACCGCTTCGGTAGCCGAATGGTCCCGGTCTCGGTAGGAAGACGGAGTCTCACCGACGACTTCGGTGAAGCGGCTGCTGAAGGAACCCAGCGAGGTCCAGCCGACCTGCATGCAGGCATCGGTGACAGTTGCCCCAGCACGCAGCAGATGCATGGCCCGTTCGATCCGGCGGGTCAGCAAGTACGAATGCGGAGTTTCTCCGTATGCTCGTTTGAACTCGCGCGAGAAATGCGCAGGCGACATCGCGGCGCGCTGCGCCATGGCCGGAACATCCAAGGGCTCGGCGTAATGGCGGTCCATCAGATCCTTGGCCCGGCGCAAATGAGCCAGCGTTTTTAGCGTTTCGGAATTCACGGACTAAGCACGCTTCTTAGCTCGCACCACCAAGAAGATCCCCAAGAATGTGGAACACAGGTAGATCCCGGTGACGGTGATCCAGCCTGCGGTGAATCCACCGGCCGAACCCACCAGCAACCCCATGGCAGCCGGCCCCACGGTAAAGCCGCCAAATTGGCCTGCAGACACGATGCCGCTGGCACTGCCCAGGTTCTTGGCGGGGATTGCGCGCAGCAACGCGGCCATGAGCACTACCGAAACACCCAGTGCAGAGGCGCCGTGCAGCCCGACTGCCAGCCAGAGCAATGCCGGGGAATGCATTTGCTGTGCGCCCAGGAAGCTGAGCGCGCCAACCATTGCCAAAAGCGCCAACAGCAGCAACAATCGCGGTGCTGAAACGCCGCGTGACATCATTTTTCCCCAGCCGATACGGGCGCTGACGCCAATGATGCCAGCAACCGCAGCGGTCAGGCCGCCGGCGACCAAGGAGAAGTCCAGTTCACGAACCGCAAAGAGCGCCAGATAAACGTTAGTTGCCTGTACTCCGACGCCGTTGATGAAGCCGTAGCTGCTCAGCGCGATAATGACGAACCGTGTCGAGGGTGCGGCGGCGGGTGCCGGCCTGCTCTTATCCGGTTGAGGGCTTCGGGGTGCCGGGGCGGCAAGCATGGGAGTGGCGCTGACGATTCGCAGGGCAAGAATGGCCAGGATTGCCGCGAGCGCGGCACCTACCAACGAAGCCCCATGCCAGCCAATGACTGCGGCCAGCAGGGGGAATCCCAGGCTTCCCACAAGCTGGGAAACCTGCACGCCGGATTGCTTGATGCCCGTCCACGTGATTCGTTGGGCGCTGGGAACGCGTTGCACCAAAATGCGGTTGGTGACCCCGTTGGGGAAGGACTGGGCAAAACCGGCTAGGCCGGAAGCGATCAGGAGCAAAACGAAACCGGCCGGAATTGCAGCCAGGCCCAATGCCACCGCGGTGGTGCCAAAAATCAACAGGAGCAACCGGGTATCCGGCTGCTTGTCGGAGAATTTCCCGAAGGCCGCATTGCCCAGGGCCGCGCAGCCAAAGCAAACGGTTGCCAGCAGGCCGAACTGCGATTCGGTGATTCCCAAATCCCTGATGACAAGATCGCTGGTGGCGTTCAATCCGTAATTAAGCAGCGGGGCAATGCCCACTGCCGAAAGGAGGATGGCTAGCATCCCGAAACCGGGGCGTGCTGTTTTAGCTGGCATCCTCATCCTTGCTTCAAAGCGACTTCAAGGTTCAAGTTTATCTTGGTGAATCTGACCGTGGGGTGTTCCTCTTATGACATATCTAGCAGAATCTTCGATTCTGCAAACCCGCAGGCATAGGATTTAGAACGTGAACTCATATACCGTCCGCCCAGCCAAAACCAGTGATGTCCACGCAATCCGCAATCTTGTGCGCCCATTGGCCGAGGAACGAATCCTGCTGGACAAGGAAGCGGTGACCTATTACGAGTCCATCCAGGAATTCCTGGTGGCCGAAGACGCAGAAGGCAACGTTGTCGGCTGCGGTGGTTTGCACGTCATCTGGGAAGACATCGCAGAAATCCGTACCTTGGCGACCTCTGGCGAGCTGCGCGGCAAGGGCGTAGGCCATGTCCTGCTCTCTGGGTTGCTCAAGCGTGCCAAAGATGTCGGAGTCAGCCGGGTCTTCTGCCTGACCTTCGAAGTCGCTTTCTTCGAGCGCCAGGGCTTCAAGGTGATGGCTGATCAAAGCGCTGTGGATCCGGCGGTGTACCAAGAGCTCCTGCTGTCCAGAGATGAAGGCGTCGCTGAATTCTTGGACCTGGCACGCGTTAAGCCAAATACCCTGGGCAACACCCGCATGATCATCACGCTGAACTAAGGCATTTAGTCCATCTGGTCATAGCGTGCGCGGAACACGAGGTAAATCGCGTAGCAAACCAGGCCAACGCCGATGGCAATCAGTGCAACCGGGCCGAAGGGCTGATCCTGGATGGTCTTCAAAGCGCCATCGATCCCGTTGGCCTCTTTCGGGTCTCCCTGTACTGTGGCCACAATAAACAGTACGCCCAGCGTGCCCAGGACGACGCCCTTGGCCGGATAGCCGATCATTCCAGAAGTCTTGATCGCTCGTGAGACCTCCGAATGCCGTGAGCCGGAGAGATCTTTCAGGAATCTGCGGGTAACGCCCTTATAGATGTAATAACCGGCCATCACCAGCAGTCCGATGCCGATAGCAATCAGCAACGTCCGCCCCAAGCCCGACTTCATCATTTCTCCGCTGAAGCTGGTGGCAGTCTTTCCGGAATCGCTGGGCTTGCCCACCGCAAATCTTCCAAAGGTAAATCCGACAGCCAAGAAGGATACCGAAGTCGCTGCGTGCTTGATCCGTTCTCGCACCTTGTTTTCCGGCAAGAAGGCCTGCGCCAAAGACCAAAGTCCCAGCAGGAGCGCGCCGATTGCACAGACCCACAGCAAGACCATGCCAAAAGGCTGATCCGCTAAGGTTCGCATTGCGCCGCTTTGATCAGCTTCTGCTTTGCCACCGGTAGCGATAACTGCCGCGAGGATTCCCAAAGTAGCGTGCAGGACGCCGTTGGCGGCATATCCCAGCCGCGCTGCGCGTTCAAACCAAGGGTTCTTCGCGACTTGCCGAGCAGCTCCGGCCGGATCAACTGAGGAGTTCATGGGCTAAGCATAGGTAGGAGCCAGCAGATAAAGCTAGCCGATGCCATGATGTTTTGAGCCGGGGCTAGGAGGGCAGTCGAATGCCATCTTCGTCGGCGACGGCCAGCCCATCTTTCAGCAGCCCGGCCAGCGCACGTTCACGCTGTTCCAGAGGAGAACCCAGCTTTTCCAGCGCGAGGTACTTCGCATGCGATTCTTGGGCCAGATCGTTCAAAAATGAGCGCTCGGGTACGGCTTGCTCATGTTCGCGAAGGATCGCCATGATCGCGCCGCGAATCTGGCGGTCGGTGCCCTTCCACGATTGGCCCTTCGGAGTGTAGTGCGGAGCCGGCTGCCCAGCAGCAATCCATGCGCACTGCTCAAAGACCGGGCACTGCTCGCACTTGGGACTGCGTGCGGTGCACACCAGCGCGCCGAGCTCCATCACCGAAATGTTCCACATGTTAGCTATCTGGTGCTCTTCGGGCTGAACTTCCCTAGCGCGGGCGAATTCGCTGGCACGCGGGGTTGGTTCGGGTAAAGCCATGCCGCCAAAGAGCCTGGCGTGCACGCGGCGAATATTCGTGTCCACCACTACGGTGCGCTCGCCGAAGGCAAAGCAAGCGATGGCTGCCGCCGTGTAGTCCCCGATACCTGGCAAGGACAGAAGTTCGGCTTCGGTGCGGGGGACCTCGCCGTTGTATTCGGTGGTGATCTCCACAGCTGCGGCATGCAAGCGCTGCGCTCGTCGCGGATAGCCCAGGCGTCCCCATGCTTTCAACGCTTCAGACAGTGGTTCTGCGGCCAGGTCCTGCGGCCTTGGCCAGCGGCGCATCCATTCTTCGTAGACCGGTAGGACTCGGACGACGGGAGTCTGCTGGAGCATGAACTCGCTGACCATGACCTCCCAACCACTAACTCCTGGGCGTCGCCATGGCAGGTCGCGGGCGTTGCGTGAATACCAGCGGTTGATGCTGTTGTGGATTTGCTGCACCCCACCACTCTAAGCCAGCACGACAACCACCAAGAATCCGTGCGGCGGATTGGAAAAGGTGATTTGCCCCGGGCTTTACGCCATTACCGGTTTCAAGCCGGCAAATGAATTAGCCTTAAGCCATGAGCAACACATCAGGGGGAAAGCCGGGAGCCAGGGTCTACCGGCGCAGGCGGATCACCGTGGCAGTCATCGCCCTGGTGCTTCTCGGCGTGCTTATCTGGGGCATCGTTGCCCTGGTTGGCCTGTTTACCCCTGATGCGCAGAAAACTGCGGGCAATGAATCGCGCACTGAGCAAACCCAGCCAGCTTCTTCACCGTCGAGCGAGCAAAAAGACGATGAGGCTTCGGCGGCGATGTGCAAAGACGATGAGATTGAAATTACCGCGACTACCGATGCGAAACATTATGCATCGGATAAGAACCCGACATTGATCCTCGGCATTGAAAATGTCTCCAAACGCGAATGCGACCTGAACGTCGGAAGCAGGCAGCAGGAGTTCTTGGTTTCCAGCGGTGCAGACCGCATCTTCTCCACAATTGACTGCCTTGACCAGGCAGAGGACGTAAACCTGACTTTCAAGCCAGGCCAGAAGGAGAATTCTCGCTTTACCTGGAATCGGGAGCGTTCAGCACCCGGCTGCAAGGCGGTTAGCGTGCAGCCTCGACCGGGCACATACAAGTTCACCGCGGCAATCGGCGATTTCGTGTCGGAGCCAGTGAGTTTCGTTCTGGAATAAGAATCCTAGATGTAGCGATCCAGGAGCGAGGATTCGGCCATGCGCGCCAGGCCTTCGCGAATGGAGCGCGCACGCTGTTCGCCCACGCCTTCAATCTCCATCAGCTGGCTGGTCGACGCGGCCATGAGCAACTGCAAGTTATCGAAAGACGCCACCAGGCGATCGCCGACAAGCTTGGGCACCGTGCGGATCTGCGAAAGCAAACGGTAGCCCTTGGGGGTGAGCTGGTCATCTTGGCCAACCATTGAGTGCGGGAACAAGATCTTTATCAGTCCGTCAATATCGATGAGCTGCGCATCGGAAACTTCATGCAGCTTCTCCAGAGCCTGCTCGATATCAAGCTCTTGGCCTTCTGCATCCGAGTAGTCGCGCAGCAGCAGCTGGTTATCTACTTGGATGCCGGAGAGCAACTCAGCATGCTGGGCTGCCAGCAGGCGCCCGTCGATACCCAGCTCGAGCACGTAACGGGAGATTTCTTCGCTGGTTCGGCGCAGCATCTCTGTACGCTGCAAGACGGCCAAGACTTCTCGTGCGGTGGCGACATCTTCGATTTCCGCAGCAGATAGTGTGCTGGTGACCTGGTCCAGGCGATGGCGATAGCGTTCCAAGGTAGCAATGGCCTGGTTGCCTCGGGCCAGCAGGCGCTCTGCAGGTTCGAGCACATGGCGCTCGCCGTCTGCATAAAGGGTAATGGTCTGCATGGACTGCGAAACGGAAATGGTGGGGAACCCGGTCTGCGCGGCAACACGTTCTGCAGTGCGGTGCCGGGTGCCGGACTCCTGGGTTTCGATCTGCGCATCTGGCATCAGCTGCACGCCAGCTTGCAGGATCTGCCGGCCGGTGCCATCCAGGATGATTGCCCCGTCCATCTTGGCTAGTTCGCGGATGCGCGTAGGGGTGTATTCGGTGTTGATCCGGAAGCCCCCGGAACTGATCGACTCGACGACTTTGTCATGTCCGAGCACAATCAGTGCGCCGGTACGTCCACGCTGGATTCGTTCCAGGCCTTGGGCCAGCTCGGTACCCGGGGCGATTTGAGCCAGAACGGCAAGAAATCCGGGTGTGGGGTGCGCTTTCAACTTGCGTCCTTTCGACGGGCAGCAACACTCAAGTTTATCCTGTTGGCTTCTGCCGTTGGTTGAAGGCGATATCCAGAGCCTGGGCGATGTTCTCCACCTGAAACACCCGGATGCCCTCGGGGATGTTCTTCAATGGTTCTGGGGTGGCCGGAGCCATGGCGAAGGAGAAGCCCAAGCGCTGGGCTTCGGTAATCCGCCTGGAGATTTCGGGCACCTGCCGCACCTCGCCAGCCAGGCCCACTTCGCCGAAGGCAACGAAGTCCTGCGGCAGCGGGAATTCATTCATCGAGGAGGCCAGGGCCAACGCGCAGGCAAGGTCCGAGGCAGGTTCGGCAATCTTTACGCCGCCGACGGTTGCGATATACGAATCCATGGACGACAGATCCATATGCGCACGGGCCTGCAGCACCGCCACCACCATTTGGGCGCGGGCGGCATCCAGTCCGCTGGTAGCCCGGCGTGCGGCAGGGGCATTGCTGCGCGAGAGCAGGGTCTGCACCTCGGCAACCAGCGGGCGCCGGCCTTCCAGCGTGACAGTAATGCAGGTGCCCGGCACCGGGTTGCGGGTGCGGGTGACAAAGAGCTTGGATGGGTCGGTCAGCGATTCGATGCCGTCTTCGTTCAAATCGAAGCAGCCCACCTCATCGGTGGCTCCGTAGCGGTTCTTCAACGCACGAAGAATGCGCAACCGGGAATGCTTCTCGCCATCGAACTGGCAGACCACATCGACCAGGTGCTCGAGCAGGCGCGGGCCGGCTACCGAACCTTCCTTCGTGACGTGCCCGACCATGATGGTGGACATGGCTCGGGTTTTGGCGGCATTGATGATCGAAGCTGCGACTTCGCGGACCTGGGACACGCCACCGGCCGCACCGTCAATCTCTGCGGAGGAGAAGGTCTGCACCGAGTCAAGGATCAGCAGCTGCGGATCGATTTCCTGGATCTGGCCCAAGGCCAAAGACAGGTCGGTTTCGGCGGCCAGGTACAGGGTGTCGGCGATGGCATTGATGCGTTCAGCACGGGACTTTACCTGTGCTGCCGATTCCTCGCCGGTCAGGTAGAGCACGCGCAATCCTGTTTGCGCCGCTTTCGCAGCAACATCGAGCAGCAACGTGGATTTGCCTACCCCCGGTTCGCCAGCGAGCAGGATCGCCGCGGCAGGAACCAATCCGCCGCCGAGCACGCGGTCCAATTCGGAGACGCCGCTGGGGCGGAAGGCCGCTTCTGAGCCATCAATCTGCGCGATCGGCTTGGCCGGATGGGCGATTTTGGCGGCGGCAATGGTGCGGGCGGACACGACGCCTACTTCTTCGACGGTGCCCCATGCTTGGCATTCGCCGCAGCGTCCTACCCATTTAATCGTGGTCCATCCGCATTCAGAGCATTTGAATGATGCGGAAGACTTGCTGCGGGTGGAGGTTTTGGCCATAGCCCAATGCTATCGAGCTATGCGGACATTTTTGCTCAGGACAGCTTGGGCAGTACGTCGATGGCCTCTTGATGCTCGCGGCCGGCTGCTTCCAGCAGGTCCACCACCATGGGGCGCAGCAACAGGACCAGGCCTTCGCCCTGCAGCCCTTCAACGCCCAAAGCACGCGGATCCAGCTGAGCGGCGACACCTTCGAGCTGCAGCTGCGCGGACTTCTCGTATTTGCGTTGGCCAGCCACGGTTGTCTCGCGCACCGAGTGCGCCATGGTGTTGACCGCTTCGGACAATTCGCGCATCAGCGGGGCCAGGGTCTGTGCGCCTTCGGGCGTCAGCGCGCTATTACTGAGCACCGATGCCAGTCGCCGGGCAAATACCCGGGAGTTGCGGGCCGCCCAGTCGTAGTGGTTGAACCGCTTGGATAGCCGGTTCAATTCATGGCGGTGGCGTCGCCCGGTGGGTGAAATCATCGCGATTTCCTTGGAAGCACGGAAAGCCGCAGGCAGCATATCCAAGTGCTTCTGGGTGCCACGGGTCTTGATCAGTGCGTGGAAGGCGGCGCGCCGGTCATCGTCGCGGATGGCCCAGGCGCACTCCAGAAGGGCTTCGGAGAGTTCCTTGAACAGGTCCGAGAGTGCCGAAACCGGGCTGCGTCGCGGGTCGGTGGGCCAGAAAACTATGACCAGCAGGGCAAGCAGGGAACCGGTCAGCGCGTCAATAGATCGGGCAAACGGCCCGTCAACGCTGATGGGCAGCAGCACCACCAGCGCCGATTGCATGCCCAACTGGGTGGAAAAGATGGCTCCGGAATCCAAATAGCGGGCAACGACCAGGCTGAGCGACATCACCAGTGCGGCCTGCCAGATTCCCTGGCCGAACCAGTGCATGAGGATATCGCCCAGAGCCACGCCCAGCGTGCATCCCAGGGCGACCTCCGCGGTCTTGCGTACCGTAGTGGAGGCCCCGAAGCCCAGCGAAACAAGTGCGCTGGTGGCCGCGAAAATCGGCTGGGAATGCCCCCAGATGCTTTCGGCGATCCAGAATGCACCGATGGCTCCCAGCGTCATGCGCAAAATCCTCGGCAGGGAGCTACGCGCACGGATCAGCCCGGCGCGGTTGCGCTGGGATAAGAAGCCGAATACATGCGCTGGCATGCGCTTGGCCTTCCGTGTAGTTGCCATGGCTTCAGTCTTCCATGCGTTCGGTCCCAGATGGCAGAAGCTGCCGGCATTTTGCATTGGTGAGCAGGATCACGAGCCTGTGGACAACTTGTTAACCTTCTGTTCACCTTCGCTGGGGGAGCTGGTTACCTTTGATCCTTAACGTCGTAGATGAAGCGGGAAGAAGCCGCTGAAGATTTTACATCGATCTACCAACATGGGGAGTAAATCTCGTGAAGCTCAATCGCATTGGCAGCGCAGCTGCCGTTCTTTCCGTAGCGGCACTCGCGCTGACCGCTTGCGGTTCGGATAGCCCAACCGCTGCAGCCGGCTCCGAAGGCGCCGAGACCTCGGCGGCATCGGGTGTAACCGGTACCCTGACCGGCATCGGTGCTTCGAGCCAGAACTCGGCCATGGAAGCATGGAGCACCGGCTTCAAGGCAGCTAACCCTGACGCCAACGTCCAGTACTCGCCAGATGGCTCCGGCGCTGGCCGTGAAGCATTCCTGGCAGGCGGCGCACAGTTCGCTGGCTCCGATGCTTACCTGAAGGAAGACGAAGCAGCCAAGGCCAAGGAAGTTTGCGGCCCAGAAGGCGCCTTCAACATCCCAGCCTATGTTTCGCCGATCGCCATCGCTTTCAACCTTGAAGGCGTTGAAGAGATCAACATGGATGCAGCCACCATCGCCAAGGTGTTCAAGAAGGAAATCACCAAGTGGAACGATGAGGCTATCGCCAAGCAGAACCCGGATGTGGAACTGCCGGACACCGCCATCACCGTGGTGCACCGCAACGATGAGTCCGGCACCACCGAGAACTTCGTCGAGTACCTGAAGGCCGCGGCCGCCGATGTCTGGACCTACGACGTATCGGGCGACTGGCCAAGCGACATCCAGTCGGAGAACGCCAAGGGCACCTCCGGCGTGGTTTCCACCACCACCTCGACCGATGGTGCCATCACCTACGCTGACTTCTCCGCAGTGGGCAACCTGTCCACCGTGAACGTCAAGGTCGGCGAGGACTACACCAAGATTTCTGCTGAAGCAGCAGCCAAGGCGCTTGAGACCGCAACTCCAGTTGAGGGTGCAGCCGAGAACGACCTGGCTCTGGATCTGGAGCGCGACACCAGCGAATCGGGCACCTACCCAATCGTTCTGGTTTCGTACCACATCTTCTGCAGCAGCTACAAGGACCAGGCAACTGCTGACCTGGTCAAGGCCTTCGGCAACTACGTCATCTCCGAAGATGGACAGAAGACCGCACAGGCTTCGGCCGGCAACGCGCCGATCTCGGCTGCGATTGCCGAAAAGGCCAAGAAGTCCATCGACGGCATCACTGTCGCCGAGTAATATCCCGCCGGGCAACCGGCACCAGGTGCGGGTGGATGCACTCACCCACCCGCACCAGCAGTACCCCTCCACCCCCGCAGTGAAAACTGCAACACCCCCGTTTCGTAAAGGCTCTAGCCATGACTGCAAATGCTTTGACAAGCAAGTCATCGACCTCCGGCCGCGCTGGTGACAAGATCTTCTCTGGTGCCGCTCTGGGCGCCGGTGTCCTGATCCTGATCACGCTCTTCGCGGTCGCGGTCTTCTTGCTGATCCAAGCCCTGCCGACGTTCTTTGCTGATCCAGCAGAGATTTCCGGCGGCGAAGGATTCTTCGCGTATATCTGGCCGATTGTTATCGGCACGGTTATCGCAGCAGCTATCGCGCTGCTCATCGCTACCCCGATTGGCATCGGCGTAGCACTGTTCATCTCGCACTTCGCTCCCCGCAAGGTCGCAGGCCCGCTGGGCTACCTGATCGACCTGCTCGCCGCGATCCCTTCGGTGATCTACGGGGCCTGGGGCTACATGGTGCTCGCTCCGGCTCTGGTGCCCGGCTACGAATGGCTGGCCAAGAACCTGGGCTTCATCCCGATTTTCGAGGGCCCGGCCAGCCAGACCGGCAAGACCATGCTCACCGCCGGCATCGTACTGGCCGTGATGGTATTGCCGATCATCACCTCGCTGAGCCGCGAAATCTTCTTGCAGACTCCGAAGCTGCATGAGGAAGCCGCTCTGGCGCTGGGCGCCACCCGCTGGGAAATGATCACCACTGCGGTGATCCCATTCGCCCGTCCGGGCATCATCTCAGCTGTCATGCTGGGTCTGGGCCGCGCCTTGGGCGAGACCATGGCAGTTGCCCTGGTGCTCTCCACCGGAAACTTGATCCCATCGTTGATCAAGACCGGCAACCAGACGATCGCCGCGGAAATCGCGTTGAACTTCCCAGAGGCCTTCGGTCTGCGCCTGGCAGAGCTGATCGCCGCCGGCCTGGTCCTGTTCCTGATCACCTTGGTCGTGAACATGATCGCCCGCGGAATCATCGCCCGCCACAAGGAATTCTCGGGAGCTAACTGATGAGCACCATGACGACTAATCAGAGCAATATGGCTGGCCGGCCGACTCCGCCGGTACGCAAGCGCAACTCGCTGGCCAAGGGCAAGCTTCCGAAGTGGGCTATCTGGGCCATCGCCGCAGGCGCCATCATCATCGGCGCCGCAGCCTCGACGCTCACCGGCTTCAACGTTGCTTCCTTCGCAATCTACTCGGCGCTCATCTTCCTGGTGGCCGCTTCGGTGATCACCAGCGCAGTGGAGGGCAAGCGCCGCGGCAAGAACGCGATGTGGACCTACCTGATCTATGCAGCGTTCATCGTCGCGGTAATTCCACTGGTATCCGTGCTCTACACGGTGCTGGAAAAGGGCATGCCGGGCATGAACGCCCACTTCCTGTTCAACTCCATGAACGGCGTGACTGGTGCGGTGGACAATGAATCCGTCGCCAATGGCGCCCCGGTAGTCGGTGGCGCGTACCACGCGGTGGTAGGCACCTTGCTGATCACCCTGTGGGCCACCTTGATCTCCGTTCCAGTGGGCATGCTGACCGCCGTCTATCTGGTGGAATACGGCCAGGGCAAGGCGTTGTCCAAGGCGATCACCTTCTTCGTCGACGTGATGACCGGCATCCCTTCGATCGTTGCCGGTCTGTTCGCAGCCGCGTTCTTCGGCATGATCCTGGGCCCGAACGCCCGCATGGGAATCGTCGCAGCGGTCGCATTGAGCGTGCTGATGATCCCAACGGTGGTCCGTTCCACCGAGGAAATGCTCAAGATCGTTCCCAACGAACTGCGTGAAGCATCCTTTGCACTGGGCGTGCGCCGCTGGCGCACCATCTTGAAGGTGGTCATCCCGACCGCGATCTCCGGCATTGCCTCGGGTGTCACCTTGGCCATCGCCCGAGTCATCGGCGAAACCGCTCCGATCCTGGTGACCGCCGGCATCGCAAGCCAGATCAACATGAATGTGTTCGCAAACTGGATGTCCACGCTGCCAACCTTCATCTATTACCAGATCCTGACCCCGACCAGCCCGACGAACATCGATCCGTCGGTACAGCGAGCCTGGGCCGCGGCCCTGCTGCTGATCTTCATGGTGATGGCGTTGAACCTCCTCGCCCGCCTGGTCGCCTCGATCTTCGCCCCAAAGAAGGGCCGTTGAGCTAAGGCTCCGGTCCGGACAACCCAAACTTTCCAAGGATTACATCATGGCAAAACGCATTGACGTCAACGACCTGAACGTCTACTACTCCAAGTTCCTCGCCGTTGAAGGCGTCTCGATCAACATCGAGCCGAAGTCCGTCACCGCTTTCATCGGCCCATCGGGCTGCGGCAAGTCCACCTTCCTGCGCACCCTGAACCGCATGCACGAAGTCATCCCCGGCGGCCGCGTCGAGGGCCAGGTGCTGCTGGACGGCGATGACCTGTATGGTGCCGGCGTTGACCCGGTGACCGTACGCAGCCAGATCGGCATGGTCTTCCAGCGTCCGAACCCGTTCCCGACCATGTCCATCAAGGACAACGTACTCGCCGGCGTGAAGCTGAACGGCCAGAAGATCTCCAAGTCCGATGCCGACTCCCTGGTTGAGAAGTCGCTGCGCGGCGCGAACCTGTGGAACGAAGTCAAGGACCGTCTGGACAAGCCAGGCTCGGGCCTTTCTGGCGGCCAGCAGCAGCGCCTGTGCATCGCCCGCACCATTGCGGTCAAGCCGGACGTGATCTTGATGGACGAGCCTTGCTCGGCACTGGACCCGATTTCCACGCTGGCAATCGAGGACCTGATCAACGAACTGAAGAACGACTACACCGTGGTGATCGTGACCCACAATATGCAGCAGGCCGCACGCGTCAGCGACCGCACCGCCTTCTTCAACATTGCGGGCACCGGCAAGCCGGGCAAGCTCATCGAGTTCAACGACACCGCAGCCATCTTCTCCAACCCGGAGCAGAAGGCCACCGAAGATTACGTCTCCGGGCGCTTCGGATAAAGATTTCGTATGCCGCCGCTCCTTGAGCTGGCGGTAGACGGACCGGAAGGGGGGTCTTCCGGGGATCCTGGAGGGGATCACCGCCAGCGGCGCACCGATTACGGTGCGCCGCTGCACTTTAACTACTAATGTAAAGCACCCTTGACTGTAAAGCAAGCTTGTCAGTATGGTGGGGTGAGCATCAGATCGTTTCAGAGAAAAGGCGTGGACATGACAACAGCAACTCAAAGCAAATGGGAGCGTACGCGTTTTGGCGGATCGCCAGCGCTGCTGATTGTGCTCTCAGTGCTGGGCGGCCTGATCCTCTCGGCCGCAATTGCGTGGCTGATCTGGCAGTTCGGTCCGGACGCGGTGGTGCAGCGCAAGGCCCTGGCAGCTGTAGTCGCCGGGCTGGTCATGCTGCCGGCAACTTTCGCCCTGTGCTGGGTAATCATGCTCGACCGGGACACTCTTGCCGGAGCCGTGAAAGATCCCGATTCCTCTATCGAGGGAAAGTGGTACGACAAAGCGGCATTCGGTGCATTCCATGACTTGATCGCCGTTTGCGGACTGGGAGCCATGGCGTTGTTCCTGCTGCCCATCGACGTCGACCCTGCCATGGTGCTCTGCGGTGTCGTGATGTTCGCCGCGGTGGACACCACCGTGCGCTATCTGCTGATCAAGAAGGTTGAGGGCTGATGGGCAACCGAGGAATCGAACCGCGCACCCTGGCGCTGGGCCGCTCCCGTTTCGGCGGGGGTAAGGCGTTGATGATCACACTGGTCCTGGGAAGCGGCCTGCTTGCCACCGTCGTGCTGAGCACCCTGATCAGCCTGCTGGTGGACTTCGATGAAGGGTTCTGGCCAGCGTGGATCAACTTGGCATTCACCTTCTGGCTGGTGGCCAGCGCAATTGCGTGGTTCGTCTTCGTTGACCGAAGCGCTCTGCCCAAACCAGCGGTGAACCCGGAGCAAACTGTCGAGCAGAACTGGCGTACCCGCGCTCAGGCAGGCGTTTACCGGGACCTGGTCATTTTCCTGGGGCTCGGTTGCGTCGCGGCCTCGCTGTGCTCGCTGTTGGCAGACCAGCCGCTTTCCGTGCCGGTAGCATTGGTGTTTGCGGGAGTGGTCTGGATCGCCCTGCTCGATTACATGATCAGGTACCAATTGATTAAGCGAGCCGAAAGCTAGTGCAGAACAACCTCAGCGAATACCGCAAGGAACACGGGTTCTCCCAACAGGCGTTGGCGGACCTGCTTGGCGTCTCGCGGCAGACGATTATCTCGCTGGAAAAGGGCCGTTACGACCCGTCCTTGCCGCTGGCCTTCAAGCTTTCAGCGGTCTTCGGGTGCAAGATCGAAGACCTCTTCATTCCAGGTGAAGACTAGGCGTTGCCCAGCAGCGGGTGCACCGCCAAGGTCAGGATCGCGCCACCGGCAACGCAGATGGCCGGGGTCAGCACCCAGTGCACCAGCACCTTGCTGACATTGCGCCAGACCACCGATTCAAAGGCCTGGTTATTGCCGGCACCGACGATGCCGCTGGTGACCGCCTGCGTGGTGGACAGCGGCAAATGCAAGACCAGCGAGCCGAGGAACAGCATGGTTGCGGCCACGCCCTGGGCGATCATTCCGCGCAGCGGATCGAAGTTCACCAGCCGTCGACTGAGCGTGTAGGTGATGCGCCATCCGCCCAGCAGCACTCCCAGGCTCAGCGCCGCACCTGCGGCCAGCTGGATCGCCCAGGTCATCGGCCCCGGATCCATCGCATGCCCGGTGATCAGCACCAGGGCGATCATCGCACCGGTACGCTGGCCGTCTTGCAGTCCCAATCCCAGGGCCACGGCGCAAGCGGCGATGGCCTGGCCTGCGCGCGACCCGTTGTTGACCGACTGCGAGGTGTTGTGGCGCATCAGCCAGGTTGCTGGAATCACCAGCAGATAAGACAGGATGTAGGCGATTACCGGGGTGACCAGCAAGGGCAGGAGCACCGAGCCCAGCAACAGGCCCCAGGCGCCGGACATCGACATATCGCCCATGAAGGCCGAGGCGCCGCTGGCGCCTACCAGGCCGGAGAACAGCGCGTGGGTGGAACTGACCGGCAGTCCGCGCCACCAGCAGTAAAGGCCCCAGGCCCCGGCGGTCAGCAGACCGCAGATCAGCAGCTTCAGGCCGACCACGCCATCGGGAACGTTGAAGTTCAGCTTGTCCACCAGGGCCACGCTCAGTCCCGTGGTCGCCAAGGTGCCCAGGAAGGCGAATAGGGCGGCCACTGAGACCGCAACAGCAGGACGCAGCGCCCTGGTGCGGATCGAGGCCGCGACGGCGGTGGAGGCATCCCTGAAGCCGTTGAGCACGCCATAGCCCAGGGTGAGGACGATCGCGATTCCGGTGAGGACCGAAAGGATGGCCATTTACCTAGGACTCCTTCACCAGCACGCGACCGAGGTGGTCGGCGAACTGGCGCAGGGTGTTGGCGGTGAGCATCAGGTGATCGGCCACCCGCTGGTGGCGGTGGATGGTTCCCGGCTTGGCGAATTTGGAAATCTCATTGACCCACACCAGGTGGGTTCGGGCCGCGCGCTTGGAGAACTGCAGCATCTGCAGCCAGTTGTCTTCCAGATCATCGAGGTTATGCAGGCGCTGTACCGAATCGGAAGCCAGCTCGGCCAGCTGCGAAATGAGCTCGAGCTGCTCCGAGGAACGTTCGGACAGCGGAGTGGAGCCGACATTCATGATCAGTTCGCCGGTGCCGCGCAGATGCTCCATGGTTTCGTGCAGCAAGCGCGAAAGCGTGTACATGTCTTCGCGGGGAAGCGGGCTGATATAGCTGGTTCGCAGGTGGGTGAGCACTGCGTGCACCAGATCGGAGGCCTCGGCTTCTGCTGAGGCCAAATCGCGCAGCTGATCCGCACGGGTGTCGGGGGAGCCGATCATCTCGGACACATTGGCAACGGACGTGCGAATGGTCGTCGTCAACCCGCACAGCAACTCGATGCCACGCGAGGTGGAGGGAAAGATCTGGAACTTCACTTTACGGCGCACCATTCGATTCGACAGCTAATTGGTACCAACGCAGAACAGTTTACGACGTGGAAGTTAACGAATCGTATTTGAAGGTGCCGGACCGGGAACGCCTCTCGGCGGAAGGCCGCTCGAAGCGGCAGAATTTTGGAGCCCGGGGTTACCAGCGGCCCGGCACCGATACCTAGTGTTCTCGCCCGGCACCGGTGCTGTCAACCGCAGACCGCCACCCGTGCGTTTTCTCACGCTAGCGGCGCACGCTCTTCTCGGCTCCGCTCAGGCAGAGCAGGGAGCAGCAGAACCAGATCGCGCACGCCGGCCCCAAACCGGCAGCCACGGTACTTGAAATAATCGGCAAAGCTACTTGTCCGACCCGGTTTCCCATGAGTCTCACCGCCAATGCGGCACCGCGATCCACCGCCGGAACCGACGTGGAAATCATGGTCATGGTCATCGGCTGGCCCAGGCCCAGGAAGAATCCGCCAATCAGCAGCGCGGCTCCCGAGGCCCATAAGTTGTCGATGAATACCGGTGCCAGCGCAATGGCAATTGTCCTCTCTCAGAACATCGCTTACACCCTGACTCACAACATCGCTTACAGGATGTATCAGCACATCGCTGACAGGTAGCAAGACATGCTGGCAGGCCCCTTCTGGTCAGCGATCAATTTGATAATTAAACGTGTCAAATTCATTATCGGCGTCGATACGCCGCCAAATCATCGAGTTCGATCCGGGCCTGCCAGACTCCTTGAGTATCTCGCAGTTCTGCAAGGAACTGGGAATCAGCAGACCCTCCTACTACAAAGTCAAAGAGCGATTCGTTGCCGAAGGGAACAAAGCACTCAACCCGCACTCCAGAGCCCCGAAAACAGACCGGCGCATCTACAGCGACCAAACCAAAACCACGGTCCTACGCATCCGCAAGCGACTGGCCAAGGACGGGTGGGACAACGGGCCCTTATCTATCTGGTTCGAAAGCCTTGATACTCAGGAGTTCGGTGAGCTACGCCCCTCGGTGGCCACGATCGGCAGGATCCTTGCCGAGGCCGGAGCTACCAAGCGAAACCCGCGCAAACGCCCCCGTAAATCATGGCTGCGCTTCGCCCGTTCGCATCCGATGGAAATGTGGCAGATCGACGGACTGGAATATCGATTGTTCGACCAGGACGCGACCAAGGCGATGATCTATCAGCTCATTGATGACGGCTCCCGATTCGACGTGGGTACGCGGTGCTTTGAGCAAATGGAGAACGCGCAAGATGCGATGGAAACGCTCAAGGCAGCGTTCGCGGAGTATGGGGTGCCGCAACAACTTCTCAGCGACAATGGTGGTGCTTTCAATCTTTCTCGGCAGGGCCTGGTGAACCAGACTGAAATATTCTTGGCTAGCGTGGGCTGCGAAGCGATTACGGGCCGGTTCAGTCATCCGCAAACGCAAGGCAAGAACGAACGCAGCCATAATACGTTGACCCGGTTCCTCGACGCGCATGCACCACATAACCTGGCGGAGCTTTCCACGTTGTTGGAGCAGTATCGGAATCACTATAACCACCGTCGGCGCCACCAGGCGCTGAAAGTGGGGCACACGTATCTGACGCCTGCTCAAGCGTGGGAAGCCGGTGATCATCGTGGTTCGGATGGCGTGGCCATCGATATTGCCCGGATACAGGCCAAAGCCCAGTCGTACTTGGACAAGGCTCTGGCCGTGAAAGCCGATTTGGTTCCGGAGGGCGTAGTGGATGATGGGCTTCAGGTGTTGGGACGTACGAAGGTTGAAAACTACACCGGTAGCCCCAGCGTACTGACGGATCAACGCGATGATGTGATCCAGATTCGACGGACGAATCCGCAGATCTATTTTCGTGGCCGTGTTTTCAAGGTGCCAGCTCACCTGATCGGTGAATACCAGCTGGTCTTGAGCAAGGATGCTTATACGCTTTACAGCACTGTTGATGGTGAGCAATCACTGTCATTTCCGTTACCGGTCAGGCTGCATTCCAGTGCGCGTTTGGTGCCGTTGTGGCAGGTGTATGGAGCCCGGATCAGGGATCCGAAGCCGGCCTGGACTCAGAAGCGGATCGAGTATGAGGACATCTACTATTCGCCTGACGTCGCCGTTTCCTAGCTAAGGAGATTCGTTGCGCACGGTGTCAGCGATGTTGTGAGTTTGGTTGTCAGCGATGTGCTGATGCCGCGTGTCTACGATGTCCTGAGTTTGGTTGTAAGCGATGTGGTGAGTTCGTGTGTAAACAAACTACCGAGTGATTACACAGCGCAATGGCAATGCCCGAAATGTACAAACTGGTAACCAGCAGGTGGTTGCGTTCAAAGTGGGCCGAGAGCTTGGGGATGAACAGCCGTGATACCACCGAGGCGAGGCCTCTAATGGCCAAAAGCACACCAACATCTTCCGGTGTGACACCATGTTTCTCCGCGACCAGCGGCAAGAACGCCGTGAGGATGTCCAGCATGGCCAGCAGGGTCATCGAGGCGAACATGTGCGAAGCCATGCGATTGACGCGCAAAACAGAGGCAAGGGAAGCCTTGGACTTCTGCGGGCGAGTATTCGACTTGGTTTTGGAGATCCGCGGCTGCCAGCTCGGAAGCAAGAAGGGGATGGCCAGCAATGAGCATCCGGCGGCAATCCACAAGGACAGGCTGATATCGGCAATGCGTTCCGGGGAAGTGGCATCGGTGCCGGAGCCGAGCACCAAGCCGCCGATCAGCGGTCCGGCGAATTGCCCGGCCGCATAGGCTGCGGTGAACCAGCCGAATCCCTTGTCCAGATCGCTGTCGGGGAAGAACCGGGCTATGGAAGATTGCCCGCCAATGGTGAACATCAGATGCCCAAGTCCCAGCATGGCACTGGCCAGGGCCACCGTCAACGCGTTGGGCGAGAAGTTGATGCCGATGCCGCCCGCGGCCAGCAAGGCCACGCCAGCGACCATCAAGAACCGCACCCTGCGGATCCGCGAACTGATGCGGCCCAGCATCATCGCGGTGAACAGCGGGAGGATGGCATAGGCCGCGGTTACCACGCCGACGGTGAACTCGCCGGAGCCAAAAGAGATGAGCTTATAGGTGGTCACCGGGCGGATGAGGTTCAGCGCCGTTTGCGAAAGCAGCGCCGTTGCGATCAAGATCAGCAACCAGCGCACGAGTCCTGAAGAGTTGGTCCTCGATGCTGCGCCCACACCCACCTGCCAAAGATTGAGGGGTAACTTCCCCAGTCCATCCTAGAGGGGCGGGGCCGGTTTTCAGTCCAATGCGTCTTGGCGCCAAAGGCGGGCGCAGACTTCCAAGTCCGCTGCGGTGCCGTCCAGTGCCCGCGCTTGCTGGGTCAGTTTGGTGCCGCGATCGCTGTTGGAGAAATCTGCCGCATCGGCATGCTCGGTCATGCCCAAGGCCAATACCCGGCAATAGGCGGCGGTGCGTTCCAAGGCATGGGCGAAGTCGCCGTTGAAGGCGCCGGAGAGGATTGACCCGGTCATCTTCTTCATTTCCTCGGCGGTCGGCGGCTCAGCTACTCCGGCAACGACGCGTTCCACTTCGGCGCGATGGGCTCCGGCCATGAATCGCGCCGAATGCACCTCGGGCTTGCTCATGGTGGCCGCACGCACCGCATACAAGCGCCACAGGGCACCTGGCAGGGAATGGGCCGGCGCTTCGCTCCACAGCTGTGCGAGCACCTCCAGTCCCTCGTCTTCAGCCACCGCGATCAGCCGGCGGGATACTTCGGGATTGTTATTGGCGATGCCGCGCCGCACGAAAGCCTGTGCGGATAAGTGGGCTGCTTCCGATACCCGCGCCGGATCCGCGCCACCCTCGTATGGCTCGAATTCTGCCGGGGCGAAGGGGCGTGGTTTGTGATGGCGGAATCCCGCATCCTGGGCAACTCTTGATCCTGCGCGTGCACCTCTCATGCGCTCCAGAATACTCGCTGATCCTGAGTTCTCCGCTAACAAGTGATTTAGCTTGCAATCCCCAAGATCCAGCGAAAATTACCGGGTGCAGATTCCTGAAAAGCGTCGATTAATACTCATGCCGATCAATCAGGTAGTATGGATTCTGGCCTTGTGCCGTGCGCCTTTAGCTCAGCTGGTAGAGCACTGGACTTTTAATCCATTGGTCGCGGGTTCGATCCCCGCAGGGCGCACGAAATGAAACCGGACCCGGCTTGCTAGCGCAAGCCGGGTCCGGTTTTTTCGATTTATTGTCCGGCATGGAACCAGCGGACTGCCCTCGTGCTAGACGTAGGGCTGAAGGAACTTGACCATGCGTTCCATCACCAACGCGCGAGCTTCTGGATCATGCGAGCGAAGCGAGCTGTCGGTGAACAGGTGCTGCTTGCCAGGGTAGGTGAAGAGCTGGGCGATATCGCCGCCCTCTGCTTCAACGAAGCGCTGAGCTGCCTCCAGGTCGCCTTCCTTCGCGAAGAACGGGTCTTGGTCCATGCCATGGATCTGCACCGGGACATTTTCCGGCCACGGCCCGAAGCTCCAGTCGGCGTCCAGATCCACGAAGGATTCGAGCAGGATCGCGGCGATGGCGCCGGGACGTTGCTGCGCGCACTGCTGGGCCAGGGCCGCGCCCCAGGAAGTGCCGATGTAGACCAGCTCTTCGGGCAGTTTGCCAAATAGCTTGTCGACGCGTTCCTGGATCTTGTCCTCGGTCAGCTTGCCGGCCATGCGCATCCCGGCATCGAAGTCCTTGGGAAGCTTGCCCGCATACAAGTCCAGAGCGTGCACGGTGTGCCCGGCTGCACGCAATTCTGCGGCCATAGCCTGCACTCCGGGGGTGAGACCCTGGACGTGGTGGAAGAGAACGATCGTAGCCATGGGTGCTCCTAGTGGTGTCTAGCGCTCGTCGACAAGGTTTTCAATGCGCTGCGTCAGGTGTTCAATGGCCAAATCCCAGCCGGGCATCTGGCTGTTGATTTCCACGCTGTACCCCTCAACGAGCATGAATTCAGCGCAGGTCAGTGCTTCCTGGCCGGAACCGGTTTCATAGATGAAGGCACGTTTGATGTCTTGCCAGAGCAGGGTTGCGGACTGGTCGATGACCAGACCGGTCTTAACGACTTCGACGGTACGCTGGGGATAGGACATATTCAACTTGCTTTCTCGGTCCTCGGCGGTGTGCTTTGAACAAGTCTAGACCGCCAGCACACTGCCTGAAGGCAATCAAACCGGATTCGGGTAGGTCTTCGCCAAGGTCCCGCGAGGGCCGACTTCCAGCAAATAGTCCAGATCCAGCTGCGCTAGGAAATGCTGATCGTGGCTGACTACCAGCAACGCTCCCTTATAGGTGCCCAGTGCTTCACTGAGCTGGCGCACGCTGTCCATATCCAGATTATTGGTGGGCTCATCGAGGATGAGCAACTGCGCGGCTGGTTCTGCCAGCAGCAGCGTCGCCAGATAGACCCGGAAACGCTCGCCGCCGGAAAGCACCGCCAATGGCCGGTCGGCGCTGTCACCGCGCAGCAGCAACCGGGCAAGCATCTTGCGCACGTCGTTCGCGGTTGCCGCTGGCGCCACCGATGCCACGTTCTGCATGGCGCTCAGTTCCCCATCCAGGCCGTCCAGGCGCTGGGGCAGATACCCAACCCGGTCAAGGAAGAGCTGTCCGCCCAGTCCGGGGCCGGGAGCTTCGCCCGCGAGCATCTGCTTGAGCAGAGTGGTTTTCCCGGAACCGTTGGGGCCGACAAGGCCCACGCGTTCGGGTCCCTGGATGATGAACTGGTGATCCGCTGGACCCAGCGCCGCGACCTGCTTGCCCGAGGGCAGCCGCGGATCGGGCAACTCGATGTTGATGTGCTCGGCCTGCCGAACCCGCTGATCAGCATCATCGAGCCGGGCCTGTGCCGAATCGACCTTGCCATCCAGGTTGGAACGCATCTTCCCGGCGTTTGCCTCGGATTTCTGGCGAAGGTGGTTGGCCAGGATCTTCGGCATGCCTCCGGAAAGCTGGGTGGCCCGCCCCTTGCGCTTGGCCCGCGCCAACTTCGTTTCGGCTTCTACCCGTTGGCGCTTTTCCACTTTCAGGGAGGCCTGGGCAGTTCTGGCTGCCTGCTCGGCCGCCTGCTGCTCGGTTTCAAGCTGCTCGCGGTAAGCGCTGTAGGGCCCTCCGAAAACGCTGAGCTTCCCGCCGTAAAGCTCCACCGTATGCTCCATGAGCTCGAGCAGCTCGATATCGTGGCTCACCACAACCAGCGTGCCCTTCCAGGCACGTACAAGGTCGTAGAGCAATTCACGGGCAGGGCGATCGAGGTTATTCGTCGGCTCGTCGAGCAGGGTGATGGGCGAATCGGCGATGCGCAAGCCGAGCACTGCCAGCAGCATTGCTTCCCCGCCCGATAGCGTGGCTACCTTGCGGCCCAGATCCAGCCCGTCGAAGCCCAGCGGCGCCAGTTCAGCTCGAACCCGGGCTTCGGCATCCCAGCTCGCGCCCACCGCATCGAGATCCGCTGGGTCGACACTGCCGGACTCGATAGCTTCCAAAGCCGCCAGGACCCGATGCACCCCCAGCAGCTGGGCGACGGTCGTGTCCTGTTCCAAAGCCAGCGTTTGCGGAAGGTAGCTCAGCGGCGCGCTCGTTTCTGCCGTTCCGCTGGTTGGGTGCAGCTGCCCGGCGATCAGCTTGAGCAGCGTCGATTTGCCGCTCCCGTTGGCGCCGATCAACCCCGTCCGTCCGGATGGAAACGTACCGTCCAGATTGGCCAGGGCGCGTTCTCCCGAGGGCCAGGCGAAGCTGAGGTTATTCAGGGTAATTGGTGGTGTCAAAGACATGCAGGTTCCTCCCGCAATTGCGAAGGGGCTGCCGGCTTGGGGGATCGCAGAATTGGCTCAACCCCGCAGGGGAGCCGGAAAGGAAAAGGATACCGAAGCCGGTAGCCGAAATGAACAAGATGCACCGGTCGGAATCGGTGCGGGGTCATTGGCTGGCTCAGTAGGTATCCATGCCAACGAGTGTAGCAGGGGGGAATTGGGGTGTTAACCCCCTCAGTACAAGAAGACCGGGAGCCATTCCCGGTTGTGCGCGTGGACCAGCGCGAGGAACAGGACAAGGTCGAAGATCAGGTGCACGCCTACTACGTAGGACAGGGACTTCGTCAGCTTGAAGGTATACCCCTGCAGCAGGGCGAAGGGGAAGGTCAGCAATGGCCCCCAGGATTGGTAGCCGATCTCCCAAAGGAATGACGAGAAGATCACCGCTTGCAGGATGTTGGCCTGCCAGTCCGGGAAGTGCTGGCGCAGCAATGCGAATGCCGTGCAGATGAAGAACAGCTCGTCCCAGATGCCCACCGAATTAACTCCGAGGAAGAGCCGCCAGAAGATGGCTGGGTCCGAGGCGTCCGGCCAGTTCTGGTAGGCACCGGTGCTGATCAGGTACACCGGGAGGATGAAGAAGCCCAGGGCCACCACCCCCAGCAAGTACAGCTTCGCCGCCAGCGGCCACTTGCGGCCGGTATTCACCGGGAACTTGATGATCTGCTCGCGCAAGGCGAAGCGCGAGATCAGCCAGGGCAGCAGGACTGCCGCGGCCAGCGCGCCACCCATTAATGCCATATGCCCTAGGCTCAGGTCGGCATTCAATGGAACCAGGCTGATGACCACCAAACCGGTTGCGATGAGTCCCAGATGCCGCGCAAGCCTGCGGTCGATGAACCCCGCGCACAGCAGGCTCAGCGCCAGCAGGCCGTAGCCCGCCGGGTCGTTGCCGACGCCGAAAAGCAGCACTGCGGAACCCGAGAGCAGGGAAGCCGGCAGCAGCTTCCAGCTCATCGCGGGGCGGTGCGATTCGGTTGGTATCTGCCTCACGGACACAAGCATGCCAGCTGGGCCGGCAGAAAGACACAGCCCGCCGCCGCGGAACCGGTGCTTTAAAGCTTCTGGCCCGCATCCGTCATTTCGGCTGCGGGCCAGAAGGAAAATTCTGGAGAAGTGCTACTTCCAGGCGCGGTGGACGGCGACGATGCCACCGGTCAGGTTGCGGTATTCCACGTTCTTCCAGCCAACGTTGACGAACTTGGCACCCAGCTCGTCCTGGTCTGGCCAAGCCGCAATGGATTCAGCCAAGTAGGCGTAAGCAGTCGGGTTAGGGGAAACCAGATAGCCCAGCGCAGGAATGGCGCGCGGCAAGAACTGCTTGTAGGCCGTCTTGATCGGGGCGACGGTCGGAGTGGAGAACTCGGCGACGACGATCCGTCCGCCGGGCTTGGCCACGCGGCGCATTTCGGACAGGGCCTTCTCGGTATCCGCGATATTGCGCAGACCGTAGGAGATGGTCACTGCATCGAAGGTGTTGTCTTCGAACGGCAGGTCGGTTCCGTCTCCGTAGACGAAGTTCAGCTGCGGGTAGCGCTTGCGCCCTTCATCCAGCATGCCGTGGGACATATCGCAGGCGGTGACGTCAGCGCCGGCTTCCGCGAGCGGGACCGAGGAGGTGCCGGTGCCTGCGGCGAGGTCGAGAATGCGCTCGCCGGGCTTTGGCGCGATCGCTTCGGTGGTGATCTTGCGCCAGTAGTTCACGATGCCGCCGGTCATCAAGGTATTGAGCAAGTCGTAGCGAGGAGCCAGCTTGTCAAACATTTCCTGAACCTGATCGGCCTTCTTATCCAGGCCTGCGCGCGCATTCTGAGAACTCATGGGTCTAAGTCTTTCATATTTGCGCGCGCGAAGGCACCGGATGTGGGGCGAATCGCCCTTAGAGAATCGATTCGAGCCGGGCGTAGCTGGCCTCCATTCCGTCGGTCATTCCGGTGGAGAGCACCATGTCGCGGGTTTGCGCGTCTGGGTAGGTGATCAGGATCGTCAGCAGGGTGCCGCCCTGGTTCGATGTCAGCGTTAATTCATTCACCGTGGCCGGGTACTCGGTGCCAATCATTTGCTCCGTGGTCCGCTCGTAGGACTGGGGCAACGTTTCAAGCACGGTTCCAGTGAAACCGAAACCGGAGCCGTCATCGGCAGATAGCGGTTCCCACCAGTACCGGTAGGTCTCGCCGGGCTCTTGCGCCGTCACGCATTCAGCCAACTGCCATCCGTCGGGGCCGAGCATCCAACGCTTCATGAGCCGCTGGTCATGGTGGGCCTTCCAGACTTGCGCCACTGACCCGCGAACCAAGCGGGTAATGCGCACCTGGGTGTCCGACAGGATCTGTGCGTCGGTGATGAAATCTTCGGCATAATTGCGCAGGTCGATGAGGACTTGCTCGATCTGGCTCATGGCCGAACGGGTGCCGTCGATCATGCCCATTGCTACGACCTGCTCCAGGTCCTCGGCGGAGTCGAAGGTGGAGGTGATGGCCAATTTCGTTCCCCCGGATGTCGGATCGAAGGTGAAGACTATGCGATTGGACGGCAAGTCGGTATTGGGCGTGCCGTCGGCGTGCGCAAAGCCGTCACTGACCTCGAAGAATTTGTGCTCGACGACTTCGTTCCAGATCCAGTATCCGTGGAATTCTTCGCCTTCGGGAGAAGTCATGTGGTAATTCGAACGGCCACCAGGGGCGGCATCGTGCCGGGTGAAAGTTGCCGGGTATTCCACCGGCCCCCAGAACTTTTCAAGTTGCCCGGCGTCCAGGTAGGCATCCCACAGGCGGGAAACTTTGACCGGGAACTCTGCATGGACAGTCAGTGAGAGCGCTTCGGAATCTTTGACAACGGATGTGACAGGCATGGGAATGCTCCTTAGGGAGCCTCGTCGGCGAGGAAATCATCGAGCCGGCTGATGCGTTGGCGCCAGATATCCTCGAGGGAAGTAAGTAGTTCTTGCGCATGCCGGATGGTATCCGGCTGCCCGCGAACGATGCGTTCGCGGCCACGTGCGATTTTCCTGACCAGGCCTGCGGCTTCCAGAGCTGCAACATGCTTCTGCACTGCGGCAAAAGACATGTCGTAGCTTGACGCCAGATCCGTGATGCTGACCTCGGCGTGAAGCGTCCGCCGCACGATGTCCCTTCGTGTGGCATCTGCCAAGGCGCGGAAGACCTTGTTCACCTGTTCTTCGCTCAACTCATGTACAACCATTTGGTTGTACATTACTCTCTTCACTGCAACCGGTAAAGGGGAATTTCGGAAATTGCCGAAGATAATTTTCTAGTCAACTTATCGCCTGATTTCTGACGTAATTACGTTGATTTATCACCTAATCGGATTTGCGGGGCAAGGCGGGCTCTTCTCAAAGCCCGGCCCTTCGCCTAGGCTTGTGGGAACTGCGGAGAATAAGCCTTGCTAGCGAGGGGATTGCATGAGTGGGTTCGCCATTGATTGGCCTGGCGCATCGCGTCGCGCTCAGCATGCCCATGAGCTTTTGGGGTCCAGTGGCGCCGGTGTTACCGACCTCCCCTTGCGCAATGACGTGCGTGAATCCTGGAAGCGGTCACTGCAGAATTCTGCTGATCTCCGCGTTCCGTCGGTACTGAGCGATGACCACCTGCGTCTCGCCCGCGAGCGCAGCGAGCTCCAGCGAATCTGGCCCGTTTTCGAAAAGCTCCTGGTCCCGGCTGCCGCGGATGCCAATCTCTTGGTGGCTCTTGCGGATGCTGGCGGTACCTTGCTGTGGGTGGCGGGTGGAAATGGCGCAATGAGCCAAGCCGAGCACGTGGGCTTCATGGCAGGTGCCGACTGGGCAGAAAAGAGTGTTGGCACATCCGCGCCGGGCATGGCGCTGGCAACCGGGACCGGCTCGCAGGTCTCCGGGGCTGAGCACCTCTACGAGCAAGCCCACCGCTACAGCTGCTCGGCGGTACCGATTCGCGATCCGCGCACGGGGCAGGTGATTGGCGCAATAGACCTGACCGGTGGATCGGAAGCCATAGCCACGCACTCCCTGCCGTTGCTGCAGGCGGCGGTCATGGCTGCGGAAACGCAGCTGCTTTTGCCAGGTGCCGGAGTCGTCGCCGACCCCGACTACCTGGACTTGGGGCGCTCTGACGGGGCACATCTGGGATCCGCGCCGATTTCCCTCCGCCATGCAGAGATCCTGACCCTCCTGGCGCATTACCGGGAGGGCTTGAGCACTGCTCAGCTGGTGGAAGAGCTGTTCGAACGTCCTGATGCTGCGGCCGAAGGCACGGTCCGCGCCGAAATTGTCAGGCTGCGCAAGGTGCTCGCAGGCCCAGGCGGGCGTGCCTTGACTTCACGCCCATACCGCCTTCAGTGGGACCTGCATACGACCCTTGGCCGCCTATGGCATGCCCTGGAGCAGGGTGATCTCGATACGGCCCTGCCGCTGTACTCGCCGGGCCTGCTGGCCCGCTCCCAGGCGCCAGGGATCGTTGCGCTGCTGTATCGGACCGAAGCTGCGCTGCGTGAAATGGTGCTGGATCGAGGAACTGCGCATCAGCTGCTGAACCTGGGCCGCCAGCTTGCCGACCCGGGCCTGTTGCGTGCGGCCTTGCGGGAATTGCCCGCGCAATCCCCAGCGCGCTCACTTGTCGTCGCCGAAGTCCAGGCCATCGAGAACTAGGTTCCCGGGCATTGCCGATCCACCCGCTAGGCCTGGAGTTGCCGCTACGGGCATCATGCACGTCCGTTGCAACCTGCCTGCAACCTTCATGTGACTAGAGTCACATGCAAGGTGCTGCGATGATCTGATCGCGGCCAGGAAGTCCGAACAAGGAGTCGTGGAGCAATGGCGGTTTACGCAAACCCGAACACCGATGGCGCGCTGGTTAATTTCAAGGAGCGCTACGAGAACTACATTGGCGGCCAATGGGTCGCCCCGACCAAGGGCATGTATTTCGAGAACGTCACCCCGGTGACCGGCAAGGTCTTCTGCGAGGTGGCCCGTTCCACCGCCGAAGATATCGAGACTGCCCTGGATGCAGCCCATGCGGCCGCTCCTGCTTGGGGCAAGACCAGCCCTGCCGAGCGGGCTGTCATCCTGAACAAGATCGCGGACCGCATCGAGGAAAACCTCGAAATGATGGCCGTGGCCGAAACCTGGGACAACGGCAAGGCCATCCGCGAGTGCCTGAACGCCGACCTGCCGCTGGCAGTTGACCACTTCCGCTACTTCGCCGGAGCAATCCGCGCCCAGGAAGGTAGCCTCTCCCAGCTCGACGACGACACCACCGCATACCACTACCACGAGCCGCTGGGCGTGGTCGGGCAGATCATCCCGTGGAACTTCCCGATCCTCATGGCCGTCTGGAAGCTCGCCCCGGCGCTGGCTGCCGGCAACGCGATCGTGCTCAAGCCCGCCGAGCAGACCCCGGTCTCGATCCTGGTGCTCATGGAGCTGATCGGCGACCTGCTGCCAGCCGGCGTGCTGAACGTGGTCAACGGCTTCGGCGTGGAAGCGGGCAAGCCGCTGGCATCGAACAAGCGCATCCGCAAGATCGCCTTCACCGGCGAGACCACCACCGGCCGGCTGATCATGCAGTACGCGTCGGAAAACCTGATTCCGGTCACTCTGGAGCTGGGCGGCAAGTCCCCGAACATCTTCTTCGAGGACATTGCCTCCAAGGACGATGCCTTCTACGACAAGGCCCAGGAAGGTTTCACCCTGTTCGCGCTGAACCAGGGCGAGGTCTGCACCTGCCCATCGCGTGCACTGATCCAGGAAAGCATCTACGAGAAGTTCATGGGCGATGTCGTGGCCCGCACCAAGGCCATCAAGCAGGGCCACCCGCTGGATACCGAGACCATGATGGGTGCCCAGGCCTCCAATGACCAGCTGGAGAAGATCCTGTCCTACATGGACATCGGCAAGTCCGAGGGCGCCAAGGTGCTGCTCGGCGGGGGACGTGCGGATCTGGGCGGGGAACTGTCCGGCGGCTTCTACGTGCAGCCGACCATCTTCGAGGGCACTAATGACATGCGCATCTTCCAGGAGGAGATCTTCGGTCCGGTGGTCGCGGTGACCAAGTTCAAGGACTACGACGACGCGATCTCCATCGCCAACGACACCCTGTACGGACTGGGTTCGGGCGTGTGGAGCCGCAATGGCAACGTCGCCTACCGTGCGGGCCGTGCCATCCAGGCCGGACGCGTGTGGGTCAACCAGTACCACGCCTACCCGGCGCACTCGGCCTTCGGCGGATACAAGTCCTCGGGTATCGGCCGCGAGAACCACCTGATGATGCTGGACCACTACCAGCAGACCAAGAACCTGCTGGTTTCCTACTCGGAAGACAAGCTGGGCTTCTTCTAGGAGCAGTAGCTGCCACGAGCAGCATGAGATGACAACAGACCTCGAAGGTGCGGGGCCAGCCGGGACAGCGTCCGGGGATCGATTGGCCTCATCCCCCGCATGCCAGCCGGCACCCCGCACCTTCGAATGCCATGCAAAGGACAAAGTACATGAGCAAGATGAAAGCTGCAATAGTCGAAGGCTTCGGCGAAGAGTTCCAGGTGAAGGACGCCGAGATCCCTGAGCCCGGCCCCGGCCAGGTGCTGGTGAAGCTGATCGCCTCGGGCGTCTGCCACACCGACCTGCACGCCGCCGAGGGCGATTGGCCGGTCAAGCCGAAGCTTCCGCTGATTCCCGGGCATGAAGGCGTGGGCATCGTGGAAAAGCTCGGCGAAGGAGTCACCGAGGTCGCGCTCGGGGACATGATCGGCAACGCGTGGCTGGCCAGCGCCTGCGGGCACTGCCAGTACTGCCGCACCGGCTGGGAGACGCTGTGCGAAGCCCAGTCCAATGGCGGATACTCCGTGGACGGTTCCTTCGGCCAGTACATGCTGGTGGATTCCCGCTATGCCGCGCACATCCCGGAGGGCTCGGATCCCCATGAAATCGCGCCGGTGCTGTGCGCGGGAGTGACTGTCTACAAGGGCCTGAAGATGACTGAGGTCAAGCCCGGCCAGTGGGTGGCTATTTCGGGTATCGGCGGACTGGGCCATATCGCGGTGCAGTACGCGGTGGCCATGGGCATGCGGGTGATCGCCATTGACGTGGCCGATGACAAGCTGGCGCTGGCCTCGAAGCATGGAGCGGAAATCACCGTCAATGCCTTCGCCCAGGACCCGGCCGAGATCATCCAGCAGAAGGTTGGCGGAACGCACGGCGTGCTGGTTACGGCGGTGCATCCAAAGGCGTTCGGGCAAGCGATCGGCATGACCCGGCGCGGCGGAACGATCGTGTTCAACGGGCTGCCCGCCGGTGATTTCCCCGCACCCATTTTCGACATCGTGCTCAAGGGCCTGACCATCCGCGGATCGATCGTGGGAACACGGCAGGACATGATCGAGGCGCTGGAATTCTATGCGGCAGGGAAGATCAAGCCGACCTTCCATACCCGCCCGCTGGAAGACATCAACGCCGTATTCGACGAAATGCGCCATGGCAAGATCGATGGGCGCGTTGTCATCGACTATGCCGGCAGGGCGTAGCCGGATCCGCAACGGTTGATGGCACAGTACCGGATGCGGCTTTTCGAAGCGGCATCCGGTACCGGTGCCCTGGCCGCCCTGGCTGAGCGATAGACGGTGCGGCCCAAAAAGAGGACACTGGCCACAACGAGATAAATCCGGACGTGGACAACGAGGCAGGAGCAGGACATGAGCACCGTAACCGAAACGCGCGCCGCAATCGAGGGCGAAGAGTTCTCGCGGGTGGCCTTCACCTCCGAAGCCCTGGACCTGCTGCGCAAGCTGTGGGGGATCCACGGCCCGCTGATGTTCCACCAGTCCGGAGGGTGCTGCGACGGGTCCTCGCCGATGTGCTACCCGGCCGGCGAGTTCCGCACCGGGGGATCGGACATCCGGCTCGGCGTGCTTTCCCTGGACGGCGCTGATGGCACCGCTCTGGGCGACATCGATTTCTGGATGTCCAAGGAGCAATTCGAATACTGGAAGCATACCAAGCTCACCGTGGACGTGGTCAACGGGCGGGGATCCGGTTTCTCCGTCGAAGCCCCGGAGGGCAAGCGCTTCTTGATCCGCAGCGAGATCATCGAGTTCCCGGCTGGCCCGAACCCCGACTAGGCTTAGCCCATGCGACTGTGGTCCCTGCACCCCTCATTGCTCGACGCCAAAGGGCTCGTTGCCTGCTGGCGTGAAACACTGCTGGCCCAGAAGGTGCTCGCAGGCCAGACCAAGGGCTATACCGGGCACCCGCAGCTTCTCCGGTTCAAGGAGCAGCCCGCCCCGCTGGTGCATATGGGCGGCTACCTGCAGGGCTTGTGGGACGAAGCGGCTGTCCGGGGGTATCGCTTCGACGCCGCGAAGATCCTGCATCCGGCAGCCGCCGCGCAGCTGGAAAAGATCCCGGTCACCCAGGGGCAGGTGCACTTCGAGCGCGAGCACCTGCTGCGCAAGCTCTCCGTCCGGGATCCCGCGCGCATCGCCCGCTTGGAACCGGCAGGGCAGGTGGCCCTGCATCCGCTGTTCGTGCAGGTCCCGGGGCCAGTGGAGGCCTGGGAGAAGGATGCGCTCGCCAGCGGATGAGCTGCTGGCCCGGCAAAATCCTAGAGCAGCTCCGCGCGCAACTGTGCGGGGGACTTCGGCGAAAGCAGGCCCGGTGCCACGTCGTACACGGTCTGCGCGCCGGTGATGCCCGACTGGTTCATCCGGTAGGCCGCCCGGGCGTAGGCCACCAGCACGCTGGAGGTGAATTCCGGGTTGGAGCCAAGGGCCAGCGAATACTCGATGACCTGCTTCTGCTCGTCGCTGGTATTGCCCGAACGGATCACGAACCCGCCGTGGGGCATATTCGAATGCTCGGCGGCCAAGGTCTGCTCGTCGATGAACTCGACGGTGGTGTCGTACTGGTCGAAGTAGTGCTCCATGCCCACGATCGCTTCGCGCACCGCCTGCGCATCGGCACCGTCTTCGAGCACCACGAAGCATTCGCGCTGGTGCTTCTCGCGGGTGCTCAGCGAAGGCCGCTGCCCAGCGCGGACCCGGTCGATGGCCTCTTGGCTTGGGATGGTGTACTGCACGCCGGCGGCGACACCCGGCACGCGGCGGATCGCATCCGAGTGGCCCTGGCTCAGGCCGCGGCCCCAGAAGGTGTACGTCTGCCCGTCGGGCAGCAGTGCTTCGCCGAAGACGCGGTTGATCGAGAACATGCCCGGATCCCAGCCCACGGAGATCAACGCGGTCTTGCCCGCAGCTTTCGCCGGGGCATCCACGCTCTGGAAGTACTCCGGGATGCGGGCGTGGGTGTCGAAGCTGTCCACGGTATTGAACAGGGCCGCGAACTTCGGGCCCTGTTCTGGCAGGTCCGAACGCGAACCGCCGCACAGGATCAGCACGTCGATGCCGCCCGCGTGCTGCTCAAGCTCGTCCATGGCGAAGCGCGGGGCAGGCTGGGCCAGATCCAGGGTGCCAGGGTCGCGACGGGTGTAGACACCCACCAGTTCCATATCCGGATTCTTCGCGATCGCGCTCTGCACGCCGCGTCCCAGATTTCCGTAGCCTGCAATGCCGATGCGGATCTTTGAAGTCATGCCAGCCGTTTCCTTGGGGTTGAAGTTTGCGCAGCCGCTCAGGGGCTAAATACTTCGGATTATGCCAATGAAACAGCGGGCGGGGAAACCTTAGGCGGAGTATGACCTCGGACTTAGCCGAACAGGCGCTTGAAGAAGCCCTTCTTCGGCTCCGCTTCGTGGCCCTGGCAGCGATCCTTGTTCGGGACGTTGCGCATGGTTGCTTCGACGTGCTGGCCGCAGCCAGCCCAGGTGGTCTTCTTGCAGGTCTTGCATTGAACCTGACGGCACATGGGGTTCCTTAGGGGGTTGTGTTGCGGTTAGGACAGGGAGAGGAACAGCTTTTCGAGTTCTTCGACGCTCAAGCCGTCTTCTTCCTCGGAAGCCTTTTCGGGATCGGCAATGCAGTACTGCATTGCGGAGGAGACAATGGCGAATCCGGCGCGGTCCAGTGCGGTGGAGACGGCAGCCAGCTGGGTGACGACCTCCTTGCATGAACCGTCGGTTTCCACGGCATTGATGACCGCATCGAGCTGGCCGCGGGCGCGCTTGAGTCGGTTGAGGATTCGCTTGCGGGTTGCTTCATCAGCAGTGCGCATCATTCTCTCCTTGGTAGGGATGGTGGATCAACGGGCTTTTGCAGCTTCATGAGAAGCGGCTCCAAAGCAGCGGCTTTCAATGCTCCAGGTTTCGAATGTACAAGTATCCCATTCTTGAACGCCACGAGCGTCGGGATGGACGCAATCTGCATTGTTCGTGCCAGCTCCGGCTGGGTTTCGGTATTCACCTTGGCGAACGCGATGCCCTCATGGGCCTCGGCGGCCAGCTCGAAGACCGGGGCAAATCTCTTGCAGGGGCCGCACCACGGTGCCCAGAAGTCAACGAGCACCATTTGGTTATTCCCAATGAACCGCTCGAAGTTCGCGGCGGATAATTCCAGCGGTTTCATCAGGCACCGGATTTCATGGCTAGCGGACAGCGTGCGTGCAACGCCGGAACCTTGCGGCACAGCAGCATCAGCAAGCCCGCGAACACGGCGATTAGCGCAATGGCCAGCCCGCCGGGAGCCGGCACCTCCTGGCTGAGCACGAATACGCCCATGGCCAAAACGAAGTAGCCGAATCCCTTGCGCAGGCGGTGCTCAGCAATCCGATGCGAGAGCCGTGCGCCAAGCAGCGAGCCGAGGATCGCGGTGACAGCCAAGGACATGGCCAGCGGCCAATGCAGCGCCACCGAATTCAGCTGTCCGGCCAGCGCCGCCGCCGAATTCAAGGTGATCACCAGCAAGGAGGTGCCCACCGCCTGCGCCATGGACAGCCCGGCCAGCAAGGCCAGTGCCGGGACGATCAGGAAGCCACCGCCAGCGCCCACCAGGCCGGTGACCGCCCCGATGCCCAGGCCAACCGGCGCGAAGAGCCATACTGGCAGCGAAGCGCCGCCGGGGTTCTTGCGACCGCGGATCATCCCGCGGGCACTGGCCAGCATAATGAGCGCAAAGCCGAGCATCAGCAGCTGGGCTGGGATGCTCTCAGCTAGCAGCCCGCCACCGAAGGCGCCGAGCATGCTGGTGGTCGCGAAGACCAGCCCCTGTGCCCAGCGCACATGCCCCTTGCGGGCATGCGGAATCAGGCTGGCCGCCGAGGTCGATCCCACCACCAGCAGGGAGGTGGCGATCGCTTCCTTGCCCGGCATGCCCGCGACATAGCTGAGCAGCGGAACCATCAGGATTGAACCGCCGCCACCAAACAGCCCCAGGGTGAGCCCGACGACGCCTGCCAGCGCAACGGCCAGAATCAGCAGCGGTCCTATTTCCATGGTTTACTTCGCCACCTTGTTCCAGGGCATCTTGCCCAGGGCGCTGATCATCGGGCAGGAATCGCGCACTGCCGAGAACACCAGTCCGCCGCCGATTCCGGCCGAGAGGTAGGCGAACTTCGGGGAGATGAACTTTGCGCCCAGCAGGCCGGCGAGCACCAGCGAACCTGCGGTCATGCGCATCTGGCGATCCAGTGCCCAGCGCTGCACCCCGCGCACCATTGTTCCGCCGGCGTTTTCGTAGGCGGTGACGCCGCCGATCAGTACGGTGCTGTGCCCGAGCTGCTGCTCGTTCAGGGCGCGCTGCGCCTTGGAGGCGCGGTTGCCGCTGTGACAGATCAAGACCGGAGTGCCCGGGATCTTGGCCAGCACTTCGGCGGCGTTCGCGGTGAATTCTTCCAGCGGTACGTTGTACGAGCCGGGAATGTGGACGGTCTCGAATTCGCCCGCGGTGCGCACATCGATCAAGGCGAGGTCGGCGTCGGGGGCGTCTACCAGGCACTTGAGCGCTGCGGCGTCCATGGTGTTCAAAGCGCTAGTCATTGGTGGAGTTCAGCTTTCGTTGCAGGGGTGGTTAGTTGGCGAAGACGGACCAGCCGAGGTAGCTGCCCTGAAGCTCGATTATCTCGAAGCCGGCATCGCGCAGGGCGCTGGCGGCCACGGCATTGCGCATGCCGCTTTGGCAGTAGGTCACGATGGCGCCGCTGGTTGGCAACTGATCCTGGTTCCACAGCACGCGTCCGCCGGACAGCTGCGTTGCGCCCGGGATGTGCCCGGCGGCGAACTCGGTCTTGTTGCGCACATCCAGCAGCATTGCGTAGTCGAAACCTTCCAGCTGGGCCGGGGTGATCGACTTCGGCTTCACGAGGGTCAAGCCTTCGAGGCTGGTGGTGAAGCCCTTGACCGCGTCGATTCCCACGCGCATCAGGTGGGCGCGGATCTGGGCGGCATGCTCGACGGAGTCGGCGAGCACGATCAGATCGCGTTCATCCTTTTCCGGGTCGTAGGCCCAAGCGCCGAAGCTTGCGGTCTTCGCCGTGCCCGGGATGGACAGGGCCCCGGCTACAGTGCCTTCGGCGATCTGGGTGGGCCCGCGGGTGTCGACGAATGCCGAGGCGCCCGAGCGAATCTGCTCCACGATTCGCGCTGCCGGTACTTCTTCCAGTGCTTCGAGCTCGCCGAGGACCGCTGGGCCCAGGCGGTTCTGGCGCTTCATGCGGCCAAAGTACGCGTGAGCGTCGGGCTGGCCGTTGAGCAGTTCGGCAATGAAGCCTTCCTGGTCGTCGTTGGCCAGGTAGGTGCTCCACCATGCGAATTCGCGCTCGTAGCCCAGGGTGGTGGAAGGGACCGCGCCCAGCGCCTTGCCGCAGGCGCTGCCCGAGCCGTGGCCAGGGTGGATCTGGATGTAGTCGGGCAGTTCGGCCAGGGTTTTCTTCAGCGAGGCGTAGAGGTCACGGGCGCCTTGGAAGCGGGTGTCCACTCCGCCGGCTGCCTCATCGAGCAGGTCTGGTCGGCCCAGGTCGCCGGCGAAGATGAAGTCGCCGGAGAGCAGGTAGCCCGGGGTCTTGCTGAAGGCGCCGTCGGTGACGGCGTAGGCCAGGTGTTCTGGGGTGTGGCCGGGGGTGTGGCGGGCGGTGATGCGCAAGTTGCCCAGCACGATGGCGTCGCCATCCATCAGGCGCTCGGCTTCGAAGCCGTACTGCCAGTCCTTGCCGCCTTCGCCCGAGACATAGCTGGTGGCGCCGGTGGCGGCGGCCAACTCGCGGGTTCCGGAGAGGTAGTCGGCGTGGATGTGGGTTTCGGCTACGGCAGTGATGCGCATGCCGTGCTTGGCCGCCAATGCCAGGTAGTCGGAAATGTCGCGGCGTGCGTCAACTACCAGGGCTTCGCCCTTGGCCTGGCAGCCGATGAAGTAGCTGGCCTGTGCGAGGTCTTCGTCGTAGAGGCGTTCAAGCAGCATGGTTGGTTCCTTTCAAAGATGAATTGAAACCACCATACGTGATACCCCCGGGGGTATGTCAAAAATACGGGTGGGGGTATACGTTGAACTGTCGAAAATCACTTCTGGGGGAGGGTGGTTCTAGCCTTGTGCGAACTGGCGCAACCAGCTGTGCAGCTGTTTCTGCTCGAGAGGATCCAATGAACCTAGCAACTGCAGTTCCCCGTCGCTGGAGGGATGCAGGATGCCGAGGTGATCTGCGGGAAGGTGCGCCATTGCCGCGCCGGCATCGGAGTCGGCGGATGCGCTCGCCGGAGCGGAGATGAATATTTCCGCAGGAGAATCCGGCCACCCTTCGAGGATTGAAATCGTGCCCTCTAATAGGCGCAAAGTTTCATGCGCGCTGAGCCATGCGGTGACCGTGCCGATGCCCAGTTCCAGACCCGCCTCGGGGGTGTTTTTGCGCATTCCCTTGGTGAGAATCTGGGTTTTCACGTTGAACTTGTCCGTTGCCATTGGCTTCGCCCGGGCCAGGCGCTGTTCCATGCGCGCGAAATCCTGCTCGATGCTTTTACGGCTTGCGAAGATACCCATGCAAGTAACTTTGCCTGCTTCGGTGGACGCTGTCGAGCTATTTGCCGGTTGCAGCCGAAAGTACCGAAGTGAAAGCCGACTTCAGCGACTGCGCCAGATCTGCAGATTCTGCCAAATAGCCATTGACCATTGCTCCGTCGCGCAGCATCATGAACTGGCGTGCAGCGGTTAGTGGATCCTTGACTCCGGCATCGGAGGCGATGTCGGCGAATTTTTCGAGCATCCACTGGCGGTGCGTGCCGATGATTTCGCGTACCGGGTCTGCCGGATCTGAATACTCGGCCGCCGCGTTAATGAATGCGCAACCGCGGAATCCCGGGTTGCAGCTGGACGCGCCAATGCCTTCTGCGATCGCGCCGAGTGAAGCGGCCGGGTCTGAGGGGTCGTGCACGCTTTGGAGCCACTCGCGTTCCTTTTCGCCCAGCTCGCCGAGGTAGGCGACGACCAGGTCGCTTTTGCTGCGGAAGTGGCGGTAGAAGGTGACCTTGGTGATTCCTACTTCTTCAATGATCTTGTCGGCGCTCGTTGCGCGGATGCCTTGGGTGTAGAACAGGCGGCTGGTTGCCTCCAGGATGCGCTCGCGAGTGGCACCGGCCGAGCGGGTTCGGGTGGATTTGGCCGCTGCTTCTGATTGCACGAGTGCCTCCAAGTAGAAAAAAGTTCTTGCGCAGGTATACGAAGTAGTCTACCTTAGTAAATGTAGACGAACTAGTAACTCTACTAGTTCCGGATTTTGAGGAGACGCAACATGTCAGCACCCCTGTAAAGCACCACCGCAACCGCAACCGGCAATGGCCGTTCCCAGGCCCGCGCTGTCAGCGACGATGGCTTGCTCGATGTCACGCTGGAAACCCCGACCTCCATGGGCGGCCCGGGCGGTGCAACCAATCCCGAGCAGCTTTTTGCCGCCGGCTGGGCCTCTTGCTTCCATTCCGCTCTGAAGCTCGTCGCCGCGAAGCGCAGGGTCAAGATCGCGGACTCCACCGTCACCGCAGAAGTTTCCCTGCGTAAGACCCCGGAAGGCGGGTTCGGATTGGAAGCGGCACTGCAGGTGAACTTCGCTGCGGGCCTGAACAAGGAAATGGCTGACGAGCTAGTTGACGCCGCGCACGCCGTCTGCCCCTACTCCAACGCCACTCGCGGCAATATTCCGGTGACGCTGACCAGCGTCGTAGCTTGAGCACCGCCATGAGCATCACGTCCAGCGATTACAGCCGCAAGTTGCGCAACCTTTATTTCGCCCGCTTCGCCGTGGTAATCATCTGGGTTGGCCTCGTGCTTGCAGCGGCCGCCCGGGCTACTGAACCGAGCATCTTGCTGACAGCGCTGCTGGTAATTTTTCCAGCATTCGATGCAGGCGCCGTGCTGTGGCAAATGCGAGCGGATCCCGCGGGGCGGGGCTCCTGGGCGGTACAGAAGGCAGCGATTGCCTTGAGTTCAGTGGTTTGGGGATCGCCTCTTCGATCTCGCTGCCGGCGGCCGTTGCTGTCTGGGGAGTGTGGGCGATTGCCTCCGGTGTCCCGCAGTTGCTGACCGTGATTCGCAACCGAGGTGCCGGCGGCCAAATTGCGCAGGTGCTATCGGGAGGTATCTCGGTGCTCGCCGGTGGCGGTTTCCTCTACCAAGGGCTCCTGGGACGCGCAATGATGGCCGGGGTAGCGGGCTATGCGACCCTCGGGGCGGTCTTTTTCCTCGTCTCGGCCATCGTCTTGAGCGCAAAACTGCGCAAGGTCAGCGTCTAGGCCAAGCTGTCGAGGTGCTTGGCCAATCGTGCGCTGGCGTTGGCCAGATGCTGGGCCAATACCTCGGCGGCACCGTGGGCATCACCGGCTTCAATGCACTGAAGCAGGCGTTCGTGCTCGTCGGCAATATCTGCGGTGTTGAGCAAGGTCGCATCCTGCACATGGGTCATGCACAAGCGGATTTCATCGCTGAGCTGGTCGTAGATGGAGCTGGTCCGCTGCGACTGGAGGGCTTGGACCAGGGCGGAGTGGAACTGGACATCTGGGTCCACGATGTCGATCGGGGACGCATCGCGCAGGGCAGTGATTTCCGCATTGGCTTGGCGAGCGGCTTCTGGGACTTGGCCGGTGCTCGCCAGCAGTCGGACCGCCTCGGCTTCGATGATGGCTCGGGTGCGGTAGATGTCGCGAGCGTCGGCCGAAGTCAGCAGCGTGACTTTAGCGCTCTGATGCGCGTTGCGCGTCAGTAAGCCGCTGGCAACGAGGTTTTCCAAAGCGGCTTTTGCTGTTGGCCGGGCCACCTCATAGTGCGCAGCAACGTCGACCTCGCCCAGCGGCGTGCCGGGGGCCAGTTCTCCGCTGAAAATTCTGGCACGCAAAGATTTTACGATGGTCTGAACCACGGAAACCACACCTAAACGGGCTGCCACATGGATCCTTTCGCCCTGCTGGAAAACAACCTAACAAGTATCCCACGAATCGTACTACTATGACATGAGTACTTGTTAGACAATTTTCGTATTCGGCAAGCGGCGCTTGCCAACCGCACAGGAGCGCACCATGGCTTTGAGCACGCCAGCACTCGGCGAAACAACCGTTTCGTCCACGATCCTTGACCTCGTCGGGGACCAAGACCGCGTTAAAACCCGATCCATCGACCGCGTTGCCTACGCTTCGGATGCCTCGCACTACCTGTACACCCCGCAGGCAGTGGTGCTGGCCAAGGATGCTGCCGAAGTATCGGCGTTGCTGACGGCCGCCGCCGCCAAGGGCCAGCCGGTCACCCTGCGCTCCGGCGGCACCTCGCTGGCCGGACAGGCCAGTGGCGACGGGCTGATGATCGATGTGCGCCGCAACTTCCGCGGGATTACCGTGCTCGATAAGGGAGCACGCGTGCGCGTGCAGCCCGGAGCAACCGTGCGCCAGGTCAACGCCCGTTTGGCGGTCTACGGAACGAAGCTGGGCCCGGACCCGGCCAGCGAGGCCGCATGCACCATCGGCGGCGTGATCGCCAACAACTCCTCGGGCATGGCCTGCGGCACCGAATTCAACACCTACCGGACCCTGGAATCGATGACCTTCGTGCTGCCATCGGGAACTATGATAGATACCGCGGATCCCGAGGCTGACCGCAAGCTGGCCGCCGCCGAGCCGCGGCTGGTTGCCACTTTGGACAAACTGCTCAAGCGCGTGCGCAGCAATCCTGCTTCGGTCGCGAAGATCGAAAAGCACTTCGCGTTGAAGAACACCATGGGCTACGGCATCAACGCCTTCCTGGACTTCGATACGCCTGCCGAGCTGATGGCACACCTGATCATCGGTTCCGAGGGAACCCTGGCGTTCGTCGCAGAGGCCGTCTTCCGCACTGTGCCGATCCGCAAGCTGGCTGTCGCCACCTTGGCCGTATTCGACAACCTGGATCTGGCCACCCGCGCGCTGCCTGAGCTCGTGGAATCCGGTGCAGCCACCCTGGAGCTGATGGACTCCACCTCGCTGCGCGTCGGCCAGTCCTTGCCTGGCGTGCCCGATGCCATCATGGGCTTCGACGTCGAGCAGCAGGCCGCCTTGCTGGTGGAGTACCACGCGGACACCGAAGAGGAGCTGGCTGGGCTGCGATCCGCAGGCCAGTCGCTGCTCGATGCTTCGGCATTGCGTGCTCCAGCCATCTTGTCCCCGGATGCCAAGAACCGCCAGGCCGCCTGGAAGTTCCGCAAGGGCCTGTATGCTTCGGTGGCCGGCGCCCGCGTTTCGGGTACCACCGCGCTGCTGGAAGACGTCGTCGTCCCGGTTGAGACCCTGGCCGAAACCTGCGACAGCCTGCAGGAGCTATTCACCGAGTACGGCTACGAGGATTCGGTGATCTTCGGCCACGCCAAGGACGGCAACATCCACTTCATGCTCACCGACCGCTTCGAGGGCGATGTGGCGCTGAACCGCTACAACTCCTTCAACGACAAGATGGTGCAGCTGATCCTGGACAAGGACGGCAACCTGAAGGCGGAGCACGGCACCGGCCGCGCTATGGCGCCATTCGTTCGCGCGCAGTACGGCGATGAGCTCTACGAGGTGCACCTGGAACTGAAGGCCGCCTGCGACCCCCGCCTGATGATGAACCCGGGCGTGATCATCGATGAGGACCATGCCGCGCACATCCGCAACATCAAGCTCAACGAGACCATCGAGGTTGAAGCGGACCACTGCGTGGAATGCGGCTACTGCGAACCGGTTTGCCCGTCCAAGGACCTGACCCTGACCCCGCGCCAGCGCATCGTGGTGCGCCGCGCCATTGCCAAGGCCGAAGCCGAGGGGAACACCGCCCTGGTGGCCGAACTCGAGCGCGACTACGAGTACAACGGCGTGCAGACCTGTGCCGTTGACGGCATGTGCGTCACCGCATGTCCTGTGGGCATCAATACCGGACTGCTGGTCAAGCGCCTGCGCCGCGAAGATGCACATCCTGTGCTGGAAGCCGGTTTCAAGGCCGCTGCCAAGGGCTGGGGTGGTGCGACCCGAGCTGGTTCGCTGGCGCTGAGCGTTGCCGACAAGTTCCCGACCGCAGTGGTCCGCGGCGCTACCGACTTGGTTCGCAAGGTGGTCAGTGAGGATCTCATGCCACGCTACGATGCTGACCTGCCAGGTGGCGGCGAAGCCCGCAAGCCAATGGCCGGGAACTTAGGTGCCGTTGGCACCGAGCCTCTGGCGATCTACCTGCCAGCCTGCGTGAATTCGATGTTTGGCCCGGCTGGAGATGGCGAGGGTGTTGCCCCGGCATTCACCAAGCTGCTGCACGCTGCCGGCGTCTCCGTATACGTCCCAGAAGGCATTGAATCCACCTGCTGCGGCACCCCTTGGACTTCCAAGGGCTACGAGCAGGGCCACGAAGTCATGGGCCAGCGTGTGCTGGAGGAAATCCGAGCTGCCATGCCGGGCAAGAACTTGCCGATTATCTCGGATGCTTCGAGCTGCACGGAAGGCTATGAGCACACCCTGGCCGAGCACGGTTACGAGGTAGTGGATCTGTTGGCATTCACTTCGCAACACCTGCTCGACAAGCTGCCCGAAATGCAGAAAATCTCCTCGGTGACCCTGCACCCGACCTGCTCATCCACGCAGATGGGCTTGAACCCGGATATGCAGAAGATTGCCGAGGCAGTCGCTGACACCGTGAACACCCCGGTCAATTGGGGTTGCTGTGGTTTTGCCGGCGATCGCGGCATGCTGCACCCTGAGCTGACCGAGTCGGCAACTGCCCGGGAAGCGGCCGAGGTTCGTGAATTGGATGCGCAGGAACATGCTTCGTGCAACCGTACCTGCGAACTGGGCATGACTCGTGCGACCGGCAAGGAATACCGCCACATCGTTGAATTGCTGGCAGAGGCTGCTGGCAAGTAGCACCCAGGACAAAGCCGCTTGAAAGGCAACTTTCAGGCGGCTTTGCCGCAGGGTGATGCTTAGAGCTGGTACTTGCCGAGGATCAGGCCGCGAGATCTTCGGGGCCGTCATGCGGTTTCAGTCGTTCCTTGAGTTTCTGCATCCATTTCGAATCGCATCTCAATTGAGGGAACGGTTTGTGCGCGTATCCGGTGGCCGGTGGTGCGGTGGACTTGTACGACATTGCTGATCCTGGGCAAACCATGATGGGATGGCCGTTGCCGAATGCAATGTATTCGTACCAACCGACGGCTTCCTTGGCTTTGTTGCAGGCAGCGCACCGGCCATCGCCGTTGAAAACAGTGGTCTTGCCGCCACGGGCGTATTGCTTGACGTGGTCTATTTCCTCGACGATTCCGTCGCAGAATGGCGTGCGGCAGTGTCTGTCGCGGACCGCGATGAACTTCTTGAGCTTTTCCGGGAAAATCCGGGCTTTAGAATCCATGGTGATCAGGTCCTGGTCACCGGGCGCCGTGTAGAAGCGGGCGAGTTCGGTGCGCACTTCGAGCTGTTCGATGAGTTCTTGGTCAGGTTTGGCATCGATCTGCTCGGGGGTCAGGTCATTTGGGATCTGATGCCCGCTAATCCATTCACGCACGCTCTGGGCAGGAATGAATCCGTAACCTTCCAAATAGGCTGGTTCGCGTTCGCCGGCGAAGAGGGCTCGGTCGGTCATGATCACACCGACGTGCAGCGCGATGGGCATCTTGGAAGGTTCACCAATCATCATGTAGCTGAAGAGCAGGTCGGCACGAATCTGGGCGCGAGAGCGCTTGTCGCCTTTTTTGCGCAGGGCTTTTGACTCATCGTCCAAGTAGTTCTTCAGGCACATGCCCTGCAGCAGGGGGTATTCGCCGTTGATCATGATGCGGCCGCGCTGATGGTCGATTTTCAGGCTGAGTTTGCGTTGTTCTTCAACGGTTTTCTGCTCGATTGATTCCTGGTCTGAGGTGTAGGACAGGACGAACTTATGGACCGTTTCCTTGATCTGGTTAGTGCCCATGGACTCGAACATGTCCGGGTTCTGGGCGAAGAACTGGTCGAACTCGGTGCGACGCAGGGGTTTGAGGGCTTGCAACGGAGTCAGGATGGCTTGGGCTTGTGCCTCGGTGAATTCTCCGCGTGCGCAGGCTGCCGCGAGGTGAGGGGTGTCTTCGAAGAGGATGCGGCAATTGACCAAGTAATTGCGCATTCCGTGCGGAGATTGCCTGCGGGCCAGAGCGACGCTGGCGGCTGCGCCGCGCGTTTGGTCATCCATGTGGATGCCACGTTCTTCATGGTCTCGAACGAATTCCTTCTCGAGTTGGTGGCCGAGGGCGGCCTGCTTGAAGCGCAATGTGGAGATGAAAGACTCCAGTAATTCGATGCCTTGGGCGCACTCGGTTTTGCTGCCATGTTCTTCAATAGCAGACAGGTCGTCTTGCACCATTTGCATGTGGAGGTCGAAGTCCTCATGTGGTGCTGGTGGGGTGAGGCTGCTTCCGTGCGCCTTTGCTTCGGACATGTTCTAATTATACTTCTTTAGATAGAACATGTCTTCTAATAATGTGGAAAACTTCGGAATCTGCGCTGCGTGCATACTTATGCAAATCCTGTAATGATATCCATCTCAAAATCTCGATGGCCCGCACGGCGCAATATCGTTGAATGCCCAAGTAAAAGGGCGTAAATGCGGAAAAATCGCTGGTTTCCAAGAGATTCTGGCCCGGTGGGAGCATGACATGATGTTCCAGTTCAGGACTTCCATTTGCAGCGCACGGCCGCATCCAAGGCCGGATCGAGGCAGCAATAACACCCCCATTGAGGACCAGCGATGAACCGCAAGCCATCCATGAGCTCGAGCCAGGCCACCATGCTCGGTGCCCAGCTGCGTCGTCGCAAGTCGATCGCGAACATGATCACCGAGTCGCAGACCAATGCGGGAGCGGGCCAGCTGCGACGAACCTTGGGCATGTGGCAGCTGACCATGATCAGCGTCGGCGCCACGATGGGCACGGGCATCCTGGTAATCCTCGGCGATACGGTGCCGGTCGCAGGCCCGGCCATCTGGATCTCTTTCGTGATCGCGGGCATCACCGCCCTGCTCTCTGCGGTGTCCTATGCGGAAATGGCCGGCATGGTTCCGGTATCCGGCTCCAGCTACTCCTATTCTTACGCGACCATGGGCGAAGGCATCGCCTGGATCTGCGGCTGGTGCCTGGTGCTCGAATATGCGGTATCGGTGGCTGCGGTGGCCGTAGGTGCGGGCCAGTACGTGAACGAAACGCTGCGGACCTTCGGCATGGAACTGCCCCAGATGCTTGCCGGGGGACCTGCTGAAGGCGGCGTGGTGAACTTGCCGGCACTGATCGTCATCGCGCTGGCCACCTTGCTGCTGGTGCGCGGGGCGCGCGAATCGGCCATCGTGAACTCGATTGTTGTGGCCATCAAGGCCGGAATCCTCATCTTCTTCTCGATCGTCGCCTTCAGCGCCTTCGATGCGGGCAACTTCGAACCGCTGCTGCCAATGGGCGCCGCCGGCGTGACCGCCGCGGCCTCAAGCGTGTTCTTCTCCTACATCGGTTTCGATGCCGCCTCCACCGCCGGCGAGGAAGCGAAGAACCCGAAGCGCGATTTGCCGCGTGCCATCATGCTCTCGATGCTGATCGTGACCATCAGCTATGTGCTGGTAGCCGTTTCGGCCATCGGTGCGCGCGAATGGAACTGGTTCGAAGGTGCGCAGGCGCCGCTGGTGCAGATCGTTGGCGAGCTGACCGGCCGGCCGGTCTTCGTGCTGATCTTCGCGGTGGCTGCCGTGCTGGCCATCGCCTCGGTGGTGCTGACCGTGCTCTACGGCCAGACCCGCATCCTGCTGGCCATGTCCCGCGATGGACTGGTGCCGCCGGTGTTCGGCAAGGTTTCGGCGCGCACCGGAACCCCGGTTGCCGGAACCTGGATCACCGGCATCCTGGTCGCGATCACAGCTGGGTTCATCCCGCTAGGCGCGCTGGCTGACGCCACCAGCATCGGCACCCTCTTCGCCTTCGCGCTGGTGGGCGCATCGGTGATGTACCTGCGCAAAACCCAGCCGAAGGCCGAACGCACCTTCCGCGTGCCGCTGTACCCGATTACCCCGATCCTGGGCATCCTCGCCTGCTTGTTCCTGATGAGCCAACTCGGCTGGCATACCTGGGCGGTGTTCATCATCTGGATGATCGTCGGTGCTGCCGTCTACCTGGGCTATGGCCGGCGTCGTTCGCGCCTGGGCCAGATGACCAAGCAGGAATACGCCGCCACTCTCGCCGACGAGAAGTAGGAACGCCAGGTGCTGCAGGAGAAAGAGGTTCGGTGGAAGGTGTGAATTCCATGGTATTCATCGGTGCTATTCGGCTCGTGCTTGCGATACGCGTAGGGTGGGAATCACTCGAATGAGCAGGAGTTTGCAATGAGCACCACAGGCCGCAGGGATATCCATCTTTCGTTGACCGCCGACCAGGCCGACGACCTGATCAGCGCGCTGGAAGCGCACCGCGGAAGCTTCGAACGCCTGGAGAAGGAGGCGGGCCATGGTTTCGGGCTTCCTGCGGCGTATTGGACTGGCCGGGTTCAAGAGGTCCAAGAGCTGCTTGATGCGGTGCGCAGGCAGGAACCCGGCGATGATACCGGGCTGCAAGGCGAGGGCGGAGCTGGCCGGGAGCTTGGGCAAGCGGACTAGCCAGCTGGGCTCTGTCGCCGGATCAGTCCTGGTGCTTGTCGCTCTGGGAGTCCGATAAGTCCAGATGCTCGGAGGACTCTGCTCCGGGAGCGCTCTGGGTCCTGATCGAAAACGGAATCTCATGGATCGCGGCACTGTGGGCCCAGTACCCGACGCGGAAGGTGGCGAGCCGAGACTCGCTGTTCCGTCGGCACAGGTCGCCCATCGTGGATTCTGCCGGGAGCGCGGGAACTTCGGGGAAGATGGGGCTGGGCACGGTCACGTGCCAAATCTGCAAGTTATCAGGTTCTCCTCCGCACAGCACCAGCAGGACCGCGCGGCCTTGGGTGGAGATGAATCCCATGACGTCTTTAACCAGTTCATGGGGTTCGGTGATGACTACCGGCATGCCCTCTGTCCAGCCGTAAGTGGACAGGTGCCGTCGTGCTGCGTGTGAGTTGAGCAGTTCGGTGATGCGCCGGGTGGCGTTTGAGCGCAGGTTTGAGTGGTTCAAGGAATCCTCCGTTGATGGCAGCTCGCCGTTAGGTGAATGCCCACGAAATCAGGGTGTGACGGATCACAGCTTGAATCCCCGGGTTTCGCCTCAGGCGCTCGGTGAACATCGTGGAGTTATTTTCCTAGAATATGCGAATTCCTCGAAAAAATGTACTAGGAGCGAAATGCTCCGGAACACAGAACCGGTGGCTGTCGAATCGCCATGGCATGGGATCGTGAACCTAAGCAGGGTGGCGCGCGCATGGCGAGCCTGGAGAGAACGCAACCCGGGGCCCCAGCCTGCGAATGCAGGCTGGGGCCCCGGGTGCTGTATCGGCTAGTAGCTCAGGCCGAAACCGTAGTCGAAGAGCGCGCCGTCGGAGGTCTCAGCGTAGCCGGGCAGATCGCTGAACTGCTCGGTGATTGCCTCGCGTGTACCAGCCAACGCGAACGGCATGCGGCCTTGCGGAGAGAACTTGCCGGAGAGCACGTCCATCAGCGCGGTGTCGGTCATGCCGAAGCCGGCCACGATGGCGCCCGCCTCGCGCAGCCCGCTGGTCTCGTCCATGACGAATGGCTGGCGGAAGTACACGTGCATGACGACCTTGCTGGGGTCCTCGACCTCGCTCATCACCTGCTTGATGGTGTCCAGCGACGGGCTGATTTCCCAGGACTGCGACTCGGCCATGCCGGTGAAGTCCAAGATGCTGGATTCCCAAGGCAGCGACCCGCCGAAGCGCAGGCCGTTATCCGTGCAGGATTCGGCGCCCTGGGTCACACAGGCATCGGCTGCGCCGAATGGGCTGGCTCCGTCAAGGCCTTCAATGCCGTCCATGGTGATCGGGCTGATGTGCTCCGGGTTCATGCCCGATTCCGGATCATCGGACTTGTAGGAACTGGTGTTCTTGTTGTTCACCGATACCGAGAACTTTCCGCATTGTGGTCATGGGTGTTTCAGGCTGTGGAAAATCTACGGTGGGCGAGTTGCTCGGTGGCCAGATCAAAGCAGAGTTCCTCGATGGAGACTCCATGCATCCGAAGGCGAACATCGACAAAATGGCTTCGGAAAAGCCGTTGGATGATGCCGATCGCGAGCCCTGGCTCGGTGAAATCGGGCGTCTGCTGGCGGCAGCCGGAGAACGTGAGCCATTGATCATTGCGTGTTCGGCACTCAAGCGGAAGTACCGCGATCAGATCCGCGAGCAGGCGCCTGCAACGGTGTTCATTCACCTGCACGGGAGTCTTGAGCTGCTGACCGAACGCATGGGCGAGCGTGCTGGGCACTTCATGCCAGTCGGATTGCTGAAGTCCCAGTTCGAAACGTTGGAAGAGCTTGAGCCAGATGAACGCGGACTGGTGCTCGATATTTCAGCATCGCCGCAACAACTGGCCAGTCAGGCAGCCAGTTGGTTGGGTAACCATTAAGTAGGGCTGGCGCAACCCGAGGCAGGTACGGACAAATCCGTGCGTGCCTCGGGTTTTGCGTTTGGTCCCCGAGGTTCCGCCGGCGAGGCCTGGTGCATTCCACTTTCGGCCAGCAGCATGCCAGCGTCAGGGAAGCCAGGCGCAGCAACAGCTCCGAGGTGCAGCTGGAGGTGCCGTCCTCGCTGAAGGAGGACTCGCTGAGGAATCCCTTGATTTCGGCGCCTTGCCTCGGGCACTCGTTCTGCAAGACGCCGTAGCGAGGGTCGCACGTTCGACTGTCTGCAGATCATCTTCGGAGCTGCTCGAATTCTGTGCAACTGTCGTGGCAAAAGTTTGCCATAGGGCACCGGAGTCCAGGATCTATGGCCATTTTCCTGAGGTGTGCCTTATTATTTAGAAGTCAGGAATCCAGCTCAAGCAGGTTCCGGCGCTCTCAAAAGGGGCGATACCCGTTGCGGCCCAGCAACCGGTAACGGCAGACATATATGGAATTTCTTCAGCACGATTTCTTGAAAAGAGTCCATAATGTCTAGCGTTTCAGCTGCCATTTCCCATGCCCTCAAGCCCATCGCCCCGCAAATCTTCGGATTAATGGGCAACGGCAACGCCCACTTCCTGGATGCCGCCGTCCGCGCGGGATTCGACTACACCGCCGTGCGCCACGAATCCGCCGCTGTTTCCGCGGCCGACGCGTACTTCCGCATCTCCAACAAGCTGGCCATTGCCTCGACCACCTACGGAGCCGGGTACACCAACACCATCACCGCCTTGGCCGAAGCCGCCGCAGCACGCACCCCGCTGCTGTTCATCACCGGCGATGCCCCAACCACCGGCCTGCGCGGTTGGGATGTCGACCAGGCTGCGATCGATGCCGGCGTGCGGGCAGCGCGCTACGTCGTGGACCGCCATACCCCGGGTGCCACCGCGATGGAAGCGGCCGCCCATGCGCTGCGCGAACGCCTGCCGGTGGTCTTGGCCATTCCCTATGATTTGGCGGCAGCGGATTCCCTCGAAGAACAGCTTCCTGATTTCGCATCGCTGCGCAGCACCCCGCCGGCGCCGCAGCTGAACTCCACCCAGCTGGAGCAGATCGCGCAAAAGCTCAATGCGTCCGAGCGCACCCACATCCTCTACGGCCGTGGCGCGATAGATGCCGCAACCCACGTCAAGGACTTGGCGCAGAAGCTGGATGCCACCACCTCGGGCACTCTGCTGGCCCGCGACCTGCTGGACTACGAGTTCGATCTGGGCATCACCGGCGGCTTCTCCACCGAGGCCAACGCCCGCATCATCGCCCAGGCCGACACGGTGCTGGTGCTGGGCGCTTCGCTGAACCAGTTCACCATGCGCTTTGGCGATCTCATCGCCGCCGATGCAACCTTGATCCAGGTCGATCTGGGAAGCACCGCCACCAACCCGCGCGTAGACTACTTTGCCACCGCAGATTCGGCTCTGGCCGCGGCAGATCTGCTCGAAGCGGTTGATCCGGCAGCCGGCGGATGGCGTTCGAGCCTGGATCTGTCGAACCTGCGCAGCCGCCCGGCCGGTGACGAGCAGGCCGCCGACGGGCAGCTTGATCCGCGCCGCGTGGCCAGCGAGCTGGAGCAAATCCTGCCGGCCAACCGGCTGCTGGTGCAGGACGGCGGCCACTTCATCGGCTGGGGACCGATGTACTGGTCGACCACCGGGGCGCGCTCCGTGAGCTGCGTGGGCACCGCCTACCAGTCCATCGGCCTGGGCATCGCTTCGATGGTCGGTGCCGCCCCTGCGGCGGATGGCCGCACGGTAGTGCTGGCCGCCGGCGATGGCGGCTTCCTGATGGGGCTGGCGGATCTGGAATCGATCGTACGCACTGTGGAAAGTGGCGTAATCGTCATCTACAACGACTCCGCCTACGGAGCGGAAATCCACCAGTACGGATCCATTGGCCTGCATGAGGACCCGATGCTGATCCCGACCGTCGATTTTGCCGGCATTGCCAACGCCATGGGTGCCACCGGAATCCGCCTTGACACGCTCGAAGACCTTGCTGGGGTGCGGCAGTGGGTCCAGGCTGGAGCGCGAGGGGTGTGCCTGGTCGATGCCCGCGTATCAACGCATGTGCGCGCCCCTTATATGGAAGAAGTCCTGGCTGCGAACAAGAAAGCAGCGGCGGCTTCGGGATTACAATCCGGTAAAGGCGCTGGAAAGCGATAGCTGAACGTCGTAGGGTGGTTAAGTGCGCAAGTTATTAGTTGGAACCGCAAGTCTGGGTCTAGGGGCACTTTTGATGTTCCCTGCGGCTGCCGCATTTGCCGTCCCATCTGGAACTGGTGATGAAACGGGAGCCAGCTCAGCACAGCTTTCCGAGACCTCCCTACGCGTGGCAACCATCCAGGCAAACCTCAGCGGCGAAACCCCTGAGCAGCTTCCGGCGGATCTGCTGCGTGGCTCTGACCGCCAAGCGGGGCAGGTTGCTGACAAGATCAGCCGAGCCAACGCCGATGTCGTAGTGCTCACCGAGATGGATGCCACCCAGGAAGCCGTGGATGCATTCAACGACCAGTACCTGCAGAACCCGGACGATGGCCGCGCGGATGTGGAATACGAGTATTCCTATCTCGCAGTGGGTTCCAAGGGCCTGCAGAGCGGTGCTGATCTGAATGCAGACGGCGTAATTGGCAGCGCCGAGGATGCATGGGGCCAGGGCGCCTTTGCCGAGCAGGGTTCCATCGTGGTGCTTTCGAAGTACCCGATCGCTCAAGACCAGGTCACCGGCGTATCCCAGCTCCGGTGGCAAGAGGTCGCACATGACATGATGCACCACACCGACTTCTCCGGCGTGCTTGCTGCTTCCATCCCGGTGATGAGCACCGGTTTGTGGGACATCCCGATCCAGTACCGCGGCGAGCCGGTGCATGTGCTGGCCACCCAAACCCAGCCAGATGCACAGGACCAGGAATTCGCTGACGCCCGTCTGGCCGATGAGCTGAAGGTCATCAACGGCTACCTGGCCGGCGAGGACTACATTCGCACCGATGAGGGCCGGCAAGCCGAAGGAGTTGGCGAAGACCGCTACGTCATCGCAGGAGCCCTGGGCCTGCAAGAAGGCGCGGCCGATCGCGTGGAGCCATTCCTTGCGGGACTGGACCGCGAGAACGCATTGCATGATTCGGGCAGTTACCTGGTTCCAAGCCAAGCCTGGCAGGTACTAGGCCAGGGCCGCATCCAGGAACACCAGCCGAGCATTTCCCAGCCGATTTCCGGTACTGTGCCTAATCTGGTTGAGGAATCAACGCCACTGCTCTGGACCGATATCCAGTTCTAAGCGCCAAGCAGCTCACGAAGATACGGGTTGAGGAATAGTCCCTGCGGATCGAGAGTTTCGCGCAACCTGGTGAAGTCGCTGAATTTCGGAAAGAGCTGAGCCAGCTCTGCTGCCTGCAGGGAATGCTCCTTGCCCCAGTGGGGCCGGCCGCCCAAAGACCGGAAGATCTCTTCCATGGCCGCAAAGTATCCCGGAGCCTGATCGCGGATATAGCGGTGCACGGCAATATACACGCTGTCCCTTCCGGTAGCCGTACCCAGCCACGTGGAATCCGCGGCGGCAGTTCGCACCTCGATGGGGAAGAACACCTCAACCCCGTTGCGCTCGAAGTATCCGCGCACCCGGGTGAAGGCTTCGGCGAAAGCATCCAGCGGCAACGCATATTCCATTTCGGTGAAACGCACCCGCCGGGGGCTGGTGAAAGCTTCGTTCCAAGGTGCGATGGAGCTGCGGTCAGATAAGGCAGCGCAAGCTACCGCATTCAACTTGGCCGTGCTGCCGGGCACTGCCGCGCTCACCGAGCTGAGCAGCTGCAACGCACCATTGGAAAGCAGCTCATCGTTGAGCCACTGGGCCACCGGATTCGGCTTCTTTGCAGGGCTCTGCCCATCGAGCCGGGTATTGATCTTCACCTGGGCTTTGCTGGTGCCCGGGAACCAGAAGAATTCCAGATGGTCTTCGTGCCGGGCCCGGTCCATGAAGCTTTCTGCGATCTGCCCAATTGGTTCGATGCTTTCGGCCGCATGGATCATGAAGTGTGGGACGCAGCGCATGCGCACATGGGTGAGGACCCCCAGCGCGCCCAAGCCGAGACGGGATGCTTCAAAAAGTTCGGGATTCTCCTGCGAACTGGCACGCACATGCGAGCCGTCGGCCAGCATGATCTGCACGCCGGTAACCGCCGCGCTCAATCCGGTGAATTTCAGGCCCGTACCGTGGGTACCGGTGCTGATTGCCCCCGCGATCGATTGCCTGTCGATATCTCCCATATTTTCCAACGCGAGGTGGAATGGCTTGAGCAGCGCGGGGACTTGCCAAAGCCGGGTTCCAGCGCGGAAGAGCACCTCGTGGGTGAACGCGTCGACTTCTTCTATTCCCTGGAAACCATCCAGGTTCAGCAGCACCCCGTCGGTATGTACCAGCGGGGTAAAGGAATGCCCGGCGCCGACGGTGCGCACCGGCTGATGCCGGGCAGCGGCCTGCTGGAGATACTGGGATAATTCGGTGACGCTGCGCGGACGGTTGATTGCTGCGGGATGAGCGTGGACAGTCCGTGCGAAATTCTTGAAGGTGCTCACAAGAATGCTTTCCCTTCACCGCGGTAGGTAGGCCATTGCTCGATGATCTTGCCTTGGCCGTAGACCGCTACCTTATTAACCCGTTCGGCTGGTTCGCCCGCTTTGGCATGGCGCAGCCACACCCGTTCGCCGATGGCGATGCGATGCGCTGCCGGTCCGGTCAGCGGGGTCTGCACTTCACCGGCTCCTTCCAGTGCCAGAAGGCGCAGCTTCTTAGGATGTTCGATCTTGGGCAAGCGGTCCTTGCCGGATGGACCCGATGCCACCCATCCGCCGCCGAGGATGGTTACCGTCTGCTCATCGGGGCGGCGGACCACAGGGAAGCCCAAGAACAGTGCAGGGGCAGGGCGGAATGCGCGGAAGGAATCGAATAGCGCAGGGGCGAATAGTCCCGAGCCCGCAGCTATTTCGGTTACTGCCGGCTCCTGTACGGTACTTTCCACCGAGCCGGTCCCACCGGCATTCACAAATCGAAGGTCACCAAGGTTGCGTACCAGCTCCACGGTTTCTGCACGGCGCTGGGCCAATTCGGCAGCGCTGCGCTGCCGCAGTTTTCGGGAGACCAGGGCCTTGGGGCTGAAACCGCCATCGGGGACCGAAGCGATTTGGGACTCGTAGCCCATCAGCCCATCCAGGATGAAATTAGGCCGGCGGTGCACTTCGGCGGCCAGCTCGGCGACCTGGGCCGGACGGGTCAGTGGAGAGCGTGCAGCACCGATGCGCCAATTGCTGCTGGGGTAGTATGCAGCATCGAGTTCCAAGGCGACCTTTAACGGTCCGTGCTTCGGGGCAATCCGATCGATCAGGTCCAGTTGCTCTTCGGTGTCCACCATCAGCGTCACTTCTTCACGGGCCTGCTCGCTGGCAGCCCAGCGGCTGATCGCCTCAGCGTCGGTTTGCGGGTAGGCGACCACCAGATCCCTCAACCCATGGCTAGCCAGCCAAAGCGCTTCGGCCAGGGTGAAGCAGAGAACTCCGCGAAATCCGGGTTCATCCAGTGCCCGTTCCAGTGCCTTGCGGACGCGCAGCGATTTGGAAGCGACACGAATCGGCACCCCTGAGGCACGTTCGCGTAGGGCGATCAGATTGGAATCAAAGGCATCCAGGTCCAGCAGAGCCACTGGATGCTCTGAAATGCCGGCACTTTTCAAGGCGTGGTTATACCGTTTGGCCTGTGCGTTCTTCATAGGCCAACTCTTTCACCAGGTTCATGGAGTATCAAGGAATTTTTCAAGGTGCATGTGCTCAAGCTGAAAGCTCAAGGAAACTCTCAGGGTCTTGCGGTTAGGCTGGAGCCATCATGAAAAACGATCCAATTTCAATGACCCTGCTTGGCAAGGACGGAAAGCCGCGCTCGGGCGTGCAAGATGCCATCATGAAGGGCATTGGCGTGCAGCGTCCGCTGGTACTTGCGTACATCAAGCGTCTGCGTAAAAAGCACCCCGAAGCCACTACTGCTCAGCTGGCAGCAATCGCCGAACGCGATTACCTGCGCGTAGTAACCGGTAGCGGCGCGGCCGTTGGCGGAACCGCAGCAGTTCCAGCAGTTGGTACCGGTGCAGCGCTGGGTCTGTCTGTCGCAGCGACGCTGGGCTTCCTCGAAGCTTCGGCGTTGTATGCGCAGAGCTTGGCGGAGTTGCACGGTATTGCCATCGATGATCCGGATCGTTCCCGAGTACTGGTCATGGGCATCATGATGGGCGAGGAAGGCAGCTCGATGATTTCCGGATTGACTTCCCAGGTTGCCGGGCGTGGTGGCGGACCTATCCAGGGATGGGCGAGGTCCTTCGGAGTTGGCAAGTCCAAGACTGTCTACTCCTCGGTGCAGCGTGCCTTGCAGAAGAAGTTCCTGCGCAAGATCATCGGAACCCAGGCTGCTAGCACCTTGGGACGCTTGGTTCCGTTTGGTGTTGGCGCAGCGATCGGTGGCGTAGGCAACCGGTATATGGCAAAACGAGTCATCGAGAATGCTGGTGTTGCTTTCGCCGGTATCCCGACGATTGCTCCGAGTTCGTTGCCTTTGGACGACCCGCGGGTCATTGAAGCGGAGATTGTCGAAGACTAGCAGCACGGCAAAGTGCGTTTTCAACCGTCTCCTTAATATGTTTCACGGATTTTTACGCACGTCGATCCGCATGAATACGGGCTTTAATCGACGATCGAAAATTAAGTGTGCACGGTCACCGCTGAAAAAGACTCCGCCGATTTGCAGACCCCCCCAAACCTGTGTATAGTTTTTCCTTGTCGCCGAGAACAAAACGGAAGAAATAACCGGATGTGAAACGGCAGCAAAACCCCAGAAAATCAAGGTTTTTCCACAGTCCTGTGGACAACATTTGAAAAGAATGGGAACTAAGAATACCGATTCAAATCACAAACAATGGATTTGACTTTCAGGAATTCGAAGTTATAGAATATGAATATAACGCTGGACGAAATTACCGCCTGGAATGGTGGGTAAAGAACCGGTAAGTGTTTGTTGTTTGAGAACTCAATAGTGTGCCAAGTTTGTTGATACCGAATATTTATTTTATTTGGTGAATACATATTATTTGCTTGAGGCATTGCACCCCCGTGTGATGTGCTTGAGTGTTTTATTATTCGCCAGGACTTCATCGATTCTTCCCTTATTTTCCGAGGGGTTTCGGTGGCTTTTTATTTTTTATGGAGAGTTTGATCCTGGCTCAGGATGAACGCTGGCGGCGTGCTTAACACATGCAAGTCGAACGATGAAGCCCAGCTTGCTGGGTGGATTAGTGGCGAACGGGTGAGTAACACGTGAGTAACCTGCCCCCGACTCTGGGATAAGCCCGGGAAACTGGGTCTAATACCGGATATTACCTCTTGCCGCATGGCAGGTGGTGGAAAGATTTATCGGTGGGGGATGGACTCGCGGCCTATCAGCTTGTTGGTGAGGTAATGGCTCACCAAGGCGACGACGGGTAGCCGGCCTGAGAGGGTGACCGGCCACACTGGGACTGAGACACGGCCCAGACTCCTACGGGAGGCAGCAGTGGGGAATATTGCACAATGGGCGAAAGCCTGATGCAGCGACGCCGCGTGAGGGATGACGGCCTTCGGGTTGTAAACCTCTTTCAGTAGGGAAGAAGCGAAAGTGACGGTACCTGCAGAAGAAGCGCCGGCTAACTACGTGCCAGCAGCCGCGGTAATACGTAGGGCGCAAGCGTTATCCGGATTTATTGGGCGTAAAGAGCTCGTAGGCGGTTTGTCGCGTCTGCCGTGAAAGTCCGAGGCTCAACCTCGGATCTGCGGTGGGTACGGGCAGACTAGAGTGATGTAGGGGAGACTGGAATTCCTGGTGTAGCGGTGAAATGCGCAGATATCAGGAGGAACACCGATGGCGAAGGCAGGTCTCTGGGCATTTACTGACGCTGAGGAGCGAAAGCATGGGGAGCGAACAGGATTAGATACCCTGGTAGTCCATGCCGTAAACGTTGGGCACTAGGTGTGGGGGACATTCCACGTTTTCCGCGCCGTAGCTAACGCATTAAGTGCCCCGCCTGGGGAGTACGGCCGCAAGGCTAAAACTCAAAGGAATTGACGGGGGCCCGCACAAGCGGCGGAGCATGCGGATTAATTCGATGCAACGCGAAGAACCTTACCAAGGCTTGACATGTGCCAGACCGCTTCAGAGATGGAGTTTCCCTTCGGGGCTGGTTCACAGGTGGTGCATGGTTGTCGTCAGCTCGTGTCGTGAGATGTTGGGTTAAGTCCCGCAACGAGCGCAACCCTCGTTCCATGTTGCCAGCACGTAGTGGTGGGGACTCATGGGAGACTGCCGGGGTCAACTCGGAGGAAGGTGGGGATGACGTCAAATCATCATGCCCCTTATGTCTTGGGCTTCACGCATGCTACAATGGCCGGTACAATGGGTTGCGATACTGTGAGGTGGAGCTAATCCCTAAAAGCCGGTCTCAGTTCGGATTGGGGTCTGCAACTCGACCCCATGAAGTCGGAGTCGCTAGTAATCGCAGATCAGCAACGCTGCGGTGAATACGTTCCCGGGCCTTGTACACACCGCCCGTCAAGTCACGAAAGTTGGTAACACCCGAAGCCGATGGCCTAACCACCTTGTGTGGGGGGAGTCGTCGAAGGTGGGACTGGCGATTGGGACTAAGTCGTAACAAGGTAGCCGTACCGGAAGGTGCGGCTGGATCACCTCCTTTCTAAGGAGCTAACCATTATTGGTTGCCCGTGTCTGTGCCCGAGTGTGGTGCAGGCGGGTTGCTCATGGGTGGAATATCAATGGACTCAGTACTGGAAAGCGTGCACGCTGGTGTCATCCCAATGTGGGTGGTGCGTTCGTGTGCGGGGTACTGGCTGTGGCTGCAGGGTGTTTGCGCATCTGCGAGTACGCGTTTGGGGAGTCTTTGGCTTCTTGGGTGCTGGAAAGCGGTGTGCGGGTGTTGTGCGGTTTGTATGGTTTGGCATGCTGTTGGGTTTTGAGGCAACAAGCCTCCGTGCCTGTGGGTTGGGTGTTGGTCGGGTTCTCCGCTTTGTGTGGGGGGTTTGGCTGGTGCGTGGCTTGTGGGTGGCGGGGTTCTTGGTGTTTCGGTGTTTGTCCTGTGTTTGCTGCAGGTGCGCTGGTGTGGTGGCGGTTTTGTGCTGTTGCCCGGGTGTGCTTGCGGGGGTGCGGGGTTGTTGTTTGGGAACTGTATAGTGAACGCGAGCATCTTGCAGATGAGATGAGCTTGGGGTCCTTTTCCTTGGATCCTTGGGTGTTTGAGTCTTGTCTGCGTGATTTTGTTAGATTGTTTTATTGCTCAATTCTGAGAACTTTGATTTGTGTTGAAGTTTTTAAGGGCGCACGGTGGATGCCTTGGCATCAAGAGCCGATGAAGGACGTGGGAATCTGCGATAAGCCTGGTGGAGTCGATAACCGGACGTTGAGACCAGGATTTCCGAATGGGGGAACCCCGCACCATGTTATGTGGTGTGACCTGCAGCTGAATGTATAGGCTGTGTGGAGGGAACGCGGGGAAGTGAAACATCTCAGTACCCGCAGGAAGAGAAAACAATAGTGATTCCGTTAGTAGTGGCGAGCGAACGCGGATGGGGCTAAACCGGTTGGTGTGTGATAGCGGATAGGCGTTGCATCATCGGGGTTGTGGGGTTGACATGTACCAGCGCTATCTTGCTGGTGGGATGAGGTGCAGGCGTATAGGTGAATCGGTTGGAATGCCGGACCAGAGAGGGTGATAGTCCCGTAGGTGTAATGCGTGTCTGCCGTTCTAGTGTTGATACCCGAGTAGCACGGGGCCCGTGAAACCTTGTGTGAATCTGCCAGGACCACCTGGTAAGCCTGAATACTACTTGATGACCGATAGTGAATCAGTACCGTGAGGGAATGGTGAAAAGTACCCCGGGAGGGGAGTGAAATAGTACCTGAAACCGTGCGCTTACAATCCGTTAGAGCCTGGGACTTGTTCCTGGGTGATGGCGTGCCTTTTGAAGAATGAGCCTGCGAGTTAGTGTTACGTCGCGAGGTTAACCCGTGTGGGGAAGCCGTAGCGAAAGCGAGTCTGAATAGGGCGTTTGAGTGGCGTGATCTAGACCCGAAGCGAAGTGATCTACCCATGGCCAGGTTGAAGCGCGTGTAAGAGCGTGTGGAGGACCGAACCCACTTCAGTTGAAAATGGAGGGGATGAGCTGTGGGTAGGGGTGAAAGGCCAATCAAACTTCGTGATAGCTGGTTCTCCCCGAAATGCATTTAGGTGCAGCGTTGCGTGTTTCTTACTGGAGGTAGAGCTACTGGATAGGCGATGGGCCCTACAAGGTTACTGACCTTAGCCAAACTCCGAATGCCGGTAAGTGAGAGCGCAGCAGTGAGACTGTGGGGGATAAGCTTCATAGTCGAGAGGGAAACAGCCCAGAACGCCAACTAAGGCCCCTAAGCGTGTGCTAAGTGGAAAAGGATGTGGAGTTGCTGTGACAACCAGGAGGTTGGCTTAGAAGCAGCCACCCTTGAAAGAGTGCGTAATAGCTCACTGGTCAAGTGATTCCGCGCCGATAATGTAGCGGGGCTCAAGCACACCGCCGAAGTTGCGTCATTCAAATATTTGCCTGGCTTTTGTTGGGCGTTTGGATGGGTAGGGGAGCGTCGTATAGCGGGTGAAGTCGCGGTGGAAACCAGCGGTGGACGCTATACGAGTGAGAATGCAGGCATGAGTAGCGAATGACGGGTGAGAAACCCGTCCGCCGAATGATCAAGGGTTCCAGGGTTAAGCTAATCTGCCCTGGGTTAGTCGGGACCTAAGGCGAGGCCGACAGGCGTAGTCGATGGACAACGGGTTGATATTCCCGTACCGGCGAAGGACCGCCCATACCAAGCTGTGGATGCTAACCATGATGGATCATGGCTGTTGCGGCCTTCGGGCTGCTGGTTGTGTGATGTGGTGGGAACCGATGCAGTGAGGTCAGCGTATTAACAGGTGTGACGCAGGAAGGTAGCCGAGCCAGGCAATGGAATTGACCTGGTCCAAGGGTGTAGGAAGAGTGGTTGGCAAATCCGCCGCTCAGATATTCTGAGACCTGATAGGCGCCCGCTTTGGCGGGTGATTCGGTGATCCTATGCTGCCTAGAAAAGCATCGGCGCGAGGTCCAAGTCCGCCCGTACCCCAAACCGACACAGGTGATCAGGTAGAGAATACTAAGGCGATCGAGAGAATCATGGTTAAGGAACTCGGCAAAATGCCCCCGTAACTTCGGAAGAAGGGGGGCCTGCCTCGTGATCGGCTCTTGCAGCTGTGAGCGGGTGTGGGCCGCAGAGACCAGGGGGAAGCGACTGTTTACTAAAAACACAGGTCCGTGCGAAGTCGCAAGACGATGTATACGGACTGACTCCTGCCCGGTGCTGGAAGGTTAAGAGGACTGGTTAGCACTTTGGTGCGAAGCTGAGAATTTAAGCCCCAGTAAACGGCGGTGGTAACTATAACCATCCTAAGGTAGCGAAATTCCTTGTCGGGTAAGTTCCGACCTGCACGAATGGAGTAACGACTTCCCCGCTGTCTCAACCATGAACTCGGCGAAATTGCAGTACGAGTAAAGATGCTCGTTACGCGCAGCAGGACGGAAAGACCCCGAGACCTTTACTATAGTTTGGTATTGGTGTTCGGTGCAGCTTGTGTAGGATAGGTGGGAGACTGTGAAGCTTGGACGCTAGTTCAGGTGGAGTCATCGTTGAAATACCACTCTGGCTGTACCGGTCACCTAACTTCGGACCATGATCTGGTTCAGGGACAGTGCCTGATGGGTAGTTTAACTGGGGCGGTTGCCTCCTAAAATGTAACGGAGGCGCCCAAAGGTTCCCTCAGCCTGGTTGGCAATCAGGTGTCGAGTGTAAGTGCACAAGGGAGCTTGACTGTGAGAGTGACAGCTCGAGCAGGGACGAAAGTCGGGACTAGTGATCCGGCGGCACCTCGTGGAAGGGCCGTCGCTCAACGGATAAAAGGTACCTCGGGGATAACAGGCTGATCTTGCCCAAGAGTCCATATCGACGGCATGGTTTGGCACCTCGATGTCGGCTCGTCGCATCCTGGGGCTGGAGTAGGTCCCAAGGGTTGGGCTGTTCGCCCATTAAAGCGGTACGCGAGCTGGGTTTAGAACGTCGTGAGACAGTTCGGTCCCTATCCGCTGCGCGCGTTGGAAATTTGAGAAGGGCTGTCCTTAGTACGAGAGGACCGGGACGGACGAACCTCTGGTGTGTCAGTTGTACTGCCAAGTGCATCGCTGATTAGCTACGTTTGGAAGGGATAACCGCTGAAAGCATCTAAGCGGGAAGCCTGCTTCGAGATGAGATTTCCATGCACCTTGAGTGTGAGAGGCCCCCAGCTAGACCACTGGGTTGATAGGCAGGATGTGGAAGCAAGGACTAAAGACTTGTGGAGCTGACCTGTACTAATAGGCCGATGACTTTCAACACACAATATTCACAATATTTTACTGGCATGATCATTATGCTGTTCGCGTTCACTATACGGTTACGAGACAACAACCTCAAACCGAAAAATACATGGCTTTTGCATGACACCGGAAAACATGACCAAGATGATTGGTTTGTGTGCTTCGTGATTGTTACGGCGGTCATAGCGTGGGGGAAACGCCCGGTCCCATACCGAACCCGGAAGCTAAGGCCCACTGCGCCGATGGTACTGCACTCGTGAGGGTGTGGGAGAGTAGGTCACCGCCGGACTTAACTTGAGTTGAATGGTTTGAGGCCCTGGAACACAATGCGTGTTCCAGGGCCTCACCTGTTTAACCCGCAAGACAGGTTGCTGGGATGGCTTGATGGTTGGTGGGGGTTGGGCTGGTGCCTGGCCCCCTTTTCCTGTTTAAGGGAGCAATAACTAGCTGGGTGTCCCTTGACGCTGGAGTTGTGGCGGCTCTAGAGTCGACCCACGCACTGGTGGTTGGCCGAGGAGAATCCACATATGGAGCATCTAACCTTCGCTATCAATGTCACCCTTGATGGCTGTATTGATCATAGAGTGGGGATCGCTGACGATGAGACTCACGAGTACTTCACCGGCTTGATGGACGAGCATGGAGCAATGCTGTGGGGCCGGACTACCTACGAAATGATGGAAGAGTACTGGCCGCTGGTGGCCAGCGGAGAAGTCGAGGCGCCCCAGGCGCTGCTCGATTGGGCACTGAAGTTGCAGGACAAGTCCAAATATGTGGTTTCCGCTCAGCGCGCCGACTTTCCGTGGAATAACAGCCACTATCTCATTGGCAACCTGCGCACGTCGGTTCAAGAGCTGATAGAGCGTGTGCCGGACGGCGTGCTTTTGGGCAGCGGCCAGCTGGCAACAGCATTGGACCAGCTGGGACTGATCGACGAGTACCGCTTTCTGGTTCACCCGATCATTGCCGGGCATGGTCCGCGGCTGTACGATGCGGGGTTGCCTGCTTCGCGCCGACTGGAGTTGGGGGAAACTATGAGCCTGGGCAATGGCGTTATTGCCGCCCACTATCGCCGCGCGCAATAAAGCCGGCCCGCTCGTGCAATGAGGTCACGAGCAGGCCGGCTTTGGCGCAGGTTTTTGATTAGCGGGTGGTGGCTTTCTGGCCTATGAGCTCAGCCAGGGTCGCAAGGGATCCGTGCTCATGCAGGGATTCCAAGGTCTTCAGGTACGGGGCGGTGAAACGCTCATCATCAACCACGTCCCCAAAGAGGTCGCGCTGGCGCAGGAATGCCAACGGGTCGTCGCTGTGATTGGACGCGGCAGCATGCACTTCCTCGGCCAGCCTGTCGACGATGGCGATTGCTTCGCCGGATTCATCGGTGCCCTCGGCATAACGCGCCCAGCTGGCCACGATGGCGGCCGATAAGGTGACGTCCCGATCGGCGGCGAGATTCTCGCGGACCACGGGCATGAGCCACTTGGGGATGCGGTCCGAGGAATCAGCGCACAGCCGTGCCACGGTGTCGGCCACATATTCATTGCTGTAGCGCTCGATGAGCTTGTGCTGGTACGCGTCCAGATCCACGCCGGGCAGCTCGCGCAGGGTCGGTTCGGCCTCGTTTTTCATGTAGCTCAACAAGAAATCGGCGAACAGGGCATTGCGCGCCACATCATGCACCGCACGGTAGCCGGCCAGGTGGCCGAAGTAGCACAGGCCCTGGTGGGTGGCGTTTAGCAGGCGCAGCTTCATCAGTTCATAGGGCACCACGTCATCGACCAGCTGCACTCCGGCTTCCTCGTAGGGCGGGCGGCCGGCCACGAACTTGTCCTCCAGAACCCACTGCTCGAAGTCCTCGCAGACCACGGGCCATCCATCCTCGATGCCGTAGCGCTCGGCGACATCGGCGCGGTCTGCATCCGTGGTGACCGGGGTAATGCGATCCACCATGGAGTTCGGGAAGGATACGTTCTCCTGCACCCAGTCGCCGAACTCGGGGTCCAGCGCCGTGGCGAAGGCGCCGAACATCTGGTGCGCAACCTCGCCGTTGCCCTGGATGTTGTCGCAGCTCATGACGGTGAAGGGGGCGATGCCACGTTCGCGGCGCAGCCTCAGCCCGGCGCTGATCAGGCCGAAGGTGGTGCGCGGGGCCCGCGGGTTGGCAAGGTCTGCGGCGATGGCCTGGTTGCCCAGGTCGAATTCGCCGGTGACCGGGTGCACGTTGTAACCGCCCTCGGTGACCGTGAGCGAGACAATGCGGATCGCCGGGTCCGCCAGTTGCTCAATGGCGGCGTCCAGATCGTCGGGTGCGTAGAGGAAGCCGAGGATCGAGCCGATCACCTCGACTTCACGGGAGCCATCGGGGTTTTTCACCACGAGGGTGTAGAGCCCATCGCTGGCCGACAGCACATCGCGCATGCGCTGATCGGATTCCATCACGCCCATGCCGATAATTCCCCAGTCCAGGGCCTTGCCCTGATTCATCAGCCGATTCAGGTACATGGCCTGGTGGGCCCGGTGGAAACCGCCGACGCCGAAGTGCACAATGCCGGCGGTGGCCTTGTTGCGGTCGTACTGCGGGGTGCCCACCTGCGGATCAAGCTGGGTCAGGGTGCGGTTGTTCAGTTTCATGGTTGATTGCTCCTTGGTCGGCAAGTTCGAGGGTGGATCAGTGTGCTGCGATGGTGGCGGGCTGCTGCACGCCGTGGAAGCCGGGCTGGGTGCCGCGCAGCGCGTGGGACATGATTGCCGCAACCAGGTAGAGCGCCGCGAAGAGGAAGACCATGCCCGAGGCCCCGAGGACGTTGTAGAGCAGGGCCACCAGCAGCGGACCGGCGAAGACGGCGGCGCCAATGCCCAGGTTGTAGGAGGCCATGGCAGCTCCGGGGTGCTCGGGCGCCAAGGAGACGGCGATGGCCGAAAGCGGAACGAAGCCTGCCAGGCCGATGCCGAAGACCGCACCGATAACCAGGGTCAGGGCATAGGCGAAGGAATAGCCGTGATCGACGGCCCAGGCAGGCACGAGGTAGAGCGCTGCCATGGAGATCGCGCAGAGCACCGCGCCAAACCAGACCACCACCTTGGACCAGCCCAGCTTGTCGCCCAGCGCACCGAAGAACAGGTTGAACGGGATGTTCACCGCGTAGATCACCGTGGTCAGGATCAGGAACTGGCCGACGCTCCAGCCGAATCGGTCCACGAACAGTGCCGGGAAGAAGACGGCCATCCCGTAGGTGGGGACGGAGTTGATAGTTCGGGTGAGCATCACCAGCAGCGCCTTGCGATTGCTCGCCAGCAGGCGCAGCCCAAAGCTCATGGTCTTGAAGACTTCTTCCGGGTTGCTGACCAAGGCGGCGCGTCCGGTTTTTTCCTTCACGCCAATCAGCGCGATTGCCGCGCCGATCACAACCAGCGCCAGGGAGACCCAGAGGGTCTGGTAGTAGCTCAGGGAGAAGATTTCCAGGCTGGCGCTGGCGGTCAGCGCGCCGAGGGTAGGAAGCCCGGAGCTGAAGGCCACATAGAACCAGCCGATGGCCACGGCCAGGCGCTTGGCATTGGCGGTGGCTGAAATCCAGACCAGGAAGCCGTAGGCGAAGAAGGGGTAGCCGAAGCCGCGAAGCCCGTAGGCGATGAAGATCAGCGGCATGCTCGAGCTGTGCAGGGCGACACCCAGGAAGAGCAGCTCGAAGACCACCCAGATGCCTGCGCCGATGAACATGACCTTGCGCGGGCCCCAGAGGTCGGAGAGCGAGGCGGAGAGGAAAGCGGCGATGGCCACGGCCACGCCGTAAATGGTGACCAGGGTTCCGGCCAGCGGAATGGAGAAGCCATGTTCGCCAGTCAGGTAGGGGGCGAGGATGTTCGTTTCCACGCCGTCGCCGATCATGAAGATCATCAGGCCCACGAAGCCCCAGAGCAGCGGGCGAGGCAGCCCGAGCTTATCGAGGATCGAGGTGCTCGTGCTCGGTGGTGCAGGCAATGGGTGGGAATTCATGGCGCTCCTTTGCGACGGCCTTGCAGGTGCGATCGATTGAACTAATCTAACACCAAAATAACAAACTCAACAGATTTTTTGTAAAAACTTGAAAAAATGATGTTTTGCAAGTGCGGGTGCAGCATCTATCATCGAAGTTGTGGCATATAACGAATCTGATGTTAAAAACGATGCTCCCGATGCAGTCCAGGGGCTGCCTCCGGAGACCCGCCGCGAGGAAATCACCGGGCATGTGAACAAGTCCCGCAGCTGCCGGGTGGAAGAGCTGGCCGAGATCTTCGGGGTTAGTGCCATGACCATCCACCGCGACCTGGAACAGCTGGCCAAGGAGGGCCGGGTGGAGCGGATCCGCGGAGGAGCCCGGGCCATCACCGCCCGGCTCGCCGAACGCGATGTGCGCCTGCGCCGGCACCTGAACGCCGAGGTCAAGCGCCAGCTCGCGGCCACCGCGGCGCAGCTGATCGAACGCAACTCGGTGATCGCACTGGATGACTCCACCACCATCGGGGCGCTGGGCAGCTATTTGGAAGAGCGCGAACCGTCCACCGTGATTACCCACTCGCTGGCGCTGATGGGCGCGGTTTCCGCGATGGCGCATATCGACATGGTCGGCCTGGGCGGACAGTACTATGCCGAAACCGATTCCTTCCTCGGCTCGATCGTGGTTGAGCAAGCCCAGCGGCTGATGGCCGACGCCGTTTTCGTGTCCACCACGGCCATCAAGAACCAGGCCCTGCTGCACCCGGATGCCGAAGCGGCGCGCACCAAGCGCAGCCTGCTGCAAATGGGCCGGCGCAAGATCCTGGTGATGGACTCCAGCAAATTCGAATCCGCCGGCATCTACCACGTCATGGACCTGGCCGAAATCGACGACGTGGTCATCGACGACCAGCTCGATCAGCGGCTCATGAGCGAACTGCAGGGCCTGGGCCCGCGCATCCACATCGTCCGCACCTCCGCAAAGGAACAGCCATGAAACCCACCTACGTCCTAGGCATCGACTCTTCCACCCAATCCTGCAAGGCCCTGCTGGTCGACGCGCAGAGCGGGGAAGTGGTGGCCGAGCAACGCAGCAGCCATCTGCCGGGAACCCAGATCGATCCGCAACACTGGGTCACCGCGCTGGAAACGGCCACCACGGGACTGCTGGAGCAGGCTTCGGCGGTGTCCATCGCCGGGCAGCAGCACGGCATGGTGGCCCTGGACGAACACGGGCAGCCGGTGCGCGAGGCCATGCTGTGGAACGATACCTCCTCCGCCCAGCAAGCCAAGGAGCTGACCGAGGAGCTCGGCGGCGCGCAGGCCTGCGCCGAGAAGATCGGCAGCGTCCCGGTGGCCTCGCTGACCGTGACCAAGCTGCGCTGGCTGCGCGATCACGAGCCGGAGAACGCGTCGCGCACCACCCAGGTCCTGCTGCCCCACGACTACCTCACCTGGCACTTGGGCGGGCGCAAGGAAGCGGTGACCGATCACGGGGACGCCTCGGGCACCGGGTACTACGATCCGGCCGCGCGCCGCTTCTTGCCCGATCTCGCGGCGGACGCACTGGGGCACAGCGTGCAGCTGCCGCGGCTGGCCCAGGCCAATGAGCAGGTGGGGCGGACCTCCACCGGCGCCGTGATCGGCGCGGGCACCGGGGATAATATGGCTGCCGCGCTGGGGCTCGACCTGCAGCCCGGTGATGTCTGCATCTCCATCGGCACCTCAGGGGTGGCCTCCGCGGTGGTCGAGGACAGCGTGCATGACGGCAGCGGAATGGTGACCGGCTTTGTCGCCGCCAACGGCAAATTCCTGCCGCTGGCCTGCACCCTGAACGGGGCGCCGGTCCTGGACTTCGGCGCACGCATGCTCGGGGTCGGGAAGCAGGAATTCTCCGACCTGGCGCTGGCTGCCGAGCCAGGTTCCGGCGGTGTCGTGCTGCTGCCGTACCTCGGCGGGGAACGCACCCCCAACCGGCCCGAAGCCACCGGCCTGTTGCAGGGGCTGCGCGGCACCACCACCCGCGAGCAGATCGCCCGCGCTTATGTGGAAGGGCTGCTGTGCTCCATGAAGGATGCGGTCGCGGCGCTGGAAGCGAGCACCAAGGTGGCCACGAAGCGGATCCTGCTGATCGGCGGCGGCGCCCAGGCCGAGGCGGTCCGGGTCATCGCCCCGCAAATTTTCGGGGTGGCCGTGGACGTGCCCAGGACTGCGGAATACGTGGCGCTGGGAGCCGCCCGGCAAGCGGCCTGGGCACTGGGCGGCCAGGAGCAACCGCCGGTCTGGGATATCGCCGAGTCAACCCGCTACCAGGCCCGGCCCCGGCCGGAAATCTATGCCGGCTACGCGAAGCTGCGCGATGCCACCGAAGGCTGGAATTAGGGCCGATATCGCGTAGCGTAGGAACCATGGATACGCTCTTTTTCGCCCACCGCGGCAGTTCGCACAAATACTCGGAGAATACCCGGGCCGCCTACCTGCAGGCCATTGACGAGGGCGCGGACGGAATAGAGTGCGATGTCCACCTAAGCAAAGACGGACTAGTCGTTTGCCATCATGATCCCACCGTCGACCGCACCTCTGATTCCACCGGGCTTGTTGCCGAATATACCCTGGCCGAGTTGAAAGCCATGGACTTCACTGGAGTTGTCCCAAGCGTGCTCCCAGCCGGGTACGGTGCGGAAAACGAGCAGCTGCTCAGTTTGGATGAACTCTTCGAGCTAATCGAAGCTCACGGCAAATCAGTAGGCCTGGCGATCGAGATCAAGCACCCAAGCCCATACGGACACCTGCTCGAGAAGACAGTGCTCCAGGTTCTGGCTGCGCACGGCTTCGACCCGCAAACCGGTACGGCAGGATCACGCGGGCAGATTTCCGTAACCCTGATGAGCTTTGAACCGAATTCACTGCGCTATCTGGCCCGTACGGTGAACACGTCGCTGCTGTGCCAGCTGATGACCGAGATCCATCCCGAACGTGTCCAGCAGCTTATCGATTCAGGAGACCTCGTACGAGCAGGGGTTTACGAAGTGCTGTACCGTTCGGTGGCTGAGGGAATCGAACTGATCAATGCCGGGGGAGCAGGCATCATAGGCTGCGGTGTCGCATGGACCCGCGCCAATGAGCATTTGGTGCGACGCTGGCTGGAGCAAGGCTTGAAGGCCCGGGTGTGGACGATAGACCGTCCCGCCGACGCACAATTCCTGGTGGGGCTGGGCGTTGGGGAATTGACCAGCAACCGCCCGGCAGAACTACGCAAAGAACTGGAGCAAGGCTAGAGACCATGAACGATCACGCGATCGAACAGGACAACTTGTACCTGCAAGACACCTACGTTTTCACCACCCGTGCCACCGTCATTGCGACAGGCAGCAGCGAAGATGGCCAGTGGATTGCGCTGAGCCCCAACATCTTCCATCCTCGGGGCGGTGGCCAGCCCGAAGACTCCGGTACCGTGGACGGGCAACCGGTGGCAGTCCAGCGTGACGAAGCTGGGCTGGTGGTCTTGTACGGTGCAGACACCAAGGCCGTAGGTGAAGAAGTCACCGCGGAAATTGACGCCGCATTGAGGCTTTCACACGCCGCGTTGCACACCGCTGGGCATGTACTGGGCTTCGCCGGCGAAGACCGCGGCTGGCAGCATAAGGGCCATTCGCACTTCCCTGGCCAGTCGCGCTTGGACTTCGACCCGGCCAGCGTTGATCTGCCTCTGGGCGATGAGCACGAGCGTGCCGCTGCACGAGAATGGATCCAAGCGCGCGTCAACGAACTCATTGCCGGCGGCGGAGAAATTGCCACCACCACCGATGAGCAGGGGATTCGAACCGTAAGCATCGCCGGGGTGAATGCCGAGCCGTGCGGCGGCACCCACGTGAAGCACCCGAACCAGCTGCGGCAGGTGGAAATCGGTGAGGCCAAGGTCAAGCGCGGGGTCTACAAGGTTAGGTACGATGCCCACGTCGGCTAGCAGGTTCACCCCGGCGACCAAGATGGGCCTGTCCATCGCGTTCGCCACGGGACTGTACGGCATTTCCTTTGGCGCGTTGTCGATCGCTGCAGGGCTGAATTTGTGGCAGACCGTCGCATTGAGTGCGCTGATGTTCACCGGCGGCTCGCAGTTCGCCTTTATTGGCGTGATCTCTGGGGCCGGTGCGCCTTCGGCAGCATTCTCGGCCGCTTCGCTGTTGGGAATCCGCAATGCGGTGTACGGCATGCAGATCAAGCAAACACTGCGCCCTTTGGGCAGGCATGTGCCATGGATGGCCCAAGTGACCATCGATGAATCTACCGCAGTTAGCCTGGGGCAATCGGATCCTGCTGAAAAGCGTCGTGGATTCTTCACTGCCGGGGTGGGTGTCTACGTCTTATGGAATCTCTTCACCCTTGTGGGTGCCCTACTGGGTGAACGCATGGGGGATCCGGCAGCTTGGGGGCTGGACGGTGCCGCGGTGGCTGCCTTCATCGGCTTGCTCTGGCCGCGCTTGAAATCAGTCGAGCCGATCATGATAGCGATTGCCGCCGCAATCCTCACCGCGCTGGCAGTACCGGTAACTTCCCCGGGCTTGCCGATTCTGCTTACTGCAGGGTGTGCAGCAATCTATGCGGTCGCCACCGGCAGGCGTGCGCCAGCCGCAACCGAGCATGGCGATTTGGAAAGCGTTGAAGAGGAGCGAGCATGAGCGAATTGAGCTGGTGGATTCTGGCTGCATGCCTCACCGCCTATGCGCTCAAGCTCTGTGGCTATTTCGTTCCGCGCAAGGTTTTGGATTCTCCGACGATGTCCAATGTCGCCGCGACGCTGACCATCGCGTTGCTGGCCTCGCTGGTGACGGTTAATGCTTTCACTTCGGGGCAGGAACTTGTTATCGATGCCCGAATCGGTGCTCTTGCGGCCGCTATTTTAGCACTTTCCTTCAAGGCTCCCTACCTCGTCGTGGTGGTCACCGGTGCTTTGGCCGCGATCTTATTGCGGGCAACCGGCCTGGCTGCTTAATTATTGGCTGAAGGCAGATGACAAGCCTGAGGAGCAGTGAGACAGTGGAAGCATGATTGTAGCTTTCAGCGTAGCCCCGAGTAATGACAACCCCAATGGTTCGGTCCACGATGCTGTGGCCGAGGCGGTGAAAGTCGTCCGCGATTCAGGGCTTCCCAACCGCACCAGTTCCATGTTTACCGAGATCGAAGGCGAATGGGATGAGGTGATGGAGGTCGTCAAGCAGGCCTCGATGGCCGCTGGACGTTTTGGGTCGCGCGTTTCACTGGTGTTGAAGGCCGACATCCGCCCAGGCTACGAGGGCGAGCTCGACGGGAAACTTCAGCGGCTGGAGAAGGCTATTGAAGATAGTGAGGAGAGAGCGTCGTCATGATCCACCATTCAGCCGACCATCACGCGGCGGCAGTCGACGAATATTTGGAACAGCGCCTGGGACTTCGTATTGATGCCCTGGAAGCAGGCCGCGAGCATGCGCACAATGCCGGGTTGCCGCGGATTGAAGTCAGCCCGGCACAAGGCAAGTTCCTCCAGCTGCTCGTCGAGATCACCGGTGCACGTCGAGTGCTGGAAATCGGAACGCTCGGTGGCTACTCGACCAGCTGGCTGGCCAAGGGTGTTGGAGAATCCGGTACCGTGATCAGCTGCGAATTCGAACCGCTGCATGCCTCGATTGCCCGTGAGAATCTGCAGCGAGCCGGCCTTTCGGAACGTGTTGAAATCAAGCTCGGTGCAGCCCAAGGGTCCATGGAATCGTTGATTTCCAGGAAGAGCGCACCTTTCGACCTGATCTTTATCGATGCGGATAAGCGTAATAACGTGCGCTATCTCGAACTTGCCATGGATCTGGCGCGGCCAGGCACGGTGGTGGTGCTGGATAACGTGGTGCGCAGCGGAGCCATATTGGATGCCGTGGCCGATCATGGGACGCAAGAAGCGGATGTGCGCGGAGTCCAGGATTCATTGCAGTGGTTGCGTGATGACCCGCGTGTTTCAGCTACCGCGCTGCAGACCGTAGGGGCCAAAGGCTGGGATGGGTTCGCGCTGGCACGAGTGCTGTAAGAGGCTAGCGAATCCGGTGATGGTCGTGAAGCTCGATTTCGAGTTCTTCGCTTTCCTCCGGTTTGAACGGCGGAGACTTCATGATCAGGAAGTACACGCCGAGCCCGCAAAGCACGCCTATCGGCGGGCCGACCCACAGGGCAAAGTCGGTATTGCGCACCAGGCCTGCGACTACCGGACCAACGAGCATCGGGATGATGTAGTAGTAATGGTCCGGTTCAGCAGGTCCCCAGAAACGTTCGAATCTGGCCAGAATGCTGAAGCCAGCAGCTAGCAGTACACAACCGAGCAAAATTACCCAGAAGGTCGAAGAAAGGCTGATAGTTAGGGTCAGGGAACCGACTAGGCCACCGGTCAAAGCAGCGTATTTTATATTTCGGTTCAAGCCCGACCCCCTTTTCGCACAATATTTACTACCAGATAAGCATTTTTTCAAACATTTGGAGAGTCCGCAATACTACTTTAGTAGGAGGGCAACCGGGTGCGTTGGAGGAAATTAGCCAAGGCACTGCCGTAGGCTAGAGGTGTGCCGCAAATGAACGACTACCGAATACGACTAGCTGCCGAAGAAGACGTCCGCCCAGCGCTGCAAATGAAATTGCAAGCCTGGCGGGAAGCCTACGCGACACTACGCGATGAATCCTTTTTCGCCCACCACGAAGGCCAGCTTGATGGCCAAGTTGCTTGGTGGGAACGCGGACTGGCCTCCGGAGCGCAATTCTTCATTGCCGAAGACCGCGATGGACGCATCATCGGACTGGCCGGGGGAACACCGGCCATTGAAGAAGACCAAGATGCCGGGGTAGGCATCGAAGTGGGCATGCTCTACGTCCTAGCGGAGTACTACGGTACCGGTCTGGGCAAGCACCTGTTCGATGTGGTGATCGGCGAACAAGATGCGCTGGTCTGGGTCATGCAAGGCAACGACCGGGCCCGTTCCTTCTTTGCGAAGCAAGGTTTCACCCATGACGGAACCAGCGAAGCGCTGGTTGGCAGCTGGCAAGGCTTAATCGAAGAACGAATGGTGCGCGCACGTGGCTAGGGATACCAAGGATTCAATGCTCGGAGAATTTCCGATTGACACCGGGACCGCGATCATTGAGGCAGATGCCTATGGCGCCAGCCGCTATATCCTGAAGGTCAACGGAGTACCGTCCTCCCATGTGGATCTCGAAGACCCGAACTACCTCGACTTCGAATACATGCGCTGGATGGAACCGGTGTTCACCATCGGCATGCCAGCCGAACAGTTCGACGGACGCGCACGCAAGCTGCGGGTGCTCCATCTAGGCGGTGGCGGCTGCTCCATGGCCCGCTGGGTCGCAGCCAATTACGAGAATGCACGCCAGGTCGTGGTGGAATTGGATGCCAAGCTGGCCGAACTGGTCCGCGTGCACTTTGAAATTCCACGCGCCCCGCTGGTGCGCCTGCGCGTAGGGGATGCCGCCCAGGTCCTGCCCACGCTCAGCGATGCAAGCCGCGACGTGATCATCCGCGATGTCTTCGCCGGAAGCACCACCCCGCGCGAGCTGACCACCGTGGCCTACGCCCGTGAAGCCCAGCGCGTGCTGGATGCCGGCGGGGTGTACCTCATGAATTGCGGGGATACCGCAGATCTGGCCGGCGCCAAGGCGGAAGCCGCAACGCTGCTGGAAGTCTTCGAGCATGTGGCAATGATTGCCGACCCGCCGATGCTCAAGGGGCGCCGCTATGGCAACATCGTGTTCTTGGCCAGCGACGAACCGCTCAAGCTCGGCCCGGCATTCGAACGCAGCCTGCGCACCGCACCGCTGCCAGCGCAGCTGGTGGCCGGCGACGCAGTACGGCGCTTTGCTGTCGGTGCCACTGCGATCACCGACTAGTTCTCGCTGCCCTTCCGGTAACCCGACCCGTCAGCGGCGCGCAGCAGCAGGCTGTGGTCCACCATGTAGCGGCGCAGCAGCGCCACATCCGGGTGGAAGACCCGCAGCCGCTCATTAATTTGCTCCTCGCGCAGTTCTTCCTTCGCATCAATGACCGCATTGCGCAGGTAGACCAGTACTTCATGGCGGTCCGCTGGCTTTGCCGGCAGGGTATGCAGCCGGTGCCCGTCGAAGTAGCGGCGGATACCGGTGCGATCGGCCTTCGCAGCCGCGGCGGATGCCAAAGTCTGTTCCAGCAGCTCGTCGTTGAGCACCCAGCCGGAAGGCTCCTGGCGCAAAAGCCCGATGCTGGCCCAGCGCTCCAAGTCCTTGCGTTCGGACTTGCCAGGTGCTTCTCCGGTTCCTTCCCCGCTCAAGACCGCACCCAGAAGCCGGCGCATCGAGGGGTTCTTCAATCCTGCGGCCACCTGGATCCACTGCCCGGTGGTGTTCAGCTGCTGGTTCATACTGCCCATCCTAGCCAGTTCCTGATGGCTAAAATGAAAAACGCTCCGCCGCTGCCGAAGCAGTGGCGGAGCGTTTGACTCGTTTCGAGGCTACTTGACCCCGACCCACATTTCGATCAGGCCGATACCGAAGAACAGCACGAACGCAGCGGAAACAACCCACATCAAGGGGTGGATTTCCTTGGCGCGGCCCTGGGTGGCACGGATGAAGACGTAGGAGATGAAGCCAGCACCGATGCCGTTGGCGATCGAGTAGGTGAATGGCATCAGGGTGAAGGTCAGGAAAGCCGGCAGCGCAATGCCCCAGTCATTCCAGTCGATCTTGGAGACCTGGGTGATCATCATGAAACCGACGACTACCAGCGCCGGGGCGACGGCTTCGAAAGGCACCAGATAGATCAGCGGGCTGAGGAACATCGCTACGATCATCAGCAGGCCGGTGACTACCGAGGCCAGGCCGGTACGTGCGCCCTCGCCGATGCCGGCACCGGATTCCACGAAGATCTGCGCCGAGGAGCTGGAGGTACCGCCGCCGACGATCGCACCGGCCGCGTCGACCAGCAGGACCTTGTCCACGTCGGGGATCTGGCCGTTCTCGTCCATGGAGCCGGCCTCGGAGGCCAGGCCCACCATGGTGCCCATGGCGTCGAAGAAGATCGAGAGCAGGATGACGAAGGCCAGCAGCGACGCGGCGGTGACGCCGATCTTGCTGAAGGCACCGAAGATGCTGACCTGGCCGATCAGCGACAGGTCAGGTAGGGTCCAGTCCGGCATGGAAGGAACCACCAGCGACCAGGAGCGGGACTCGAATTCGCCGATGTGGAAGACGGATTCGAGGATGTTGGCCAGTACGGCCGAGACGACGATGCCGATCAGGATCGCGCCCTTGGTCTTGCGGACCACAAGGGTCATGGTCAGCAGCAGGCCGACGATGAAGACCAGGATCGGCCAGCCGAGCAGCTCGCCGTCAAAGCCCAGTCCCACCGGTACGGTGGTGTTTGCGGCATCCGGAAGGCGCTGCACGAAGCCGGCGTTGACCAGGCCGATGAGCGCAATGAACATGCCGATACCCACCACGATCGCGGTTTTCAGCCCGGCCGGAACCGCATTGAAGACCGCGGTTCTGAAGCCGGTGAGCACCAGTCCGAACATGACCACGCCGGCGATGAGCACCAGACCCATGACATCCGCCCAGGTGAGTTCGGGGTTGGTGGCCACGGTGATCGCGACGAAGGCGTTCACGCCCAGGCCGGTGGCCATGGCAAACGGGTGGCGGGCCCAGATGCCCATGATGATGGTTAGGATGCCGGCCACAAAGGCCGTGACAGCGGCAACGCGCTGGATGCCCAACTCGCCGCCCGAGGAGTCGGCCCCGGAAAGGACCAGGGGGTTGAGGACGACGATGTAGCTCATCGCGAAGAACGTGGCGATGCCGCCGCGGACTTCGGTGGAGAACGTTGAACGCCGTTCCGAAATCTTGAAGTATCGGTCGATGCGTGCGCCCATAGTAGTCCCGGACGCGGTCTTTGTGGAGGAGGACATGGGAAAATTCTATGTCGTTTCAGTTGCCGATTCATATCGGAGCTCGCGGCCAGTAGGCTGTACGCGAAATCTTTAGACCCAACTCACACCAAGAACTGCGGAAGCAAGTACATTGGTGGTAAGGGAAATCATATCCTGTCATACCTGAGGTAGTTGAGGAGCGAGTCTGATGAGTGACGAAGCACCAGTCGCAGCAGAGAAGATTGAAGGAATTGTCGTCGGCGTGGACGGCTCCCAGCAGAGCAAATGCGCTTTGCGCTGGGCCGAACGCGAAGCGGTACGACGCGGGAGCGTATTGAATATCGTCTCCGCCTACACCATCCCGGTATTTGCCGCGTCCTCCATGGACGCGGGCTACTCGACCTTGGATGATGATCTGATCCGCGGGGGAGCCGAAGACATCGTGCGCCAGGCCCGCGCAGACCTGGAAGGCAGCACGGCAACCATCCGCACCTATATCGAATCCGGCGACCCATCGGGGGTGCTGCTGGATCTGAGCCAGGATGCAGAATTGGTAGTTGTCGGAACTCGCGGCCGCGGCGGCTTCGTTGGGCGCCTGCTTGGCTCGGTCTCCTCGGCACTGCCAGCGCACTCCAAGTGCCCGACCGTGGTGGTCCCATTGGCGATGGCCAAGGAGCAGGAAGATGCTGGTGCCGCCGTTGCGTCGGATCGCAACTGCATTGTGGTGGGCGTTGACGGTTCTGATCGTGCTCGTTCAGCCGTGCTGGCGGCCGCGGATGCGGCCATGGCCGGTAGCCTGACACTGCGCTTGATCTGCGCGGTGCCGCCGATGGGAGCAGCGCTGGCGTGGATGCCGGCAACTGTGGACCAAGAAGCCGTCCTTGAAGATGTGCGCTACCAAATGAGTGTGGGCACCAAGTGGCTGGCATCGCACTACCCTGACCTGAAGATGGAAACCGACGTGGTTTCCGGTCCTCCTGTCGAGGTGCTGATCCGCGAATCCGAGCATGCGGTGCTGACCGTGACCGGTTCGCGGGGCCGTGGTGGATTTACCGGGATGCTGCTGGGTTCGACTTCGCAGGGCGTTCTTCACCACTCAAAGGGGCCAGTGATGGTCGTACCAGACTCCGAGGACCCTCGTCTGGAGGACCGCAAGGATTTCGATACGCGGGCGCAGGAGCAGTAGCAGCGCCCTTGCAGGCTGCATGCAAGAAGGCCACACACCCATTGGGTGTGTGGCCTTCTTGCTGAAAGGTCCTGCGCTTAGTAGCGAGCGGCCTTCGGGTAGAGGTTATTGACGTAGCTCAGCGGGGTCACCGAGATGCCGACGCTCGGGTTGCGGGCATGGACTACCTGGCCGTTGCCGATGTAGATGGCTACGTGGTAGAACGAGGAACCGCCGTTGGAGGACGAGAACACCAGGTCGCCTACGCGCAAGTTGCTCAGCGATACGTACTGCGGTGCGCTGGCGAACTGCTGGGACGAGGTGCGCGGAAGGTTGATGCCGGACTTGCCGAACGCCCGCTGCGAGAAGCTCGAGCAGTCAAACGCATCGGGGCCATTGGCGCCGTAGACGTAGTACTTGCTCGGATCCGCTGCGGTGTTCAAGGCCCAGGAGATGGCTGCAGAGTAGTTGCTGGACTGCGGAGCAATCTCAGGCTTCGGCTCTGGCTTCGGAGTTGGCTTTGGCGTGGCCTTAGGGGTGACCTTTGGCTTCGGCTCTGGCTTAGGTTCAGCCGTCTTGGTTGGCTTAGGCTCAGCGGACTTCGTTGGCTTTGGCTCGGCCGTTTTGGTTGGCTTAGGCTCAGCAGTCTTCGTTGGCTTAGGTTCGGCCGTTTTGGTTGGCTCAGGTTCGGCCGTCTTAGTCGGCTTAGGTTCGGCCGTCTTGGTTGGCTTTGGCTCGGCTGACTTAGTCGGCTTAGGTTCGGCCGTCTTGGTTGGCTTTGGCTCGGCTGACTTAGTCGGTTCCACGGACGGAGCCGGCTTAGGCTCTGCAGCTTCCGCTTCGACCTTTTCAGGCTTTGGCTTGACCGATTCCGTTTCAGGTTCGGTCTGCTCCAGCTCCTGCGGCTTTTCAACCGAGAGCGGCTGAACGGAATCTTCAGTTGGCTCCGGAACCTTGGTGGTTTCTTCCTCGGCGATAGCTTCCTTGAGAGCTTCTTCTTGCTCTTGGGCTTCGCGCTTTTCAACGGCCTTGCGAACCTCGGCTTCTTCCTTCTGCTTCAAAGTAGCAAGGTGGCCGATCAATTCGTCGCGCAGCTGCTGCTCAGGTTCAATCGCGGCTTCATAGGTGGACAGGGTGCTGTTCGCGGTCGCTGCTGCGGCATCGTAGTTTGCTGCAGCTTCCTCGGCGGCGCTCTGTGCGGCGTCAGCGTATTCCTGCCAAGCTGAAACGAGGCCTTCGGCTTCGGTAGCGGTGTTGACGGACTGAACTTTCTGCTCGCTCAATGCGTCGATGGTAGCGGCCTTGTAGAACAGGTCGCCTTCTTGATCGTCATCCAGAAGCAGGCTCAGGGTCGAAGTGCCAGCGCCGTTGCGGTAGATGTCGGAAGCGATCGCTCCCAAGTCTTGGCGGCTCTGCTCCAGGTAGGTCTTTGCGTAATCGAGCTGCTCAACGGCCTTCTCGGCTGCGGCGGTGCGCAGATCGCGCTCTTCGCCTGCGGTGAGCAGAGATTCCTGGGCTTGAGCAGCCTCGGTCTCAACGCGCTGCAGTTCAGCGCGGCTGGAAGCAAGCGAAGCTTCGATGCGCGCAATCATCGCGTTAGTCGAAGCCTTGTCCTTCTTAGCTTCCTGAACTTCTGCCTCCGAAGGCAATGCGGAAGAACTTGGTGCGGCGGCGATAGCCACAGACGCAGGGAATGAAGCTGAAGTAGATGCGGAAGCGGGCAAAGCGCCTGCAAGGCAGGACACCGCTAGGGCTAGGGTGCTTGCAGCAACACCGAGCGTGTGGCGAGTAGCCATATCGTTCCTCACTAAGTACTTGGATGACAGGAGCGCTTGAGCCGTGACATTCGCGCGTGCGTAGGTCACGATTCGGATAAGACTCCAAATAGCACATTAGGCCAATTAAGACACGCTTGGCAACACTGTTCACATCAGTCACATGAATCCCATCTATGTAATTCAATGCGGAATTTTCATGGTGATCTGCGCAGATAGTGGTAATTGTGCTCTCGGGTGCCTGATAAATGAGGCTGAAAAATAGCCCAGACTTATTTCTTCTGCTGTTACCGGATCGGTGACGAGCATGACGGTTCGGTAACGCGCAGCAGAGGGTGGAGGAAGGCCTTCAAAACGGTGACTTTAAAAGGTATAGGTTTTCAGCAAGCTGCCGGAGTCGTTTGGGCACTCGATTTGCCTGCTCTCTGGGCCCGCACTTTCGCTCCCGGCGGGGAGCAGGGATCCAAGAACTCGCACGTCGGGTGAATGTGCTTTTGGCAACCGCTCGCTCAGCGGGCCAAGGAGTCGGACTGCGGAGTGCGGCAACGCTAAAGCTTCCAGCAAGGAAGGGTGAAGTGCGTGGCCGGGTGATCCTGTTTCGTCGGTCCGAGAAACGTTCCGCCGAGAATACCCGAAGAAACCCACTATTTTTGTGAGGCAGATCTCAAGACTAATTTTTCTGATTTCGCGGCTATGACCACCCTAAATCATGCAATTTGGCGTCGTCGATGCCGAAGTGATGAGCCACCTCGTGCATCACGGTAATGCCAATTTCTCGCACCACATCTTCTCGAGTTTCGCAGGCCCGGAGGGTCGGATTTTTGAAGATGGTAATCCTGTCCGGCAAGGCGCCGGCGCCCCAGTCCAGATCTCGTTCGGTAAGCGCAATACCCTCGTATAGGCCTAAGATTTCGGGGTTTTTGGGCTCACCGGGAAGCGGTGTGTACTCGTCCTCGATGAAGAAAATAACGTTGTCCATCATCGCGAATGCGGCCTTGGGGATGGCCTCGATAGCCTGCTCCACCAGAGCCTGGAATTCGTCGTCGCCCATCTCGAAAAGCATGCTTCCAGACTAGGCGCGCGCACCCGATTTGGCATGGGTGAAACTCGTCCAGGTGTCGATTTTGCAAAAGCAAAAAACACTGCGTATAGTTATTGGAGTCCGCTACGGAGAGCAAGAAAACGAAGCGAACAACTTAGGCCCCCATCGTCTAGCGGCCTAGGACACTGCCCTTTCACGGCAGCGGCACGGGTTCGAATCCCGTTGGGGGTACAAACAACCATTTATGGTTGTCAGATGGAGAAATCCATTGGCTTGCGAAAGCAAGGCCCTGTAGCGCAGTTGGTTAGCGCGCCGCCCTGTCACGGCGGAGGTCGCGGGTTCAAGTCCCGTCAGGGTCGCTCAATTTACTATTCTAATAGTAAATTTGGTGTCCACTTAGTGGTGCCAGGCTCTGTAGCTCAGTTGGTAGAGCGTTCGACTGAAAATCGAAAGGTCACCGGATCGACGCCGGTCGGAGCCACGCAGGCCCTCGGTTTATCCCGAGGGTTTTACTGTGTGACTTGAATTTATTCAAAACACTAGGCCCTGTAGCGCAGTTGGTTAGCGCGCCGCCCTGTCACGGCGGAGGTCGCGGGTTCAAGTCCCGTCAGGGTCGCTCAATAAACAGAAGCTCCGGTTATCCGGAGCTTTTGCTGTTTCTAGAGCAAGTTAGTTTGCGCGGCCAAGCTGCCGCGGCCCAATCCACCGATTGCTCAGCCTGCGATACGCAGCCGCAGCGCTGGTCATGTCTTCGTCTTCCAACGCCTGAATGCCGTGCATCAGATCGCTCGCGGAATCGTCGGGCCATACGATTTCTGCCAGCAGGCCATAATCCAGTTCAATGAGCGAACGGCTGTCGAAGGCCTCCAGCCAGCTTCCGAGGTTGCCAAGCTCTTCAAAGAGCTGTGATTGGGGCGCGTGGGTTGCCAGGGCCTGAACAGCCCAAGCCAAGCGGTCGATGGCCTGCTCGTAGCTGGCGTAGATCCGAACGGTTTTGAGATGCTCTCCGTTGGGCACCACGTCGTGCTCATCATCCTCGCGGAAGAGGGCAAACCAGCCCAGCGGGATGCCCCAGGATGACGTTCTCGTGTGCAGGTGTGTCAGGTCATTGGCCAGGCGGTCGGTATCGACACGTTGCGAATTGGCCTGCCGTGCGACCGGGGGAACCAAGAGGTCGAATACTTCAGCTCGCATGGCTTCTTCGGCCTGCTCAGCGGCCAGTAAGCTCCGTGCCTGCAGCTGACCCGGGCAGTAGCGAGTGTGCTCGGTGCCTTGGTAGTCCAAGATCTTTGCACTGCGGAAGAACTCTGGCTCGTTGTGCGGGTACGGGTCCGAGACATTGCGCAACGTGCGGCTCCAGAGCCGCTCGTTTTCAAAGGCATCCCACTGCTCGGCGGTGCGTTGCGGGGTGCGCAGAATGATGGACTGGGCCCAATCCTCGAAAGTGTCCAGCGGCTCATAGACGCGAAGGTGCGCTGTGGCGGCGGTCAGCTCTGCGGCGGGCCCAGTCATCTTTGGCGTCATGGCTAGTCGGCCAGCTCCACGATAACTGGCGCGTGGTCGCTGGCGCCCTTTCCCTTGCGTTCTTCGCGGTCGATGCTCGCCCCGATGACGCGTGCCGTTAAGGCAGGTGAGGTCAGCGAGAAATCGATGCGCATCCCTTCACCCTTGGGGAAACGCAGCTGCGTGTAATCCCAATAGGTGTATTCGCCTTCGGTGTGCGGACGCACGACATCGGTGAATCCCAAATCCTCGAAGGCAGCGAAAGCAGCGCGTTCAGGCGCGGATACGTGGGTCAGGTTGTTCTCGACGAAGAAGTCGATATCCCAGACGTCCTCGTTCTTTGGCGCGATATTCCAATCGCCCATCAGAGCAATCTGGGCCTGCGGGTTTTCTTCCAGCCAGCCCGCGGATTCCTTTTTTAGCACATCCAGCCAATTCAGCTTGTAGCCCATATGCTCATCGTCCAAGGCACGTCCATTGGGTACGTACAGGCTCCAGATACGCACTCCGCCGCAGGTTGCGGCAATGGCGCGCGGCTCTTGGATCGGGTTCTTTCCACCCTTGCCGAATTCCGGCTGTCCAGGGAAAGTGCGTTCAACGTTCTCAAGACCGACACGAGAGGCAATGGCAACGCCATTCCACTGGTTGACGCCGAAATGCGCTACCTCGTAGTCGTTATTCTCAAACAATTCCCAAGGGAAATTATCGTCCTTGCACTTCGTTTCCTGAATAGCCAGGACGTCTACATCGGTACGTCGCAGCCAATCCTCAACACGGTCGGCGCGGGCTCGAAGCGAGTTCACATTCCAGGTTGCAATCTTCACTAGTTCAACCTATCAAGTTTGCTGTCTTGTGCCACTTCAATTTAGTTGGAAGTCCGAGTATATTCGACACTAGTAGGTGACCTCAATCACTCAAAGGAGAGCTAGTTGCCTGAGATTTTAACCGAACGCCGGGGGCTTCTAGGGCTCATTACGCTGAATCGTCCAAAGGCACTGAATGCGCTGAATGCAGACATGTGCCGCACCATTCTCGATGCCCTGCTGGAATGGAAAGATGACCCGAATATTGCCCAGGTGGCGGTTATGGGCGCAGGTGAACGAGGACTGTGCGCAGGCGGAGACATCGTGGCGATCCACCGCGATATCTTGGATCGAAGCGGTGCTTCGGCTGACTTTTGGCGCATCGAATATCAGCTCAACGTCATGATTGACGAATACCCCAAGCCCTACATTGCGCTGATGGATGGAATTGTCCTTGGCGGAGGCATTGGCATCTCGGCCCACGGCAGCCATCGAATCGTGACCGAAACCAGCCGCTGCGGCATGCCAGAGGTTGGCATTGGATTCTTCCCCGATGTCGGCGGAACGCATCTGCTGGCTCGCGCACCACATGCTGCCGGCCGCTTGGCGGCGTTGACCGGGATCAAGTTCGGGGCGGCCGACACCATTTCCTTGGGGCTTGCCGACTCCTACGTGCCGCGCGATCGGCTTGAAAGCTTGCTCGCGGACCTTGAAACCCGTCCCGTGGTGGACGTGCTGGCGAACTATGCAGAAATCCCGGAGCCTGGCTTCTTGCAGGAGGAATGGGTGCAGGCCTTCGAAGAGCCAAGCACCCCGGCGGTCTTGCTGGCCCTGGAGCAGTACGGCACTGCGCCAGCGCGCGACGCGCAGCAGGCGTTGAAGGCCGCATGTCCGAGCTCGGTGCGCCTGGTTGAGGAGCTCATGCGCCTTGCTGGAGCGGATTTGCGGACAGATCTGCAACGCGAATACCGCGCGGCCGTGAACCGGCTTGATGATCCGGACCTGGCCGAAGGTATTCGGGCGGCAGTTATCGACAAGGACCGCAACCCGCAGTGGACCGACGCGATTCCCTCAATGAGCCATGAGCAACGCACGCAACGGCATCTGGCACCACTGCCGGGAGCAGAACTGAACTTCGCACTACTCGGTAAAGATCTAGAGGAAAAGAGCCGCTCATGAGCGCAAAACCAGTCATCGGATTCCTCGGCATGGGTCATATGGGCCTGCCAATGGCCATTAACCTGCACAAGGCCGGCTACGTTCTCAAAGGATTTGACGTGGTCCCAGCTGCGGTGCAAGCCGCCCAAGACGCTGGAATCCAGACCGTAGCTACCGGAGCCGAGGCGGCTGTCGACGTGGATATCGTGCTCACCATGTTCCCTTCGGGCAAGCATGTGCTCGATGCTTATCGCGAGTATTTGCTTGAAAGCGCCAAGCCCAACACGCTCTTCTTGGAATGCTCGACCATCGATGTATCCCAGGCGCGCGAAGCTGCTGCGCTGGCAGTTGAAGCTGGGCATCGAAGCGCTGACGCACCGGTGTCGGGAGGCGTGGTTGGAGCTGAGGCCGGGACCTTGACCTTCATGCTCGGTGCCCAAGGCGAGGACCTGGAGGAAATTACCTCGGTACTGGATCATATGGGCAAGCGAATTGTGCACTGCGGCGGCTACGGCGCAGGCCAGGCCGCCAAAGTTTGCAACAACATGCTGCTGGGCATCTCGATGATCGGGGCCGCTGAAGCCTTCGTGCTGGGCGAACGTCTGGGGCTGGAGCATCAGGCTCTCTATGACGTCATTTCCTCGGCTTCGGGGCAGTGCTGGGCGGTAACCACCAATTGCCCGGTACCCGGACCCGTGCCTGCATCGCCGGCCAACCGTGATTACCAGCCGGGGTTTGCCGCGGCGCTGATGGCCAAGGACCTGGGCCTTGCCTCGAGCGCGCTGGAGCATACGGATACCGACGCCCAGCTGGGTTCACTGGCTGCGGCGCTATACCGGAAGTTCAGCGAAGAAGGCAATTCCGGAACCGATTTCTCGGGGATCATCAACGCGATTCGTGATGGGTCGCTATAGGAAATCTCCGGAGGCCTTGCGCAAGCGGGCCAGGATTTCGAAAAGTTCGGTGGCATCAGTGCCAGAGAGATTGCTTTGGGCGAAGAGCTTTTCGTTGAGATCATCGCGTGCCGCAGACAGCACCTGCTGGCCTGCGGCCGTGAGCTCCAAAAGCCGGGTACGCCCGTCCGTTGGGTGCGCGATGCGCCGTACCAGCCCGGTTGCCTCCAGCCGGTCTACCGAGTTGGTCAGACTGGTTGCATGAACCTGCAAGAGTTGGCTGGCCCGGCTCATCGGGAGGGAGCCGCGCTTGGAGAAGCCAAGCAGAGCGAGCACTTCAAACCGGGCAAAAGTCAGTCCGTGCGGCTTGAGGATAGCATCGGCTCGCTGCAAGTAAATTGATGCTGTGCGCATCACCGCGGTAATTGCGGCCATGGAGTCGGCCTCGGCTGTCCAACCATGAGAAATCCACTGTTCTCTCGCTTGCGCGATTGGATCGCGAGGCAGCGGTGAAGTCATTGTGTACCCCCAAAAGAAGACTTAGACCAACAATATACTTGGACTTCCTAATGTTTGGAAGCAAGTTCCTCACCCGCAAGCTAGGCATTGGCAAAAGGTATCCGCAGTGGACGGTCAAGGGAGGGCGTGATGCCTTATGCCTTGAGGGATTGAATTTTCAGGATTGCTGGAATTGGGCACAAAAAGTACTTTCTAAACTGGAAAGTACTTGTTATGCTGGGAGTGTCCGGAAGATTCAAGTCGAAGGAGCAGGACAATGAAAATGTCATTCAACGGGTGGTACTCCGCGATCGTCATTGCCGCAGGTTTGGGTTTCGCGGCGATCGCGTTGACTGCCTACGCCACCGGCCAGAACTTCCTGATTTTCGTCGGCATGGGAATTTTTATGGCGATCTGCATGACCATGACTTCCATTCAGGCCCAGCGCCAGCACAAGCTCCGTAAGGCGTCCGGCAAATGAGTGATGACAAGCAAATGAGTCCAGAGGAGCAGCTGGCCGCACTAGGCATAGCGCAGCGCTCGATGCAGCATGCATCGGAATTCGGGGCCAGGCTGCTGGGTACCTATGTCATTATCTTGGGATTGCTGTTCGGCGCTTTGGCCGCCCTGCTGCAGGTCTATTCTCCTGAGGCGAACTTCGTCGGATTCATGGTCATCACCGCGTTGTTTGTCGTAGGCGTTGTAGCAATGTCCTTGGCCTATGCCCGGCTATACCGTTCATTGCCGAGAGGGTACTCCAAGAAGTACCTCCGCGGATTTATCTTGAGCTTGGTGCTTTATGCAGTCGCAGTGGCTCTGATTGCAGCCGGTCCGATGGGCTGGGGCATGACGGTTCTCATCGGTCTCGTTGTCGCCGCGCCTTTGTGCCTGACCGGAATTGCGATGGTGCGCAAATGAGTGCGCATGCTCGCGAACGGTTGAATGACGATTTCTCAAACCCCGTTCGGCTGTCCCTGATGGGTTCCTTGCACGCGGTGGATGAGGCGGATTTCAAATCGTTGAAAGAAGCCATTGGAATTTCTGACTCCGTGCTATCCCGCCACCTGAGTGCACTGGAAGCTGCCGGTTATGTCCACATCAAAAAAGGGTATGTAGGCAAAAGGCCTCGTACCTGGGCGAAGCTGACTTCATCCGGGCACCAGGCCTTTGCACAACATGTTCAAGCACTGAAGGAAATTACCGGTCTGGTCTAACCGCTAGGAGCGCCACCACTTGTCCCAATACGTTGCCGGAACGGTGCGCTTGTGGCGTGAGCCGGTAAAGCGGCGTTCAATGGCCTCAGCCGCAGCAGGATCAATTTCTCGACCCTCCAGGTAATCATCGATCTGTGGATAGGTCAGGCCCAGCTCGTCTTCATCTGCACGCAGCGGCTGGCCATCAAGCAGGTCCGCGGTGGGTTCCTTGGCCCACAATTGCTGCGGGGCCCGCAGTTCGCGAAGCAGTGCCTGGTTCTGGCGCTTATTCAGCCCTGCCAGCGGCAGGAGATCGGCGCCGCCATCACCAAACTTGGTGAAGAATCCGGTCACTGATTCGGCCGCATGGTCGGTACCCAAAACCAGCATTCCGCGGTCACCGGCCAAGGCATACTGCATGATCATGCGGGCACGGGCTTTGACATTGCCGCGATTGAAATCGCTTAGTGCCTTGTGGCCGGCATCAGCCAAGGCTTCGTCGAAAGCGGCGACAGGCTTTTCGATATTAATTTCGAACTGCTCGTCGGCAGCCACGAAATCCATCGCGGCCTGGGCGTCGGCGGCGTCGCGCTGTTTGCCATGGGGCAAGCGGGCAGCCACAAAGCGGGCATTCCCGCCAGCTTCGCGCACTTCTTCAACCGCCAGCTGCGCCAAGCGGCCGGCCAGCGTCGAATCTATGCCGCCGGAGATGCCCAGCACGAAACCCTTGGCCCCGGTAGCGGCGAGGTAGTCCTTGAGGAAATCGATGCGACGGCGGATTTCTTCGGCGGCGTCGATTTCCGGGCGCACGCCCAGCTCTTCAATGATCTTTGCTTGCAGTTCACGCATGCTTCTAATCCTAGGCATGCGTCATCGCACGAGGGTAGCGCTACGCAGGGGACTCCGCGAAAGTTAATCTGTTCTCAATAATTCCCCGAGGGGCTATTGCTGATCCTGCTCCGGCTCCCAACCCAGGTTCCGGGCGATCTTCTCCAAGGTTTCGACAACCGCGTCATATTCGGAACCATCCAGATCCTGCCCGAACTGCGTGCGGATCTTCTCCACGAGTTCACTGAGCTTGAGCAGTGAGGTGTGGCCTCGATCGGTGATCGAGTACTCGCCATTCTCGGCTGCAATCCAACCGGATTCCACCAGCTCGGCCAAGTGCTCTTTCAATGACTGCGGCTCATCAGGAGATGCGAAGAATGGGGAAAGGCCAGCGCCTAGCTGTGCCTCGGTGGCCGGCTGCTGCTCAAGCAAGTTGAGCACCTGCCACTGCCGGCGTGTCACACCGTGTTCTTCGAGAGTCGCTGCAAACTGCTCGTCAATCAGCGAATCCACCAATTTCAACCAGTAACCCAAGGGGCGTTTTGCGTTCATGAAATCAGCCTAGCCATGATCCCGACTAGAATCGAGGGTATGAGCGAAACCAGCGCCCGTGAGCGACTAAAAGAACTGATCCAAGAACTAGCCATTGTGCGCGGCAAGGTCACCTTGTCCTCGGGCAAGGAAGCAGATTACTACATCGATCTGCGCCGAGTGACCCTGCACCAGGAAGCCTCGGGCCTGGTCGGCGAGGTCATGCTCGACTTGCTTGATGAAGCCAAGCTGGAATTCAGCAACGTTGGCGGTCTGACCATGGGCGCGGACCCAGTGGGTACCGCCATCATGCACACCGCACGCGCCAAGCAGCGCGCTGTTGACGCCTTTGTGGTCCGCAAGGCGCAGAAGTCCTACGGCATGGGCCGCCAGGTCGAAGGCCCGAGCATTGAAGGCAAGGATGTCATCGTGCTGGAAGATACTTCCACCACCGGTGGCTCGGCGCTGACCGCAGTCGAGGGCGTGCGCAAGGCCGGAGGCAACGTGATTGCCGTTGCCGTGATCGTGGACCGCGACACCGGCGCGAAGGAACGCATCGAATCTGAAGCTGGCGTGCCTTACCTGTTTGCCTATGGCAAGGATGAGCTGGGCCTGTAGCCCTTCAGTCCTGGATTTTCACGCAGAAATGCTGCCCTCCACGCATGGAGGGCAGCATTTTTATTGCATTCAGCCGCGGTCAGGTGCGGCAGTGGTCTTGCGCGGAACCAGCACCGCCGGGAATTCGCCCGGAGACTCGACCTCTTCCCCGGCGAGCAGGCCCAGCAGCATTTTCACCGCGTGGGCACCCATTTCGTGCAACGGCTGGCGTACGGTGCTCAGCGGGGGAGTGGACTGCGCGGCGGCCGGGATGTCATCAAAGCCGATGATGGACAGGTCCTCGGGGATGCGCAGCCCGTGCTCGCCGGCCACCTGCAGGGCGGCCAGGGCCGAAAGGTCATTGGCGGCGAAAATGGCCGTCGGCGGATGCGGCAAATCCAACAGGTCATGGGCCGCTAGCACTGCAGCTTCATGCTGGTAGTCGCCGTGGTGGACCAGCTGTTCTTCAATCTCCACTCCGGCATCTTCCAGTGCTTGGCGGTAGCCCTGTTCGCGCAGGTGCGCAGATTGCAGATCCTCGCGTCCGCGAATATGGGCGATGCGGCGATGGCCCAGTTCCAGCAGGTGCGAGGTGGCGGTGTAGGCGCCGCCGTAGTTGTCGACATCGATGGAAATCGGCATATCCGCGCCGGTATGCGGATCAATTGAGATCACCGGGACCGAACTATGCGGGATTTCCACGGTAGGGGTGACGATGATGGCACCGTCGATGAGCGTTCCACCCAATCGGGACAGCGAGCGGCGTTCCCAGCCGGCGTGGCCTTCGGGGCTCAGGTTGCCCGCGTAGGCCATCAGGTCATATTGGGTCCCGCGCAGGGTGGCGGAAATGCCGTTGAGCAATTCCAGGGAGAAGGGCTCGAATTCGGCAACGAGGATGCCAATGATGTTGGTTCGGGTGCTGCGCAGCGAGGATGCCACCAGCGAGGTCTCGTAGCCTAGTTCATTGATGACCTGATGGACTTTGGCGATCGTCGCCGGAGCTACCCCGTACCGGCCATTGACCACCTTGGATACGGTGGACACCGAAACCTTCGCAACGCGTGCCACATCGTTGATGGTTGCGCGCCCGGTCGACGTTTCGACGGGCTTCCGGCCCTGCAAGGTCTGGGCCATCTCGGGGTTTGAGGTCTCAGGGGTCATCACTCGACTAACAGTAGCGCAAACTCTCGCGTAATTCCGGGACATTCAGCGCTCATGACGTTTTATTCAGAGGGTATCGATAACGTTTTCGCAAAGGATTTCGAAAACGTTATCGAAAACGATTGACATGACATGCATCACAGTGCAATTCTTGGTGAAGCCATTCGCCTGCCGCACCTTGTGGACAGGTCATCATCACAGCTGAGGAGCACGAGCATGTTATCCGAAACCCGAGGTGCGCAGATCCTGGCGCTGGCCGCCACCACCGCCTTGCTAGCCACCGGCTGCGCCGCTGGCGCAGGCGGAGGTGAAGGTGAGAAGCCGGCCGATGGAAAGACCACCATCACCTGGTGGCACAACTCCAACAACGGAGATGGCAAGGCCTATTACGGGAAGGTCGCCGCCGACTTCGAAGCCGCCCATGAAGGGGTGGACGTTGAAGTCAACGCCATGCAGCACGAGGACATGCTCACCAAGCTCGATGCAGCTTTCCAGAGCGGCGATGCCCCGGATGTCTACATGGAACGCGGCGGCGGAGAGCTGGCAGCTCACGTGGCCGCCGGACTGACCAAGGACCTGACCGAAGCGGCATCCGAGGAGATCGCCTTCCTCGGCGAGAACGCCGGCGGCTGGCAGCTGGAGGGCAAGACCTACGCCTTGCCATTCTCGCTGGGCGGGGCGGGGTTCTGGTACAACAAGGCACTGTTCAAGGAAGCCGGCATCGACAAGGCTCCACAGACCTTCAGTGAGCTCATTGACGCTACCGAAAAGCTGAAGAAGGCCGGCATTGATCCGATTTCAGTTGGTGCAGGCGACAAGTGGCCAGCAGCGCACTACTGGTACTACGCCGCGGTGCGCGAATGCTCGCAGCAGACCATGGCTGACTCCATCGCCAACCTGGACTTCAGCGACCAGTGCTTCACCAAGGCAGGCGAAGACGTGGACAAGCTGATCAAGGCCGAGCCATTCAACCCCGGATTCCTCTCCACCCCGGCGCAGTCCGGACCGACCTCCGCCTCCGGCCTGCTGGCCACCGGCAAGGTCGCCATGGAACTGGCCGGCCACTGGGAGCCAGGCGTCATGCAGGGCCTGACTGAAGATGGCAAGGGCATGGGCGATGACACCGGCTGGTTCCCATTCCCGGAAATTGAAGGCGGCCAGGGAGACCCTGCTGCCCAGCTCGGCGGCGGCGACGCGTGGGCCGTATCGGAGGGCGCACCGGATGCAGCAGTGGACTTCGTGAAGTACATGCTCTCCGACGAGGTCCAGCGTGGCTTCGCCGAATTGGACATGGGCCTTCCAACCAACCCTGCGGCCAAGGGCGCCATCTCGGATCCTGCCCTGGCTTCGCTGATGGACGTGCGCGATAAGGCCCCATACTTCCAGCTGTACTTCGACACCGCCTTCGGCGCTTCCATCGGCGGCGCGATGAATGACGAGATTGCCCTGCTCTTCGCCGGCCAGTCCGACGCCCAGAAGATCGTCGACGCCAGCCAAGATGCCGCTGACCTGGAGAAGTGATCCCCACCGTGGCCCAAGAAGTAACCTACGCAGCTGACGCATCAGCACGCGGCACAAGCGAGCTGCCGGAGCGTGAACGCGCCAAGGCGGATGCGCGGCAACCGCAAAAGGGCGCGAAGCGCCCACGCAAGCCGGCAGATAAGCGCAAGAACCTGGAGATCTTCTTCTTCGTGTCTCCAGCGCTGCTGCTGATCGCGGTCTTCATGCTCGTACCCATCATCCAGGCCGTGCGCTTCTCGGTGTACAACTGGAAGGGCTTCGGCCCGCTGGTGGACTTCGTGGGCCTCAAGAACTACGTGCGGGTGCTGGGCAATGAGGTGTTCACCGATGCGCTGGTCCACAACCTGATCATCATCGGCGGCTCCATTGCCCTGCAGCTGCCCATAGGGTTGGGCATCGCGCTGCTGCTGAACCGGAAGATGAAGATCCAGTCCCTGCTGCGCACCATCATTTTCGTGCCCTATGTGCTCTCCGAAGCGATTGCCGGCGTTGTCTGGTTCCAGTTGCTGCAGCCGCAGTACGGTGTCATCGACACCATCATGAACAAGCTCGGGATCGACGGGCCGGCCCAAGGGTGGCTGGGCACTCCGGAGCTGGCCTTGTGGACGGTGCTGGCGGTATTGACCTGGAAGTACTTGGGCCTAGCAGTGATCCTGTTCCTCGCCGGGCTGCAGGGCGTGCCCTCCGAGCTCTACGAAGCAGCCGAAATCGACGGGGCCTCCTGGTGGCAGATCCAGCGCAAGATCACCATCCCGCTGCTGGGTCCCACGCTGCGCACCTGGGGGTTCTTGTCCATGATCGGCTCGCTGCAGCTGTTCGACATGGTCTGGATCCTCACCGGCGGCGGCCCGGCCAACGCCACGACCACGATGGCCACCTTCCTGGTTTCGGAAGGGACCAAGCGCCAGAACTTCGGCATTGCCGCGGCCGCCTCGGTCATCTTGTTCGTCGTCGCCCTGGTCCTGGCCATTTCCTACCAGCAGTTCATCCTCAAGCGGGATACGCAGCCAGATGACGAGCGCCCGAAGCAGAAGAAGGTCAAAGCATGAGCGCCAGCTTAGCCACCCGCCCGCAGCACACCCCCGCCCAGGCAAAACGCGCCAAGAAGCGCAATGGCAGTCAGGGCAGAAATGTCCTGGTCTACGCCATCGCCCTAGCAGTCGTGGCGATCACCCTGGGGCCAGTCCTCTACGGAGTGCTGGGGGGATTCCGCACCAATGCGCAGCTGGCCGAGAACCCCGCAGGGCTTCCCGCACCGTGGGTGCTGGATAACTACGCAGGGGTACTTAAGAACCCGGACTTCTGGCAGTACGCGCTGAACTCCACGATGATCGCGGTGATCACCACCGTGGTGGTTGTGGTCTTCGGAATCATGGCCGCCTATCCACTGGCCCGCTACCAGTTCCGCCTGCGTGAACCGATCTTCATGGTCTTCGTGCTCGGCCTGCTGTTCCCGGCGACCGTGGCGATCGTTCCGCTGTTCATCCTGATCTCCCGCGACCTGAACATGGGCAACACCTGGTGGGGCGTCGCCCTGCCCCAGGCCGCCTTCGCGCTGCCGATGACCGTCGTGATCCTGCGCCCCTTCCTGATGGCGCTGCCCCAGGAACTGGAAGAAGCCGCCCAGCTCGATGGCGCAAGCCGCATCGGCTTCTTCTGGAAGATCCTGCTGCCGCTGTCCGGACCGGGAATGGTCACCGTCGGCGTGCTGGCCTTCGTCGGCTCGTGGAACGCCTACCTGCTGCCGCTGCTTTTGCTGCAGGGGGACATGCGCACCTTGCCGCTGGGCGTGGCCGACTACTCCAGCGAGCACTCGGCCGATACCGCCGGCGTCTTCGCGTTCACCGCACTGGCGATGATCCCGGCGCTGATCTTCTTCCTCGCCATGCAAAAGCGCATCGTCAACGGACTGCAGGGCGCAGTCAAGGGCTGATCCGGCCCGCCTGAAGCACTAGACAACTTTGAAGACAAGGAACAGCCATGAAAACCGTCGAGCAAACCTGGCACGACACCTCCCTTCCTGCCGAACAGCGCATCGCCGCGCTCATGGAGGAAATGACCCTGGAAGAAAAAGCCGGGCAGCTGGGCTCATTCTGGATCCGCCCGGAGGACGAGAACCAGGACGGTGAAAGCAATGTCGCGCCGATGGCCGATACCTTCGCCGGCGGCCCCAGCTTCGAAACCGCCATCAAGGACGGCCTGGGGCATATCACCCGCGCCTTCGGCACCGTCCCGCTGACTCCGGCCGAGGGCCGTGAACGCCTCGTGGAGCTCCAAGAACAGGTCATTGCCGCAAACCGGCTGGGCATCCCGGCCATTGCCCACGAGGAATGCCTCACCGGCTTCACCACCCTGGGCGCTACCTGCTACCCGGCATCCATCGCCTGGGGCGCCACCTTCAATCCGGATCTCATCGGCTCCATGGCCCAGCGCATCGGAGCCGATATGCTCAAGATGGGCGTGCACCAAGGCCTGTCCCCGGTCCTGGACGTCACCCGGGACTACCGCTGGGGCCGGGTGGAAGAAACCATGGGCGAGGACCCGCACCTAGTGGGCGAACTGGCCGTGGCCTACGTGCGCGGATTGCAGGATTCCGGGGTGCACGCCACCTTGAAGCACTTCGCCGGCTATGCCGCCTCCCAAGCAGGACGCAACCACGCACCAGTCTCCATGGGTCCGCGGGCGCTGGAAGATACCGTCTTCCCGCCATTTGAACGCGCCGTGCGCGAAGCCGGCGTGAAATCCGTGATGAATTCCTATGCCGACGTGGACGGCGAAGCGCCAGCTGGCAGCCACCGCCTGCTCACCGAGGTGCTGCGCGGCCGCTGGGGCTTTAACGGCACCGTCGTAGCGGACTACTGGTCGGTCAGCTTCCTGCACAGCATGCATGAAGTAGCTGAAGACGAGGACGCGGCAGGACTGCTGTCCTTGGAAGCGGGCATGGATGTAGAGCTTCCCGAGACCACCGCCTTCGCCAACCTCGCCCGGGCCGTACGCTCCGGAGCCCTCGACCAAGAAGTCCTGGACACCGCGGTGCGCCGCGTGCTGGCCCAGAAGCTGCAGATGGGCCTGCTGGATCCTGACTGGAACCCGCGCAAGGCCTGGCTGGGCGAAGACGTGGAACTGGACTCGGCCGATAACCGGGCCCATGCCCGCAAGATGGCCGAGGAATCGATCATCCTGCTGCGCAACGAGCAGATTCTTCCCCTGCGCAATCCTGCACGCCTGGCAGTTATCGGCCCCAGCGCCTCGCAGCCGCGCACCCACCTGGGATGCTATTCCTTCACCAACCACGTCTACTCGCGCTTCGCCGAGCAGCAGGACTATGGCGTGCCGATGGTTTCGATCCTCGAGGCGCTGAAGCAGGAACCTGCGCTCGCCGGTTCGCAGATCGAGTACGCCCGCGGCGTGGACTTCACCGACCTGGATGATTCGGGCATCGATGAGGCCGTCGAAGCGGCCCGCAACGCCGAGGTCGCGGTAGTGACCGTCGGAGACCTGGCCGGCCTCTTCGGCCGGGGCACTTCAGGGGAAGGCTGCGATGTCGTTGATCTGAGCCTGCCCGGGCGCCAGGGCGAGCTGGTGGAAGCCGTGCTGGCTACCGGAACCCCGACCGTGCTGGTGATGGTGACCGGACGCCCGTACTCGCTGGGCAAGTTCGCCGATCGAACCGCCGCCATCATCCAGTGCTTCATGCCTGGCGTAGAGGGTGGGCCGGCGCTGGCCGGCGTGCTGACCGGAGACGTCAACCCCTCGGGCAAGCTGCCTGTGCAGATCCCGAACCATGTCGGCGGGCAGCCGGGCACCTACCTGGCCTCCAAGCTGGCATGGCATACCGAGGGCGTGACCAACCTGGATCCCCGCCCGCTGTACCCCTTCGGCTACGGAAGTTCCTACACCGGCTTCGAAATTTCCGAGCTGGAACTCTCGGAGAAGGAAATCGCCACCGACGGCACGATCCAGATCAGCGCCACCGTAGCCAATACCGGAGCGCGCGGCGGGGCTGAAGTGGTGCAGTTGTACTTGGGTGATGCGGTGTCGCAGGTGGTGCGTCCACGCCGCTGGTTGGCCGGTTTCGCCAAGGTGCAGCTGGAGGCGGGGGAGTCCAAGCGGGTCGCTTTCACGGTCCACGCGGACCGCACCTCGTTTACCGGTCTGTCCGGAAAGCGGATTGTGGAACCGGGCAAGTTCACCGCGCTGGTGGGCTCCAGCAGCGAGGACCTCGCGGCGCGCGAGGACTTCTGGATCACCGGCAAGGTGCGTGAAGTTGCAGAGGGCCGGGTGATGGACACCCCGGTGTCCATGTCCTAGCCGCTAGGCGGTTCGCCGGCGCAATGTCAGCGAGCCGATCAGCAGCGCGGCGGCAATCCATGCGGCGATAAGCAGCATGTTGATTGCCGTCGCCGAATCCGTGGTTCCGGCTGCGGCATCGGAGAGAGCATCGATGGCGGGGGACAGCGGAAGCCAGTCCCCAATGGCTTGCAGCGCTCCGGGCAGCTGTTCTCGGGGCAGGATGATGCCGGCCAGCAGGAACTGGGGGATGACCAGCGCCGGCATGAACTGCACCACCTGGAATTCGGTGTGCGCGAAGGCGCTTGCCATCAGGCCCAGGCTGATGCCCAGCAACGCATCGAGGGCGGCCACTGCGAAGAGCAGCCAGAGCTGGCCTTCGATATGCAAGCCGCAAACCCAGATCGCGAAGCTGACCGCGATGACCGTCTGCACGATGGCAACCAGAGTGAATGCCAGCGTGTAGCCGAAGATGAATTCCCCCTTGGCCATCGGCATGCTCAGCAGCCGTTCCAGGGTTCCGCTGCGCCGTTCGCGCAGCGTGGCGATGCTGGTTACCAGGAACATGACCACGAATGGGAACAGCGCGATCATTGCCGGGCCGATGCGGCTGAAGGCATCGGTCTCGGTGAAAATCCATGCGATCAAACCGATCAGCAGGCTGGGCACCAGGAGCATCAGCGCGATAGTCCGCGGGTCGTGCATCACCTGGGCCAGGACCCGCCCGGCGGTGGCCAGTGTCCTGTTCATCGCTCTTCGCCTCCTGACGTTGCCCGATGCCTCGGCGCGGGCGCAGGCTGCGTTGGGCACCTGCTTGGTTCCGCCAGCGGCGATGAGGGAAACGAAAGCATCTTCGGGATTTTCCGCACCGGTTGATTCCATCAGCGCTGCCGGGGTCATCTGGCCCAGCAGCTTTCCCTCGCGCAGCAGCAGGATCTCATCGCAGCGCATGGCCTCGTCCATGACATGGCTGGAGACGACCAGGCACGAGCCGGTGGCCGCCAGCTGCGAGAACATTTTCCACAAATCCGCACGCAGCACCGGATCCAAACCCACGGTGGGTTCATCCAGGATCACGATTTCCGGGGATCCGAGCAGCGCGATGGCCAACGACACCCGGTTGCGCTGGCCGCCGGACAGGTCCCGGCCCAGGTGGCCAGCTTGGCCGGCCAGATCCGTGGTGTGCAGGACGCGGTCCACTTCAGCTGATGGCTGCCTGAGGATCTTGGCGAAATACGCGATATTCTGCCGGGTGCTCAAATCCTCGTAGATGCTCGCTGACTGGGTCATGTAGCCGACGCGGTTGCGCAAGGACTTGTGCCCCGCTGGTTTTCCGAGAACCGTGACGGCTCCGTCGCTGGTTATCTGGTTGCCCACGATGCTGCGCAGCAAGGTGCTCTTGCCGCTGCCGCTGGGGCCGAGCAAGCCGATGATCCGTCCGGGCGAGAGCTGGAAGTCCACTTGGTCCAGGACCAATGACTTTCCACGTCTGACGTCGAGGCGCTGCACATCGACACAAGTCGATTTATTCATCACATAATGAATTAGAGGCTCATGCCGGCGGCATGTCAATGGTTCAGCGCAGGCAATTCTCCGGTCAGGTAGCGCTGGATGGTGGGAGCCACCAGTTCGATAACCTGCTGGTCCTCCATGGAAACCAAAGGCTCCAAGTCAATGATGTAGCGTGAGACAATTAGGCCGATAATCTGGCTGGCCACCAAGGCCACCCGCTGCTCGGCCTGTTCTTGAGGCAGGCGCGAGCCCAAGCGCGAGAAGATCTGTTCATGCAGGAAAGGGCGGAGCATGTTCGTTGCCCTGCTGCTGGAGATCAACCCCCGGACCATCGCCGTCGCCGCGGTACGGAAGGCCGGCTTGCGCCAGGTATCGAGCAAGGCGCGCGTCAGCGCCTCACCCATCTGATCCAGCGGCGCCGATGCCGCCTCGGCGATGATTCGTCCGGGGTTGATGGGGATGTGCATGCTCTGGACAAACAGGTCGCTCTTGTCCTTGAAATAATGGTGCACCAGCGCAGGATCGACACCGGCCCGGCGCGCAACCGAGCGTAGGCTGGCCGCTTCATACCCGACGTGGGCGAACTCCTTGGACGCGGCCTTGAGGATCATCGTTTTTGCGGCACCAGCGGTGCTGCCCTTGGGGCGTCCGCGTTTCCGTGCGCTAGGGACCTCGGCGGGTGCTTTCTCGTTCACAATTTCAGCATACGTCTGGAATCATGCTTCAACGCCGAAGGCCGGGCACAAAGCCCGGCCTTCGCTGCTGCGTTGGGTGCTACTTCTTGGCTGCAGGAGTTTCGGCCGCAGCCGCGCCCTTGGCAAGTTCCGCATGCAGGTTCGCCACCGAGGGGAACTGCAGGTCTGGACGGAACGGGAAGGCATCCATGTCTTCGCGGGCGGTGATGCCGGTGTAGACCAGCGCGGTCAGCAACCCGGCTTCCATGCCAGCGACGATGTCGGTATCCATGCGGTCCCCGATCATCGCGGTGGTTTCGGAGTGCGCATCGATGCGGTTCAGGGCAGAACGGAACATCATCGGGTTTGGCTTGCCCACCACGTACGGATCGCGGTTGGTGGCACGCGTGATCAGGGCCGCGATGGCACCGGTAGCAGGCATGATGCCCTCGGTGGATGGGCCGGTCGCGTCGGGGTTGGTCGCGATGAACTTCGCGCCGCCCTCGATCAGGCGAATGGCCTTGGTGATGGCTTCAAAAGAGTAGGTGCGGGTTTCGCCCAGCACCACGTAGTCCGGGTTCTGGTCGGTCATGATGAATCCTGCATCGTGCAGTGCAGTGGTCAGGCCGGCTTCACCGATGACGAAGGTGCGGCCGCCTGGACGCTGGCGAGCCAGGAATTCTGCGGTGGCCATGGCCGAGGTCCAGATGTTTTCTTCTGGAACGTCAAGGCCCGAGGCCAGCAGGCGTGCACGCAAGTCGCGCGGGGTGTAGATGGAGTTATTGGTCAGAACCAGGAAACGCAGGTTGTTCTCGCGCCAGTAGTTCAGCAACTCGGCAGCGCCCTTGATGGCCTGGTTCTCGTGAACCAGAACACCATCCATGTCAGTGAGCCAGCATTTGATGTCGTGGACTGTACGCGTACCGCGGATTGATGTAGTCACGAGATGTGGATCCTCCCTAGTGATTGTGTGGTGGGACCTGTCGACGCTGAAAGTTTCCCGTTCTATTAAGAGATTACACAGGCTCACCCGAATGCGCCGTGAACAAGGGCATGAATATAACGAACTAGGCTTAATACCGTGAACGAACAAACCGATGAACCAGTTAATGATCCGAGCATGCAGCACGTCATTGGAGTAGGCCCCTGGGAGGGGGAACTGCCAACCGATGAAAAATACGATCCGCGGCTGCTTGCCGAGGGAGATCGGCGCAACGTCGCGGACAAGTACCGCTACTGGACGATGGACGCCATCATTGCTGATCTTGATGAGCGCCGACACGACTTCCATATCGCCATTGAGAACTGGCAGCACGACATGAACATCGGCACCGTGGTGCGCAGCGCCAATGCCTTCCTGGCCAAGGAAGTCCATATCATTGGACGCCGCCGGTGGAACCGACGCGGTGCAATGGTTACGGATCGTTACCAACACGTGCGTCATCATGCGACGGTGGAGGAATTTGTTGCTTGGGCGCAAGAAGCTGGGTTGACGATCTTGGGGATCGATATCTTCCCGGACTCCGTTCCCTTGGAAACTTATGACCTGCCAAAGAACTGCGTTCTGGTCTTTGGCCAGGAGGGCCCGGGGCTCAGCCCGGAAGTCCATGCCGCCGCCAAGGACACCCTGTCAATCGAGCAATTCGGTTCGACGCGTTCAATCAACGCGGCTTCAGCGGCCGGCATCGCCATGCACGCGTGGGTACGCAGGCACGTGTTCGGGCAAAAAGTAGGTTAACAAGAAATTTGATACTGACGAGTTTAGTCGAGCATCTGGATTAGTTGTAAGTTTCAGCCTACGCTTGGATTTGGTTATGAAAATGTGATCTGGATCTGGGAGAGGGCTGTCGTGAAACGACGTCATCAAGTGAATCGTGACTTGCTGCTGCCGGGGCTGCCTCGACGCAGAAAGCCATTGGTTATCTGGTCGACTTCGGTAATCGCAGCATTGGGACTTACAGCGACCCTTTCGATTCCAATCATGGCGCAAGTGGGCGACTCCCGGCAGGGCGATATTCCTGTGGGCATCGACGCTGTAGCTGATCCGTCGATGTTCAACGGACCGGTATATGTCAGTGCTGACGCACCGCTGAATGCATTCGGCGGTTCCGGCAAAGAACTGGCCATTGATGGCCGTCCCGTCGGCATGATTGACGGTGCTGATGAGGAGTCCGAGTCAACCAGCGAGGACAATGAATCCACCGCTTTGCTCGCGGGCATGGTCGGAGAGCTGGGCAAGCTGCCTGGCGATCTCCAGCTGATGCACCCGGTCAAGACCCGCAGGATTTCCAGCCCTTATGGCTGGCGCTCCAACCCGACTGGCCCGGGCAACCAGATTCACATCGGCCAGGACTACCCAATTTCCTGCGGCTCGCCGGTCTACGCTTCTGAAGCTGGAACGGTGACCGTGTCTGCATGGGCAGGCCACTCTGGCATGCGCGTGACTATTGATCACGGAAGCAATGTCCAAACCGGCTACAGCCATAATTCGAAGCTGATTGCCAAAGTAGGCCAGCGGGTTGAACAGGGTGAATTGATCGCCTTGGCCGGCACCACCGGCAACTCGACGGGTTGCCACGTGCACTTCGAGGTCATCATTGACGGCCGTTGGCACGATCCGCGCAACTACCTGCCAACCATTGCGGGGCAGCGTCAGGCAATGATTAATTCCCAGCGGTTGACGGTTAACGCTGGTACCGCTCCGAAGGGCAACGGTTCGCGAGCTCCAGAACGCACGTCAAGCGGTCCGGATCCAGACGTCATTGTCCCTAAGGATGACACCCCAGTCATTCCTAAGCCGAAGCCGACCCCGTCTGATTCGCAGCGTCCGTCGCCAACCGAGAGCGAGACCCCACGCGGTTCGCAGTCGCCTGATGGTTCTAAGAGCCCTGATGGCTCGAAGTCGCCTGACGGGTCTAAGAGCCCGGATGGCTCGAAGTCGCCCGACGGGTCTAAGAGCCCGGATGGTTCGCAGTCGCCTGATGGCTCTAAGAGTCCTGATGCTTCGAAGAGCCCAGATGAGAACGAATCCACGACCTCTGAATCCCCGGAGGGATCCCAGGAAGACGATACGGTTACTCCAACAGTGCCAGAGTCAACGCCAGAGCCCGCGCCTGAGCCAGCGCCCGTCCCGACCCCGGATTCTTCTAAGTCGTCGTCGTCCGGATCCGAAACCTCGAAAGATTCCAGTAGTTCCGCGCCAGCTCCGAGCACAACTACGAAACTGGTAGCGCCGTCGGGAAGCGCAACCACCGAGTAAATAACTTAACAAGCCAACGGCCAGCCATGATGGGGTAGAACTTCATCAAGGCTGGTCGTTTGCTTTACCGTACGCAGGGTAATTTACCGTGTCACGATACGAGATTTAGAACTTAGTTAGTGACATAGCCGATAGGATGGATGGCGAACCGTCGTCAATGGAGACGCGTAACCTCGCTAATCACCAGGAGTGAAGCATGCCTATCGCAACCCCCGATAAGTACAATGCAATGATCGATGCTGCCAAGGCAGGCGGCTACGCCTTCCCAGCAGTGAACGTGACCAGCTCGCAGACTCTGAACGCCGCAATTCGCGGTTTCGCAGAGGCTGAATCCGACGGCATCATCCAGGTCTCCACCGGCGGCGCGGCATACTGGTCCGGTGCCTCCGTAAAGGATATGGTTATCGGCTCGCTGGGCTTCGCAGCTTTCGCGCGCCAGGTCGCCAAGAACTACGGCGTGAACATCGCGTTGCACACCGACCACTGCCCAGCAGACAAGCTGGACGGTTTCGTGCTGCCCCTGCTTGCCGCTTCTGAAGCAGAAGTTGCAGCCGGCCGCGACCCATTCTTCAACTCCCACATGTGGGACGGCTCGGCTGAGACCCTTGAAGAGAACTTGCGTGTCGCTGCAGAACTGCTGCCGCGTACCGCTGCTGCCAAGCAGATCCTCGAAGTTGAAATCGGCGCAGTGGGCGGCGAAGAGGACGGCGTAGAGAACGCAATCAACGACAAGCTGTACTCCACCGTTGAGGATGCTCTGGCAACCATCGACGCTCTGGGTGCCGGCGAAAAGGGCCGCTACATCACCGCATTGACCTTCGGCAATGTCCACGGCGTCTACAAGCCAGGCAACGTGAAGCTGCGTCCGGAGATCCTCAAGGACATCCAGGCCCAGGTTGGCGCCAAGATCGGCAAGGAAAACCCATTCGACCTCGTATTCCACGGTGGTTCGGGCTCGTCCGAGCAGGAAATCGCTGACGCGGTTGCCTACGGTGTCATCAAGATGAACATCGACACCGACACCCAGTACGCATTCACCCGTCCGGTCGCCGGGCACATGCTGGCCAACTACGACGGAGTGCTGAAGATTGACGGCGAAGTCGGCAACAAGAAGACCTATGACCCACGCGTGTGGGGTGCCAAGGCAGAAGAGTCCATGGCTGCACGCATCGTCGAAGCTGCTCAGCAGCTCGGCTCGGCCGGAAAATCGCTGAAGTAACCATGGTCGGAGAAAATCTGCTGGGCATTCCGGAAACGCTGCTCCCGGAAGAAACCGAAGTGCTGGCACGTTACGAAGCGGGCGATGAGGCCACTGACTTGGCAGCAAAGTTCCCTGCTTCGTCATTGGTTTGGGCATTGCTGGCAAATGAAGCGCACAGTGAGGGCCGCATCGTGGAGTCCTACGCGTTCGCACGTGTTGGCTACCACCGTGGTCTGGATTCGCTGCGCAAGGCCGGATGGCGTGGGCAAGGCCCAGTGCCCTGGCGCCATGAGCCGAACCGCGGCTTCCTGCGTTCGCTGTATGCGCTGGGCCGCGCAGCTGCCGCCATCGGCGAGACCGAAGAAGTCGATCGCATCGGCAAATTCCTGAACGATTCGGATGCTTCCGCCAAGGCTGAAATTGAAGCTGGCAATTAAGTAATCCTTCATTCGCAATCGGCGGCTCTCCTCGCAAAGAGAAGAGCCGCCGATTGTCATTTAATGCGTCGAAAGCGCGCTCATGATAATTAATGCTCGGGTTGGTCGCAGAAGAGACAGTCCCGCCAGACCTCCATCACTTCGTAGTCAGACGCCAAAGTCCCAGTTATGACTCATTAGGCAATATGAGTGCGTTCTCATCTTGCTCTACTTTTGTCTTCATTTCGTTCACCTAAAGTTCATCGTGAAGGAATCATCGCTTCACCACTTTGAAAGGGATAACCATGTTGTCTTTCTGGATGGGACTTGGGTCCAACCTCATCGGCATGACAGTGCTGGTGTACTTCGTATACTTCCGCCGCCACTTCCGCCGCGATCTCGTGCTGGCCTATATCGCTTTGAGCATGGGCATCTTCGCAGTCACCTTGCTGCTCTCGGGCAGCGGCGCAGGCATGGGGCTGGGACTTGGACTCTTCGGCATCCTGTCCATCATCCGCCTGCGCTCCGACACGCTGACCCAGGAAGAAGTAGCGTACTACTTCATTTCCCTGGCCATCGGTCTGGTCAACGGACTGCACCCGGAGCCAGCATGGCTGGCCCCGGCGGCTACCGCAGCACTTGTCTTGGTGATGTTCCTGGCCGATCACCCACGTTTCGCGCCACGCACCGAACGCCAGACCGTCACCCTGGAACGCGCCTACCCGAAGAAGGCTGAGCTGCAGGCCGCCTTGGAAGAGCTGCTGGATGCCAAGGTGCTGCGTACCGTAGTGGTGGAACTGGACATGGTCCGCGACCTGACCATCGTCGACGTGCGTTTCCGCACCCATGCCGTTGCAGGACAGGCTTCGGCCAAGGCCAGCTCATCCGAGAGCTTCTCCGGTACCTACGAATTGGCCAAGACCCCAGCGGCGCCGGCGGCACAGAACGGAGCCAAGCAGGAGACGTGGTCCTGATGACTGCGCTTTCAGCAATCCGTTGCGCAACCGGCACACCGAATGCCCGCGCCGCACTGGAAGCAGCGGTGGCAGCTCGTGCGCCGATCAGCCTTGAAGACGTGATTTCCGAAGCGGCGTTGCAGACACGTGTCGACAAGAAGTTCCTGCTGACCCCAGGAGAGTTCACGGCACTGTCGCAGAAGCTTGGGGACAAGTTCAAGATCATGCAGATCGACGGGTTGCGGACCTTCCGCTACGAGTCGGTATATTTCGATACCGAGGATCTCGACCAGTACCGCGCCCACCGCCAGGGGCGGCGCCGGCGGTACAAGGTGCGTTCGCGGACGTATGCGGATACCGGATTGTCGATGTTCGAGATCAAGACCAAGGGGCTGCGCGGTTCCACCGTGAAGCACCGCGTCGAGCAGGATTTGGATACCGCCAGTGAATTGACCGAGGCGAATCTGGAATTCCTCGAGTCGGTGCTGCGCAGCGAATACGGGCAGGAAGTCCCTGCACTGCAACCGGTCCTGGACAGTGCATACACTCGCGCGACCTTCGTGAACCCCATCGATGGTGAGCGGCTGACCTGCGACATCGAATTGGAGTATGCCAACGGGCACGGGCAGATTGATGGCCCGGACCTGATCGTTGTCGAAACCAAATCTGCCGACGGTCGCGGGGCCTCGGACCAGGCCTTGGCCGAACTGGGGATCCGCGAAGTCTCCATGTCCAAGTACTGCATCGGCATTGCCTTGCTCAATCCGCAGTTGCCGGCCAACCGCTGGAGCCGCCTGCTGCAACGCAGCTTCGTTCCGGATCCGACGTTGCGCTAGATCCGCTACCGGCTTGCTACCGTTCGGAAGCAAGCCGGTAGCCGAAGCCGCGGACGGTTTCGAAGCGTTCCGAGCCCAGCTTGTTTCGCAGGTAGCGCACGTACACATCCACCACATTGGATCCCGGGTCGAAGTCGTAGCCCCACACGCGGGAGAGCAGCTGCTCGCGGCTGAGCACCTGGCCAGGATTGCGCAAGAAGGCTTCAGCCAGCGCGAATTCGCGCGCCGACAGGTCCACTTCGCGTTCGTTGACCGTGACCCGGCGGCGCAGCAGATCCATATGCAGGTTCTCATGGGTCAGTGAAGACACTTCAGGGGCATTGTCTTCGGTGCGCAGCCTCAAGCGGACGCGAGCCAGCAGCTCATCGAAGTGGAAGGGCTTGGCCATGTAGTCATCCGCGCCATTCTGCAGGCCCGCCACGGTGTCTTCGACACTGCCGCGTGCGGTCAGGATGATCACCGGAGTGTCGATCTGGGCTACTCGCAGCCGGCGGAGCACCGAGAAGCCATCTTCATCGGGCAGGCCGAGATCCAAAATGATCAGTTCATGATCGCCTTCGATCGCCAGATTGAAGCCATCTTGGCCGGTTTCCGCGATGGATGAGGTCAGTCCCGCAGCGCGCAGCCCCTTGGCCACGAATGAGCTGATGCGGGGTTCATCTTCAATGATCAGGATCTGGCTCATGCTTCCTTGCTTCCTGTCGATAACGGCATATCAATGTAGAACGTGGAACCCTTGCCATATTCTGAATTGACCCACACGCGTCCGCCGTGGGTCTCGGCAATGGCTTGGACAATGTTCAGCCCCAGCCCAGAACCTGATGAGCGCACCGAGTTCTGGCCACGTCCAAAGCGTTCAAAAATTCTTTCAAGGTCCTCGGCTTGGATGCCGACGCCCGCATCCGATACCCACCAACGCAGCGTGGTGCCGCCGTGGGCGTCGCGAATGATCTCGTTGCCCAAGCCAATGCGGCTGTCCTCAGCAGAGAACTTCACCGCATTGGCGCAGAGCTGGAGCATGGCCTGGGTGGTTCTGATCGGGTCAAGCGCAACGGTGGCTTCGGTGCGATAGTCCACGCGCCACTGGCGCGCACCCAGTCCGCGGGCCTTGTCGAGAATGTCATCAAGCAACTTGCCGACTTCTACCGGCTTCACCTGGAGGAAATCGGTGCGGTTGGATTTTGCCAGCGTGACCAAGTCATTGATCAGCAATGACATGCGTCGCAGCTCGTCCACTGCGATGTCCCGGCTCTGGGCGACGTCCTCAGGATCGTTGGGATCCATCAGTTCCAGGTGCCCATTGATGATGGTCACCGGGGTGCGCAATTCGTGCCCGACATCGTCAAGCAGCTGGCGCTGGGCGCTGAGCGCGCCGTCGAGCCGATCCAGCATTTCATTGACGGTTACCGTCAACTCGGCAAATTCATCATTTCCGGAAACTTCAATGCGCTGGGAGACATCGGTCTCGGAAATCTGCTGTGCCGTAGTTTGCAGGCGGCGAATCGGCTCCAGCATGCGGCCAACTACCAGCCAGGCGGCCAGGGCCGCCACCAGCATCACCGAGCCGCCGACCGCACTGTAGATCATGAAGTTCCGGTCGTTGGCAATGGCCTCGGCCGAGTAGTCATAGGCCAGGACAAAGGCGCTGTGCTCATGATCTGCCGGAAGGCTAACCGGAACAACGACGGCACGGTAGGTCGTGATTTCCGTTTCGACAGTTCCCAAGCGGATGTGGTTGGTCCCCTGGACGCTTTTGGCCCATTCGATGAACTCGGGATCATCTTCCAAACGGGTTTGGACGATGTCTGGAGCGGTCCAACGCACCTTGTCTGCCACCAGGGAGAGCATGCCCTGCTTCGGGGAGGGCAAGGTGCGCTGCATTGCTATGTAGAGCAGGTCTTCGGCGTGCTTGAAGCGGTCCATGGTCCGCGGATCGACACCGGTTTCGGTGAGAACTTCGAATTCCTTGACGGTGCGGATCAGGGACTCATCCAGCCGGTCATTGAGTTCGTGCCGCTGTACCGCGAAGCTGGCGGTACCTGCTGCCACCAGCGCCAGGCCGACTAGGAGCATCATGCCGGTTAAGACTCGGGCACGGATGGACCACCGACGTTCTGGCGCCTTAGTCATCGTCGCCGTCATCGTCGTCATCATCACCGTAGTCGTCATCGTCATCGTCGTCATCGTCATCGTCGTCATCGTCGTAATGCTGGTTGCCCGAAGGCGGCAGCGGAACGACGGTCTTCTTTGGCGGTGCGGGTGCTACAGGCTTGGGCTTGGGTTTGGGCTTCGGCTTAGGCGACGGGGTTGCGCTGGTCTTGGGCTTTTCCGAGACCTCCGGCTTGGCGGACTTGCTCGGGCTGGAGGAGGGCGTTTGCGATTTGGTTGCCGATTCGGAAGGGGAAGGGGTGGGTCCCTTGGGGATGCCGCTGGTGGGAGAGGGTGCTACTTCTTCGAAGATGAACCCCTCCCCGAGGTCTTGGTCGGCTGGTCCTTCCAAGGCTTTGCTGATCCCGAATGCGCCAACTACCACAACTGCGATGACGGCAATCGTCGCGAGCGCGCGGCGCAATGCTTCCTTTCCCATGTGTTTCATTGTGGCCGAAATAAATGAGATGCAGATGAGAGATGCCGCAAGATGACGTACTGCTGGCTTCGCTAGGCCAAGTGCTCGAAGATAATGACCGTCTGGGTGGATGAGAATGCGCGGTTGGAACCCAAATGCGCGGCCACGAAGGTGCGCAGGTCCCCGATGCTTCGGGTAGCCACCCGGACCAGCAAATCCGGGGAACCGCCAAGAACGAACACTTCCTTGACCTCAGCGAGCTCTCTGAGCTGGTGGGCAGAGGAAAGCAAGCGGTCTCGGGCCGTGGAGGAGACGATAACGGAGATCATGGCATTGACGGCAACTCCTAGCAGTTCCTCGTTGATCGCCGCGTGGTATCCGGTGATCACCCCCGCCTTGGACAGGGCCTTGACCCGGCCCAGGCAGGTGGAAGGCGCTAGCCCGACTTTTGCGGCCAGGACATTGTTGGCAATCCGGGCATCCTTGCTCAGCTCGGCGAGGATGGACAGGTCCGTTTCATCCACGCGCACAGGATTCGGCACGGTGTCGCCTTGAACGCTCCACAATGAATCCACCACGGTTGATCAACTCAATTCTTTTGAAAAGTTCGGTATGTCTCGCATGATCTCGTATTCAATTCTACGATGTAAGCATCATGGAGAACTGAATGTTTTCCAGCTTTGAGCTTTGCCTGAACAGGAGACCCCTTGAGCACTGAATTGACCCGAGAGTCCCTTGCCCGGTTGGACGCGGCAGACCCGCTGTCGGCCTTTGGAGAACGTTTCAACCTTCCAGAAGGCGTCATCTACCTCGACGGCAACTCCTTGGGCGCGCTGCCCAAGGGGGCAGCAGAACGTGCAGCCCAGGTGGTGACCGAAGAATGGGGACAAGGCCTGATCCGTTCCTGGAATACCGCCGGCTGGTTTGAGATGCCGCTGAAGCTCGGCGACAAGCTGGGCCAGCTGCTGGGCGCGAAGCCCAACGAAACGGCGATCACCGACACCACGACCCTGAACCTGTTCAAGGCCTTGGCCTCGGCCCTGCGCACGCAGAAGGCCGATTCCCCGCAGCGCCGGGTGATCCTCACCGAACGTGATAACTTCCCGACAGACATCTACATCGCCGAGGGACTGGCCGACCTGGTCAACTCGCTCTCGCAGGAAACAGGTGTGGCCTATGAAGTGAAGCTCATCGATGGCGAGGCGTCGCTGCGCGCTGCACTGGACGAGACTGTCGCCGTGGTTGCCCTGTCGCACGTGAACTACCGCACCGGTTCCATGTGGGACATGGACGAGACCACCGCAGCAATCCACGGCTCCGGAGCCCTGGTGGTCTGGGACTTGGCCCATGCCGCGGGTGCAGTGCCGATTGACCTGAATGCCGCAGATGCAGACTACGCCGTGGGCTGCACCTACAAGTACCTCAACGGTGGCCCGGGCTCTCCGGCTTTCATCTGGGTCAATGCCCGCCACCATGAACGTTTCTGGCAGCCGCTGTCCGGCTGGTGGTCGCACAAGTCGCCCTTCGAGATGGCTGGCAGCTACACTCCAGCAAATGACATTCGCCGCTTCATGTGCGGTACCCAGCCGGTTACTTCGCTGGCCATGATCGAGGTCGGCCTGGATATCGCGCTGGAAGCGGACATGGACAAGGTGCGCGCCAACTCGCTGGAGCTGGTGGACCTGTTCATCGAGCTGGTTGAAACCCGCTGCGCCGGCTACGGCCTGGAACTGGTGACTCCACGCGAACATGCTGCTCGCGGCAGCCACGTCAGCTTCCGCCATGAGCATGGGTACGAAATCATCGCTGCGCTCATTGACCAGGGCGTTATCGGGGACTACCGCGAACCGGAAGTCCTGCGCTTTGGCATCACCCCGCTGTACCTGACGCGTACCGATATCTGGGACGCCGTGGAGAAACTGCGTGAAATTCTGCACACCAATGCCTGGCAGCGCGAAGAGTACGCCGTGCGTAATGCCGTGACATAACGCAAATTCCGCCGCTTTCGGGTCTTGGTGCGCCGAAGCCGGCGAATCTGCGCGAGAGTAACCTTAACAGCAGCACGGCATTTTCAATGCCGTGCTGTTCGCATAGGTCTAAAGGGAGCATCGTTGGGCAAGCAGCCGGTACGCGCCACTGAAGTCGGTTCGGGTTTTAAGAAGTCGTTGACACCAGGGCAGATGTCCATGATCGCCTTGGGCAGTGCCATCGGCACCGGCCTCTTCGCGGGCAGCAAGCTCGCCATTGCGATGGCCGGCCCTTCGGTGATCATCAGCTATCTCATTGGCGGAGCCGTAGCGCTGCTGGTCATGGGCGCGCTGGCGGAAATGACCGTCAAGCAGCCGGTGGCCGGATCCTTCGGGGTCTACGCCGAACGCTACCTGGGCCGTTTTGCCGGATACCTGACCAAATATCTGTACTGGTCCGCGCTGATCTTCGCCGTGGGCACCGAGGTCAGCGCCGTGGGCGAGTACATGCAGTACTGGTTCCCTGAAATCCCCGGACTGCTCTGGATCCTTGTCTTTTCCGCTGCGCTCTTGGGCGTGAACTTCTCCAGCGTGAAGATCTTCGGAACCACCGAATACTGGTTCTCCGCAATCAAGGTCTTTGCCGTCATCGCCTTCATCATCATCGCGCTGTGGCTGGTCTTCCACGACCCGCGCGACGAATTCGGATTCCATAACTATGCAGCCGATGGCGGCTTCTTCTCCAATGGCGTGTTCGGCATGTGGAGCGCGGTCATCGTAGCGATCTTCTCCTACATGGGCATCGAAGCGATCTCCATTGCAGCCGCCGAGGCCAAGAACCCCAAGACCGCGGTGCGCAAGGCGTTCAAGGTCTCCTTCCTGCGCCTGCTGCTCTTCTACGTCTTCACCATGGCCCTGATCCTCGCCATCGCTCCAACCAGCGAACTGGTTTCAGGCGGATCGCCCTTTGTCACCGTGATGTCCCAGATGGGAATCCCGCTTGCCGACTCGGTACTGAACTTCGTGCTCATCGTTGCCGCGCTCTCGGCCACGAATGCCCAGCTGTACGCAGCCACCCGCATGCTGCATTCGCTGGCTGATGCCGGGCATGCACCGCGGTTGGCGCATCGGACCAACAGCGCTGGGGCTCCCGTCCACGCGGTGTGGATGTCCGCCGGAGGCATCGCGGTGGCGGCCCTGGTCTACGCCCTGGTGCCGGAAGGCGGCTTTGGCATCATGATGTCGCTGGCTACCTTCGGAGCCCTGGCAACGTGGTTCATGATCCTGGTAACCCACGTGTCCTTCCGCAAGAAGGTCCGCAGTGAACAAACGACGCTGGAGTTCAAGCTGCCAGGCTACCCTGGTGCCTCGATTCTTGGCGCGGTACTGCTCGCCGGCTTGCTGGTGACCTCGTTCTTCGTGCCGGAATTCAAGTACACGCTGATCTTCGGCGTTCCTTTTGTCATCGTGATGTCGGTGCTCTACAAGCTGGTATTCGCCGGAAAGAGCCAGCGCGCACAGAAGTAGCGGGGACGGGTCCGCGGCGTTGGTTCAGCGAAGAAATCCGGCGCGGGCACTAAGATCGTAAAGGGCCTGCCAGCTGGCAGGCGCAGCAACCTTCAAGGAGCAATGGTGGCCAAGCTGTATTTCCGCTACGGGGCGATGAACTCGGGCAAGTCCACGAGCTTGCTTCAGGCCGCTTTCAACTACGAGGAACGCGGCCAGCGCATCCTGCTGGCCAAGCCCGGGGTGGACACCAAAGGAGAGAACTCCATCGTTTCCCGGCTGGGCATCCAGCGCGAAGTCGACTTCACCGTGGGGCCGCAGGAGAACGTGCGCGAGAAGTTCGCAGCGCATAGTTCCGGCGATGACCCTGATGCCCTGCTGCCGCATGTGGACGCGCCGCCGGTAGCCTGCCTGCTGGTGGACGAGGCGCAGTTCCTCTCGGGTGAACAGGTCGATGACCTGCTACGGATTGCTGTCATGGATGATGTTCCAGTGCTGGCCTACGGGATCCGCACCGACTTCCGCACCCGTGCTTTCCCAGGATCGGCACGCCTGATGGAATTGGCGCACTCACTTGAAGAGCTGAAGACCATCTGCCGCTGCGGGCGCAAGGCCATGTTCAATACCCGCCGGGTAGGGCAGTGTGTGGTGTTCGACGGAGACCAGGTCGCCATTGACGGCGACGACGTATGGTACGAATCGCTGTGCGCCACCTGCTATCTTCAAGCCTCCGGCGGCAAGCTGAGCTAGCCGACCAGGCCGGCCACGGCCCGCTGCAATCCCCAGTCGAAGCCATCGGCCAGCGGTGCGTCCACATCCAGCTGCACGAGGTTCTGGCGGAACGCGACGGAGCCGAGCACATGGTTCAGCAAGAGCTGCTGTCCATGGATGGCATGCTCTGCGGACAGGCCCGCAGATTCCAGCAGCGAGCGCAGCGCCAGCACCGGCTGGAGCTCAGTGGCCTGCATGGCGCTGGCGACCTCGACGACTTCAGGGCTGTCCTGGATGGGCAGCAGGGCAAGGTAGAGCTTGCGCGCCAAGTGCAGGATCGCATCTGCCGGGTCATCGAAGTCTTCTGCCTGCACAGCCAACGCAGGGGTGTTCAGCAGCTTGGCCGCGACCTGGGCCAGCAGCTCCTGCTTGTTCTTCACATGCCAGTACAGCGCACCGACCTGGACATCGAGTTCTTTGGCCAATCGGCGCATCGACAAATCAGCCAACCCGAACTGTTGCAGGATGCCGACCGCGGTGTCCACGACCGTTAACTGAGTCAATGCCATGGTGACAAGTCTAGTCGCAAGACGAGGGCGTGCTCAGGCGCCAAACACGGTGCGGTTCAGGAAGTCGTTGCGGAACTTCCCGGCCGGATCCAAACGCTGGGCCAATCCGATGAAGTCATTGAACTTCGGGTACAGCTCGTGCAGCTGGGCGCTGGTTGCCGCGAAGAGCTTGCCCCAATGCGGGCGTGCGGCAAATGGCGCCAGCGCTTCTTCGATCCGTGGCAGGAGCGCTTCGACCTCTTCTTGCTGCGGCTTCCAGGTGAAGTGCAGGGCAATGCCGTCGCGGCCGTAGTTTCCGCTGAGCCATAGTTCATCCGCGGCAATGGTGCGCACCTCGGAGACCAGCAGCAGGGGCGTGATCGTGGCAGAAAGCCCGCGGATCGCTTCGATGGCCTGAACTGCATATTCGCGCGGTACCAGGTACTCGGTCTGCAGCTCGTCGCCGGCGCTCGGGGTGAAATCCATGCGGAAATGCGCCAAGCGGTCGGACCAGGGTCCGGGCGCTCCGAGCTGTTCGCTGCAGATGGCTCCATCGGATTCGGGCAGCGGGTGCATCGCGGCGGTGGCCGGGAATCCTCCGAACTTGCCCTGGGCAATATCATCCCCCAGTCCGTCGCCGACACAACGCTTCAGCCAAGTCTGGCCCACGTTCTGCCCGCTCCAGTCGGTGAACAGGCTGATGCTGTAGGCAGAAGCCTGGAGCGCATCAAAGCCACCGAGCACCTTGTCCCAGGACAACTGCTCGAATACTGTTTGCTGAACCTCGAAACTCGGCACGATATCCAAGGTGAGATGGGTCAGCACGCCCAGTGCGCCAAGGGACACCACATAGCCGTTGAACTGCGCATCCCCGCGCCGCACCGCATGCAGCGAGCCGTCGGCCAGCACCAGTTCCACCCCGCGCACGGCGGTGGCCAGGTTGCCGTGGGCCTGCCCGGAACCGTGGGTGCCGGTGGAGACTGCCCCGGCCACCGAGATATGGGGTAGGGAAGCAAGATTGTGCAGCGCAAAACCGGCTGCCTGCAGGGTCTCCGCCAAGGCGCCGTAGGTGGTTCCTGCGCTGACTCGCACGCTCATGGCCTGCGCATCGATCTCGATGGTTTCAGGCATCTTGCTCAGGCAAATTAGGGTTGCCTGGGTGTCGGCAATGTCGTTGAAGGAGTGGCGGGAGCCCAAGGCGCGTGCCTTGTCCGATGCGCGAACCTGTTCTGCAAGCTGCTCGATGCTGGTGGGGTAGAGCAGTTCCCGGGCCTGGTAGGAAAGATTCCCGGCCCAGTTCAGTTCCTTGGCTTCCGGTTCCATGGTTAATCCCTACTTATCCAGCCACTGGCTCTTGACCAGTGCGCGGTAGCGTTCTAGTACCTGCGGGGTCGATTCCGCCGCCGGGACCTGCGTGGTGTCCCGGGTCCAGTCCGGGAAGGCTCCGGCCAGCACACCGGCAGCCTGGCGGGCCGCGCCATCGGCGACGTATTCGCCCGGGGCCGGGACCGTAATCGGCAGGCCCAGTACCTGGGCGGCGATCTGCTGGAGGGCGCGGGACTGCGCTCCGCCGCCAACCAAGATGATGCGCTGGGCTTCGACGCCCTGGGCTTCGAGTGCGCGCAGGCCGTCGGCCAGCGAGCAGATGACCGCTTCCACAGCGCTGCGGGCCAGGTTGGCGGCGGTGTAGTTGGCGCGGGTGATGCCGTGCAGCGAACCGGTGGCCTTTGGCAGGTTCGGGGTGCGCTCGCCGTCGAAGTACGGAAGCAAGGTCAGCCCATCCGAGCCGGGGTTGGCCGACATTGCCAAGTCGTTGAATTCTTCGAGATCCACCTGCATCAAGCTTGCGGTGGCATCGAAGATGCGGGTGGCGTTCAGGGTGCACACCAGCGGGAGGTAGTTGCCGGTGGCATCGGCGAAGCCGGCCACCAGGCCGGAGGCATCGGCCGATGGGGTATCGGCAACCGCGAAGACGGTGCCGGAGGTGCCCAGGGACATCACAACGTCGCCCACCTTGGCGCCCACGCCCAATCCGGCGGCGGCGTTATCGCCGGCGCCCGGACCGATGCTGGCCCCTGCCGGGGTGGTGCCGATGGAATCCAGCGGGCCGGCCACGGCAGGCAGGATCGGGATGTGGCCCAGATGCTGTTCGAGCGCTTCGAGGTCGTAGGCGTTTTCGGTGGCGCGGTAGTAGCCGGTGCCCGAGGCATCGGAGCGGTCGGTGGCCAGCGCGGCCAGGCCTTCGGCGCCGGAACCCGGACCGTAGCCGGCCAGGCGCCAGGACAGCCAGTCATGCGGCAGGCAGATGGCGGCGACCTTGGCCGCGTTTTCCGGTTCGTTGTCCTTCAGCCAGCGCAGCTTGGCCAGCGTGATGGAGGAGACCGGGAGGGTGCCGGTGCGCTGCGCCCAGTAGACGGCACCGGCTTCGGCATCGCCGTTGCCGGCGTCGGCGATGATGTCGGTGGCCGCCGCGGCGCTGCGGGTGTCATTCCACAGCAGCGCCGGGCGGATCACGGCGCCGGATTCATCGAGTACCACCATGCCATGCTGCTGCCCGCCCACCGAGATCGCAGCCACGTCGTCCAGGCCTCCGGCCTGGGCAATGGCTTCCTGCAGTGCGGAGAACCAGAACTGAGGATCCACTTCGGTGCCCTCGGGATGCGAGGCGCGTCCGGAGCGGACCAGGGCGCCGGTTGCGGCGTCGCGGATGACCACCTTGCATGATTGGGTGGACGAGTCGATGCCGGCAACGAGCGTCATTGTTCGGGCTGCTTTCTGCGGTGGGTGGGTGCGTAGCGGTTTAGCGGGCGTTGAGCAGGTGCTCGATAGCCAGCTGGTTCAGGCGGATGAACGCGAAGTTGCGCTGCGCCGCGGCGTTGGCGTCGAAGTCGGCGAAGCTGGCGGCATCGTTCATCAGCTGCGCTGCGGTTTCGCCCTCGTCCAGGGTGCTTTCGCCCAGTTCGAAGACGCCCGAGAGCTTCATGGCTTCCTGGACCTCTGGGTCTGCGCGGAAGGCCTGTGCGCGTTCCTTGAGCATCAGGTACATGGACATGTTGGCCTTGGCCGAGTCCCAAACACCGTCGTAGCCGTCGGTGCGCGAAGGCTTGTAGTCGAAGTGGCGTGGGCCGTCGTACTTCGGGCCGCCGGTTGGGAAGCCGTTTTCCAGCAGGTCAACGGTGAAGAATGCGCTGGTCAGGTCGCCGTGGCCGAAGACCAGGTCCTGATCATACTTGATGCCGCGCTGGCCGTTGAGGTCGATGTGGAACAGCTTGCCTGCCCACAGTGCCTGGGCGATGCCGTGGGTGAAGTTCAGGCCAGCCATCTGCTCGTGGCCGGTTTCAGGGTTCAGGCCAACGATGTCGCCGTGTTCCAGCTGCTCGATGAAGGCCAGGCCGTGGCCCACGGTGGGCAGGAAGATGTCGCCGCGTGGTTCGTTCGGCTTTGGCTCCAGCGCGATGCGCAGGTTGTAGCCCTTGTCCTTGATGTAGCCGGCTGCGGTGTCCACGCCTTCGCGCATGCGGTTCAGCGCTGCTGCCAGATCCTTGGAGCCGTCGTACTCGGCGCCTTCGCGGCCGCCCCACATGACGAAGGTTTCGGCACCCATCTGCGCAGCCAGATCGATGTTGTGCAGCACCTTGGACAGTGCGAAGCGGCGGATCGAACGGTCGTTGGAGGTGAAGCCGCCGTCCTTGAAAACCGGGTGGCTGAACAGGTTGGTGGTCACCATTGGGACTTTCAGGCCCGTTTCCTTGAGGGCTGCGCGGAAGTCTGCCAGGATCTGCTCGCGCTGGGACGCGGTGGCGTCAAAAGGAATCAGGTCATTGTCGTGGAAGGTGATGCCGTAGGCGCCCAGCTCAGCGAGCTTGTGGACAGCTTCCACTGGATCCAGGTTCTTGCGGGTTGCGACGCCGAATGGATCGGCACCGGTCCATCCCACGGTCCACAGGCCGAAAGTGAAGCGGTCGGCGGAGGTTGGCTGAAGAGTCATGAGATGCATCCTTGGATCGTTGGGGCGGCAAACGCCATTTAGTTTATGTCCTGAACTATATGGGTGCTGATGCGCTAGAGTCAATAGTGAAACCCGCAAAACCATTCCAAGAATTTCCACGAGGAGAAGGCATGCGCCAAGCAGCGTCGACCGCCCGAGCCGCAACGTCTTCGGCCCCGGGCAACGTCGGGGATGTGCGCAAAGCCAACCTGGCCCGGGTGCTGTCGGTGATTGCCGCCTCCGGGAATGACCAGCGGTTATCGCGTGCCGATATCGCCGGGCTCAGCCAGCTCACCAAGGCCTCGGTCTCCAGCCTGGTCGCCGACCTGCTGGCCGCCGGACTTGTCATCGAAATCGGCGTGCACCGCGATGGGGAGCGCGGGCGGCCGGCAGTAGGGCTCATCTTGAACCCCGCGCGCGTAGTGATGGGCATGGAAGTCAACGTCGACTACATCGCCGCCGGGCTGGTTGACCTTTCCGGCAAGCTGCTGGCCCATGAAATCCAGCCGCACGCCGACCACCGCTCGGCAGCCAAAGAAGTGCTCGCTGCCCTGGGGGAGCTGAGCCGAAGGCTCCAAGATGCCGCCGCGGCCCAAGGCCTGATGATTCTCGGCGGCGGATTAGCAGTCCCCGGTTTGGTCGACGACGAGTCCTTCACCGTGCTGCAGGCACCGAACCTTGGTTGGGTGGAGCAGGACCTCGATGTGGCAGCGCTGCTGCCCGAACCCAAAACCCGCTTCAGGCTCTTTAATGAAGCCAACGCCTCGGCGCTGGCCCAACAGCAATTGATGGATGCCCAAGAGCGTGACTTCCTCTTTGTCTCGGGGGAAGTGGGCATTGGCGGCGGATTGATTATCGACGCTGAACTCTTTGTCGGACCCCAGGGGCATGCCGGCGAACTCGGCCATGTCGTGATCGCCCCCGATGGCAAGAAATGCAGCTGCGGCGGGCGCGGCTGCTTGGAAACCATTGCCGGGCAGGACGCCATTCTTGCCGCTGCGAACCTCGGCGCGGTCGCCGATGGCGCCTCGCGCCAACAGCGGATCAGCCAGCTGTACCAGGCACTGGAAACCGGCACCGAACCGGCAGTCAGCGCGGTAGCCGAGGCTGGAAAATCCCTGGGGATCGCCGTGGCCTCGGCCCTGCGCCTGTACAACGTTTCCACCGTGGTCTTCGGCGGCCACTTCGCGGCCCTGGAGCAGTGGCTGCGCCCAGCGATGGAAGCCAGCCTGAAAGCGCACGCGCCGAGCATCGCCGGCCAGGCGCGCTTGCTGTGCTCGCCGCTGGGCCAAACCGGTGCCCTGGTCGGTGCTGCGCGCAGCGTGGTGGGAGACCTGCTGGAGGCTCCGCACCAGCTGGTGGGCTAGGGGGTGCCTACCGGCTGCTGAAGTTCGGTCACCCAGTCTGCCTGGTCTTCTGAAAGGGCCCGCACATAGACTTCGCGGCACGGACCGGTAGGTAACAAACCACGGGCGAGGACTTCTTCGTGCACGGCCTGCCAGCTTTCATGGATGGAGTCCATTGAGCCAAGGTGCACTCCGCAGATGGCTTCGGGCACCGCGGGAAGCACGATGATCTCGACATCGGCCAGGCTTTGGGCGCTCGTGGCGTATCCGGCAATGACCTCCACTCCATCCTCGGTGCCGTTGTATTGCGCGATGGGCGTAGCAAGGCTTTGGCCCTGAAGGGATTGCGCGATTCTGTCGAAGAGCGGGCCGATGCGACCGGCGATTTCAGGCTGCTCGGCCACCGTGAAGCGTCCGGCCGCCAAGCGCACCGCGGGCAGTGGCTTGTGGATGATTTCAATGTGCGACATGAGGTTCTCCTTGGAGATCAGTTGCAGACGCCGCTGCACGTCGGCCAAGCGCTGCGTGGCAAGCTGGTGCTCGGCCGCAACCTGCGCCTGGCGGATGTGCAGCAGTTCGGCTATTTTTCTTGCAGTTGCGCCCCGATCCAGGATCAAGGAAATCTCTTCGAGCCCGAATCCCAGATCGCGCAGGGCAACAATCTGATGCAAGCGCTGCAGCTGGGAGGGGTCATAGGAGCGATAGCCGCTGGACGGGTCCACCTGGGCAGGGCGCAGCAGGCCGGCAGTATCCCAGTGCCGCAGCATGCGGTGGGTAACCTGGCCGATCTGTGCAAACATCCCGATGGATAACATTCTTCAATTCTCCGCCCTCACACTGTGTCAGGGTCAAGTCTGAGTGAGAATAGCGTGAATATCCATGATTAACCTCGACTCCGTGACGCACAGCTCGAGATTCGCTAATCGTTTCGGTAAACTTTGGTCGTAAGAGCCCCTAACTCTTGCAACGAACCTTCGGGTTCAGTGAGCAGGACAGGGGCATATTTTTTGCCCGGCACCGTGCCGGGACAGCGCTAAGCACGCTGAAACCACTGCTTTAAGCAAGGGGGAGGATCCCATGCCAGCAATCGTGATCGTCGGAGCCCAATGGGGCGATGAAGGCAAAGGAAAGGCTACCGACCTGCTCGGTGGCAAGGTTGACTATGTAGTGAAGCCAAACGGCGGCAACAATGCCGGGCACACCGTAGTCGTCGGCGGCGAGAAGTACGAGCTCAAGCTCCTTCCAGCCGGCATCCTTTCGCCGAACGCCACTCCGATCATCGGCAATGGCTGTGTGGTGAACCTTGAAGCCCTCTTCGAAGAGATCGACGGCCTGGAATCGCGCGGCGCCGACACCTCGAAGCTGCGTGTTTCGGCCAACGCCCACCTGGTGGCTCCATACCACCAGACCATGGACAAGGTCACCGAACGCTTCCTGGGCAAGCGTGCCATCGGCACCACCGGTCGCGGCATCGGCCCGGCCTACATGGACAAGGTCGGACGTTTGGGCATCCGCGTGCAGGACGTCTTCGACGAATCGATCCTGCGCCAGAAGGTCGAAGGCGCCCTGCGCCAGAAGAACGAGCTGCTGGTCAAGATCTACAACCGCCGCAGCGTCGAGGTCGAGGAAATCGTTTCGTACTTCCTGTCCTACGCCGAGCGTCTGCGTCCGCTGGTCATCGACTCCACCTACGAGCTGAACAAGGCTCTGGACGAGGGCAAGGTCGTGCTGATGGAAGGCGGCCAGGCCACCTTCCTGGACGTGGACCACGGTACCTACCCGTTCGTGACCTCCTCAAACCCAACCGCTGGCGGCGCGTCGGTGGGCTCTGGCATCGGCCCGACCCGCATCACCCGCTCCATCGGCATCATCAAGGCCTACACCACCCGTGTGGGTGCCGGTCCGTTCCCGACCGAGCTCTTCGATGACATGGGCCTGTACCTGCAGAAGACCGGTGGCGAATTCGGCGTGAACACCGGCCGCCCACGTCGTTGCGGCTGGTACGACGCCGTTCTGGCTCGCCACGCTTCGCGCGTGAACGGCTTCACCGACTACTTCGTGACCAAGCTGGACGTGCTCACCAATATCGAGCAGATCCCAGTGTGCGTGGCCTACGACGTCGACGGTGTCCGCCATGACGAAATGCCGATGACGCAGACCGACTTCCACCACGCGAAGCCGATCTTCGAGTACTTCCCGGGCTGGACCGAGGACATCTCTGGCGCGCAGACCATGGAAGATCTTCCGGAGAACGCCCGGAACTACATCCTGGCCCTGGAGAAGATCTCCGGCACCCGCATCTCCGCCATTGGCGTGGGTCCGGACCGCGATCAGACCATCGTGCGCCACGATCTGATCCAGAACTAGTTTCCAGATTCGAGGAGCCGCCGCAGTTCATCAACTGATGAATTGCGGCGGCTCCTTTTCGTGCGCACGGTCCTGAGACGAGTCGGCCACCAGCGTCTGTCACGTCAAACGGAATTCCTACCTTGAGCTTCTGCAGGGTTGGCGCGAAGAAGACCGAAAGGAGAATGACTCCGGCGCCTATGGCGACGACGAGCCACATGCCTGAGATGCCCCATTTGTATCCCAGGCCTACGCCGCCAACGGTGGAGGCTCCGCCGAGCACGACTGCAGCCATGGTTCCGGTATACAGGAAAGGCCCGAGGCGACGGCCGGCGACTAGATAGTCGCTGCTGTTTTTGGTTCGGGACTTGCCCCACCAGCCAAAGGCCAGCATGGCCGCAAGATAGATGGCGACAATCGCGCCATTGATGAATTCCATGGAAACCTCGTTGTTCAGTTATCAAAGAATACTTACTGTAAGTAAACTTTTGTTGCTCAAAAGGCCACTAGTGTTGGGGGGGGGGAGTGATCAATGAGTGTTCAGCTTTGCGCTCCCTGGAGTGCCGGCGGGGTCGATATGTGACGAACCATACTGTCTTATTTGATGGAAATTTCTGGACATTTTGTTCTCAAATATGATTAATCGCCTACATGAAGTCACATTTGCGTAGTATTCGCCCGTCAATGTGTGCAATCCGTCCTTGTTTAGTACTGTTTCACGATGACGCAACGATGCATCACCGGCCAAACGGGCCACTTTCCTCGCTGTTGCGTCTGACGATTTTTCGAACCAAGAAAGACGCCTAAAAAATGAGTGAAAATGGTCAGGGTCTGACAAAGAAGTCGGCCGGACATGTCATTGTCGACACGCTTGCTGCGCACGGCGTGGAACGCGCCTACGTAGTGCCGGGCGAAAGCTACCTGGATGTCCTGGATGGACTGCATAATTCGCCAATCGAGACTGTGGTTTGCCGCCATGAAGGCGGTGCCACCTACATGGCTGAAGCTGAAGGCAAGATGCATCAGCGTCCCGGCATTGCCATGGTGACCCGTGGGCCGGGAGCGGCCAACGCCCATGTCGGTTTGCATACAGCTTGGCAGGACTCGACCCCCTTGGTGCTTTTCGTGGGGTTGATTCCATTTGAGCACCGCGAAAAAGAGGCCTTCCAGGAATTCGATCCCAAGGCATGGTTCGGTACCGGTGCCAAGCGCGTCATGATCCTGGACCACGCTGATCGAGCCAGTGAAGTTGTCGCCGAGGCAATGTTCGCTGCCATGTCCGGCCGTCCGGGCCCCGTGGTTGTCGGATTGCCAGAAGACATCATCCGCAACGAAGTTCCCGCCGAAGTCCATCCGGAAATCCCGGTGGCTACCGGCGGCATGACCGTTACGGACTGGAAGGCACTGAATGCTGCCTTGCAGGAAGCAGATAAGCCGCTGTTCATTTTCGGTGGCAATGACTGGTCTCATGAAGGTGCTGCGGATTTCACCCGCTGGCTCGAAGAGCATGACCTGCCGGCCGCCGCAGAATGGCGTTGCGAGGGCACAGTGCCTTTCAACTCCCCATCCTACGTTGGCCCAATCGGCTACGGCCGCCCCAAGCCAACCTACGATCTGTTGGAAGAAACCGATCTGCTGATCTTCGTTGGCACCGTTCCCGGTGACGTCATCACCGATGGCTTCAACGTCAGGCAGAACTGGGACAAGAAAAACTTCCTGGTCACTATCGACCCGTCGCTGCGTGGACGCTCCGGCCCGGTATCGCATCAGATTGTTGCAAAGCCGGATGTGTTCGTCCGCGACTTGCTGCTGATGGATATGCCGGTCAAGGATTCCTGGAAGGAGTGGACTTCCCGGATGCGCGCAGAGCAGGAGAAATTTGCTGAACTTCCTCCGGCTCAGCCTTCCGACGGGCAGGCGAAGATGGCAACCATGATGGCGAACCTGGTCAACTCCTTGCCCGAAGATGCTTTGGTGACCTTTGGCGCTGGCGAGCACACCAACTGGGCCCACCGCTATTTCCCAACCAACGGCTACGCTTCGATGCTCTCGGCGCGTAACGGTTCCATGGGCTACTCGATTCCTTCGGCAGTTGCCGCGTCGCTGAACTACCCGCAGCGCCGCGTCGTCACCATCGCAGGTGACGGCGAATTCTTGATGAACGGCCAGGAGCTGGCTACCGCTGCGCAGTACGGAGCCACACCGCTGGTGATCGTCATGGACAACCAGCAGTACGGCACCATTCGCACCCATCAGGAACGCCAGTACCCGGAACGCGTATCCGGTACCCAGCTGGCTAACCCCGACTTCGCGCTGATGGCACAGTCCTTCGGTGGTTTCGGTGTCCGCGTCGAGAAGGATGCCGATGTCCCCGCCGCGCTGGAAAATGCGCTGAAGGCAATCGACGAAGACAAGAAATTCGCGTTGATCCACCTCGTGGTAGAGCAGGGCGTCAAGGCTTACTAAGGCCTGTAAATGACGCGGACTGGGAACCTCGACCGCGTGATGAAATCAGTGGGCGCCCTTCGGGGCGCTCACTGATTTTTGCGTACGCCCAGCATGGGCATTTACTTGGAGGTGAAAGTCCTCTGGCCGGGAAGATGGTTTAAGGCCTAGCTGAAGGCAACTGCGTCACCGCGAGGTGGGGTGGGAAGGAAGCCGGAGGCAAACCTCTGCACTGAGGAACACGAATCACATGTGAGGCATGTCTGTCGGGGTAAGCCAGCGCAAGATGGTGAAGCCCGCTCCATCGAAACGGAAATTTTCAAGTCAAGTGAGACCAATGAGTGTTAACCAGCTTGCATTTCTTGTCCTTCCAACCGCTTCACCGGCTCATTGATCCACGCCGCTTCGGGCATCTGAAGCTTCTTCGGCAACCTGCGCCGCCCAAAACGCTCAGGATGCTCATCCCAAGCCCTCTGCAATGCAGCCAACCTCTGGTCATCAACATGCCCAGTCATCCCGAAATGAACATCAGCAGGCGTATGGAACCCAATCCCCGAATGGCGATGGTGCCCGTTATACGACTGAACAAACCGGTCCATGAAAGCCCGGGCATCAACAAGTGATCCAAACCGCTGCGGGAATGTCGGAAGATACTTCAAGGTCTTGAACCACGCCTCACTGAACGGGTTGTCATTGCTGACCTTCGGCCGCGAATGCGATTTGAGCACGTCCAAGTCCGCCAACAAAGCCGCCACGGGTTTCGAGGTCATCGAGGTGCCGCGGTCGGCATGCACAACTTTCGGCACCTGGGCTTTGGCGAACACCCCGGCAATGAAATCACGCGCCAGCTCCCCGGATTCACGAGTATGGACCTGGCAACCGATGATATAGCGCGAATAGATATCAATCATCACGTACGCGTCGAAATACACGCCCTTCGTCGGGCCGGCCAGCTTAGTGATATCCCAAGTGAACACCTCTCCAGGCTGATCCGCGACCAGCTCGGGGACCTTTCGTGCTGGATGACGGGCCTGTCGACGGCGTTCAGCCACTTGCTTCGCCCTCCGCAGCAACCGATACATGCTCGATACCGAGCACAGATATGTCCCTTCAGACAGCAGCGTGGCGTGGATCTGCTCTGGGGCTTGGTCCACGAACCGTTCGCTGTTCAGCGTTGCCAGAATCGTGGTTTCTTCCTGCGCGGTGAGCTTGTTCGCTGGTGCCGGGCGAGGAGCGGTAGCCCGCAGTGCTCGCCCTGCGCGGGCAGCGTTTTGGCGGCGGTTCATCGTCGCCCTACTGACCCCGGCCAGCGAGCTGGCCTGACGTGTTGATACCCCGCCGGTGACCAGTTGTTCATAAACGTGGGACAGGAGGTCCTGGGCTGCTATTTGGAATCCGCGCTCTTCGAGATTTGTTCCAAGAGCGCGTGTGCTTTTCCCATGATCTCCAACGCGGTTTGGGTGGTTGCAAGCTTCTGCTCGTTGGCAGCTAGCTGCTTTTTCAGTCGGGCGATTTCCGCTTGTTCCTTGCTCAGCCGGCTACTGGACCGGGCCGGGAAGCTGTTGCTGGTTGAATCTCCGAGGACTCCGGCGTCGCGTAGCCTGCGCCATTCAACGATCTGCGAGGAATACAAGGCGTTGGCGCGCAGGTAGCCTCGGCCCTCGCCGGTTTGGATCGCTTGTTCGTAGCCGTCGAGGTAAGCCAGTTTCTGGGCTGGGCTGATGCTCCTGCGGCGGGGCTGTTCTGGGCGCGAATCGATGGAGTCCATAGTTCCATTCTCCGGCATGTTCCCCGGGGTGGGGTGGATGGAATCGATGCTCATGATGGCGGTTGTACCTGTTCTCGCCCTGTCTGAGGGGAGGTTTACTTGCTATGAATCAGTGGTCTCACTCCAGCCTGACAGACAGGGAAACGGCAGATGTGTATATGTGGCGGGCGCAGGGAGAAAGTGAATGCTCTTATCTGGGGAGGTCTGTCCTAGTGCACCACCTGTCTTCTGACTGAGTGGGGCGGTTCTGGCCGCGAGGTCAGTAACTGATGGGGCAGAAGTCAGCAGAGGTTATAGTACCTGCCTAGGAATCGCGTCGGGTGAGGAACCTGATCGTTTGCCTGAGACCCATTGTGGTTGATGAGGGAGGCAGGGAAGGGCTGAACGCTGGGAATTGATGGACTGAAGCATGAGTTCTCGTGCTCACGTGATTATCGCAGAAAACCCACGGACGTGGTGGGGCAGAGAGGGGATGGTACCGGTGAATCCGGGAGAGTATTTTCTTGCGTGTAGCGTTGAGCCGGCGGCTGATGGGAAAGACATCAGGGATCAACAAGTTGATCTGTGGGAGCAAGTGTTCTCGCGAGGTAATTTGTTGATTGCATTGAAACGTGTTGAGCGGAATAAGGGTTCTGCTGGTGTTGATGGGCTTGAAGCGCATGAATTGCGTGATTGGTGCCGTGAGCATTGGATCGAGACTCGGAAGTCGCTTGATGCTGGAACGTATGCGCCGTTGCCGGTGCGTCAGGTGATGATTCCGAAGCCTGATGGTGGGGAACGGATGCTGGGTGTTCCGTCTGTGTTGGATCGGTTGATTCAGCAGGCTCTCGCGCAAGTGCTTTCCCCGATTTTCGATGAGGGGTTCGCACCGATGTCTTATGGATTTCGGCCGGGCAAAAGCGCCCATGACGCTGCTTCGATGGCTCGTAAGGTTATTGTGAGCTGTCATGATGTTGTGAGACACGCGTATGTAGGAGAATGAGTTCATGTCCAAACGTCAGAAATTCACCCCGGAATTCCGTGCAGAAGCGGTGGAACTGGTGCTTTCCTCAGGAAAAAGCCTGGTCGAGGTTTCAGAATCACTGGGAATCAACGAAGGCACCCTTGGGAACTGGGTTCGCGCCTACCGAACCGAGCATCCAGAGACCGAAACCGAGGAACGCGGACCGGTGGAATGGGCCCAGCACGAGAAGCTGCGCCGGGAATTGGCGGAGGTGAAACGGGAGAACGAATTTTTAAAAGATGTCAGCGCCTATTTCGCCTCGAAGGGCAAGAAATAAGCGCGATCTTCCGATTCATCATGGAACACAGCGCGAAGTATCCGGTGAACTGGATGTGCCAGCAGCTAGAGGTCTCGCGCGCTTCGTATTACCGGTGGTTGAACCCGTCCACTGAGCTCAGCGAAGCCAAGGCCCTGCGGGCTATGCGCACCGTTCTGGTCCTGACCGAGTACGAGGCTTCCAACGGGGTGGCCGGTGCCGGCCAATTAGTGGATTTGATTCGCAACAACCACAAGCAGTACGTGCCGAAATCCACGGTGCTGTCGATCATGAACGAGCACGGGCTCAAGGCTAAACGAGTGAGTGCTTTCAAAGTCACCACGGTGCATGACCAGCAAGCCAGGACCGCTCATATCAAGAATCACATGGTCGATAAGCTCGGCCGCCGTGATTTTCGTTCGTCCCGACCTGGAACCAAGTTGGTGGGCGATATTACCTACTTGCGAACCGGTGAAGGGTGGCTGTATCTGGCGACGGTGATCGACTTGTATTCACGTCAGATCGTTGGGTGGTCAATGGGTGCGAACATGCAAACGCAACTGGTTATCGATGCGATGCAGCTCGCGATGTCGCGTGGTTTCATCAGCGCTGGGACTGTTTTTCATTCAGACCGCGGAACTCAGTACACGTCAGATGCATTTCAAGCGTGGTGCTCTGAGAATGGTGTGCGGCAGTCAATGGGCCGTACCGGAGTGTGTTGGGACAATGCCGTTGCTGAGTCGGCGTTCTCGACGATCAAGAACGAGATGTACCATCATCGGGCGTTTACGAGCCGGGTTGCGGCGCGTACCGCGGTTATGGAGTTCATTGAGATTTGGTACAACAGGAAGCGTCCGCATACGACTAATGGCGGGTTGAGTCCTCAGATGTTGCTCGACTGGTATTGGGAGCAGAATTCTTTGGCTCTCGCGGCCTGAGTTTAATAAGAAAAAATCAAAGTTCGTGTCTCAGAAACTTGACCAGCTCATTGAGCAGGGGTATCGGTGGGTTGTGGAGGTTGATCTGGATGCATTCTTTGATCGGGTGAACCATGACGTGCTGATGTCCAGGATTGCGCGGAAGGTGAAAGACAAGCGGGTTCTGAAGCTTGTTCGGAAGTATTTGACGGCTGGGATCATGGCGCAGGGTGTTCGTCGGGAAACGGCGGAGGGTACCCCGCAGGGGTCGCCTTTATCGCCGTTGCTCTCGAACATCATGTTGGATGATTTTGATCAGGAGTTCTGGTCGAGGGATCACCGTTTTGTGCGGTATGCCGATGACATCAGAATTTTTGTGAAGTCGAAACGTGCTGCCGAACGGGTGTTGGATCAGGCGACGAAAGTCCTTGAACAGCGCCTGAAGTTGAAGGTTAATCGGCAGAAATCAGTGATCAATCCGGCGAGTGTTGCAACGTTGCTGGGTTTTGGTTTCTACTTCGTCAAAGGTTCGAAGGTCAGGATCAGGGTTGCTCCGAAGGCGTGGATACGCATGAAGGAGCGGATTCGGAGGTTGACTTCTCGGCGGTGGAGTGTGTCGATGGAGTACCGTATCGAGCAGTTGAATCGTTTTGTTCGGGGTTGGATGGGTTATTTCCGGTTGTCGATGACGGCGGATAAATTTGCCACACTCGATCAATGGTTTAGACGTCGGTTGCGTCAGATCCGTTGGGTTGAATGGAAGCGTCCTCGTACTCGGGTGGCGAATCTTCGCCGTCTGGGGATTGTCAAGGATAAGGCTTACCAGTGGGGAAACAGTTCACGTGCGTATTGGCGTGTGGCGAAGTCCCCGATTCTTCATCGTGCCTTGCCAACTTCTTATTGGGAGGAGTTGGGTGTGCTGTTCTTTCGCCGTGCTTGGGATCGTTTTCAGTGACTTGGTGAACCGCCGGATGCGGGCCCGCATGTCCGGTGGTGTGAGAGGCGGGGGCTAGACACCCCCGCCTACTCGATGTGTTCTGGCGCGTGGGAGCTTCATAGCATGAACGGGATTTCCAGCATGGCAGTTTCCCAACTTTAAAGATCACAACCCTTTGGGCCGTTCTGTCTTGGCAGGCGCTCGTTGAAGAAATAAGATGAATTGCTACCGAATCCCGTGAGCACTAGAACCCCAACACGAGGTGGATAATCTGATGGCACAGATGAGCGAAGAGCTCATTGAGCAGTGGGCCGACGCAACTGCTGAAATCTACAATGAGTCCCTGACCGGCATCAACCTGAGCCGCTTGCCAGACGCGATGGCCCAGTACGTCGATCTTTTCTCGCAGAGCGAGGACCTGACCTTCAATGCGGATGCCACCCCAACCGATTACTTTGATAATCACCCGTTTCTGGCAGTGACCGCGGTGCTCAACAACCCTGAGGCGATGGAGGTTCTGGATTCCGACGCGCAGGATGCGTTGGATGCAATGGCCGACTTCACCGAGGCCTGGTACAAGTTCGATCTTGAGAATGAACCTGAACTCGGTATCTCCGAAGCAGATGTCGACGACGTAGACGAAGACTGGTAAACCCCAGTATTACTAGAGCCGGCATCAAGCAGACCAACTGCTTGGTGCCGGTTTTGCCATTCCAAACCGCTGGCAGCTATTCCAATTGGGTCCGGGGAGTGGAACGATGCGGGTATGAGCCAGTTCAGTGTTTTTGAAAGCACCGTGGTTATCCATCTTCCGGTGCATCGTGTCTGGGAGTTGCTGACAGACTGGGCAGCAACACCCTTGTGGATCCATGGGATCGGCTCCATGCATTCCGATGACCCCGAACTCAAAGTGGGCACCAACCTCACTTATCGAGTCGCAGGGCATGAACGGTTGTACCGGGTTCATGAGCTGATCGAGAATCGCCTGCTGATTCTGCACACCTCAGAGAATCCCGATGGGCTGTCCTACCGATACGATCTCAAAGATGATGCCGGGCAGACCGAAGTAGTCTTGCAGGTGGCGATCATCAACCCTGATCTCAGCGTCGAGCAGTGCGAAGCGCTAGCCCAGAATATCCGCGAGAGCGAAGGCGACAAGCTCGATCAGCTACGGTTCTATGCCGAACAAGCCCCCTGAGCCATCAGTGCCGGCAGCATGATAGGCAACCGAGTTCTGCAGCTGGCCGGTGAAGAGCTCGTTGACGGTCACCGGGGTATAGCCAGCTGACTTCAGCGCCGCAACAAGGCGCGGGACGAGGTCGATGGAACTTTCATGAATGTCATGCATCAAGATCACCGACCCTGCTCTGGTCTGGTCCGTGGCAGTTCTGAAGGCCTGGTCCGCATCATGGTGCTCCCAATCGCGCGTATCAACATCCCACAGCACCAGCGGGTAGCCGATGAGCGCATCCTGGTGCGGATCGTGCAGCCCATAGGGCGGCCTGAAAACTTCAGGCCATATGCCAGCTGTGCCGGCAATCATGGCACTGCTGCGCTCCAGCTGTTCTGCGAGCTGCGTCTCGCTCAAGGTCCTGATATCCGGATGGTCCCAAGAATGGTTGCCGAGCTGATGCCCCTCGGCAACCATCCGTCGCACAGCTTCGGGATAGGCGCTGACGTTCTGCCCGATCATGAAGAAGGTGGCAACGGCTCCCGCCGCTTTCAGCGCGTCGAGAAGACGATGGGTATATTCGCCCGGCCCATCATCGAATGTCAGCGCAACCAGCTTGTTCATTTTCACTCCGCTCGTTTCACTTCCTGCAGTGCCGGCTCATCGCGCAATGGATGGGCGATCTCATCTTGGGCGAATTTTCCCGCCCGCCAGGCAATGATGCCGAACAGCGGCGACGCGATTCCGGCGATGATGAATATCGCCTGAAGGCTCATGACCTGGGTCAACGGCCCAGCCACCGCCATGGATAGCGGCATCAAGGCCAGTGAAACGAAGAAGTCCAGGCTGGAAATCCGCCCGAGCAGATTGCTTGGCACCCGGCGCTGAAGCAGCGTACCCCAAATGACCATGCCCACCGCGTCGGTGATGCCAAATGCCAGGAGGATGGCAAAGAGCATCCATGCTTCATCGACATAGCCGACGATAGCCAGCGGCAAGGTGCCCAAGCACCAGCAAGCGGTCATCAGGCTCAAATACCGGCGCGGGAATTTAGCAGAGGCGATGAGCAGTGAACCCACCGCTGCCCCGGCACCGAAGAAGGCCAAGGCGAAACTGAAAAGTTTCGCGTCCCCGTGCAGGTTATCGCTGACGATGAAGGGCAAAAGTACTTCGAAGGGGCCGATGAAGGTGAACACCGAAATAACCGAGAAGAGTAAGGTCCATAGCAGCCAGCGGGTGCGCACGGTGTAGCCGATGCCCTCGCGCAATTGGCGGAAGATGCCCGGCTGCGGTTGGCCATCGGCAGCACCCGGCCTGTTGTAGGCCTCGCGCTTCGGGATCCTGCGCAGCATCAGCAAGGCGAGCAAGTGAACCAGCGAAAGCCCGATGATCGCGTGCGCTGGTGACAGGGCGGCCACCAGGAAACCGGCGGTCATTGGGCCCAGCGCCGTGTGGACTACCGGGCGTATGGTTCCTTCCAGGCCGTTGGCGGCCAGCAGCTGGTCGGCTGGAAGCATCTTGGGAAGCAACGCCGAGTATGCGGGGTAGAAAAAGGCCGCCCCGGCGCCAACGAGGAATCCAGCCACCATCAGATGCCATAGTTCCAGGACACCGTTGATGGCCAGGATTGCGGTGGTGCTCATCAGCGCCAAGGAAAAGACTTCCACCAGCACTACGATGCGCCGGCAGGAATGGCGGTCGGCCATGATGCCGCCGAAGAGGACGAAGCACAGCAGCCCCACGGCATTGGCGGTGGCGACCATCGACAGTTCTACCGGTCCGCCGTCCAAGCGGCGCACCTGGTAGACCATAGCCACGGTCCACATGCCAGCGGCAAAGGTCGATAGGACAAGTGCGCTGGCCAGCAGGGCGTAATCGCGGATTGCGAAGGGCTTGATCAGGCGCAGCGCGGTGGTTTTGAGCGCGCTCATTCAAACTCCTACGTTAGTGCGTAGGTATTATCATCCGGCAAGTGATTGACTTCTGTCAATCAGTATTTTCGGACACAAAAACGGGGAACAAGCCTAGGCTTGTTCCCCGAATTTCTTAAGTTAAGAGCTACTCGGCGTCGTGGTCGGTTTCCAAGATAGCTACCAGCTGATCCAGTGCGGCTTCTGCGCCTTCACCCTCGGAACGCAGCACCACGGTGGTGCCGTATTCTGCGCCCAGGCCCATGAGCGAGAGGATGCTCGACGCATCCAGCGCCTCGTCCGCTGGCTCTCCTTCCAGGGCTATGGTGGCTCTTCAGAATTGAGAGTGTAGCCACCTAAACCCAACACCCCGGATCCCGGGCATGTCGTCAATGCATTAAAAAGTCGAGGCCTTCCAGAAGAATGGAAGTTACCACACTAACCATTTCTAGAGACCTCGACTGTGCACCATTCTATCTATACCCCCGCAAATCTCACGACTTTCACCAACCTTGACGGACTGGGACTCACCGCCATCGGGCAGCGCCTCACGCCGAAGAAAGCTGAGATCCTCTGCCAAGTGACCAACCCTGACCCATGGTGCCAAACGTGCGGAACGCCCGGAAATCCACGCGATACCGTCACCCGGCGCCTGGCCCACGAACCGTTCGGATGGCGGCCCACCGTCCTGGTGATCAAGCACCGCCGCTACCGCTGCAACCACTGCCAACGAGTCTGGCGTGAAGACCTCAGCCAAGCGGTAGCGCCACGACAGAAAATCAGCCGGACCGGGCTACGCTGGGCTTTGGCCGGGCTAGTCACCCAGCACCTGTCAGTCTCACGGATTGCCGAAGGGCTCGGTGTCACCTGGAATACCGCCAACGAAGCAGTGCTGGCCGAAGGCCAGCGCCTGCTGATAGATGACCCAACCCGGTTCAACGGAGTCAAAGTGTTGGGAGTTGATGAGCACGTGTGGCGGCATACCAAAAGTGGAGACAAGTACGTGACGGTCATTGTTGACCTCACCCCGGTGAAGGCTGGCACTGGCACCGCACGATTGCTCGACATGATTCCCGGACGTTCCAAGGCCGTGTTCAAGACCTGGCTTGCTGAACGCGGTGAAGCATGGAAAAACAATGTTGAGGTGGTCGCGATGGACGGGTTCACCGGCTTCAAAAGCGCTGCTGCTGAGGAACTGCCCCAAGCCGTAGAAGTCTTGGACCCTTTTCATGTGGTCAAGCTCGGCTCCGAGGCGTTGGACCAGGCCAGACAACGAGTTCAGCGTGAACAATATGGGCGGCGTGGCCGGAAAGATGATCCGCTGTATAAGTGCCGGCGTACGCTGACTACAGGTTTATCGCTGGCCACAGAGAAACAGAAACAGCGCGTTGAAGACCTGTTCAACGTTGCGAAGCACGAGCCTGTGCAATTGGTCTGGAGCGTTTACCAGAGGATGGTTGATGCCTACCGGCAGAAGAAGCCCGAGATCGGGAAGTGGGCCATGGAACAACTGATCAACGAGATCGGTACCAAAGTGCCGAAGGGTTTACCGGAGTTGAAGAAACTCGGTGGTACGCTGCGCAGGCGGAAACCGGATATCCTCGCGTATTTTGATCACATTGGCAGTTCCAATGGGCCTACTGAAGCACTCAATGGGCGGTTGGAGCACCTGCGGGGTATCGCTTTGGGGTTCACGAATTTGACGCACTATATCGCACGGTCATTGTTGGAAACCGGTGGCTTTAGATCGCGTTTACACCCTGAATCCTGAAGAGCCGCTATGGTGACCTCTACCGGAAGTTCTGCTGCGGCTTCGGCGAAGATTGCTGCCGGGCGGGCGTGCAGGCCGACTCGGCTGCCGATGATTGCTGTACGTTCTGCCATGGTGGCTCCTTTGGGATCTAGTGAGCGGTTGCTTGGGGATAAATTCTAATGGCCTACAGGCCGAAACGGTCCAACTCGCCCAGCTCTGCACGCACCGCGCTGCGGGCAAGCTCAGCCGACGGCGCGTCCAAGGCCAGTTTGGCCAAGCGCTGAGCCTTGGCCAGGTCCACGGTACGCAGTACCGCGGAGACTGGGGCCAGGGCCCGCTTGTTCATGGACAGGGTGGTCACACCCAGACCCACCAGCACCACGGCCAGGGCCGGGTCAGCCGCGGCTTCGCCGCACACGCCTACCGGTTTGCCATCGGCGCTTTGGGCGCCGGCGGTGGTCGCGGCCACCATGTGCAGCACGGCTGGCTGCCATGGATCATTCAGCTCGGCCAAGGTACCGAGCTGGCGGTCCGCAGCCATGGTGTACTGGGTCAAGTCGTTGGTGCCAATGGAAACGAAATCACAGCGCTGCAGGATCTGGCCGGCCAGAATTGCGGCCGATGGGACCTCGATCATGGTACCGGCGGTGGCAAAGCCAGCGGCCTTGGCCATCTGCGCGAAGTCTTCCGCCTCAGCCGGGGTGGAGATCATCGGGGCCATGACCCAGACATCTGCCTCATGCTCGCTGGTCGCCTGGGCGATGGCCTTGAGCTGGCGCTCCAGCACACCGGGGCTGGACAAGTCGGTGCGGTAGCCGCGAACACCCAGTGCAGGGTTTGGCTCGCTGGAATCGGTCAGGAATGGCAGTGGCTTGTCGGCCCCCGCATCCAGGGTTCGCACCACGACCTTCTGTCCGGGGAAAGCCGCGAAGACTGCGCCGTAGGCAGAAACCTGTTCCTGGTGGGTGGGTTCTTTTTCCTTGCCCAAGAAGCAAAACTCGGTGCGCAGCAGGCCAACGCCCTCGGCACCGGCGGCGGCAGCCAGCTGCGCGTCTTCGCCACTGCCCACATTGGACAGCAGCGGTACGCGGTAGCCGTCTGCGAGTTCTCCGGTGCCAGAGAAGTCCGGCAGGACCTCTCTGTTGGCGTAGGTGCTTGCCAAGTGCTCTTCGGCTTCGGTGGGATCGGTGATGACCAACCCGTCGATGCCGTCAACAAAAACATAATCGCCGTTGGCCAGTTCGGTGGTTTCCGGCGCAGCCACGATAGCGGGCAGGCCCAGCGAGCGGGCGATGATCGCGGTGTGCGACTGCGGCCCGCCATCGGAGGTGACCAGCGCCAGGACCTTCGCCGGATCCAGGGTTGCGGTGTCCGCCGGGGCAAGATCCACCGCGGCGAGGATGAAGGGCTGATCCGAATCCGGGATGCCTGGGGCAGGCACGCCACGCAGTTCAGCGACAATACGGGCGCGAACATCCAGTACGTCCCCGGCGCGTTCGGCCATGTAACCGCCCAGGGCGGCCAGCTGGGTGGCGACCGCATCGGCAGCTTCCCAGATGGCCGATTCTGCGCAGGTGCCACCGGTGACCAGCTTGGTGGCGGACTTGATCAGCGTGCGGTCGCTGGCCATCAGCGCGGTGGCCTTCAGCACGGCCTGCGCATCTCCGGTAGCCAGCGCTGCGCGCTCCTTGAGCCCGGTGGCCACAGCCTTGGATGCCTCGGCCAGGCGCTGGGATTCTTCCTCTGCGCTCATGCCCTGCGGCAACGGTGCGCCGTCTGCGGGTGGAAGGATTGGTTCGGGCATGCGGCGCACGTGTCCAATGACGCGTCCGGCACTGACGCCTACTCCGGTGAACTTCTTGCTCATGCTGCGACCTTTGCCGGATCAACGGCTCCCACGGGGGCCTTGCGGACGAACTTCTTCAGGACGATCACCAATGCTGCTGAGACCAGAGTACCGATGAGCGTGGCCAGCAGGAACATCGGCCAGGTGTTATCCATGGCGAAGAAGACGAAGATACCACCGTGCGGGGCCTGGCTGATCGCTTGGAAGCTCATGATCAGCGAGCCGGTGATGCCGGCGCCGACCATGGAGGCCGGGATGACGCGCAGCGGGTCGGCTGCGGCGAAGGGGATAGCACCTTCGGAAATGAAGGCGGCGCCCAGCAGCCAGGCGGCCTTGCCGTTTTCGCGCTCGGCCCCGGTGAATAGCTTCGGCGACACCGCGGTGGCCAGGGCCATCGCCAGTGGCGGAACCATGCCCGCTGCCATCACGGCGGCCATGATCATCAGCGGGGCCGGGTTCTCGGCCACCGAACCGGCGCCCAAGCCGGCTACCGCGAAGGAATAAGCGACCTTGTTGATCGGCCCGCCCAAATCGATGGCCATCATCAGGCCCAGGATCAGGCCGAGGATCGCCGCCGCGGTGCCGGACATGCCCGCCAGCCAGCCGTTGAGGGCTTCGGTGAGCTGGGCAATCGGCCCGCCCAGGAACAGGAACATCAGGCCTGAAGCGATGATGGAACCGAGCAATGGCACGATGACCACTGGCATCAGCCCGCGTAGCCAGCGTGGCACGGTCCAGGAATTGATCCAGCGGCAGGCCAGGCCAGCGATAACGCCGCCGACGATGCCGCCAATGAACCCGGCACCCATGAAGCCGGCCACCGCGCCTGCGGTGAAGCCCGGGGCGATGCCCGGACGGTCGGCATAGGCATAGGCGATGTAACCGCCCAGCGCCGGGACCAGGAAGCCCATTGACAGGCCGCCGATCTTGAACGCCACCGCGCCGAGGTAGGCCAGCAAGCCAGCTTCCGGCAGATTGAACAGCGTATTTTCGGTCAAGTACTGGTCTGCTACATCAGTGATGGCATAGCCGCCGAGCAGGAAGCCCAGCGCGATCAGCAGGCCGCCACCGGCGACGAACGGGATCATGTAGGAGACACCGGTGAGCAGCGCGCGCTTCAGTCCAGCGCCGAACCCCTCGGAGGCAGAATCCGTGGAGCGCTCGCTTGCCGTTTCGTTGCCGGCTGGTACCTTGCGGGCCGCCGGATCCTTGGCCGCGGCCAAGGCATCCTTGAGCAGCTTTTCGGGTTCATCCACACCGCGCTTGACCGGAACCTGGATCACTGGCTTGCCGGCGAACCGCGATTGGTCGCGCACGTCGACGTCCACCGCGAAGATCACCGCGTCGGCCTGGGCGATCAATGCCGGATCCAACGGCTTGGACCCGGAGGACCCCTGGGTTTCCACAGCGAAGTCAACGCCGAGTTCTTCAGCGGCCTGTGCCAGGGAATCGGCGGCCATGTAGGTGTGGGCGATGCCGGTCGGGCAGGCGGTGACGGCCACGATCTTCGGCCGCGCCGTGGCAGCGGGTGCTGCTGCTGCTGGTGCAGCTGGTGCGGCGGGGGCATCGGAGAGCACTTCGGAGACCAGTGCGACGATTTCCTCGTTGCTCCTGGCTGCACGCAGGGCCGCGGTGAAGGGTTTCTTCACCAGTGCGCGGGCCAGCTTGGAGAGCAGCTTCAGGTGCTCCTTGTCGGCGCCTTCCGGGGCGGCAATGAAGAAGACCAGATCTGCCGGGCCGTCCTTGGCACCGAAGTCCACCGGGGTGCCCAGCCGGGCCATGGCCAGAGTGGGAACGGTGACCGCTGCTGATCGGCAATGCGGAATCGCGATGCCGCCGGGCACGCCGGTGGCCGTCTTCGCCTCGCGGGCCAAGGCATGCTCGGCCTATTCGGCGGCGCTGGCGGCTCGCCCGGCCTGCGTGATCTGCTGGGCCAGGTACTTGATGACGTCGGTGCTCGTTGAACCTAGATGCGCATCCAGGGTGACGAGCCGGGTTTCGATCAGATCGCTCATGGTCAGGATCCTTGCCTTGGGGTGAGTTCGATGACGCTGACCGCATCGATGCGGAGGTCGGTTGGGGTGGGGATGCCGGAGCCGGGCAGCGAGGCCGCCGCGGTTCCGTAGGCGATGGCCTGGCGCAGCTTGAACGCCGGCAAGTGGCCTGCCGTGTCTGCCAGCAGATAGCCGGCCAGCGAGGAATCGCCGGCACCTACTGTGCTGCGCGGGGTGATCGGCTGCGGCCAGCCGTGCCAGCAGCCCTCGGCAGTGGCCAGTACCGCGCCGTGCGCACCCAGGGTGGTGAGCACCGCGGCCCCGGGACGGCGCAGCAGCTTGGAGCTGGCGCGAGCGGCCAGCCCGGGGTCCGCTTCGAGCTGAGCTTCGCCCAGGTCCTCGCCCAGCAGCTCGGCAAGCTCTTCGGCGTTGGGCTTGACCAGATCCGGGATGTGGATCTCGCCGTGGGCGAAGAGCTGGCGCAGCGGCTCCCCAGAGGTATCAACTGCAATCTTCGGGCACTTCGCGCCGAGCTGCTCGCGCAACGACGCGGTAAGCAGGGCGTAGTAGTTCGCCGGCACACCGGGCGGCAGCGACCCTGCCATGACCAGCCAATCGGCGCCGGCGCAGGAATCGCGCACCAGCTCCGAGAGCTGCTCCAACGTGGCCGCGTCCAGCTCAGGACCGGCCTCGTTGATCTTGGTGGTCGATCCATCCGGCGAGGTCAGCGTCGTGTTGGTGCGCAGCGGAGCATTGATTTCCAGCGCCCGGTAGGGCAACTGGTCGGCGGCCAGGGCGACGATGAGCGGATCGTTTCCGGCTCCGGGGAGTACAGCGAGGGTCCGCTGCCCGGCGGCGAGGATGACCCGCGCAACATTCACGCCCTTGCCTGCGGCCTGCAGGTGGCTGCCAGCGGCCCGCTGCACCGCACCGGGCTGCAATGCGGCGGCCAATTCGATGGTCTTGTCCAGCGCCGGGTTGCAGGTCAACGTCACGATCATGCGACCACCACCTCGACATCGGCCGCGTCCAGGGCGGCAGCGAGTTCGGTTCCGGGCTGCTGGTCGGTGACCAGAGTGTCAATGGCTTCCAGGGAAGCGAAGCGGACCAGGGTTTCCTGGTCGAACTTGGAGCTGTCGGCCAGCAGCACTACGCGGCGGGCACTGGCTACCAAGGCGCGCTTGACCGCTGCTTCCAGCGGGTCCGGGGTGCTCAGGCCGAAACCGGCATGCAACCCGTTGGTGCCGATGAAAGCGATGTCGGCCCGGTACTGGGAATACTCCTGCGCGGTGCGGGCACCGCTGGTGGCCCCGGTCAGGCCGCGGACGCGACCGCCGATGAGCTCCAGGGCGATGTCGGGACAATGGATCAGGGCCGAGGCGATGGGCAAGGCGTGGGTAATGACCACCAGTCCGGAGCCAGCGTTGGCCTTGACCATGCGCTCTGCGAGGATTTCGGTGGTGGTTCCGGCATCGATGATGACCGAGGCGTCTGAAACAGGAAGCAAGCCCAGGGCACGTTGCGCGATCCGGGCCTTGGCGTCGGAGTGGATGGTCGTGCGTACCACGTAGCTTTCCTCGCGGGTGCTGGCTTCGGACGTGGCCACCGCCCCGCCATGGACGCGACGCAGGCAGTTCTCGGATTCGAGCTGTGCCAGGTCGCGGCGGACGGTTTCCCGGGTGATATCGAAGCGCTGCGCGAGCTGGGCGACGGTTACTTTCCCGTCAGCTTCCAGCTGCTCAACGATCAGCCGGTGTCGTTCTTCGGCGAACATTCTTGCCTCCGCAATTCCTCATGACCTGCAACACATTGATCTGTGTTTCCATGACTTTATGCCCGATTGTGTGGCATCGTCAAGTGAAAATGTGGGGAATTTTTGGCTTTATTTGGTTTTGAGTGGGTTTGCTAGGGGTTATGCAGAATCAGCGCTGGGAGATATGCGTAACCAAAGCAGCGTGCGACTCGATCCTGTCCTCCGGAAATCGCCATCCGTGCGGCCTCAGCTGACGGGAAACCGCACCCAGGAGCAAGACCTCGGTATATCAGCTGCCTGCGGGCGTTCCCGGTTGTTCCCGACTCCTTCGCTCGACGCATGGCCGCGTTGGAAGCTCGAGATCCGCACCGCATCAGGACCCGGCGGTTCAGTCCGTGGCGTTTTCGGCAGGTGTTGCGGGTTCCTTGGGCGAGTTGGAGCGCGGGCTGGGGCGCACGTGTGCAGGTGTGCGGGCGGGGCCGGATTTTCTTGTGATCCACCAGATGGTGGCGGTGATGAGAATCAGTACTACGCTGGGGACCAGGTTGGCGATGGAACCTGAAATTTCTTCGCGGCTATTGAGTGCTCCACCGAGATCGACGTGAAGCGTGGTGCCCAGTACGAGCGCTGTGACGTTGTAGACGATGTGAAGGGCGATGGCGGTTTCGAGCCCGCCGGTGCGCCAGGTGGCGATCGCCAATGACCCAAAGAGCACGAGGTAGGAGGTGAGGGTATATGGGTCCAGTGAGCCGTGCATGAGTGAGAAGAGGACAGTGGGGACGATGATGCTGATGAGGGCGCCAGAGCGTGCGCCGCGGGCCCATCCTCCGACGATGCGGAACATGAAGCCGCGGAAGCCGTACTCTTCCCCGGCCGCTGCCAAAGGCGTCAGCAGCATGCCAATCACGAAGTAGGCCACCAAGTCGGCTGCCGTCCACGGAACCTGATCAGCCGGTGCCGCGAGAAAGCCGGCGGCAATGACGAGCAGCAGTGCAGGGCCGAAGGCGAGCAGGGAGCGGGCAAAGATGCCGTATCGGAAGATTCCGGCCACCGAATGCAGCGAGGAGAAGGGGATTCCGTAGAGCAGGCGTTGCAGCAGCATACAGTACGGGATGAGCAAGGCCAGAGAGAGTGCGCCGGCGGCCTGTTGGAGCGGCGTGAAGCCGGCACGCCCGAGGATTTCGGTGTCGATATGACGGGCGCCGAGGAGGGACAGCTGCGCGAAACCTGCAAAGCCCACGAGAAGCAGGGCGATCGCGAGGATCCCGCGCGGGATCCTGCGTTTTTCGCCCGCGTAGACGCGGTGGTATTCGGCGGCGGACGGAACGCGGGAAGCTGATATCGGTTCGTCGATTTGGAGGAGCCAGTTTGAGGCGGCGTTCGGCATAGTTGTTTTCCTTTCGCGGGCTTAGCTGGCGAGTTCGTCGATCCAGCTCGATCGCATCCGCAAGGCTCGTTCTGTGCTGCCAAGGACGGCCCCGAATCCGATGAAAAGGTTGCCCTGGAGCGGGAGTTGCACAGGAGAAGTGAAAGTGCCTATCGAATCGGCGATGGGAGGAATCTGGGATATCGATTCAATGATCTGAGGCACCGTGATGCACAGGCCGGCGAGGACCAGTGCGGTCGAGATGATGCCGATGAATCGGCTCAGGCCCGGAAGCCTGTGATGCAGTCTGGCACGGCGCCCTTCCGCGGATGCGGGATCTGGGGCCAGCTGCAGTTCGCTGCCGCCTGCAGGCATATAGTGGCAGCGCTTGAGTCCGAAGCCGTTGGCAGCGACTTCGATGTGGCCGCCTGGGACCGGGAAGCGCGCGGGCATCTTCGAGTACGAGTGCAACGATCCATTCACATAGAGGCGGGCCCTGATCACGCCATCAGTCATGTCGCCGCCGTGGCGAACATCAACAGTGTAGGTGGATGCTGTCCCATCGGGAGAGGGCAGAGCGATAGTGCGCAAGGACCTGCTGAATATCTGCCACCAGCGCAGGCGCTTCACCGGCTCGCCGGATCCGGCACGCACGCGATGGTTCAGCCACCTTTTGAACTTCATTTTCCGTCCTCGCTTCCAGACTAGTACACCGTAATAGTCAATAATGGGATAGACTAGCACACTGTAATAGTTTTGTAACGAGAGGACGCCATGGTCAGCCAGCCTGATGCATCGAGAGAGGTGGGCACGCGTGAGAAGATCCTGATCGCTGCGGCGACGATGCTCGGCGAGAATCCAACCGCGCGCTTGAGCGTTCGGGCGGTCGCCGCTCGCGCTGAAGTGAGCACGGGTTCGCTGCGGCATTTCTTCCCCACGCAGCGTGCCCTCGTCGACACTGTCATCGCCGGAATCTACGACGTCGACATTCCCGACGATCCGATCAACGATCGGGCTCTCATGCCGGCCGAGCGCCTGACCGCATGTTTGCGGCTGCTCCTCGCGCAATTCGGTGCCGGCGATCGCGCCCGGGAGCAATGGGGATTCTTGTATGAGGCGTACGTAGCCTCCGCACCGTCCGAAGATGAGACGAGAACCTACCTGGCGCTAGAGCGGATGGGGCGTCATCGTGTGGAGCGGTGGTTGGGTGCGCTTATTGAGGAAGGCGCAATTCCCGCCGGCCAGATTGAGCAGCGGGCACGATTCCTCGCGACCGTAATCAGCGGCCTCATGACGGAGCGTGCTTTGCCTTCCGAAGCGGTACGGGTTGAAGCTGAAGCGGAAACGCTCCGTCTTGCCGTACACGCAGTGACGACCACATGGAATGCGGCCTAAGTGGCTCCAGTGCGGGAATGCCTAATCGTCCGCAAGCGGAGCTTCAACAGTGAAGGCGCATGCCTTCGAACAGCCTCTGGCAAGTATCGGAGCTTGGCAAGGCCAGGACTGCCGATTTTGATTGCAGGCTATTGACCGTTGGAATGCAGCCGAGTATTAGCCGCGCCGCGCCATGCACGCCGCCACGATGCTTTGCGGGAGCCTCGATCACATCAGCCGCCGGATCGGAGGTCAACGTGAAACCTGCTTGCCAAGAGCCTCCATCGCCGTGTCATCAGTGGGACGAGCCGGCCACGTGTACACGAGGGCGATGGCCCGGCGATCCAAAGCCGCAGCCAGCAGCAGGCCGGCCAAGAGGTCGTGGCCTGCCGGGTCGAAATAGCAGCCGGTCTCAGCACCGGGGTCATGAGAGCCAGAAGCGAAGTGCTCGGCCAGCTTGGCCGCGCGAATTTCGCCAGTGACGTACGAGAGCGTAGTCCACCACCAGGCCGGTTCTTCCAAGGCAATCGGCAGGGGTTATGCCGGATTGATGGTGGGAGATACGCGCAACCGAAGCAGCGTACGACCCGAGTCTGTCCTCCGTGATTCGCCATCTGTGCGGCCTCAGCTGACGGGAAACCGTACTAAGGAGCAAGGCGTCGGTACGGCAAAGGGCCCGGGGCGAGACTGTCTTGAATTCGACAGGAATCCCAGGCAGCTTCGCGAGTGATTTGCGTCAGGGCAAAATTCCCGGATCCATTCATGCCGCTCTCCGTGCCTGAATGCGTTCGGGCGAGTTGGCTGACATTCAACAGTCCTTTGCGCATTCCTTTTCTCCTCGGATATCACTCTGCCAAAAGGATGGATTCTGCCAGAGCAGCGTGGAAGCGATCCGGGGATTAGTTGGAGTGAGCAAATAAGGTCGGCGTTCGCCATGGTCTCCTTCGTTGGTTCGGCGATTGGCGATGGGATCGTTGATGCGTTCGCCCTTGATTTCGAGTTCCATTCGGGCCAAAGCCACCATGCCGGAGAAAAGTAATGGTTCCGATCGGCAATCTCGTGGTGGGGTCACTGCCGTCGAGGCCAGCGACCCGCAGTTCGAGGTTGTATTCGAGAACTTCTTCGGAGAGCTTGATTGTTTTCTAGTTAGAGCGTCCCGACCGAACCAAGAAAGTAATCACCGGAGTTGCATCGGCGGAGTAGCGCGTCGAGTGCTGTATCGAATTCGGGCCGTCCTACCAGCGCACCGCGCAGCTCGTGATGAATCTAGAGGTCATCGCCGCGGACTTCAGCGACGAGGAAGTCCTGGGCGTGGCGGTCGGTGCCTTAGTCTTGGCCGATCAGCGAACGGATCCGATGAGACTGGTTGTGGAATCCTTGAAAAGCGTCTCGCAACTAGTGGGGCCCGCACGATTCAACGACATTAGTTGCGAGACATAGTTGGGAGATTCCAGGACTGGTGAGTTCTCAAGGATTCTCAGGGAAATAAACGTGATATTCCATTATTTGTTGGTGTAGTCAGAAAAACTCATCGCGACGAACGTTTGAGTCGCACAAAGCTTGATCATCGACCAGCAATTCTTCGACACGCTCTCGTCCGAACACATCGACTTACTGGCACAGCATGGTCGGTCGGGTCCTAGTAGAGTTCACCGAACGCCAAACCGGATCAACGCCTATCAGTGTCACAGTCTAAACATTTTCGACCTGTGCCCAGCCGAGGTCGAGTTCATATTCCACTTCTGGCACACCCTCATAGGCCGCGCGAGAGTCAACACTGACGGCACAACCAACTTCATGTTCAGGGACGGTTGCGAACAGACAGCAAGGGCTCGATGCTCACCCCGCTGATGTTTGTTGCCATTCTGGCTGAGGTTTACCGGCTCTTCAGGATTCAGGGTGTAAACGCGATCTAAAGCCACCGGTTTCCAACAATGACCGTGCGATATAGTGCGTCAAATTCGTGAACCCCAAAGCGATACCCCGCAGGTGCTCCAACCGCCCATTGAGTGCTTCAGTAGGCCCATTGGAACTGCCAATGTGATCAAAATACGCGAGGATATCCGGTTTCCGCCTGCGCAGCGTACCACCGAGTTTCTTCAACTCCGGTAAACCCTTCGGCACTTTGGTACCGATCTCGTTGATCAGTTGTTCCATGGCCCACTTCCCGATCTCGGGCTTCTTCTGCCGGTAGGCATCAACCATCCTCTGGTAAACGCTCCAGACCAATTGCACAGGCTCGTGCTTCGCAACGTTGAACAGGTCTTCAACGCGCTGTTTCTGTTTCTCTGTGGCCAGCGATAAACCTGTAGTCAGCGTACGCCGGCACTTATACAGCGGATCATCTTTCCGGCCACGCCGCCCATATTGTTCACGCTGAACTCGTTGTCTGGCCTGGTCCAACGCCTCGGAGCCGAGCTTGACCACATGAAAAGGGTCCAAGACTTCTACGGCTTGGGGCAGTTCCTCAGCAGCAGCGCTTTTGAAGCCGGTGAACCCGTCCATCGCGACCACCTCAACATTGTTTTTCCATGCTTCACCGCGTTCAGCAAGCCAGGTCTTGAACACGGCCTTGGAACGTCCGGGAATCATGTCGAGCAATCGTGCGGTGCCAGTGCCAGCCTTCACCGGGGTGAGGTCAACAATGACCGTCACGTACTTGTCTCCACTTTTGGTATGCCGCCACACGTGCTCATCAACTCCCAACACTTTGACTCCGTTGAACCGGGTTGGGTCATCTATCAGCAGGCGCTGGCCTTCGGCCAGCACTGCTTCGTTGGCGGTATTCCAGGTGACACCGAGCCCTTCGGCAATCCGTGAGACTGACAGGTGCTGGGTGACTAGCCCGGCCAAAGCCCAGCGTAGCCCGGTCCGGCTGATTTTCTGTCGTGGCGCTACCGCTTGGCTGAGGTCTTCACGCCAGACTCGTTGGCAGTGGTTGCAGCGGTAGCGGCGGTGCTTGATCACCAGGACGGTGGGCCGCCATCCGAACGGTTCGTGGGCCAGGCGCCGGGTGACGGTATCGCGTGGATTTCCGGGCGTTCCGCACGTTTGGCACCATGGGTCAGGGTTGGTCACTTGGCAGAGGATCTCAGCTTTCTTCGGCGTGAGGCGCTGCCCGATGGCGGTGAGTCCCAGTCCGTCAAGGTTGGTGAAAGTCGTGAGATTTGCGGGGGTATAGATAGAATGGTGCACAGTCGAGGTCTCTAGAAATGGTTAGTGTGGTAACTTCCATTCTTCTGGAAGGCCTCGACTTTTTAATGCATTGACGACATGCCCGGGATCCGGGGTGTTGGGTTTAGGTGGCTACACTCTCAATTCTGAAGAGCCGGTTTACCGAGCCAGTTCTTTACAGCGTGGCTAAATGCGGGATCATCAATCTGAGAGACTTCGTTACTCCGTTCACCGACGAGTATGTGGTTTCCCAGCATCCAGGCAAAGATATCCGCGAGGCTTCTTTGCCACCCCAGAAGATTGTTCGAGGCGTTTAGTTCTATGTAGTCCTTTACTACCTGTGAGCCGGCTTCTGATGCATGCAGTTTATAGATCGCGTAGGAATCTCCTCTGCCGATTTGGAATCCAGGTTCCGGGACTACAGTTCTAACGTTCGGGTCCATGCTGGTAATCGAAGACCACAGCCCTTCCAAACGCCCCACGAGTGGCATGAATCCCGAAACCCCACGACGATCTGCAATATCGTCAAATTGTAGTGCTGTGGCATCAATGAACTCATCATTCTCCGTCACTACGATGAAGTGACCGTTGGTGCTGCCATCAGGTTGAGTGACCGGGTCGCTGCTCCCTCGGACCACAGCGGACCAGGAAACATGCAGAGTTGCCGGGACAATCACTGACTTGGTGCCATATTGTGACAGTGCCCCGTGTATCGCTGCTGAAGCCGGGACACACTGATTCGCTCTGTCGCTTGGTGCTGCTAGCAGATAGAAAGTAGCAAGCCCTGCAGATTGCATTTTGCTCGCAGGTATTTTTTGTAGCAAGCTTTCCAGCTCGCTACGGACTTGACTATTCAGCTCGACCATTTGCACCGTTCTTACCCCATTTGCGCCACGTGCGTCGGGAACACGTAGCCGCCTCTAAGTTGTATCTTTTCCGGTTGGAGAGCGTCCAACAGGTGCGCGCTCTCATCCGTGAGCGACGCACTGAAGCGCTCTGTCAGCACATCGTTCACCGCACGCAGGATAAAGCCCACGTCCTCAAACGGAGTATACACAGTGTCGAAGCGTTTAGGATTCCACGGTGTAGGAACTCTCGGGCACACGTCTCTGACTCATCGCTGAGTCCGTGGACGGCCCCTGTTTGGTTGTAGATAGACGTAAGTACGCTCTACTGATCGGCGGATAAGGTTTCATCTCAAGCTCTCGTGCCGCATCGAATATTCGCAATAGATGTTGAACCATCGGGCAATCCTAAATTGCTCGCGTTGCGTATAACTACGCTATTACAGGTTGGGTATTGGCGCCGTCAATCTAGAGTGTTCTCGTTCCTCTGGGATGTGGTTACCTATGTTCCAGTACAGGTCCGCTAAGGCCGTGTTGAGAACATGCTTGGCCTGCACTTGCGAGGTAGTAACTCGAATTTTGAGACTTGCAAGGAACTGAGCATAGCCATCTGGCAGCAGCGCATCATTTGGGGACAGAAAACTTAGTTTATCTGCCCAGATAGGTAGATCTGGATAGACGGTGTAGCCAGTAGCATCGGGGATTCGTTCGGTGTGAGCACTCTGGGTCCTCGCGAGCTCGCATCCAGAGTGTATCGGGCGTCCTCTGGCGCGGCCGGCTGTTGGCCCGGACTTCGTCCGGTCTATTTTCTGTTTTTTGCTGCTGTCCTTCGGAGTGTACGGGCCACCTCCAAACCCACAAGCCGCTCGCTGCGCTTCGGGCGTGCTCCACCAGAAATTCTCGGGGCCGCGCTCCTTCGTCGCTTCTTTCGGCCCAAGATTTTCGTGGAATGCGCACCCCTGTCGGGTTGATGGGTTTCCGGCTGGCCCCGCTTCATTTCATTTCGCGAGCAGGCAGAAAAACAACCGGGGGAGGGCTTCGGCGGGAGGCTGGCAACCTGCCCCTCTTTCCGTGAAGCGAAAGGATGCAAAAACCTACGCAGACCACGACCAAAGACAGCCGCGAAACCGTTACCGTCCCGGCAATTGTCGAGCGCGATATGTACGGCGAAGGGTATGACTGGATGGAATCGCTGGCCGGCACCGGGTGGTACGAAGTTCCAGGGTGGGGACGCGACGGATGGGACCTGGGATCCTGGCCTTACATCATCTTCGCCGCGGCGAAGACGACCGATGAAACCGGGAAGCTGTTCGGATACACCACCTACGTGGAAGGCGACGTGACCGCGCGCTGGTACCGCAGCTGCGAAGCCCGCAACCTGGCCATCAGCAAGGAAGCCTTCTGGTACTGGGCCAGCGGTCAATCGGACGGACCGGAAGCGTTGGAAGGAATGAACCCGCAAGAGTTCAAACAGATCGACGGGCTATGCGAACCATACATCCCGAACTTCGGGAACTAACCCCGCCAGGAGACATGACTGGTCAAAAGAACTAGGCCGTCCGGCAGAGCGCTCCTATTATGGACAAGGGAAGCAACAGCTAGGAAGCCTTTTTGGTTTGCTTGGTAGCAAACCAGCCGGGCAAGCTAATCAGCAGTCCCACGACGCCAACAATCGCCACCACCCAAAGAGCCGGGGCAGGCCATGAGTCCAGGTTGTTCTCATCCATGATGACCCCCATCGAATACAGGGCAATCCCGCTGCATACCAAGGCAATCAAGCTCATCCCGAGGGCCACGGACCATAGGGTTCTTCGATTTGCATCCACTGTCTGCTCCTTCGTATCTCCAGTCGATTGGCGCACTTCCAAGGAGGCTTCTGCTTCCGGAGAATTCTGAATAGTGCGTCAACCCAGAGTACTGTATCCGATGCCTTTTAGCTGGGTGCCGCAGGGGGAATCCTCGCCCAGAGAAATTTCAACTCCGTGCAGCATCGAGGGTGCGGCACCATGCTATTGCGAGATGCTGGAATGTTCTCGGGCCAAGGGAATTGAGTTTTCATATGGCAGTGCGGGCGGGATTTTTTCTTTCGTTCGTGCTCGTAGCGAATCGAACTCGATTCTCCCTGCCTGTTTTAGGGTTTGGGTCGTTTGGCTTTGCGTTGCAGTGCTGTGGTTTGCAGATTTTTCGATCTGTGATTGAACGCGTCGAGCACTTCGGGGCCATACCCACGGCATGCCGTGGGCCAATTGCGTCGACCATGGGTCGGCAGAGGTCTTGTTCTTCCTTCGGAATGCTCCGTCCAAAAGTTCAGCGTCGTTGACCAAACCGGCCATTTCCGGGGAATTGCCGCAGAAAAATGAGTGCATGCAACGCGATGTTGCATGCACTCATTTCTTGCTGTCCAACACTTCCTAGGCGAGCACCTGGCGCTTGGAAGAAATCACGCCGGTGTTGAACCCAGCCAGGCGCAGGCCGCCGTGGAAGCGGGCGTGCTCGATCTTCACGCAGCGGTCCATCACCACGTTCATGCCGGCAGCCTCGGCCCGGTGGGCAACTTCCTCATGCCATGAACCCAGCTGCAGCCACAGGGTCTTCGCGCCTACGGCCAGGGCCTCATCCAGCACGGTGGGCAGGTCGTCGTGCTTGCGGAAGACCTCGACCAGATCCGGGGTTTCCGGAAGGTCGGCCAGCGACTTGTAAACCGGCTGGCCCAGGATCTCATCCAGGACCGGGTTGATGAAGTACACCTTGTACTTGGACGAGGACAGCAGGTAGGTCGCCACGAAATAGCTCGCGCGCGATGGCTTGTTCGAGGCGCCGACAATCGCGATGGTCTTGGTTTGGCGCAGGATCTCCAGACGCTGTGCGGCTCCCGGAGCTTCCCACGTGGTTTCAGCGGCGCTCATTAGTTCGCTCCCTTCGATGCTGCAGGAATGGCGCAGGCAGCGCCGTCATAGGTCGGTGCCGCAAATTCCTCGGTGGCACCAGCGACAGCTTCTTGCGAAGCGGTTAATGCCTGGTCCAGATCCCAGAGGATGTCCTCGAGGTCTTCCAAGCCCACCGATAGGCGGATCAGATCTTCTGGCACACCGGCGGAGACCAGTTGGTCGGCGCTGAGCTGCTGGTGGGTGGTGGAGGCCGGGTGCAGCACCAAGGTGCGGGCATCGCCGATATTGGCCAGGTGGCTGGCCAGCTGCAGTGCTTCGATGAACTTGGAGCCGGCTTCGCGCCCGCCCTTCACCCCGAAGCTGAAGACCGAGCCGACGCCCATGGGCAGCAGTTCCTTGGCTTGGGCGTACTGCGGGTGGGATTCCAAACCGGCGTAGTTCACGTAGGTGACGCGCTCATCGGCTTCCAGCCAGGCGGCTACCTGCTTCGCGTTGGACAGGTGGTTGTCCATGCGCTGCGGCAAGGTTTCCAAGCCCTGCAGCAGCTGGAATGCTGACTGCGCCGGCAGCGAGGGGCCGAAGTCGCGCAGCTGTTCGCTGCGCAGCTTGGTCAGGAAGCCGTATTCACCGAAGTTGTCCCACCAGGAGACGTTGCCGTAGCTGGCTACCGGTTCGGTCATTGTGGGGAACTTGCCGTTGCCCCAGTTGAACTTGCCCGATTCGATGACCACGCCGCCCAAGGTGGTGCCGTGCCCGCCGATGAACTTAGTGGCGGAGTGGATGACGATATCCGCGCCGTGCTCGATGGGACGCAGGATGTATGGGGGAGTGAGGGTCGAGTCGACGACCAGCGGGAGATTGTGGCGGTGCGCCACCTCGGCCAGGCCCTTCAGGTCGGCGATGTCGCCCGATGGGTTGGCCACGATCTCGGTATAGACCGCCTTGGTGTTCTCCTGGATGGCCGCTTCGAAATCGGCTGGGTCATTGGAGGAAACGAAGGTGGTGTCGATGCCGAAGCGCCGCAGCGAGACATCGAGCTGGGTGATGGTGCCGCCGTAGAGCTTGGAGGACGCCACGATGTGGTCTCCGGCCTGCGCCAGCGCGGCGAAGGTAACGAATTCTGCGGCCATGCCTGAACCGGTGGCTACCGCGCCGATGCCGCCTTCCAGCGATGCCATGCGCTCTTCAAAAGCGGCCACGGTGGGGTTGCCAATGCGCGAGTAGATATTGCCGTACTTCTGCAGGGCGAAGAGGTTGGCTGCGTCGTCGGCGTCCTTGAACACGAATGAGGTGCTCTGGTAGATGGGCACTGCGCGGGCGCCGTGCTCGGCATCGGGGGTGCCGCCGGCATGCAATGCGCGGGTGCGGAATCCAAACTTGTGATCTGCCATGATGGCGTACGACTCCTTGTCGATTGGGTGTTCGCGCTCGCCGCACTGCGGGTCGCGATCGAGGCAGGAATCCCGGAATCAATGTCGCTTCCTGCCGTGGGACAACGGGTAAGCGGCTGCATCGTTTCTGGCGGTAGCACCGTTGCCACCGGATGTGGCAGGTTGCTGCGGCGTCAACGAACCAGATCTCTCAGCCGCTCGGGATGGTGTAATAATCTTCGCAACATGACCCTTCGTGACCCAACTATGAGTCGTAACGTTGCGTATTGGGGATATTTTCACAGATTATTCGACCCGCAGCGCCACCACTAAGCTGGAGCCATGGAGACTTCGTTGGCGCTGGTCCGGCACGGGCAGACAGATTGGAACCTTGCAGGACGCCTGCAAGGACGCACAGATATTCCGTTGAACGAGACCGGACGCGAGCAAGCCCGCGCGGTAGGGCGAGCGCTGGCCGGACAGGGCTGGAGCCTGATTCTGGGTTCTCCGCTGGAACGCGCGCAGGAAACTGCCACGTTGATGGCCGAGCAGCTCGGGGCTGCTACCGGCGATGCCGTCCCCGAACTCATTGAACGCGGTTTCGGGCCGTTGGAGGGCCGGATCATGGCCGAGGTGAGTGAAGAAGAGACGGCCGCCGCCAAGGACCAGCTTGAACCGCGCGCGGATATCCTGAGCAGGGCGATCCCAGCGCTATTGGAACTGGCCAAGGCGCACGCCGGGACGAAGATCATGATTGTCAGCCACGGCGCCACTATGCGCAACATCCGTGATGCCCTGGCCGGAACCAAGGAAGCGCGGGGCGTGGAAAACGGTGAAGTGCTGGATATTGACTCGCACCGATTGCAGCAGCTGGCCGATGAACTGGATCTGGTCGCACTCTAGCGCCTGGCTTTGCCACCATCCGGGGGTGCGGGAAAAATTGTGGACACCGGCTCACGGAACCGGCCCGCGGTACGTTTACAGGGTGAAGGCCCACGACGGGCTCCAACTTCCAGGAGAGCCATGCAAGCACCGTTTGAACGGATAGTCCAAGAATATGGGCTCAACGTGCTGCGGGTCTGCCGCGCCCTGCTCGATGAGCACCGCGCGCAGGATGCCTGGTCCGAGACTTTCCTCGCAGCGCTGAAGGCCTATCCGAACCTGCCCGAAGATGCCAACGTCGCGGCCTGGCTGGTGCGCATCGCACACAACAAGGCCATCGACGAGTTGCGCAAGCACAAGCCCGAAAGCCTGGTCGAAATCGATCTGGAAGGCACCTTGGACTCCGGGCCGGGGCCCGGCGCGCAACTGGAAAATCTGCAGTTGTGGCATGAGGTCAACCAGCTGCCGCCCAAGCAACGGCAAGTGATTGCCTACCGGTACCTGGGAGGCCTGAGCTACGCGGGCATCGCCGGAATCATTTCCGGCAGCGAAGCAGCCGCGCGGCGCGCTGGCGCCGACGGGATCAAGAACTTGCGAGCCCGCCTGGGAGAATCCGAACTATGGCGGGAGCAGCCATGAACAAGAGCAAAGCACAAGAACCAGGCACCGAGGATTCCGCGGTCCTTGCCTCATTGGGCCAGAAGCTCGCCGCGCAGGCACACGAGCAGGCGCTGGTGGATGTTGCCTACCGCATTGTCGACAGCCCGCTGGGAAGCCTGCTGCTGGCCAGTACGCAAAACGGCTTGGCGCGCGTCGCCTTCGAATCCGAGGACCATGACCGGATCCTGGAGCTGCTTTCCGAAAAGCTCGGTTCGCGCATCCTGCGCGATGCGAAGCGCCTGGATGCCGCAGCCCGGCAGCTCGATGAATACTTCTCCGGCCAGCGCCAAGGGTTCGAACTGGCCCTGGACCTGACGCTCTCCACCGATTTCCGCCGGCAGGTGCAGCTTCAGCTCGGGCAGATCGCCTATGGGCAAACTTGCAGCTACGCCCAGATGGCGCAGCAGATCGGCAAGCCCAAAGCCGTGCGTGCCGTTGGCTCAGCCTGCGCCACCAACCCGATTCCCATCGTGCTGCCCTGCCACCGGGTGCTGCGCACCGATGGGTCGCTGGGCGGCTACCTCGGCGGGCTTGAGGCCAAGAGCGAGCTGTTGAAACTGGAGAACCCTCACTTCGCTGAACAGGGGGCAACCTTGTTCTAGGCACGAAGACGAATCTTAAACAATGCTGGGCTGGTGCCTTCCCTGCGGAAGGCACCAGCCCAGCATCTGTTACTGCAAGCTAGCAGCTAAGCAGCGGCTACTTGCGGCGCAGCTCGAAGCGGTCCGAGTCCATGACCTTGGCCCAAGCCTGGGCGAAGTCCTTGACGAACTTCGTCTTGGCATCGTCCGAAGCGTAGACTTCGGCGACAGCGCGCAGTTCCGAGTTGGCACCGAAGACCAGGTCCACGCGGGAACCGACCCAGCGGCCGTCCTTCGAGTGGTAGGTCTGCTCGTCTTCGGAAGCGGTCCACCCGATGCCTGGCTCCAGCAGGTTCGCGAAGAAGTCGTTGGTCAACGCACCTGGGTTCTCGGTGAAGACGCCCAAGTTCGAACCGTCCCAGTTGTTGCCCAGCACGCGCAGGCCGCCGACCAGTACGGTCAGTTCTGGCGCGGACAGGCCCAACAGGTTGGCCTTGTCGATCAGCAGGTACTCGCTTGGCATCTTGATGAAGCCCGAGTCGTAGTTGCGCAGGCCGTCGGAGACTGGCTCCAACCAGGCGAACTGCTCCACGTCGGTCTGCTCCTGGGTCGCGTCAACGCGGCCCGGGGTGAATGGAACCTCGATTGGCTGGCCCGCGGCTGCAGCAGCCTGCTCGACACCGACGTTGCCGGCCAAGACCACGACGTCAGCGAAGGAAGCCTTGATCTCCGAGGTGGCGTTGAAGGTATCAACGATCTCTTCCAGCTTGGCGATGACCGGCTTGAGCTGCTCTGGCTGGTTCACGGTCCAGGAGACCTGTGGTTCCAGACGGATGCGGCCGCCGTTGGCGCCGCCGCGCTTGTCCGAGCTGCGGAACGAGGAAGCTGCCTTCCATGCGGTGGAGACCAGCTGCTGGACGGTCAGGCCCGAGTCGTTGATCAGTGCCTTCAGCGCTGCGATCTCCTGGACACCCAGGGTGACCTGCGGAGCTGCTGGCAGTGGATCCTGCCAAGCTAGGTCCTCAGCTGGGACTTCTGGACCGAAGTAGCGGGACTTCGGACCCATGTCGCGGTGGGTCAGCTTGAACCAAGCGCGGGCGTAGGCCTCGGCGAACTCGTCAGGGTTTTCCTTGAAGTTCTTCGAAATCGGGCCGTAGATCGGGTCGAAGCGCAGTGCCAGGTCACTGGTCAGCATGCGCGGTTCGCGGTGCTCCAGGGTGTCGTGGGCAGGCTGGACCAGGCCAGCGCCGCCACCATTGACCGGGCGCCACTGCTTGGCACCGGCAGCGGATTCGAACAGTTCCCACTCGTAGGCGAACAGGATGTGGAAGAACTCGTTGTCCCAGCGGGTTGGGTGGTAGGTCCAGGTAACTTCCAGACCCGAAGCGGTGTTGTTTTCCGCGTTGCCCTCGCCGTAGCCGTTCTTCCAGCCCAGGCCCTGCTCTTCAAGCGGAGCGGCTTCTGGATCTGCACCGATGCGGTCAACGTTGTTGGCGCCGTGGGTCTTGCCGAAGGTGTGGCCACCGGCAATCAGGGCTACGGTCTCGTAGTCATCCATACCCATGCGGCGGAAGGTCTCGCGCACGTCGATTGCCGAAGCCAGTGGATCCGGGTTGCCGTCCGGACCCTCTGGGTTCACGTAGATCAGGCCCATCTGGACTGCTGCCAGGGGGGCTTCCAAATCGCGTTCGCCCGAGTAGCGTTCGTTATCCAGCCAGACCTTTTCAGGACCCCAGTAAACATCGTCATCGGCTTCCCAGACGTCCTTGCGGCCACCGGCGAAACCGAAGGTCTTCAGGCCCATGTGCTCCATGGCGACGTTGCCGGCCAGGATCATGAGGTCGGCCCACGAGATGGACTGGCCGTACTTCTTCTTCACTGGCCACAGCAGGCGGCGAGCCTTGTCCAGGCCCACGTTGTCCGGCCATGCGTTCAGTGGAGCGAAGCGCTGCTGGCCTGCGCCGCCACCGCCGCGGCCGTCGTGCGAACGGTAAGTACCGGCGGAGTGCCATGCCATGCGGATGTACAGCGGACCGTAGTGGTTGAAGTCTGCTGGCCACCAGTCCTGGCGGGTGGTCATGTTCTCGATCAGGTCGGCCTTCAGGGCCTCCATGTCCAGCGCGTTGAAAGCCTCGATGTAGTCGAAGTCCTCATCCAACGGGTTTGAAACCTGCTGGTTCTTTGCAAGGATCTTCAGGTTCAGCTTGTTCGGCCACCATTCGGTGTTGGCGTTGCCCTGGGTCGGGTGAATTCGGCCCTGGCCAACTACTGGGCACTGACCTGCAGTCGTTTCAGACATGTGCTCTTCCTTCCGGTTTTCTAGTGTTTATGCGGTTTGATTCCATCGCGTACAAGCGCGCTTGCGTGCAATGGCAAAACTTGGGTGCTGGTGCTGCGTCGGCTATGCGTTCACAACCTGGCATTGTGGGCAGATGCCCCAGTAGATCACTTCGGCTTCATCGATTATGAAGCCGTGGTGATCGGAGGCATGCAGGCATGGGGCTTCGCCGACAGCGCAGTCGACATCCGCCAGATTTCCGCATTGCCGGCACACCACATGGTGGTGGTTGTCGCCGACGCGGGTTTCGTAGCGGGCGATGTGCCCCTGTGGCTGGATCTGCCGGATGACGCCCAATTTCGTGAAGAGCTTGAGCGAATCGTAGACCGCTTGGTGTGACACGTGCGGGTGATCGCCATGGACTGCCGAAATAATGGTTTCGGTGTCTGCATGGGGGTGCGCGGCGACAGCTGCGAGGACGGCAACGCGTGGTTGGGTCACTCGCATCGATGCTGCCTTGAGCACCTGTTCGATACCGGCTTCTGATGTCATATATCCAGCATGCCCGCTTATTTTGAATCAGTCAAGATAACTTCGGATGTATTTCAGATTGCTTCGACGTAAAACGGGAAAAATCATCTTTTTGCCGCTCAGCAGTAAGTATGCAGATTGTGGAATATTTTCAAACGCGCTTGATCTGCGCGCTCATGGTGCACATGGAGCGTATTTCTACCACGAAATTCCAGATGCGAATGCGAATTTGAGGGAGAGAAATTGTGGCCCATGCCGAGGTTAATTCAGGCTGATTAGGGCATTATTCGCCACTGCGCGAGCAACTTCACAGAAACCAAATCCAGCGCGGAATCATCAGCCTCAAACGGTGTATTGAACGTCGAAACCCGCGGAAAGTCAAAGTTTCAGTTTGACCCGAGGTGATTAGTCGACCATGCTGGACTGGGCATAATTAGGCGTTTATCGCGCGAATTTGGCATTTAAATTCAGTTCCTCTGAAACGTAATTCATGAGGCATCCAAACTGGATAGCTGTTTCATTCAGCCCGCCGCGGCGTGAGAATTACACGCGCAAAACTGACACCAGAAGAGCAACTCGCAATCAATCACACTGCATGGCAATCGCTTCCTTGAGAAACGGTTTCTCGCCAGGTTCCGGGCCGACCTCCGATCCGGAATCTCACCAGTGAAGGAAGAACGCAATGAAGCAGACGGATCAATCGTTTGAAGACCTCGTCGGCCAGCTGCACACAGCTCGGCAACGGCGACCTAAGAAATATTCGCTTTCCGGAACGGACTACTGGGTATTCGGCATTGCCGGCGCTTTGGCGCTGGCATTCATTATCTGGGGTCATTCATTATCTGGGGTTTCATCACCCCGGCCGGTCTGGGCACTGTCTCGACCGCCGCCCTTGACTGGGTCATCACCAATACCGGCTGGCTGTTTGTCATCGCAGCCTCGGTATTCGCTGTTTTCGCTATTGTCGTTGCCGCGAAGAACTTCGGCCGCATCCCGCTGGGCAAGGATGACGAGAAGCCGAAGTTCAGCACTATTTCATGGATCTCGATGATGTTCGCGACCGGCATGGGCATCGGCCTGGTCTTCTATGGGGTTGGCGAACCGCTCTACTTCTACATGTCGCCTCCGCCAGGCACTGTGGAGGGCTCCACGGATGCTGCGCTGAGCACCGCCATGGGCACCACCCTCTTCCACTGGACCCTGTTCCCGTGGGCGATGTACGCCATCGTCGGCTTGGGCATGGCTTATGGAAGCTTCCGCCTGGGCCGCCCGCAGCTCTTCTCCGCCATGTTCACCCCGATCTTCGGTGAACGTGCAGTCCACGGCTGGGGCGGACGAATCATCAACGTCCTGGCAATCATCGCCACCCTCTTCGGCTCGGCCTGCTCGTTGGGCCTTGGCGCACTGCAGATCGGCGGTGGCATCCAAGCCACCGGCATGATGGAAAAGGTAGGCTCCGGCGTACTGGTAGTCATCATTGCGATCCTGACTGCAATGTTCGTTGCTTCGGCAGTGTCCGGCATTGAACGCGGCATCCAGTGGCTGTCCAATACCAATATGGTGCTGGCCTTGATCCTGGCGCTGATCGTTTTCATCGGCGGTCCAACCTTGTTCATCTTGAACGACATCCCGAACGCCGTGGGCGCCTTCATTGGCGATCTGCCGGAAATGGCCTCGCGCACCGCAGCCTCCGGTGACGGCGCGATGTCCGACTGGCTCTCGTCGTGGACCGTGTTCTACTGGGCTTGGTGGATCTCTTGGAGCCCATTCGTGGGTCTGTTCATTGCCCGTATTTCGCGTGGCCGCACCATCCGCCAGTTCGTCACCGGCGTGCTGCTGGTGCCGTCCACCGTGACCTTGATCTGGTTCGCCATCTTCGGTGGCGGCGCAATTGGCATCCAGGAACGCGCAGAGCGTGCCGGGGAAACCGGCCAGAAGCTGGCCAATATGGTCGACGGCGCACCGGATATCAACTTCGACCTGGTGCTCTTCGACCTGCTGGGCAGCTTGCCGGTTGCCAACTGGGTGGCCGTCTTACTGATGGTTGTCACTGTGCTGCTGATCGCGATCTTCTTCGTGACCGGTGCGGACTCGGCATCGATCGTGATGGGCGCGCTCAGTGAACGAGGCGCTGAAAATCCTTCGAAGAAGTCCGTGATCTTCTGGGGCGTGGCAACCGGTGCTGTTGCAGCAGTCATGCTCTTGGCTGGCGGGGACCACCCGGCAGAGGCCTTGAACGGCCTGAAGAACATCACCATCGTCTCGGCATTGCCGTTCGTGATCGTGATGCTGCTGCTCTGCGTGGCGATCTGGAAGGATTTGAGCAAGGATCCTCTGATCCTTCGCGGAAAGGTCGCCCGCGAGGTTCTGGAGCACTCCGTGGTCCAAGGCGTCGAGCGCCATGAGGGCAGCGGGTTCAGCCTGTTGACCACTGAAATCCCGATGGTCGTCGCCGATGAGAAGTCGGGCGAAGCAAAGATCTTCGCCACCGAAGCCACCGTCGATCCGGCCTCCGGCAGCAAGCCGGACGCAGCTGATGGCGACAGCAAGGCAACCGAGCCCAAGAACTCCTAGCCGTTAACGCAATGAGGGACTCTGCCTGAAGGCAGAGTCCCTCATTGCGTCAACCCGTGTAAAGGCTAGTCGCGTGCTCGGCAGACCTCGTTGATCTGCGGGATGCACGGCTCATTCTGCAAGCTCGTGGTGTCCCCGAGCTTAGAGCCTTCGAACAGCTGGGTGAGCAGACGGCGCATGATCTTGCCCGAGCGGGTCTTGGGCACGTCCGGGACCAGCACGACCTCGCGCGGCTTGGCGATCGGTCCGATCTGCGTTGCCACGGTGGAGCGCAACTGCGCAATGAATTCGGCCTGGCGTGCCCCGAGCTGCTCATCTGGGTGCTCGCAGATCAAGCTGGCATCCAGCGGCACCACGAAAGCGGTGGCCGCGTGGCCGGTCTTGGCATCGGCGGTCGGGCAGACGCCGGCCTCGATCACGCCGGGATGGGTGACCAGTGCCGACTCGATTTCAATGGTGGACAGGCGGTGGCCGGAAATGTTGATCACGTCATCGGTGCGGCCCAGGATGTAGATGTCCCCGTCTTCATCGAAGCGGGCCCCGTCACCAGCCAGGAACCAGCCCTGCTGCACGTACTGTTCCCAGTAGCTGGTGTAGTAGCGCTGCGGATTGCCCCAGACGGTACGCGCCATCGACGGTCCGGTCTGGGTGATAACGATATTTCCCTGCTGGTTCGGTGCCACGCTGCGGCCCTCGGCATCGACAATGTCCACTGAAATTCCGGGCAGCGCCCGTGCGGCGCATCCTGGCTTGAAGTGGTCATCGGTGGGCAGCGGGGAGAGGATGGTTGCACCGGACTCGGATTGCCACCAGGTATCGACCATCGGCAGGCCCGCGGCGCTGTCCCGGCCGATCTGCTCGCGGAACCACTTCCAGGCTTCCGGATTCACCGCTTCGCCCACGGTGCCGCCGATCTTGATCGAAGACAGGTCGTACTTGGCCGGCAGGCCCTCGGGGAACCAGCCCATCAGCGAACGGACCAGGGTCGGTGCGGTGTAGTAGCTGGTGACCTTGTAGCGTTCGATGACTTCGAAGTGCCGGCCCGGATGCGGTGCGTTGGGCACGCCCTCGTAGATCACCTGGGTGACGCCGTTGGCCAGCGGCCCGTAGATCTCGTAGGTGTGCGCAGTGACCCAGGCCAGGTCCGCGGTGCACCAGTGCACGTCATCGGCCCGCTGGGATTCATCCGGGTTGGCGAACAGCAGGTTGTAGCTGGCGGCCGCCTGGGTCAGGTAACCACCGGTGGTGTGCACCAGGCCTTTTGGTTGGCCCGTAGTACCCGAGGTGTACATGATGAACAACGGGGTTTCCGAATCAAAAGCCTGCGCCTGATGCTGCGTGGATTGGGTGTCCACGACATCGTGCCACCACACATCGCGGCCTTCGGTCCACGGAATTTCATCGCCGGTGCGGCGGATGACCAGCACCTTTTCGATTTCATTCTCACCGGCAACCGCGGCGTCGGCATTGTCCTTGACCGGGACGGAGGTTCCGCGGCGGAACTGGCCATCGGTGGTGACCAGTACCTTGGCCTTGGTGTCTTCCACACGGAACTTCAGCGCCTCGGCCGAGAACCCGCCGAAGACCAGCGAGTGGATGGCGCCGATGCGGGCGCAGGCCAGGGTGATGACAATGGTTTCGATGAGCACCGGCAGGTAGATCACTACTCGGTCGCCCTTGACCACGCCCAGGGATTCCAAGGCGTTGGCGGCCTGCGAGATGCGTTCTTGCAGGTTCTTGTAGGTCACAGCCACGCGGTCGCCGGGCTCGCCTTCGAAGTACAGGGCTACCTTGTCGCCGTGGCCGGCGGCCACGTGGCGGTCCGCGCAGTTCACCGCGGCGTTCAGCTTTCCGCCCAGGTACCAGGAGATTTGCGGACCGCGTTGGGCTGCTGGATCTGCCGGGAGGATCTGGCTGGTGGTGTGCCAGGGGGTATCCCAGTCAAGGAGGTTTGCCGCTTCGTCCCAGAATTCCTGGCGGGCTGCCTCGGATGCGGCTGCTGAGGTGTGTGCCAATTCGGTGGTCATTGCAAAGTTTCCTTGGGTTGGGTGCGGAAGGTTGTGTGATTTCGGCCGATGCTGCAGGTGGCTTTTAGGTCCAGCGCTTGATGGCCCAGCGTTCAGCCACGGAGAGCAGGGCATCGGTGATCTTGCCGAAGATAGCCAGCAGGACGATGGTCATGATCAGGCGATCCAAGCGGCCATTGTTCTGCGAATCGGTGAGCAAGAAGCCCAGGCCCATGGAGGCGCCGAGAAGTTCGGCGGCTACGAGGAAGAGCCACGCTTGGGCCAATGCCAGGCGCAGTCCGGAGAATATGGCCGGAACCACTGCTGGAAGCTGCACGGTGCGCAGCAGCTTCAGGCCCTTGAGGCCGAAGGAACGGGCGGCTTCAACGAGCTGGGCATCGACATGGCGCAAGGCCAAAGCGACGGTGGTGAAGACCGGGAAGAACGCGCCGATGATCACCAGAGTGACCTTCGAGTCTTCTCCGTATTTCATCCACAAAACCAGCAGCGGGACCCACGCTAGGGAAGGGACCGCGCGCAGCGCACTGATGCTCAGGCCCAAGAATGCGTCGGCCAGCTTGGACAAGCCGACCAGGGCGCCGAAGGCCAGGCCCAGCAGCGAGCCGAAGAAGAAACCGAGCAGGACGCGCTGGGTCGAGATACCGATATGCGGGCCGAGCTCGCCATCTTGGAAAAGCTCAACGGCTGCAGCCGCAACAGAGCCGGGCGTAGGCAGGGTCCACGGGGCAACGATTTCGGTGACGGTCACGTATTGCCACACGGCCAGTGTGAGAATCGGAAGAACCGATGCGAGCAACCACTTCGGTGCGCGCAAGATGGTGGCCGCGATTTCTGATTTCTGTCTGCCCGCGGGCTGGGCCTTGCGGGTTTGAGGCACGGTTGGAGTACTCATCGCTGATTATTCTCCGGAAATCTTTGTTGCATCGGCCTGGGTGGCGAACTGGTCATCGACCAGGGTCGCCAGAGCTTCATCGACCGATTCCTGCTTGGAGACATCGCCGCTGGCTACCAGGGTCGGGCCGATGTTGAGCAGCACGCTGGTGTACTTTTCGCTAGGTGCTGCCGGAACATCGAGGTTGGAGCGTTCTTCGATCACCGTGGTGGCAACCTCAGGCCCCAGGCCGGCCACGTCTGCGAGGATCTCGGCGGTCTCTTCAGGGTTCTCGGTAGCCCAGGCACGCGCCTTTTCGTAGGAGTCGACCACCAGCTGCGCCAGTTCCGGGCTTTCTTCGATGAAGTCTTCGCGGGCATTCAGCGCACCGTAGGTGTTGAAATCAAGGTTGCGGTATACCAGCGAGGCGCCGTCTTCTTCGGCGGCGGCCATGATCGGATCCAAGCCGCTCCAAGCATCAACCGAACCATTGGCCAATGCGGTACGCCCGTCGGCATGCTGCAGGTTCTGCAGCTTGATGTCGTCTTCGCTGAGCCCGGCTTCTTCCAAGCTCTGCAGCAGGAAGAAGTACGGGTCGGTGCCCTTGGTGGCTGCGACGGTCTTGCCCTTCAGATCCTTCACGGAGCTGATCTTCGAATCCTTGCCGATCACCAGCGCGGCCCATTCAGGCTGCGAGTACAACGCGATGGTCTTGATCGGCGAACCGTTGGAGCGGGCCAGCAATGCGGCCGAACCTGCGGTGGAGCCCACGTCGATTGCGTCAGCTCGCAGCGCTTCGTTGGCCTTGTTGGAACCAGCGGACTGGATCCATTCAACGCTGACGCCGGATTCCTTAGCAGCTTCGTCCAGCCAGCCCTTCTCCTTGAGCACCAGGCTCAGTGGATTGTAGGTAGCGAAATCGATGGACAGCGTCTTGTCCGCGTTGGCGGCCGTAGCGTTTTCGCCGGCGCAACCGGCAAGCGCCGAGGTGCCAAGCAGCAGGGCGGCGGCGGACAATGCGGTACGGCGGGTGAAGCGGTTCGAAAGCATAGAAAATCCTAATAATGTGCGTGCAAGTGAGGTGGAAACTAGCCACTTGGGATGAAAACTCCAAGGCGCCGTGAGGCGCATGGGGCTAGTGATTGGTGGGATCGACGCCCAGCAGGCGCAACAGATGTGCGCGGTGTGCGGCAAACTGGCTGTCGGTGTGCCGACGCGGTTGAGCGGCGTGCAAGGACAGGTCCTCGATGACGCTTGCGGCGCCGGTGGTGCCGGCGCGGCCCAGGACAATGACCCGATCAGCGAGCGTCAAGGCTTCATCCACATCGTGGGTCACCATCAAAACGGTGGTGGGGAACGACTTGTGGATGGACAGCAGCAGGTCTTGCATCTTCAAGCGGGTCAGTGCGTCCAGTGCGCCGAAGGGTTCGTCTAGGAGCAGCACTCCTGGGCGGCGGGCCAATGCGCGGGCCAGCGATACCCGCTGGGCCATGCCGCCGGAAATTTCCCGTGGGCGCAGGTGCGCTGCGTGGCTCAATCCGGTGAGCTCGATCAGTTCATCGATGAGCGTCTCGCCGGCGGACTTTTCAGTGCCTGGTGCCAGCCCGAGGGCAATGTTTTCGCGAACCGATCGCCATGGCAGCAATCGCGGTTCTTGGAAAGCGACGGCGCACAGATCGTTGATGCCGTTCACATCGTGGTTGCCCGTGCGGATGGAACCGGTCGACGGGTGGTCCAGGCCGGATACCGAACGCAGCAGGGTGGACTTGCCGCAGCCGCTGGCACCGAGGATCGCGACGACCTGGCCCGCGGTTATCTGCAAGTTGATAGCCGCTAGTACGGTGCGGCTTTCCTTCTTGGTAGTAAAGGTGCGTGAGACGTCGGTGAAGCTGACATCCAATGCACCAGAAGAGGCGGCGCTTGTCCCCGTTGGGGGCGCTGCGTAAGTAAGAGCCATGATTCATCTCCATCGTTCCTGGCGGTAGCACCGGCCTGCGGAGGGTAGTCCGTAGGTGGTTGCTGCGGCGTCGTAGAGCCAGATCTCTCGGCCGCTCGGGATGGTTACTCATCCATTACAGGCATTCGAACGAATTGAACGCAAATCTTGCGTAACATGAAAAATATTCGATAACTACGTCACATGTGGAGGATATTTCGTTATTTATTTCATTAGATGCGTGTTTGGGCGACATTCGCCAATTCTGTGCAAGTCATCTTCGGTCTCACCGGCAATAGGTCGCGCAAGTGCCGTCCAACCCCGTGCGCATCGCGAGACGAAATGTGACTTCGGGGCTTGGAATCGCACGATTGTTACGGCTACAAATGGATACGACCCATCCAGAGCGGCTGAGAGATCTGGCTCGAAGACGCCGCAGCAACCACCCCAAGCGCGGGACGGTGCTACCGCCAGGACCGATGGAAAGAATTGAGAATTTTGATGCCTATTGGCCATTCGCCCAATGCCGACGGACTGGACTTCAACCAGCTCAGTGATCCTTCGCAGGCCACCGCGCTGGAACTGGACAATTTCGAAGAACAGCTTCCGACAAGGCAATTGCTGAAAATTACGCCGGGACCTAGCGCGGATGAGCAGTACGACCGGCTCGCTGGAATTTTCCGTCCGGTGTTCTCCCAGATCGCTGCGAACGCCAAAGACCGCGACCTGAACCGGGTGCTTCCCTTCGAACAGGTGGGATTGCTCAATCGCGAACGCTTCGGCGCGCTGCGACTTCCTGTGGCAGACGGAGGCTACGGGGCCCGGCTGTCAGATGTATTCCGTTTGCTCATCGAGCTGTCCGAGGCGGACTCCCACGTCGGACAGCTGTGGCGTGCGCACATCGCCTTCGTGGAAAACGTGTTGGCGCTGGATGACGAGGCGCTGCGCACGAAATGGATCGCGCGCATTGCCGCCGGCCAGATCATCGGCAACGCCTATACCGAACGCGGGGGCAATGCCCTGGGCACCTTGAACACCGCAGCCAGCCTCGTGGATGGCCGCTGGGTCGTCGACGGCGAGAAGTACTACTGCACGGGCACCATCTTTGCCGACTGGACCACCGTTGCCGTGTCCCACCCGGAACTGGCCGGACGCCAGATTGCGGTAGTCTCCACCCAGCGAAGCGGCGTGAAGATCCTTGATGACTGGGATGGCTTCGGCCAGGGGCTGACCGGAACCGGGACCACCGAGTTCCGCCAGGTCCCGGTGGATTGCTTCATGCCGCAGCAGACCAATGACTCCGAAGCTGCCATCTTCCAGCTGGTTCTCATGGCGGTGCAGGCGGGCATCGCCCGCGCGGCACTGAACGACCTGCGCCGTGCGGTGCAGTCGCGAACCCGCATCTTCACCACCGGTACCGGTGTCCCTGTTTACCAGGAACCCCAGGTGCTGCAGCTGGTGGGCGAAGTATCAGCGGAATCCTTCGCTGCTGACTCCGTAGTCATCGGAGCGGTGCTTGAAGTCGAAGCGGCTCTGGGCGATCCGGGGTTGAACGATGAAGAGCGCTATGCGGTCTGCGAGCTTGCCGCCAACCGCGCGCAAACCGTGGTCCAGCCGTTGGCTATCGGAGTGACCAGCAAGATTTTCGACGGGCTTGGAGCTTCGTCGACCAGAAGCGGCTGCAATCTGGACCGGCACTGGCGCAACGCGCGGACCATTGCCACGCATAACCCGGCGATCTACAAGGCACGCATCGTCGGGGACTACGAGATCAACGGGGTCCAGCCGCAGCGCCTGTCAGTTACCGGCGAAGACTCGACCCATCGGGCCTAGGGCCTGGCACAGACCAGCAACAATTCACTTAACCGATTTACGGGGGCACAACAATGAGCGAGAACAAGCGCGAGATCCTATTCAACGCATTCGATATGAACTGCGTGGTCCACCAGTCACCGGGCTTGTGGCGCCACCCGGATGACAAGGCATCGACCTACAACACCCTGGGCTACTGGACCCACCTGGCCAAGGTGCTGGAAAAGGGCAAGTTCCACGGGCTGTTCCTGGCAGATGTGCTGGGTACCTACGACGTCTACAAGGGCACCAATGTGACCCCGCTGAGCTCCGGCGCCCAGGCACCGGTCAACGACCCGATGATGCTGGTCTCGGCTATGGCCGCCGTGACCGAGAATCTGGGCTTCGGCGTCACTGCCGGCACCGCCTATGAGCACCCGTACGCCTTCGCCCGCCGCCTGGCCACCTTGGACCACCTGACCAATGGACGGGTGGGCTGGAACGTGGTTACCGGCTACCTGCCATCGGCCGCCCGCAACATGGGCCAGGAAGACCAGATGGAGCACGACGAGCGCTACAACCACGCCGATGAGTACCTCGAAGTGGTCTACAAGCTGCTCGAAGGCTCGTGGGAAGACGACGCGGTGCAAAACGACAAGGAAACCGGGATCTACACCGACCCGGGCAAGGTGCACCCGATCAACCACGAAGGCAAGTACTTCAAGGTTCCGGGCATCGCCATCACCGAGCCTTCCACCCAGCGCACCCCGGTGATCTACCAGGCCGGCGCTTCCAAGCGCGGCACCGAATTCGCGGCGTCGAACGCCGAGGCGATCTTCGTGAATTGCCCTACCCGCGACCTGCTCAAGGAAGCGGTTGCCAAGATCCGCGACGCCGCTGAGGCCGCGGGCCGTGGCCGCTACGACATCAAGGTCTTCGCCATGCAGACCATCATCACCGGCGAAACTTCCGAACTTGCCCAGGCGAAATTCGAAGACTACGCCTCCTACGTGGATATCGAAGGTTCGCTGGCACTGCTTTCGGGCTGGACCGGCATCGACATGTCCGTCTACGGGCCAGACGATGTCATCGGTGACGACGTGAAGTCCAACGCCATCCAGTCCTCGGTGGAAACCTTCAAGAAGGCCAGTGGCGATACCGGAAAGCCATGGACCATCCGCCAGCTGGCCGAATGGATCGGCGTCGGCGGATTCGGTCCGGTCTCCGTGGGCTCGGGCGCCGAGGTAGCCGAAAAGCTCATCGACTGGGTGGAGCACACCGACGTTGACGGCTTCAACCTGGCCTATGCCGTCACCCCGGGCACCTTCGAGGACGTCGTGGAGTACGTGGTTCCCGAACTACAGGCCCGCGGGGTCTACAAGACCGACTACGCCGAGGGCTCGCTGCGCAACAAGCTGTTCGGCGAGGGCGATCGCGTGAAGGACACGCACCGCGCCGCGAAGTACAAGGTGGCCAACCGCTTGGCTCCTCAGGCGTAGAAACCTAGCCAAAGAGCACACGGCGGCCTTGGGCAACGCGTTAGATGTTGCCCAAGGCCGCCGTGTGAGTATCTGGCTAGTCGATCGGTTCCAGCACCATCGCTGAACCGCCACCGCGCCGCGAAGGCTCGGCTGCGGCTGTGAGCGTGCCATCGGCAGCGATTTCTACCGCTTCAACCGCACCGATTTCCGCCTGCGGGGTGAAGGAATCCCCGGCCGCAGTGAGCTTGTGGCCAAAGGCTTCCAGAGCTGCGCCGTGCGCGTCGATGAACTCCGGTTCCGCCGTAACAGCTGCCGTATTGCGCTGGGAGGCGCGCGGTGCGGCAATGGCCTGGCTGATGTCCATGCCCAGATCAATGCGGTTCACCAGCGTCTGCAATACGGTGGTGATGATGGTTGAACCACCGGGGGAGCCAATAGCCAGCACCGGCTTGCCATCCTGCAAAACGATGGTTGGCGTCATCGATGAACGCGGGCGCTTGCCCGGATCGATGCGGTTCGGATCTGCCGGATCGTACACCGTGGAGAAATCGGTCAGCTCGTTGTTCAGCAGGAAACCGCGACCGGGAACCACCATGCCCGAACCACCGGTCTGCTCGATGGTCAACGTGTAGGAAACCATGTTGCCCCAGCGGTCAACGACCGACAGGTGGGTGGTGGAGATATTCTCCGTATCCTGCTCTGCCACCGGTTCACCGGTGTCTGCAGGGCATCGGCCATCATAGTTTTCGACATCGCCAGGGGCCACTGGCTTAACCGCAGCCTGTTGCGGATCAATAGCGCACGCCCGATCCGCACCGAACAGCTTGTCGGTCAAGGCCTGGGTGGGGACCTGGACAAATGCCGGATCACCCACGAACTTTCCTCGGTCGGCATAGGCCAGCGCAGTGGCCTCGAAATAAAGGTGCAAGGCATCGGGCTCATCCATCGCTGAGAGGTTGAACTCAGAAAGGATATTCAGCGATTCGCCGATGGTCGTTCCGCCGCTGGAAGACGGGGCCATGCCGAAGACTTCGTAGCCGCGGTAATTCACCGTTGTCGGAGCTTGCTCCACCACTTCGTAGCCGGCAAGGTCCGCGGTACTCAGGGTTCCTGCAGGAACCGGGAGAGTAGTGTCATCGCTGGTGGGCGGCGCCTGAACGCTCTGGGCGATTTCGGTAGCCAATGGCCCTTCGTAGAAACCGTCAAGGTCTTGCTTGGCCAGCATTCGGTAGGTGGCGGCGAGATCTGGATTCTTGAAAATAGTCCCGACCTGGGGAGCATCGCCGCCGGGCAGGAACAATTGGCTGGTGGAGTCGAACGCGTTGAAACGTTCCTTGTTATCCAGCGTCTGTTCGCGGAAAGTCTCGTCAACTACGAAGCCGCGCGAAGCAATCTGCGTTGCCGGGCGCAGGACCTGCTTCAGGTTCTGCGATCCCCAGTTATCCAGGGCGCGTTGCCAAGTGGCCAAGGTTCCGGGTACGCCAACTGCCACGCCGCTGGTAACCAGTTCCGGGGTGAAGTTGTACGGATCGCCCGTTGCCGGGTCGATGAAAGCATCATGGGAGATGCCAGCTGGTGCGGTCTCGCGGCCGTCAATGGTGCTGACCTTGCCGGACTTCGCATCGTAGTAGAGGAAATATCCGCCACCGCCAATGCCCGCGCTGTAGGGTTCGGTGACACCCAGTGCCGCCGCAGTGGCCACGGCCGCATCCACGGCATTGCCTCCCTTGCGCAGAACTTCAATGCCGGCGGCGGTGGCCTCCGGGTCTACCGAGGAAACTGCCCCGCCGGTGCCAATGGCCGTCGAGTCTTTCTGGGTGTGCCGTGGTTCCGCGCTCGCCGGAAGGGCTGAGAAAGCGCCCAGGCCCAAGGCGATAACTGCCGCGCAGGCAACTGACCGTAATCGTGCTCGTGACATACTTTGATCTCCTGGAAAGGTGGGGATGAAGTATGCGCAAATTTACGGGAACGGTATGCCGTGCGTGGTTGTGACACGCAGCACTTGTTATCCGTGCGCTAATTCCGCCCTTGTCCAGCGAATATGTTTGGTTATGACACGTAAAACAGTCGGGCAGCCACCACGGCATTGAATGCCGCGAATGACTGCCCGATTAAACTCTTAGCCCCATGGATTACTTGTCCAGGTTCTCCTTGATGACCTTGCCCAGGGAAGCCGGAGTCCGGCCGATCAGCTTGGCCAGATCGCCGGAGTTGACCTCTAGCGCGCCTTCGCGAACGCGCAGATCGGTATCGACGAGAATGTGGGCGAATGCTGCGGGGACTCCGGCATCCGCATAGATCTTTTCCAGCTGTTCGGGATCCATCTGCTGGTAGGCAACATCCTGTCCGGCAGCAGCGCCAACGGCGCCAGCGAGCTGGGTGAGGGTGAACGGCTTGTCGCTGCCCAGCTCGTAGATCTTGCCACTTTGCTCCTCCTCCGAGAGCAGTACCGCCGCGGCGGCATCGGCGTAATCGGCCCGAGCCGCTGCACTGATCTTGCCCTCGCCGGCGGCACCGAGCACCATGCCGCTGTTGAGGTAGCCCATCAGCTGGTCCGTGTAGTTCTCGATGTACCAGCCATTGCGCAGCAGCACGTAATCGATGCCGGAACCGGCCAGCAGGCGTTCGGTGGCGATATGCTCCTCGGCAAGCTTCATTCCGCCGGTCAAAGCGTTGGCAATAGAGGTGTACGCGATCAGCTGGACATCCACCTTCTTGGCGGCGTTGATGACGTTCTCATGCTGCGCCACGCGCTGGCCTACCTCGCTGGCTGAAATCAACAGCAACTTGTCTACGCCCTTCAGCGCGGATATCAGTGCCTGCTCAACGTTGTAATCAGCAACGCGGGTTTCCAAGCCTTTGCCCGCCAGCGGTTCCAGCTTCTGCGCTGAACGTCCAATGGCAACCAGATCAGCGGCCTTCGCGCCGCGCGCCAGCAGCGCATCGACGACTAGATTTCCAAGCTGTCCGGTGGCTCCGGTCACGGCAATCTTCATGGCAGTCCTTTCAAAAGCAGTCAGTGATTCCAACCGTAGGCCAGCAGCGCGTATTCCCGATGCCGGGCCGGGGCACCAATTGCCGGCGGTTGCCGGAGAAGGCCCCCCGGCTGAGCGCAAATCCGCAGGAGCACCTCCTACTCAAAGGGTCACATGAGGGGCAATGCGACAAATCATGACGCCGAAAATGACGCCGGCAGCCCGCTTTTCCAGTCCGGGGATGACGTGATGTCGCAGTGTTGCGCAACTCTTGGCTCGGTTCGGACATGGAACGCAGACTGGGAACACCTGGCCGCCAAGGCCGGGCAACCCATCCAGAGCGACCGAGAGACCTGGCTCGTTGACGTCGCAGCAACCACCCGAACCGCGGGACGGTGCTACCGCCAGGACCGATGGAGCAGTGGCTGCCACCGGGCCACGCCTGGCTACGAGCCGGCTCAACCTCGGCCCTGGGCAGTCCTTCACGGTGCAACAGCCAAGGAGCACGCAGCACATGATTGAGATCAAGGATCTGCACAAGCACTATGACACCGCGCAGGGGCGCATCGAAGTGCTCAAGGGGATCGACCTGTCGGTGCCGGAAGGCTCGATCACGGCAGTGGTCGGCCCTTCCGGGGCCGGCAAATCGACCCTGTCCCATTGCATCTCGCTGCTGGAGAAGCCCAGCAGCGGGCAGATCCTCATCGACGGCAAGGACCTCGGCGCGCTCTCGGGCAGGGCGCTGCGCGCCGAACGCCGCGCCATCGGCACGATCTTCCAGAACTCGGCCCTGCTGAGCCGGCTGAGCGTCGCCGAGAACGTGGCACTTCCGCTGCGGAACCTCGGGGTGGTCCACCACGAAATGCAGCAGCGGGTGGCCCAGCTGCTGGACCGGGTCGGGCTGCTGGAGAAGGCGGACGCCTATCCCGGGCAGCTCTCCGGCGGCCAGCGGCAACGCGTCGGCATCGCCCGGGCCCTGGCCCTGCGGCCGCGGCTGCTGCTCTCCGACGAAGCCACCTCGGGCCTGGATCCCGAATCCACGCACCAGGTGCTGGGGCTGCTGGATTCGCTGCGCAGCGACCTGGGCCTGTCCATCATCCTGATCACCCATGAGATGGATGTGGTGCGGCATGTGGCCGACGAGGTCGCCCAGCTGGCCAGCGGGCGCATTGCCGAGCACGGAGCCCTGCATGAGCTGGTGGCCTCGCCTGGCTCGGCGACCGGGGAGAAGCTGCTGCCGCTGCGGTCCGAGGAACTGCCGGCAGGCTTCGACTATGCCGTGACGGTGGCCTACCGCAAGGACCGGGTCGATCCCGGCTGGATCTCCCGCCTGGGCATCGAGCACGGGATCGCGGTGGCCCTGCTTGGCGGCGCCGTCGAGGCGCACCATGAGGGGACCTTGGGCCGAGTGCGCTTGGGCGTGCAGGGCGCGACCCCTCAGGACCTGCTCCGGTTGCTGGACGGGTGGGGCCTGCAGGCCGACCCGGGCAGCCTGGCCCGCAACAATCACGAACTGGTGGAGGCCAACGCATGAGAATCCCATTTGAAAGCGCAGCCGTGGGCACCGACACTCCGTGGCAGCAATTGCCCGCGTTGATGCTGCCGGCCTACGGCCAGACCTGGGCCATGGTCGGAATCGTCATGGCCCTGGTCATCAGCCTCGGAGGACTGATGGGCATCGCGCTATACAACACCGATCGGCAGGGGCTCTTCCCGAGGGCGCGCCTCCATGCGGTGCTCAGCTGGATCGCCAACATGGGGCGCTCCCTGCCGTTCCTGGTGCTGATGGCAGCGATCATACCGTTCACCAAATGGGTCACCGGCACCACCATCGGCATTGCCGCGGCCGCCGTGCCCATGACCATTGCCGGCATCCCGTTCTTCGCCCGGCTGGTGCAGAACGCGCTGAACGACCTGCCGAGGCACAATCTGGCCGTAGGGCTGGTGACCGGCGGTTCGGCCGCGCAGATCATCGGCACCACGCAGATCCGCGAGGCGCTGCCGGCCCTGGCTTCGGCCATCACGCTGAACACCATCTCGATGATCGAGTATTCGGCCATCGCCGGGACCATCGGGGCCGGGGGCATCGGCTATCTCGCCGTGACCTACGGCTACCAGCGCTTCGACATGAACGTCATGCTGGCGACCATCGTGGTGCTGATCCTGACCGTGCAAATTGTCCAATTCCTCGGCGACCGCATCGCCCGCGCCCTGGCGCGTCCCTGAACACCAACGACGAACGAACGAGCGAGACCATGACTACACCGCACACCGGGCACGACCACGGCTTCACGCTGCGCAAGAACCGCAATGCCCTTCCCTGGACCATCGCCGCTCTCGCGGCCGTGGCCGCCCTCATCCTCGGCGTGCTGCTGGGCCAGCAGCGCTCCGCCCCTGCCGCCGCTTCGGCCGCCGGAAACCAGACGAAGTTCACCGTCCACTTCGAACCGGCCATGGCCGGGGAGGAGAAGATCCTGGATTTCGTGGCGCAGCAGATCGCGCCGGACTACGGCATCGAAATCGAGAAGGTCGGGCTGCAGGATCCGATCCAGGCCAACCAGGCGGTGGCCAGCGGCCAATTCGATGCCACGATTTTCGAGCACCAGTGGTACATGAAGCAGTCCGCTGAGGCTGCCGGGGTCGAGCTGGAACCCACGGTGGAGCTCTTCCAGTGGGGTTTCGGGCTCTATTCGAACCATTACGACTCGGTCGAGGACATCCCGCGTGGCGCCTCGCTGCTGTTGCCCAATGATGTGGCCAACCAGGGCCAGGCGCTGTGGCTGCTGCAACGCGAGGGCCTGCTCGGCCTGGACCCTGACATCGAACCGCGCACCGCGAAGATCCCCGATGTCATCGATAACCCCCGGGGCTTCGAATTGAAGGAAGCCGACCTGCTGGCGATGCCGCGCATGCTCGACGACGTCGGTGTGGCGATCGGCTACGTCTCCCAGTTCGATGCGGGCAAGGTCGACCGCGAACAGGGGATCTTGTTCCCCGAGCCGCCCAAGACCTTCGCCTCCCGCCTGGTCATGGGCGCGGAGTACGCCAAGAGCGCCGATGCGCAGAAGCTGGTGGAAGCATTCTCCGATCCGCGGCTGCAGGAGTACCTGGCCACGACCGAGGATCCGCTGGTCCAGGGAGTGCTCACCCCGGTCTCCGGTTCCTGACGGAACTGCCATTGCGCCGTGCGGATCGGCGAGCGCGAAGCGGCTCGGCACCGACAGGTGCCGAGCCGCTTCGCGCTCCAGATGGCACATTTTCTCCGCCGAGGCTGGCAGTGTCAAGGATTTTCCGTCAAGATGCTTAACCCTTGGACTTGTGACGGTGCATTACGCCCAATATGACGAACATCGGGCATTTCAGGATGCGTTGTGTGACTTCATGACCGCTGTCTTACGTAACGCTTGTCTGCTGAATTCACGGGTTGCAGACTTGAATTGTTCGGCCGGTACAGCCGGACACCCCATCCAGAGCGACCGAGAGACCTGGCTCGTTGAAGTCGCAGCAACCACCCGTAAACGGGAGCGGTGCTAAGGCCGGGACCGATGGAGATTGCTAATTTTCACGACGGTCTGCAGGGAGAAACTCGCCAAGAGTATTCCCCCAAATCATGGCAGAACGTGCAGCGAATCTAGGCGTAATCCTCGGGTCACCAACCGAGAGGACATTTGAAATCATGCGTACAGCACATTTTGGACTGAAGACCACTGCGATTCTTGCCGTTCTGGGCTTGTCGCTCACCGCGTGCGGAGGCAACGCCACTAAGACTGGCGCAGCGCAAGCAGCAGCCGATCCAGAGACTCCGGTTGAAGGTGGCACCTTCACCTTCGCTGAAGTTACCCCTATCAACAATTGGCAGACTCAGGCAGCACGCTTCTATGAGAAAGCGAATGTTCTGAACTCAGTGCTTGATCGCCTGACCTACTACGATGTGGAAGCCGGCAAACTGGTTGGCTGGATCGCCAGCGAATTCGAAGCCAATGAAGACCAGACGGAGTTCACCTTCACCATTCGCGACGGTGTCACTTTCTCAGACGGCTCCACGCTGGATGCTGAGGCTGTGAAGCTGAACCTGGACGCCCTTGGAAAGGGAATCAAGTCTGCCCAGATTGCGCCAAACGTTGACTTTGCTGCCTATAAGTCGGCAGAGGTCGTAGGGGACAACAAGGTAAAGGTTACGCTCAAGCGGCCAGATGCCAATTTCCTTAGATCGACTTCCTCCGTAACTGCTGGTTTGGTGTCCCCGAAGACCCTTGAACTGGACAATGCCGCGCAGTCTTCGATCTCCAAGATTGTTGGCTCCGGCCCATTCGTCTTCGAATCGGAAAAGCCTGATGAAGAAGTCGTTTTCAGCAGCCGGGATGACTACGCCTGGGCGCCAGAAACTGCCCCGAACCAGGGCGATGCCTACCTGGATACCCTGGTTATCAAGTACCTTCCAGAGGTCGCTAGCCGTGCCGGCGCCGCCCAGTCCGGGCAGGTGGATCTCGTCCGAGGATTGCAGCCGGTAGACGAACAGGTGCTGGCCTCCAGCGGCGGCAAGGTTTATGCCGCCGAAGGGGTGGACCTGACCACCAACCACGCGGCCGTGCGCATTGGCTCGGGAAAGCTGGAAGACGTCAAAGTCCGCCAGGCACTCCAGGTTGCAATCGACCGCCAGGCCATCAAAGACACCGTTCTCTCGGATAGCTATGTCATTTCGGGATCGATCCTCAACCACAAGGCACCAGGGTTTGTAGACCTGTCAGCAGAATTGGCCTATAACCCGGAAAAGGCCAAGCAGTTATTGGACGAGGCCGGATGGAAGCCGGGCGCAGATGGCATTCGGGAGAAGGACGGGAAGAAGCTGGAAGTCACGGTTTCCACCTCCAATAACTCCGTAGTCATCAAGCCAGCGTTCGAACTGATTGAGCAGCAATGGCGCGAGATCGGCGTCCAGCTGATCAACCGCGCGGCGGACAATACTTTCCTGACCAACGCACTTGTCGACGACAAGGTGGAGTTCTACGGAACTCGCCAGTTTGCGTACGGCGGACTGGGCCCGGTCTATGCACCTGCGAACAACAACCAGACCCTTCGCGCTGATCCTGAACTGAACAAGCTTTTCACCAAAGAGCAGTCGGCGACCACCGATGAGGAACACCTGAAGCTGGTCGAAGAAGAACAGCGTGCCCTGGTGCTGGACAAGGCCCTGACGCTGGTTCTTTGGGACGAAGTCCAGGTCTATGGCGCCAATAGCTCGGCGAACGTCGAGTTCACTTCCGGTACCGCGCCCATCTTCCAAGGTGCTTGGAAGAGCGAAGGCTAGGAACCAAATCCATGGGCACTTACATCGTAAAACGACTGGGACAGGCGCTTCTGGTCATCTGGCTTGCCTACACAGCGGTTTTCATTGCCGTGCAATCCTTGCCGAATGACCCGGTCACGATCTTCCTGAGCACTGACTCGGCGGCGGATCCGGCCACCATTGCCCAGATGAAGGCATACTACGGATACGACCAGCCGCTCTTCGTGCAGTACTTCTCGCAGTTGCTCGGGCTGCTTCGCGGGGATCTTGGATATTCGTTATCCAATGGTTCGGAAGTGGCAACGCGCATCGGGGAAGTCGCTGGATCAACCTTGATTCTGGCTGGCAGTGCATTCGTTCTTTCAGTGGTATTCGCCCTGATCATCGCGTCGGCTGCGAGCCTAGCCAGAGGCGGGAAGTTGCGCAAGGCGCTGCTGAACCTGCCACCTTTGATGGTTTCGATACCTGTTTTCTGGTTGGGGCTGCTGCTCTTGCAGCTGTTGGCCGTGCAGCTCGGCGTGATGTCGCTGTTCCCGGATGGATCGTTCATGTCGTTGGCGGTGCCAATCTTCGTGTTGGCCGTGCACCTGAGCGCTCCGATTGCCCAGGTCCTGATCAAGAGCGTGCAGGAAGTGAATAGGCAACCGTTTATTGAAGTTTTGCGCGCCAAAGGCGCAAGCGAAGCATGGATCTTCTACCGGCACACCTTGAAGAACGCGGCCCCGGCCGCGCTATCCATTGCCGGTATCACCATTGGTGCCTTGCTCGCTGGTTCCGTCATCACCGAGACCGTGTTTTCCCGCGCGGGATTAGGCCAGCTGATCTTGCAGTCAGTGACGGCGCAGGACATTCCACTGGTCCAGGGATTGGTGCTGCTGACCGCGGTCGTTTTCACCGCAGTCAACTTGCTCGTTGATCTCATCCACCCGCAGCTCGATCCACGCATCGTCACGTCAACAAGCGGCGCAACCCGCTCGCTTGTTGCGTAAGGAAAGTAGGACTAATGAGTCTCATAACCGAACACGTTGGATCGGTGGCCAGTGATGTCCAGCCGATGGCTTCAACCAAGCCTGCAACCAAAATAGGAAATCCAGCAGCACGCTGGTTTGCCGCCTGGTGGGTTCTCATTCCGCTGGCCGTATTTGTGGCGTGGGCTTTTCTTCCATCGCTCTTTACGGGCCACGACCCGATTACTGGTGTGCCGGCTGACAAGCTGCTAGCGCCATCCGCGGATCACCTGTTTGGAACCGACCATCTGGGGCGTGACATCTACAGCCGAGTTGTCTACGGAACGCGCCAGACGCTGCTGACCGCGGGCCTGGCGTGCTTGGTTGGAAGCGTTGTCGGGTCGATCCTCGGTCTGCTGGCGGGCACTGCTGGACGTTTCGCAGATACCGTGGCAATGCGATTTGTCGATATTGTCCTGGCAGTTCCGGCCTTCCTCATTGCGCTGATTCTGGTCACCGCGACTGAACCTGGACCGCTGTCCTTGGGCCTGGGTGTAGGCATCGCCTCGATCGCTGCATTCGCACGCCTCGTGCGCACAGAGGTGCTGAGGGTCCGCTCTCGAGATTTCGTGCAGGCAGCGTTAATGAGTGGCGGGAAGTACTTCACGGTGCTGCGTCGGCACATCATCCCGCATATCGTCGGTCCGGTGCTGTCCTTGCTAGCTGTGGATCTGGGTGCTGCAATTCTTGCGATCTCCGGTTTAGGGTTCCTCGGCTTCGGGTCGCCACCGCCAACCCCTGAATGGGGACTGCTGATTTCCGAAGGCCGCCAGTACCTTTCGGTGGCTTGGTGGCTGACGACATTGCCGGGATTGGTCATCGTGTCGGCGGTCATGCTGACAGCCGTACTGGGACGTGCCATCAACAAGGCATTCCGCTTCTAGCTCTACTCTTCGATGAACGGACAAGACCATGAACGCAACCAGCAACGCTTCTTCTGCGGTGATCCGCATAGAGGACTTAACAGTCCAGTATGCCCAAGGCACCGTAGCTGCTGACAGCATCAACTTGGAAATTCCAGCGGGACAAATCGTTGCCATTGTCGGTGAATCCGGCTCGGGCAAATCAACGCTGACCAAGACCCTGATTGGCCTATTGCCACAGGGGACGGAGGTCCAGGGAAGCGTGCGTTTCGGCGGTACTGAAGTCACCAATCTTTCTTTGTCCGACTGGCGTGCCATTCGTGGTGCCGGAATCGGCTTGGTCCCGCAGGACCCGGGCGCCTCGCTGGATCCCGTGAAGACCATTGGCTCCCAGATCATCGAAGTATTCCGTTTGCATCCGTCACGCTCAGTGCCAAAGGCCCAATGGCGCTCTAAGGCAATCGAACTGATGCAGAGCGTTGGCATCGACCGGGCGGAAAGCCGGCTGGATCAATTTCCGCACGAGCTTTCTGGCGGGCTGAAGCAACGTGTATTGATTGCCATTGCCTTCGCGTTGAATCCTCAACTGCTCATTGCGGATGAACCCACCAGCGCCTTGGACGTCACCGTCCAGCGCACGGTTTTGGAAGTTTTCGTATCGCTGGCCCGGAAGAAGGGAACCACTGTACTCTTCGTAACTCACGATCTGGCTGTTGCGACTGACATCGCAGACCGGGTACTGGTCATGAATTCGGGGAGGGTCCTCGAAGATCGCAGCGTTCCGGCGCTGGTTGCACAGAGCACTGAACCGTACACCAAGGCACTGCTCGATCAGGCCTATGCACATCAGGACCGGCAGCAACCTTCAACCTCAGACGACATCGCGATCACAGTGGAGGGACTCGGCAAGGTCTTCGGCAAAGGCAGCAACGAGCACCAGGTTCTTTCTGGCGTCAGTTTCGAAGTGCAGCGAGGCACCACGTTCTCGCTGGTCGGTGAATCCGGCTCCGGAAAATCCACAACAGCGAAAATCATCATGGGAATGCATCCAGCCACCGAAGGATCCGTGCGGGTCAACGGGAGAGAAGTCGCCAACATCAGCGGCAAGCAGCGCTATGACCTGTGGAGGGACGCGCAACTGGTCTATCAGAACCCCGACTCCGCTCTGGACCCGCGACAGTCGATCGGCTCGATCATCGCTGAACCAATGGTCAACTACCGTCTGGGTGATTCCGCTTGGCGTGCCCAGCGAGTAGCGCAGTTGATGGAACAGGTGAACCTGCCTGAACAGCTAGCAGGAAGACGCCCAGCAGAACTTTCCGGTGGACAGCGCCAGCGCGTCGCCATTGCCCGGGCTCTGGCAAGCGGTGCCAAAATTCTCGTCCTCGATGAAGCATTGAGCGCACTGGATGTACTCACCCAGGAACAAATACTTGAGTTGCTCGACCAGTTGCAGCGCGAAGAACAACTGACCTACCTGTTCATTTCCCATGATCTGCATGTGGTGGAACGGATCAGCCACCGCGTTGGCGTGATGTGCCGTGGACAAATTGTCGAGTCGGGAACCGTCGATGAAATCTATTCCAATCCCCAGCATGAGTACACCAGAACCCTGCTTGCAGCGAATCCCGGCAAGGTACTTCGCGAATTGGCCGATACGCGTACCGTCTAGCCATTTCACACCAATTCCAAAATCTACAAGGAGCATCCATGAGCACTGAAGCCTTGGCAACATTCCGCCCTTCCGCTCAGCAGCACACCGAGGCCGCTTACCAAGAACTTTTGGCACACTTCAGCCAGGTATTTGCCCGTATCGCGCAGGGCGCTACCGAACGCGAGCAGCAGCGCATTCTGCCTTTCGAGCAGGTGCAGTGGCTCAAGGACGCAGGATTCACCACCTTGCGCGTGCCAGCCAGCCACGGTGGTTCGCCGGTTAGCCATGAGCACCTGTTCCGCCTGCTTATCGAGCTGGCGGCAGCCGACTCCAACGTAGCCCACTTGCTGCGCAGCCACTTCTCGTTTGTGGAAACGATTGCCCTGCAGCCGCAGGAGTTCCAGGACCGCTGGTTCCCGCGGGTGCTTGCGGGGGAGATCTTCGGCAACGCCGCCACCGAGCGCGGCGGCAACGCCCTGGGCAGCACCAACACCAAGCTCGTCAAGACGGACGCCGGGTGGGTGCTGCGCGGCGAGAAGTACTACACCACCGGATCGATCTTCGCGGACTGGGTTGTCGTCATGGCCACCACCGACGGCGTTGAGGGGCGGCAGTACGCGGTAGTCGAACGCCACGCCAAAGGCGTCAAAATTCTGGACGACTGGGACGGCTTCGGCCAGCCGCTGACCGGCACCGGCACCGCGATCTTCACCGACGTCGCGGTGGACGAGCAGAACATCATCCAGCGCAAGGTGGCTTCCACCCTGGAGCCGGCGTTCTTCCAGCTCTGCCTGCTCTCGGTACTGGTTGGCATCGGCAAAGCAGCCCGCAACGAAGCCGCCCGCATCGTGGCGACCCGCACCCGCACCTTCAACACCGGCTCCGGCGCGCTGTTCAAGGACGACCCGCAGATCCAAGAGCTCGTAGGACGCCTTGCCTCGAACGTATTCGCCGCAGAATCAATTGTGGTGTCGGCGGCCCGTGACCTCGACGCAGCACTGGATGAGAGCCTCGGCCTGAACGCGGAGGAAGCCTTCCTGCGCGCCGAGCTCGCCGTGCAACAGGCGCACGTGGCCGCACCGAAGCTGGTCTTGGATGCCACCAGCGAACTCTTCGACGTCACCGGCGCCTCGGCGGTATCCACTTCGAAGTCGCTGGACCGTTTCTGGCGCAACGCGCGCACCGTTGCCACCCACAATCCGGTGGCCTTCAAGGCACGTTCGGTCGGCGACTACTTCATCAACGGAACCATCCCGACGGGTCTGCACTCGATCGGCGAAGCCAAGGGAGCCAAGTAGCCATGGGAACCTTCGAATCCCGGCCGCGCTTCCTGCTGTCGGCCTTCCTCATGAACACCTCAAGCCACATCCTCGGCGGCATGTGGCGCCACCCTGAGGCGCAGCAGCACAAGTTCAACGAGCTGGAACTGTGGGTGGACCTGGCCAAGAAACTGGAAGACGCCAAGTTCGATAACTTGTTCTTCGCCGACGTGGTGGGCCTCTACGGCGACCACGAAGGCGGCTGGGCCTCCCACGTGCGCAAGGGCATGCAGGTGCCCAGCCACGACCCGATGGTTCTGCTCTCCGCGCTGGCCGCTACCACCAAGGATATTGGCCTGGCGATGACCAGCTCGGTCATCCAGGCGCACCCGTTCCAGTTCGCCCGCCAGCTGTCCACGCTGGACCATCTCTCGCGAGGCCGCGTGGCGTGGAACATCGTCACCAGCGTGCTGGAGAACTCGCACCGCAATTTCGGCGGTGCGAGCCTGGTCGCGCACGATGACCGCTACGCCTGGGCCGAGGAATATGTGGAAGCGGCCTACAAGCTGTGGGAAGGGTCCTGGGAGGACGACGCGCTGTTGGCCGACAAGGAGTCGGGCATCTACGCCGACCCTGCACGGGTCAACAAGATCAATCATCGTGGCGAGCTGTACTCCATCGATGGCCCGCATCTGGCTTTGCCCAGCGCGCAACGCACCCCATTCCTATTCCAGGCAGGCTCCTCGCCACGAGGCTCCCAGTTCGCCGCGACGCATGCGGAAGCGACGTTCCTCTTTGCCCCGCACCCGCAGTATGTGGCGAAGAAGAATGCGCAGTTGACCAGCAACCTGCAGGCCGCCGGCCGCACCCGCGAAGACATCAAGGTCTTCGCCGGACTGTCCTTCGTGGTCGGTTCCACGGAAGCTGAAGCCAAGGCCCTAGAAGCTGAATACGACCAGTACCTGGATCCGCACGCCATCATCGCCCACATCGGCGGAGGCATCGGAGTGGATCTGGGTGGACTGGATCTGGATACCCCGCTGGGGAATGTGAAGACCGAAGGCGCCCAAGGCGTGCTGGAAGCGGCGCTTGCCTCGACCCCGGGACGCAACCCAACCCTTCGCGACCTGGCGCACTACCGCGCCAAGGCGCAGCAGATTGTCGGAACTCCGGAACAGATTGTCGATGAGCTTGAACGCTGGCAGGACGCTGGCATTGACGGGCTGAACATCATGAACCACATCCTGCCTGGCTCCTATGACAACTTTATCGAAGGCGTGCTTCCAGAACTTCACAAGCGCGGTCTGGCTCAGCGGGAGTATGTTCCGGGCAGCCTGCGTCAGAAGTTCTTCGGGCGCGGTGACAAGCTTCCGCAGAATCATCCCGCCGCGCAGTACCGCGGCGTGTTCTCCGAGCTCTCAGCGGCGAATACCGAGGTGAGCTTGCAGGAACAGGTCTAGTTCTGAAACCCAGGAGGCAGCTGGCGGGAGAGGTCCCGCCAGTTGCCTCCTGGCCGTTTGACTCTTGAATTCCGAGCATTTGCGTTTCGGGCGTATCGTGTTGGCCATGAGCGCTACACACCACAATGACCCGGAAGTTATCCGCCAACTGCTGTCAACTCCTGCGCGCTGGGCAGTGGTTGGATTAACCAACAATCCGCGACGTGTGGCACCCTCGATCGCGTGGTTTCTGAAGAACGATCTGGGGATGGAAACCCTGCCGGTTTCACTGACTGGAGAAGCGGTTTTTGAGCAACCCGGGTATCACCGTTTGGCTGCAATTCCAGGGACGATTGACGTTGTTGACTGCTTTGTAAATTAACAAAAAGTCGGAGAAATTATCGATCAGGCCATCGAGGTCGGTGCCCGCGCAATCTGGATGCAGCTTGGTGTGATTGACCACGAAGCGGCTCGCCGCGCGACCCTTGCGGGACTGGATGTGGTGATGGATACGTGCCCGAAAATCGAGTATTCCAAACTAGTTTCATGACAGATTGTGACGCGTAAATTTGTTGCTGTGTTGCGCAAAGTTGGCGGTTGCCGGATAGGCTGATCGCAGAATCATAAATTCGGGGGCTGGGGAGCCGAAGAATACTTCGAGATTCGCTCTGACTTGGGTCTGAGTGATCAATGAGGTGTGGGTTATACCTATACCTCCGATGGTGTTTAACGCGTTCCAGCGTCCCATCGAAATTGGGGAATTTCAATGTTTGGCAAGCCTGATGGGGACGGCTTTGTGCGCTCTCGCGACGCCCAAAACCGGCAGTCTCGGACTTTACATCGTGATGGGACTTGGAAAAACCGCACCCTCCGCGCAGTTGGGGGACTGTCGCTGAGTGCTGCTCTCGTGGCATCCATGTCGTTCTCGGGAGTCGTTCCTTCCTTCGCCGCCGGTACCAACCAAACGGACGAAACGGTTACGGCCACTGCAGAACCTAGCGCATCGCTGCAAACGAGCCCTTCGGATGAAGAAACGAGCTCTGCTAAGAGCCTTGACGAGGTTTCGGAGCCGACCGCTGAGAGCGAATTGGCAGAATCGTCGCGTGACGGTTCGTCCTCGGACATCGAAGCTGCGAGCGATGCTCCAGAAGCTGTGGATGAAGATGTTGCCGAACGGCAGGCCGATGTTGCTGTTTCTCCGCTAAGCCTGGACGCGAACGGAAACAGTGTTGTCAAAACACCAACACGAACTTCCACGATCATCAAGGTCACCAAGGGGGACGTGCGTACGGCGGAAACAACCATCGCCAGCAACTTCTCGACCGGGGCTCGATTCCAGCTGTACTATGTACGCTGGAATGGTTCCATCGGAGATGCAGTGACCGAGCCCTGGGGTACTTGCCAGATCGAAGCCGGCGACAACGGGATTTGCTACTTCTCAGTACCGAATACAAATAACGGCGGAGCAAATCGGACAAAGTTCTATATCCGCGAGTTAGCGCCTGCAGCTGGCTCTCTCGCAGCTCAGAACTATAATGTCTTGAGCAAGTTCAACACCGGTGCGAACGGTTCGACAGAATCTACGTATCAGTACCGCACCAAAACCTTGACTTCGAACTCCACGATTTCGATGCCTGCGGATCATGACGGTGCCTTGCGGACCGCAGACGCCAGCAGCGGGACATGGGCCAATTCAATCAAGAACCCTACACTTCCAGTTACCTGCGAATTGGGTATCAAAGTTGCTTTGGTGTTTGACCTCTCAGGCTCCGTCAAAAACGCTGGTGCGGCCGATACCCTAGGTAACGCTGGAAAAGGATTCGTTGATGCATTGAGCGGGACGAATTCATCCGTGGCCTTGTTTTCGTTTGGCAATACTTCACCGCGTGCAGGAACCCCAAACTTTCCTGAACTTCGGAATATTGACTCCGGTACGAACAGCACGCGTATCAAAAATGACATACAAGATTACATCAATTCTTTTAGCGGCGAGGGATACACGTCCAACGGAACGAACTGGGATGCAGGTCTTTGGGCTACTGCTCAAAACGCAAAACAGTATGACCTCGTAGTCGTGCTGACCGATGGAAACCCGACGTTTTCTGGCATCGAAAGCACCGTTGGGCCAGGTACCAGCACCTACTTCCGTGAGCTCGAAGCAGCAGTGTTCTCGGCCAATGCCGTCAAAGCGCAAGGAGCACGCATTATTAACGTTGGCATCGGCGAAGGCCTGAATGCGGACAATAATCTTGCCGCAACCTCGGGACCCGTCAAATACTCACCTGGCGCTTCGCTGAACACGGCCGACTACTTGAACGTAGGCTGGGAGGCCTTGAAGCCTCTGCTTGAAGACTTTGCCAAGTCAATCTCATGCCAAGCCGGTGTAACTGTTACCAAAAAAGTTAAGGATCTGGGAGGAACCACCAAGGTAGCTTCCGGGTGGACGATCGATGCCGCGACGCAGACCGGAAATGCGAGCCTGACACCGGAAACTTCGCAACAGACCAACACCGACGGTGAAGTGAAATTTGATCTCGGATTCTCGAAACCAGATGGAAAAGAAACTGTCCAGATAGCTGAAACTCAGCAAAATGGGTACAAACTCTCGTCGGTAATCTGCACGATTAACGATCGCACCGTTCAGGTCTCGCAATCGGAGAAGTTCACTCTGGCATTGACCGTAGGCGACAAGGCAAATTGCGTGATCACCAACGAAATGAAGCCTTCAACTCCCACTGTAGTCAAGACGTCCAACCCTGTTTCAGGTACCGAAATTCAGCCTGGAGAAGAGATCGAGTACAAGCTGACCTTCTCTACAGAAGGAACCTTCTCGACGGATATAGACTATGTCGATCATCTGGAAGGCGTTTTGGACGATGCTGATCTGGTGGCGGGCTCGATAACGGCCGATCCTGGGTTGAACGCAGTTCTCAGTGGAAAAACTATCAAGATCACCGGCGCTGTTTCACCGGGCAAGCCACTGAACGTGACCTACAAAGTTAAGGCGAAAACCGAAAACTTCGGTGATGGCAAGGCTATCAACTTTGTGGTGCCGAACGGACAGACACCTCCTGAAAAGTGCGGACCCGAAGATACCACCTGTACTGAGCACCCAATTGCTGGAAACCTCGTGGTTGAGAAATCTTCAGATCCGGAATCCGGAACTTCGGTGCTGCCGGGACAGCGTGTGAACTACACGCTGAACTTCGCGAATACCGGCGCTTCTGAGGTAGACGTCAACTACATCGACTACCTTGCTGACGTACTTGATGACGCCAACTTCGTCGAAGGGTCACTTGAAACTGGCCAAGGCCTGGATGCCACATTGGTTGGCGATCAGATTCAGATCACCGGCAAGCTCAAGGCCGAGTCTGCTGCAAGCGTGAGCTATTCGGTGATCATCAAGGAATCTGAATTCGGAAATGGTATCGCGAAGAATTTCCTGGTTCCTGACGGAGAAGATCCAGTTTGTGATCCGGAACAGAGCAACTGCACCGAACACCCTGTGTTGGGATCAGTGACCTGGGAAAAGGTCGACGGCGGCGGGACCGCCCTCGCGGGTTCGGAATGGGAACTGAGCGGTCCGGGTGCCGATGGGCAGCAGGTTGCAATTGAAGACTGCATCGAAAAAACCGCCGCAGAATGCACCGGAGCGGATAAGGACCCGGCCGCCGGAGCATTCAAACTGACCGGGTTGACCTGGGGTGAGTACACCCTGGTGGAAACCAAGGCTCCGGCCGGGTACGTCCTGGACGATGCCGAACACCGATTCACCATTGGGACTTCAGATGATGCCAAGCTCATCTGGGACCTGGGAGACATGGAAAATGAGCAGCGTCCTGCGCTGGCCTTGCCGCTGACCGGCGGCATGGGTACGCAGTCGTTTATCATCACCGGTTCCATCGCCTTAATGGCAGCCCTTGGGGTTGTTGCCTGGCGACGCAGAAAGGCCGCGGCTCAGGGGTAATCCCGGCTTCCGGCTGAAGCACCAACACTCAATTCACGTACTAGAGCTCTACCAAATTTCACTCGCGGCCGTCACTGGGGACATTGCGGCTCAAAAGAAAGGAACAGCTGAAATGGCTGAAATCAAGCACACTCGGGGGAAGCGTGTATTGTCCGGTTTGGGCGTACTGACCCTTGCCGCGGCGGGACTGCTCGGGGGAACCGGGGCCGCGCTGGCCGATGACAACTCCGCGTTGAACACCGGCAACATCGATCAGGGGCGTGAAGGATCGATCAAGATCCACAAGCACAAGCACCAGAACGGCACCTCCGCCACGCAGAATCCTGCTGGCACGGGGGACGCTATCAACTCCGAAGGTATTGCCGGGGTTGAATTCACCGCCTACCAGCTGACCGACATCGACCTCAGCGACACCAATGACTGGGACCAGCTCGATAACCTGGATCTGTCCAACGCCTGCACCTCGATCCCGGGTCACACCTTGGGCACCCCGATCGTTGCAGATGTCACCAACAGCCAGGGTGTTTCCACCCTGACCGACCTGAAGCTCGGCGCGTACGTGGTGTGTGAAACCGACGCTCCGGCCTCCGTCGTCGACCGTTCGCAGCCGTTTGTGGTTGCCATCCCCACCCCGTATGAGAACGCCTGGGTCTACGACGTGAACGTGTACCCGAAGAACGGCACCTCGGACATCACCAAGAGCATCGACCCGCAGTCGGATCTCGGACTTGGCGGTGTGGTGAACTTCCCGGTGACCGTCACCGTTCCGAAAACCAAGGGCGACGAGCTGCTAACCAAGTTCGAGATCGTTGATACCTTCGACTCGCGACTGGGCCTGAACGACGACGGCGTGGCCTCGGTGAAGCTGGGCGGCGCGGATGTCGATTCCTCCTACTACACCGTTTCCAACGACGGCCAGAGTGTGAAGGTGACCTTCAACGAGGCAGGCCGCCAGTGGCTGAAGTCCCAGGGCGAGAAAAAGGTTGTTGTCACCTTCTCCGCAGAGGTCAAGGAGGTTGGCGAAATCTCCAACGACGCCACCGCCTACATCAACACACCGGGTCATGACGGAACCATCGAATCCGACCCGGTCAACACCAACTGGGGCGATCTGGTCATCCAGAAGCTCGCCGCGGGTTCAAACGCCACCCTGGCCGATGCGGTCTTCGAAGTCTACGCGGCAGAAGCCCCGTACGCCGGCGGAAGCTGCGACACCGCAGTTGCCACCGGTTCGGCCCTGGAGGTCAACGGGCGCACCGAGTTCACCAGCGGTCCCAACGGTGTGGTTGACATTGCCGGTCTGTTCGTTAGCGACAGCGTGAACCCGACCATCAATGCCGAACAGCGCTGCTACGTGCTCAAGGAAGTTAAGGCACCAACCGGCTACGTAACCCCAACCGGCGCCAAGGCGTTGACCGGTGTTGCGGTCAAGACTGGAGCCAACACCGCAAACGTGTACGACGCAACCATCGTCAACAGCCAGCAGGATGTTCCTGAACTTCCGCTGACCGGTGCCAACGGCCAGATCCTGATGGTCATCGGCGGCACCGCAGTGTTGCTGCTCGCCGGTGGCCTGGTCATCGTGAGCCGTCGCCGCTCGGCTCGCGAGGAAACCAAGTAGGACCACACAAGTAACCGCTACCGGTCCACTTCCCCCTGATGGCGGGCGGGCTCACTGCCCGCCCGCCATCAGCGGCTTTACCCTTATGATGGTCCCAAGGCCCTTCCTGCAGACGCTTAGAGGACATGCCATGCCCGACACCATGACACCACCAGCCGGCCCGCGACCGGCGGGCGTTCACCGCGCCCGACGAGCATCGCGCCGTTGGCGTCCGGGACTGCTCACCATCGCCAGTTCGTTACTGGCCCTGGTCGGTCTAAGCGTCCTGCTGTACCCCTCGGCCGCCAGCTGGATGTCCTCCTACAACCAGTCACTGCTCATTGAAGACATGGGCCGCAGCCTGGAGAACGCATCTCCCGGGGTTGACGAACAGCTCTCCCTGGCGCAACGGTACAACGAGGCCCTGAGCACCGGGGTGAACCTGGACGCCAACGCCAACGTCCCAACGGGCAGCGGCACCAGCTCGGACGCTTCGCTGCGCTACGAAGACATGCTCAACACCGGATCCTCGGATGTCATGGCCCGGGTCCGGATCCCGGCCATCGACGTGGACCTGCCGATCTACCACGGCACGAGTGATGAGACCCTGCTGCGCGGGGTTGGACACCTGGAAGGCTCCAGCCTCCCGATCGGTGGGGCAGACACCCACTCGGTGCTCACGGCTCATCGCGGACTGGCTCAGGCCGAAATGTTCACCAACCTGGACAAGGTCGACGTGGGGGATCGGTTCACCATCGAGGTGTTCGGCGAGGTGCTCACCTATCAGGTGCGTGAAACCAAGGTGGTGGACCCGGACGACACCGACACCCTGCATGCTGTGGCGGGAGAAGACCTGGTCACGCTCGTGACGTGTACCCCGCTGGGAATCAACAGTCAGCGCATCCTGGTCACCGGTGAACGGGTCACCCCGACCCCGATTGAAGATGTCCAGGCGGCCGGCCAGGCCCCGGACATTCCCGGGTTTCCGTGGTGGGCGCTGATCTTCGGCGCCGGACTGCTGCTCATCGCAACCTATTTCTGGCGTTCCGGATACGGGGATGCCCGCCGCGCCGCGGCCCGCAAGCGCTGATACCGTAGGCTCAGAAACAAACCCGGGGGTTACCGAAGGGCAGGGTCATGGCCGAGGCGGATAAACAATCAGTTGAGCTCGCCTGGGCCGAGCTGTGCCTGCAACTGCCCTGTTCTTACGTGGATCACCCGTTTGGGCCGGATTCCACCGTGTTCAAGGTCGCCGGGCCGGACCGGTCACGGGGCAGGATGTTTGCCCTGCTGCTGAACCTGCACGGCGAAACGGTGCTGAACCTGAAATGCGAACCCGCGCTCGCCGACCAGCAACGCAGTGAGCATCCGCAGATCACCCCGGGTTATCACATGAACAAGAAGCACTGGAATTCGGTCCGACCCGGCTTGGACCCGCACTATGTGCGCGAGCTTATCGAGGATTCCTATGATCTGGTGGTCGAAGGCCTGCCCCGACGGGACCAAGAACATATCCGGCTGCAGACCAAAATTGCCGACGGGTCAATAGACTAGGAGCATGTACTTCATCGTTGTTAAATATCAGGTAAAGCCAGAATTCGCTGCGACCTTCATGGAGCACGTCGCCGAATTCACCCGGGCCACCCGCGCCGAAGAGGGCAACCTCTGGTTTGACTGGTCGGTGAGCGTCGAGAACCCGAACGAATATGTCCTCGTTGAGGCCTTCCGTGACGATGACGCGGCCGCGGCCCACGTGAACTCGGACCATTTCGCTGCGGGAATTGATGCCATGCGCCCGCTGCTGGTCTCCACCCCGGACATCGTCTCACGCAAGGTTGACGGCGAAGGCTGGGACAAGATGGGCGAACTGGTTATCGACTAGGTTGCGGTTGTCACCACAACAGCAAAGCCACGGCCTCGGCGTCCACTCCGACAGGAGTGAACACCGAGGCCGTGGTGTAACTACCGGTTAGTGGCTCCGGCGGCGGCTCAGGCTGCGAACCAGCACCAGGCCGAGGCCCAACACCACGATCACACCGGCGCTCAGGCCCAGCCACCTGGCGTTGAAACCGGTCTGGGCCAGATCGTCGCGGTCCCCGTCCGGGCTCCCCGACGTGCTCGGAACCGTACTGGAGCTACCCGAAGGGCCGGTCGAGGAGCTACTCGACGGGCTGGTCGATTCCGAGGGCTGCGCGCTAGCCCGGGTATTTCATGAAGGCCGGTAGTCATTAACTGACTTAAAAGATGAAAAGGTGACCTGAACTGGGAAAATGGGAGTGTCTAAGCTTCCAAAATACCCGTTCAAAGGATCACCTTTTCTGTGAACCATTCTACCCACGTTTTCCCTGCCATCCCGACCCAACTCACCGGCCAGTCCCTGGTCTCCCATGCAGGGTTGTCTGTCCTGACCAGCTTCCTGAACGCCTTGGACTTCCGCAGGCTCTGCGAAGACAGGTTCAGCCAATTCGTGCCCGCCACCGCAACGCACCGGCCAGGCAAGATCCTCGGCGCCCTGACTCTGTCCTTGGCAGCCGGCGGCGAGCAAGCCACAGATATTGACCAGCTACGAGCCGCACCAGATCTCTTTGGCTCCGTAGCGTCGGATGCCACGGTCAGCCGGTTCATGGGCCGGATCAAAGAACAGCCAGAAGCTTTCTCCTACGGGTTCGCCACCATGACCCGCAGCCTGCGCTCCAAAGTCTGGAATGCGGCCGGGCCGCGGAATCCAGCCCGGCTGGCTACGGCAGCCAATCCGCTGATTATCGACCTCGATGCCTCGTTGGTTCATGTCCATTCCGAGAAAGAATCCAGCGCTGGGACGTATAAAGGTGGGTACGGTTTTTCACCGATGATCGCCATGGCCGACTACGGCAAAGCCAACGGCACCGGTGAAGTCCTCGCCGTGCACCTGCGCCCGGGAAACAGGGGCGCGAACTCCGCAAAATCCCATATCGAGGTACTCACCCAAGCGCTGGCCCAGCTGCCTGACGATTTCTATGACGAGCACGGGAACCTGCACGGTGAGAAGATCCTGGTCCGTACCGACAGTGCTGGGTCGTCCAGGGAGTTCTTGCACCACCTGGATTCGTTGGGGCTCCAGTTCTCCACGTCGTATTCGCTGCCGGTGCTCAAGGAACGCTTCATCCGCTGGATCGATGAGAAGAAGTACTGGGAACCAGCCCTGGACGCTAACGGAGATCAGCGTGATGATGCGTGGGTGATTGATGCAACGAAGGTCTTGGAGTTGAGGCAATACCCGCCTGGAACTCGGATTTACCTGCGTGCTGAGCCGTTGCATCCCGGGGCGAAAGCGAACTTGTTCGATACGGATGGCAATCGGGTGACCGCGTTTCTCACGAATGCTCCGCGGTTCAACGTGGCGTTCCTTGATGCTCGGCATCGTGCCCGTGGCCGGTGCGAGAACAGGATTAAAACGCTCAAGAGCACGGGGTTGGGCAAGCTGCCGTATTGGTCTTTTGCTGCGAACCAGGCGTGGGCTGACCTGGCAATGTTCGCCTTGAACTTGGTCGCATGGCTGCAGTTGGCGGTGCTGCCTGGTGGTCATGAAGCTTCGGTGTGGGATTTGAAGCGGTGGCGGTACCGGCTGTTTTCGATGGCTGGGAAAATCGTCTCTGGTGGCCGGCAGCGCCGGCTGTTGATCCCGGTGAGAGCACCAGAAGCGCAGTTGCTTTGCCAGTTGCAGGAAGGTATTGGTGTGTTCTTCCAGCGGTGGCGGCGCGGTGAGCTGGCTGCTTGAATTGGCGGTTGTCCTGTTGTTTCTTTGGTATTGAAAGATCATTTCAGTCCAGGTCGGTGGAGCCTGGCACCCAGCGCTGGTGTTTCGGCGCTCTTTGGCGTGGGCGGAATCAGAAGCGGCCACCGCGAATCCTGGGTAGTGGATTTCGATGACCGTCAGAGACCTCATGAAAAATCTGGGCTAGGCGAGGTGGACTCGGTCGGGGTCGGGGTCGCGGTGGGCTGCGCTGCGACGACGCTGAACGCGGTCACGATGTCCTCGCGCTGGGTCTGCGAAACGATCAACTCGTAGTCGCCCGGGTCCACATCATCGCCCACCGGCAGGGTGAAGCTCACGGTGCCTGCGGCGTCGGCCGCCGGCAGGTCGGTGAACTCGGTGGTGCCCGCGAAGGCCGAGGCGGAAATCTGTGCCCCTTCGGCCAGGCCGGAGACAGTGACCTCAAGCTCCTCACCCGGGGCCACCTCGGAGGTGGACAGTGTCACCGTGGCCCACTCGGTGCCGGCCAGCACGGCGCGGCCCAGCGGAGCGGGGGTCACCACGTCGTGAGACTTGAAGTAGTTCACCGTGGCGTCCAGATCGATCTGCCCCGAATCGGCATGGTTGGTGCCCTCGGCGAAGGCCGTGAAGTTATCGCCGCCCGCGGCCAGGAAGGCATTGGCCACCACGTGGAAGGTTGCCGCTTCATCCAGCGGCTCACCATTGAAGGTGATCTGCTGGATGTGTTCGCCCACAGGGGCATCCTCAAGGTAGGTGTAGGCCAGGGCCTCGGAAATCCCCAGATGCAGCTTGGCCCGCTCTGAGCCGGCCGGCTGCCACTGCTGTTCCAGCACCTCACGGATCTGTGCTCCGGTCAGGTCGAAGGTGACCAGCGTATTGGCGAAGGGCTGCACCTCGGCGGCGTCCTTGTAACTGACCGTGCCGTCCTCACCATAGAGCAGGTCCGCGCGCAGGCCACCGGGGTTCATGAAGGCGATCTGGGTTGGCTCACCGCCATAGTTCTCATTGCTGGTGGCCCACTGGTGAATATCGGCCACGGTGTTGCCCAGGGTGGATTCCACACCACGGTCAGCCCCGGAAGGCTGGCCGCCGCGCAGGATGTCCTCGGAAATCTTGCCGACCTCGATGCTGCCGACTTCTTCGGAGTCCGCGATGGCCTGATCCACGATCTGCTGTACGGTGCTGTTGGCCGGGTAGTTAGTCTGCCAGTTGCCCTCGGCATCCTGGGAGGTCAGTGCGAGCAGTTCGGTCGAGGAGGAGACCACCTCGCCGCTGTCCTCGTCGATCTCAAGGGAGACCTTGCCCAGCGTGGTGCCATACTGGTGGGCCTGGATGACCGGGCGCTCACCGTCCGGTCCGGCGATCTGGCAGTCATAGGACTGGTGGGTGTGGCCGGAAACGATGGCATCGATCTGGGCGTCGGCCTCACGCACCAGCTCACCGTAGGAGGTGGTTTCGGAGGCAATCGTGGAGCAGTCGGCGCTTTCCGAGCCGTTGTGGGTCAGCAGGACAATGACGTCGGCCTCGCCGTTGGCGTCATCTCCATCCGAAAGCTGCCCGGCTACCCGGTTGGCGGCCTCCAACTCGCTGCCAAAATCCAGTTCGGTGATCCCGGAAGGAGAGACCAGCGAGGGAACGTCCTCGGTGACGGTACCGATGAAGCCGACGCTGACCCCGTTGACCTCGCGCAACGCATATTCGGGTAGGGCAGGGGTCGTGCTGCCCTTCTCATACACGTTGGCGCCGAGCGTGTAGTCGCCGCCGTCCCCACCGGAGGCCTGTGCATAGCGGTCGGTGACCCGGCCGATGAGGTCCTCGAAGCCCTTATCAAACTCGTGGTTGCCGACCGCGGAGACATCCAGACCGCCAAGGCCCAGAGCATCGATGGTCGGATTGTCATCCTGCGAGGCCGAGGCGAAGGTGGAGGCGCCGATATTGTCGCCGGCCGAAACGAACAGGGTGTATGGGTTCGCGGCACGCAGCTGATCCACCGCTCCGGCGAGCACGGCCGCGCCGGCCGAATCGCTGCTGGCGCCGATGCGTCCGTGGAAGTCATTGATGTCCAGCAGGTCCAGGGTGAAGGTCGACTCGGCGTCGGCTTCCGGGGTTGTGGTCGCCTGGGCTACCGTGCAGCCAGCGGCGACGAGGGCCGCGGTTGTCAAGGTGCTCAGGGTAATGGTTCTGATCCGCCCGATGGCAGGCATGCTTCTCCTCAGGGTTAAACGCGTGATGTGATTCATGTCTATCGGATGAACGTGAACCTGTCGATACCCCTGAGTGAATTTCGCGAGTTAAAGCTGGGGATTTGTCCGGGTGGAAGACTACCGCCGACGTTTGGGCCTGGCTTCTCCGGCGCTGACCGATGAGGCGCCGACAATGCCGCTGAGTAGCAACATTGCGGCGCAGATGAACATCAGGGTCGAGGTCACCCAGCATGCTGTGGCCACCGAGCGCTGGGAGGTGTCCAGGGCGAAGGCAAACAGACCGATACTAGCGAAGAGCAGGGCCGCGCCGAGCACTCGTGTTTTCATTGCACATCCTTGCACCGTAGATTGTGGCCGTGAGTTCCGACCGCGCTTTTACTGCGGAAAATAGCGAAACCTATTCGCTATCGTGTGGAATAATATCCATGCTCTCATACAAGTGATGGAAAAAACATGGTCCGCAGGTGTTAGTTTGCTGGGAACCGATCCGCCCGTGGGTGGAATCCTTAGACGCAGGCGGTGAGCAGCTGCTCAATGGCGTCGTGCTCCGCCTGTGTCATCCACGCATCATATTTCGCCTTGACTTGAGTTTGCCGGGCCACATACGCGCAGCGGAAACTCTTGTTCGGTGGCAGCCAAGACGCGGCATCCTTGTCACCCTTTGAAGCATTCGCGGATCCGTCCGAGGCCATGAGGTTCAACGGATCATTGGCAAATTCGAGTCTGGTCTGTGCATCCCATTGCTGGGCTCCCTTCTGCCAGGCATCCGAGAGCGCCACCACGTGATCGATCTGCACAGCGGTGCTTGTACCCTGCCCTCGCAGGAATTCAATGGTGGTTCCGGTATACGGGTCATCGAAGGTCCCGGTGAGTACCACGCAGGAACTACTGCCCTTATAGGTCACATCTTGTAGATCGCGTGCCAGAATGTCGTTGCGCGCATCGCAGCCGTTGCGGTCCGGATCTTTCCAGCCATCACCGAATTGGTCACGCGAATACCCGGTCTTGGGGGCACGACCCTTGATATCGATCTCATCCAGTAGCTCCAGTGCCGCGGCGTAATCCTCGGTGGAACCGTAGGCACCGGAGGTGGCGGCCTGAGCGCCATCGGTTGTTGTGAAATCCAGCGATTGCAGCGACGAACACGCGCCGAGGGTAAGCGTGGAGGCAAGAAGGACGAGCGAGAGTGCGCGGCGCGGCAGTCGCATGCGGTGGTACTACTCCTGACGGAAGGGGCAAAGACGATCATGGGGCTGAACAACTGCCCGACCCCTGAACGACTCTAGACCGTGCACCCGACACCGTGCCGATGGCAGCCCTAGCGTGTTGCCCACACCCGGGCCGGTGTCACCGATGCCGGAATCTCCGTGGGTCCGTCTCGTTGGTCCGTGCCACCAGCGTAATCTCGGGTGATGCGCAGCGAGCGTATCGAAGCAGATGAATCAGGCACCTACCTGAACCTATGACTTCACCAAGCTTGATCAGCTCGGACCGACCACAACCGCTTAGCACCTCATCTCCGGAGAAAGTTGAAATCCTCTGTCGGGTCAAACCCCAGATACGTGGTTCAGCACCTGCGGCATCACTGGAACCCCACAAGACACGCTCACCCGCAGACTGGCCCATGAACCATTCGGTCGGCGGCCGACCACACGGGTCACCCGCCACCGCCATGATCGCCGCCCAAATTACCGCCACCCGTGGCGATAAGACCTGAGCAAGGTAACTGATCCCCGTCAGAAAATCTCCCGCACCGGCCAATGCTGCCCTGGCGGGGCTGGCCTGCCATCACCTGTCAGCGGCCGGCCCTGCGCACCCTAGACCGGCGGGTCCAGATGTGGTGTGCCCATGCGAACGGGGAACTTTGAAGAATCGAGCGACGTCCCGGACTGGGAACCGATCCGAAGGATGTGGTAGTAATGGGTCATAGTGACACGGGGTGCCGCCACGCGGCTGAGATGAAACCCGTCGAACCTGATCCAGTTAGCACTGGCGAAGGGAATGTCCTGGACACCGCGATGCCCCGCATCTGACCCGGGTTCCGTTCGCCTTGATCCGCTGCTTTGAACCGCAGCTCAAGGAGTACACCGACCATGAACGCAACCACCTCACCCGCACCGGCGAGCACCACCGCTGCACTACAGCTCAAGGACCAGCTGGTCCTGGTCACCGGAGGCGCCCGCGGCCTGGGTGCCGCAATCAGTACCGCCTTCCTGGAAGCAGGTGCGCGGGTGGTCATCAACTACCGCAACTCGGCGCAGGCCGCGGCCCAGCTGGCGGCCCGCTACCCGGAGCGTGCCCTGGCGATCCAGGCCGATGTGCGGGACCCCGAGCAGCTGGCCGCGCTGGCGGCCGCAGCCGGCGCACACTTCGGCCAGCAGATCACCACCCTGATCAACAACGCCCTGGTGGACTTCTCCTTCAACGGCGAGGCCCGCTCCAAGGCCGATGAGCTGAGCGCCGAGGAACTGTCGGCCCAGTTCGCCGGGTCGGTATTGGCCCCGGTGGCAGCGATCCAGGCCGTGCTGCCGGGCATGCGCGCCGCCGGATTCGGGCGCATCATCAACATCGGCACGAACCTGTTCCAGCATCCGGTGGTCCCGTACCATGACTACACCGCGACCAAGGCGGCCCTGCTGTCTCTGACGCGCACATTCGCCGATGATCTGGGCCCGTCGGGTATCAACGTCAACATGGTCTCCGGCGGCCTGCTGCGCACCACCGACGCATCCGCGGCCACCCCTGCGGAAGTCTTTGACCTGATCGCCTCCGGCACGCCGCTGCGCCGGGTCACCACCCCCGAAGAGCTGGCCGACGCCGTGCTGTTCTTTGCCGCGCCCGGCTCCCGCGGGGTCACCGGACAGAACCTGATCGTTGACGGCGGGCTGGTCAAGGGATGAGCCTGAAACAGGCGCACTTCAACCTGTTTGCCTACGGCACCGGTCACCACCAGGCCGCCTGGCGTGCCGCTGATTCCTCCGCCGAACGGCTGGGGGAGCTGGACTACTGGGTTCAGCTGGCGCACACCGCCGAACGCGGGCTGTTCGATGCCTTCTTCCTGGCCGACGGGCAGAGCCTTTCCCCGGCCGCAGCGCAGGCAGGACCGACCTGGTTCTATGAGCCGCTGACGCTGCTGTCCGCGCTCAGCCAGCACACCGAATACCTGGGCCTGGTCTGCACGGTATCCTCCAGCTTCTTCGAGCCCTATGCGGCCGCGCGCCTGCTGGCCAGTCTGGACCATCTGTGTGCCGGCCGGGCCGGGGTCAACGTGGTCACGAGCATGTGGGATGCCGAGGCGCAGAACTACTCCCGGGAACGGTTGGGGGAGCACGCCGAACGCTATGCCCGGGCCGAGGAGTTCCTTACGGTGCTGCGCGAACTGTGGGGCAGCTTTCCACGCACGGCCCTGGAGACCGACCGTGCCGGACGGTTCGTCGATCCCTCGCAGCTGCGCGAACTAAACCATGTGGGTGAGCACTTTGCCGTGCGTGGGCCGCTGAACGTGCCCGGCAGCCCGCAGGGGCACCCGGTGATTTTCCAGGCCGGGTCCTCAGGCCCGGGCCGGGCGCTGGCCGCACGGCATGCCGAGGCCATCTATGCGGTGGCCGCAGATGAGCGGATGGCGCTGGATTATGCCCGGGATATCCGCGCCCGCGCCGCGGCCGCCGGACGTGCGGCACACCCGCCGCTGATCATGCCCGGGCTGGTCGCCTACGTGGCGCCCACCGAGGTTCAGGCCCGTGAGCTGCAGCGCCGGCTGGATGCACTGCTACCCACCGCGCAGGCGTTGCACCAGCTGGGCGTGTTCGTGCAGCAGGACACCAGCGGCTGGGACCTGGACGCTCCGGTGCCCGACCTGCCGTCGGTGGAGCGGTTTACCGGGCCGGCCGGGCGCTACACCACGATCCTGCGGCTTATCGAACTGCACCGCCCCACGGTGCGCGAACTGTTGGGGCTGCTGGCCGCCGGCGGCGGGCACTGCACCATGGTCGGCACCCCGCAAACCCTGGCCGACCAGATCGAACGGTGGCTGGATTCCGGGGCGGCCGACGGCTTCAACCTGATGCCGCCGGCCCTGCCCGGATCGCTGGAGGACTTTGTGGACCTGGTCATCCCCGAGCTGCAACGCCGCGGCCGCTACCGCACCCGGTATGAGCACCACACGTTGCGCGGCAACCTGGGGCTACCGGAGCCGACCCGGCTCGCGGGCCTCACCCGGGAAGAAACGGCTCAGGCCGGTTAGCAGGCGCGGGGCCCACCAGGCCCAGTCGTGACCGCCGGAGATCGGCTCAAAGCCGATCCGCCGGGCCGATTCACTTCCTGCGAGCGCCTCCAAGACCTGCTCGCAGGAAGTGAAGATCTCCGTTTCGTAGCAGCCGGCCTGTATGGTCACGTGCACCTGCGGGGCCAGATCGCCCAGCGCCGAGGACAGGTCGGTGTGCCACAGTGAGGGTGACTGCGCCAACGCGCGTCCGAACAGCTGCGGGTGTTCGGTGACGGCCAGCAGCGCGGCCAGCCCGCCGAAGGAGGACCCGGTGACCAGCGTGTGCTCGGGTAGCGCAGAGACCGGGAAGAACTCCCGCGCCCAGGGCAGGAACTGGGTGGCCAGCGAGGCGGTGGTGCCCGAAGCGACCGGAAGTTCTGCGGAGCGGATCTGCACCGTGGTCGAATCGACGAACATCACGTGCAGCGGGGCCAGGGTGCCGGCGTTGATCGCGGCATCCAGCGAGGCGGCGATGTTCAGGTAATTCACCCAGGTGGCCCCGTCATGCACGATGACCAGCGGGGAGTCCTGTCCGCCGTGCGGCGGCCGGTACATCCACAGGTTGCGTTCGCGCGCACAGTTCTCATCCCAGAGCACATGCCGGCTCAGCCGCGGGTGTTCCACGGCCGGCTCCGCGTCCGCCGCGCCGCCCCAGCCGCCGATGGCCGGGCCGGTGCGTTGCCGGTCGGGGGTGGCCGGGGCCAGGTGCTCGTTGCGTTTCGCGTCCGGGCCGTAGACCACGCTGACCGGTGCCCCGTTCATCGAGGCGGACACGTGCGGGTTGAGCGGGTCGGTGCCGCCGGTATCCGCGGCCAGCCGGATGGCGCGGCGCTCGGTTTCGGTGCGCCAGGGCGCCGGTCCGGCCCCGCGGTGGGGCGTGATCCGGTAGGAGGCCACCCAGTCGGTGGGGACCTGCAGGGTGATGGCCCACAGCCCCTCGCGTACCGGTTCGAATTCGCAGGCCTCCAGCTGTTCGTGGTCCACCAGCGCGTTGGCCGATAGGATCACGGATCTGACCGGGTCCTCGCCCGGGGTGTCGACCCACAGGAAGGTGACATAGGCCTGCGCCGGAGCGTCATCCTCGGTTGCCTCCGCGTCTGACGGGCGACGGTCCACCAGTGGGTAGGGCAGCTGCCCGCTGCGCAGTGCGTCGAGCACCGCGTCGATCCCGCCGGCGGCGACGCGTGAGGAGAAGAACCCGGGCACCCGCGGGGTGGCCGCGCCGCTGCCGCGCGGTTCGGGGCGCCGGAACGTGGGCCTAGTGCTCATGGGCGTGCTCGTGGTCGTGCTCGTGGTCGTGGTCGTGGTGGTCGTGTTCGTGGCCGGGGCGTTCGTAGGCCATCTCTCCGGCCACCCGGTCGTGGTTGGAGTCCTGCGCGTAGGCCACCTCGTTCATGTCCAGGTGCCAGTAGCCGATGATCAGTCGGTTTTCGCGTGCGATGCCCACGGTGGCGGCCCAGCGGCGGGCGAAGCGCACCACCTCGGACTCGGCCGACACCCACAGGTGCACCCCGGCGTAGTCGAGGCCTTCGGGCAGGGTGAACCGCTCCATGGCCTCGATGAGCAGGCGGGTGCGTCCGGCGGGCACCCCGCCGCGCGGCAGCCAGTGCACCTGCACCCCCTCCGGTTTGGTCAGCTCGTGGATCTCGGCCTCGTCGAGCACCTCGATGAACACCTGTCCGGTCTGGTCGGCCGGCATGTGCTCCAGGGTGTCGCTGATCGCCGGCAGCGCGGTCTCATCGCCGAACATCAGGGCGTAGCCGCCGGGCTTGAGCACCCGGCCGCCGCCGCCCAGTGCGCCAAGCTCATCGCCCGGCACGATGCGTTCCACCCAGGCGCTGGCCAGTCCCTCGTCGCCGTGGCGCACAAAGTCGATGGCCAGCCGTCCGGCCTGCGCGTCGGCCCAACGCACGGTGTAGGTGCGCACCCGTGCCCGCTGGTCTCCGGTGAATACCCACCGGCCGCGCTCGTCTTCGCCGGGCTGATCCAGCGGTTGTCCCGGTTGCGGGAAGTAGATCTTGATGTTTGGGACGCACGGGGGTGCGGCAAGGTAGTCGGCCACCCCGCGGCCGCCGAACACCACACGGCGCAGGTGGGGGGTGTAGTCGACGACTTCCTCGACGGTCATGACATGAGTCGGCATGGGCACTCCTTCGGATTGGTGAAGCGGTGGATTCAGGTTCGGGTCTGCGGACGGGTCAGCAGGTAGAGCAGGTACAGCCCGCCGGCCAGCGAGGTGGCCAGGCCGATGGGCACCTGGGCCTGCAGCGGCAGGTGCTGGGTGATCACGTCGCAGGCGACCAGCAGCACGGAGCCGGTGAGCGCGGCCTGCCAGATCGGCACGCTGCGGTTGCCGATTAGCTGGCGGATGATCTGACCGGAGGCCAGGGCCACGAACGCGATCGGCCCGGCGGCTGCGGTGGCCGCGGCGGTGAGGCAGACGGCGGCGAAAATGGTCAGGCGGCGGACCGTTTCGGCGCCCACGCCCAGGGCCTGGGCGGTGTCATCGCCCATCTCCAGCATGGTCAGGTTGCGTCCGTGGGCCACGAGCAGCGGCAGCAGCACCAGCAGCGCCACCCCCACCAACGCCGCGTCGGCCCAGGTGCGTCCGCCCAGCGAACCGGAGAGCCAGAGGTTGGCCTGTGCGGCCAGGTCGGCGTCGCCCTTGGCGAGCAGGATCGTGTTGACCGCGCCGAGCATGGCGCCCACGCCGATGCCGATGATCACCAGCCGCTGTCCGCCGGTGGCGTGTTTGGAGAAGGACAGCAGGTAGACCACCGCGGCGGTGAGCAGGCCGCAGATCATGGCGGAGGCGCCGGTGGCCCAGGCTCCGGCGTTGAACAGCACGATCTGCGCCACCGCGCCGGTGGCCGCGCCGGTGGTGAAACCGATGATGTCCGGGCTGCCCAGCGGGTTGCGGGAGATCGATTGGAAGCAGGCGCCGGCCGCGCCCAGGGCCGCACCCACCCCGACGGCGGTCAGCACGCGCGGGACGCGGATCTTCTGCACCACCATCACGTCCTTGGGTTCCCCGGACCCGAAGAGTGCGGCGAGCACCTGCTGCGGGCCGAGGGTGATGGTGCCGGTGCCCATGGCGGTGACGGCCACCGCGGCCAGCAGCACCAGCAGGGTGCCCAGCACGATCCTGCGGCGGGCCGGGGTAAAGCGGCGGCGGGAGGTTGTCTGGGTGCTCATCGGCCCACCTTCAATCGGCGGCGGGCCAACAGGATGAAGACCGGTGCGCCGATCAGCGCGCTCATCGCGCCGGCACCGATTTCCAGTGGGGAGGCCACCAGGCGCCCGGTAATATCCGCAATGAGCAGCACCCCGGCACCCAGCAGCATGGACAGCGGCAGGTAGCGCACGTGGTGCGGTCCGACGAGCATCCGGGCGGTGTGCGGGGCGGCCAGCCCGATGAAGCTGATCGGCCCGGTGGCGGCGGTGGCCGCGCCGGCCAGCAGCATCACGGCCACGGCGGACAGCAGCCAGGCCCGGGTGGGGTTGACCCCCAACGATCGGGCGCTGTCCTCACCCAGGGCCAGGGCATCCAGCGCACGGCACAGGCCTAGGGCGATCACCGCACCGATGAGCACCACCACGGCGGTCAGCGGCAGCACGTCATAGCCGCGGCCCTGCAGCGAACCGGTGGTCCAGGCGGCGAAGCGTTCATGGGTTTCGGTGCCGCCGCCGATGACCAGGATCTGGGTGGAGGCCATGAGCATCACCGACATGCCGGCCCCGGCCAGCACCAGGCGCACCACGTCATTGCCGGTGCCCCGGCCGCGGCCCATGAGGTAGACGATGACGCTGGCCGCCGCGGCCCCGGCGAAGGCGAAGAACAGGTAGCCGGCGGGCTGGACATAGCCCAGCGTGATCGCCACGGCCACGGCAAAGGCCGCGCCGGCGTTGACCCCCAGCAGGCCGGGCTCGGCCAGCGGGTTGCGGGTCATCGACTGCATTAGGGCGCCGGCCAGGCCCAGCGCCGCGCCGACCACCACGGCCAACAGCGTGCGCGGCACACGCAGTTCGCGCACCAGCAGGTGGTTGTTGTTTTCCGGGTCAAAGGCGGTGACCGCCTGCCAGGTTTCGGCCAGGGAGATGTTCTTGGTCCCCAGCGCACAGGAGAGCAATCCCAGCAGCACCAGGATGGCCGAAGCCACCAGCCACGGGGAAACCCGTGACCGGTGGCCGGTGATCGTGCGTTGCAACATGTGCCGTACGGTTATTTCTGCTCTACTTCGCTTCGTTCAGTCCCGGGAAATCGTTCTCGAAGTAATCCAGGATGCCGCTGGAGGAGTAGTAGTCCAGGCGGAAGGAGTTGGCCAGCGGGAAGACGTTGTCGTTCTTCACCGACGGCAGGTTGGCCAGGGTGGCGTCGTCCTTGAAGGCCTTGGCGATTTCGTCGGTGGCGGAGATCAGGAACACGGCGTCGCCGGTGGCGGACTCGGCCAGGCCCTCGTAGCTGGTGAACGCGAAGTCTTCGCGCACCTGGGTGGAGGTGTCGTACTCGGCCGGCGGCTCAACGATGTCAAAGCCCAGGGAGGAGATCAGCGCGGCGTGCGGGCCGGTGGTCTTGCCCACCGGGGAGTCATCGCCCTGGTTGTAGGAGACGATCGAGGCGGTGGTCCCGGCCGGGATGGCCAGCTTCTGCTTGATGCTCTCGGCACGCTGGTCGAATTCGTCGATCACGGCCGCGGCGTTGGCCTCGGTACCGGTGGCTTCACCGAGCTCCTCGGTCAGCTCCTTCCAGTCCTTGTCACCGTAGTTGACCACGTAGGTCGGGGCGATGTCCTGCAGCTGGGCCAGATTGTCGATTTCCGAGTCGGCACCGGAGGTGGAGACCACGATCAGGTCCGGATCCTGGGCCACGACGGCTTCCAGGTCGAAGTTGCCCAGCTGGTAGATCGGCTCCAGGTCGCGCTCCACGGCCACGTCGGCCCACTGGGTGAACCAGCCGTTCTCATCGCTCTGCGGGCTGATCGCCGCGGTGGCCGAACCCACGAGCGGGGCATCCAGGGCCAACAGCGAACCGGTGGTGGACACCGTGGTGGACACGATGCGCTCGGGCTTGGCCGGGATTTCAACCTCGTTGCCGGCGTCGTCGGTGACGGTGCGCGGCCAGGTGCCGGTCTCCGCCTCGGCGCTGCTGCCGTCGGTGGTGGTTTCGGCGGTGCTGTAGGATGCGCAGGCGCCAAGAGACAGGGTCAGGGCCGCCGCAGCGGCGGCGGATGCGAACTTGAAGACGTGTGAATGCACTGGGGCTGCTCCTCGGAGGGTGATCGCGCAGGGCGCGGTAGGGGTATCCAATAGATGACAGTCTTCGAGCCTAGCCGGGTTAATTTAGGCTCACCTTGTCCAGCCCGACCCGGTTTCGGTGATTTTCCCCGAGAACATCACGGTTTTTCGAGGTTCGTGACCCGGGCGGCGACCCAGCGCGTCTGTCGTAAAATGATTAGAAAATGTCCGTTGGTAGCACGTGGGTGGCGGTCTTCGGGCGGTAGCCGCGCAGTTTCTGATAGGCGCGGGCGAAGTTTCCCGGCTCGGTAAACCCCAGCTGGGCCGCGACGAACGGGACAGCGAAACCCGAGTTTAACAGGGCATCGGCATGCTGGAAACGATGAGCCTGACGCCAGGGCCGCAACCCCAGCCCGGTCTCGGCCAGCCAGCGACGCTGCAACTGGCGCAGGCTGAACCCGTGCCGTGCGGCCAACTCCGCGGCGCGCACCTTGCCCCGCACATCCGTGGTCAGTTCCCCGGCGATGCGGCGCAACACCGGATCGCGCGGATAGCGCAGCCCCGGGAAGTTCGGGACATGCTCCAACAGGCGCAGGGTGTTCACCCGGTCAAAGTGCACGGGGCGTAGCAGCGTGATGTGGGAGATCGCCCGGTGCAGCATGGTCTGAAAATAGTCCGCCGGCAGCTGACAGGGCATCCGGTGCGCCGGGTCGGCAGGCAGCGAACCGGCGGGCAACGGCAACGGTATCAGCAAGGACCCCTGTTCGATCTCCACACGCAGCGACTGTCCGGCCGGCACCAGCAGAAACTGTCCGGCCTGCAGGGCCTGGGTGGACTCGGCGGCGGTATGATCCCCCGGGGACAGGCGGTGCACGCTGGCCCGCCCGCGCAAGGCCCAGAGCACCAGATCATCGCGGGTCAGGTGCATCCACCGGGTGGTGAACGCGGGAACCTGCTGGGTGCGCAGCGGCAGGGCGCGGTCCAGCCCGCCCAGCTGTGCCTGCTGTCGCCACTGCCGAAAACCCAACCCGGTGTCGGTGCGAAAAGCCCGGCGCAACGTCCGCTCGGAGACGGATAGCTGGGCCGCGAAGTCCTCCAGTCGCAGCTCACTACCCGGATCGGAGAGCAGCCGTGCGGCCACCTGACGGGCGGCCGGGTGCCGCGGCATGACCAGGGGCAGCGGCGGTGTCTCGGAACGTTTGTGCGCCGCGAAATGCGTGAGCATCTCGACGATGCGCTTGCCGGGAACCTGCCCCGAATGCAGCGGGGAGAGCGTGAGCAGCATCAGGTGGAACATCCACTGCGCATGTGAGGGCGGCACATCGATCAGCACCGGTTCGCTACCCAGCCCCCAGCCGCGCCGGGCGGTGACCATGATGGACAGGGCGAGCGACTCGGCATCGTGTTCCACCATGTGCGCCACGTAGGGCGGCACCCACAGCGCCTGCCCGGCACGCAGCTCGCGGACCTGGTCCTCCAGATGGATCCGCGCCGTCCCCGAACTGACCCACACCACAATGCTGTAGGTGAGATTGCACTTCCAATGCACCACCACCGGTTCGGGGCCCGGAATCCCGGGCGCCTGTAGCCGGCTACCGCTCATGCCGCACCCCGGGGCTCGCAACCTGAACCGATTGTTTTCCTGCTCTTGGGATCCGGCGCGCACGGGCACGCCACATGAACGAATCATACTGCTGCGTCATGGGCGTTTCCCTGTCGAATCCAATGTTGCCGATGATGTGTAGCCCGCCGAACCGGGCCCGAACCTCGTTCAGCGCAGCAGGCGCCCTTCGCGCAGCGTCCAGTAGGACGAAATATGGCTGGCGCGTTTGTCCGTGTTCCAGCCAGAGCAGATGCGCCCGATGTTTTTGATGGTGGTGCGTTCGGCGTGGGCAATGACCCCCAGACCATGCCCGGGAACCTGCAGGGTCTGCATGGTGTAGGGCAGCGCATCGCTGCGCCCGGCCGGGGATCCGTCGCGTGAGAGCCAGCGCAATTCAACTCCTGCCGGATGTTTCACGTCAAACATTGCGCCTTCATCGGCCACCTCCAGCAGTGCCACGCCCTCGGTGGTGTCCGGCAGGGCCTCAAGCACCTTGCTGATGGCCGGGATGCCGGCCTCGTCCGCGGCCAGCACGTAGTAGGGCGCGGTGAGGTTCACCGAATGCTTGCTGCGGGCCGGGGAGATGACCAGCGCCGCCCCCGGCTCCACCTGCCCGGCCCAGTGCCCGACCGTGCCCGGCTCGCCATGCACCACGAAGTCGATTGCCAGTTCGTCGACCACCGGGTCGACCCAGCGGATCGTGTAGGACTTGGAGCGCGGCACCTGCTCGCGCGGCAGCCGCTGACGCAACGCCTTAATGTCATAGGGCGGCACCAGGCCCAGCGCGGGATCGGCGACGAACACCTTGACGTACTCATCCAAGGCCCCATTGGAACGGTATCCGTCCAAGTCCGGTGCGCTGGCCACGATCCTGACCAGCTGGTCACTGAGGCGTTGTACCCGGGTGATGGTCAGTACGTGCTGCGTCACCTTGCCACGTGGGGCCTCGTGATAGCTGATGGGTGGCCGGTACTCGGCCAGCGGCTCCTCATAGGTCTGAGCGTAGGGGAGAGCCGGTGGCGCTTCCTGCGCGGCGGGAGCCGGAACCGCGGTCGGAAAAGCGGTTGGAACTGCGGCCGGGGGAGCGAGCGGTGCGGTGGGGGCCGCTGGTTCGGCACCGGCGCCGTGAAAGGAGGTCCGCACGGTCTTGTCCAGAACCTTGCGGGCCGCGCTCAGCGCTGCCGCGGCGCCCGCGCGTTCGGCCGCGGCCAGCAGTTCCTCGGCCTGCGGCCCGGTGAGTGCGGAGCCCGTGCCGATGCTTTGATACAGCATGGCCTTGGCGACGTCATGTCCGGCCTTGGCCCCGGCCTTCTCCGCTTGCCGAATCACGTCCAGCGTGATGCCGTCGCGGGCCGAAACCGTCACCTGGGGTCCGTACTTGTTGTACTTGTGGTGCTTTGACATGCTGTGCCCCTTAGCGCAGGTCCGGACGTTGCTTCCTAAGCCTTAGTTTGCGCGACTTTCCCGGTCTTTACAAGACGGTTTGCCCGTGAGCGGAACGGGCAAATCTCACATCCATTCCGTCCGATTTTCGGTGTCTGCACCCCGGCCATTCGATAACCGACCTGTTCGACAAACCCCTGGTCGGCTCACTAAAATTGGCCGCATGTCTGAAACCCTGCCGCCGTGCCCACAGTGCTCCAGCCCGTACACCTACGAACTTGACGCACTGTTGGTCTGCCCGGAGTGCGGCCACGAATGGAACGCCGAAACCGAGTCGGCCGAGCCGACCGAGCAGGTCATCAAGGATGCAGTTGGCAACGTCCTGCAGGACGGTGACACCGTCAGCATCACCAAGACCCTGAAGGTCAAGGGGGCGCAGGGCGCGCTGAAGGCTGGCACCAAGGTCCGCAACATCCGTCTGGTGGCCGGCAACGGTGACCACGACATCGCGGCCAAGGTTGACGGTTTCGGCCAGATGGAACTGAAGTCCTCGATCGTGAAGAAGATCTAGCGAGGGCTTCTTACCCGCACCCACGGTGCACCCGCGGCCCCCGCCGCGCAACCGTGACGTGCCTGAATCGCAACGCTCCCGTGCTGTGACACGGCGGAGGGCAAACCTAAGGTTAAGAGCACCACGCCCGAGGAATCTCTGAAAGGAGAATCATCATGTGGTCTCATCGGTTTGCCCGCCGGGGAATCCCGGCGCTCCTCAGCTTTTGCCTGGTGCTGAGCTCTTGCAGCGGTGGCACCGGCTCGGATCCGTCGGCCTCGCAGTTGCCGACGGCGAACGACATGACCTCCCCGGCCACCTCCACCCCGGCTACCTCGTCGCCGGCCACGACGGATACGCCCACCGGCACCAGCCCTTCCCAGCAGACGGCCGCGTTGACGCTGTTTTATGTCGCCGTCGGGGACGACGGGGTTGCCGGTCCCGAAATTGGCTGCGGTGACTCCATCATCGCCACCTACACCGGGGAGAAGACCTTCTCCGATCAGCTCGCAGCCGCGATGACGAGTCTGCTGGCCGACAAGCAGGACACCCACGGCGAATCCGGGCTGCGCAATGCGCTGTCCGCCTCGGACCTGACGTACGTGTCGGCGCAGGTTGCCGATGACACGGTCACCGTGGACCTGTCCGGCCTGGTCGTCTCCGGCGGGGTGTGCGATGACCCGCGCATTGTCGAGCAACTCAAATACACGGCCATGACGGCCGCCGGCACCGGTCGGGCGGAAATCAGGGTCAACGGAGTTGAGCTCGATGAGGTGTTGAGCCAGAAATAAGTACGGCGGCCCGCCTCCCCGGCAAGGGGGAGGCGGGCCGCCGCATGGTAGCCGTGTGGGCTTAGCCGAAGTACTTGGCCATGGTGCCCTCATGGGCCTGACGCAGTTCGTCCACCGTGGCGGTGAACTCGCCCTGGATCTCCAGGGCGTTGGACTGTGCATCAACGATGCCCAGACGGGCCACGGTCACGCCGCGGGCGCCGGTCATGTCGTTGAAGCGCACCTCTTCGCTGCGCGGCACGGCGACCAAGGCGCGGGCCTGGGACTCGGAGAACAGGGCCGTGAACGAGTCGATGCCGTCACGCTCCTTGATCTCATTCAGGGCCACCCGGGCACCGACACCGTAACGTAGCACCATCTCCGCCAGGGCCGCGGCCAGGCCGCCCTCGGACAGATCGTGTGCGGCGTCGATCATGCCATCGCGGCTGGCGTTGATCAAGATGGCGCCCAGTTCCTTCTCGGCAGCCAGGTCAACCTTTGGCGGGGTGCCGCCCAGGTGTCCGCGCAAGTTGGCGAACTCCGAACCGTCCAGCTCATCTTCGGTGGTACCGATCAGGTAGATGGCCTGACCATCGGCCTCGGCGCGCCACCCCGACGGGGTGCGGCGAGCCACATCGTCGAACTTGCCCAGGGTCGCCACCACCGGGGTCGGGTGGATGGCCTTGTTGCCGGTCTGGTTGTACAGCGAGACGTTGCCGCCGGTGACCGGAACACCAAGCTCCATGCAGGCATCGGACAGGCCGCGGATACCCTCGGCCAGCTGCCACATGACATCCGGATCCTCTGGGGAACCGTAGTTCAGGCAGTCCGAAACAGCCGCAGGGATCGCGCCGGAGGTGGCGACGTTGCGGTAGGATTCGGCCAGTGCCAGCTGGGCGCCGACGTATGGGTCCAGGTAGGTGTAGCGGCCGTTGGCATCGGTAGCGATGGCAACGCCCAGGCCGGTGGACTCGTCGATGCGGACCACGCCGGCATCATCCGGGGCGGCCAGCGCGGTGTTGCCGCCGACGTAGCGGTCGTACTGGTTGGTGATCCAGGACTTGTCGCACATGTTCGGGCTGGCAATCAGCTCCAAGGTGGCTGCTTTCAGCTCGTCGCCGGTCGCAGGCAGGTTCTTGCCGGCTTCCGAGGACTTGAAGGTGTCAGCCTGCAGCGCATCCTGCCATTGCGGGCGGGCGTACGGGCGGTCGTAGACCGGGCCGTCGTGGGCGACGGTCTTCGGATCCACGTCCACGATGACTTCGCCATCCCAGGTGATGATCAGGCGGTCGGTATCGGTGACCTCGCCCAGCCAGGAATACTCCACGTTCCACTTGGCCATGACAGCCTCGAACGCTTCAATGTTCTCCGGGGTGACTACGGCCATCATGCGTTCCTGGGACTCCGACATCAGGATTTCGCCCGGGGTCAGGGTGGAATCGCGCAGCAGCACGTTGGTCAGCTCTACCTGCATGCCGCCTTCGCCGTTGGAAGCCAGTTCGCTGGTTGCGCAGGAGATGCCTGCAGCGCCCAGATCCTGGATGCCCTCGACCAGCGAAGCCTTGAACAGCTCCAGGCAGCACTCGATGAGCACCTTCTCGGCGAACGGGTCGCCCACCTGCACCGCAGGGCGCTTGGAAGGCTTGGTGTCATCGAAGGACTCGCTGGCCAGCACCGACGCGCCGCCGATGCCATCGCCACCGGTGCGCGCACCGAAGAGCACTACCTTGTTGCCCACACCCGAGGCGTTGGCCAGGCGCAGATCCTCGTGGCGCAGTGCGCCCACGGCCAGTGCGTTGACCAGCGGGTTGCCCTGGTAGATCGGGTCGAAGACGGTTTCGCCGCCGATGTTCGGCAGGCCCAGCGAGTTGCCGTAGCCGCCGATGCCCGAGACCACGCCGTGCACGACGCGCTGCGAGTCCTCGTGGTCGATCGCGCCGAAACGCAGCGGATCCATCACGGCGATCGGGCGGGCGCCCATGGAGATGATGTCGCGCACGATGCCGCCGATGCCGGTGGCCGCACCCTGGTACGGCTCGACGTAGGAAGGCGAGTTGTGGGACTCGATCTTGAAGGTCACGGCCCAGCCGTCGCCCAGGTCGGTGACACCGGCGTTTTCGCCCATGCCGACCATCAGGTCCTTCTTCATTTCCGGGGTGACCTTCTGGCCGAACTGGCGCAGGTGGTTCTTGGTGGACTTGTACGAGCAGTGCTCGGACCACATGACCGAGTACATGGCCAATTCAGCGGCGGTCGGACGACGGCCCAGGATCTTGACGATCTCGGCGAACTCGTTGTCCTTCAGGCCCAGCTCTGCCCATGGCAGTTCTACATCCGGGGTGCCCGCTGCGTTATCGACGGTGTCGATATTGAATTCCTTAGTGGCTTCCTGGCTCACTTTTTGCCTCCAACAAGGTGGGTCAGAACGCTGGTGAAGAATGCCAGCCCGTCGGTGCCGCGGTGATCCGGGCCGAAGCCGGCCTCAATGGCGTGCTCCGGGTGCGGCATCAGGCCGACAACGTTGCCGGCCTTGTTGCTCACGCCGGCGATCGAGCGGCGCGAGCCGTTCGGGTTCCAGCCCACGTAGGAGAACGCGATGCGGTTTTCAGCTTCGAGCTCGTCCAGGACCTTCTCGTCGGCCACGTACTGGCCATCCTGGTTCTTCAGCACGATGGTGATTTCCTGGCCTGCTTCGAAGCCGTTGGTCCATGCGGTCTGGTTGTTCTCCACGCGCAGCAGCTGGTCGCGGCAGATGAACTTCAGGTGGTCGTTCTTGATCATCGATCCGGGCAGCAGGTGCGACTCGGTGAGGATCTGGAAACCGTTGCAGATGCCCAGCACGGGCAGCTTGGCATCGGAGTTCGCGGCATCTGCGATCTTCGCCATCATCGGTGCGAAGCGGGAGATCGCGCCGGCGCGCAGGTAATCGCCGTAGGAGAAGCCGCCGGGGATCACCACGGCGTCGACATCCTGCAGGTCGGTGTCGGCGTGCCACAGGGACACCGCTTCGGCACCGGCTGCGCGCACGGCGCGAGCGGCGTCGCGGTCATCGAGGGTGCCCGGGAAGGTCACCACGCCGATGCGCGCTCCGGAAAGTTCAGTGCTTGGCGTTGAATAGTCGCCAATCAGGGGAAGTTCGGTGCTCATTAGTCTTCGACTACCTCGACGTTGACGACATCTTCGATCACCGGGTTGGAAAGCAGGGTTTCTGCTGCCTCGCGCGCCTGGGCGAGGATTTCTTCGGTCACCTCGCCGTCCACGAACAGTTCAAAGCGCTTGCCCTGGCGGACAGCTTCGAAGGAGGTGAAGCCTAGGCGGGGAAGAGCTCCCGCGATGGCCTTGCCCTGAGGGTCAAGGATTTCTGGCTTGAGCATGACATCTACAACGATGCGGGGCATCCGGCATATCTCCTGTTGGCGAGGTTAAGTTAAATGCCACACGGAGATGCCGTCTCACACCAGGGGGGATTTGGCGCTCCGCGAGCTTGCCTTCATAGTCTACCCGTGAATGTGATGCGGAAAACGTGCCTGTGCGCGATAGCACCGATATCCCGTGCTTTAAGTCATGTGATCTTAGGCTCATGGGGCACGGGTTCGTCCTTGGCGCGTATGCTGAAACTGTGAAAAACACTAGTCAAACGATCTGCGCCTGCCGTGTTTTGGAAACCGGGGAGCTTTCCTACGAGAACTGCTGCAAGCCGTTTCATGACGGAAGAAAAGATGGTTCCCTGCTGCCATCCAGTGCAGAGGAGTTGATGCGCTCGCGCTACAGCGCTTTCGTGCTGGGATTGGCCGGGTATTTGCTGGCGACCTGGCATGAGAGCACGCGGCCTAAAGAACTGGAATTGGATCCGCAAATGCGCTGGACCGGGTTGGAAATCATTTCTACCCGCGCCGGCGGTGCGGCTGCTTCACGCGGAGTGGTGGAATTTGCTGCGCACTACCTCGATGGCCGCATTGACGCGCAACAGCACGAGGTCAGCACGTTCGTGAAGCAAGACGGCGCCTGGTACTACCTCGACGCACTTTAAGCGATTATCGCTTGCTGGCGGCCTGCAGCATGGTCAGCATCTGTTTCTGCTGGCGTTCGCGGGCGAGCTTGAACGCATCGGAGCCGGAATGGTCCTTCAGATTCGGGTTGGCCCCGTTGGTGATCAGCAATCGAGCAATGGTGATGGCATTGTTGGTGCCCTGGCCCAGAACGATGGTTTCGTGCAGGGCAGTCCATCCCAAGTCGTTGACGTAATCCACGGGAATATCGGTGCGCAGCAGGTGGCGTACTGCCTGAACCTGGCCATTCTCGCTCGCAACCGTCAGTGCGGTGCCGCCCATGCGGTTCACCGCGGTAATGTCCGCCCCGCCGTCAATGAAAAGCTTCAAGGTTGCCACCTGGCCATTGGCGCTCGCCCGCAGGAATGCCGACTCGTAGAAGTCATCCTTCACATCTGGATCAGCACCCGCTTCGAAAAGCTCCTTGGCGATTGCAGGATTCTTCTTGATGACCGCACGCATCAGCGCGGTGCGGCCGGACTCGTCTTTCGCGCTGAGATCGGCACCGTTTTTGATGGCAGCCTTGACGCCCTTTGGCTTGCCGGCATTCACCGCAGCGAAGAGCTGTGCGGTGGCCTTGGACATGGGAGCCGCTGAGCTGGGCAGCGCCTTGAGGGAAGCACCGGTTTTAGCGCCGGTGGCGAGAGGCGAAAGCGAGGTTTCAGAGCTTTTCGGCGTTTCAGCAACGCTGGAGGTTTTAGCAGCTGTACTGCTGGGCGCCTTGGTTGGAGCGATGGTGCTGGGCTGGGAAGAAGCAGATTGCTGACCGCGGGAGCTGGCTGGCGAATTGCCGAGGCTGGGGGTGGCCTTCGGCGGTGAGATGCTGGACGAAGTGGCAGGAACCGGATCGGATACAGCTTCTTGGGCTTGGGGCGAGGACGGCGCGCAACCAGTGCAGGCGCCGATCGCTGCAGCGAGGGGAAGCGCAATCAATGCAATGCCGCGGCGTTGCGCGGATAGCCCGGAATGTAGTGCCATCTGTCCTTTCGCGGTTCAACTAACCATTCCCAGAATGGGGTCAGCCGTTCGGGGTTTTGCTCTATAAGATTTGATCACTCGTGAGCCTATCGGCCAAAGCTGAAAATTTGCGGTCAATAGGCAGCGAGTGTCCTCGGTGCTGGGTTCCAGTGGATCTTCGCTAAAATCATAAGTACCATGGAATGCCTTTACTTTTCTGCCTCCCGCTGCCGCTCATGCACCCTGATGACGGTGCCCTATGCCCAGCAACTGCAATCAAAGGTCGAGGATTGCAAGCGACTGCTCGCAGATTTTCCGGACCTGGAATTTCTTCCCGCCCAAGCCAGCAGCGAACAAGGCTTCCGCAATAAGGCCAAAATGGTCATTTCCGGAACCACCGACAAGCCGACCATCGGCATCTTGGATGCGGAGGGCCGCGGCATCGATCTGCGCAACTGCGGTGTGGTTGCAGACCAGCTGCGTGCCGTGTTCCCGCTCATTGAGCGATTCATCCATGAGCTCAAGCTCATTCCCTACGACGTTCCCAAGCGCAAGGGCGAACTCAAGCATGTGATTCTCACCGTTTCGGACACCGGCTCGGTGATGGTCCGCTGGGTGCTGCGCACCAAAAAGCACTTTGTTGCACTGCGCGATTCACTGCCGCAGTTCCTTGAACAGCTTCCACGCCACAGCGTGGTGTCGGTGAACTTCCTGCCAGAGCACAAGGCGGTGCTTGAAGGCGAGGAAGAAATAATCCTTACCCGCCGCACGACTTTGGAATTCGGTTTGAACGGCGTACCGATGCATTTGCGTCCGCAGGGATTTTTCCAAACCAATAGCGAGGTCGCGGCGGCCCTGTACCGGCAAGCCCGCCAATGGATCAATGATGCCAACCCGGAAAGCGTGTGGGACCTGTACAGCGGGGTGGGTGGTTTCGCATTGCATTGCGCAGCCGAGGACCGCACCGTGTACGGCATCGAAACCAGTACAGAAGCTGTAGAAGCGGCAGAGACCAGCGCTAAAGCCATGGAACTTGATGACATTCACTTCAAAGCCCAGGATGCAACAGAATTTGCACTGGGTGCCGGTTGGGCACCAGAAGCAGTCATCGTGAATCCTCCACGCCGTGGAATCACGGCCGACTTGTCCACGTGGCTCAACGGTTCCGATGTCCAGCAGATCATCTACTCCAGCTGCAACGCCAAGTCCCTTGCCCGGGATCTGGAACGTCTTGAGAACTACACTCCGACGCTGGCCCGGGTGATGGACATGTTCCCGCAGACCAACCACTACGAGGTCATCGTGAAGCTGGAACGCAAGGCCGCCTAGCGGTCCAAGGTCGCGGTGCGCCGGTCAAGGCGTCCGACGATCTCGTCCACCAAATGCGGATCGACGTTCGGTTCGCGACGGGCCTTGAGAAGCTCGTCGCGAGCTGCTTCCAAGGCGATGGCCTGGATGGAATCAGCCTTGGCGATGACGGCGCGAACCTGGGTGTACTTCTCATCGGAAATAGCATCGTGCGGATCCGGGTCCTTGGCCAAGATGGTGTGAAGCGAATTCATTCTGCGGCGCACTGCCTGCTGGTAGTTTTCGGGAAGTTCTTGCAGGTCAAGATTCTTTTTTAATGCTGAGAGCGCAACAGCTTCAGCACGCCGTGCCAAATTCCGCTTGGCACGCTTGGTGTCTTGCTCGTTATTGCGCAATTTCAGCACGCGCATCAAGGAGGGCAAGGTCAGGCCTGGCACTACCAAGGTGCACAGCAAGACCGTGCAAGCTGCCGCAACGATGAAGTTGCGCCCTTCGATGGGCGAGCCGTCGGCTGTGACCTTAGGCAACGCCAAAGCCAGAGCCAAGGTAGCCAACCCGCGCATGCCGCACCACGTAAGCACCAAGGCATCCTTACGTGCAGGAATTTTCGGGTTCTTCCGATTGGGCAGGTAGTAAGTGCCCAGCATCCACAATGCGCGTACAGCGATGACCACAAAACAGATGGCAGCGATGCCTGGAATGAAGCCAATCAGGTTTCTGCCTTCTTCCTGGATGACCTGGTTCATTTCGATGCCCATCAACCCGAAGGCCAAACCCGTTGCGAGCAGTTCCAGCACTTCCCAGAAGGATTGGCGGGTCAGCCGTTCGGCAGAGTCCTGGGGACGGTCGCGCCTTACCATTTCCAATGCTGTCACCACTACAGCAATCACACCGGAAGTATGCAACTCTTCAGCGATCACGTAGACCGCATACGGGGCTACCAAGGTGGCGGCGCAACGCGCAGCCAAGTTAGGTACGAAACGGTTCAGGGCACCAATAGCCCATCCCATTGCCAGACCGAGCGCTACAGCTCCGGCAGCTCCGATGAGGAATTGTGGAATGATTTCCAGTCCAACCTGGGTCTTGTCCACGGTTGCCTGTACTGCAAGCTGGAAGAGCACGATTGCCATGGCATCGTTGAAAAGGCCTTCCGTTTCCAGCAACGAGGTTAAACGCCGCGGCATCTTGACCTTCGTAGCGATCGCATCCACGGCAACCGGGTCAGGTGGAGCAACGACTGCGCCAAGAGCCAGAGCCAGTGGAATTGAAGCAATCGGGGAGAACGCCAACGCCGTCGCAGCGACAGTGCCTGCAGTCACCACAATGAGCACTACTGCCAAGCGAATCAGTGCTTTCCAACGGAAGCGGAACACCGACCAGCTGCTTCGCTGAGCTGTAGCGAAAAGCAACGGAGGCAAGAAGATCGGCAAGATCAGATCAGGCTCGATATGCATTTTGGGCATGAATGGCAAGAAGCCCGCCAGCGTCGCAAAGATCAGCATGAGGATCGGATAGGGCAGCTTGATCCGTTCTCCGATGCCGACAATCAGAATGGTGGCGAAAAGTAGCGCGATAACCAGCAGGAAAAACTCCATAGTCAAACTATTCTAATTTCTTCGCGCGTATTTTCGCATCTATTGCCTCATGAATTTACGGATCCAAGCAGAAACGAGGCGCTTTCCCAACGCTCAATGGCGCAACCATTGTGCCGAGAAAAATTGGCATTCACCGGATCGCCATGCAAAGTTCCCTCGATTTCCGCCCGTTGCGGACCCCCATAAATTTCCGTACAGGCTTGCTGGGGATCAATTTCTTCAGTAGTCACGCTGGGATCAAGTGCCAATTGCAAGCAAGCTTTGGAAGCATCGGGCAAGGTACTGGCATCAGTGGATTGCTCGCCATCGCATTCCAATAAATACTGCTGCGAAATTTCGCTGCCATCAGCGCGAATGGTGATGTCCAAGCGGGTTTGCGATCCAACCGTGGTGCTCGTGGAGCAAGAAGCCAAGCACAAGCCCAGGGAGCTGGCCCCGATACAGGCCAAAACCAGACGAAAACTCCGAGTAGTACCCATGGCTCCATCGTGGCCTCGACCCGGTGGTCAGGTCTAGTCTTCTCGGGGGATTGGGAGGCTATTGGCAATTTCCAGTAGCGACAAGCGCAATGAATCGGCACGTGCGGCAAACTCTTTTTGCATTCGCACGTACGTAGCCTTGCCCTCGGGGGTTTCAATGCGAATCGGATCATGACCCCAATCGGCCAAGTCATAGGGGGAAGCTTGCATATCCATGGTGCGGATATCCCATGCGAGTTCGAAGCAGTCCATGACTAATTCACTGGGTACCGCCGGAGACAGCTTGTAAGCCCATTTATACAGATCCATATTGGCGTGCAAGCAAGCAGGCTGCTCGAGATCGCGCTGGGTTTCCCGGGTTGGTTGCACTTCATTCAGGTCGATGGCCTGGGGAGTGTAGAAGCGGAAAGCATCAAAGTGGGTGCACCTGATCTTATGCGTTTCAACTACTTCGTCGGTGCCTTGCGCCCCCAGGCGCAAGGGCAGATATTCATGGCGGATGCCGTTGGCTTCTGACTTGTAGGCCATGGCCCACTCGTGAAGCCCGAAGCAGGAGAAATTGCCTGGGCGTTGCGCGGTGCCGGCCAGGATGATGCGAGCGAATTCAATAGCCCGAGCCCGGGCCTGGCCGAAAGCTTGTGCATCAAATTCGTATCCGGGACCGCTGGATGTCTGGACGCTGCGATAGAACTTCCAAGTTCCACGCTCCCGAGCCTCGTGGCCAACTAGTACCACGGCCATCCCCGGATGCCAGCGGTAGAGCTGTCCCGGTTTTTGCGTGTAGTAGGTGAAAAGGAAGTCCTCGATAGGGTGCTTCTTGCCCTTCATGCGCCGATCCACGAATGGCTCGCCAAAGGCCCTCGCGCGCGTTTCATGCTCAACAGCACGAGGCGTCCACTGCGAGGGGTCCAAAATGGTGGCGGTTAGGGGCATACTTCTCATTATTCAATTCATGGGCCGGTGAAACCAGTTTGGTACGCCAACTCACACTTCTTGCGATGGAGCTAAGCGATGGAAAATCTACCACTGTGGGAACCGCCAATGAGCGGTACGGAAGCGCAGCACCTGTTTGGAATGCTCGACAGGCTGCGCACCACCTTCCGGTACAAGGCAGACAAGCTGGACATCGGCCAGCTGGCAACCAAGCTGCCCAGCAGCCAGCTGAGCCTAGGTGGATTGCTACAGCACCTGGCTCTTGTTGAAGATGAGAAATTCACCTATTTCATCGCGCGGCAGCGCCCCGAGGTACTCCTCGCGCTCACTGCCGACGGGCGTGAGCATTTCGACGTGGATTTGAACGACGACCCGGAAATCCTTTATCAGCGCTACGACGAGGCTGTGGCCAAGAGCCGGAAAATCCAGCAATCACTCATCGAGGAAGGGGCTCTGGATACGGACTCGGGGTTGGAGTTCGACGGCAAGCATGTGTCGGTTCGCAGAATCATCTGCGACCTGGTCGAAGAGTACGGCCGGCATGCAGGGCATGCAGATCTCTTGCGCGAGGCAGTTGACGGGCGAGTGGGCGAAGATGCGCCGTTGGACTATCTTCCCGCGTGGTATCGGGAGTAGGGCCTGGACTGCATAAATTCCCTTCTGCCGAGGCAGTTTCCAGGAGCCTGAAATCTTGGTGGGTAATGAGCCGGCGCCAGCGCGATTTATGGATGAAGCCTGAAAGCTGCGGGGCAAAGCTAGCCCCTGCGAATACTATGGGGCCATGACGCTCAACCGCTCCAGCCAGCTACCCGCATCTGCACCTGTCGTCTTCGACTGGTTCTCCCGACCTGGTGCCATTCAGCGGCTCTTGCCGCCGTGGCTTCCGCTGAAAGTCATGGAGGAAGCGACCTCGCTGAAGGATGGAACAGCCGTTTTGGGTCTTCCCGGCGGATTGCTGTGGAATGCCAAGCACCAGCCCGAAGGTTTCTCGGAGAACCGCAGCTTCGTCGACCAGCTCGAACCCGAAGGGCTGCGCGGCATTCCTGCGCGCGTGGTGCGGTGGCGGCACGAGCATTACTTCGAGCCCGCTGGCCCGGAGTCCACCACCGTGCGCGACTGCATCGAGTCGAATATGCCCGGCCGGCAGATCGAATCCATGCTCGCCTACCGGCATCGCCAGTTGGCGAACGACTTTGCCGCCCACAACCGTGCGGCGCAGTCCGGGCTGGAACCGCTGGTGATCGCCGTAACCGGTTCAAGCGGACTGGTCGGCCAGGCCTTATGCGCCTTCTTGTCCACCGGAGGGCACCAGGTCATTAAGCTCGTGCGGCACGCGCCGCACACGGCAAGCGAACGGCGCTGGGATCCCGCAGATCCCGACAAAGACCTGCTGGAGGGGTGCGATGCAGTCATCCACTTGGCTGGGGCCAGCATCTTCGGACGGTTCAGCCAGGCCCATCGCCACGCGATTGAGTCCAGTAGGATCGAGCCCACCCGCTCCCTCGCCCTTCTCGCGGCACGTTCAGGTGTCCGCACCTTCATCAGTTCCTCGGCCATCGGGTTCTATGGCGCCTCAGCCGGACCGGACCCGCTGGATGAGTCCGATTCCGCGCCGGCCAGCAACCAGGACTTCCTCTCTGGCGTCGTGCAGCGCTGGGAGCAAGCCGCCCGGGAAGGCAGCGGTTCAATGCGCCGGGTGCAGATCCGTACCGGTGTCGTGCTGAGCCCCAAGGGCGGCATGCTCGCTGTTCTGCGCCCGATATTCACCGCAGGCCTGGGTGGGCCTTTGGGCGGGGGACAGCAGATGCTTTCGTGGATCGGGCTTGATGACCTGCTGGACATCTACCATCGCGCGCTATGGGATTCGCAATTGGCTGGCCCTGTCAATGCGGTTGCACCGCAGCCGGTCAGCAACGCCGAATTCACCCGTGCCTTGGCCCGCGCAGTGCGGCGCCCCGCAGTAATTCCAGTTCCCGATGCGGCCCCGAAATTGGTGCTTGGCGCCCAAGGCTCCCAACTGCTGGCCATGGCCGACCAGCGGATCGTCCCGCGCAAGTTGCTCGATGGCGGCCACCAATTCCGAAATGAGCGGATTGAGCTCGCGTTAGCTCATAGCCTTGGCGCCAGCTAGCTGCTGGAGCCCCGCCATGCTGCGGGGATTCCAGCGCGGGACTGCTGCACGGGAACCGGGCGCGAGCACCCGGGTGCCGGCGCGTTGGAGATAAGCTGGCAGGGGGATTATCATTAGCCTGGCTAGATAATAGCTAATCTAGGTAAATGTTGCATCTGCCGGCTCTGGGAGGAATTTGCCCATGCTGGCATTTGTTCCAGGAGAAAGTGTGGAAGATCCCGATGGGAAACATGTCGGTAGCCCCGTTTGATGCAATCTTGCTTATGTCCTTTGGCGGACCGGAGAAGCCAGCTGATGTCCTTCCTTTCCTGCAGAACGTTACCCGGGGACGAGGGATTCCCGTTGAGCGTCTCGAAGAGGTGGGCGAGCACTACTACATGTTCGGCGGAAAGTCCCCGATCAACGAGCAAAACCAGGCCTTGGTGCGGGCCTTGCGCGATGAATTCGCGGCCCGCGGTATCGATACGCCGTTGCTCTGGGGCAACCGGAATTGGCAACCGTATCTCGCTGAGGTAGTTGGTAACCATGCGCGCATGCACGGCTCGCGCAGGTTCCTGGCCATTGACACTTCGGCATACTCCTCGTATTCCTCCTGCCGGCAATACCGGGAGGATTTTGCAGGTGCCGTGGCCGCACTGGAAGAACAAGGCATCGAGGTGGTGATCGATAAAGTGCGCCAGTACTATAACCACCCGGGATTCGCCCAGGCACAGCTGGATTGCCTCCGGAGAGGGCTGGGTGAGTTCAAGCAGCTTGTCGGCGGTCTGGACCGCAGTCGCCATAAGATCCTATTCGTAACTCATTCGATTCCGACTTCGATGCAGAAATCATCGGAGAAGTTCACCGTTGGCTACCAGGGACAGCATGAAGAGCTCATGAAGTGGCTTAGCGCGGAATTAGATGGAGAAGAGCAACTAGACGCCGAGCTGGTGTTCTGCTCCCGTTCCGGATCTGCGCACACTCCTTGGCTGGAACCGGATATCAATGACCGCATGCGCGAGCTTTCGGATTCCGGAACCGAAGCGGTACTGGTAGTCCCGATCGGCTTCGTCTCTGATCACATGGAGGTGAAATTCGATTTGGACACCGAAGCTGCACAGACGGCGCGTGAGTTGGGGATGGGGTTTCTCCGTGCCGACAGCGTCGGCATTTCGCCGTCCTTTGTCAGCGGCTTGGTCGATCTGGTTGTGGAACGGGCAGCTCAAGTGCGTGCAGAGGAGCCGGAGCAGAGAACCATTTCCGGCAGCAAAGCGCTGGGCCCGGGCAGTGGTGCCTGCTCGCTGAATTGCTGCGAAGGCGCCAGGAGTAAAAATACGGTTCCGAACTGGAACGTCGACAAGCCGGCAAGCTAGGCCGGCAGTTGCTGGCTGGCCATCGCCGACTGCTGGCGAGCCCCCGGAACTGCAACGGTAGCCGCTGGGCACCGGAATCCGGGTGATGGTGCCGCGGGCTGCGGAACGGCGGGCATTCCGGAGCCTTGATGATTGATTTCTTCTGGATCGAGCCTGGCGTCGCTGTCTTTGTGCGGTCCGCGAACCCTTGGGCGCCTGAGCAAGAAGCCAGCTAGGTGCTCTCAGCGTCAAAGGGAGGCGGGCCGGAACGCGCTGGCAGTGGCGATGCACGAGGCGGCGTGGGCTTTCTCGAAGTGGCAGAATCCACGAGAAGCCGAGCTGGCTGATCGGATGCCGGACGCGGGGTTTCCGGTGAGCCTCCATCAGTATCCAACTCAAGGTGCCGGGCCCAGCTTAAACACCGGACTCCGCGCTACCCGAATCGAGAAATCCGGGTGGCGCGGAGCCAGGCTGACGACGGACCATCGGTCCTAGGGGCGTTAGCCCATGTGGATGACACCGAGGAGCATGCCTGAAGCAAGCATGACCAAGGAGACCACCAACGCACGCCACAGCACCTTCTTGTGGTGATCGCCCAAGTCCACACGAGAGAGCGACACCAGCAACAAGATGGCCGGAACGAGCGGAGACTGCATGTGCACCGGCTGTCCGGTGATGGAGGCGCGCGCCATATCCACCGCTGGAACACCGAAGTGCGCGCCGGCTTCGGCGAGAACTGGCAAGACACCGAAATAGAAGGCATCGTTGCTCATGAGGAAGGTGGCCGGGATGGAGATCAGCCCGGTGAGCACCGCCATGTACGGGCCCATGGAGGTCGGGATGACATCCACAAGCCACTGGCTCATCGCATCGACCATGCCGGTGCCGGAAAGTACGCCGGTCAAAACCGCTGCACCGAGCACCATGGAGACCACGGCGATGATTTCGCTGGAATGCGCGGCAATCATCTTCACCTGGTCGGAGACCTTGGGGAAGTTGACGACCAAGGCGATCGCCGTGCCGACCATGAACAGGTAGGACAGCGGCATGACATCGACCACCAGCAGCACCATGATGGCGACAGTCAACGCAAGGTTGAAGTAGAAAGTTTTGGGACGCAGGGTCTCGCGATCCGGATCCAGCACGGTGCCGTCCATGGTGGAGAACTCGGTGCCATCGCCCTTGCGGGCTACGGATTCCAGAACTGCCAGGTTGCCCCCGGCAGGGGAGGTGCCGCCCGGAGCCTTGCCTCCGGTTGGGGCGGCTACGTTGCCGCCGCCGAGCTCGGTGCCCCAGATTTCCGGACGCTCGCGCTGCAGGCGACGGCGCTCGGAAACACCCATCTGCCATGCGAATAGGGCAATGACGACGAGGGCAATACCCAGCGAAGGCAGCATCGGCACGAAAATTTCCGAAGCGTCCACACCCAGTGCCGCGGCGGCGCGGGCCGTTGGGCCGCCCCAGGGAACGATGTTCAGAGTGCCGTTGGTGAGGCCGGCGACACAGGTCAGGACCACTGGGCTCATGCCCAGGCGCTGGTAGATCGGCAGCATGGCGGCGGTGACCACGATGAAGGTGGTGGAACCATCGCCATCCAGGGAGATGACCGCGGTGAGCAGCGAGGTGCCCATGACGACCTTGGCCGGGTCGTTGCCAACCAGTTTCTGGATGCCGGAGACCAGGCGGTCGAACAGGCCGACATCGATCATGATGCCGAAGTACATGATCGCGAACATCAGCAGGGCCGCGGTGCCGGACATGTCCTTGACTGCGTCTATGACCATATCGCCCAGGCCGAATCCGGCACCGGCGAACAAGCCGAAGATGGTCGGTACCAGAATCAATGCCAGCAGGGGCGTCATGCGCTTTGTCATGATCAGCACCATGAAGGTGGCGACCATGAGGAATCCGAGTGCAACAAGCATTGACCCGACCTCCATTTCAGTGTGAGTGAGTCCTTTGGCCCCGCAAGCCGGGCGAGGCACTAATCCAAGGTACGTGGCGGTGCTCACGTTGCGCGTCTTGTGCTTATTGTTGAACGGTTAAGTTCTTTGCCATCTTTTTGCTCATTAAACTCACGAGTGCGGAAAAGATGGGTTTATGCTGGGTGGCATGTTCCGTTCTGGCGCCGGTACCCGGCATTTCGCCTCCCGCATCATGCGACTGCAATTCCTGGTCGTAGGTGTCTTGATTGTCCTGGTTACCGCAGGAACGCTTTTCGCCAGCTATGACCGGGTGTATTCGAAAGCGGAAGACACTTCGCTGACCATCGCCCGCACCGTGGCGGTACTGCCGGAAGTCGTTGAGCAGGTTTCACGCTATGCCCAGCAGGACAAGCTGGATCCGCAAGCGCTCGCCGAGGGGGGAGCTGCAACGTCTCGCTGACGCTGTCATCGGGCAGGAGCAAGCCTATTTCGTGGTGATTACCGAAGACCGCGGACTGCGCTTGAGCCATCCGAACCCGGAAGAACTGGGCAAGATGGTATCCACCGACCCGGTCGCCTTGGAAGGTATCGAAGCGGTCTCGCGGGAACACGGAACTCTTGGGGAATCAGTCCGCGCCAAGGTCCCGATCTACAGCAACGCGGGCGCCGTTGTCGGTGAAGTTTCCGTGGGCGTGACCACTGACTCCTTGACCGGGGCACTGCTTGGATCCTTCGCCTGGATCGTATTGTTCGCGGCGCTCTCCGCGGCCCTGGCGGTGTTCGCCGGACGAGTGACCGTACGCCGCTTGAAACGCCAGACATTAGGACTGGAACCGAACGAAATCGCCCAGCTAGTCAGGGATCAGCAGGCAGTGCTCTACGGCGTCACCGAAGGGGTCATGGGCATTGGCGCAGACAAGCGGATTACCGTGCGCAACAAGGCCGCCAGGCAGTTGCTGGGGCTGCCGCACCGCACCGAATTGGAAGACGTGGTGGGCCGCCACTTCGAATCCGCTGGCTTGGATCACCGGCTGGTCAAGGCGATCAAGGAATGCGACCCGGCACCTGTCCGTTTCAGTGCAAATGGCCACTCGCTCATTGCCCGCGTGACCAAGGTCGACCGTGATGGGGTGGATCTCGGGCTGGTCGTGCTGCTGCATGATGTCACCACCTTGGAAGCGCTGGGTACCAAGCTCGACGCGGTCCAGGACATGGCCGACGCGCTGCGCGCGCAACGCCATGAATTCGCCAACCGCATGCATGCGGTCCTCGGGCTGATCAACCTGGGCAAGATTGAACAGGCTGAAGACTACCTGCGCGAGGTGACGGAAGCCGGGCCGAAGATCGCCCAGGTTCCAGGGCTGGAGGCCATCCATGACGCTTACCTCGCGGCATTCATTTCGGCGAAAGCGGTGCGCGCCCACGAGCAGGGCATCGAGCTGCGGGTGTCTGGGCAGTCCATGCTTTTCGGCCATATTGCCTCGGCGCACGATGCCCAGGATGCCACTGCAGTTCTGGGCAATCTACTGGATAACGCCTTCACCGCGGCTCTTCGCACGGATGCAGAACCCTGGGTGGAAATAGACTTGCTGTCCGAGGGGAACACCTTGCACATTGCCGTGGCAGATTCAGGACCTGGCATCACCACTGACGAGGATATCTTCGCGCGGGACGTCAGTACCGGATCCCACCTGGGCAATGAGCATGGACAAGGCGTAGGGCTGCCGCTGATCAAACGGCTGGCCCAAGCCCGCAGCGGGGATGTCTGGATCGCTGACCGCGGCTCGGGCGGAGCCGGGGCAGTTATTGCAGCCAGGCTTCCCGCCGTGCTGGTAGAGCCAGCCATTTCAGAGAACGACCACAGTGAAGGAGCGCAACTTTGAACGAGAACAGCAGCGGAAACTATCGGGTGCTGATCGTTGACGACGACTTCCGGGTCGGTGAACTGCATGCGGACATGGTCAATGCCATCCCCGGGTTCCATGCTTTGGAACCTGTGCAGGATCCGCGCGTGATCCCCAAACTGGTGCAGAGCTTGAAACCCGATTTGGTCCTGCTGGACCTCTACCTGCCGCATGTGAGTGGAATCGAGCTTCTCAGAGAACTCGATGTCGATGCGATCATGATCTCCGCGGCGATCGAACCGAAGAACATCGATAAGGCGCTGCGCTCAGGCGCGCTGGCCTTCATCATCAAGCCTTTCGACGCCAAGACCTTGGCTTCCAAGCTCAAAGGCTGGGCGCGCTACCGCCGCCAATTGGCAGGGACCGGGGAATTCAACCAGCAGGGCGTAGACAGGTTGTACCGGTCGCTCCAAGGTGGAGAGGAAACCAATGCGTCAGTGGGTGCCGCCCCGACCGAACAAGCAGTGCTTTCATGCGTGAAAGAATCTGCCGAACCGATGAGCGTTGCCGAAGTTGCAGAAGCCGTCGGTGTTGCCCGTGCGACAGCACAACGCTATTTGGCAGCACTCGTGGCCAACGAATCCTTGGAGCTGCAGCTTGGATACGGAACCCGCGGCCGACCTGAGCATCGGTACGTGGCGAGTTAGCGCGATGGCATCCTACGTGGCGTCCCAGACCCCGCGGTAGAACGCGATTTTCCGTTCATCCGGTTCGGTGCAGTAGCCGGCGTAGACGTACTGTTCGAAACCAGGCCCGTAGTTCCACTCGGTGCTCCACGCGGCAATTGCCAGATCTGCCCAGCGGTCTGCGAGTCCCAGCTTGCCCATATCCACATGCGCGCTCAAAGCATGGTCGTCGGTGATGATCGTGTTTGGCAAGCACGCATCGCCATGGCACACCACAAGATCCAGTTCCGGGGCCTCGGCGAGCAATTCAGCCCGCTGCCCAGCTGGAAGGTGATGAATACGGGATTCCAGGTCCCAGTCGAAAGGGCATGCTCCAACGGGCAAAGCATCGTGCATTTGCCGCAGTCCCTGGCCGACAGCGCGGGCTGAGCGTGCAGGGTCGCTTTTGCCCAGGCTGCTGGCTGCACTGTGCCCGTGCAATGCAGCGGTGACGAGCAGCTGGCCGTCAGCGTGGTCCTCGCAGGAGAGTACTTCCGGGACCCGAATGAATTCTCCTGCCCAGCTCATGCGCTGGGCTTCAGCCGTCAGATCGCACTCTTCTTCGGGAGGGCATCCCGGCGACCACTTGGCGAAGCGCGTCCGCTCGCCATTTCCGATGCGGTAAGTGACTCCGCCAAGAGCGTTCTGCCATATACCCTCGATTTCTTCAGGACCAGCTGCAGCGCGCACCGCCGGGGGAATAGGATGATCCGCCGGTGGCGGGCCGGAAATCACTCGTGTTGAACCCATTTTCCAAGTCTGCCAGCATTCGGCGTTTCGGTGGCGGGCTGGATGAATCCAAAGCGGCTTGAAAATTCACGCAGGTGTGCTCGCTCGTTCATAGCCATTGGATTGCCGTTGCCAACGACACGCATGACTAGTATTTCGCGTCGCAAATTGCTCACCGGTACGCTCGGTGCAAGCGCCCTAACCCTGGTCGGGCCGACTGGAGCAGCGCTGGCATCCAGCAGCCCCCGTCTAGTGCGTTCCCGACTTGGCCTGACCAGCGGGTTTTCCATGGGTGATGTCTCCACCAGCAATGCCGTGTTCTGGGCCCGCAGCTCCGGCGAGGGCCGCTTGCGTGCTCAACTGCGCGCGGTAGACGAAACTGGAAATATCATCCGGGGCCGCGGATCATTCGCCAAGACTTTGCGCGGCGCCTACGCCCGCGAGACCACCGACTTCACTGCAAAGATCAATGCCCAGCATCTGCCTGCCGGGACGCGCTTCGCCGTCAGTATCGGCTTCGAAGACGAAAACGGAACCCTGGGCGAGATGCAGAACGGCTGGTTCAGCACCGCACCTGCACTGACCGGTCGCCGCAATCAAGATGCCTCCCGGGCCCAGAGCTTTGTCTGGTCCGGCGATACGGCTGGCCAGGGCTGGGGCATCAATGAAGAAATCGGCAGAATGCGCGCCTACGCGGCCATGCATGCGACAAAGCCGGATTTCTTCGTGCACAGCGGCGACACGATATATGCCGACGGCCCGATTGCCGGGGAGGTCATGGAACCTGACGGCCAGATTTGGCGCAACCTGGTCACCGAAGAAGTCTCCAAGGTGGCCGAAACCCTGGACGAGTACCGCGGCCGGCACCGCTACAACCTGATGGACCACAACGTGCGGGCCATGTATGCCGAAGTTCCGGTGATTGCCCAGTGGGATGACCACGAAACCCACAACAACTGGTGGCCAGGCGAGGTTATCCAAGATGAGCGCTACACCGTGCGCGATATCAACACATTGGCTGCTCGCGGCCGCCAGGCCTGGCAGGAATACCAGCCGATCGCCGACCCGCGCGCCATGAACGGCGGCACCGGATTCGAGGCTGCCCGCATCTACCGCAAAATCTCCCGAGGCCCGGTACTGGACCTCTTCGCGCTGGACATGCGCAGCTACAAGTCGGAGAACACCGCCGGAATGGAAGAGAAGGCCACCGCGATCCTCGGCGAGGAACAGCTGAACTGGCTGGTGGACGGGCTGGCCAAGTCCAAGGCCACCTGGAAGGTCATCCTCAACGATCTGCCGCTGGGCATCATTGTTCCCGATGGCAAGGCCCAGGAATCCATTTCCAATGCAGACCACGGCGCACCACTAGGCCGCGAACTGGAACTGGCGCGATTGCTCAAGGCCATCAAGGATCGCGGCATCAAGAATGTGGTCTTCCTGACTGCCGACGTGCACTACTGCGCGGCCCACCACTATTCGCCAGAGCGCGCCGCCTTCCGCGAGTTCAACGAGTTCTGGGAATTCGTGGCCGGCCCGGTCAACGCCGGTTCCTTCGGGCCAAATGAAATGGATGGCACCTTCGGCCCGAAGGTCGAGTTCTCCAAGGCCGGTACCACCAACCAGTCGCCTCGCGATGGCAAGGGGCAGTTCTTCGGCCATGTTGATTTGGACGAGCAGGATCTGTTCACCGTGACTTTGCGCAACGGGCTGGGCGAAACCGTCTACACCAAGACGCTGGAACCTGCCAAGTAGCTGATTAAGCGAAGAACGCCTGCGGAACTGAAAAATTCCGCAGGCGTTCTTCGCTATGTCTTGCTGCCGGCTAGCGGCCGGTGCCGCCGTAGACGGTGGCTTCCACATCGGTATCCAGATCAAACGCGGTGTGGATGGCGCGCACTGCGTCGTTGAGCTTGTCAGCGTCGGTGACCACGGAGATGCGGATCTCGGAAGTGGAAATCATGTCCACGTTAACGCCTGCGCGGTGCAGCGCTTCGAAGAAGGTGAAGGACACCCCTGGGTTCGAGCGCATGCCAGCGCCGATCAGCGAGAGCTTGCCAACCTCGTCGTTATGCTCGATATCCTCGAAGCCAATTTCCGGCTTGGCGGTGTTCAGCGCTTCAAGCACATGCTTGGTTTCGGTCATCGGCAGCGTGAAGGAGATGTCGGTGGCACCCGAACCGCGGGTCGAGATGTTCTGCACGATCATGTCGATGTTGGCCTGCGCCGCGGCGATGACACCGAAGATCTGTGCTGCCTTGCCCGGGATATCAGGCACGCCAATGATGGTGACTTTGGCTTCGGAGTGGTCGTGGGCGACACCTGAGATGATTGGCTGTTCCAAGGGTTCTCCCTCTTGAATTTTGATTTTGTCTTCGGGATCCGGGAGCACCCAGGTGCCCTCGTTGGTGCTGAATGAAGAGCGCACATGCAGTGGCACGCCGAAACGGCGGGCGTATTCCACACAACGCAGATGCAAGATCTTTGAGCCACTGGCGGCCATTTCCAGCATTTCTTCGCTGGTGATCGTCTCGATCTTTTTGGCCGAGTGCACTACGCGCGGATCAGCGGTGTAGATGCCGTCCACGTCGGTGTAGATTTCGCAGACATCGGCGCCTAGGGCTGCGGCCAGCGCCACTGCGGTGGTGTCAGAGCCGCCACGACCCATGGTGGTGATGTTTTTGGATTCCTTGCTCATGCCCTGGAAACCGGCGACGATCGCGATGAAGCCGCGGTCGATGGCACGGCGTACCCGCTGCGGCGAGACCTCCATGATGCGTGCCTTGCCATGGGTGGAATCGGTGATCAAACCGGCCTGCGAGCCGGTGAAAGAAGCAGCTTGCTCACCGAACTGGTTGATTGCCATCGCAAGCAACGACATCGAGATGCGTTCACCAGCGGAGAGCAGCATGTCCATCTCGCGTGCTGGAGCTTCATCAGTGAGCTGGCCAGCCAGATCGAGCAGGTCATCGGTGGTATCGCCCATTGCCGAAACAACGACGACGACGTCATGGCCCTTGGATTTAGTATCAATAATTCGACGCGCTACACGCTTGATGCCTTCGGCATCTGAAACGGAAGAACCGCCAAATTTTTGAACAATTAGGCCCATGGGCACTCACTCCACCTGTTGAAAGCTGTGCCTCGCCGCCGGTGGTTTTTTAAAGAACTTGGGCGCGAGACATCTACCAGATAAATATTGTGACAGCTACGGGGCGACATGTCCTAGTTGGGGCGGTAACCATTGGTCATATTGCCTAGGAACCTCAGTGCGAGTTGTTGAAAAACACTGGCTATCCCTTGAATTCAGCCAAAATTTGTCGCCAAAAGCTCTTCCACTCAGACACCTGCTCAGGTGTTTCAGCCTTAGTGATGTTTATGGCTACCGAGGATTTTTCACCCTTGAGCCCAATGTCTACCTGTGCCTTGGTGCCATCGCTGAAATCAGCTCGCCAATAGCGCCATCGCTCTGAGCCGCTGGTGCGTGCAGGTTCGGAAAGTTTATGGCCGTTGAACTCGTTGCGCCCTTGGACGCAGACGACCCAGCGTTCCAATGCCGTATCCAGATCAGCATCGATGGTGCTGCTTACCGAACCTTGGAAGGTGCCGTCTTGGGCTTGGCCGGGTAGGCGTCTGCTGATTTGCTGCTCATAGGCCACAGCCACGGATTGAGCCCACCAGCCTGGATTATCGACAGCTGGGGGAATGTGGGTGAAAGCCAGTTCGGCTATTTGCTTATGCGTAAGTTTGTCGGCTCCGCCGGCGCGCAGTTTGGAGCACCACTGGTCCCACTCGATGCCGGTGGCTTTGGCGATGGCTGCGAGGTTGCTGCTTTTGATTGCCATGAGGACAGTCTAGGACGGGTTTAGAACTGCCGGTACTCCGAAGCGATGCGCCGGGCCCAGAGGAGCCTGCCGCATTCTTGCTGGTCCTGCATCAGCGGAAGCAGCATCTGAACCCGTTCGTTCTGCTTCATGCCGCGCAGGCCGGCGGCATCCATGATGCCTGCCCATTCCTCCATGCTTGACCCAGTGTGGTTTTCGATTTTCTCGGCTCTGCTCAGTGATTCGCTCATGTGCCAAAACCTAGCAAGCTCCAACGACAAGTTGGCCACGGCTGCCGCCGCCTGGCGCCGAGGAATGGGCCTTGAATGGGGGAAGAGTCTTGAAGCCGTGGAATGCCCGTTCAAGCAAAGGCGATTAAATGCCCCCGGCCGGTTTTCTCGGTGATTCCGAGAAGACCGGCCAGGGTTTGGAACGCTCTAGAGGGACTTGATTTCCAAATTCAATCGGCTCAGAAGATCGATGAGTGCCGACAGATCCTCATTGTCCCAGTTGGTCATGCGCGAGCGGAGCTCTGTCCGCCACCCTTGGAAGCATTCATGCCACCTTTCTACCGCAAGCTCGGTAGGCAGGAGGTGGAAGACCCTGCGGTCTTCCGGATCGACTTCACGCTTGACCAGTGCCAGCTGTTCCAGCTTGGTGATCATGCGCGATAGCGCAGCTTTGTCGACCAGCAAGTGTTCGCAGATTTCAGACTGGGTGATGCGTTGGCTCCGCAGAATCATGCCCAGCACGGGCAGGTAGCCCGGGGTGAGCCGGCTGTCGAGCCGAGTGGCCAATTCCCGTTTGGCACGCGCTGTCAGCGCGATCAGTGAAAACAATTCCTGTTCGGCTGACGCGTAGAGATCGGGACGTTCCGCAGTCGGGGCGTCTTCGGCTTTGCTTGAAACCTGCACCGGATCTCCTAGCTGCCAGCTGGCGATTCTGGCTTGGTTCCGCCCTGGTCCTCAGCGGCGAGATCCTGCATGCGTTCGGTTGCGGTCTGGGTCTTCAGCGACTGGTTGGGGATCAGGCAAACAGCGATGACGACGATCAGGGACAGCGGTGCGGCAAGGGTGAACAGCGAAGGCACTGCATCACCGTAGATGGATTCGAAAATCACTCGGACTGGTTCTGGCATCGTGGCTACCGAAGGCAGGGTGCCCGATCCCAACGCCGCAGTCAGCTCCTTGGCTTGGTCTCCTATGGTCGCCAAGGCGGCGGCTAGGTCAGACTGGCGATCGGCGATCATGTTCGGCACGGTGGCTGCCAGCACGGCGCCCAAGCCAGCGGTACCCGCAGTACCGCCCAAGGTGCGGAAGAAGTTGACAGCTGACGAAGCAACACCCAGTTCCTTGACGTGGACCGAGTTCTGCACCACCAGCACCATATTTTGCATGACCAGGCCCATCCCGGCACCGAGGATGAACATGTAGGTGGCTACCAGCGCGTAGTTGGTGTCGTAGTGGATGGTTCCCAACAGGAACAGCCCGATTACGATCAGCACCGAACCGGTAACTACCAGCGCCTTCCACTTGCCGGTGCGCGAGATCATCGCACCGCCGATGGTGGAAATGACCAGCAGGCCGCCCATCAATGGGAAAGTCATCAGGCCGGCCATGGTGGCCGAGGCCCCGCGTGCCATGATCATGTACTGGCTGAGGAACACCGAGGTGCCGAACATCGAAACGCCAACGGCCAGCGAAGCGATGACCGCGTAGGTGAAGGTGCGGTTCTTGAACAGGCCCAGGCTGAGCAGCGGCTCAGAAGACTTGGCTTCCACTACAACGAACAGCGCCAGCATGACTACAGCACCGGAAATCATCAGGTAGCTGGTCATCGATGCCCATTCGAACTGCGAGCCGCCCAGAGACATCCAGATCAGCAGCAGCGAGACACCTGCGGAAAGCAGGAGAATGCCCCAGTAGTCGATCTTGACCTTGCGCTTGGGGATGGCTGGCAGGTGCAGCGTGCGCTGGATCAAGATGACCGCAGCGACGGCGAAAGGCAGGGCAATGAAGAAGTTCCAGCGCCAGTTGATGGCGTCGGTGACGAAGCCGCCGATCAACGGGCCGCCTACGGTGCCGACGGCCATGACTGCGCCGAACAGGCCCATGTACTTGCCGCGTTCGCGAGGGGAGAGGAAGTCGGCCATGACGATCTGGGCCAAGGCGCCCACGCCGCCGCCGGCCAGGCCCTGGATAACGCGCATGGCGATCAGGAAGCTGGTGTTCTGCGAGAAGCCTGCTGCGGCCGAGGCGAGGACGAAGATGCCCAGCGCAATCTGCAAGAGCAGCTTGCGGTTGCCCAGGTCGGCGAGCTTGCCCCAGATCGGGGTGGAAATGGTGGTTGCCAGCAGGGTGGCTGTGACAACCCAGGTGAAAGCGGTCTGGCTGCCGTTGAGATCGGAAACGATCACAGGCAGCGAGCTGGAAACTACGGTGCTGGCCAAGATGGAGACGAACATGCCCATCAAAATGCCCGTGAGGGCAGTGAGGATTTCGCGGTGGGTCATCTTGGGCTTGGCGACCGGTGCGGTTGCGGTCATGGAAGCTCCAAAAATAGGGTCAGGAATTAAGGCCTGAATGGTTGATTGATGTCAACTATACGGCGATAGTTGATGATTATCAACTAAGCGTGCTTTATGGCACATCCCGACGCCAGCAAGGAAAAACGCTCTGCGCCCAGGCCGATAAATCAGCAGGGCGCAGAGCGTTGAAACGCAATAAAATTATTGGCTGCGGCGGTTATCCATCTCGGGAACCACAGGATGCGAAGAAGCCTCACACCCGGTGCCGGAATCAACCGGCTTGCCGCCAACGTGCAGCAGGCGTGGCTCGGGAAGCTGGGCCTTGGGCTTCTGTGCAGGATCTTCGGATTCTTCCTGCTCATCCTTCTCCGTGGCCTCCTGCTTTTCGGCCTTGAGCCGGGCCGGCCCCGGAGCGGTGCGGCCAGCGGCGCGGCGTCCTTCGAAGGCACGAGCCAAAGTCACCTCATCGGCGTACTCCAAGTCGCCGCCAACCGGCAGGCCAGAAGCCAAGCGGGTGATGTGAATACCCAGGGGAGCCAGAGCACGCACCAGGTACACGGCGGTGGCTTCGCCCTCAAGGTTAGGGTCAGTGGCTAGGATCAATTCGGTGATCGAATCATCGGCCAAGCGCGTAACCAGTTCGCGGATGTGAAGCTGTTCCGGACCGATGCCCGCTAGTGGATTGATGGAGCCGCCCAGCACGTGGTACTTGCCGGAGAACGCGCGGGTGCGTTCAATGGCCAGCACGTCCTTGGACTCTTCGACGATGCAGATCTTGGTTCCATCGCGACGCTCATCGCGGCAGATGGCGCAGATTTCCTGCTCCGAGATGTTGAAGCAGATCTCGCAGAACTTCACCTTTTCCTTGACCAGCTGGATCGAGGCGGCCAGCCGGGTCATGTCCTCGGCATCGGCATCAAGAATGTGGAAAGCAATGCGCTGAGCCGATTTCGGGCCGATGCCAGGCAAGCGACCGAGCTCGTCGATCAGTTCCTGTACAGCACCTTCGTACACGTGCGCCTACTTTCTACCTTGCTTTAATACCGTGAAATTGTTCCTTGGTACACCCTAGTGTCTCACTGCGACAGTTGGCCGTGGTGCCGGCTACAAGCTTCGCTTGATCTCCACTACATTCCCGTTAACGTCGCGTTGCTCGATAACCATTCCGCCGAGCAAGCGTTCTACCGCAGGAACGCCGATCAGTGCCGAGTCCTCGACCTCGATGTCATCGTCGCTCGGGACGAATTCCTCGGGTTCCTGCACGGGAGCGGGAGCTGGCCTCGAAGCCTGTCCGCCCCAACCGGTAGCCGCTTGGGCAGGCGCTGGCGCACTGGGTGCGTTCTTCGCCTGATCCATCAGCTGCTGGTAGCGGCTCATCCGTCCCAATGGGGCCGGAGCCGATGCGGGTTCCGCCTCAGCCTGCGGCGCACCCCAGCTCGGAGCCGATTCCGGAGTCGCTGGCTGCTGCACCGGGGCACCAGGCTCTTGACGGGGCTGTTCCTGAGGGCGTGGCGCAGCAGGACGCTCAGGCATCGGTGCTGCGGCGGCAGAAGCCACCTCCGGCGAAGCCGGGGCCGAGGATGCCTGCGTCTCAGGTGCAGGAGCCGCCAGATTCTCGAAAGAGCCGGTGGTGCTTCCAGGGTGCAGCGGTGTCGACGACACCGGACGCTCGATATTCGGCATGCCGCCTTCAGCTTGGCGTGCCGTCATGCCAGCGGTCATCCGAGGCTTGGGAGCTACCGGAGGTCCACCGAAATTCCGTGGCGCGCCAGTTGCTGGAGCGGGGGCCACCGGGGAGGGCGGCGCAGCAGCAGCTGGTGCCGCAGCCTGTGGCTGTGGTTGCGCCGGAGGTGCTGGCGGAGCGCTGCCAGCGGGCTGGAAGTACGGGTCATCCGGGTATGGAGACTCGTCAAAGTAGGGCTCATCGGCAGGAGGCGGAACATCCTCGTAAGCGCTGGCGTACCCGTCATGGGCGCGTGGCGCAGGAGCCACCGGTGCCGAGCTAGGCGCGGCAACCGCCGGACGCTGCTGTGGTGCCGGAGCAGCGGCCTGGGCCCTTGCCGCGGCGCGCGCAGCAGCCCCAGCAGAACTTACAGCTTTGGTGAACTTAGTTGGTGCTGGAATTGGCGCCGGGATTGGCCGGCGCTCACCTTTTGGGGAACCACCACCGTTGGGGTTGGAACCACCTTCGGTGAGGACCACTTCCAGTGGCGAACCATGGACCTGGGAGAGGACCCCGGTCAAGGTACTCATCAAATCCGGCCGGTTGCGCAGATTCACGATGGGCCCGGTGTTGCTGAACGCCAAGGTCAAGGTGCGGCCATCGAAGCCTGCCACGGAGCCGTAAGTGGCAACCATGGAATGCAGGACGCGGGAGTTGCCCTGCAGCTGCTGCAGAATCATCGGCCAGGCCTGCTGGAACTTTGCTACCGGTGAGCCGGAACCCTGTGGTGCTTGCTGATGGTCTTGCGGCATTCCGTTTGGAGCAGCCTGCTGCGGTGCGTGCTGCTGTGGCTGGCCTTGCTGACGCTGCGCTTGTTCTTGTGCGGCGCGTTGCTGTGCTTCGCGCTCAGCCTGTTCATGCTGGGCTTGTTCACGCTGGGCTTGCTCTTGTGCGGCGCGTTGCTGTGCTTCGCGCTCAGCCTGTTCATGCTGGGCTTGCTCTTGTGCGGCGCGTTGCTGTGCTTCGCGCTCAGCTTGCGCACGCTGGGCATGCTCCTGCTGAGCATCTACGCCAGGTTGGCTGGCATTCTCAGCTGGCTGTGGCTGTGCGCCAGCTGGTGCTGGTGCTTGTGGTCCACGGTTGGCAGCGGCACGTCGCGCAAATTCGGCCATGGCAGGATTCTGCTTCACATCATCGATGGAAACACCGGTGCCGAAGGACAGATCCTCGCCGCTGGAAGGGTCAGGAACCAAGCTGAATGGGGCTACGCCTTCTGGACGAGCTGCCGGAGTGCTAGGGCCAGGCTGGACCTCGGTGGTTACCGGATGGACATCACCCTTAGGACCCCAAGTTGCGCCCCAGTCGGCAGCTTCGCCGGTGTTCAGCGAAGCTGCGGCTCCTGGATCCAGCGGAGCATTTGGATCACCATCCTCAGCCTGCTGCGGCTGTGCCGAGGCAGCAGGCTGAGCTGAACGCACTGGTTGCGCGGCAGTTGCCGAAGACGAGTTCTCCTCAGATTGCTCAGGGTGCTGGTTTTGAACGGGGGTTGCTTGCGCTGCAGGCTGTTGAGCCTGGGAAGACTGTTGCTGAGGCTGGGCCTGCTCTGGCTGCACCTGGGCGGGCTGCTCTTGAGCAGCTGGCGCGCCCTGGGATTCAGCCGGGGCTCCACCTAGGCGGGACTTGGCTGCAGCCAAGGCCTCGCGTACTGCGGCAGCTCCCTGACGCGCGGCAGCTGGGTTAGGAGCTGCGTTGATTGCGCCAGGAGCACCCGAAGCCTCGTCTTCATCAAGAGCTGGAAGCGCGCCGCCGGTCATCGCGTGGCGTTCCAAGCGATCCAACCGCGCTGCAAAGGAGCTGTCCGAGTTCTGCGAACCTGGCAGCATCAAACGCGCGGCCAGCAATTCCAGATGAAGTCGCGGCGAAGTTGCGCCGGTCATTTCGCTCAGTGCCTTGTTGGTGACATCTGCCCAGCGCGATAGTTCGCCGGCCCCAACCAAACCTGCTTGCAAGCGCAGGGCTTCGAGCTGGTCTTCAGGCACGCCGCGCAAGATCTTCTCCAAGCCTTCTGGCATGGCCTTGGCGATGATCAAATCACGGAAGCGTTCCAAAACGTCTTCCACGAAGCGCCGTGGATCCAAACCGGTCTGGATGATCCGGTCAATGGCGCCGAACAATCCCGCACCATCGGATTCATGCAGTGACAAGGTGACTTCATCGAGCAGCGTGGAGTGCGTGTATCCCAGCAGCGCAATGGCTGTTTCGTAGTCGAGATTCCCGTCCCGGGCGCCTGCGATGAGCTGATCGAGCACCGAGAGCGTGTCTCGGACCGAGCCGCCGCCAGCACGGATGACTAGCGGCAATACGCCTTCGGCTACCTGGACGTTCTCGCGCTCGCAGAGCAACTGCAGATATGCCAGCAGAGCTTCGGGCGGAACCAAACGGAATGGGTAATGATGGGTGCGCGAACGGATGGTGCCAATGACCTTTTCCGGTTCAGTAGTCGCAAAGATGAACTTGATGTGCGCAGGCGGCTCTTCAACAATCTTCAGCAGGGCGTTGAAGCCGGCAGCGGTGACCATATGAGCCTCATCGATGATGAAGATCTTGTAGCGGTCACGGGTAGGAGCGAAGGTTGCGCGCTCACGCAGATCGCGGGCATCATCCACGCCACCGTGGCTGGCCGCGTCAATCTCGATGACATCCAATGAACCAGGGCCGCCATTGGCCAAGTCCACACAGCTAGCGCAGGTACCGCAAGGAACCGGGGTAGGACCTTGCTCGCAATTCAAGCAACGGGCCAAAATGCGGGCAGACGTCGTCTTGCCGCAACCGCGCGGGCCGGAGAACAAGTATGCGTGGTTTACACGGTTCTTCTCCAACGCCGTCATTAAGGGCGCAGTAACGTGCTCCTGTCCGATGACGTCGCCGAACGTATCGGGACGATATCTGCGATATAGCGCTGTACTCACACCGGTTCCCTATCGGTTGCGTGATGCCGGAGGCATCAGCTGTTGGACAATATTCTCTGGATCGACGATCCACGGTTCACGTGGCAGAGCCGCCGGATCGAAAGCTTGTAGAGCTGCCTGCAAACTTGTGCTGGGCAAGCCCAATGACTCTAGCAAAATCGTCACAACGTTGGCTGGAAGCAGGCCTTGTTCGGTGATCTCTTCGAGTGTTACCGCGCCGTCGCGTTTAGCTAATCGCTGGCCCTTGGAATTCAGCGCCAGCGGCACATGTGCGTAGACCGGGACCTCGTAGTCCAAAAGTGTCGCCAAGTAAGCTTGCCGTGGCGCCGAGGAGAGCAAATCATCACCACGCACCACCTGGTCGATGCCTGAGAATGCGTCATCCACGACTACAGCAAGGTTGTAGGCAGGAGCGCCGTCGTTGCGAATCAGGACAAAATCATCAACCGCACCGGTGTAGTCGCCGAACAGTTCGTCATGAACAGAAAATTCGTTCACTTGCGAACGCAGGCGCAAGGCCGCAGGACGATTCTTAGCTTTGGCTTCGCGTTCGCTGGGACTCAGCTCACGGCAGGTTCCCGGGTAGGCTCCGGGGGCTGCATGTGGAGCGCTTCCGGCCTCGGCAATGTCTTTGCGCGAACAGAAGCATTCATAGACCAAGCCGCGATCCTTGAGCCGTTCAACGGCCTCAAGGTAAACAGGAAGGCGGTCGGACTGTCGGAGCATCTCGCCATCGAAGTCCAAACCCAAAGATGCCAATTCATTGATCTGAGTGGTCTCGGCGCCTGAACGTACGCGATCCAAGTCTTCAATGCGCAGCAAGAAATCACGGTCAGTGGAACGGGCGAAAAGCCAGGCAAGGATGGCCGTGCGCAAATTGCCAAGGTGGAGTGGCCCAGAAGGGCTAGGGGCGAAACGGCCAGCGCCCACGTGGACTCCATTCGGCTTGCGTAAAAGTAAAAGACCCCTCATGCACCTGCCAGAGCCCATCTACCCTTGCTACCTTCCGGTCCTGGGGGAGTTCAACAGGATGACACCACACGAGGGGTCACCAAAAATACTACCTGAGGTAGGCGCTTGGATAAAAATCGGCAGGCGTGCGCTTGCTCTCAACTGGCTGACCTCGGATCAAGAATGTTGCTCGCGCAGGAGTTTCGTGCTCAGCCCGTTTCCCTTTCTGGCGGTTCAACCCAGCCCAGCACGCGTCGAACCCTGTCGTCGAGTTGGGCAGTTGGCAGCATGGGCGTCTGTTCCTTTTCGAAATCAAAGTTCTGGACGGTGGTGACGCTGCCGGGGAGCTCAACGCACATCACGCCATTGGGGGAACGCCAATTAACGGACCCATCGGGAAGGTAGGTGGCCTGCCAGCCCATCACGTGCTTGAACATCTGGTGGCGCTTGCACAGCAAATGCGTATTGCTCCGCGTGGTGTGCCCGCCGTTGCCCCAAGCATCGATATGGTCGATCTCCGAAGTCTCTGCAGGACGATTGCACCCCGGGAAACGGCAGACAACATCTCGATGGCGCAACAGATCGCGAAGAGCTTTAGAGGGGCGGTACTTTTCGCGACCGACGTCTATGGCTGCCCCTGACCAAGGGTCGGTGAGCACCTTGATGAATGACGGGGCGTCTTTAGCAATCAACAGAGCGGTGCCCATTGGAATTGGCCCATAGCCTTCCAGATCAGCCAACGCTCGTTTTGGATCAGCCAGCATTTCCAATGCGGGAATCGTGACGGCAACGCGTGCTTTCAACGCAGTACCTTCGGTAGCTGGCCAGCCATCAAGCAGCGCGTCGCAAATGATGTCCAGCCGACGTTGCTGTTCGGTCCGCTCATCGGCCGAATCGAGATTGCGCACTGCATGCCAATTGACCGTGTTGATGATGCTTAGCGCTTTCTCTACCGGCATGTAGAGCTGGATGACGCTCATTCCGTTAGCTTCATGCCAGTAGGTGACCTTTCGATCCTCCGCGCCCTTCTTGTGCCGTTCCTCGATCGGCTTTGGATGGAGTCTTTCACGCATCTTCCGGGCACGTTGGATAATCGCGGAGTCGGTGGCATGCCGGGCTATTGGCAACAGCGTATGCTGCAGCAGCTTCACGTCCTCAGGTGCAAGATCCTGGCAGTGCTTGACGATTTCCTGCGCGGATTTGGTGGTTATCTCACCGATGCTCAGTGCCTCCAAAGTCTCTGCGCAAAGGTGACGCAGTCCCTCGGCGAAGAACAGCTTGTCCTGTGCCTTCTTCTCCGTGGTGCGCATTGCAGCAGCCACCTCGGCAACGAAACATGACCGGATCAATGACTCGTCTGATCGATTCACGCCGTAGTAGTAAGCGGATTGGCCTTCATCGCTTTCCTCGGGTTCCCCCAGCAGAGACTCTTGGGTTCCTTGGCTCACTGCATCGGCGACAGCGTACTCGTAGCTGTCAGCCAGCACAGCTGCCTCGGCCGCATCCAGCATGCTGCGCAACCGTGCGATCGCTTTCAGCCTGTCCAGCCCCTGGGCCGAACTGGTCACCGGGGATTGTTCGTAGAGCCTGGTTGCAGTGGCTGCGATTTGGGTGAAGAGATTATCCTTATCGAGATTCGCGGCCCAGAGGCCATCGACTCCGGGGATGTTCCTTGTCCCCGGAGGACTAATTGGCAGGCGGCGAGGATCATCGCTGCTGTGAAATACCTCTCTTTTGCTCATGTTTATAGTATTGATTCGTCCGGCTGGCCGAGTTTGAAGAAAAATACGAGCTGGTGAAAAGCGTCAAAATCACCGAATTTCAGGGGATGTGCGCCTTGGTGGCGCCTAGGGAAACGGCAAGGTAACGCCCGATTCGTGATTGAGCGAGAATTTAGATATGCTGGATCCTGCTCCACGGAGCAAACTGAGGAGGATTCGCCTAGCGGCCTATGGCGCACGCCTGGAACGCGTGTTGGGTTAACGCCCTCAGGGGTTCAAATCCCCTATCCTCCGCCAATGATAATGTCCCGGCTCGTCGTGAAAACGACGGACCGGGACATTATTTTTTTGCTCCCGCCCAAGTGCTGGCCGAATCTGGCGAGTAGTATCCATGGCAACTGTTCTGCAATTTTCAAGAAGGTATGGCCATGGCGAGTGTATTGGGCGAAATCTGCCTCGATTGCAACAATCCGATGCTCTTGGCGCGGTTTTGGTGCGAAGCGCTGAATTATGAAGTGCTGATGGAAGAAGCTGGACTAGTCAGCATCGGGCCCAAATTCCAAGGTGATGGGGGACTGTCACTGACCTTCGCGCAGGTGCCTGAAACCAAAAGCATCAAGAATCGCCTCCATTTGGATCTGCGTCCGCACAGCACCGCTCAGGCCGATGAAGCCGACCGGCTGCTGTCTCTGGGCGCGAGCTATGCCGATGTGGGGCAGCACGAAGACGAGGGCTGGATCGTGATGGCTGATCCTGAAGGCAATGAATTCTGCGTCCTAGCCGCGAACGACTGAAGCGCTGCGGGTTAAAAGACCGGTCGCGTCGAACCGGCATTTTCTGCCGGCTCGACGCCACGAATCTTGATGGTGCTAGCTCCTGATCCCTGCAGGAGCAGAACATCTAAGCGCTTTTGCGGTTCTTTGCCAGTTCCGGATAGTGGATGGCCGCGGTCTGCGGATGCGCACGCAACCAGCCCTTGAGCACATTCGCGCCGTAGGAAGCCAGCATCGGATTCTCCGGATCATCGGAGACACCGCGAGCTTCGGCCGCCAAGTCGGCTGGCAGTTCGACCTTGTCGATTACTGCATCCAGACGAGGGGAGTAGAAGAACGGTACCGAGTACCGGTCAACACCAGCTGGTGGTGCAATCACGCGGTGGATGGTGGCCATCAGGTAGCCGTTGGTGGCGACTTCGAGCATCTCGCCCAGGTTCACTACCAAGGCCCCTGGAGTAGGTGGCACCTCGATCCACTCTTCCTGGCCGTAGGGCTGCACCTGCAGCCCGCCGACCTGGTCCTGCAGCAACAGGGTGACGAAGCCGTAGTCGGCGTGCAGGCCAACGCCCTGGTTACCCGATTCTGGAACGACATCGCCGGAAACGTAATGCACCAGCTTGCCCATCCATGATGGTGTGTTGGCGAATGGCTCATCGAAGTGATCCTCCGGCAAGCCCAGCCCCACAGCGATGGCCGACAGCAGTTCGTGGCCGGTCTTGTTCATCAGCTCGGCCCACGCCATGGCGCGCTGTTCCAGCTGAGGGAAGTCCTCGGGGAACTGATTGGGGCCCTGCAGGTTCAAGTACGGCTTGTCCTTCGGGACAACCGCCAGGGTCTCGCGTTGTGGTCCGTAGTCGATCTGCTCGCGGGCATCGGCACGGCCTCGGGTGATTTCAGTGCCCATGCGGGTGTAGCCGCGGAACTGGGCGCTATTGCGGTTGTCGAGCTTGATCTTCTGCTCAACTGGCTTGCTGAAGAATTCTGCAATCGTGTCCAGCAGTTCCTGATCCTGTCCAAGCTGGGAGCTGTAGCCCACGATCTGGAAGAAGCCGACGCGGTGCGCAGCGTCGCGAAGCGCGGCAACGAATTCCTCGTTGAACGAGCCGTCAGCGTTGCGCGAGGTAGAAATATCGAGCAGTGGGATCTTGGTGACTACGTTATTCATAAACCTAGAGTGCACCTTGTGACGCGATTGTTACTAGCTAAAGTTACGCCCCGTTCCCCCAAGTTTCCCTTGGCGTAACAATCCTTGCTTTTTCGCGTTCTTCGTTTGAAAATACGCAACCGAGATGTAGCATCTGCCCGAATGTCCAGTGGTGGAGAATATTGCCGCTGGCACCAATCCGAAGCCGGAGGCGAAATTCACCGGCGTTGCAACTGAAATTGCTGTTTGATCTGTATTTCTGGGAGAAGCGGAGAGTTTATCCGTATGCTTGAATAGTGATCTTTCGAGCCGTAGGCGATGGCCGCCCCTATCCTGACCATGGCTATTCCTCGACCCGTGATTGGAGCGAGCTGCCTCCTCAGCAGGTGAAGCTAGCGGATCTTGTCACCACCAAATCCACTCTGGATCTTGAAACATTGCTCTCAGAGGATTCCACTTTCTACGGTGACTTGTTTCCGCATGTCGTGCGCTATCGGGACGTCCTGTACCTGGAAGACGGAATGCACCGTGCGTTGCGTTCGGCGCTTCATCATCGCTCAGTAATACATGCACGCATATTGGATCTGGACGCTAGTTAGATAAGCTAGCGCCACGAGGACGACGATGAGGTTGCCTTCGGGCCAGTGGCTGCCGAAGACTGACCAGAGCAAGGTGGAATGATGCGTGATCGCGAAGACCCGGGGCAGTGGCACGGGGCGCATATTGTTGACGAGCAGGAACTGAGCTTCAGCTCGGATGGCCAGGCTAAGAAGCGTGCTCGCAAACGCCAGAACATTGTTTTCACCGTGATGGCCCTGCTGGTCATCGCAGTATTGACCGGAGCGGTCCTCGTTTTCAATGGAACCTTGAAGCTCGGCGGCGAGCCCACTGCTGCCCAAAGCCCGACTCCCAGTGAAACAAAAATCGAAAACGCCAAGTGCCCGGCGGTCAATTTCAAATATCAGAAACCTGGAGATGTTGAAATACGGGTCCTGAACACGACCGACATTTCAGGACTGGCCAGCGATACCGCGAAAGCACTGGAAGAGCGCGGCTTCAAGATTTTCTCGCTGACTTCCGGTTGGAAATCGCTTGCCGGTACCACCGGGGCGGTCATTGCCGGACCTGATGGCTATGCTCAGGCATTCACCGTGCAGCGCCAGGTCCCCGGCACCGTCTTCATCTATGACGAGAAGAAGTGGGGAAGCCGAGTGGACCTGGCACTGGGCGAGAAGTACGAAGGCTTGGAAAAGGAACGCAAGCTCGATACTTCAGACGGCAAGTTGGTTTGCGCCAAGTAGCCGGTTAGGCGCCTTGCACGTTTCCTGAATGCACTTGCGTGAGCGCATTTGCGAACACCTCGGCAGGCTGCGCGCCGGAGATGCCGTACTTTCCGTCAATGATGAAGAACGGTACTCCGCTGATGCCCAGTTCTCGTGCCTGAGCGATATCCGCGTTGACTTCCTCGGCGTAGGCGCCGGAAGCCAGATTCGTGCGCAGCTCATCGGTATCCAGTCCTAGCTGGCCAGCGAGCTGGAGCAAGGTTTCTTCATCTCCGGTGTTCAGGCCCTTTTCGAAATGCGCAGAAAGCAGTGCTTCCTTCATTTCGTTCCCGGCACCATGCTGCTTGGCGTATTCCAAGACGCGCAGTGCGGTGAAAGAGTTCGCGACCTTCAGATTCTCGAAGTCGTAGTTCAAGCCTTCGCCGGCAGCCTGGGCGGTGACATGATCAAGCATTTGCATGACCTGTTCCTGTCCCAACCCCTTCATCTTGGAAAGGTATTCGGCCTCGCTGCCGTCGTAGTTATCGGGCAGGCTCGGGTCCAGCTGGTATGAATGCCAGTAGACATCCACGTTCTGCGAGTACTCGAAAGACTCGACACCCTTTTCGAAGCGGCGCTTGCCGATGAAGCACCACGGGCAGGCAATGTCAGAGAAGATGTCAACGCGGATTCGCTTGTCCTGCGCGGATGGGGCAGCTGTATTTTCGCTCATGCTGGGATAACAACTTTTGCTCCCCTTGCATTCCGCATTCTCGGCTACCCGGTTCGAGGCGGATAATGGAAGTGGCCTTGCAGGGCACTGCTGGTGTTGATGATCGAGAGAAAGCGGTACAGGTGGCAAAGAACCTTCGGTGGCGTGGAATCCTCTTCGCCGGGACGATTACGGCAATGGCGGGCTTCGTCGACGGCGTCGGGTTCGTCCACTTCGGCGGGTACTTCCTGTCCTTCATGTCCGGTAACTCCACCCGTTCCTCTGCGGCGCTGATGACTGGAGACTTCGCCGGATGGGGCATGGCGATGTCCCTGGTGGGTTGCTTTGTTGGCGGCGTAATCCTGGCAACCTTGATTACCTACCCACTGAAAAAGATGCGCCGCCCGGTGGCCATGTACTTCAGCGCGATGCTGCTGCTTGCCGCAGCCATCTCGGGATACTTCCTGCCGCAGCTGACGGCTTTGCTGCTGGCCGCCGCCATGGGCGTAGTCAACGTTTCCTATTCGCGTTCGGGCGAGGTGTCTTTGGGCCTGACTTATATGACCGGCACGCTGGTCAAGCTGGGGCAAGCACTGGGCGGGGCCATCATCGGTCTGGCTACAGGATCGGATCGCGGCGTCTACCGGCTGCTGTGGACGCGCTACGCCTTGCTGTGGCTGATGATCACCCTCGGGTCCTTGGGTGGAGTGCTGGCCTACTTGCGCTTGGGACTGGGCAGCTTGTGGATCGTCGCGGCCGGCATGCTCATCTGGGCCAGCCTGGCCATGATCCAAGAGCTACGCACGCCGGATGATCCGGACGAACCTTCGGGGCCGCGTGCCGGTACCTTGACCGAGATCAGCTAAATGAACATAAAAGTATGCCTGGCTTAGCTTTATGCGAAGCCAGGCATATTTTATTCGTGGGCGATCAGCCCAGCAGCGAGTCGCTGTCATGCTTGACCGGTGCAGCTGGACGAACCAGCAGCTTGAAGAGCAGGGCGAGCAGCACCAGCCATGCGATGCCGGTGTACAGGGCTACGCGCGTGGCTGGGCTCAGTGCCAGCAGCACTACAACGAAGACCATGAAGACCAACGCGATCCATGCGGCCACGGTGCCACCTGGCACAGCGTATTCCCGGGCGACTGCCGGTCCGCGGCCCGCCGCGGCTTCCTTGCGGCGCATCGCCAGGTACGAGGTCAGAATCATGATCCAGACCCATACGGTAGCGAAGGTGGCAATAGACGCGATGATGGTGAACAGCGCCTCTGGCAACAGGGCGTTGAGCACCACGTCCACCAGCAGCACGACGGCCATGATGACGACAGTCATCCAAGGCACGCCATTGCGCGAGATGCGTCCGAAGGATTTCGGCGCGTGGCCAATTTCAGACATTGCGTAAAGCATGCGTCCAGCACCGAAGGTGTCCGCGTTGATCGCGGAAACAGCTGCGGTAATGACCACGGCATTGAGCACGTGGGCAGCGGCAGGGATCCCCAAGCCGTCGAAGATCTGCACGAATGGCGAGGCCGAACCGTCGATCTGGCGCCAGTCGAAGAGCATCATGACTACGGCCAGCGAAGCTACGTAGAAGAGCAGGATGCGCCATGGCACGGTATTGATGGCCGCCGGTACCGCCTTGGCGGGATCAGCGGCTTCACCAGCGGTGATGCCGATGGTTTCAATGCCGCCGAAGGCGAACATCACCACAGCGAACGACAGCAGCAGGCCAACGAAGCCGTTAGGGAACAGCGTGCCGGCACTCATCAGGGTAGCCAGACCGGTAGCCGTCTCGGTATCGGGTGCGTTGAATCCGAAAATGATCAGGGCGGCGCCGCCAATGATCATGGCGATAATCGCGGTCACCTTGATGGCGGCCAGCCAGAATTCGGTTTCACCGAAGACCTTGACCTTCATCAGGTTGATCGAGGCGATCAGCAAGACGACGGCCAGAACCCAGATCCATTGTGCGACCTGAGGGAACCAGAAGCCCATGTAGATGCCGAAGGCGGTGACATCTGCGATGGCAACGATCGCCATTTCAAAGGCGAAGGTCCAACCGGTGACAAAGCCGGCGAAGCGACCCAGGTACCGCGAAGCGTAGTGAGCGAAGGATCCGGAAACCGGATGCTTGACAGCCATCTCGCCCATGGCGCGCATCACGATGAAGACGGCAGCGCCGCCGATGATGTATGCGAAGAGAACGGCAGGGCCGGCAGCCTGGATAGCGGAGGAGGAACCGTAGAAAAGGCCCGTTCCGATAGCTGAGCCGAGAGCCATGAAGCGGATGTGGCGGGCGGTCAGCCCGCGGGCGAGAGACGCCTTTATTTCGTTCACGATAGTAAAGCTCGGATCTTAGATGGGGTGCGTTGGGTTGGGATGCCCCGCATCTCGGGCAGGGCACAGCCGTGAAGAATCTTATGTGCTTTAGGGTTTTAAGATGCACTATAGTGTCACAGATCTATGGTGAGCTTGGCCACCAGCTTGTATCTTCCGCATTGGTTCCGGTGGGACAATGGCCGTATGAAACTTGGATTCGTCCGCCACGGACAGACACAATGGAACCTCGAAGGCCGACTGCAGGGCTCCAGCGATATTCCGTTGAATGACACCGGCAGGTCCCAGGCCCGCGAAGCTGTGGGCGTACTCGATGGCGGCCAGTGGGATGCGATCGTTTCCTCGCCACTATCGCGTGCCCGCGAGACGGCACAGATCATCGCCGAAGGGCTGGGCCTTGAACTGGGCCCGAGCTATGACCTGCTCATCGAGCGCGACTACGCGCAGGGCGAGGGCATGGTGGAAACCGAAGCGCTGGCCCTGTGGCCAGATAAGCACGGCGGCGGAATCGAACCGCTGGAATCCGTGGTCGACCGCGGGCTGCGCGCCATGGCACAGATTGCGTCCGACTACCCGGGCAAGAACGTTGCGGTGATCTGCCATGGCACCATCATCCGCTACACGCTCTCGCATTTCGCCGGCTACAAGCTGGACACCATCCGCAATGGCTCGGTGGCCATAATCGGCAATGAAACCGGCAAATGGCAGCTCGAATTGGTCAACGACCAGGTGCCTGAACAACTCGCGCGCTAAGCAGCATTAGCTGCTTGCGGGCACGATCCGGCGCACACTGGAAGCCAGCTGCGAATCGCGCTGCCTGTTCTTGACCACCGCAAGCCAGGAGCCCAAGGCCATATAGGCCTTGGAACGGATCTTCGGCGAGGAGAGGAACACATCGTGCAGCGCGCCGGGAAGGCGCACCAGATGCAATTCCCGGCCCAAGTCGATGCTCCGCTGGGCCACGGCCTGGACATTCAATGCCACATCGGCACGGGTGGCGGAATCGTTCCAGCGCGGCAGCAAATAGTCTTCTGCCGAGAGCATCACCAGGGTAGGCATCTGCAAGTCCAGCCCCTTCTTCACCTTGGCCTGCGCATTGAAGACCGCGGAAATGAACCCGGCGGTGAGCTTGAAGCCGTTGACCGGACGCCAACCCAGATCGTAATCCCACTCGCCGGAAAACTGGCTGGAGACCGTACGGGTATAGAACCCGGGATCCACGCTGGGCAAGAAGCGGTGCGGGTTGCGGGTGCTGGCCACCTGCATGATCCGGGCCAAGGCCGTGCGCCCGATTTCGCTGGCCTGGAATTCCAGCCAAGGGCTGTTCAATGCCAGCGCATCAACTTTCTGCGGGTCGGCTGCCGCGTACAGCGAAGCGCTCAACCCTCCGGTGGAATGGGCGAGCAGGACAAAGCGGGTGCCCGGGTGCGCGCTGGAAATGATGCGGTGGGCCGCGTCGAATTCCTCGAAGTACTCCTCCAGATCGGTGGTGAACCCGGGGCTGCTGAGCTCGGCGATTCCGGTTGCCCGGTCCACCGGCAGGTTCCGACCGTAGTGGCGCAGGTCCAGGGCGTAGAAATCGGCTCCGGCATCGGTGAGGAATTCAGCGAGCTCTTTTTGGAAGAAGTAGTCCGACCAGCCATGCACGTAGAGCACCGCGATGCCGCGCAAAGGCGGTGGCAGGCGCAGCGATTTGCGTGCGCGGTGCCGGATCAGCGTCGCGGTGGACCCGTCGGACATCGGCAGCGGACGCTGCGAGAACTGCTCGCCGAGCAGGTCGGGCTGCCAAAGATCTTCGGCCGGGTTCTTGAACTGGAAGGCCATGACTATAGGGTATCCATTTCCGGGCACAAAAAACGGCATCCTCCAGTTGGAATGGTTGCCAACTGGCGAATGCCGTTTCTCGTGGCCGGCGTTCAGGGACGACTGTTTTCTGCCGGCCGGGTCTTTACCACCTAGCCTGCCATTTCCAAGGTGCGTGCCGGCGCATCCAGGTAGCGCAGGTAGGCGTTCTTGGTCAGGAAGGTCGGGAAGTCATCGCGCAGTGCGCACGCTTCGAAGATCTCCACGGCTTCCTCGAAGCGATCGCCTTCGAAACGCTCCAGGTTATCCATGGTCTCTTCGGTCAGCTCCTGCACCCAGCGGCGGGTGATGATCTCGCCCTCATCGGTGATGGCCGACTGGTGGATCCACTGCCACAGCTGCGAACGGGAGATCTCAGCGGTAGCAGCATCTTCCATCAGGTTGCGCAGCGCCACAGCTCCATTGCCGCGCAGCCAGGACTCGATGTAACGGATGCCGATGTCGATATTGTCGCGGATGCCGCGTTCGGTGATCTTGCCGGTGACGCTTTCAACGTTCAGCAGGGCCGGGCCGGACACCTGAACATCTTCACGGGTGCGCTGCAGCTGGTTCGGGTTCTCGCCGAGCACTTCGTCGTAGACCTCGCGGGCCACCGAAACCAGGTCCGGGTGGGCCACCCATGAACCGTCGAACCCGTCAGCGGCTTCGCGGGCCTTGTCCTCGCGGACCTTGCCGAAGGCAATCTCGTTGATCGAAGCGTCCTTCCGGTTGGGAACGAAAGCGCTCATGCCGCCGATGGCCGATGCGCCGCGTCGGTGGCAAGCCCGCACCAGCTGCTCGGTGTAAGCCCGCATGAACGGAGCGGTCATGGTCACGGTGTCGCGATCCGGGAAGACGAATCGCGGGCCGCGGGAACGGAAGTTCTTGATGATCGAGAAGATGTAGTCCCAGCGACCTGCATTCAAGCCCGAGGAGTGCTCGCGCAGCTCGTACAGGATCTCTTCCATCTCGAAAGCAGCGGTGATGGTCTCGATCAGCACGGTCGCGCGAATGGTTCCGCGTTCGATATCCAGCAGGTCCTGGGCCATGTTGAAGACCTCGTTCCACAGCCGTGCTTCCAGGTGGTTCTCCAGCTTCGGCAGGTAGTAGTACGGACCGCGGCCGGCTGCCAGCAGGCGCTTGGCGTTGTGGAAGAAGTGCAGTCCGAAGTCCACCAGTGCCCCGGACATCGGGGTGCCGGCTACCAGCAGGTGCTTCTCTGGCAGGTGCCAGCCGCGGGGACGGACCACGATGGTAGGAAGCTCGGTCAGCTCGTAGCTGTTCAGCTTGTATTCGCGGCCATCGGGTGCGGTGAAGTCCAGTTCCTTGTCCAGGATGCGGATCAGGTTCACCTGGTTCTTGATGACGTTCTGCCAGGACGGCGAGGAAGCATCCTCCATGTCAGCCAGCCACACCTTGGCGCCGGAGTTCAGCGCGTTGATCGCCATCTTGCGTTCGATCGGACCGGTGATTTCCACGCGGCGATCTTCCAGCCCCGGAGCGATCGGAGCGACCTGCCATGAATCATCTTCGCGAATTGCCCGGGTCTCGTCCAAGAACTTCGGATCGCGTCCATTGGCAATGCGGGCCCGGTTGACCTGGCGGCGCTGCATCAATTCGGCGCGGCGCGGTTCAAACGCGGTGTGCAGAGCCGAAAGGAAGTCCAGGGCTTCGCTGGTCAGGATTTGCTCCTGGTAGCGAACGGGGGTAGCGGTAATGGTGATGTTGTTCAGGGTGATTGGGGAGTTCATGGCAGCGTCCTTAAAAACTTGAAAGTGGTGTTGGTGCCAGCCAGCGCCGTTGCCGGCTGGCACCATCGACCCGTCAGGGTCTAATGGAATTGGCCTTCTTCGGTGGATCCCACCAAAGCCAGGGTGGAGGCGTTCGGGTTCAACGCCGTGGAGATTGCGTCGAAGTAGCCGGTGCCGACTTCGCGCTGGTGCTTTGTGGCGGTGTAGCCGGCAGCTTCGGACGCGAATTCGCGTTCCTGCAATTCGACGTAGGCGCTCATGCCGTCCTTCGCGTAGCCCTGGGCCAGATCGAACATCGAGTGGTTCAATGCGTGGAAGCCGGCCAGGGTGATGAACTGGAAGCTGAAGCCCATGGCGCCCAGTTCGCGTTGGAACTTGGCGATGGTGGCATCATCCAAGTGCTTCTTCCAGTTGAACGATGGCGAGCAGTTGTAGGAGAGCATCTGGTCAGGGAAGTCCTTCTTGACCGCTTCGGCGAACTTGCGGGCCAGTTCCAGGTCCGGGGTGCCGGTTTCCATCCAGATCAGATCCGAATACGGGGCGTAGGCCTTTGCGCGGGCGATGCATGGCTCGATGCCGTTGCGGACCTTGTAGAAGCCTTCGGGGGTGCGCTCGCCGGTGATGAACTGCTGATCTCGTTCATCGACATCCGAGGTGATCAGGGTGGCTGCCTCGGCGTCGGTGCGGGCGATGACCACCGAAGGGGTGCCTGCCACGTCGGCGGCCAGGCGGGCCGCGTTCAGGGTGCGGATGTGCTGCTGGGTCGGAATCAGCACCTTGCCACCGAGGTGGCCGCACTTCTTCTCGCTGGCCAGCTGGTCTTCCCAGTGGACACCCGAAGCGCCGGCGGTGATCATGGACTTCATCAGCTCGTACGCGTTCAGCGGGCCGCCGAAGCCGGCTTCTGCGTCAGCGACGATGGGGACCATCCAGTCCTCGACGCTGTGGATGCCTTCGGAGAACTCGATCTGGTCGGCACGCTGCAGTGCGTTGTTGATGCGGCGCACGACCTGCGGAACCGAGTTGGCCGGGTAGAGCGACTGATCCGGGTAGGTCTGGCCTGAGAGGTTGGCATCTGCTGCAACCTGCCAGCCTGAAAGGTAGATGGCTCGCAGTCCGGCCTTGACCTGCTGGACTGCCTGGTTGCCGGTCAGGGCGCCCAGTGCGTTGGTGTAGCCGCCGGTCGGGGTTTCCTCGGTGAGCTGCTTCCACAGCTTCTCGGATCCGCGCTTGGCCAGGGTGTGCTCTTCCTGGACCCGGCCCTGCAGCTTCACGACGTCGGCAGCAGTGTAATCGCGAGTTACGCTGTTCCAGCGAGGGTTGTTTTCCCAGTCGGTCTCGATGGCTGCGATGCGGTTGTCGATCGAGGTTTCGTTGGTGTTCTCGGTAGTCATTGCCTTGGCTCCTTCGCACAAGCTGCGGGTTCATGCTGATCGGTTGGTGATCTTGTGAACTTCTTCGTGACAACTACTTTTCCGCAGGTGCAAGGGGTTCAACAGAGTTTTCAAGGATTAAGATTTGCACTTCTTCGCAGAAGCGGAAATTTTGCACTTCTTGCGGCAAAAGTGAGTCAAAGCATCGAAAAACGTTGAAATTAGCCGAAATCCCTGAGAAGAAGAATGAAACTTACCAGTCTTGTCGCCGGGGTGAGCAAGGAATATGGCCATTCAGGGATTCTGTGATAATCCCTGAATGGCTAGTGGGTTGGCTTTTCTTGGAGGAAGTCAAGTCCGCATGCGCCATTTGTGCCGGTATGGACCCAGTGGAAAACGTGAAGTTTCCGAGTCTGGGGGATTAGCGGGCGGTGCCAGGCGGATGTGAAAATCCGTTGCGGCCAATGGCTGATGGTGTTCATTGGAGCTGATTTTGGGCGCGAAGATTTACGGATCTTGCGAAATCAGCTGATTGAGCTGCGACGGGCTAGGGGAGGTCGAAAGAAACCACGGCCATGAAGCCGCGGCCTGTGATGCGGGGGTCGTCGGCGTCGGAACCAACGACGGTGTCGCGCAGATTCAGCGACTGCTCATTCTCGCCGAGTAAGAGCTTGGCGGAGCCTTGGACCAATACGCCTAGCTGTCCATCAAAGAGATGCTGTTCGCGCTTTTTGGACAGCTCGACAATGCGAACGGTGGGCCGTACCTGCTGTGGAGTGGCAGCTACGTGCACGATGAGCAGTTCCTCGGTGGGCTGGCTCGCCTCGACAGGATTTGCGGTTTCAAATTTCAGCGGACGCAGAGGTTCCAAACCGTGCTGCTGCCCGTCGACATCCAGCTGCACGAAGTCACCGGCGATCAGGGTGAAGACTTGGGCCGAAGGTGCCGGAGTGAAACTTGCGGCCTTCTCGATGGAGCGAATTGAAAGCTGCCAGGTGGCTTCGCGGGGTTCGCTAGGCTGCAACGTACCATCTTGCGCGAGAACGCCGCTGGCAATGAGCCGGACCTGTCCCAGCTCCCACTGCTTCTTGGTGCTCTGCGCCAATTCGAAAATGGAACCTGGTGCAAAAGATGCCTGTGCTTCGCTCATAGTAAGAGTCTACTTGCCGATGACCAGGCGAAGTTGTTCCACTAGCAGGGAGGTGGACAGGGAGGCATCGAGGATTATCCAGCCGTGCAGTTGCGCCAGGCGAAGGTATTCATCTCGGCTTTCGCTGAGATACTCCAGAGTTTCGTGGTCCTTGCCCCGAGAAACGATTCGCTCATAGGCAAGGTGCGGATCAATATCTAGAAGGATAATTCGCGCGCACTCGGTACTTTTGGCCGCCAACCAGGGCAGGAGTAGTCCCGATGGATGGCCGCGCAAGCGCCGAAGCACCAATTGGCAGTACAGGTGCCGGTCCATCACGCTGAGCCCGCCAGAGTGGGCAGCGGAAACCATGTTGCGTGCAACGTTGAAGCCACGGATGGAAGTTTCGAAAAAATCTTGGGTGAAAGTCGGGAACGTGATTCCCGATCTGCGGCAAAATTTGGTAAGCCAGCTGCGGGCGGCGGCATTGGCAAGCCTTCGCGCGCGAATGCGTTCGTTGAGCAGTTGCCGTGTCAGGGCTTCGATGAGGGTACTTTTGCCTGCACCATCTGGGCCGAGGATTACCAAAGTCTGGGGTGGATCGTGGCCATGGCTTGTGGCCGGTAGCGGGCGGGTGGAAATTGCGTGCATGGTGCTCCTTCTTTAAGGTCGTTGTCCTTTCAACGTATGGGTTGCGGTGAAGATTCCGCTCGGTCGCTGTGCGTTTGATGGGAGAAGCGCAGCGAGAGAACAGCGAAGAATCGGAATTATTTGACTCTGAAGCTTTGAAAAACGGCGGACTGGCTGATTTGAAGATGAAGATCTAGAAATTTTCCTGATTCTTGGCGTAGCCTTGTCGTGTGACTGCAACCACATGGAATCGCTCAGTGAATTTTTCCGGCAACGGCGCTGGCAGCGAGGATACAGAACTTGATGCCATTGCTCTGGGGCGGAGAATCCGTTTTCTGCGCAAGAGCAAGCAACTGACCTTGGATGATGTCTCGACGCTGGTTGATACCGCGCCGAGCCAGCTGTCGTTGATCGAAAATGGCAAGCGCGAACCAAAGCTATCGCTGCTCAAGTCCTTGGCCGGGGCCTTGGGCGTGGGAGTCGATGACCTGCTGGGCACTGAACCGCCTTCGCGTCGCGCCGCTTTGGAAATTGAGCTGGAACGCGCCCAACGCGGTCCGCTGTACGAGTCCTTGGGGTTGCCTACCGTTCGTGTGGGAACACGGTTGCCGATGGACGTTCTGGAATCCTTGGTGGGACTTCAGCATGAATTGGAACGCCGCCTCAATGAGCAGGCCGCTACCCCTGAGGAAGCACGTCGGGCCAACACAGCGTTGCGCCATGAGATGCGCCAACGCAACAACTACTACAAGGACATTGAGCAGGAAGCCACCAAGGTCCTCACGGCTGTTGGCCACGATTCGGGACCGCTCTCGCATCACCGTGCAGCGGACATCGCCGAGCATCTGGGGTTCAGCCTGCGCTTCGTGGGGAATCTTCCGCATTCCACGCGTTCGGTCACTGATCAGAAGAACAAGCGCATCTATCTCACGCAGGCGAACCGCTCGGAACACGACCCGCGATCAGTGTTATTGCAGGCGCTGGGGCATCATGTGCTGGGGCATAAGACCCCAACCGATTATTTTGATTTCCTCTCGCAGCGAGTGGCGACGAACTACTTCGCCGCGGCGTTGATGATGCCCGAAAAATCTACCGTGGAATACCTGCAGCGCGCCAAGAACAACCGTGAACTGGCCGTCGAGGATTTGCGCGATGCATTCGCTGTGTCCTATGAATCGGCGGCTCACCGGTTCACCAATCTAGCCACCGAGCATTTGGGAATGACTTGCCACTTCCAGAAGGTCCATGAATCAGGCATCTTGCACAAGGCCTATGAGAACGATCGGGTGAACTTTCCTGCCGACCATACCGGTGCCATTGAGGGCCAGAGCATCTGCCGGTATTGGACCAGCCGTGTCGTCTTCGAGCAGATGGATAAGTTCCGCTCCTTCGAGCAGTACACCGATACCGTTAACGGGACCTTCTGGTGCACGGCGCGTACCGAACGCCATTCCTCGGGGCTGTATTCATTGTCCATCGGGGTGCCCTTCGAACACGTGAAGTGGTTCCGCGGGCGCGACACCAAGGAGCGTTGCCAGTCCACCTGCCCAGATGAGAATTGCTGCCGCCGTCCACCGGCTGACCTGTCCAACCAGTGGTTTGGTAATGCGTGGCCAGCTATGCGCGCCAATACCCACCTGTTGGCGGCCATGCCAACTGGTGCGTTCCCTGGCGTTGACGAAACCGAGGTCTACCGCTTCTTGCAAAAGCAGATGGGCTAGAGCCGCAGAGCTAGTCGGTGTGCTTGGCAATAAAGGCGGTAGCCGCATCAGCCAGCCACGCGCCATCCTGGGCAGCGCTGCGTCCTGAGCGGGCCACCTTGAATGAGTGGTTGCCGCCTTCAAACCAGGAAAGTTCGCTGTGCTGGTTCAGCTTGCTGGCAACTTCTTCCATCTTTTCGGGGGTGGCAAAAGGATCGCGGGTACCTTCCAGGAAGAGCATCGGCAGATCCAGTGGATACAGGTGCTCATCGCGCAGCTTCTCTTCCTTCTTAGGCGCATGCAACGGGTAGCCCAAGAAGATCAGCCCTTGCGCGGGCATGCCCTCGGCAACGGCTAGCGAAGCCATGCGCCCGCCGAAGGATTTTCCTGCAGCGAAGATCGGCAGGCCTTCAGCCATGTTTTCTTCAACCCAGTCGCGGACTTGGCGCCACACGGCTATGGCTGTGGGCGCCTTGTCCGGGAACTTCTTTCCAGCATCCATATACGGAAAATTAAAGCGCAGGACGCTGGCGTCGAGATTTGCCAGGGCCAGCGCAAAACCGGCCATGAATTCATGGTCCTTGCCGGCGCCCGAACCGTGGGCGAGCACCACTACGGCTTTCGCGTTTTCGGCGGGGTCCCAGAGGGCGCTGAGTTCCAGCTCTTCGAATGGAATGGAAAGTTCTTGGGTCATGCTTTCCAGCCTAGGGGGCCGAAGGGCCGGGGGCTGCCCATGACAGGAGAAGTACTACATTTCCCAGTCTTTGCGCAGTGCGACATCCACGTCTTCCCCGTCCCGGGCAACGACCTTGAGCTTCTGGACTTTTTCGCCGGTTGCTGCCTTGCTGTTGATCTTGATCATCATGTTCGAGGAGACAAAGCTGGAGGCAGGCATATCGTAGGTCCCGTCCATCCAGGGGCCGTCGTCGATAGTGACCACCAGTTCCCCGAATGCCGGTGAATGGACCTTCGAGATGTAGGCGTGGGGGTCATCGGGTATGCAGCTGCGGTAGATCTCCAGCTTGGTGATCTCGGCGCCGCAGAATGATTCGTAGGTATCGTTCATGGCCGTAATCCACTGCGTGTATTTCTCATCCGCCCAGGCTTCGCGGTCCTTGGGATCAGCCCCGGTCCTGGCTCGGGAATAGGTTCCCGAATTCTTCCCATCCTCAGTGGAGAACGTCACCGATTCCAGCTCCGGGGAGGCTTCGCCCACGCTTTCAAACATGATTCGACCCATGAGGCGCAGCTCATCTTCACGGGTTTGGTGAGGCTCAGGTGATTGAACGCCGAACTCCATGCTGTTGTCCAAGTAGATGTTGAGGGCACCGGGCTCCGGCGATTCCCACGAAGTCATCAAGTTGTAGGGGTACAAGAATCCCTTGGTCGATTTGATGCCAGAGTTCTCTTTCCACATTTCAATCTTCGAATCGGCCCATGCTTGGCCGGAACTCGGCGAGGCAACAACCGGGGAGCTCTCCGGCGCGGCAGGGGTCGCAGCTTCTTCAGCCAGCGTGGAGGAGGCAGCTGCCGCACTCATGGATTTGGTGGGCGTCGGCGTGGATGGATTGTGCGAAGATCCGGCTGCGGAACAGCCGGCAAGGAACACAATAAGTGCACAGATGGCAAGGACCGACCGAACGCGCAAGAGAACTCCCTAACTTGTCATGAACGGCCAGTCTATACAGGTGAAGTGACGGTTTGGGGCTACTGCGCGAATCTGGCGAAGACCCGGATCACGCCATGCTCGAATTCTGCTCCTTCGGTCAGCCCCATCGACTCGTAGAAAGCCCGCTGCTGCGGCATGTCATCGGTGATCAGCACCAGCTGGCGCACGTGCTGGAATTTTTGCAGCACGGCATCGAACAGGGCACGGCCGATCCCGCTGCGCTGTGCGGAGGGGCGGACCAAGATGTCCTGAACGTAGCAGATGGTTGCGTTATCAGAGATGACGCGGATCAGCCCAGCGAGCTGTTGCTGTTGGTCGTAGGCGTAAACGGCGAAGGTGGAGTTCGACAATGCCTGGATCAGCACTTCTGGATCATCGGTGTACGCGCTCCATCCAACGGAGTCATACAGCGAAAGGATCTGTTCTCCAGGCGGGAGCTTGGTGGTGGACAGTTCCAAATGCGTTCCTTTTGCAAAACAAGTGAGGGCTATTGATCATGCGGGTCGGAAATGCAGAAGACAATACCGTAGGGATCGCGCAGCACGCTCCACCCGAAGTCTGGATCATCGCAGTGCTCTTCGAGCCGGGTGGCACCGGCCTTGACGAAGATCTCGACTTCCCGGGCACGATCGCTGGTGGCCGACAAATCCAGATGGACCCGATTCTTTCCTGCGGTCACTTCCGGCACCTTCTGGAAACCCAGCATCGCGCTGAATCCGGGAACGCGGATCATGGTGAACCCCGGGTACTGTCCCGCGTACTTTCCGCCCAGCACCGCGCGCCACCATGCGGCCGCGGATTGCTCGTCAACTGTATCGAGGGTAATCATGCCGATTTGAGCCATGCACCAAAGCTACCGGGAGTTCTCAGGCTTAGCTAGAGGTCACCGGCAAAATGCGGCCGACAGGGATGGACGGATCACGAGGCGAACCTAGGGAATCGGGAGGAAGCCGGCCTGTGCATAGAGGCGGTGGGCCGCGGGCGAGGTCCCCTCACCGACGCGCAGGCTCAGCGTACGCGCACCCTGCTCTTTGCAGGCGAGCATCGCAGCGGCGATCAACGACCGGCCCAGCTGATGGCCCTGGTGCGCAGGTGCGGTAAACAGATCGATGATGAACGGGCCGGAGAGCTGTTCCTCCCAGATTGATTCAGCAACCACCATGATTGCGCCTACCGCTTTCCCTTTTCGCACGGCCATGAATGATGCGTTTTCCAGGACCTTGCCGTATTCCTGGGTGAAAGTGGATGCCATTTCTTCGCGTGCCTCGGCACGTGAAGCTGCGGCCATACCGGGCGGATAAGCGGTGAAGTAGGCGTCCGCCAGATCCAGTGCGCGGGCAGGATCCAGCGGGAGAAGCTGGGCGTAGGAGCACTCGGGGGAGGAGATGGCAGTGTGCTGCAGGTGAGCCTGCAAAAGGTCTGAAGGCATGGCAATTCCGTTCATGGTTCTTCGAAAAAGGGAAAGCAAGAAGCGCTATGAACGGAACATGGCAACAACCTACCATCGCGCTCGCCGGAGGCTCAATAGGTGCAAAAAACGGGCTTGCCCGGCCCGGACGGCAGTCCAAGCCGGGCAAGCCCGTTTCCCAGTTCTTCTGGATCAGTTGCCGAAGTAGCTCGGCACCTGCTCGCTGTGCGCAGGCGGAGTCGGCATTTCGGCCTTCTTCTGCACGCTCAGCTTGTTAGCGGCGTAGTCCACCAAAACGGTGTCGCCGGCAGCCAGCGAATCATCGATCAGCAGATCGGCGATGGCATCTTGCACCTTGCGCTGCACCAAACGGCGCAGCGGGCGGGCACCGAACTCGGGATCGTATCCTTCGCTGGCCAGGAACTGCACGGCAGCGTCGCTGATTTCCAGCTGCAGTTCCTGATCATTCAACCGGGCCTCGGTTTCAGCGATGACCAATTTGACGATCTGGCTAATCTCGGACTGCGAGAGCTTGGAGAAGAGCAGTACCTCATCCAAACGGTTCAGGAACTCGGGACGCATGAACTCGCGTACCTTGCCCATGACCTTGGCGCGGACCTCGTGGGCCTCGCTGGTGGCGTTGGTGGAGGTGAAACCGAAGTTTCCGGCCTTATTCGCCAAATATTCGCCGCCGAGGTTGCTGGTCATCAGAATCAGCGTGTTGGAGAAGTCCACGGTGCGTCCGGCCGAGTCGGTCAACCGGCCGTCATCGAGTACCTGCAGCAGCACGTTGAAGACATCCGGGTGCGCCTTCTCGATTTCATCAAGCAGGATCACCGAGTACGGGTTGCGGCGAACCTTCTCGGTCAGCTGGCCGGGCTCATCGTGGCCGATGTATCCCGGAGGGGCACCGATCAGGCGTGCGACCGTGTGCTTTTCTCCGTATTCGCTCATGTCGACGCGAAGCAGCGAGTCGGCTGAACCGAACAGGTTGGTGGCCAGGGCCTTGGCCAGCTCGGTCTTGCCGACACCGGTAGGACCCAGGAAGAGGAACGAGCCGATCGGGCGGCCGGCAGGGGACATGCCGGTGCGGTTGCGGCGTACCGCGCGGGCCACGGCAGACACCGCGTCCTTCTGGCCGATCACCGAGGCATGCAAGGACTCTTCCAGCGAAGCCAGCCGGGTCTTGTCATCTCCGGTGATCCGCGAGGTCGGGATGCCGGTGGAGCGGGAGATGACCTCGGAGATCTGGGCTTCATCCACCACGCGGGTGATTCCCGCGTCGCCGGCTTCCTCGGCGGCCGTGATCCGGGCAGTCAGCTCGGTGATGTGGTCGCGCCAGGCGCTGGCATCCTCATAGCGTTCTTCCCCGATGGCCCGGGACTTCTCGCGTTCAGCATCCACCAGCTCCGCACGCAGGGACTGCACGTCTTCGGTATCGCCAGCGGCAATCGAGCGCCGTGCACCAGCAATGTCGATCAGGTCGATCGCCTTGTCGGGCAGCTGACGGTCGGTGAGGTATCGGGCCGAGAGTGCCACCGCGGCCTTCAGAGCCGCAGGGGTGTACTGCACCTGGTGGTGGTCTTCGTAGGATTCACGCAGGCCTTCCAAGATGGCCAAGCTGACTTCCTCGGACGGTTCGGCAACGGTGACCTTGCCGAAGCGGCGGGCCAGAGCGCTGTCCTTCTCCACCTTGCGGAATTCATCCAGCGTGGTGGCGCCGATCAGGTGCAGCTCTCCACGAGCCAAGCGCGGCTTGAGGATGTTAGCGGCATCCATATTTCCGGATTCTCCGGAGCCGGCGCCAACCAGCAGGTGCATTTCGTCGATGAACACCAGGACTTGGCCCTCTGCGTCTGCGATTTCCTCCAGCAGCCCGGTCAGGCGCTGTTCAAAGTCACCGCGGTAGCGCGTTCCGGCCAGCATGCCCGGGAGGTCGATGGAGATCAGGCGGGATCCGCGGATCTGTTCCGGGACCTGGTCATCCACGATGGCGCGGGCCAGGCCTTCGGCGATGGCTGTCTTGCCTACGCCGGCCTCGCCGATCAGTACCGGATTGTTCTTGGTGCGGCGGGCCAGGATTTCGACAACCTGGTCCAGCTCGTCGTCACGGCCGATGACCGGATCGATCTGCCCATCAGCGGCAAGCGCGGTCAAATCAGTTCCGTAGCGTTCGAGCATGGAAACATCTGACTCCTCCGAGCCCTGTTCCTGCCCGCCATTTTGGGCCCGCTGAGCCTGCTCCATGGCAGCTTGCTGCAGGGACTGGCCGGTAATACCGTGTTGCGCGAGCAACTGGCTGACCGGCGACTCCGGGTTGAAGACAAACGCAAGGAAGAGGTGATCCGGGTCGATATAGGTCGAGCCATAGTTTCGTGCCACTTGGTATGCGTCGAAGAGGCTGCGCTGGGCAGAAGAGGAAAGGCGGGTTGGCTTCTCTGCCTTTTCCTGGGACTTGGGCATGCGAGCGATGGCGTCTGCACCTAGAGCATCGATGTCCACGCCCATGGCACCGAGGTGTTCGCCGATTGGTTCGGTGCGCAACAGTGCCATGAGTAGGTGCAGGGAATCAATCTCGTCATGGCCGTGCTCATGGGAGATTGCGGCCGCGGTGGCTACGGCTTCGTGGGTTCGAGCCGAAAGCAGGCGGGTAATGTCGATGGGACGTGCTGCCTGGGCCCGAGCAGAGAGGAACCGAGAGAGGAATTCCTCGAACGAGCCATCTGACGGTGCGCCGAAAAATGCTGGCAAGTGAGCCTCCTTGTAGAAACTTGAGCGGTCTATGCTCATGTTCAACGCATATGGCGCGCAATTATTCCCGCATCATGCGCGCTGAGGTGTGGAAGAGGCTGACTTCACAGGTGGGGTGGGATTCGATGGCTAGTCCCTTGGGATTTCAATAAGTCCCATGCGCGTAGCTGCGACCAGTGCTTGGACTCGGTCGCGAACATCCAGCTTTACGAAGATCTTCGCCATATGCGTTTTAACCGTTGTCTCTGAAATGGCCAACGTTTTGGAAATCTCCGGGTTATTAAGCCCCTTGGCTAGTAGCTTTAGAATCTCAAATTCACGATTAGTGATTCCCAAGTCGTATACGAGTTCCTGAATATCTCCAGAATTATCCCGATACGCTTCACGAACAGCAGAAACTAAATCGGAAGAGACTGACGGCGAAATGGCCGCGGTTCCCTGGTGGACGGCATGGATAGCACGAATAATTTCGTCTGGTTCAGAGTCCTTCACCAGATATCCACTGGCTCCCGCGGTTAATACCGGGACCAAATATTCATCAGAAGAAAAAGCAGTAATAGCAAGGACCGAAGGGCTGTCTTGTACGGATTTGATTATCTTGGTTGCACTAACTCCGTCCATGATTGGCATCTGTAAATCCATGAGAACAACGTCCACATGATTGTCCTTGCAATAGTCGACTGCGGCCTGGCCATTTTCTACAGAATTAACCATTGCAATTCCGTGAGCTGTTGCTAGGATTGTGCCCAACGCGTGCCGAATTAGAGGTTCATCATCGACAATAAGGACCTTTATTTTTTCCATCTGATTCCTTTGTTTCGATGCCTTATAGGCCAACGATCGGCCCGCTCACCTGAAAGTATATAAGTTGATCTGAACTGGGGTTTGTTATGAAGGGTTTGAAAATGCTGGCAGTAGCCGCATTAGTACTGGCACCATTGACCGCTGTGGCAGCTCCAGCATCTGCTGCGACCTCATCCGCTCAGAGCAGCGGCGCCGTGGCGACGCCGGCTGGTTTTGGATCTGCTTTCTCGGAATGGATCTGCAATCGCTATGGCGTCGGCTGCCCATAAAGCAGTGTATTTGACTTGATCATCAGCGCCGGGGGATTATTCGGCATATGAATGGACGAGTGAATGGCACCCTGACCAAGCTCTTCGCTGGTCGGGGTGTCATTGTTTGGACCGGTATTACTGTTCTGGTTGCAGTCTCCAGTAGTGAGTTCGTGACCCTGTTGGAAGAAGGGTTCAGCGGTTCGTCCGACGTCTCGGTTCGAGGCGCGTTGCTGGGGTTGGGGCTCTGCGTGATCCTTGCGCTGGGCCTGCGATGGCCTGCAGTATCCATCGGATTGTTCGTGGCTGTTGCCTATTTCTTCCTCACCGATAGCTCCCTGTTTTTCTGGACTATCGTTTCGTTCATGATATTCTCGTCCCTGGCGGCGACGGCCAGGGCATTAAGTGTTAGGGCCTTGTTTCTGACCTTGTCTGCAGCCTGGATGGTGCAATTCGGTATTCAGTCAGGAAAAGATGCGGTCTTGCTCGTGGCGCTTGCCCCATTGGCGGCAATGGCCTTTTTCCTCACGAGGAATATTTACTTGCTGCGCGAGAAGAATGCTGTTGCCGTGCATCAAATGCAAGCAGTCAGGGAGCAGACGCGCCTTGCGGTCGACCGGGAGCGCAAGAACATCGCACGGGACCTGCACGATATCGTCGCGCATGACATTACTGTTGTGGCCATGCAGTCGAAAGCTGCGAAATTCGCTAACGACGGCCAAAAGGCCCTTGAAGCCCTCGATGTCATCGCCAAGTTGAGTACCGAGACCTTGCATGACCTCCGCCTGATGCTCAATGTCCTTCGTGCTGACGGGACCATGGCGGACTCCCTGACGCAGAATGTTGATAAACCAGCCGCCACGACTGTTTATGCACTGCAAGGGGCTGAACTGTTCGTCCAGCGTCTTAGAGATGCTAATTTCAAGGTGACCTCCGCCACGGACGAAAAAATTTCTGACTTGCCTCGTTCTGCGCAGACCGCGATTTATCGAGTCATGCAAGAAGGTACAACAAATGTGATAAAGCATGGTCTGACTGGTGGAACCTGCACCTTCAATCTCATAGTGAGCGGCTCGGAGGCAATTCTTGAAATTGCTAATCAGATGAGTAATTCAAGGAAGAAGTCCGGTGACCTTCCAAGTGGCGGCACGGGCCTGATTGGCATGGGCGACAGGATGAGTGCGTTTGGTGGAAAGTTTGCAACTAACGCCGAAGATGGGATTTGGAAGCTGCGGGCAAGCATCCCGCTCTAGCCCTTGCCCTCCTACTAAAGTATGATTTCGGATTTTCGCAGGACAGGATAAGTTAGACATGTATCGGTGAAGACCGATCACCAAGGAAGGTACTTGGTGGTGTTTTGCGAGTGGCATCACGAAGGATCCCAAAGGTGATTAAAAGGTACGTTGCATTAGTGAGAACGGACTGATCTTTCATCGGCGCTGTGCCCCCATCGCACGCCGTTGTCCGTCAGCAATGCAACGTACCTTTTATAACTTAACTTCCACTGACTCTACTGAGAGCTGTCTCGCGCCTGGGGTCGGAATGAGCTTGAATGGCGGGGCGTTGAGCCTAGAGAGAGAATTTCCCGTCTTGAAAGCGAGCGAGCATGAGCATCCAGGTAGAAACCAATCACTATGAGTCGTTGACAATTCCTCAGGATGCTGCGGACCAGCTGTTCTTCGATGCTCGTAGTGCGAACTCATTCAGCGATGAACCGGTTTCTGACGAAGTGCTCGATGCCATCTACGAAGCAACGAAGATGGGTCCGACGATGATGAATAACCAGCCGCTGCGCATCACCTGGATTAAGAGTGAGCAGGCGCGTCAGGCCATCGCAGGATCCATGGCCGGCCGCAACGCTGAGAAGGCTCTTTCGGCCCCGGCTCTGGCCGTTCTGTCTTTCGACACCGAATGGCATGAAGAGTTCGAGAATTTCTTCCCTCATGCACCGGAACGCAAGGAAATGTTCCAGGACCTCGCGATGCGCACCGCGGTTGGCAACAATAACGCGTGGCTACAGGCGGGGTACTTCATCATGGGTGTGCGTGCCGCCGGTCTGGCAGCTGGCCCGATGGGCGGCTTCGACAGCACCGTCGTTGACGCAGCGATTAATGCTGAGAACAACCACAAATCATTCTTGATCGTGAATGTTGGCAAGCCAGGGGAGAACGCGTGGCATGATCGCCTGCCACGGCACGATGCATCTTTGGCCACACGCAGCGTCTAATCCATCAGCAAAAACGCCATGAGCGCGATAACTTTAATAGTTCTCGCGCTCATGGCGTTTTTGAAGCGTTAAGCGTCGGCGTCGCTGTCTTGCTGGGAATCGTTCAGGACGTGATCCGAAACCTTGGTCAGCGCACGCTCCAGCGAGGAGCGCAGTGCGACCGGGACGGTGATTTCTTCGTTGATCTCGACAAGGCCTTCGCGTTCAAAGACGCGTAGCAGCGATTCAACCTGAGGGACCACCTCTTCAAGACTGGCAATCAGGTGATGCTGTTCTGCAGGCAGATCATCCTCGCTAGGAACCTGCAGTGCAAACTCGGTACGTGGAGGAGTCGAAGATGCTGCATTGCTCAATACCCCGGCAACCATCTCGGCAATCTGTGCCTTGCCTGGCTTCTGAAGAGTATTAATCAGAATGTGCGAGTAGAGAACCTCCGCGATCAATTCCTTGACCAAGCGTGCTCCTTGGCCGCTGGAAGCCAGCAAGGCATCACTGAGCGACTCGGTTGGGGTCGCATTCGGTGCCTGGTAGCGCAGCATGGCCGTGCCAATCAGCGCATCCCAGTAAGCCGAGAGACGGGGGATATCTGCCAAGGAAGGAACGACCGTACCGTCTTCTGGCTCCCACTCAGACTCCTGTGGAACCTCCGCGGATTCATCTACCTTGACGAATAGTCCGAGTGCGCCGGCAGCGTCTTGCAACGTTGCGCCGGTCAGAACGCCAGCCGGGGTAGTTGGCTTTCCGTCGCCAACCCAGCTGATCAATTCGCGAGCGGCGAAAACGAATGGCATCGATTCCAAGATGCCATTGGCCTCTTCATCTTCGAGGTACGGCGCGACGATGGGTGAATCTCCGGCCATACGCGAGAGGAATTCGAAGGTCTGCTTGAAGTCATCTACGCTGCCGCCGAAATTGGCGGTGGTCCCCAGGAAAGTCAAGTAATGCTTGAGGATCGCGGCGCTGGCTTCCGAAACCTCTTTACCCAGTGAAGTCAGGTGGCCAAGCTGTTCGCCCAAAATGCTGGGGTCCAAGGTTTTGACGTCAACGCTCTTGCGCAGCTGGGCATGTACCGTCAGCAAAGTAGTCAGTCCCTCAAGTGCTGCGCGGGTCTCGCTGGCTGCTTGTCCTTCTTCGTGGAAATGGCGGAAAAGCGAGGACTTGAAAGGCTGAAGAGCTTGGCGTACTTCGGATTCGAAGGGCACGTTACTGGCGCCTGAACGGCGGGCTGGGTGGCCCTGGGCTGGCTTCTTCTTGGCTGGTTTACGTGAGGCCATATGAGTGAGGCAGTTCCTTAGAAATGACTGATCGCTGGGTTTGGCAATTCGCTTCCTTCCAGTTTACGCAGGACGCGCATATCGGGTTGATAGCTTCCAAGAATAGTGACGCCACCTATGGGGAAAGTTCCCATGTATCTCAAAGTATCTGTTGGAAGTTCGGTGGGATTGGATATTTTCTGCAGAAAACACAAAAGTTCCGGTGGTGTGGTGACGCTCACCGTGGAATCATCAGAACGCGTTGATTTTCGACGCAGATCGCGCGACAGTGATCACATACGGGCTCGTGTGGAGAGGCCGTCAAAATGCTTGGAGGTTGGATTGTGGCTGGAGTAACCGTGCCAGATCATGTCGTTGTTGTTGGTGCTGGCTTTGTTGGCTTGTCAACCGCTTGGTACCTGCAGGAAGCTGGTGTTAAAGTCACCGTCGTGGACCGTGGTGGTGTAGCTGCCGGCTCTTCATGGGGCAATGCTGGCTGGCTGACGCCGGCATTGACTTTGCCTATCGCAGAGCCTGCAATTTTCAAGAACGGCCTGAAGATGATGCTCGACCCGGCATCTCCGCTCTACATCCCGTTGAAGGCGGATGCCAAGCTGCTGCGCTTCCTCATCGGCTTTGCTTGGCACTCGACCCCGAGGAAATGGGAAGAAGCCATGCGCGTCTACTCCGAAATCGGAGCAACCGGGCTGGATGCTTTTGACGAAATTGCTCAGGCAACCACTGCAGGGCCGGGTGTGCAAGAGCTAACCAAGCCAGCAGATCCTTTCTTGACCGGCTTTACCTCCTTGAAGGATCGTGACGGGTTGCTGCACGAGTTCGAGATGATTGAGAAGACCGGAGGCGAGGTCGACTACGAATTGCTCACCGGTGATGAACTGCGCGGCATTGAGCCGACCTTGTCCAACAAGGTTGCTGCCGGCGTAGCCATCAAGAACCAGCGCTACCTCAACCCACCAAAGTTCATGGAATCGCTGGCCGAATCCGTAGTCGCCCGCGGAGGTGACATCATCGGCAACTTCAACGTCACCGATGTGCGTGATAACGGAAAATCGGTAACCATCATCGGATCTGAAGGACGCTCGATCACTGCTGATCACGTCGTGCTGGCTACCGGCGCATGGATGACCGACATGGCCAACAAGTTCGGTGTGAATGTCGTGGTCCAGGCGGGTCGCGGCTATTCGTTCACCGTTGAGCCTGAGGACATGCCAACGCACCCGATCTACTTCCCGGCGCAGCGCGTAGCCTGCACCCCGCTGGGTGATCGCTTCCGCATCGCTGGCACCATGGAGTTCCGCGACGTCAACCACAAGCTGGAGCCCAAGCGTATTGAGGCCATCGTCGCCGCTGCGACCCCGGTCTACAAGGGCATCAACTGGGAAAACCGCAAGGAAGAGTGGGTTGGTGGACGGCCATGCACCGCCGATGGCATGCCACTGGTCGGCCAGACTGGCTCTGCGCGCGTCTCAGTCGGTGGCGGCCATGGCATGTGGGGCGTTGCGCTCGGTCCATTGACCGGCAAGATCCTCGCTGCCCAGATCACCGGCCAGCAGGCCCCTTCCATTGCTCGGCACTTCAACCCGCTGCGTAAGGGTTTCTAGGCGTTTCGGTCCACACCCGGAACGAAAAAGAGAACCGGCTTGCGGTGCATCATTTCGATGCACCGCAAGCCGGTTTGTCTTTTGGGGATTCAGGACCACAATTCGCACAAGCGCTTTCGCGCCTCTCTCTGTCGTGAACGAAGGGCAGTGCCACGGGGTATCCCGGCTTGATGGCTGGGGTGCCCTTAAGAGGCTCTTCAGGATTGAGAGTGTAGCCACCTAAACCCAACACCCCGGATCCCGGGCATGTCGTCAATGCATTAAAAAGTCGAGGCCTTCCAGAAGAATGGAAGTTACCACACTAACCATTTCTAGAGACCTCGACTGTGCACCATTCTATCTATACCCCCGCAAATCTCACGACTTTCACCAACCTTGACGGACTGGGACTCACCGCCATCGGGCAGCGCCTCACGCCGAAGAAAGCTGAGATCCTCTGCCAAGTGACCAACCCTGACCCATGGTGCCAAACGTGCGGAACGCCCGGAAATCCACGCGATACCGTCACCCGGCGCCTGGCCCACGAACCGTTCGGATGGCGGCCCACCGTCCTGGTGATCAAGCACCGCCGCTACCGCTGCAACCACTGCCAACGAGTCTGGCGTGAAGACCTCAGCCAAGCGGTAGCGCCACGACAGAAAATCAGCCGGACCGGGCTACGCTGGGCTTTGGCCGGGCTAGTCACCCAGCACCTGTCAGTCTCACGGATTGCCGAAGGGCTCGGTGTCACCTGGAATACCGCCAACGAAGCAGTGCTGGCCGAAGGCCAGCGCCTGCTGATAGATGACCCAACCCGGTTCAACGGAGTCAAAGTGTTGGGAGTTGATGAGCACGTGTGGCGGCATACCAAAAGTGGAGACAAGTACGTGACGGTCATTGTTGACCTCACCCCGGTGAAGGCTGGCACTGGCACCGCACGATTGCTCGACATGATTCCCGGACGTTCCAAGGCCGTGTTCAAGACCTGGCTTGCTGAACGCGGTGAAGCATGGAAAAACAATGTTGAGGTGGTCGCGATGGACGGGTTCACCGGCTTCAAAAGCGCTGCTGCTGAGGAACTGCCCCAAGCCGTAGAAGTCTTGGACCCTTTTCATGTGGTCAAGCTCGGCTCCGAGGCGTTGGACCAGGCCAGACAACGAGTTCAGCGTGAACAATATGGGCGGCGTGGCCGGAAAGATGATCCGCTGTATAAGTGCCGGCGTACGCTGACTACAGGTTTATCGCTGGCCACAGAGAAACAGAAACAGCGCGTTGAAGACCTGTTCAACGTTGCGAAGCACGAGCCTGTGCAATTGGTCTGGAGCGTTTACCAGAGGATGGTTGATGCCTACCGGCAGAAGAAGCCCGAGATCGGGCGGTGGGCCATGGAGCAACTGATCAACGAGATCGGTACGAAGGTGCCCAAGGGTTTACCGGAGTTGAAGAAGCTCGGTGGTACGCTGCGCAGGCGGAAACCGGATGTCCTCGCGTACTTTGATCACGTTGGCAGTTCCAATGGGCCTACTGAAGCGCTCAATGGGCGGTTGGAGCACCTGCGGGGTATCGCTTTGGGGTTCAAGAATTTGGCGCACTATATTGCACGGTCATTGTTGGAAACCGGTGGCTTTAGATCGCGTTTACACCCTGAATCCTGAAGAGCCCCTTAAGATACTCGGTGCGGATCCGAATTTCAGTTCATCGGCAACCAGCCAATTTACTGGTGGCGAGTGGAAGTTCCTTCGAGGATGTGGCGATATCCCTGGGCATAGCTGGGATATTCGAGCTGTAATCCGCTAGCTAACAGTCGAGCATTATCCAGCCGCCGGTCCGCAGCACTACGTGTCGGCGCTTCGGAGGCACCTGGCGGTACGGGTAGGTCGAGTTGCTTGGCAAGGAACTCGTAGACCTCGCCGAGCTGAGCCGGGGCGCTGTCGCTGGCCAGATACAGTTCCGCTGCCTGCTCGCCAAGAGCGGCGACATGGACTATGGCTTGGGCCAGATCATCGCGGTGGATGCGATTGGTCCAGTGCGACTGTATTGGCAGCTGCGCAGTGCCTGAGCGAACTATGTCGACCAGGCGGGTGCGTCCCGGTCCGTAAATTCCAGAGGCTCGCAAAATGGTCACTGGCAATCCGCTGCCGGCGAGCGCGATTTCGGTCTGCGCCAAGACCTTCGAAGTCTCGCGGGTTGGAGCCAACGGCGCGGATTCATCGACCCATTGACCTGCTTCACCGCCCATGACGGCGCTGGAGGAGACGTAGATGAAACGTCGCAGCTTCGGGCAGTCCGCCGCGACGCGGGTAGCCAGCTCCTTGGCCACGTTCAAGTAGCTGCGTTGGTAGCCTTCAGCGTCGCGCGTGACCGGAACGGGGGTCAGTACCACGATGTCGGTTTCCGGGTCGATGGCCGGCCACTTAGCAGGCACGAGCAAGTCCACGCTGTGGCCTGTGAATAGGCCAGGGAGCTTGTCTGCCTGGCGGCGCCAGGCAGTGACCTCATGGCCATGGGCGTGGAAACGCAGTCCGGCTTCGGTAGCGACATCTCCGCAGCTGACCAGTAATACCTTCACGAGACTCCTTGGGTGCGTTGCAGTAGGTGGCGTGAATTCTTCTGCCTCTAGACTAGGACTTTGGCGGGAGTCGATCGAGTTGGCCAACCGTCAAGTGGTCAAAGGCAGGAGGAGCATGGGTGCGTCAGCGCGTTGCGTGATCTTTGCTGCCGTGGCCTTCTTCTCCATGCTCGGCGAGGGCATGGCCGTTTTCGCTTTGACCCTTGCAACGGCAGACGAACTGGGGTCATGGGGCGTCACCGCATTATTCTTGGCAGGGCTGGTGCCTCCGGTGGTCTTTGCTCCTTGGGTGGGGCGCTGGGTGGACGGTTCTGCGCTTTGGCGCGTATGGATCATCAATCTAGGTCTGCACGTGCTGGTATTTGCAGCCATGGCGCTGGCCGGAAGCATCATTGCCAGCTTGGCTTTGTTGTCCGTGGCCAGCGTTTGCGCAGTCGTCAACGGTGCAGTGATCTTCAAACTCATCCCACGAATCCGCGGGGGATTCAGCGTCGCCCGGGCCAGCAGCTTTCTTGTGGTGGCGACCTCGCTGGCCGGCATCATTGCCCCTGCCGTTGCTTCCTTCGTTTTTGCAGCACGTGGCCTGGGTGTTGTGCTGTGGTGCGCGGCGTTAGGTTTCGTGATCCTCGCCGTGGCGGCGGTGCTGCTCTTTTCTTCGCAGCGCTCGAATCCGGATGAAACTGCTGCTTCCGCCGCGCCTACCGCGCCGCATGCGGCCGCTGCTGCACGAAGCACCGCGGTCTTGCTGCACGACTGGCGTCTGCGTGTGCTGTTGCTTCCAATGGCGGCCATTGTGTTGTTCACGGCTGCCGAGGGGGTGGCCGGGGTGTTCTATCTGCGTGAAGTGACCGCCACGGACACCGGGTACGCGGTACTGCTGGGGGCTTGGTCGCTGGGAGCTGTGGCCGGTTCGCTGGTTGGCGGCAACCAGCGGTTTGGCGCGCGCAGCGCGCTGCCGATCCTGCTCGGTGGTGCTGGAGTCGGAGCCGCAATTCTGGTTGAGGGGCTTTGGGCTAATCCTGCGGGTCTGGCTGTGGTCTTCTTACTGGGCGGAGTGGGCAACGGGCTGCATAATACTGGGGTGCGAACGGCGATCTACGACTACGTGCCAGAATCCCGGCATGGTGCGGCGTGGGCCCAGCTTCGGATGATGATCAACATCATGGTTGCGCTGGGATATCTTGTCGGGACCCCGGGGTTGTTTGTTGAGCCTGCCCAGCTGGTTATCGTCTTTTCCGGTGCCGGGACGCTACTGGCTATCGCCCTGAGCCTTGTATTGCTCAAGCGCAGGAACGGACAAAGTCCTATCTCGAATCGATGAGTCGCCGCTACGCAGCATTTCACTCCGGGCTGTTGCCTGAACCGAGCTCAGATCACTGAAATCATGGCTCAGCGCGCGAGCCAGGCATCAGGTAAAGGAGATCCTTCCTTCAACGGTTCCAATAATTTCTGCCACCTCTGACCCGTGGTGTTGAAGTACTGTCTTGCCGAACGCAAACGGGGAGTCCGCTGGAGGTGAAGTGCTGCGCCGCAACACGATACAATCAAGTATTCGAATATTTGTACTAGCTTTCAGCAGGGAGTGGTGGGTGTGGCTGACGAACAAGAAATGATGCCTCCGGGTGCCAGCCATGGACCGGTCCAAGCGGTCTCTGCAATGGGATTCCCCTCGCCAGCCCGCGATTATTTCGACGGCGGCCTGGATCTGAACCGTTTGCTGGTGCGTGACCGGGTTTCCACCTTCATCATGCGCGTCTCCGGCAACGCCATGCAATCAGCAGGAATCCATGACGGCGATGAAGTAATCGTGGACCGTTCGCTCTCCGTGCGCCATGGCTCTGTGGTGATCGTGAACCTCAACGGGCAGATGCTGGTGCGCCGCTGGCAGATCGATGGCCAAGAAGTCGGGCTGCTCAGCGATGAATCGCCGCTGCCTGTGGTGCTGACCGAAGGCGATGAAGTCAACGTTTTCGGCGTGATTACCAGGTGCCTGCATCATGTCCGCTGATCACGTGGCCCTGGTGGACGTGAATAACTTCTACGTCTCCTGCGAGCGGGCCTTCGACTATTCGCTGCGCAATCGCCCGGTTGTGGTGCTATCGAACAATGACGGCTGCGTGGTCGCTCGTTCCCAGGAAGCCAAGGATCTGGGTATTCCTACGGGGGAGCCGTTCTTCAAGGTCCAGCGCTATATGGACTCCCATAACCTTGCGGTGCGTTCGAGCAACTATGAGCTGTACGGCGACATGTCCGCCCGCGTCATGGAATTGCTAGGCCGTTATGGAACCTGGCACGAGGTGTACTCCATCGACGAGTCCTTCGTCGGGCTGGAAGGCAATCTGGAACAGGTGCGCAGTGTTGCCGCCCAAATCCGTGCTGCCATTGACCAGAGCATTGGCTTGCCGGTGTGTGTTGGCGTCTCATCAACCAAGACCCTGGCGAAGCTGGCCAACCATATCGCCAAACACAATCCGGGACTTGGCGGAGTTTGCGTCCAGCAGCTCATGGACCCCGAAGTGCTGGAGAATATTCTGCACCGAGTGCCGGTGACCGATGTCTGGGGAGTGGGCCGCAAGACCGGTGCCAAGCTGGCAGCGATGGGTATTGAATCCATCGCGGACCTGCAGGCAGCTGATCCGCTGGCGATCCGCAAGAAGTTTTCGGTCGTCTTGCAGCGAACGGTCTTCGAACTCAATGGGCAACGTTGCATCGGACCGGTGGAAGAACGAGCGGACCGCGGCCAAGTCATGTTCACCCGTTCCTTCTCCACTCCGGTACGAACCCATGAGGCAATGGAAGAAGTCATGTCGATCTATGCGCAAAAGGCCGCCAGCCGGCTGGCTCGCGAAGGCCGATATGCAGCACTGCTCACCGTGACCGCGGGAACGAGCCGATTCGCCCGGGGAGAAGCGTCCTTCCCGAGCGCACAGGTGCGCCTGCCCCGGCCGACACGGGATCCCATTCTGCTCAGCAAGCTGGCCATTGCTGCGATGCGCGACCTGATGCAGCCGGGAATTGACTACGTCCGCGGGGGAGTGATCCTTTCAGGGCTTAGTGATTCACCCGGAGAACAACAGCTGGATCTCTTTGGACAGAGCACGGATCCGGCTGCCGAAGAACAAGAAAATGTCTCCTCGGTAGTTCAAGATATTTCCGTTCGCTTCGGAGCCAAGTCCATCGGCCTGGGGCATGCAGGAATGGCTAAGAGCCCTGAATGGTCGATGAAACGTGAACACATTTCACAGCGCTACACCACGGACTGGGACGAGCTCTTGGTGGTTCAGGCCTAGGTCCAGCCAAAGGACAGCGCATCGTCGAGTCTTCTTCGGGAACCTCGCAGATTTCGATGGGAAGATGATCGCATGACAACACGTGCCAAGCAGCTCTTGTCAGCCGGAATGCTGATGACGCTGATGCTCGCTAGCTGCAGTGCGCCGAATGCAGGAAAACCGGCTCCGAGCACGCCAACGACCAGTGTCAACATCTCCAGTGGTCCGACGGCTCCTGCGCAGCCAACTGCTCCCAGCCAGACCAGCGCATCTAGCAGCCACCTCGACACGATGCCCACGCAGAGCCAGCAACCTTCACCGCGTGAGCAAGCCGAAGCATTGGCAAACGAACTAAGCGTCAGCGAACAGGCTTCCAGCCTCGTGATGGCTGGTGTCCCGGCGACGGGAGCGAGTGCAGCTGAAATTTCTGCGCTGAAGAAACAGGGAATTTCCAATGTGTTCCTGCGCGGGCGCTCGCAGTTGTCTGTGAAACAGACTTCCGTCAAGGTTCAGCAAATTACGCAGAGCTTGGAAGCCAACGTGCCGGCGGACTTGCCGGTATGGGTGGCTACCGACCAAGAAGGTGGTTTTGTTCGGGTGCAGCAGGGCCCGGGTTTCACCGAACTGCCAACCGCGTTGACGCAGGGAGGCTGGTCCCCCTCGAAGCTGAAACGTGAGCTCGGCGCAGTGGGCAAGCAGCTGGTTGAGGCGGGCATTAACGTGAACCTGGCTCCGGTGGCTGATGTGGTTCCTGCCGAACTCGGCACCGGCAATGCGCCTATCGGCTACTTTGGCCGCGAATACGCCCACGGTGCCACCGCGGTTGCCAAAACGATGGCAACAGTGAATGAAGCGCTTCATTCCCAAGGAGTGCAGCCGGTGGTCAAGCACTTCCCCGGGCTGGGCCGTGTCGCCAAAAACACCGATACCAATAGCGGGGTGGCCGATACGAAAATTGATGCGAACTCCAGTGATCTGCAGCCCTTCGAACGGGCTATCGAGCAGGACAAATCGTGGGTCATGGTTTCCAACGCCCGCTATGCCAAATTAGATGCGAAAAACGATGCACCGTTTTCATCGAAGATCATTACCGGCTTGCTGCGCGAGCAAATGGGATACGAGGGAATCGTGATTTCTGATGACCTCTGTGAAGCCAAGCAGGTGAGTTATCTTCAGGTGGGCGAGCGTGCAGTGAAGTTCGTTGCCGCTGGCGGAACCTTGCCTTTATGCGTGGAATCAGCTCCGGCGATCACCATGGCGAAGGCTCTGGCTGCCGAGGCTAAAGCAGATGGGAAATTCGCGGCCAAGGTAAAAGAAGCCGCCGTGAAGATCCTCGAGGAGAAGCTCAGCGCACGCCAAGCCGCACGGAGACAAATTAAAAGAGTAGGCCCGGGATGCTTCCTTACTCGCTAGGAAGCGTCCCGGGCCTGGTCTTGAGAGGTCGAGAGGCCTACTTCTTGCCCTTCACCTTTCCATCGGTTACTTCCAGCACCTGTGCACGATCGCCACTGGCGTTGTGCATGTGAAGCAGCAGGGCCTTGGAGGCCTTGCTGGAATCAGCAACGGTTACTGGAATCTTGGTGCCCTTCAGATCAGTGAACAGGCTGCCTTCCGCGCCGAAATCAACCTGTGGCTCAGCCACGTTGAACTCGATCCAGTCGGTCTGGTCAACTGGGATCATCGCACCGTTGTCATCGGTGTTGTACCAGGAGTAGCCAAGGACACGGTAGGAGATTTCCTTGGAGTCTTCATCCAGGCCCAGGGCCGAGAGGGAAACTGGCAGGATCGCCACGTTGGTGTCGTAGGTGTTGGTATCGACATCGCCGAGGACACCGTTCACCGGCTGCAGGTCGACCTGTTCTCCGGTAGCCAGGTTGAAGGTCGCAGCCAAATCGAGGTCTACTTCGTCGAATGCCGTGTTGAAGGTGACAAAGTCAGCCTCGCCGTCGCCATTGGTATCGATCTCGACATCCAGCTCGGTACCGCCAGCCAGGTGGGCCCAATTGTCCCAAGTGGAAATGCCGATGTTCAGCTGGCCGTCAGCAATGCCGGTTCGCGGAGCGGTGCTCGATGCGCCAACGTGCTTCAGGTCCATGGAACGGGCAGCAGGGATGTTGTCCAGCGAATCATCGCCGCGTTCGCTTGAAGCGCCCAGCTCGAATGCTCCGAGCAGGGAAGTGACCGAAGTGGCGCCTGCACCAGCGGTGATGTCATTGCCCTTCAGGCTCAGGGTGGTGGTATCCGCGCCCTTCTTCAGCTTCTTGAGCTTGCCTTCCATGTCTGCGCTAAGCTTTGGTGCTGCCTGGACTGGAATGCGCAGGGTAGGAACATCGCTTGCGCTCAGTTCCACGCGGCCGCTAACGTCGGCAACCCAAGCGCGAGCCAGACCCGACTGGGTGGTAGCCATGGTTGGATCGATGGTCTTGGCCCACTGCTGCGGGTCGACGCTCAAAGTGACGTTCAGCTTGGCGCTACCGCCAGCTGGAACCGTAACGCTGTTGCGATCCAGGGTGAAAGTCGCACCTGGGATCGTGGTCGCAGCGACGTAGTTGGCGTCGTAGGTCTGCGCCTTGTCGCTGGTGTTCTCGACGGTGATTTCACGCTTGGCACTGAAGTTCTTCTTGCCATCGACTTCGATGACACCGAAGACCACGCTGGTCAGATCCGCTGCTTCAGAATCGTACGCGAAGGCAGGGGTCTCAAGCGCTGCATCAGCCATGACACGGCCGGAACCAACACGGTTCGGGCCATAGGCGTTCCCGTTGGCATCCTTGATATCGGTTGCGGCGGTGTTCATGATGACGCTCTTAGCCTCGTATGGGCTGTAGTCGCTGTCCTCCAGAACCAATGCCGCGATACCTGCAACCAGCGGGGTTGCCATCGACGTACCGGTCATTACGGCAGTGCCCGTACCGGTACCAACGCCAACCGAACCGATCTGGGTGCCTGGAGCAGCCACATCTGGCTTGACCACGCCATTGGAACCGTGGACGCCACGTGAAGACGAGGAATTCAGCGTATCGGCAACGCCTGATTCGCTGGAGGATCCACCGACGAAATCAGGTGACAAGGTGACCTTCAAGGTGCCAGCTTCAGCTGCCGGACGCAGCTTGTTGGACTCATCCAGGGTGAACTGCGCACCTGGGATGGTCGCGTTGCCAGCGATACCTGCATCGAACAGGTTTAATTCTGCATCCAGCAGGACACCGGTGGCACCGGCGGCTTCAGCATTGTTGAAGCGAACGCCGGAACCACAAGGGAACTCGCCGTTTTCGCTCCACTGCAGCCAAACCCACTTGCCTTCCAATGAACCTGGTTCAAATGCGTCGCAACCGAAAGCGTTATCGGCAGGGGCCATGACGGCCTCGCCGGACAGCGCAGCTGGATCCGCGTTGGTGTAGTTGAAGTTAGCCGAGTACTGGCCCGAGGCTGCTCCGGCAACGTCTTCTGGACCATCGATCTGGATCTTCTCCAAGGTGACATGCGATCCAATGGAGTTGGCCACGGTCAGCGAGGAACGGGAGTTGCCTGGCGAACCGCCGACATCGGTGACATCGCCGGCGTTGCCGGAGGCGACAACCGAAAGGATGCCGGCCGCGCTCAAGGCATCGACAATGTCGTTTTCAGGGTCTTCCGTAGGGGAATGATCGGAACCAAGAGACATGTTGACCACGTCTGCACGGTCGGAGAAATCGCCGTCGCCGTTTGGATCCAGCACGTAGTCCAGTGCCTGGCCCACGACCGAGGAAGAACCGCCGCAACCGAAGACGCGGATGCCGATTAGCTGAGCGTTAGGAGCCGAGCCCGGGCCGACCTTCATCTCTGACAATGCATCGGCATCCAGCGAGGAGTAATCCCCGGTGAAAGTCGATCCATCGGCATTGACGCCGTAGCCTGCGGTGGTGCCGGCAACGTGGGAACCGTGTCCGGCAGCCTGGCAGTCCAGCGGGTTAGAGTCTGGATGAGGGATTGGCTGGTAGGTATCGGCCGAGGAATCAGCGTTGTAGTCATCGCCAACCAAGTCCCAGCCGCCAATGAACTTGTTGCTATCGATCAGACCGGAGTCTGCGCTTGGCAGTTCTTCAGAAGCCTGCGCTTCCTTGTAGCCTTCCAAGGTGCCTGGGCCGCCGAAGCTTGCGTGGGTGTAGTCCACGCCGGTATCCAAGACAGCTACCTTCACGCCGTCGCCGGTCTTGTCCAGGGACTTCCACGATTCCAGAGCACCGGTATCAACTACCGAGCTGCGGTTTGAAGGCTTCTTGGGAACAATGGAGCTGATCTTGGCAACGTCGCTACGCTGTGCAAGCTTTCGCAGGTCAGCGGCATCACCGGTCAGGGCTACACCCTTCAGTGCATTGTGCGTGGTGTAGATGACCTTGGAGTTGGCCTCGGCCGCCAGCTGCTTGCCCTTGGCCTTGACCTCCTTGCCGATCTTCTTGACCTTGGCGGCGTCCTTCTTCTTGCCTGACTTCTCTACAGTCTCGAAGGCGCCATCGCCTTGGAGCTGGACGTAGACAGAGACTTCACCGGTGGCTTTGGCCAGCGGTCCGGAGACTTTCAGGTTGGAAAGTGCTGATGAGCTGGTGATTGGCAAAGATGCGGCGTTTTCACCGTCACCTGGTTGGGGGATTCCTGCTGCGCTTGCCGGTCCTGACAAGGTAACAGCCAATGCAAGTGCAGTGGCTGATCCCAAAATCAGGTGCGGCACCTTCTGCGTGCGGCGAGTGACCATGATTCTCCTAGCTGGGCTGGATAGCGGTACTGCTCCCGTCATGGGCGGCCGATATTAAAGCGGTGCGAGCTTTGAAGATCGTCCGGGGTAAACCTCCGCTGGTGCGTATACCTCTAGCTGGAATCTTAGGTGACCTAGCTCATATATCAAGGGGTTATTGAACAGTTATCTTTGATTAGATACCGTGCTGGCTTGGGTGTTTCACAATAAATTCCGCGCACCACCGCAACAAACCCGCCCAGCAAGGCCTGGTGGGGGTGCATAATTTTTAGAAAAATTAAACACTTTGTTACTCACCAGTTCACTATTTGCTGGGCGGGTCGCAAGGAAATCAGGTTGCTCGAATTATCCGCTTAGAGTCGGCTCAAGAAGCTCTGCACTCGCTCGTCGAGCAGCTCAATGCGCTGGGCAACGACCACCATCGGATCCGGATAGATCGGATTCTTCGGAGGCGGAATGCGCACATTTCGCGAGCACTCGAAGTTCAAGCAGATCAGCGTTCCCAGCGTGTCGCCGTCACGTCCGGCTTGGCCGGCGCGCTTGGTCGTCCACATTCCTACGGCGCAAGGTATGTTCACGTCACGGCACATTTCGCACATGGCGGCGTTGGTCGGCTTGCGGCCGCCATCGGTGGGACGCAGCAGGATGCCGCGGGTTCGGCCAGAGTCATCGGTGTGGAAAAGATAGCCGCGCTGCATCATCTTCGGATCCCGCCAGCCCAGGTACTCCAAGGAGTCCCAGTCGAGGGAGTCGAAGTTTTCGGGCAACGTCAGTTTCTTGGCTTCCTGACGGCTGGCGTTGACGAAGGAAGAGCGAATGGTTTTTTCGGTTAATGGCTGCATGGAAAATCCTCAAATAGTCCGCGCGAACTTTCGGGCGCGCAGAATCATTAGTTTTCAAAAAGAGATGAGGTCTGCAGTGAGTCGAGGAATTAGTGGGTGCAGAAGAATTGCCCAGGGTACAGACCCTAAGCCGAGATTCCGGTTCCAACCCCGTTCGATACGCAGACGAACGGGCAGAGCGTCAAAGTGGCTTGCATAGCCGGCCGCCCTTCCCCGTGGATGTCCACGCATTAATTCTGGATAATTCCAGAACAACCATAACAAGTGCGCTTGGCTTGGGCCAATGGCTTAGCCCACAGTTAAAGCGGCTCTTCAAGTTTTAGCGTGGTGAGCCCGAAAAATAAGTAAGGCCCGCAGTCCTCTGCGAAAATGGATGTTGTCTAGACAAACCATCAGCAAGGAACTACGAGCCGTGTTTAAGGATACCGGTGGAAACGACGCTGCGTCGATTCTTCTCAACCTCACTGACTACCGCGTCATCGACGCAACCCAAGAACCAGCCGGACGACAAGTCCTTATCGAGCCCAAAGCCACAGAGGCAGCCTGTCCAACTTGTGGGGTGATCACCACCCGCATCCACGCCAGACCAGTGCACCGGGTCAAAGACCTCCCAACCGGTGGCAACGACATTAAGGTCCTGGTGCGCAAACGCCGGATGGCCTGCCAAGAGACCGCCTGCGAACGCCGCTCGTTCGTGCAAACCACCGAACAGCTACCGTTGAGGGCCAGAATCACTACCAGGCTCTCTCAAAAGCTCGTGGACGAGATGAGCTGCGAACTGCGAGCCGTGTCCAGGGTCGCTTCTGCGTACCAAGTTTCCTGGCCAACCGTGATGGCAAGAGCGAACATGGTCGGTGAGCTTGTAGGCAACGTGGACCGCATGTTCATCCGCCGCCTCGGTATTGATGAGCACCGTTTTCGTAAGGTCCGCTACGCACGCGGCCGCACCGGGAAAGTGGTCCGTATTGAGCCGTGGTCTATTGTCTTCACCGACCTGGATACCGGAAAAATTCTAGATATTGTGGACGGACGACGCTGTGCAGCGGTGAAGAAGTGGTTGAAGTCCCGGCCACGGTACTGGCGTCAACGAGTACAGTACGTGGCCATTGACATGTCTGCTGAGTTCCGCAAAGCGGTGCGGGAGAACCTGCCGAAAGCAAAGATCAGCGTGGACCATTTTCATGTCATTCAGCGGGCGAATCTCATGATTACTCAGGTGCGCCGGCGTCGCTCCCACGAGGTGCTCCAGCGCCGAGGAAGGGCCGCTGATCCGGCCTACAAGTATCGGAAACTGTTGACCTGCAATTTGGAGAACTTGTCGATTAGGCAAGTTGAGCGGCTGAAGTTGATCCTTGAAGCAGATCCTGAGCTGGGCGTGATTTATGGGATTAAGGAACACGTGCGGGAGCTGTTGAAAACCAGGGATATCCATGATTTTCAATCGAGGTGGGCGGTGCTGGAGAAATCGGTGAAGACAACGAAAATGGTGGAAGCGAAGTCGTTGTTCCGGACGCTGACTGCGTGGAGGCGCGAGTTGCTGGTGTTCATTCGTACGCGGTTGACGAATGCTCGGAGCGAGGCGGCGAACCTGACGGCGAAGAACTTGAAACGGATCGGTCGGGGTTATCGGAATCATGGTCATTACCGGGTCAGGATATTGTTATACACGGCGGGGCTACGGCCGTGCTGAGCATCCTGCACCACGCTTAAACTCGAAGAGCCGTTAAAGCAGTTTGCTGGCCAATTCCCAACGAAATTGGCCAGCAAACTGCGCAACCGCGAACGCTTAGCGGCGTCCGCCCTGCCAGAGCGCATCAAACGGGGTATTGCCAGAAACGCGATTTCGGATGCCTTCAGTAACAAAAGCCTTGGCAGTGCGGGCAGCCTCCAATGGGGTAGCTCCCTTGGCCAGCTCTGCAGTTACTGCAGCAGCTAGCGAACAACCTGCACCTGAGACCGCGACTTCGCCGATCTTCTTTTCACGCAGAACTTCCAAGGTGGTGCCATCGTAGAAGACATCGATGGCATCTTCGCCCGCGATACGAACCCCGCCCTTGGCCAGGACAGCTGCGCCGGAGACCTCATGGATCTTCTTGGCAGCCTCGATCAGATCACTTTCGGTGGTGATCTTGATTCCCGAAAGCTGTTCCGCTTCGAAGTGGTTTGGGGTGACGAAGGTAGCCAGCGGCAACAGGTTTGCCTTGAGCGCTTCGTCGGTATCCAGTGCGTGGCCTGGTTCCTGGCCCTTGCAAATCAGCACGGGATCGAGCAGGACGTTATCCCATTTCTGGGATTTCAGTGCGGTAGCAACGGTATTAATCGTTGCGGGCGAGCCCATCATGCCCAACTTTACGGTCCCCAACTTGTCTTCGTAGCAGGTCTGGATAGCTTCCAGCTGGTCTGCGATGACCTGCTGCTCAACAGGGACGAAGCGATGGTTCCACGAATCCTTAGGGTCAAAGGAGACGATGCAGGTTAAGGCCACGATGCCGTAGGTTCCCAGTTCCTGGAATGTCTTCAAGTCGGCCTGGGCGCCTGCGCCGCCGGTGGCTTCGGACCCAGCGATAGTCAAGGTCATGGCTGGGGAGGCAGTGTTTGTATTAGTCATAGTCTCAATTGTGGATAGTGCGGGTAGGGGAAGGGGCGGGGTTAGCAATGTTGCCAGAAGCTGAGCATGGTTGCTTTGGACCAGCCTTCAGGAAGCTGGTCGGCATGTTCGGCATTGGCTACTAACAGTAGCCAAGGAAGTCCGTGGCCAAAAGCGGCACCCGCGAAGTTAGCGAGAACTGCGCGGCGTGCGGTATCGGGGTCGGCAGGAGCGAAAAGGTCCGGGTCGGTGAGTAGCGCGTAGTTTTCACCGTAATGCATGCGGCCTCGGGCTACCGGGCGGTCGAAGTCAGTGACTTCAACGACGTCATAATTATCCATCGGCGCTTCAAAGAGCCCGGATGTATCTGCGAGCTTGACGACCTGTTCAACGTCATCTGGTTTTCCTGCCAGCAGATGCATGGTGGTCACCGGCTGCCAGCCGGACTCGGATAATGCCGCAGCGGTACTGTCGTTCGGTGCGCCCAAGAAGATCAGCCGCTGAGCGTCGGCCGGTGCGGTCCATGACGCCTCAGGCCAGTAGCGCAATATTTCCACGTCGTCGCCGTCCTGATTGACCGAACGAATCTCATATTGATTCGGAAAGGAAGCAAGACGATCACGCACGGTGGCGTAGTCGTGGGTCCAGCTAGGCAGTTCTCGCGCCATTGGGCTCATAGTGCTGCGTTCTCCTTTTGGTTCGCTAAGTGACCTTCTAGTGGCTATCGGCACCTTCGACTTTACGCCTTAAAACACTGTGATACGGAACTCTGTGTCCGGGGGTCATTCAGTAAGCAGGACGCACTGATTCCTAAGAGGCTTTTTGCTTTCTCAGCGGTACCGGTTTCGGGACCGCAGCTTCAGCAATTTCTGCAGGTCCAGGGTCCATGAGTGCCAGGACATCTTCAAAAAGGGAACGCACTACTGGTAAGCGGCAGAGCACCGCAAACTTGGCCACCACTGGAGCCATGTTCTTCATGAGAAGTCTGGAACGTCGTTGCTGTGGGGACTGGTCGAAGGCCCACGCTGAAAAGACCTGGCGGGAGACCAGTAACAAGAACTTTGGCAAGTCACGGCGGATGCCCAACGGGGGCAGCGGGCGGGACCCGGACACAACCTTCTCCCATAGTTCTAATTCAATGCTTGAAATTTCGTCATTGCTGAGATCGCGTGAGAGCAACAGGCGCAGGAATGGCGGGCCGAAATCGTGGTAGCCGGAAAGTGTTCGTACACCGGCGTCGAGTACTGTGCGGATGTTGGTTTCGAGGGTGTTTCCCTCATCGAGGATTCCAGAGCATTGGTCGTATTGCTCCTTGCGCAGGTTCAGCAGCAGCTGAGCCACAATGTCCTCTTTGGACTTGAAGTAGTAGTACGCATGGGACAGGGAAACCCCTGCGTTTGAGGCAATGGCGCGCATGCTCGAAGCTTTGTAGCCGTCCTGGGCGAAGCACTCCAGAGCGGTCGCTAAAAGCTTGGCTTGGGTCTGACGACCTTTTTCGGTGCGAGGTTGCGTGGTCATGTGGCCTTTTGGACAGGAGAACTTGAATTCGATTCTAGCAATAATTTGAACGCGTTCAAAAAATGAAAAAATTCATGCTGAAGTATGGGAGAGCAGTCACTGTATTATTTGTTTCCTCGATTTTATGGTTCGAAGATTCACAAGTGAGATACCAATTTAACAATTATTTGATTTCTGAAACATGATTGACGGATAAAGGTCAGATCTGTGTACATAGTGATGCATGGGATACTTGTTGCGTAAGTGCTAATACAGCGGGACAGCGCGTAGGCATAGCACCCTCACCCCTTTTAAAACTTGGGCTGGGTTGTGCCCCTTTAGCGACGTTCTGGCGAACCACTTTGACAAGGAAAAATTCATGGGCGACTCCAACGCCGACAACAAACTGATCCGAACCAAGAGTGCGGTATTCGCTTCTGCCGGTTCTCCCTACTTCTCCACGGTCCTCACCATGATGGGTGCGGTCGTGATTCTTTCGAATATTGGCGCTTCGAAAGGCGTCAGCTTCGGACCACTCATTACTGACGGCGGGTTCTTCCTCTTCCCGCTGGCCTACATTCTGGGCGACGTCATTTCCGAAGTCTATGGATTGAAGGCAGCGCGCCGCTCAATTCTGGTGACTTTTGCTTTGGCGTTCTTCGCCGTGTTCTGTTTCTGGGTCATGATCCAGCTGCCCTCGGCTGAGTTCTATGACGGGCAAGAAGCCCTGGAACGGACCCTTGGCCCAATCTGGCAAATTGTCGTTGCCTCCGCTTGCGGATTCCTGGTGGGCCAGCTTGCCAACTCCTGGGTGCTGGTTAAACTCAAGGAACGCTCGGGGGAGCGCGGACTGATTCTCCGATTGATCGGATCCAGCGGCGTGGGAGAATTCCTCGACACCCTGATTTTCTGCGCTATTGCTGCGCCGGTAATCGGCATCGCCGACGCACCCAGCTTCATTAACTATGTCGCGGTGGGCTTTGTCTATAAGACCGCCGTGGAGATTATATTTGTGCCGGTGACGTCAGTAGTCATCAGATGGTTCAAAAAGCGTGAACCAAGCTATGGCGAAACGGTAGCCACCAGCTAATTTTCCAGTGGGCATCATCCGTAAGGGTGATGCCCACTGCTGTACCCAGCGAATAAAGTTAGCGATATGCAGATGGGTCAACGCGCTAAAGGGCAATTAGAAGTACACAGCTTGACCATCGGCTATCCCAACCGCGTGATTTGCAGGCCGATAAACCTGCAACTGGCTCGGGGCACCGGTTTGGGAATTATTGGTGCAAACGGCAGCGGCAAGTCGACTTTGGTGCGCACGATCCTGGGACACCTTCCCCCGATTGAAGGCACCGTCGAATTCCAAGGGCTTCCGGTGGATGACAGCTCGGCACATTTTCGACGTACAGTCGCAGTACAAGTCACCGACGGCGCGTTCTTTGAAGAACTCACAGTGCGCGAACACCTCGAAATGGTGGCCCGCGGACATGGTGTTGCCGAATGGGGCCAAGCGGTCCAAAACGAACTCGACTTTTTCGAATTTTCTACCGTATCCGACCACCTGCCCAATGAGTTGTCCTCTGGTCAACGACGCAAGGTATTGCTGGCGGCCTGCCTGATCAGACCAGCAGAACTGGTGATTTTAGACGAACCGGAACAGCGTCTGGACCTGCGTATCAGGAATAAGCTGTATCAGCGGCTCGCTGCCATCCGCGCAAACGGGACAAGCGTTTTTGCAGTCACCCACGATCCGCTGATGCTGCGAAGCTGCATGGAGCAGGTGCTACTTCTGGATGAAGATGAGGGCCAGCTACTTGATCCGGACTCTGGAGCGCAGTGGCTTGAACGCTGAGAAGGACATGCCCCAGCTCATTGAATTCAACCCCAAGGAACTGCTCGCTCGGGCTAGGAGCCGAAGGAATTTCTCCGAACGCTTCGACAGCTTTTCCGACGCCTATATCTGGGTGCTCAGCGCGCTGGTTGCTCTCGCATATCTATTCAGTGCACTCTTTGGTGTCTTGTTCGTGCTTCTGGGCGAAGGGGTGCCGCACCAAGAACTGCCGACGGCTGTTTGGGGCATGCGGGATCTGTCGCTGGTGCTCTTAGTTCTTGCGGCCTTGGCGATATTCAGGGTCATGCTCTTCATCGGGCCATGCGGGCTCAGCGCCGCTAAAGCCCACTGGTGGTTGCCTTTGCCGATTAGGCTGCGAAACATCCGCAGGTCAACATGGCGCAACGCGGTGCTCGCAGGGCTTTTTGCCAGCAGTTTTCTCGGAGCACTGTGGCTGATCATCATGTTGGGTTTGGCCGGTTCTCTTCAATTGCCAGTAGCGGGCTTGGCGCTGGGTAGCTTTGCGGTGATGGGAATTGGCATTGCCAATGTGGCTACCGTGATTCAAAGCCTGAATATGCACGCTACGGCTCGACGAATCAGCGGTTGGGCGATGTCCACTATTGCGCTGGTCTTGGTCGTGTTGTGGCTGCTGATGATGGGAAAGGCTCAATGGGCGCAGGCACTGGTCGAAGAACTATCGTCCGCGACCTTGAATCAGCAAGTTTGGCTCAACGTGCTTCTGGTCCTTGTAGTGCTCTGTGTTGCGAGCAGCTACTGGGCCTATCGCCAATTTGAGCAGATCACAGGCCAAGCGTTGCGCGCTGCCGGCCAGCAGCAGCAATTCGCCATGGGCACCTTGATGCAGTTAGATTCCCGAGGCCTAGCTGCGCCGGCGCAAACTGCGATTCATCGACGACGTGCACACGGAGCAAGGCTCACGGCCAAACTGCCGGTCGCCTGGCGCATCCTTATACTGCGGTTGCTGCGCGGCGGCCGGTGGCAAGCGACGGCGCTTTGCCTGACTCTGATGCTGCTCCTGGCCGCTGCGGTCCAGCAAATCGCCAACCCGCTCAGCGCCGCGGCTTTCTACTTGCTTTTGTGCGTGGTGCTGCCGCTGAGCATTTCCCGGATTGTTGCACCGCTTTTGGGCGAACAGCAGCTAACCCAGATGCTAGGACTCTCTGAATCGCAACTCGCGCGAGCAGCGACCTGTTTTGCGCTCCTCTTCGCAGCAACAGCACTTGTCTTCCTCACCGGCGGACTGGGAATTCTGGACATGATCCAGATAGTCCATCCCTGGCAATGGGGTGCCGCGCTTTCTATTGCATCCTTGGGCTGTGCAGCAGCGAGCAGCGCACATGCCCAGCGTGGAGAACGCGATTGGGGAACATTGCTTGGCTCAGCATCCAACGAGATGACGATTGCCACCGTACTTTTCTTGGAAGCGGTGACCTACATCCGAGTGGCCGCTACGTTCTCGCCGCTCGTCGTTCTGGTTTTGAATCCGGCGGCAACGATCTCATGGGTGTTGTGGGCCTGCGCGCTGCTCTTGGGCGGAAGCGCACTGCTTCAGATATTCCGAAAGAACTGACGAGTCAGACGGTAGGTAGGCTTGGAACATGACCGTCTCGATTTCCATATTCAAACCCGCCGAGCTGCCGCAACAGCTGTTCTATGCCGTGCTGAAATTACGTGCCGATGTCTTCATTGTGGAACAGCAGTCCTGCTATCCGGACATCGACGGGCATGATCTAGATGAGGACACGGTCCACCTGTGCGCGTTGGAAGACGGAAAAGTGCTGTGCACGGTACGGATCATGGAAATCGGCAGCCCGAGTCCGCGGATTGGGCGAGTTGCCACAGCCAGCAGTGCCAGAGGGCGTGGGCTAGCCGGAGAATTGATGAAACAAGCGGTAGGGCTCTGCCAGCCCCACGCTCAAATCCAGCTCAGCGCACAGACCCAGCTCGAAAGCTGGTACGGGAAATTTGGGTTCCAGCGCTCCGGAGCCGACTATGACGATGACGGGATCATGCATCTGCCGATGATTCGCGACGGCGGAAAAGCCGCGCTCTAAGACAAAGCAAGGCCTCGATTCTGCACCTGGCGGTGACGAATCGAGGCCTTGAACGCTTTATGCCCTGAAGCTTATGCGGTTGCCGGCTTGCCCTGTGGATCTGGCGTGCCAGCGTAGTAGCTGGAAAGCACCTTGTCCTTGAGCTCGAAGAACGTACCGTCTTCGATCGCCTGACGTGCCGACTCAACCAGCGAAACAGTGAAATGTTCGTTGTGAATTGAGATCAGGGTGTGGCTGAGCAATTCTTTGGCCTTGTACAAGTGGTGAATGTAGGCACGGCTGAAGTTCTCGCAGGCATAGCACGGGCAACCTTCCACCAGCGGGGTGAAGTCGCGCTTGTAGCGTGCACCAGAAAGGTTGAAACGGCCCCATGGGGTGTAGAACGCCGAATTGCGTGCCACGCGGGTAGGCGAAACGCAGTCAAAGGTATCTGCGCCATTCTCAATTGCGGTGAAGATATCGTCTGGCTCGGAAATGCCTAGCAGGTGACGTGGCTTGTTCTCAGGCAACTCCTCGGAGCACCAGCCGACGATGGTGCCCAGATTTTCCTTTTCCAGTGCACCGCCAATACCGAAACCGTCAAACGCCATGGCACCAAGATCCTGGCAGGCCTTGCGGCGCAGATCTTCATACTGGGCACCCTGGATGACGCCGAACAGTGCCTGGTAGTCCTTGCCTACGCGCGAATCAGTCAGCGAGAAATGCTCGGCAATGCACCGCTCAGCCCAACGGCGAGTACGTTCAAGGGACTCGACCTGGTAGCCGCGCGAGTTCTGCAAGGTGGTCAGCTCGTCAAAGGCGAACATGACGTCCGCGCCAATCTGGTGCTGCACGCCCATGGAGATTTCGGGGGAGAAACGGTGCTTGTTGCCATCGAGATGGGACTTGAACCAAACGCCGTCTTCATCCACGTTAGCCAGACGCTCCTTGCCCGGAGCAACTGCATCATCGGGGCCGGACTGGTCAACCGATTTCATGTCGATGACCTTCTTGAATCCCGAACCCAAGCTCATGACCTGGAATCCGCCGGAATCGGTGAAGGTAGGGCCCCGCCAGCCCATGAACTTGCCCAAGCCACCAGCCTCATCGAGGATATCGGCGCCTGGCTGAAGGTACAGGTGATAAGCATTGGAAAGTACCGCTTGGGCACCGAGCTGCTCTACCTGCACTGGGGTGACAGCCTTCACCGTTGCTTTGGTGCCAACGGCGATGAACGCAGGAGTCTTGATCTCTCCGTGAGGAGTTCGGATAACGCCAGTGCGTCCTAGCATTGGTGAACCGTCGGTAGCGGTGAGGCGGGTTCCTACTTCAAAACCGAATTCATCCTGGCGGGCATGCGGGGCACTGGGGTCAAAGTTCTTTTCAGGCACGTACCAAGTGTGCCGTATTAACAGCTCGGTGAGGAAAACGACAGCCCTAATGTGCGCCGAAACCTAACGCTTCACAAGGCAAAGCGCGAATAATGAACAGTACGTGTTGTGTCCAACGCGACGAAAGGAAAACGTGGGCCTGGAAAAACTGAAGGACTCGGTTGCGGCACTGGTTAAGCTGGGGCCGGCTCGCAAGGACCACTGGATTGGGCTGCGCACCGGTGTTGGTGTCTTCGCACCGCTGATCACGCTATTCGCGGTTGACCGGTTAGACCTTGTTGTCTTCGCGGTTTTCGGCGCTTTTACCGGGGTCTATGGCCGTGTGGATGGCTATTGGAACCGACTGCGCATGCAGGTTCGTTCCGGAGCCCTGTTCTTCGTAGTGATCGCGCTGGCGTTGGCTGCTTCCTACTGGTGGATTGACCATGCAAACCCCGAGGTCAAGCAGTGGCAGATCGTTGGCGCCACCACGCTGGTCGCCGGAGCATGCTCGGTGCTGGTGGGCTTCATGCGGTTGCGTCCTGGCGGCTCGCTGTTCCACATCTTCGCCTTTGCCGCGATCGCTTCGATCCCTGAACCGGCTCCCTTCGGGGAGGCCTTGTTGGTTTCCGCGCTGACAGTCCTGCTTTCCATCGCCATTGGAGCTGCCGGAGCGCTAGGCCAGTGGGCAAACGTTTGGAAACGAACCCCGTTGCCGCCGCTTTCCGATAACGTCCGCAGAGCGATCTGGTGGGAAGGGCTGTTCTACATCCTGTCTGCCGGCGTGGCAGGCGCCTTGGCCAATACCGTGGGCAGCCGCTTGGAAGCAGGGCACAACTACTGGGCCATGGTGGCAGCGGTAGTGCCACTGGTCGGGCACACCACGACCTTGCGCATCCGCCGCGGCATGCATCGAATGCTGGGCACACTGGCAGGCATGATCTTGATGGCGATCTTGATCTTCCTGAACCCGCAGGTGTGGGTCTTGCTCGCCTTCAACGCACTGTGCCAATTCATGGCAGAGATGCTGGTCATGCGCAATTACTTCTTGGCGCAGATATTCATTACCCCGATGGCGTTGGTCGGCGTCTCGCTGGTCACCGGCCTCAGCGGTGCCGTCATGTACGACCGCGTCATCGAGACGTTGATCGGCTGTGCGGTGGGCATGCTCGGCGTGCTGCTCGGAAGCTGGGTCGGAACGATCCTCAAACGTCGGCGGGGGATTGTTCCAAAACGCGAAACTGAAATTTAGATATTCAGTCCGACATGGGCTAATGCCTGTCGGAGAATATTTTCACGTCCGCCAGCGAACTCGCCCTGGATGTCTGAGCTCAAAGCCTCGCTTGGCGAGAGCCAGGTCAGCTCCAAAGCATCCGAACGCGGGCTGGATTCGCCACGCACCGGCACGATGTAGCACATGGAAACGGCGTGCTGGCGGTCATCGGTCAGACCTGTTTCGCTTGGCGCAGGGAAGTATTCAGCCACAGTGAAAGGCACTGGGGACGCGGGCAGCTGCGGGAGCACCATGGTGCCCAGATCCTTTTCGATATGGCGGATCAAGGCAGCTCGAATGGTTTCCCGGTACATGACTCGGCCAGAGACGAAGGTCCGCAGCATCTGCCCGTCATCATCGCCGGTCAGCAGCAGCCCTACTTCATTGACATAGCCCAGCGGGTCCAAGCGCACGGGAATAGCTTCAACGTAAAGGATCGGCAGGCGCTGTCGCGCCTCGTAGAGGTCCTCTTCGGAGAGCCATCCAGGATATGGGTCAGGAGTGCGCACGTTCATGGTTCTATCTTGGTACACAAACCTCCGACATTCCATGAAGCTGAATCTGTGTTGCGGAACTCACCTCGCAGCCTAGCTGCGACTCTAGTGCGCAACAGCCGTAGGAGATAAAATTGGTTGAGCTATTTCAAGTTTTGTCTGGCAAGATCCTGCGGGCATTCGGATAGCATTTCCTTTTCCCAAATCCTCATGGAAGCAGATTCCTGCCGTGACGAACGCTCCAGAACGATTGAGCAAGCAAAACTTCACCACAATTGCGGTGCTGATTGTTTCCAGCTTTGTAGTGATCTTGAATGAAACCATCATGAACGTGGCCTTGCCAGTCTTGATGAACGAATTCAATGTCACCGCTGATGCAATTCAGTGGCTGTCGACTATCTTCATGCTGACCATGGCCGTCGTTATTCCAATGACTGGCTTCCTGCTGCAGCGAATGAGCATCCACAAGGTCTTCATCCTGGCCATGGGACTGTTTACCGTGGGCACCATCCTGGCAGCGGCCGCTCCGGGCTTGACCGTTTTGCTGGTCGCCCGAGTTATCCAGGCCAGCGGCACAGCCATCATGATGCCACTGCTGATGACTACCATCTTGCACCTGGTGCCGCCAGCACGCCGCGGCGTGCTGATGGGCAACGTATCCATCGTGATCTCTGTTGCTCCGGCTATCGGCCCCACCCTGTCTGGCCTGATCCTGCAGTACCTGTCGTGGCGCTTCATGTTCATCGTGATCGTTCCGATCGCTGTCGTGGCGCTGCTGGTTGGTTCACCGCGCCTGCCTAGGGACGTCGAAGGCGTGTCGACCCCGCTGTCCGTTCCTTCCTTGATTCTGGCAATCCCGGGCTTCGGCGGCCTGGTGTACGCACTGAGCGGCCTGTCGGCCGGGGTGACCCCATTGAACTTGGGCATCCTCATTGGCGCGGTGCTCTGCCTGCTGGCATTCGTCTTCCTGCAGCTGAACCTGCAGAAGGAAGACAAGGCTCTGCTGGACCTGCGTCCACTGGGCTACAAGAGCTTCAGCCTGTCGCTGGTGCTGATGATGTTCTCGATGATCGCCTTGTTCGGCGTGATCATCTTGCTGCCAATGTTCTTCACCAACGTGCTGGGTATTGAAACTTTGACCACCGGCCTGATCATGCTTCCTGGCGGACTGCTGATGGGTATCTTGGCCCCAATGGTCGGCAAGCTCTACGACAAGGTCGGTGCCCGCCCGCTGATCGTCCCTGGCGCTTTGGTGCTGCTGGCTTCGTTGCTGGGCTACGCGATGATCCTTGACGCGGACACCCCGATCTGGCTGCTGGTCGTGCTGCATCTGGTGATGAGCTTGGGATTGGCGTTCATCTTCACCCCTGCTTTCACCACCGCGCTGAATCCACTGCCCCACCACCTGCACTCGCACGGTTCGGCGTTGCTGTCCACCTTGCAGCAGTTGGCAGGAGCCATGGGCACCGCGCTGCTCGTTGGCGTCGTTGCTTCTGCTACCGCCGCGAAGATTGCAGCGGGAACCGATGAGCTCACGGCCATGGTTGAAGGCTTCCAGCCAGGCTTCCTGATTGGCGCTGCCTGCAGTGTCGGCATCGTTGTGATCGGTTTCCTGCTCGGAGGCCGGAAGCAAGCTGTGGCCGCAGAAGCTGAACCTTCAAAGGTTCCAAGCCACTAGGCACTAGCCGCTAGGCACTGAAGAACAAAGACGCCGTTGGACGCTCCCCAGAGCATCCAACGGCGTCTTTGCCTCCAGCGGTTACTTCTGCAGAAAGCAACTGGCCAGTAATGTAGGTCACAAGATTGTTTTCTATAAGGGAGTACACATGCAGTTGCAGGATTCAGTCGCCCTGGTTACCGGTGGACTGTCAGGTCTGGGCCGAGCCACCGCACAGAAATTAGCCAGTCAGGCTAAACATGTACTGGTCCTGGACTTGCCACGGGATGACGGCGATGAAATTTCCGCTCAGATCGGGGCGAATGTCCGTTTCGTGCCAGCCGACGTCACCGACGCTCAGCAGGTTGCCACCGCCATTGAACGCGCCAAGGAACTAGGAACCCTGCGGGTGCTGGTCAATTGTGCCGGCGTGGCAACCCCGGGCAAGGTGCTGGGCCGTGAAGGCGTGCTGCCGTTGGAGCGCTTCTCGAAGGTGCTGGAGATCAACGTCAACGGAACGTTCAACGTCATCCGCTTGGCTGCTGAAGCCATGGCGCACAGCGAGGCGGAAGTCGATGAGCACGGAACTTCCGAGCGTGGTGTCATTATCAATACCGCATCCGTGGCTGCCTTTGACGGCCAGATCGGACAGCCTGCCTATGCGGCGTCCAAGGGCGCAGTAGCTGCCATGACCCTGCCGCTGGCACGCGAACTGGCAAGCCACCAGATCCGCGTCATGACCATCGCTCCTGGCATCTTCCACACCCCGATGATGGCTGGCCTGCCGCAGGCTGCCCAGGATTCCCTGGGTGCCCAGGTGCCGCATCCATCGCGTCTGGGACGTCCGGAGGAGTACGCGGCATTGGTAGAGCACATCGTGGCTAACCCGATGCTCAATGGTGAGACCATTCGCCTTGATGGCGCCATTCGCATGGCTCCGCGCTAGACACCAGCTGCCGGTGCGGCGAGCCTAGAATTCGATGGGCTTGCCGCGCTGCGCGCGGTGTTCTGCATGGCTGATCTGGAAGCGGCGATTCTCAGCCAGGAGGAATACCAGCAAGGCCATGAAGATCCAGACCGCCGAAACCCAAAGCGGGGTCGACTCATGGAACCACCCCTGGATGGCGGCGGCAACCATGCTGATGCCGAAGCCGCTTGCCAGGGCATGGCGGCCACGCTCGGTATGGGCGAAGCCGGCAGCAATCAGGGATACTCCCACCGCCACCAACGCAACTTGCATGGCATGTTCACGGCCGGTCCACCCCGCTGTGGCGAACCACAGCTGCAAAGCGTAAACCATGCTGAATCCAGCGAAGAAACCCAAGGGCGCATCGGTAGCCCAACGCTCGAACTTGGTTCGTGCGGTGTGCTGATTCAGCTGAGGCACGGGATGGAAAGTGCACCTCCTTGAACAAGGAGGAAGCACATGAACACATCGCGACACCAGCCAGGCGTCAATGCTCGTCCAGGCCGGACAGGCCGTTCGACGGTTTACCCGGCCTACGCGCAGACCGGTCCTGAGTCCCCGACCCCGGGGACGAAGCCGATTTTTCTGTATCTGCGGTTGTCGAAGTACCACAAGGACAAGGCCGACGCGATCGAGCGGCAGAGGATCGACTTGACGCGCATGCTCACGGCCGAGGGCGGCTGGACGATCATGGGCGAGTACATCGACAACGACTCTGCAAGCTCCGCAGCGATCAAGACTCGAAAAGGGTGGCGTCAGCTCAACGCTGACATCAAGGCAGAAAAAATAGGGGCCGTTGCATTCTGGAAACTTGATCGAACGAACCGGATCGCTTCGCAGTGCATCGAATGGATCGGCGACTGTCAACGGGCAGGTGTTCAGCTGCGATCGCATCAGGACTCCACAGATGAACTGAACACTGCAACTGCCGGTGCCAAACTGGTGACGGGCATCAAGGCATTGCTTGCCGAAGTCGAGACAGACTCGATGAGTGAACGCCAACTGGCATCAAAGCGGCACCTTGCCGAGGCCGGATTCCATCATGGCGGAATGCGCCCATTTGGGTGGATGCAGGGCCCACGAGTGACGGACGCGATGGGGCGCACTGGCATCAGGTTGATACCTCACCCAGTGGAGCATCAGGCGTTGAAGGATGCGGTAGATCTCGTCCTAGCAGGCAAGAGCCTGGCGCAGATTGGCCGGTATTGGAAGGAGCAGTACGGAATCACCACAGCTTCGGGCGCGTACGTGTACGAGGCAACGATTTACCGATCGCTGGTCTCGCCGCGCATGATTGGGTATCGGATGCGTCAGGTTCCAGAACATCAACGCGGTGTGAAGATCGATCTCCTCGATTACATCGCTCGCGACGCCAGCGGAGAACCGGTGATCTCTCAGGAACCAGTCTGTGACCGAGCAACGTGGTTACGTGTACGGAGACTGCTTGAAGAAGCAAAAACTTCCAAGGCTCGTAAGCCTTGGGGTTCGCACGAGTGGTTGCTGACAGGGCTGATCTACTGCCAGTGCGGTGGGCGGCTGTATGGCCACCAGAAAACCCGCCATCGTGCCAGCGGGGAAAAGCAGGTTGAGTATGTGTATCGATGTTTGACGAATCGGCATCGTGGGGCGGGGAATTGTCCGGGCAGCTGCACGATCAATGCCAACAAGGCCGAAGCATATGTGTTGGGATGGTTCTTCTCACAAATCACCGATGAGGCTCTGGCGAAAGCTCGGGCGAGGCGACGAGCCGCCCGATCTGATGCTGCGGTTGATGATCTTCTCGCCCAACTTGATGAAGCCACGGCAGAGAAGAACGCGTTACTTGCAAAACAAGGCACGAGCGCCTATAAGGGTGCGATGGTGACTGTGCTCTTGGGCCTCATCGAGGATGCGCAGAACCGAATCGACGTACTGCAACGACGCGTCGATGCGGTCGAACTCGATCATCTGGTGATAACGGACGGTCCAGAGGTGATCCGTTCATGGGAGAGCAAGGGAATCAAAGAGAAGCGCAACTTCCTGCGACGCATGATCCAGCAGATCGATGCCCTCCCCGGTCGAGGCACGATTGACCAGCGCATCCAGATCACTCCGGTGGCGTGATCCGCTCAACCAAGGTCGAAGAGTCTAACAACAGAGCGAGATCCTCGATGACCTCGCTCGCTATCGGGTCGGTGGCGCGATGCACCTCACCATCGCGCCACCCAACCCGAAACGCTTCATAGTCGCTTGGTCGGATCATCCCGCGCACCGTGTCAATCGACGGGTAGTCGCTCGATTCAGTCATGATCGTCACCTGCAACATGTCGATAGAACGCTTCTTCTTCGGCTCGTCGCTGCGCGACCTCTGCCAGTACGAAATCCGTGAACTCGTCATCGCGGTCCTCGATGACGATGTCTTCGATTTGCGGTGCCGGTTCTTCGCCAGGCCAGGTGGTCTGCCGTGTCGGGCGATCTCGGTCGAGTCGGGTGCCGGAGGCTGCGACCCAGTCGCGAAGGCGTTGGCGGGCGTCCACGAAATCACGGTGCCATCCCAACGGCGCTGACCCGTTTTGTTCCGGATCGTAGGCACAGAGCCAGTGTAAGTGCAGTGCGGACAGTTCCCACACAAGTTCAGGGTGGTGGTGCCAGAACGGTGGAATCACGCTTGCCGGGAGGCCATAAGTTTTGCGGAGCCAGTCAACCCACCGGTTGAGTTCGAGCCATTCGGCTTCCAAGTCATCGGCACTAAGAAGGTTCCAGTTCACTGGATGCGGCGGACCCGCGGCCTCCAAGTCAGTAGCGGTCAGTTCGAAGTCCTCAATGGTGCTCTCATCCGGATCAATTTCAGGCAAAGGGTGATCGTTCATGGCTGTCTCTCACATCCCCATCGCCGGAGCACCCTGTGACCGGTCCGTTTGTTGCGGAGACTTGAACCCAGGCGTCTCACGGCTTGAACCTTCACGATCGACTGCTTGCGCTCGTGGAGAACGATCGACGTCGTAGCGTGTGCGGGCGGTGTCGTGACCGATCTTTTTGACGACAAATTCGGTGCCTGTGATTTGTTGCCCGTCGCGCTCGTACTCGTAGTCGTGGGTGTAGCCCTCAGCTACGAACTGATCGCCCTTGCTGAAGCGCTCGTAGGCGCGTTCGGCAGTGGCGCGGTACATGACGAGGTTGCCGAAATCCGGCTCCAGCTTGGTGAACGTGCCGTCCTGTTCCCGGCGGTAGTTCTCCTGCCCGAACCGAGCATAGAAACGTGCTTCGCCACGCTCGGTATAGGTGAGTTGCGGGTCTGTCGCAATAAACCCAGAAAGTGATTCTTGGGTACGAATAGCCATGAGAATGCTCCTGTCAGCTCCGGTGACTGCCTGGTGCAGTCGGCCTCAACAGACAGGTGCACGCCTGCTCCCGGTAATTTGCGGGTTATGGGCGTTGTTGGAGGAGGGTTTCGATCTCGGTGCGGTCGGCGCGTAGTGTTTTCGCGTCGTCACGTGTGACCCATGATCGGAGGTTGGTGACGATGGGTGGGGCGCTTCGGAGCATGGTGATTCCGGTACCAAACGGCAGGGTGCGGAGCCGGTCGGGTGGCAGGATCGGGACGCGGCGGATGGAGCGCTGGTTCGAGCGGGTGCCGTGATCTCCGATGGTGATGGAGTCAGTGTATTCGTCGCGCTCACCGATCAGCGTGGAGAGGTCTTGAAGATCACGGGAGTTGGAAGCACCGCCGAGGATGATTTTCACGATCGCGGCATCCCAGATCGCGTTCGCCGCGTTCTCACCCCACTTATCACGTGCCTGCGCCAACGACTGGAGCACCGGCATCGTGGTGATGCCCGTGCCGCCACCTTCGGCCATGAGTGTCGGCAGCGACGGGAGGGGTGCGAGGTTCCCGATCTCATCCAATGCGAGCAGCACGGGCGGGTCGAGACGCGCACCCGCGGAGCGCGCAGCCATGCGCCGTGCGGTCTCGATGAGGTCTTCCACGAGCGCTGCCACCAGCGCCGAGGACGCGCCTGCTCCTGCACCGGTTGCCAGCAAATACAGGGTGCCGGATTCAGTGAGAAACGCCTCGGGATCGAAGTGTTCACCCGCTCGTGGTGTGACGGCGTCGAGCACGCGTGGGTCAGCAAGCGCGGCAAGTGCGAGGGAGACGCCTTGCCAGATGGAGTCGCGGGTGCGCGGGTCGGCGTCGATCATCGCTTCCAGCGATTCGGCCCACCCGGCGGCAGCTTGGCTGCTGTTGGTGAGGATTGCGACGGCTTCGGCCGCAGCGGTGGGGTCGAGCGTCCAGCGGAACAATTCGGCCGGTGGCCGGTTGTCGAGGGCTGCGGCATGGAGGAGGGCTTGGAGGGCGGTGCGGGTTTTCCCTTCCCAGAACCCGCCCCCTTCAACTCCACCTGCCGACAGTCCAGTGCCGGATGCAAGGCCGGTGGCGCGGATCATCGCCGTTAGTGGGTCCTCGCACCCGCGTACCGGTGACCAGCGCAGCCCTGCTGGGAGGCCTTCGGCGAGATGTTGCGGATCGAACACCGCCACAGGGCCGATGCGTTGACGTGCCCTGAGTGTCGCGGTGAGGTTATCTGGACGGGTCGAGGTGGTCACGACCGCGCCGGGAGCATCCAAGATCGCGTTGATCACCACATGCAGGCCTTTGCCGGAGCGGGGTGGGCCGACGAGCAGGATCGAGTCTTCCACGCTCGCCCACACCCGTTTCCCGCGTGAGCGGCCGAGCAAGTATCCGACATCGGAGGGCTTCGGGGCACCTAGGGAGGGGCGCAGGGTACCTGCCCGCTTGATCAGTGCCGTGTCGGAGGCAACGCGAGAGACTTCGCCACTGGTGGCGATGCCTTGCAGTCGTCTCGGGTCAGTCTGCACACTCTGCGAGTGGTGACGCACCTTCGTCCACCCCCACCACACCCCAGCACCGAGAACGACGATCAGGAGTGTGGTGGTGATCCAGTACGCGATGGAGTTGAGCCCGTCAGCCTCTAGCGCAGGTGCTGGGTCGGCTGGATTCAGGAGCACCATGAGGCCTGCGGTGATGCCTGCTTGTGGTTGCGGGGTGCCGGTGAGGAACGCGGCGATCGTGCCCGCGACACGGAGGATCGCGGCGAGGCCTGCCGCCGCGATGAGCAGTCCGATGCCGAGGTTCGCGAGCCCGTCACTCATCGACGCTGCTTGCCGGTTCATGGGTGTCTCACGATCTCGTAGTTCCCGGAGACGCGACCGATCAGTACGACCTCTCCAGTGGGTGACGCATCGAATTGGGCTGTCTCAAGGAGCGCACGAGCATGCCCAGTGTGGGAGGCATCGGTGTGGGTGACGATGATCGCGACGCCGATGTCTTCACCCGGGATGAACCCTTCCGCGGCGACTTCCACAAGCTGTGGGGCGGCCGGAGTCTCAAGCGCTGTTTCTGTGTTCGCAGTTTCGGGTTCGGGGCGGGTGCGGCGGCTTGGGCTGGGGGTGATGATGTCGGTGAATGAGGTCCCGTCAGATTCGTGCACCTCCACTCGCACCGGGGTGCGGCGTTGATCGGTGATGCGGTCCATGATGCGTCCGAAGTCGCTGCGCCGCCACGCAGGCGCAAACGCCTCAGGTGCGAAAAGGGAACCGTCAACCGTGACGATTAACGTGCCTCCTTTTTCCACGGTCACGACCACGAGCGGAAGCGTCACCGGCGGCTGGCCCTGTTGCTGTTGGGCACGAATTTCTCGACGGCTCATACTCCCTCACCACCCCTGTTCAGGCTCAGCGAGGGCGAGGTTTCGTCAGCGTCGATGGACTTCTCACTTTTGGTGATCATGCGGGTGGTGGTGTCGAAGGCGTCGAGTTCTGCCGGGTGGAGCTGATGCTGGATCACGAACGAGCGGTCCTTGATCCGCCACAACCCCTGCCCAGTGCCAAGCCCGGGAAGTAGTTTCTGTTCAGTACCCGTTAAACCCAACGTGCGCGCGGTGATGCCGAGTTGGTCGGATTCTTGCCGGTAGATGATCCGCGTCTCCGCGTTCGCAAGCAGGCTGCTGGCGAGGGCGCGCATGGCGGAGCCGTGGTCGCCGACGTTGTCGAGGTCGGTGAGTTTGTGAAAGATCAGCATGTTCGCGATCCCGTAATGACGGGCGAGCCGCCACTGGGCATCCATGCGTTTCAGCAGTGCTGGGTGGGACATGAGTCGCCAGGCTTCGTCGTAGATCACCCACCGCTGCCCACCATTGGGGTCCATGAGCGCAGATTCCATCCACGCACTGGAGCAGGTCATCAGCACCGAGATCAGCGTGCTGTTTTCTGCGACCCGTGAGAGGTCCAGGCTGATCATCGGTAGCGACGGGTCAAAGGCCACCGTCGATGGCCCATCGAAGAGGCCCTGGAGGTCGCCTGCAACGAGGCGGCGCAGGGCGTGACCGACCATGCGGCCATCTTCAGCGAGCCGCCCATCTTCGTTATCTGCCGGGTCGGGCGTGAGAATCAGGTCAACCACCATGGGCAGGATTGGCACATCGTTACCTGCGACGACGGCGGTCAAGGCAACATCGATCGCGGTGTGCTCCAACGGGGTCAGCGAGCGTTCCAGCACGGTGGCGGCGAGAGCACCGATGAGATCACGACGACGAGAAGCAACCTGGGTGGCCCATTCATGATCCGACAATCCTGAGGGGCGATGGCCTTCATCAAGCGGGTTCAACCGATTCCGCAGCCCGTGGCCCAGAACGATGGCTTGCCCGCCGACCATTTCCGCAACCGGCGTATGCTCACCCTTCGGGTCCCCAGGGACGTAAACGCGGCGACCAAACGGGATCGACCGGGTGTAGAGGCTTTTCGCGAGGGAGGATTTACCGGAGCCGACAATGCCTGCGAGCACCACATTCGGTGCGGTGATCAGGCCGCGCTGGTACAGCACCCACGGGTCATACACGAAGCTGCCGCCCGAGTAGAGATCCTGACCCACAAACACGCCGTCAGAGCCGAGCCCACCTTCGGCAAGGAACGGATACGCACCCGCCAACGCAGCGGAGGTGTCTTGGTGGCGTGGAAGGCGGAACCTGCCCGGCGTGGCCAGCGCCGCGCGGCCAGGTTCACCCGCGGCCGGGAGGTAGCGGGTGCCACGACGTTCAGCACGTTCAACATCTGCGCGCGCTTTGGCTTCGGCAGCCCGTGCCCGGCGTTCTTCGGCGTGGAGAGCCGCGGCGGCATTCCGGCGGGCTTTGCGGTGCTTACGGCGTTCCCCGTCGGGGCCGACGAGCACGGACGTGTGCAGGCGTTCATCAGCGTGACGGTTCACAGCCCCAGCCCCCGACCCTGAATCACAGCACTGATATGCGCGGGGCGGAAGGGGTGGCCGAACGCATCCTCCCGCGCAGACGGCGCACCCGGAGCGTGACGGGCTGGAGGATCGTCAGGCCGTGCCGGTGCAATGTCGGTGGACACACCATCGGGTGTGGCCAGGACGTTGGTGTCGAACGCGGTTTTGCGGAGCAGGCTGACGTGGCCGAGGTGACGGTTTGCGACGAGCACATAGTCGCCGTGTTCAGCAGTCCAATCCAGTGCACCGGTCGGCACGGCGTCGTAGACGTGCCCGTGTGCGAGCGCCGTGTCGGTGGTTTCGTTCCCGTAGTCCCACCCCTGGAGGTGTTGAATGCCTGCGGTGATCCCGTCCGTCTCGATCTGGTCGAGCACCCGGTCGGCGTCCTCGCCTTGGAGGAACACCACACTCACATACCGCTGCACCGTTTCGGCCACCGAAGTAGCGGGGTGCCAGGCGATCCGCCCGGAGGCTTGCGACGCGGCATCGAGTCGGTCATTCGCCGCATCCAGTAGTGACCCGGCGTGATGGAGTTCATCGGAGGCCGCCAACGCGTCCCCGGCACCGATCTTGTGGTCGCCCGCGTCGTTGAAGGCACGGTTTCGGTGCGTGAGGTGGGTGGTGGCGAGCTGGTCGAACACTTGCCGGAGGGAGCGGAGCCCGGAGAGGAGGTCACCGATCACCGCATACGTGTCGGCCGGGTTGTCAAATGTGCGGGTCGCGTGGGCGAGGCCGCGCAACGCTTCGGATGCTTCGGCAGCATCACTGAGGGGGTTATCAAAAGTGGGCATGAGTCTGAACGCCTTTCACAGAACAGTGTCGGAGGGGCGTCAAACAGGTGCGCCAGCTCGCCCCGATCGTCAGTAGACGGCGGGTGTGACGAAGGTGATAGCGGCCTTTCGTGCCGCGTTCTAGATCACCTCTGATTCGTTCGACTTGAGCATGTGAGGAGTCTTGATAGGGTGGAGTCGTGAGCATCTGAACGTTTCCAGACCTGCGTCCGAGGCCGTCTGCCCGGCAGGTTTCGTCACGTCTTCAGGATTCTCTTCATGCCTCACCTACTTCCGACATCTTCGTTCACCGCTACCGGTTCACACTTACGAGTCGACGGCATCTCGTTCTCATACCCAGATCGGCGAGTCCTCACGGATGTGTCGTTTGTCGTATCTGCTGGCGACCGGGTTGGTCTGATCGGTGAGAACGGATCAGGCAAATCCACTCTGCTTCGAGTGATTGCCGGAGCCCTGGAACCAGCGACAGGCGCGGTCACGGTGAACGCGCCAGATAGTCATATGCCCAAGATCGGGCTCCTCCACCAGGAACCGCCGTTCTCAACGAGCGCCACTATTGCCGAAGCGCTTGAGCAAGCGGTCGCCCCCTTGCGTCGGGTAGTGGAAGAGGTGAGCGCGCTCGGAGTTGCCCTTTCATCCAGGCCCGAGGATCAGGCCGCCAGCGACGCGTACGCACACGCCCTGGATACTGCTGAGCGTCTTGGGGCATGGGACGTCGATGCGCGAATCTCGGCGATGCTGACTGGGCTTGGGCTCGATGGCATCGACCGCAACAGGCTCACCGGTTCTCTTTCGGGTGGGCAGCGTGCCCGGCTTGCCCTTGCGTGGCTGCTGTTGAAGGCTCCGGATGTACTGCTGCTTGATGAACCGACAAATCATCTTGACGATGCCGCCACCGCTTATCTTGTCGGCGTGCTGTCCTCGTGGCGCGGACCATTGCTCGTCGCTAGCCACGATCGCACATTCCTTGATGAGGTGGTCACATCACTGCTCGATCTCGACCCCTCACCGATTCCTCACGCAGTCGCAGGCCCGCTGGTTCAAGATGGCACCGGCACCGCCATTGGGGCCACCCGCTTCACCGGTAACTACACTGACTACCTCATCGTCAGCGCCGATGTGCGAAGAGGGTGGGAGCGACAGTATCGAGACGAGCAGGCCGAACTGTCCCGGCTCCGTGCGACCGTCAAGGATCAACAGACGGTAGGCCATGCTGACTGGAAACCACGATCCGAAGTTCGCATGGCACAAAAATTCTACGCCGACCGCAACGCGCAGGTCGTTGCCCGCCGTGTCAATGATGCTCGCGCACGCCTGGAAGAACTCGAAGACCGACAAATTCGGAAACCGCCACAAGAACTCGAATTCATGGGTCTCACCGCTGCCGGGGAACCACACATCGTGGGAGCGCTCGAACCCGTTTTTACCACCGCGAACGTGACGGTGCGGAATCGGCTCACAGCCACCTCGCTGAGCATCAGTCGAGGTGAGAAATGGCTCATCACCGGCCCGAACGGGTCAGGCAAATCAACCCTGCTGAGCCTACTCGCCGGAACCTTGGAACCCAGCGCTGGACAGGTGACCCGCTCCCCAAACGACCGCATACGTTTACTCGCGCAGGAGACCACCCTGCCCGACCCTCACAACCGCGGGCCCGGGCGCACAACGGGACAGACTTATGTGGACCTTGTCGGTGCTGAGCTGGCTGCGAAGGTGCCGCTGAGCACCTTCGGTTTGATTCCCGCCCGTGATCTGAACCGATCCGTGGTCGAACTCAGCGTCGGACAGCAGCGTCGCCTTGCTCTCGCCGCGCTTCTGGCCGACCCACCCGAAATCCTGCTCCTTGACGAACCCACGAACCACTTCTCGCTCAGCCTCGTCACGGCTCTCGAAAACGCGCTCACCGACTATCCCGGAACCATCGTGATTGCTTCGCACGATCGGTGGCTTCGCCGACGATGGACAGGGCGTCAATTCGAGATTCCGGCTCGATAGATGGGCTCCAATAGCGATCGGTCAGCAACGAACTGTTAAGCGTATGAAATCAGCACTTTCCCTGGAGTGACGCCGGACTGATCTGTGAGCATGGCCGGAAGCCCAGACAACGGAACGCTTGCGGCAATTTCGGTATGTAAACGTCCGGCCCGCATGTGCTCAAACACAGGTGTGAACAACGCAGGAAGGCGCTCTCGGGCGTGTGAGTGGATCGTGTCACGCAAACGAAACATCTCCACTCGCTTGCTTTCACCACTGGTAAAGCACTCAGAAGGTAGTGGTTCTCCCGACAATAGACCATAGTGAACGAGTACACCGCCAGGAGCCAGATGTCGCATGAGCGTCGCGCCGAGTTGTCCTCCTACGCAGTCAAAAATGAGATCGAACTTCTTCCCGTTATGTTTCTGTAACTGTTTCGCCCAGTTTGCATGACTGGTTTCGATGACATCGCTCCAGTGGTCACGATTGGCGACGGTGCTTCCGGGTGTGCCGCGGATGATGCCCACTGGTTGGATGCCACGGATGTAAAGAAATTCAGCGAGGTGGCTTGCAATCGTTGTCGTTGCACCAGTAATCGCTACTTGACCTGTTTGATCCGAGCAGTGTTGCTCAACCATGAGCCATGCTGTGAGCGGATTAATATAGGCGAAGCAAGCCTTGGTGTCGGGAATGTCATCGGGCACTGGAACGCACCACGAGTAGGCAGTCAATTTGACTTCTTGCCAGTTCCCAGCAGAACCAATCGGGAGTACTCGTTTTCCCAGAGCCTCAACGGGAACGCCAGGCCCGACGCTTTCGATAATGCCGACACCTTCAAACCCGGGGATGAAGGGGAACTGGGTGCGCGAACCGTACGCGCCAGAAACAGTGACCGCGTCTGAGGGATTTATCGTGCTGGCAATCATCCGAACAGTGACTTCTCCCTCGCCTGGCACGCCAGGATCTGGGATATTGTGCAAGGCTAAGACGTCGCTGAGTATTCCTGGTCTCTCCGCGAGAACCGCCTGCATCAGCACCGTCGCCTCCTACTCAGTTGCCACTCCCCAAATTCTAGTTCAGCACGTCTGAGACTGAGCCTTGGTTAGACGGTGCGCGCGAGCGGGAGGGCTGCGACGGTGAAGGCTTGGGCCTGATGCCCGACAAGGCGACGGGTCTCACACGATGCTTGGATTGCGGCCTGCTCGACGGCTGCGACCGCGGCTTCGAGGTCATCTTGTGAGGGGGCGGAGATGTTGATGAGGCCGGTGTAGCGCAGGATGCCGTGCCCGGAGGTGAGGTCGGCTTCTTGTTGGAGCACGTCCTGGTATTCAGCAGTTTGTCCGGCGTCTTCGATCTGCCCGATCTTCTGCCGCTGCGCCGCGTCACTGATGTATTCGGTCTTCTTCTTCCGAATATCCCGTGCCGCCTGATCCGACCTGATCGGTGTACACACCAGCGAGAACGAGCGCTGAATCCCCGTCGAGAGCAGTATCGGGGCGAGGAACCCCGGATAGACAAGTGAGCGTGGCCATTCGCTGATCCACAACACCGCATGATGCGCCGAGTCCGACCGCAGCTGGTCCCAGGTTTCGGTGACCGCGACCGGACCCGCGGTGGCAAGATCACGGCCCAGGTCACCATGACGTTCCAGCGTCGCGGCGATAGCCGGGTCATAGGCGCTGCGCAGGATGACGGCGATCTCACCGGGGGTGAGCCATTCCGAGGGGGTGAGGTCTGCTGCGCGCAGCGCGGCGACGAGGGTGGTCATTTCCTGCCGAAGCACTGCGGCAGCGCCGCGTAGGCCGCCGCCTGCGGTGCGGATTTGCCGGGCCGCGGTGCGCATATCGAGCGCGAGCGACAACGTGGTGGCATGGCGTTCCCCGGCGGGGCCTGCCCGTTCGATGAGTTCGGCATACGTAGTCGCCGTCCACGAATCGTCGTGGTGGCCGTGGGAGGCCCACCATTCGGCAAGCCCCGACCCGGAATCTGGGAGGGTGCGTTCGAGCACCTGCAAACGCGCGATCCGCCCGGAACGGCAAGTGGTAGCGAGGACGCGGCCCCAGGCGGTGACGCGGCGTTCTTGTTCACCGGGGTCGAGGAGCACGAACGCGGGATGCGAGAGGCCGATGATCGCGGTGAGGGTGTGTTGGTGCGGGTCGTGAATCATCGCTGCCCCCGTTTCTGGGTCCACATACTCCCGCAGCGCGGCGGCGTCACCGGGGAGGGCGAGTGTGCCCGCTGGGCGCGGTTTGACGATACGGCGGCGATACAACAGCTGCCCGATGCTGACCCGCCATACCCATCTGAATCCGACCGGCACCCACTCGATGAGTTTCCGGCCCCCAGCGGGCACCCACGTGAGCACGGCTGCAAGCAGCCAGATCGGTGCGGCGTACGCGATGAGGAGGCCGCCACCGGCATACAGCGCCGCGACGATCGAGAGGATACCGATGGCGAGGGTGATCAGTTGCGGCAGCGACAGGCCAAGGAGGATGCCGCGGCGGGTGAGCCGGGAGAATTTCACCGCCGACAACTCGTAGTCATCGCGGCGACGGTCGTGTTCGTGTTTGCGTGCCATAACGGGTTACTCCTTCGGTTTCGGGGACGACGGCGGTGCCGGTGGTGGTGTCGCCTTCGCAGGTGGCGCGGGCGGCGCAGGTGATGCTGAACGCGCCGTACCAGGTGTTGGCTGTGCCGGGGCATTCGGTGCGGGAGGCGGTGCCGTGTCTTGTGCTGCACCTGCGTGGGCCTCTGCTTGTCCACCGACCGCGGACCCGGCTTTGGGACCAGCGGTGGCGGCTCCCTTGACCACCTGCGCGCCGATCACTGCGGCTGCGGCAGGGCCAGCCGCAGCCGCCCCTGCGCCAGCACTGGCTCCCGCGCCTCCGGCTCCTGCACCCGCGCTTCCAGCTGACGCACCCGCCGAGGTGCCACCGGCGGCAGCGCCCTTCCCAGCCCCAGCGGCCGTACCCGAAGACGAACCACCACCACCGGTCCTTGCTGATGCCGATGATCCACCCCCAGACTTTCCGCCGGAGCTGCCAGCGTCATCAAGAACTTTCTTCGGCCCGTCCCCGGCCGGTTTCGCGACGGTTGGGACGGGACGGTTCATCGCCGATTTCGCTTCCTGCTCACTCGACATCGCGTGGTACATATCAAAGCCGACAAAGGAGATGAACTTGTACGCCATATAGGGTGCGAACGCGGCAATCAGCATGAGCACGATTCCCGCTATCGGGTCCGCAATGGACGCCAAGTCGAGGTCGATGGGGGCAGAGACTTGGGTGATCGCGACGAGGAAGATCACCACCAGCACAAGCTTCGAGGCAATCAGGGCGATGACGAAAGCTGCCCATTTGGTGAACCATCCCTTGGTGGCATCCCAGGATGCTCCGGCCAGGGCAATGGGGGCGAATACGATCGCCACCAATAGGAGCGCTTTGCGGATGAGCAGGCTGAACCAGACGATCGCCGCGGCACTGATCGCAAGCCCTGCGAGGAAGATCGTGATGATCGCCCCCACCCCTGGGGCGGCGATATTGATACCGACAAGCCCCGCGGCAAGCAGGGCGATACGGTCACCCATACCTTCCATCGTGTTGCCAGTGGCCTGCACGATCCCGATCGTGAGCTGATCGGTGATCTCCAACAGCAGTCCGGTGATGCTGATAGCGACAAACGATCCGAGGACGGCTTTGGCGAGCCCGAGGGCGGCGCGGCTGAGGGCGGTGGGATCGCGGCGGATGAGTCCGGTGATCAGTTGCAGACAGAAGAAGATGAGCATGATGAACACCGCCACACCGAAGAGCACGTTGTACACCCCGATATAGCCGGGGTCAGACACGTCCACCAGGGTGGTGGTGTCAAACACGCTCCAGACGGCCTCGAACAGCCATCCGGCGGCTTGGCCCATGGCTTGGGCGAGCCAGTCGAATGGTGCAGAGACGAGGGTGGCGGCCGCTTCACCGGCCACGTCGCACACGTTGGAGATGACGGGGATGTCGCAGATCGCCACCGCACATCACACCCTTCCTAAAAACAGTTGCTCGTGCTGGGGGTTAGACGGACTGGCCGACGTTCCAGAAGAAATTGATCAGCGTCACCGATGCGCCGCAGATGATCGCCGCCCCACAAGAGACGAGGACACCGATCTTCCCGCGACCAGCCAGGTGCGGGTTGCTGCTGTTTGCGCCGAATCCCCACACGATCGCCGACACAATCAGCGCCAACACGCTGAGGATGAGGCCAACGGTCATGACCGCGCCAACGATGGTGCGCAACTGGTTAATGCCCGGAAGCCCGGAACTGTTGGGATCGATATCGATCTGCATCGGCAACAGAGCCGAGAGGACCGGTGTGGCTTCTGCCAGGACGGTGAGGGTGTTCACGATGGAGGCTCCTTCAATCAGGGGAAGCACAGTGCTTCTCCCAAAGCAGGTGCACACCCGTCGCCCGCTGCACGTTCGGGTTTCTCCGTGTGGGAATGAGACGAGAAGGTTCAGGGTTCGTATGCTGAGGAGGTGACCGTAGACCGAGTTCGAGATGCTTACGCCTATAGGGCGAGTGAGTACATTGATCTGCTCGGCTCTATCGATGCCACCGCTACCGAGGATCAGGAACTGGTCGGCGCGTGGTCACAAAAGCGTGATGGACTCATTTTGGACGTGGGGTGCGGCCCTGGGCAGTGGACGAACTTCCTTCATGCCACCGGCGCAGAAGTAGTTGGCATCGACCCCGTGCACGAGTTTGTTGTGGATGCACAGGCCCGTTACCCGCAGGTGGACTACCGGCTCGGTCAGGCCGAAAACCTCGATGTGCCCGATGCGAGTGTCGCAGGGATTCTAGCTTGGTACTCCCTGATCCACACCAACCCAAGCGACCTCGGTGCAGTACTAGACGAGTTTGCCCGGGTATTGCGCCCAGGCGGGAGTCTGCTGCTCGGCTTCTTTGAAGGACCGGAACTCATGCCATTCGACCACGCGGTAACTACGGCGTATTTCTGGCCGATACCCGAACTGACACACCGGCTCGATCAGGCAAGATTCACCGTTACCGAGACACAGACGCGCACTGACGAAGGATCACGCCCTCACGGCGCAATCATTGCCCGAAGGGAACACGTTTAGCTACAAGGTGGAGCCGAGGTTGATGAGCCAATTCACCCAGGTCACTGCGCCACCGGCGAGGACCGCAGCACCCAGCGCAGTCCAGGCCCCGATACGGGCTTTCGATGCTGCACCGTGGTGACCGTTCGCGGTCGCGATCGCCCACGTGACGCCGCAGATGATGAGCATGAGCACGGCGATGATGAGTACAAACGTCAGCAGCGCACCGATCACTGCTGTGAGGCCGCCTGCACCGCCGACGCCACCGAAATCGGGAAACACATCCATGGTCAGGCTCCTTCTTTGACGGTGATGTGGAGGTGGTCGAAATGGCCCCCGGTGATATCGGCGGGGTCGTGCATGCCGCCACCGTGATAGGGCCGCCACCCTTCGACGTCTTGGGCGAGGGACCAGATGCGTCCCTGCCAGATCAGATACTCCACCCCGAGCGTTTCGGCGTGAGTTTTGAGCCAGTTGGTGACCGCCCACCCACTCTCGAGTGACGCCCCGGTAGCGGCTTGGCCGATGCGGTTGCCGAATGTCACATCACAGGCCCGTCCGAGCGGATGCTCGGATCGTGTGCCGGGGCGTGGCGAGTAGCAACCCCAGCCGGTGCCCGCGAAAGCGATTCGGGTGTGGGTCATGACGTGCAGCATCCGGGCCGTGATCTGCCCGCCACTGGTGGGATCATCCACCATGACATCCGGCTCACCGGCCATCCCGCCGGGTGCGGGGGCGTCTCCGCCTGCGGCGCAACCAGGGCCAGGGGTCTGGCCGCCGCCTGTTTCGGTTGCGCCGTGTTCTGACAGCCAGGCGTCCGCGTCAATGGTGTCGCTGCCCGTGCTGCCGGGACGAACCTCGAAATGCAGGTGCGCCCCCGTGGAGCGGCCAGACGATCCGACATCGCCGATGTGGGTGCCTGCGGTGACAGTCTGCCCGGGCGTGACGTGGATGCCGTGCTGCCACATGTGCGCATACGCGGTACGCAGCGCCTGCCCGCTGACGGTGTGCTCGATGATGATCAGTCCGCCGTACCCGCCAGTGAATTCTGCGACCGTGACCCGCCCGTCGGCGGCGGCATAGATCGGGGTGCCGTCGGCCGCGCCGTAGTCGGAACCGGAATGGAAGGAACGCTCTCCGGTGAAGGGGTCTGACCGCCACCCCCACGCACTGGTTCTCGTCCACGTTCCTGCCGGGAGCGGAAACACGATCCGGCTCGTCTCCGGCACCGACCCTGCCTCACCACCAGCACCTGGCGCAGGGCGCGTCAGTGCGGTGAGGATCGCTTCGGCGACCGGCTGATAGTTCTGGTACCGGTCCGGGTAGGCGGACACTTCGACGGCTTGGGCGGCTGCGCCCATATCCATCTGCTGCCAACCGGGAATATCGAGCAGCCCCCGCGGGGAGGGATAGTTCGGCCCCGTAGGCCCGCCATAGAAGGCGCGGGCCTGGTAGGTGGTGTCCATGAGGTCCGCGACCGTGCCCCATCCGGCCTGCGGGCGCATTTGAAACAATCCCAGCGAGTCGTGGTCGGAGCCGTTGCCGTCGTTCGGATAGTCCCCGGATTCGGGGTAGGTGCCGGTGTTCGCCAGTTGCCGGAGCGTGGACTCCGTGAGCGCTGCCATGAGTGCGATGGTCACCCCACGGGTGTCGATCCCGTCGGTTTGCCCGCCGACGGTGTTGATCGTTGCCGCATGGGTGAGCTGTTTCCGGTTCAGGGTGTACCGTTCACCGTTCTTTGTCGTCACGTCGAGCGAGTCCGGGATGGGTCCGACAGTTAAGGACATGCCGGGAAGACACGAGGCTTGCGCGGCGGGGTTCATCACCAGCCCAATGCCTAAGAGCACGACGGTGGGACCAAAGCACACGGCCGCAATGACGAGAGCGGCAAGGATTTTGCGCATACCGGACACCAGCCTTTACGTCAGGGGCTCGTCGACGCGGGACAAGCGCAGCAGACGGCAGTGATCGAAGGTCGGCTGGCAGGTGATGAACATCGTGAACGCCACTGGCCGCGAGGACTCCACCGGCTCCGTACCCCAGATGCCTTCACGGTGACGAGTGCCCGTCACGGTGTACGCAGTCGTGCCCGGGAGGAGCTGGCCGGGTGCGGCTTGGGCTTCGGCATCCGCCCACGCGGCGGGTATGTAGAGGTCGTCAATGGTCAGCCATTGGGACGTCTGATGGGTGCGCAGCTGTGCCCACTGCTCTGGGGAGGGCAGGTAGGTGCGCACGTCAGCGGCAAGCCCTGCGGTCTCGGTCCCGGTGGGATCCCCGACATCGACAATGACCTGCGCATATTCCGAGGACTGGTAACCACTGGCCGTATCCCACGTGAACAGTGCCAGTGCCACGTCACGCGCGAAATCCTCAGCACGGGTGGTGTCGCGAATCTCGTTCGGCCCAGTCTTCGTCGCCGGATGCCGTGGCGACGGGGCCACTGTGTCAGTCTGGCCGCTGGGTTCGGGGTCGAGGCTGCTGGTGTGGGGGCCGCGGATCAGGCCGTAGACGCCGATGCCTGCAAGCACCACGACGGCAAGGGCACCTGCGATGGCCGCGATGAGCACGCGGCGATGCTTCAAAACAGTGGAAGAGTTCATACCTCCCAGGTGCACTACCCGCCCACGAGCGATGGGTTTCAGCTAGGCGATGACCCTCGCCGCAGCATCCTGGGCGACGCGTGCTGTGGTGCGGTGTTCCGCGATCTGGCGGGCGAAGTTCACGGTGCCCTCGATCGTTTCTTGAAACGCCTCGTGTTCCTCATCCGTGAGAGCGTGCGCGATGTCGGCGACGTCGTAGTGCAGCCACCAGGCAGCCATTTCAGACCACATGACCCGGAATGCCCGCACCGGAAACTGCGGCACCGTTCCCTCATCGGGTTTGGGGGCGGGGCGAAGCGGCCTCGGCTTCTGTGTCTTGGTTTGTTCTTTCACCCGGCGCAAAGCTTCTACGGCCAGCCGTTCCAATTCGGCGGCCTTCACATCGGCGGGCGTCTCCCGAAGACTGTGGGCGGCAACCTGCGCGTGATGTCGCACGATCTCATCGACATCGGTGTCGTTGGCGATCCGTTCCAACTCCGCCACCGAAGTATGGGCATTGAGGCGTTGGAATGCTGGGGAGACCGGGGAGCCAGTATCGATGGCGGCAAGCTCGGCACGTGCCCGCTGCCGCACTTCCTCACTCTGATCGGGGTTCTCGGCCAGAGTCTGGAGATGGGCGATGCGTTCCAGCCGCTGCGAAGAGTCCGTCCCGGTGATCAGGCGGGCGGCCTGTTCCCGCGCATCACCCTTCATCCCGTACGGTCCCGGTGACTCACCGGCACCGGCCTGCCCAGGCTGTTTCCCGCCTGTGCCGAACTGCGTCGCTGCCTGTCGTTGTGCGGCTTCTTCAGCCATGATTTCTTTGAGTTCCCGATACAAGGTGGCTTGCTCGGTCGGGGTCAGCGGTTTATGCAGCAGGTTGTCGTCCTGCTCGGCAAGTAGTGCACCGAGCCGGTCCGTTATCCCCGAACGCACCCACACGTTCACGGTCCGCCAACCCAACTGTTTGATCGCCGCCAGCCGCCGCGCCCCGCACACGAGCACCCCGTCGGGGGTGATTGTCACCGGCTGTAAGAGCCCGTCACGCTTAATGGATGCGATCAGTTGCGCGAGATCGCCGTAGTCGGTGCGGTGCCGGGTACCGATGGTGATGGAATCGACGGTGCGTTCCAGGCCGATGAAACCGTTGCGTTCACTCACGACCACCACCCCTGACCGGGATAGACGCCGTGATCGTCAGCACCAGATCGTCATCCCGCAGCAGAACGGGCACTGGTTCACCGATGAGTAGCCGCAGCAACACCCCGCGCCCGTGGGAGGTACCGACATAGACAGGTTCGGGGTTCCCGAGCACCGTGCGCAGCAGCCCGTGCCAAGACGAGGCGGGAAGATCAAGGAGTGCACGAGCGTGTTTGTCACGGCGTAGCGCTTCAAACGCGGTGGCGCGGTTTCCGGCGCGGGCGAGCCGTTCACAGATGTAGTCGATGCTGGCTTTGACGGTGGGTTCGGGCCAGCCAAGCGCGGTGAACAGGGCGACCGTGTCACTTACCGCCGAGACGGCGAGCACCTGCTCACTTTCCGGGGAAACCGGATCATGACCGACCTCACTGTCGTGGTCGTGGTGGTGGAACGCGGGATGGTAATCGGTGAGTGGGTTCTCCCGGTCGCTGAATCGTTCGGCATCATGAAACACCGAAAACTGCGGGCGGCGAGCCTGGTGGGTGGAGCAGAGCATCCCGTTCGCGCGGGCTTCGGCAATGCAGGTGATCTGCACCGCCCGAGTGACCACACCCCAAGGGTCATTAGCCCGCAACACTGAGGGGGTGCGCATCACGTCGAATGCCGCTGAGGCTGCCTCCCACGCATCCAAGCCGTGCTTCCTGGCGAGGGGTGCGTATTTGGTGGCGGTGTAGTCCATGAGCGCAGGAACGTCACGGTCACTGCGCCAGGCGGCCTTACCTGCGTCGTGGATTCGTGTGAGAAGGCTGCGCAGGCCTTCTCCGGTAGTGAAATCTATATGTGCCGCTGCGGTTGTGGTCATGATGGTGGCACCTCCTGACAGACAGGTGCGCACCACCTCCCACAGATCCTGGTCCAGCACGATTGCGGTGCTCGTCATAACGCATCACCGGGCCATCCCCACACCCGACCGCTGTGGTGCCGATACTCCGTGGGGACGGGGGCGACCGAACGCCGATAGTGGTGGAAGCTTGCTGACACGGTTCGAGATCGCCGTTCGTGACGCTGCGACGGTCTGCACCGGGAATCGTCTGATCCGGCGGTGCAGTTCCGCTTCAAAACTGATCCCACGCCCCGCCAGCTGCGCAGTCGATGCCGACAACGCGTCGGACAGGCGCATCCAGGCGACGCTGCGCGGATCGAACCGATCCACACCACGCGCCGTGACCGTTCTGCTCTTCAGAGAAGGATCATTTCGGCGGGCCAGCTCCGACACATCCTCGTGCGGCGACCCTCCAGCCGTACCGGGTTCTGTTGCGCGCGATGTGGTTTGCGGGGGCTCGGTCTCATAAGTGACGTGGGCAGGTTGCTTGGTATTCATGGTGATGTCTCCTGTTCATTCGTGATGGAAAGCTGTTGGGGCAGCCAACGCCCCACAGTCGAGGGGTGCACCCCGAAATGTGTGGCGATGCGCTTGTTAGACCAGCCCTGCTCGCGCAGCCCAGCCGCAACCGCACGCCGGTCCAGCTCACCCGGATCGGGGCTGACTGCCGAGGCCTCATCAGTGGACGGCGGCGTCGCAGCGCTACAAGAGTCAGGAACGGGAAGCCACGCGGCATCCTCCTGGTCGTTATCGCTATCTGCTTCGTCGACGAGTTCCAGGGTGGTCGCGGCGGTGGACGGGAAATTGTTCGGGGCGATCGGGCGCGTGAGGATGACGGTCAGATGCGTGATCGCAAGGAGCACCAGTGGCGGCACTGCGGCAACAGCGGCGGCCAGTAGCCCTGGTACGCCGGCGTCGGCGGCGATGACAGCGTGCAACGCATTCGCGGTCACGGATACGAGCGCACCTGCGGCCAGTAGCATCCACGGATACCAGGCCGCACGGTGACCAGCTAAAGCAACGACGGAGACGGTGGCGACGACGATAATGCCGTCCACGATCAACGGCCACGCCCACGCTTGATCTTCACTAATCCCAGACCTGCGTGCGAGGTCTGCCAGTGCGGTGAATGACAACCAGAACGCGCCAAGGGCGATCAGCACGGTTCCTGCCACGGCGGTGCTCACCGCGAGCCGCCCACCACGCCGCAACATCGGGGTCGTCATGCAATCACCCGGCCCACAGCGGGTTGCGGTGGAGAACGACGCGGTGCCGGTTCATCGCTTGTTGATCGGTGATATGCGGGGTCGGTGGTGCGGTATGCGGAGCGGATCGTGGTGGTGATCTCTCGCGCTCCCAGTCCTGCGTGTGCCGCCGCAGGTCCCAGCACCGCGAGCGTGTCACCAACGGCAGTGTTGTTTTCGGCGAGACGGCACGCAGCCCAGAACAAGCCCAGGTTGCGTTCGCCCTCACCCAGGGCTGCGACCCACTGTCCGAGACGCTGCACATCTAGACCCCGACGCGTTGTCATCTGATCTCGGTGGGTAAGTGCGGGGCGTGGGTCAAGGAAGTTCCGCAGGCGAGACGCATCTACCGGCGAAGGCTCGACCAGGCCGGTGCTTTGCAGTTCATACGGTCTCAAGTGTCCATCGGGCTGGCGCACTTGTGACGGCGGGGCGAGAACATAGCCGCCGGTGCCGCGAAAATCGATATGCGCCATGGGTGCCTGCCACGAAGGCTGCTCCCGCGAGGTACCGGCGGGAAAATAGACGTGTAACCCGCCCGACGGGGTGCGCACCAGAGCCGCCCACCCGTGCACGAGTCCTTCGCGGCGTGCCCGCTGGAACGCCGGGACCCCAGAACCGGTTGAACCGATATCAATGTCTACGACATCGATGCCTGAGGCGGGCCCGGTGGGGATCGCGAGATTCGCGCTCGGCCACCGATCCCACCACGCCGATACCTGGTCCAGATCGTTGGCCGCGTCGTGGAAGCCACGTCTGGTCAGGGGACGTTTTTCACCTGGCACGCATGGAAACACCGGCACCCCGGCAGACGCGAGCGATCGCGCAGCATCCGGCAGCCGCAAATGCTGAATGCGGGCGAGAGCATTGAACACGGTCGCCATGTCACAGCCCCCTCACCGGTTCACGGCTACCTACAGCCGAAGACGGTGACGGTGACGGCTCAGGCAATGGTTGAGGGGCGAATCGCTGACGCGCTTCGCGTCGCGATGTATCCCGCACCAGGCCGGGTGGATCACCAGCGCCGACCTGTGCGGTGTTGAGCTGATCGAGAATCTCGGTCGCGGCCTTCCGCACCCGTTCACCGGCAGCCTGTACGACTTCGACCGGGGAGGAGTCCTTCACGGTGCTGGCCCAACCGGTCACGTACGGGATCGTGTAACCAGTGGTGTCCATTCCATGCGCGGCACCCACCATGAGGGCAACCGATTCGGCCTCCACCTCACCAACCCCGCGATGCCCGGACGCGTCAGGATTATTCGGCCCGTGGAGCATCACATGCGCCAACTCATGCGCCAGCGTCTTCACCTGCGCCGCGGGCGGCATGTTCTCCCGCACCGCGACGGTGTTCGCACCGTAGTCGGTGACCCCGTTCGCGCCGTGGATCATGCCCTCATGCGGCACCCGCAGAACGGTGAATCCGCGCGCCTCAATCTGCGCGGCAATGCCTTCCCAGAGTCCAGCGGGGGCTTCGCCTTCCAACAGCACCGGCATCGGGCGTTCGGGAATCGGCTCACCCGAGGTCTGCGAGACATCCCACACATAAGCGGGTTTCACCCCAACGATCTTCGAACGGGCGACCTCACCCGCTCGCGGTTTCTCACCGCGTTCCAACCTGCGCCACGACGCCGCATCGGCAGGAGTTGCCGAAGCGAATCGGGCGGTGACCGGGGCGAAGATCATGTACCCCGACTGGCCCTTATCCACCTGACGACCCAGAGTTTGCCACTGCCGGAACCCCGCCACATACGACGGCTCAGTAACCTGCACCCGGCCAGCCTCGAACGCACCGAGATGCTGGGACCAGATCAGCAAAATGTTATTGAACGACCGCGACCGAAACCTCGCAGCGAAAGCCATCGCACGCTGCCAATCCTCACCAGTCACGAGGCCATCAACCGCACTGGCCAAGCGCTCCTGCAAACCGTCGAGCTTCGCCTCACGCGCTACTCGTGCTTCCTCCCAGTTCTTCGCCATCGCGTCCGCCTCTCCCAGAAACCTGTAGTCACCAGCCACTGCTGTGAGCAGGGCCTGCGACTACCAGGTACGCCGGGAACACATAAGCGACGAGACGGAAGTCAAAGTACGGGACGACCGCCAGGAACAACACTGAACCCGACAGTCCTTACCGTCCTACCAGCCAAAAACCTGCGCCAGACGGCGGTGTCGAAGAAGACGTCCCGAAGGACACCGGAGATGTCCCGTTCCCGGTCATTTCTCGGAGCGGTGCATCCGGCGATATTCGCTCGGCGTCATACCCACACACTGTTGGAATGCCTCATTGGCGCGGCTCCGACTCGCCCAACCAACCCTGCGGGCGGAGGCATCGATCGTCAAGTGAGTTTCACGCAGGAGGTGGGCCATCTCCTCGACCCGCAGCATCGTCAAATATGCCAACGGGGTCTTGCCGTAGGCCTCGGTGAACACGCGCGAGAGTTGTTTCGGGGATAGATGCACCCGAGCTGACAAGACATCCAGGGTCCAGTTCGTGGCGATGTCACTGGCCAGAGTTGCGCGGGTTTGGTGGGCCTCATCTCTGGCCGGTGCGAAATTTCGGCACCTGGGTAGCGTCGGGCGGGAGTGAGCGCGCTGCGTGCGGCTTTGCCGTATCGGCGTGACCTTCACGAACGGAGTGACCACGTCAGCGATAGCGAACCACAGTGCCTGCATGCGATGGAAATGATGCGCGAATCCGCCATCGATGCTGCGCGCGACGAGTTCGTCCAGCCACGGCATCAACATGCCGGTGCGGTCTTCGCCAAGCCGGAGCACTTGCGAGGGTTCGCTGTAGAGAGCCTTAGTGAACCGCTGCGCATCTAAGCGATCGTGCAGCAGCCAGGCGTGTTGCCAGAACACCTGGTCGATCACATAGTCAGTGTCGAGGTAGATCGTGGTGGCGGTGATGTGACCTTCCGGTTCACTGCCACAGAGCACGTTCGCGCCGAGCACCACGACGTCACCGGCCGTGACGATCCGTTGCCCGAACTCACTGAACAGTAGTGCGCTGCCGTCCCGCACTATGATGACTTTCACGCAGTCGTAGGCGATAGGCCCGATTGGGCGATGCAAGGTGCGAGTTCTCGCCAGAACCGGATGGAATCCATGAGCTGACTCGCCTTGCCTGAACTCATACTGCGCCTTGGCAGACCAGGAGCATGCTGGGTCCATACCATCAAATACGCGCTTCGTCGTCGTGAACGGACTCGGGGGTGACGGCCAGCCGCCTATTTGTGGGACTAAACGTCATCACCAGCACAGTCGCAATAGCGGTGGCAATCAGCGGAACGAGGGGCGATAGCGCATACAAGGCAGTCGCGGCAGTGGGCGCAATGATGAACGTGAGCGCATTGGTGGCGGCGACGAGACCTGCCACGCTGCCTTGTTCTGAGGAACCAACTGCAAGCGACACCCCCGCAGCGACACCAGGGATGGCCATCCCAATGCCCACCCCTGTGATGAACATCGCCACCAGCACCGAGGAGGCACCCCAGTCTGGGACCAGGAATAGGATTCCGATGGCGCTGATGACAGCTCCGACACGGATATACCGAACTGGTTGCCACCGCAGGCGCGTCACAGCGATCGCCTGGCTGAGCAAAAGCCCCACCCCCGCGCATACGAATGCGATCCCCGTGACGAGCACTGCCTGTTCGGTGCCCAGGAATAACCGGTCCTGAACCAGGAACCCGACGAGGATCTGGATGAAGCCCAAAGCGGTGTATAGGCCGAAAGAAACAATCAGATACGGCCGCACCCGCGAATCCGTTGCGGAGACCTTCCGGGGTGGTTTTTCTTGAACAGGTACGGAGGTGCGCTTCATCCAGATAGTGACTATGGCGAGAGTCAGCACTAAGAGGATCGGGACTGCCCACAGCGCGACGGGCAGAGAAAATCCGCCGAGCAGGCCACCGATGATGGCACCTGCGATAGATGATGCGCCGACACCCGCACCGATCGCGGCCATGCCACGCACTCGTTCGGTGGGGTCTGGGGTTATGGAGGCAACATAGGCTTGTGCGGTCGGGAGGACGGCCGCTTCGGAAAGACCGAACCACACCCCTCGGACCAGCAGTAGAACCACGAAAACGACCCCAGCGGAAGCAATCCCAAGAAAACGTGCGTGTGCGACAGCTGCGAAGACCACCATCGCCAGGGTCGCGCTACAGATCGTCGAGGTCAAGATCAGTCGTGCACCGACCCGTTGGGATAGCCGCCCCCAAAACGGGCTGGCGACGGCAACGCACAAAGCCGCAACCGATACCCCGACCCCGATCTGCCATTCAGGCATACCGATGACCCGTGACAACGGTGCGATCAGCGGGTTCATGACCGTCATCGCGGTATATGTCAAGAAGACCGTGACAAAGATGATCGGTATCTGGGATGCTGATCGCCCGCGGGTCTTCATTATGGAATCCGGTTCAGCCGAAACGACCGCGTCGTAACCTGCCGCGGAATCACGGTCTTCAGGTTTCTGCATATCCAGCTCACCATCCGCCCATAACTTCAGCGAACTTTTCCGCGCACCATTCACTGCGGCTCAACAGCGGAAGGGATTTCATTTATTTGTGCCACTGGACTCTCCGAGTGCTATGCGAATCGTCGGCTGCCAGGTTGTCTCGGCATCGCGGTGGGTGACGACGATCTTCGTGCATGGAAGCGCGCGGATCGCCTTGGCGATCTTCGCTTCCGTGGCGGTATCGAGGGCGGAGGTCGCCTCGTCGAGAATGAGGATCGGTGCCTGCTTGAGGAGGGCTCGGGCGATCGCGACTCGTTGACGCTCACCGCCTGACAGTGCGTTTCCGTGGTGGCCTACTGATTGCTGAATCCCGAGCGGTGATTGTTCGATGACTTGACCGAGTGCGGCTTGTTTTGCCGCATGGATGATCTCTTCATCGGTGGCCGATGGGTCGCCGAGACGGATGTTGTCGGCCAGTGTTCCGTCGAACACGACGGGATCCTGCGGCACGTAGCCGATCTGTTTCGCGAGATCTTCGTATCGCATGTCTGTGAGGTCGACCCCGCCGAGTTCGATACGCCCATTGTCAGGATCATCGAACCGCATCAGCAGGGAAAGCAGGGTGCTCTTGCCGCTTCCGGTCGGACCAGTGATGATCGTCGTAGAGCCCTCGGGCACCTCGGTAGAGACCCCTTGCAGCACGGTAATGTGCGAGACATCATTCACTGTCATCGCATGGCCGACGCTCTGGACAGATTTGGTCGGCTCGGGTAAGACCGGGGCCGAGAGCACCGCACGGTACCGGTTGATCGTGGTGCGCAATTCGTTGATCGAGACCCCCGCCAGGGCGAGAGCATCCAAAGGTGCAGATGCACGGGCGGTGAGGATGATGAGCGCCAGTGCGGTAGCCGGGTTCTCCATGGCTGTGGACGCGATGAAGAGGAGGAGACCAGCGAGCGGCAGAATGCTCGCGAGACTAGAAACGAAGGTCGCGGGAGTCGATACTTGATTCGTACGCGCGAGCGCAGCCTCATGCGTGTCCCATGTGTCTTCCAGGCGTGACACCGCACGATCTGGCCCTGCGGCGGTCCGCAACAGTTCGAGATGATCGATGAATTCCAGGGATGCCTCCGTTGCGGCCTGCTCGACAGTGTTTCGGCCTGCGTCTGCACGGCTGAGGGCCCGTTGAGCGAACAGCTGCGCGACGAACGCGATGATCACAAGGCCTGCCACCAGAAGCATGGTGAGAGGGCCAGCGACGATCGCGATACCGACAAGCAAGAGAAGCGGGATGAGCGGCGAGAGAATGAACGTCTGCAGCTGATGGGCGGGAACGCTCATCAGGGCGGGGATTGATTGTCCGGCGACCGTGCCGACAAGAGTTCGGTTCTTCTCGGTGAACCACGAGAGTTTGGCGTGGGAGAAGGCCGCGCCAACTCCTTGGAAGAGATCTCCGGCCAGCCTTGCCCCGGTGAGGTAGCCGCTGCGCGAGACGAGCACGGTGATAAACAGGGCGACGGCCGCAGTCGCGATCACCATTCCCGGTGGCTGGTGCTTTGCGATCGCAAGGGCGAGCACGGTGTAGGCCGTCGCCTCGGCCAGCGCGACGAGTGCCCAGCCAAGTGATATGAGTACCAGTCTGCGGCGAGCCGCTGCAGGAAGGGTCTGGGTGTGCTGCGTGTTCATCGGGTTCCTCCGGCTACCGTGACCGAGTTGCCGGTGAGCTTGAGCTGTGCTGTGGCGCCCTCGGCCAGTCCATGATCGTGGGTGACAATCAAGAGCGTCTTCGATTCCTCCATGACGAATGTGTGTAGCTCGCTGACGAGCCGCCCGCTCGTGTCCTTATCCAGCGCGCTGGTGGGTTCATCGAGCAGGATCACACGGGCATCGGTGAGGAACGCGCGGGCGAGTCCGACTCGTTGACGTTCACCGCCCGACAGGGTGGTCGTCGCGGTATCCAGGGGGAGGTCGAGTTGCGCACGTCGAAGCGCGGTGCTGATCTCATCATCGGTGGCCTCTGGGGTCGAGAGCGCGATATTTTCGCGGATCGTCCCGGAGAGCACATCCCCACCTTGTGGAATGAGTAACACCGAGTCGGGTGACGTCTTCTCGCTGTTCGTCTCCCTGTGGGGGTACCGGATCACGCCGCTTTCGAGCGTTTCCAGCCCGGCAATAGTACGTAGCAGCGTGGTCTTGCCGCTGCCACTGGGGCCGGTTATCGCGGTGACTAATCCTGGTGAGAATGTGTGGGAAAGACTGTGGATGAGTGTGCGGTCGTCCTGACCGATCCGCACGTCGACGAGTTCAAGTCCAGGGTCGTCACTGTGATCGGTTGATCCCGTGACGGTCGGTTCGCGGAGTACCGCTGCGATGCGTTCGGCCGCGGCGCTGCCCGCTCGTACATAGTCCAGGCCATGCCCAAGGCGCAGCGCCGGGGTGACCACGGCGAGCCCGAACAGCAGCATGGCGGCGAGCACTGCCGGCTCTTGGTCGTAGCCGATGGCGTAGGCGATCGCATAGGTTGCGACGGCCTGGAGCAGCGCCACCGCTACGGAAGAGAGTGTCGCGACCCGTCGCACCCAGGCGACCATGTTCTCGGTGAACCGGCGTGCTGCGTCGGCATAGTTGGCGGTTGCCCCGGCCTGTGCGCTGTAAATGCGGGACACGCGAATGCCGCGTGCGTAGTCGTCGACAGCGGTCCTGATGTCCGTCATCACACGGACCGTTTCGGTTCCGTGTTTCGCTGAGCTTCGCGGCACGATGAACAGATAGTAGGCTGCGGCCAGCAGGCCAGGGATCAGCGCAATCAGGGTAAGGGGACCCGCCACTGCGACCAGCAGAGTTACTGTCGCGAGGGGCACCACCGCAAGGGTCGCGATTTCCGCGGGCAGATGTGCGACGGTGTGGTGTAGCGCGGCAATGTCTTCGCCTACCAGACGACGCAGCGCGTCAGCGCCATACCGTGAGACCGTGCTCATCGGCATGTGCGCGAGATGGCGAGCGGTATCGCGCCGTAGCCGTGCGGAGAATCTTGCCTCCCCGTGATGTGCGAGCCACGACGAGACGGACAGGAGCAGGCCTCCAATGAGCCAGCAGACACACGCCGAAATCGCATGCGTCAGTGTCACCGCAGCGACGACCTGCACGGTGAACCATAAGGCTCCGACCATCGTGAGGCCACCAAGCGCGGCGGCGGTAACCGCTGCTGTAAGCACAGGGATCGCGGGGCGCAGTGCGGCCGCAATGGGTGAGGCCGGTGCGGCCGCAGGGTCATTGTTGAGTGCGGGCACTATTCGGTGCCTCCTTCCTTGATCGGAGTTTCCTTGTTCCGATGCCGGTCTCGTCCGAGCGGCACCACCTGCGGGGTTCCTGCGACGGGATCAGGAACGACGAGACAGCGCAGACCGAACACCTGCTCGACCAGGTCGGAGGTCAGTACCTCAGCCGGTGGGCCCTCGGCGACGACACCTCCGTCCTTCATCGCGACGAGATGCGTTGCGTAGCGGGCAGCCTGGTTGAGGTCGTGAAGAACGGCGACAAGGGTGTGCCCGGCAAGGTGGAGGTCGGTGAATAGTTCCATCAGCTCGATCTGATGGGTCAGGTCAAGGAACGTCGTCGGCTCGTCCAGCAACAGGATTTCGGTCTGCTGTGCCAGCGCCATCGCGACCCAGACTCGCTGTCGTTGCCCGCCGGAGAGTTCGTCGACGAGCCGGTCTGAGAGTTCATGGATGCCAGTTGCTGCCATCGCGGTAGAGACCGCCTGCTCATCGTCCGGTGTCCACTGTCGGATCAGTTTCTGGTACGGATACCGGCCGCGAGCGACCAGATCAGCGACTCTGATCCCATCGGGAGCGAGCGAGGTCTGCGGTAGCAGTCCCAACTTGCGCGCAACCTCTTTGGCCTTGTAGGAATGGATGTCTTGTCCGTCAAGTACCACCCGCCCTGATCCTGGTTTCAGGAGCCTGGATAGCCCGCGCAGAAGGGTCGACTTGCCGCATGCATTCGGCCCGACGATCACGGTGAAAGACTCATCGGGAATCGACACCGACAGGTTCTCGTTGATGACGCGCTTGTCATAGCCGATCGTGGCATTCACCGTCCACAGTCGACTTGTCGGTACGGTCAACTCGGCGGTGTTAGCAGTGGCGAGGGGGTGAGTGTCCACTCGTGTCATATGCTTCTCCTTGTTTCACGAATAAGGAGCCAGATTAGGTAGAGACCACCCAGGCTCACGGTGATGAGGCCAACCGGAACAGGCCGGTAGACCTGCGCGATCACGAGCGACAGCAACTGCGCGAGAGACAAGAGCGCGGCTCCCATGAACGCGGACGCAGCCACGGTTACCCCGGGTGTCCGTGTCAATCGCCTCGCGAGCTGTGGCGCGGACAGTGCGACGAACCCGATCGGACCGGCAGCAGCTGTCACCAACGCGGTCGTCGCAACTCCCAGGATCAGCAGCAGCGGGCGAGCAACGGAAGCGTTCACCCCCTGAGCGAGTGCCGCGTCGTCACCAAGTTCCAGTTGTCGCAGAGCGGGAGCCAACATCGTCACTCCGATGAAGACAATCAGGCCCCCGATGATGACGGGGACAAGCGAGTGCCATCCGACGCGACTGAGCGACCCGGCCGCCCAGAAACCGACGCTCATCGCATCGGTGATCTCGGCGCGAGTGATGAGGTACGCGTTGATCGATCCCAGCATCGCGGAAACTCCGATGCCGACGATGATGAGGCGGAAACCCTGCACGCCTCCTCGATAGGAGAGCAGATACACCACGATTGCGGTGAGCAGCCCGCCGACCAGAGCTGCTGCGGCGATGTACCAGTACTGATTCGCGCCGATGACAAGGATTGTGAGCACCACGGCCGTGTACGATCCTGCGTCGAAGCCGATTACATCCGGAGATCCCAGGGGGTTGCGGGTCAGCGATTGGAAGATTGCACCGCCGATCCCCAGTAGCGCTCCGAACAGGATTGCCGCGATCGCGATGGGCAGACGCCATTCCGTCACGATCAGGCGATGGAAGTCATCGCCCTGGCCGAAGAGCGACTGGACAACCTGGGCAGTTGTCAGTGGATAGTCACCGATTCCGAGGGACATCACCGCAACGGTCACCGCAACTACGGCGAGGATCGAGTTGATCGCAATGCTCCGTGCGCTGAATCTCAGCGCGACGGCGCGCTGAGTACGGATTGTGCGGTTCCGGTAACCGAAATCGATCTGTCGTGGGATTTGAATAGTGGATTTCATAGCCCGGATGCCTTTCGCCGGCGCACAAGTGCGATGAGGACGGGGGCACCGATGAGTGCGGTGAGCACGCCGGCCTCGATCTCGCCGGGGCGGGTGATCACTCGTCCCAGCACGTCTGCGATGAGCACGATGGAGGGTGCCGCGAGGGCGGTGTAGGCGATGATCCATCGCTGGTCGGGTCCGGTGAACCAGCGCACGATGTGCGGGACCATGAGACCTACGAACGCGATACCTCCGGTGAGCGCTGTTCCGCCACCTGCGAGGAGCGTCACGGCAATGATCCCCAAAATACGAGTGCGGGTGACGCTTGCTCCGAGTGCGGTCGCTTGGTCGTCTCCCAGCGCGACCGCGTTCAAGGAGCTGCTGATCAGTGCGGCTAACAGGATTCCTACCGCCAGAAACGGGGCAACCGAAGCGGTGTCATCGAGTGAGGCGCGCGAGAGGGAACCCAACCCCCAAGCCCGGAAGGAACGGAACGTCTCCTGATCCATCAGTGTCAGAAACGTTGAGAAAGCTGAGAGGACAGCGGCAAGTGCGATGCCTGCGAGCACGAGTGTGACGGGAGATGAGGCGCCTCGTCCCGCTGACCCGATCAGGTAGACGAGCACCGTGGCAAGGATCGCACCGATGAACGAAAACCAGATGTACCCGGTGATTCCTCCGACTCCGAACAACGTCACGCCAACGACAATGGCGAACCCCGCTCCGGCATTTACGCCGAGAATACCGGGATCGGCAAGCGGGTTGCGTGTGATCGCCTGGATGAGCGCGCCCGAAACACCGAATGCCACACCAGCAGCAATCCCCACAACCGTGCGAGGTACTCGTAATGTCCAGACAATGGAGCTTGCCTCGGAGCTATCTGGGGAGAGTACGACCCGCCAGATCTCGCTGATGGGTAACGGGTTCGCGCCGAATGACAGGCTTGCTGCCAGAACCACCACAAGCAACGCGAGCAGCACAATCACACCCGATATTCGACGGTTGCTTGTTGGGAGGTGCCCTTCTCCCAGCGCACTGCACGCCTCGCGCGCACCTACTAACGAAACAGTCATGACCGATCTTTCGTGTTGTTCAGCTATCGCGGCACCACGGACTGCTAGACCCGTGGTGCCGCGATAGTCCGTGACCCGAGTTAGAACACGTCCGCAATCTGGGGAACGACGCGTTCGACCGCCCAAGCATTGCCGATGGGTCCGCCGCTGGTGATTGCCCACAAGAGATCGCCGCCGTCGTCAGTTTTCGGCGGCAGCTGGACAAACTGACCGGACGATACCGCTCCCAGGTTTTGGAACAGGTCGCGACCTGTCAACTCCTGCATTTCGGCTTCGCTCGCGGCTGCGCTCTGTCCAAGGATGAGGACGTCGGCGTCAATCTTCGATAGAAGTTCATCACTAACCTTGGTATCCGTCACGAATTCCGTGGCGTTCGGGTTCTCGCTGAAACCGAGGTCGGCCAGGAATGCAGCGGGCGCGGAGCCAGGCTGTGAGAAGTACTGCAGTCCGTTTGTTGGGCCGTAGTAGATCGCCCAGGTCGCGGTGAGCCCGTCGAACTCGGGATGATCTGCACGCACTTGCGCGAAGCGTTCATCGTGTTCCGCAATGACAGCTTCGGCCGCGCCGCTAAGGTCTAGCGTCTCACCTAGGACGCGGATCGAGTCCTGCCAGGGAATGATGCGTTGAGACGATTCCGGGCTTGTCACCACCGGGGCTATCTTGGAGAGTTGCTGGTAGTAGTCACGCAGTTCGCCGTAACCGGGCACCCAGCCTACGGTGACGATGAGGTCGGGGTTGCTCGCTGCGATGGCCTCGATGGGGATGTCTTCGCCCATCATGAACTCGTAGGTGTCCAGCTCGGCTGACCCATGCTCTTCGAGGTAGCCGCCCTCGCTTACGAAGTTCGAGGTCAACACAGGCGTGACCCCTAAGGAAAGCAGCAACTCGGTGTCGATCGCGTTCGGGACGATCGCTGCGATCCGCTCAGGGCGCTCCTCGAGGATCGTCTCTCCGTACGGTGATTCGAGCGTCAGAGGGTAACTGGTCTTGCCTTCAGCGGCAGGGAGCAGGCTTGATTCGCTTGCGCCGGGCTCTTCAGGACTGCCGTTGGAGTCCGGACTGGTAGAACAGCCCGCGATGAGCAGTATTGTCGCAAGGGTCGCCCCGATACTGGCAATGACGCGGGAGCGTCTGGTCTTCTTCATTCGTGTTCGCCTTTCTATAGTTCGGAATGTTCATTGGTGGGTGGTCACGAAGTCTTCGTGAGGACATCGGCGATGCGCGGAACGAGATAATCTGCTGCCCATTCCTGTCCGATCGGCCCGCCTACCGTGACCGTCCAAAGTAGGTCTCGGTCGTCTTCGGTCTTCGGTGCCAGCTGGACGAGATGTCCGGACATCACAGCGCCCAGATTCATGAAGAGGTCGTTCTCGGTGACAAGCTCGTGCATCTCTTCGTCACTCGCGTTTACGGTCTGGCCGAGCAAAAGCACATCCGCATCAATTTGCGTCAGCAGTTCATTGCTGACCCACGGGTCACCTACGAACTGTTCCGCTTTTGGGTTGGGAATGAACCCAAGCTCGCTGAGGAAGAGTTCTGTACCCGATCCCGATGGAGACATATAGCGGAGGTTATTTGCGGCCCCGAAGTGGAGAACCCAGCTGGCGGTGAGACCCGCGAATTCCGGGTGTTCATTCCGTATCTCCGCGAAATGTTCTTGGTGATGTGCGATGACTTGTGTTGCTGCGTCTTCGAGGTCGAGCGTCGATCCCAGGAGGCGAAGAGAGTCTTGCCAAGGGATGAGCTGTTGCGACGACGTGTCGGGACTGGTCAGCACTGGGGCGATTGATGTCAATCGGTCGTAGTAGTCGCCAAGGTTGACGCCACTCAACCCGTCTGTCCATCCCACCGCTACGATAAGGTCAGGGTCGCTAGCTGCGATGGTTTCTATCGGAATGTCTTCACCGGATATGAACTCGTAGGTTTCGATTTCTGCTGCCCCGTGATCGTCGAGATAACCGCCTTCACTCACGAGACTTGACGTGAGAATGGGGGTCACCCCGAGGGCGAGAAGCAACTCAGTGTCGATCGCAGTCGGGGCGACCGCTGCAATGCGTTCAGGACGTTCCGGCAGAACAGTCTCACCGAAAGGTGATTCGAGTGTGAGCGGATAGCTTGTTGTCTGCTCGGCCGCTGGCAGTAAAGATGCTTGTTCAGAGGGTCTCGTTGCGGCATCAGATTCGGGCTTTGCCGAGCAACCTGCAGCGAACAAGGAAATGGTGAATACAACACAGATGCTGCTGAGGATGCGAGAATGCTTAGCTTTCGAACGGCTCATGGTGTCCCTATCTGGATTGAGGATGGTCGCGTTCGGGCGACCGGGCTGAGGAAGATGGAAACGAAGAGCACGAGGAGGGGAATGATGAGCGCTCCGCGTAGCCCGGCACGTTCGCCGATGAAACCAAGTAGGGGTGGAGCAACGAGAAACGCGACATATCCGATGACGGTCACGAAAGCAACACGCGTTGCCGGGTTCTCTCCTGACGCCCCAGCCGAGGAGATCGCTACAGGGAACCCGAGAGACGCGCCTAGCCCCCACAACACGACTGCAAATCCCGCCACGAGCGAATTGTCAACAAAAGCAACGAGCGAGATGCCAATAACGGCGCTCAGAGCGCTCGCTCCGAGCACCCAGGCGCGCCCGAACCGTTGAACAACCGGTCCTCCCAAGAACCGTCCGAGCGTCATTGCTGCCGCGAAGACCGCGAAGACCGTCGAGCTGAGCGTCGGATTCAGACCATGCCCGTCGACCATGATGAGGGGTAGCCAGTCGTTTGCCGTACCCTCAGCAAATGCCATTGCCAGAACGATGACTCCGATGAACCAAACAGAAGAGTCGCGCCATACGGCTCGCTCAGCACGGTAAACAGGACTCTTCGGTTTCTGTCGGCGACCAGTCGCGGGTGGTAGGAAGCGTATGCAAACTATCAGGATCAGAACGCCGCATAGCCCGACCGTCAGCAGATGCACGATAACTGAGAAGTCCGCAGCGGTAGCAACAATTCCGAGTATCGCGCCGATAAGGGTGCCCAAGCTAAACGAGCCATGTAGCGCTGGCAGGAATGGTCTGCCAGTGATGGCTTCGACATCAGCGCCCTCTACGTTCATTGCGATCTCGCTACCGCCCATGCTCAGGCCGAACAACCCCAACGCTGCGATGACGACCCCATCGATCTGAGCTGCCGCACCAAGAGCGATGAGGGGCACGCTCACGGCGACGCCCAACGTGCCGAATGCGATCAGTGGCTTCGCGCCAAGTCGTGCCAACAACGGCCCTGAACCGAGAATCCCCACCATCGCTCCGAGCGCCAGGCCGAAAATCACGAGCCCCATCTGCGCGGTCGAAGCTCCGAGCAAGTCGCGAATTGCTGGCGTGCGCGTGACCCAGGAAGACATGGCCAGACCCGGCAACAGGAACAATGCACAAAGCGCCAAGCGGCGTGCCGTGAGGGTGTTTGACATTGACTGCCTTTCTCTTGATTGCTGGGGTGTGTCCGAAAATGACTGAGCGGGTGGGTAGATCGTGGGTGAGGGAAGCGTGTTCGCCCCGACTCAGCTGCCGACGAGTCCTGCCGCACCCCGCTTCCAGTAGCCCGTGAAATCGATATCGGACTTTGGAACAGCGCGTTCTTTGACCAAGAAGCGGCGCATCTTCTGCACCTCGGCCTGTTCGCCAGCGAGCCATGCAAACGGCTCACCTTCTGGCCACCTCAAGTTTTGTATCGCGTTGAGCAACGGGTGCCGCGTGCCAGCATGGCGAGGAATCCAGGAGATCTCGATTCCCTCAGGGGCAATGAGTTCCTGCCGATGATCGTCGTCCGCCACATCAATAAGGACCTGACCACGCGTATCGTGGGGTAGTTCTTCGAGGAGCCGCGAAATAGCAGGAATCGCAGTATCATCACCCGCTACCAGAAACCAATCTCGACCGGTAGGTAGGCTCTGGGTCTTGCCCGGTCCCGCGATATGGATCGGGTCGCCTGGCCGTGTCCGCCGTGCCCAGTCGGCTGCAACGCCGTGCCCATGCAGCACGAAATCAACATCCAGCTCACGCGATTGCGAGTCGTATCGGCGCACCGAGTATGCCCGTGCGAGGGGACGTCTTCCCTCAGCGAACGTTACGCGGCCATCCTCAATCACAGGCAACACAGGCTCGATCTCACCCGGATAAGGGAACAGCAAACGGATATCGTCATCGAACCCCGGTGAAGCAAAAGCGGGCTGTGGTTCCCCCGCGGGCGAGGTGAACTCTCCCAACTGGCCGCCCGAGAGCGTGATCCTTTTCATCCCCGTAGTCACGTCCACCACGCGGCCTACAACAAGCTGACGTAACGCTACTGGAACCAAGCGCAACGTGCGCGCAGACACACTCATAGACGATCTCCTTACAGACCGGGAACAGATCACCCCCACAAGCCTCGATACACATGGGTTCACTAACTAAGTGTATCCTTACTTATGTCCGATGTTTTATCCGTGAGCGCAGAGTTCGCACACTCCGACGCTGGCGCGCGACTTGTGAACGGAGGAACAAGCCCGTGCTGTTCGACCCGCCCCCAGTTCCCGCTTCCCAAACAGTGGCTGTACGCAACACGCGTGACCCCTCCCTCTTATGGGTGCACGCGGGAACCGCCGAGGTTCGTGCAGCGCAACAGCAATACCCGCTGTCTTCTGGGCAGGGCATATGGTTGCCTGCTGGCATCCCTTACACCTTGGAGGTGGGCGCTGACTCAGTCGCATTCCCGATCTTTCCGGCCGCAGGGACTCGCGCACCGACCCTCGACCGGCCACAGCGCATCGACCTACCAAGCAGCTGGTCCGAGTGGCTGATCTACCAGTTCGCACGGAGCATCGGCTATCTTCGTGGCGCGACCTCTGACACCAGCCTCCTTGATCTGGTTGCCGGGTCCCATTACTCGACCCCGAGGGAGGCCGATCGGCCTTTTGAGCAGGTACCACTGCCTCCGATGCCCCGCTCACTTGAGGCTGTGACAGTCGGGCGCTCTCTGCTCCAGAGACCTGATGATCCCGCCGACACCGCAGACCACGCACGGTCGGTCAATAACAGCGTGCGAACCCTGCAGCTTCAGTTTCTGCAAGAAACCGGCCTTCCATTCGTGCGGTGGCGCACGGCTGTACGTGTAGCCGCCTCAGCCGCCTTGATGGATGCTGGCCACACGATCGGCCAGGCAGGCAGGCAGGTCGGCTTTTCCACTCCTGCTGGCTTCACGAGAGCATTCCACACGCGAACTGGAATGACGCCGCGCCAGTACAAGCAGGCGCGGCCTGCCATTGCCCGACGCGACGGCAACTTCCCTGGCACTCTCGGTGAGCTGATGCTGCCCCAACTGCAACCACAGGAGGCTCCAAATGAGGCCTCCCCGCCGCCCATCCCCGCAGCGCAGACCTGGAACCGGATTAATGATTTTCACGTCCTGGTATGGGTTTACCGGGGTACGGCGCGAGTAACGGTCGGCGAACGCACACGCCGACTCCGACGCGGCGACGCCATCTGGCTTCCCGCAGGCGTTCGCAACAGCGTTACTCTTTCACGCGGCGCACTGCTACTCCCTCTCGGATCACGCCACGGCACTCCGGAAACGCGCCTTCCTCGAAACCTCGTCCAGCGGTTCCCAGATGAGGCTGAGCTCTACCTGCTGCACACCTTCGTCGCCAATTACAGCCTTGTTCGCCCTAGGTCGCACGATCCCAACGGGATCACGCACTCATTTCTCAAGCATGCCACGAGGACGCGAGCCCGAGCAGCCGAAGACCCAGCGGGTACTACGCCCGTTTACAAGATCATCCGTGCCGTGCGCAACGATCCGGCGGATCGACGAACTCTCACACAGTGGGCGCAAGTACTCAATGCCGACGCAAGAGACCTCGGCCGCGCTTTCCTCGCGACTACGGGACAAAATTATGTGGCCTGGCGATCGGAGGTACGCATGACCGAAGCACGCCGCTACCTAGAGGAAGGACTGGGGGTCGCGCAAGTATCTCGAAAACTCGGCTACGCACATCCGTCAACATTCACCACGGTCTTCACCCGAGCCCACGATATGTCCCCGCGTGAATATCAACGCCATGGTTGGCAACACACTGACGAATCCCTCATTATCCGGTAGGGTCCTACGCGTGATGTTCGCTGAAGGCTGCCCACCATGTGCCGCGTGCCAGTAGACGCACGGATGCTTAGTTGTAGATAACGATAGAAACGCCGGATATGTCAGTCGCCTAATCCTGTGCAAGAGCGCACCACTGCGATCGCAGTGGTCGCTTGTAGTAGTAGAACGCCGTTCCCAAGGGTCATAAGCTGCTCGTTTGCTGTTAGTTTGTGCCCCACGTCGGTGACCCACCCTCTCGGTAATCCCATCAACCATTCCACGAATTCGGGAGCCGGTCGTGGCTTGTCGAATTCATCCAGGAGTGCGGGAGCGGGAGCGTCATGTCCGGTCACGTGCTTCCATCGCGTAATGGCCGGTGCATATTTTCCCCACTGTCGAATATCTGCTCGACCAGTGTCCACAACGTGTCCGATTCTGCTGGTCTGATCGGTGAGCCATCCGGTCCGTGGAGTGCGAAGTCGATGATCTGGTGTGAGAGTGCAATCGTTCCTCGTCTGGCTTTCACCCGATCCAAGGTCTCTCTGCCGCGAGAGGAGTCCGAAGCCAGCGGGGTTCGGAAGAGTTTGCCGGTGGGCAAGGATGAAGATGCGGAAGCGGTGATGGGGAGCGCCAATGAGTGACGCGGGTAGACCAACCCATTCCGCATTGAACCCGAGGTCGGCCAGATCGCCGAGTACGGAACCAAGCGCGCGAAGAGATCGGGCTGACTCGTCTCCCAGACCCCACGGGTCGGATTCCACTTCGCAAAGGGTTGTGGCCCCCAGGGTTGCGGTGAAGGGGTTGCGTTCGCCATCGGGTGCTCCTTGCGTCGGGGGTCTGGTTGCAGGTGCAGACAGTAGTCCGCGTACGTTCTCGATCACGACCCATTCGGGTTGTAACACCTCGATCGCGGCGGCCATGTTCGCCCACAATCCGGAGCGGGTACCGGGTGCGAGCCCTGCCTGTTTCCCAACGGTGGAGACGTCTTGGCAGGGGAACCCGCCGCAGACAATGTCCACCGAAGGCACAGTCGTCCAGTCGATGGCGGTGATATCGCCGAGGTTTGGCACGTCGGGCCAGTGATGGGAGAAGACGCGAGCGACGGGTTCGTTGATTTCGGAGAACCAGATGGTTTCGGCAATAAATTGGTATTCGACGGCGAGGTCGAGACCTCCGTATCCAGAGAATAATGATCCGACGCGCAGTCGTCGGCCAGTTGTGGAATCGTGCATACGAGGCTCCGGATGATTGGTGAGTTCCAGCCGAAGCCACTCGGTGCTAGCTGCTGGATTGATCACCTGTCAGGTGCACCACGAACACCCCTGTCCTCACCGCCCTTCTTCCCGGCACGCGCGGACCCACATCGCGGAGCCATGCCTCGTCCTCCCGCGCGCTCCACCGTCGAGATCCCCGCTCTAAGGAGCCACGCGTCTTGCAGAAGAGGCGCGAAGCCCGCGAATCCACCCCGAGCTGACGCGGCAGCCGGAGCGGTCACTGAGGCCTACCTGTCGTTCAGGAGGTAGGAGCGATGACGGTTTCGATGCGGGTGATGTCCGCCGGTGACGGCTACAAATATCTGCTGCGCACCGTGGCGGCCGGTGATGGCGATAGGTCGCTCTCGACACCCTTGACCCGCTACTATACCGAGAAAGGATCACCTCCCGGGCGCTGGATCGGGCAAGGCCTCGTCGGGGTCGGTGCAGGTCAACTCAGCACTGGTGACCAGGTGTCCGAAGCACAACTCCAGCTGCTAGTTGGGATGGGCCGTGACCCAGTGACCGGTGACCCCCTCGGTCGCGCCTACCAGTCCTTTACGCCTGTTACAGAGCGCATCGAGCACCGAGTATCAGAGCTGGATGCGTCGTTGTCGCCCGCCGCCCGTGCGGAAGAGGTCGCGCAGTTCGAGGCCGAGGAAACCGAACGTGGCACACGCCGCGCAGTGGCTGGATTTGACTACACGTTCTCGATACCGAAGTCGGCGTCTGTGTGGTGGGCGGTTGCGGACGCAGGGACGCAAGGCTTGATTGCGCAGGCGCATCATGCGGCGATTGCGGAGGTGGTTGCGTTCATCGAACGTGAAGTTGCGAGCACCCGGGTGGGGGCAACCGGCCCCGACGGGGCAGCCGCTCAAGTCGATGTCACTGGTGTGATCGCCACCGCGTTTGATCACTACGATTCCCGTGCCGGTGACCCGCACTTGCATACCCATGTAGTGATCTCAAACAAGGTCAAGACCGCTCAAGACGGCAAATGGAGATCCCTCGACGGCCGTCCTATGCACGCCGCCGTGGTCGCACTCTCAGAACTGCATGAGGCCGTATTCGCTGATCACATGACCCGCACCTTTGGCGTCGAATGGGAGGCACGAGAAATGGGGCGCGACCGTAACCCGGCATGGGCGATCAGCGCCGTGCCCGAGACTCTAGTGTCGGAATTCTCGACCCGTTCCCGCCATATTGAGGTCGAGAAGAACCGACTCATTGAGGCCTATGTGCAAAGGCAAGGCAGACAGCCGTCCACGGCGACGATCTTGAAACTTCGCGCGCAAGCAACCCTTGCAACCCGGCCCGAGAAGCAGGTGCGCTCCCTGTCAGAACTCACCACAGACTGGCGCACCCGCGCAACCCGTCTGCTCGGTAACGACGCACCCCTCTGGGCGCAAGGCGTTGCAGTGAACCCACCTGCGATGCTGTTACGCGCTGACGATGTACCACTCGATACCGTTGCCGAGATCGGTCAAAGCGTAGTGGAGGTGGTGGGTGAGAAGCGGTCGACGTGGCGGCGCTGGAACCTGCACGCCGAGGCATCCCGGCAACTCATGGGCTGGCGCTTCGCATCCATGTTAGATCGTGAAGCGATCACCGGGCTTGTGGTCGATGCCGCCGAGAACGCATCGCTCCGGCTCACCCCGCCAGAACTGGCATCGAGCCCGATCGTGTTCCAGCGAGCCGATGGCACGAGCCGGTTCCGACCAAAGCACTCCACATTGTATTCCTCCGAGACACTGCTACAAGCAGAAGACCGTCTGCTGACACGTTCCCGCACCACTACCGCACCAACTGTTCCTCTCGCAACTGTCGAACAGATCACGCAACGGCCCGATGCTGATGGACGGATGTTGAGCGACGATCAATCGGTAGCACTCGCCGCAATCGCGGTCTCGGGCCGAGGTATTGATGTGCTTGTGGGGGCAGCCGGGGCTGGCAAGACCACCGCCATGAATGCGCTCCGCCGCGCATGGGAACTAGAACATGGCGCTGGTTCCGTAGTCGGGCTCGCACCGTCAGCGGTCGCGGCGCAGGTGCTCGCTGATGATCTTGGGATCGCTACGGAGAACACTGCGAAGTGGTGGCACAGCCACCTCACCCACGGCACCACGTTCACGGCTGGTCAGCTTGTGATCATTGACGAAGCGAGCCTTGCCGGTACTCATTCACTCGATCGCATCACAGGACTTGCCGAAACAGCGGGCGCGAAGGTACTGCTCGTGGGCGACTATGCGCAACTGCAATCCGTAGACGCCGGTGGTGCGTTCGCGCTGCTGGCCGGTGACCGGGACGACGCACCCGAACTGATCGATATTCACCGGTTCACCCACGAGTGGGAAAAGACCGCATCCCTTGATCTACGGCACGGCCGCACCGACATCATCGACACCTACCTCGACCAGGGCCGCATCCACGACGGTGACGAAGACACGATGACAGACGCCGCTTATGCGGCCTGGCGTGAAGACACCGCAGCGGGACTCGTGTCCGTGTTGATCACGGAGACCAATGAGACCGTCACCGCACTCAACAATCGCGCCCGCGCCGATCTGATTCTTGACGGTTCGCTGCACCCAAGTCGTGAGGTGGAACTCAACGGCGGGTCGCTAGCCGGTATTGGGGACACGATCATTACTCGACGCAACGACCGGCGACTACGCACGAAGGACACATGGGTACGCAACGGAGCACGTTGGCAAATCACCCAGGTCCGCGACGACGGCTCACTCACCGTACGAGCCGTCGGACGTCGTTTTGGCGGCGCGCTCGTGCTGCCTGCCACGTACGTCGCAGACCATATTGATCTGGGGTACGCCGTCACGGCACACCGGGCACAAGGAATCACGACCGACACCGCACACACCGTCGTAACCGCGACAACAACGCGGGAAAATTTCTATGTCGCGATGACCCGCGGGCGAAATGCCAATCACGCTTACGTCACGGTCAACCGAGCCGACGATGCTCACAGCCAACCCCACCCAGGCGATAACACCGATGCCACCGCCAGGTCCGTACTCTACGGAGTCATGCAACACGTCGGCGCTGAACTCTCCGCCCGCGAAACCATCACGGCAGAGCAGGAACTGTGGGGCTCGATCGCGCAGCTTGCCGCGGAGTACGGGACGATCGCGCAAGCCGCCCAACACGACCGCTGGGCGGCCCTTCTACATGCGAGCGGCCTCACACCCGAACAGACCGAAGACGTGCTTACTTCCGATGCATACGGTGCGCTATCGGCGGAGTTGCGACGGGCAGAAGCGAATCACCACGATGTTGACCGGCTCCTGCCACGCCTCGTGCAGGCACGCAGCGTCGAGGACGCCGATGACATCGCCTCGGTACTGCATGCCCGACTCATCAAAGCCAGCGCCCGCCCAGCCGGGTCAGGACGGACGCGCAAACAACCCCGCCTGATCGCAGGACTCATCCCACACGCAGACGGAACCATGAGCCCAGAAATGCGGCAGGCACTCAACGAACGACGCGAGCTGATCGAGCAACGCGCCGATGCACTCGTTGACCAAGCCGTCGATGAAGCAGCCGATTGGATGCAGCCGCTCCTCCCGCAAGGTCAGAGCGAGGACATGATGGCTGGTTGGCGGCGGCGTGCACGCGTCATCGCTGCCTACCGCGACCGACACCAAATCACCGCCGGTGACCCACTTGGCCCAATGCCTGAGCGCACTGCGCAGAAGATTGACTATGCCCGGGCACAAGCAGCGGTCAGGCAACTTCGCCCGTCGGCTGAACCGCCTCAGCACCGCGAACCGCGCCGCCAGGTCGGTCGTTCTCTCGGTCTTTGAGGCTTCACATAGAAAAAGGAGGGGATGCCGTCATCGCGGCATCCCCTCCCGAACAGTGAGTGCCTATAATCCTGGCGGTTGCGATGTCACAGCCTGTGACGTTTGCATCGTTTGCGCGAACTCACGTGATTGGCGCAATTCCGACTGGGCGTGCTCGTCGAGCAGCTGGCGTACATCGCCGCTGCCCGTCACGAGCCGTGCGCTCTGGTCCCGTAACAGGCCGTTTGTTCCAGAACTTGCGGCGCTGGTCACCGGCCCTGGTACAGCACCCAGGCTGCGGCCAAGAAGCCTCGCCTGCAACGCCGTATGTAACGTGCCAGAACGTGCACCGGCTTCGACCAAGACTGTCGTTTGAGACAACGCCGCCATCAACCGTCCCCGCGCAAGGAATCGATGACGTGTGGGCGTCGCACCCGGAGGCATCTCACTGACGACAAGTCCGGTATCAGCGATTCTGCCGAGGAGTTCGCTATGCCCGGCGGGGTAGGGGCGATCCACACCACCCGCGAGCACCGCAATCGTGTCCCCACCCGATGCGAGCGCGGCCCGGTGGGCTACACCCTCGATGCCGTACGCGCCACCGGCGACGATGACGCGTTCCTCCTGGGCAAGGTCACCGGCGATTTCAGCCACTACGTGTTCTCCATATGAGGTCGCTGCACGCGCCCCTGTGACTGTCACCAGGTCACTAGGTGGCCGAGCCAAGAACGACGCAGCACCCTGGGTCCACAGAACGAACGGCGCACTATCACCCAGATCATCCACGCTCGCAGGCCAATCCTGATCCCCAGGGATCAGAACGCCGATACCGAGCCGGTCAACCTCTCGGAGCCGTTCGGTGACGGACTCCGCAGAAACTCGCGAGCCATGCCGCTCCCGCCACATCGTGCCATCCACGCGGCCAAGCACAGGAACCATGCTGTCGGCCTCAAGGAGGCGAATAGTTTCAACGGCCCCCACCCGTGTGAGGAGTCGGCCAGTTGTGGAATCGTTTGGCTCCGCAATCATCGACAGCGCCATCCGTGCGGTGCGCTCGTCGGTAGCCAGATCAGCTAGGTTCGCCACGAGTTGGTCCTCTCGGTTGAAGTCACCGAGAAGGTGCGCTCGGCAGCGCACCCGACGCCTCAAGTCACAGACGAAAGCACCTGAGGTTCGGTGCGACGTACGCGCCATTCGTGCGCACGTACCCGAAGTAAAAGAACGACGCTGATTGGCCCCATAATGACGAATTTCGCAGTGTTCCAGTAAGATAACAACACCAGCAGATAGAACCAGCCAGGACCGCCGTCCATGGCAAGCAGGTTGAACAAGCTCGCGAGGTACAAATACGGGAGGGCCAGCAGCATCGCGGGCAGGCCCCACTTCAAACCTCGTCGCGAACGGATCAGGTCAAGCAGGATATTCGTCGGCATGAAGCGACGCAGGAAGTAGCGGGTATGCACGCTGGCGATCCACAGTAGACGGAACATGAGCGCAGTCCTCTCCTTGTCACTGGCGACAAGGAATCAGAACGACTGCTCTGGCCGAGACCAAGAGCTAACTCACCACATCTTGTGGTGTTCAAGCAGGTAGAGGCCGCCACTCCCAGGGTACCGTCTTCCCATGAGCCACGAAAGTGCTACCTCGATGAAGCCTTATCGTCGCACAGCACCCACGCAGAGACGAGCATGAGTTTGCCCCTATCCACCTTGCCAGATAACCACCAGGTGAATTGTGGATAACTTCCCGGACCTCTACCGGGAGATCGTATGCTGGGTTCATGTTCACTTCCGGTTCGGAGGACTACCGCACCTGCGCACAGTGCGGTGCTGATTGCAGCCCCGAACCTTTCGATGCCGGAGGGGACAGAGGTATTCGCATCGCGTTCTCTTGTCAGCAATGTGGCCTTCACAGCATCATCGACCCATTCGAGAACCGCTCGCCTTCTACGTACTGATGCTGACCCATAAACGTAATCTCCGCGAACTAATTAAGTCTGGGTGAATAGTTCTTCAATGCTGGACACACTCCACCTCGATGGCCTCTAGGTGAAAGCGTTTCGCATCTCTCCAACGGCAACAGAATTGGGTTACGGATTCACCCTGGGACGGTGGTTCCGCTTCCACGGGCAAGGTGCATCCGTCGGTAGTCGCTCGGGGTCATGCCCACGCACTCTTGAAAAGCGTCATTGGCGCGGCTTCTACTAGCCCAACCGACCTTGCGGGCCGCAGCGTCGATGGTAAGGCCAGTTTCGCGGAGCAGGTGCGCCATCTCTTCAACCCGCAGCATCGTCAGGTACGCCAACGGAGTTTTCCCATACGTATCGGTGAACACCCGTGACAGTTGCTTCGCGGACAGATGCACCCGTGCCGCCAGTACATCCAGCGTCCAGTTCACGGAAATGTCACTTGCGAGCGTTGCAAGTGAGGCTACCCTCGAATAGTGGACACCCAAGTTAGCGGGATTCGCAGTCCTGCTGGAAGGATGTTCAATATGTCAGATCAGAAGCGACAGCGTCGCTCTTATACCCCGCAATACCGGATCGAGGCCGCGAATCTCGTCATCGACACCGGCAGGTCCATCGCCGCGGTGGCGAAGGAAATCGGAGTCGGTGAACAGACCCTGGGCACCTGGGTCAAAGCTGAGAAAGACCGACGTCGCGTCGACGGGGAATCCACGGGCCCGTTGAACGAGGACGAACGGGCTGAACTGGCACGGTTGAGGCGGGAGAACTTCGATCTGAAACAGGACAACGAGTTCCTGGGAAAAGCAGCCGCCTTCTTCGCGTCGAAGCCTCGAAACAAGAGAAATTCGAACTGATGGACTCGGAGAAGGCCCACTATGCGATTCGCCGGATGGCCAGGCTCCTCGAGGTGACGAAATCCGGGTACTACGCATGGAAGAAACGTCGGCAGACCGGACCATCGAAGAGAGCCAGAGCGCAACGGAGCCTTGACGGGCAAGTCGCAGAGATCCATGCGGACTCCGACGGTGTCTACGGGGCACCGCGGGTGGCAGCGCAACTGGCTCGACAAGGCGTGAGCGCGGACGAGAAGACAGTCGCGGCATCGTTGCGCAGGCAGGGCCTTGAAGGCATCAGTCCGCGTCGGTTCCGGCCGGTGACGACACTGCCTGGAGTGGCGACTCATCACATTCCTGACCTCGTGAAACGGGTCTGGGATCGAGGCGAGTTGGATGCTGTGTGGATCAGCGATATTACGTATCTGCGCACCTGGGAGGGGTTCGTGTATTTGTGTGTGATCCGCGATGGGTGCTCACGTCGAGTGCTTGGTTGGGCGATGGATTCCAGGCAGGATTCCGACCTCGTCGAGCGGGCGTTGAGGATGGCTCATACGCTGCGCGAAATGGTTCCAGGTGACGTCATTTTTCATGCCGACAAAGGAGCGCAGTACACGTCGGCGCAGTTGCATCAGGCGTCTATCGAGCTGGGGCTCAAGCAGTCTGTTGGGCGGACTGGAGTGTCCCTGTTAACCGGCTAATCCACGTTTTATACCCTTGAATTCCCCCGGAAACTCTTGACTTTCCAAAGGATGAGGTCGATGCTCATGTGTCATGAACACCCAGCAAGAGTTGGTTTTGTTGCCTTCACACGGAGCATGGAACCTCCATGGGTCGGCAGCAGCGAGGTTCTCCCAGGCTAATGATTACCTCGGCTATCTGAGTGACCGCAACTACTCTCCAGCCACGACACGAGCCTACGGTTATGACCTGTTGGCGTTCTGCCGCTGGCTACACGAACAAAATCTGACTATCGAAGCAGTTGACACCAACACGCTGATCAACTATTTGAAGTTCTGCAAGCAATCATCCGTACCAGGACGTCCAGGCCCGAATGTAATGACTTTAGACGGTCAAAGAGCCGATGGATATGCACCTGCAACGGTGAATCGCCGGATGGCAGCAGTGTCCGGGCTGTTCACATTCTTGGCGATGCGGGATCCGTGTCTACCCAATCCTATGCCGAAAGGTCAGGAGTCCCGTTGGGTATCTTCCGCCCAGCGTTCCGGGCTTCTGGGGCATCTGGCTACACCAGCTGCCAGGTCGCCGCTACGTGTTCGCGAACCCCGCCGGCTACCAAGATCCTTGGAATCTGACGAAGTCATTGCCCTGTTTCAAGGTCTGCGGACGTACCGGGATCGTGCCATGGCAGGGCTAATGCTCTATTGCGGGCTACGTGCTGGCGAGGTACTTGCCTTGCGGATACGCGATGTGGACATCGGTGGGCGGTGGCTACTGGTGCTGGGCAAAGGATCCAGGGAACGACGAGTTCCATTAGACGTGGACGTCGCCGGAGTCATCCAAACTTACCTGCTCGCTGAACGCCCGGAATCGGATGAGCAACGGCTATTTCTCGTTGCCAAAGGAGCCAACCGCGGCCTGCCCTTGACAGCAGCTGGCCTGCGTACGATCTTCCGGTACCACCGCGAAATTTCAGGGGTTCCTGACGGCCACCCACATGCATTGCGCCATACCTTCGGCAGTGCCTTAGCAGCTTCAGGGGTGGACCTGTCCATCATGAGAGAGCTCCTGGGGCATGCCCACGTGAACACGACCGCCCGCTACATCCACCTTGTTCCTGCCCACGTGAAATCAGAATACGATGCCGCGATCAACCGCCAAAAACAATCACATTGAACCGCCTCTGGATCTCGTTGGCGCTTACCGCACCTACTTATCCTCCACTCACCGCGGGTCGGAACCGTATTTTTCAGCAGCAAGAACGTTCATGCTCCGATATTCAGACCCGGCGAAGTGGAGCCAAGAGCCGCTGGAGCGGCGGCTGGAGGAGAACAGCAGCACTAGAGCTTTCATCCTTTATCTGATGGTCACCAAAAGGATCCGCGGGGACTTCCCGTATCTGCTTGAGCGGAAATTAGCCAACATCTTCGTTGAGGTCCAGGGAACTGATTACGAAGATGATCTCAGATTTTTCTCTGCTCAAGCCCGCAAGGTGGGGTTCAGCGAACGCGTCAGTGCGGCGATGACGACCAGCGTCATCGCTAAGATCCTGCTGCGGACTCAACAGCCACTTACACAGATCACGAGTGCTGATTTAGAGGAATTTGAAACTTGTTGCCGAGCCCGAGAAGCCCAGACCGGCATGTCAGCCCGTCCATTACTCGTGCTGAGTTCTTCAACCCGCCAGGTCTTGTTCCATGCACACCTGCTTGCCAATCCACCTCTGAGCAGGACCCAGCGGGTACCGCTCAAGGATAGGGTCGGCGCAGTGAACGGTCCCTTTGCACAGTTTCTTCTGCGGTATTTGGAACGTAAGGAAGTGACCTGCACTAGGAAAACGGTCAGTAGCCTGGCAACACGATTAGCGCATTTCGGGCAGTTCGTCACCGAAGCAGATCCATCATTAGCTTCACCGGCTGAGCTAACTCGTCGTTCTCATATTGAACCGTATCTGGTGTCTTTGCCTCGAAGCCCCAATACGAAGAGCTCCGGCACGCTTTCCGTAGCGGAACAATCACGACGGGTCAGGGCTGCCGGTAACTTCTTACGTGAAATTACCGAGTGGGGATGGCCCGAAGCTCCTCCACGGCAGTTGTTCTTCCGTTCTGATGTTCCTAGGCTTCCTCGGCCACTGCCACGTCATTTGCCCCCGGATGCCGACCGGCTCCTAGCCCAAGAGCTCCTGGCCTCGGACTATCGTCAGGCTGCCGATGCGCTGCTGCTTCAACGAGCGTGCGGGTTGCGCATTGGCGAGTTGCTGGACTTGGAACTGGACTGTGTTCATGAGATTCCCGAGGCAGGGACTTGGCTGAAGATTCCGCTGGGAAAGATGAAGACCGAGCGTATGGTTCCGCTGGACCCGGACACCCTGGCTTTGGTTGATCGCATCATCGCAGAACGTTCGCCGGGCCAGCCGTTGGCTCATCCACGCACGGGGAAGCCCGCCCAGTTCCTTTTCACTCATCACGGACGCCGGTTGGGAGAAAGCGCTGTTCGGCTCGAACTAAACCGAGCTGCGCAAGCCGCCGGCCTGGGAAAGATCACTCCTCACCAGCTTCGTCATACTTATGCGACTGCGTTGATCAATGCCGGGGTCACCCTCCAGTCCTTGATGGCTCTCTTGGGCCATGTCTCAGCGGAGATGAGTTTGCGCTATGCATCCTTATTCGATTCAACTGTCCGCACCGAATACGAGCGTGCTTTGGACTTGGCGAAGTCACGCATCGGATTACCTGACCTGAAAGAACACCGTTCGCTGCTTCCGTTGAGTGATGTTTCTGTTGGCTCTTGGCACGATACCGCGACAATTAAGTCACGGCTTGCTGGCGGGCATTGCCTGAGGTCCCCAGCCCAGCAGGCGTGCCAGTATGCGAATATATGCGAGCACTGTCCGAGCTTCCGCACTGAGGATTCGAATCTTCCAGTGCTCGAAGCACAACGTAAGGACGCTCTGATCTTGGCGCAGGACGCAAAACGCCGAGGCTGGGACAGCGAGGTGCAACGGCATGAAGCATTGGTGACTCAATTGGATCTGCTCATCGAGAGGACACGCACGGCGTGAAGCGAAGCGAGTCTCAACGAGTTGTTGATAAGGCCCTGCTGACATTGCGAATGCAGGGACGTACGGTGACGTTTCGGGCGGTAGCTGAACTCGCTGGGCTTTCCCGTTCCACGCTCTATCGTTCTGCTGGGCTTCGTGAGCTGATCCAGGCGTGCCGAGAGGGATCCGCGCGGCTAGGTGGCCGTGCGATTTTGCTTGGATCTCCTGCTCGGGTTGACGTGTTCGGTTCGGGTTCTTGGAATCAGGGGAAGCCGCTCCTGCAGAGTGATGACCGGGCGTGCAACAGGGAGTGCAGAGAAAAATAGAATTAGCCGGATAAGGCGTAGCCTAGCTATTTTTTAGCCGGTTAATGTTGGGATAACGCGATGTCGGAGTCGTTCTGGTCGTCATTGAAGACTGAGTTCTTCGAGCGGCGAGTCTGGCAGACTCGGGCTGAGGTGATGCGGGAAGTCGCTCGGTGGATCGAGGTGGTCTATAACCGGCGGAGGTTGCACTCGGCGTTGGGGATGGTTCCGCCGGTGGAGTTTGAGGAGAAGTTCCGGGCTGGCCAGAGTGCTGGTCCGGTTCAGGAGGAAGCGTCTACGCAGGCTGCGTGACGTGGTTCACGTGTCCACGACTTGCGGGGAAGCTCACAAGCGTTTGGCGGGCTTCGTTCCTGGCGGGAGCGAATCGTCGGTACCGTGGCAGGGTCGGACGGGAGTGCGCCCGCTGGGTGCGGGACTGACGCATCGGCGAGACACTCACGAACGGGGTCACCACATCAGCAATCGAGAACCAAAGTGCCTGCATTCGATGAAAATGAGCACCGAACCCGCCATCGATGCTGCGAGCGACGAGTTCATCTAACCACGGCATCAAGATTCCGGTGCGGTCCTCGCCGAGCCGGAGTACCTGAGCAGGATCGCTGTAGATGGCCTCAGTGAACCGCTGCGCATCCAAACGATCATGAAGTAGCCACGCGTGCTGCCAAAACACCTGATCGATCGCATAATCAGTGTCGAGATAGATCGTCGTCGTAGTGATGTGCCCTTCTGGTTCACTCACGCACAGGACGTTCGCGTTCAGCACCACAACATCACCGACCGTGACGATTCGCTGCCCAAACTCGCTCAACAGCAACGCACTGCCATCCCGCACAACGACCACCTTCACACAGTCGTACGCAACTGGCCCCACCGGGCGATATAACGTCTGGGTGCGCGCCAGAATCGCGTTAAGTTGTTTCTGATTTGATGTATAAATTACCGGCTCGCTCATCATGCAGATCTGCGGTCTGGGTAGCCCAGGAGGTGGGTAGAGAAGTTCTGGTCCCGAACGCTAAAATCTTTGACGACATGGTTGCTGCAGAAGAGTGATTCTTCTGAGTAAATTTCGTTCCTTTGCCGCGCCAAGTGTGAGGCTTGGTTGACTAACAACAAGTTGTCTAGTCACGTGCTCGATGGGATATCGGTGCGAGCAAATCTGAAGACCGCGAGACCAACTACTGCACCTGCCCACAGTGTGAGTGTGACGAGTGCAACGAGGCTGCTGAGGCTCGCCGTCAGTGAGGCGCTGGTACCGAGGACGGCAAGAGGGTTACTCCCGATAATGTCGGGCACCAAGCCGAATGGCAGGTAGAGCGTTGGATTAATTCCGCCGAATATGAGAAGTGCGAGGGGTCGGAGGATGCTCTCACCGACAATGACGGCAAAAATTACACTGACCGTCGCAACTTGATTACGAACGAGCAGTCCGAGTCCGAGCCCAAGTAAGGAGTAGGCCAGGAGCGCGATGATGCCACGAGCCCACACAGTGAGAAGTTCAGGCATCTCTATGAGCAAAGGTTCGCCCTGCACGGCTAGTCCGATTGCCAAAACCCCTCCTCGAACAACGATGAGGACGATCGCCGCTGCGAATGCTGTTGCTGCGATAGCCGTCGCTTTGGTGAGGATGAGTTTCGCCCGGAGAGGTTGATGGAGAGCCGCGTTGGTGACTGACCCTCGCCGGAATTCTCCTGTGATCGTGAGCGCGCCAAACAGAGTTGCTGCAATTACGGGCAGGCTCGTACCAATGCCTGTGTTTCCGAGTACGTCGCTGATGAGCACCTGAAAGGGTGAGCTTGCAAGCGTGAGTGCGGCCAGTTGTTCGTCACTAAATTGGTCCGCATTAGTTGCGTTCGGGATGACCTCGTTGAGTGCGATAACTCCATCAATGAGGCTGGGGAGAAACGCGAGAAGCAGCCCAACGAGCAGTGCCTCAAGAAGAACGAGGGTGAGGAGAATCTTGCTAGTCAGTGAATAGCGGATGCGGAGTAGCTCGCTTGTGATCATGAGTTCTCCTGGTTCATGTGGCGGAGTGTGTCGAGGTAGAAAGCTTCGAGATTGGCCCCCGTGGGTAGGTCGCTGAGAGTGACCTGAGCAGAGATTTTCCCTCCGGTGATGATGACGATGTCGTCGATGAATCGTTCGAGTTCATTCAGGACATGGCTGGTTACCAGTACGGTCGCGCCAGTTTTCGCGTATTCACTCAGCAGGTTTCGAAGCCAAATCATTCCTTCTGGGTCGAGGCCGTTGGCAGGTTCGTCAAGAATGAGGAGACGAGGGTTCGCTAACAGCGCGAGAGCAAGGCCGAGTCGTTGACGCATTCCTTGCGAGAATCCGCGTACCTTTCGGGTGGCAGCATCAGTCAAGCCGACCTCGTCAATGACTTCTGTAATTCGCCCCTGATGGGTGTGGGTTGCTGCCGCTGCGATTCTGAGGTGCTGCACCGGGGTCAGGCCCGGGTGTAAGCCTGAGTTCTCAAGCAGTACCCCGACCGATGATCCCGGTTGCGTGAGCATCCGGAATGGGTGACCCGCGAACAGTGCAGTGCCCGCCTCGGTATTTGCGAGCCCCAGGGCAACCCGCACTGTCGTGGTTTTCCCTGAACCGTTCGGTCCCAGAAATCCCGTGACTCGGCCAGGAGTCGCGGTGAAAGATACCGCATCTAACACCTTTCGGGTCCCGTAGCTTTTTGTGAGGTTCTCAATGACAAGCGGCATCTTCAATTCTGATTCTCCTGTTCGGACTGTGAAACTTTGACGAGCGCGATAATCCAGGGCACCAGCCACAACGCGACAGCGCTTATCACGCAGAGTGCGAAGAGCCAAAAACTCGAGGCCCAAGTGCCCGTGACGATGAGTACGATGCCAAGGGTGCTTGTCCCGTATTTTTGTAGGGGCGCGGATCGTGCGAATTCTTTCGTGACCTCGGCGGTAAAGGGCAGCGGCCCGTCATAGTCTGGGCCGCCAGGTGGATAACCGATTCCGATGGCGACCAGCAGGAGACCAAGCCCCAGAAACACCGTCCCAGTGATCGAAATACCCCACGGTTCCAAGAGACCGATCAAGCCGGCATATGCAATGAGAGCAAACACGGTCAACCCCGAGAGAAACCAGTTCAGGAACCGCCTCAGTTGAGTAGCTGTACCGTAGAAGAGGGGTGAGCGTAGCTGAGGAAATTGCCGAACCATCAGCGGCACCACGCAGATAAGCGCGCTCACGATAAGAAGAGCCAACGCGAACATCAACCCAGACGGCGCGAAAGCTCCAGCCCAATCAGCCTGTGGGCTTTCTGCCTTCCACCCGAACAGTGGCAGCAGCATTGTCACCGCTGAGATAGTCAGTACTCCTCCAAGAGACACGGCAGCGCCAGCCCAGGGGATGATGCTGGTAGCGGCATCACGGCGTCTTACAGAGTGGTTGGTCATGCCTTCTAGTCTTCAGAGGCTTTGGCCTGTGCACATCTGCCTCAAGACAGAGATGTACGTCGTTCTCGGTAGCGGAGCTGTTCACGGTGAGCTGTGAAGATCTGCCCTCCGACAGAGGCACCGCACGACCTCCTCGAACAGAATGGATCGTATGAACTCTTCGCTGCCCCAACTGACTGGCCTCGATCCCAAGCCTGCTGAGCGCTCGCGAGTCCTGACCGTGACGATTGTTGGCGGACTGAGCGTGTTGGTCGGTGGGTTCTACATCTGGGCGATCCAGCTCGCTGCACAAAGCGACGCTCAACTCGTGACGCCCCAGGTGTGGGCATATGTTGTCTGGGCGGCAGGTACCGTGATCGCAGCCGGGCTTTTGTGGTGGCACCAGCGGTACCCGATTATCGTGTTCGCAGCAGTCTTCGCCCTGCATCTCACGGGGGCAGTGCTCCTCGGTAACGGGGGTCTCGGCGGTGTTGCGTTGCCGTTGTGGTTCAGCGTCTACGCGCTTGCCGCGTTCGCGCGCCCCCGCATTGCCTTGACCTTGGTCGCCGGGGCGTGGATCATCGCAGCACTCGTGCAGTTTCTGCTCGCCGCAGCTGCCGGGCTGTCCCTCACCGCGCCAGAGGCGGTGGTTGCGGCGCTTGGTCAGGGATTCTTTTTCGTCGCCTGCTTCATGATTGGGCTTGGGATGCGCGCCCAACGGCATCGCGCCCGAGACGCGGCAGAGCGTGCCGAGTTAGCCGAGGCTCGCACGCGGGCTGAAACCGCCGAAGCCATCTCACGAGAACGCAACCGCATGGCCCGAGAACTGCACGACCTCGCGGCCCACCAGATCATGGATGTGCTGCTCACCACCCGCGCGGCCCTGCTCACCGACCCACACCCTGTCTTGGAATCGATCGAACATAGAACTGCCGAGGCCTTGGACAACGTCCGATCTGTTGTCGGTGCGCTCAGAGAAGCAGATGCTGACACACCAGATCAACCGCTCGCCGACGGTGCAACACACGTCATTACCCAGGTAGCACGTGAGCGGAACCTGCACGTGGAGCACAACATCCAGGCCGTGCATGAACCTCCACCCGCGTTGATCGCCACGACTCTGAGTGTGCTCACTGAGGCACTCGTGAACGCCGCCACGCATGCGCCCGGCATGCCCGTAACCGTCACTCTGCACAGCAATATTGACGCAGTCACCCTGCACGTACGAAACTCACTGGCTCCGCATGCAATAACTACCGAATCCGATCCACCGGATTCTGGATACGGACTTATAGGAGCGGCAGAACGCGCCCACATTCTCAATGGATCTGTAACAACCGGAATTGATACGAACGGTGACTGGGTGCTCTCGCTGACCTTGCCGCACCTGCACAACGCAGCGGAGGTGAGTCAATGATCACCGTACTCATTGCTGATGACCAGCCCAGTGTTCGCCGTGCCTTGCGCACATTTCTTGAAACCCAGCCAGATATCAAGGTGATCTCTGAAGCATCGAGTGGACCTGAAGCGGTCACACAGGCCAGAATACGTCGCCCTGACGTGGTGCTCATGGATGTGAGAATGCCCGCAGGCGACGGCATCACCGCAACCGCAACGCTTGCAGGCCCCGACGCCACCGACCCGATCCCAGTTGTTGTCATCACTACGTTCGATCTTGACGAGTACGTGTTTGGGGCTCTTGAAAACGGGGCCATCGGTTTCCTGCTCAAAGATGCGCCCCCAACGCATATCATCGATGCGGTTCGTGCTGCTGCAACCGGCGAAGGGCTCGTCGCACCAGCGGTCACCCGACGAGTGATCAGCGAGTTCGCTCGCCGCCGAGCCCCGGCTGCCCGCGAGTCAGCTGATGCGGATCTCACGCCGCGCGAACGTGAAGTACTGGCTGCACTCGCCGAGGGAAGCAGCAATGCCGAGATCGCTGAGCAGCTGTTCATCGAGATCGGCACGGTGAAAACCCACGTTTCCAGCATCATCCTCAAACTCGGTGTACGTGACCGAGTTCAAGCCATCGTCTGGGCCTACCAGCATCACGGATGGCAAACCAAGCTCGAAGGAGAAGACCCATGACATCGACACCCCAGACTCAGTCACGCCCATCACGCACGGGGGCGATCATCACCCTCGTCATCGGCGCAATCCTGACGATCACCGGCCCCATCTTCGGTGTGCTTGCAGGAGCCTTCTCAATGGTTCCTGCCGCAATAGAAGTCGGTGACAACACCGCAGAGATTTCACCGAGCGGTATCGTGGCCCTCGACGCTGAAGCATCAGTCTTTCTGCTCGCGCCCGTCGCAGAACTCGAACATCTCAACCACGATATATGTTCGGTGACGGGGCCAAACGGTGAAGCAGCACCCGTCTCATTTGCGCCAGCCAGCGCGCTCAACACGCTCGTCAACGGGCAACGTTACGAATCATTCGCGCAAGTCACCGCTGCCACAACAGGACCACATGACATCACGTGTGACACAGATAGTATTCCTGTTGTTGCAGTCCCGCCGTTTACCGGCCTCTTTGGAACATTTGCATGGTGGTCGATCGGTGGGCTCGCTGTCTCCCTGATCGGTGTTGTGTTAGTCATCATCGGAATTGTCCGCGTGGCACGAAAACCATCCATACAGTAATACTTCAAACCCAAAATACCGGGGCACTCAAGCAGCCCCACCAACACTGAGTGATTCTACCGGCGGAGTTGAAGTTTCAAACGTATCTGTTTTGCTAGGGATTCGCTGAAACCGCTGCTAGTCAGAACATTCACAAAGCATTGCACCATCGATAGAGGACCCGTCACAGCGCATTGGACACACCGGGCGGAGGCCTTGCCAACTTGCCATCGGTCGTGAAGTTTAGTCATGACTGACCCCATTAACCAGCCGCTTCAACTCTTTGATGCACGTGGGCTACGAGGCCGCAAGTGAGGTGATAAAGGTCGGGTACACTTTTGTTGTAGACTCGGGTGTACTTTCCATTGGGTGCTGAGGCACGCATAATGACTAGTACACCCCGAGATATGGCTCTCGAGTGGGAGTTCAAGCGGGCGCAGCTTGATGGCCGATGCCCCTAGGAAAACCTTCCTAAGGGCATCAGCGTTAAGGTTCCTATTGCTTAGGAACCTAGCTTTCGGACGTAAAAGCAGTCGGGGAAGCGAGTTGAGGCGGGTACCCATCCTTCAGACGCTGAAGGTAATGGTCGCAGCGAAAAAATAGATACTCTCTTGACTTGCCAGTTGTTGTTATCGAGCTCAAGAACATGTTCGCCGTGCAGCGATTTGATGAGTTTCCAGTTTTGCTTGCCAGCAGCATTGATCTGCTCGATTTCTTTATCCCGTGAAACAGGGCCCACGATACGGATGGCGGGGGATTCCTGAATCGCATCGGCTCGACGGCTATCAAAGCGCTGCTGGGCCGCTTGGCGGGAGATGCCAAGTGCGTTACCGATCTTTGCCCAACTTAGCCCCGACTCTTGAGCGGCAGATACTGCCTGCGCCTGTAGCAGCGCAGATACGCGAGCAATGTCACCAAATGTAGCTACTGAATGCAAGAAGATCTCGGGTGATTGGTCGGATTCTTCAGCTGGCAGCGCTGCGCCCATCGCGGCGGCGAGCTTTGAAAGCTGTACCGAAAGCGCGGCATCTGATGCGAGGCTCACTGTTTGTCCTTGTCTGCGGGACGCCAGGCGTTCGTCCGGGAAGCAGCATTGGATTTCTGGATGAGCATTGCAACGAAGCCGACCAGGCCGGCAATAAGTGCGATCCATCCTGCCACGCTGATAATGAAACCTGGGAGCCCGAGCCCGACGAGCGCAGCGAATACAACTAGAAATATGCCTAGTATCAGGAGGATCAAGAGGAGAGTTCTTGTATTGCGAATCTTTGTCGATGTTGTCATGCGTCAATGCTACGTTGACACTACTGTAATGTCAAGTATTCGTTGACGCTTGAGTTGTGTGATGTATTTGTGACAGGTTGAGCAGGGCACCGCGGTAAACTTAAGATCCAAGCCACGGGGTGCACTTTCCATTGGGGGCTGATGCACGCAATATAAAGCCAACAGGGCAGATATCGTGGCCAGCACTGCAGAACCTGCGGTGAGGAAGCTGGATGCCAGGGTAATTGCGCACGCCATCAGGGCAACTGCAGCAGTAGCGATGATGGCGACCTTGCGTTGCCTGCGAGCTGAGCGCTGGTCGCGGCGTAGCGAAAACGCTGCGCTGAGAATCAGTGCGATGGCTATTGCCGGCCACAGAATCGATTGCACCAAACTGGGATCGAGCAGGTTCTGCCGGCTGCGGCCATCCAGGCCGAAGGAAAAGGCCAGCGAGGTGCACAGCAGCAGTACCGACGAAGCGCCAAAGAGGTATGAGCGGACCTTGTCAAAGGGTTCTACCGCAGGGTTGGGCCGAAGATCCGGTGCCGCGTAGGGCAATTCGAAGGTCGGTTGCCGGGACCCGGCGGTCAGCGCCTCCTGAGCGGACTCCACGAGTGATTTAAGTTGCGGGGTCGGCTGTTGCTCGGCCATCTTTCTTCCGTCCTTATAGGTCACCGGATAATAGGCTCCAGCCTATGGCAATTCACCGCCGTTGAGAAGCGCTGAGGATAGTTGCGGAGATTCCAGCAACTGCTGTTCCGAGCTGAAACTACGCTCAATGCCGGTCAAGGGGTCAGTGAAGGAAATCGTGTGCGCCAGCAACTGCAGCGGACGCTGGTAATCGTCGGGAGCCAAGTCCCATAGACGTGGGTAGAAAGCATCATTGATGATGCCCAGGCCCAAGGAAGCCAGGTGGACGCGCAGCTGATGGGTCTTTCCTGATCGCGGTTCCAGATCCATCAACGCAACTTCCAAGCCCGCATGGAAGCCGCTGCTTGTGCCGATCGCTTCGACATTGATCAAGGTCTGGGCGTTCGGGTGGCCATCCTCGACCACCGAACGCAGCTGGCCCTTGACCTTGGTCATCCGATTTTCAAAGGCCAGTGGCATCCCAGCGAGCAGCTCTCGCAGCTCGGACTGAGACTTGACCTGCGAATGCTCGCCGTTGGGTTGCAGCACCCGTCCGGTTTCCAGGCCTTCGCCCGGTTGCAAAGCGACAACCGCCTTGTATCGCTTGGCAATTTCACGGCGCTCGAAAAGCATCTGGTAGTCGCCGCGGGTCTGCGGATTCACCGCGAACAGAATGACTCCAGCCGTGGCCCGGTCCAGCCGGTGCATCGGCACCAAGTCATCAATGCCGGTCTGGTTGCGCAAGCGAACCAGCGCCGATTCCTGGATGAAGCGCCCACCTGGAGTGGTTGGCAAGAAATGCGGCTTGTCCACGACCAACAGGTGCTCATCTTGATGCAAGATTCTTGCTTCAAAGGGAATCGGTGTTTCTACCGGCAGAGACCGGTAGTACCAAATGAATTCGTGCTCTCCCAAGGGCGTCTGGCGGGTGAGGGGAACCCCGCCCAAGCCGACGATTTGCTGATCATCGAAGCGGCGCAGGATGCCTTCTGGATCAACGTGGCCGAAGCGCTCCAGCAAGTACTCGGCGACAGTTGCCCACGAACCGGTCCGCGGAAGACGCAGACGAGTTGCATTGACGCCGTTGCGAACGGGAAGCGGGGATTGCATAGCCATAAGGGCTATTCTCCCATCTTTGCCACAGGGGTGCAGGACTGCGCCTGCTAGGTTGGTTCAATGGTTCTGCGTAATTACAGCGAAGTCGATGTCTTTTCCCCCACTGCATACCGCGGCAACCCCTTGGCTGTCGTCCACGATGCACAAGGGCTGACCAGCGAGCAGATGCAGGGCTTTGCCAAGTGGACCAACTTGGCCGAGACGACGTTTCTGGTGCAACCGGAGAATCCCGCCGCCGACTACCGGGTGAGGATCTTCTCGGCCACCCAGGAATTCCCCTTTGCCGGGCACCCGACGCTGGGTTCCGCCTTTGCCTGGCTGAAGGCCGGAGGCGTGACGAAGGACCCGGGACGCATCATCCAAGAATGCGGTGCGGGGCTGGTGGAAGTGCGCGTTGAGCAGCAGCGGCTTTGGTTCGCTGCCCCGCGATTGACCCGCTATGAACCGGTTGCCGAATCGTTGGTGCAGCGCATTGCCGAGATTTTGGGGGTATCCCGGGAACGGATCCAAGACACTTCGTGGCTGGTCAACGGCCCGGAATGGATCGGAGTGCGCCTAGCCAGCGCGCAGCAGGTGCTTGAGCTGGCCCCTGACCCCAACGCCCTGGGGGAGCTGTCCATCGGGGTGGCAGGCCCGCATCAACCGGGAGCTGAAACTCAATTCGAGGTGCGTGCCTTTGTCGGCGGGGACCCGGTCTGGGAAGATCCCGTCACCGGCAGCCTCAATGCGGGGCTGGCCCGCTGGCTCACCGATTCCGGGATGGCCCCTGAGCGCTACGTCGCCGCACAGGGCACCGCTATCGGCTACCAGGGCCGGGTGCATATCCGCGTCGAGAACGGTGGCATCTGGGTGGGCGGCGATGTCTCCAGCTGCGTGCAAGGCGAAGTGGACCTCTAGTTCTGGATTGGGGGCGGCCGTTTAGCCTGCCGGCTGGCAGGAAGGGCACAAATAGCAGTCCCGTTCGATCCCGGTGGGCGTCGAGGCGATGCGCAGCAGCTCAATGCGCGTTCCGCAGCGCAGGCAGGGCTTTGCGGCCCGGCCGTAGACCCACAAGGGGTCGCGGGTACCTGGCTGCCCGGTGGTCACCCGTCGTGGACGGTCCTTGTTCACCACCAGCAAGCGATGGGCCAGATCGATCAGCGCAGGAAGATTCTGGACCTCGCGTACCGCGGTAAGCGGATGCACTCGGCTCAAGAACAGGATCTCGCTGCGGTAGACGTTGCCCACCCCGGCCATGATCCGCTGGTCCAGCAGTGCTTGGCCGATGCCCAGCTGCGGTTCGGCCCGCAGGTTTTCCAGCGCCACTTGCGCATCCCAGTCGACTCCGAGCAGGTCTGGACCCAGGTGGCCCACCACATCGGCCTCCTGCTCTGTGGGCAGCAGCTTCACCTGGGCGATATCGAAGCCCACTGCTGTAATCCGTGCTGTTTGAAGTACCACTCGGGCGGTGTGGGCTGGGCGTTTCCAGCGTTCGCCCGGTGCGTAGAGATCCCAGCGGCCTTCCATCAGCAGATGGGAATGCAAGGTCAGCGCAGGCTGAGCGAAATCCGGATTCGCACGAGCTGGCGGCTGCAGCCGCATCAGCAGATGCTTGCCCCGGGGGATGACCTCGCGCACCTCATACCCGGCAACATCCACGGTAGCCAGGGCCGGGACGCGCAAATCGGAGGCCAGCAGGACCTCGCCGGCCAGGGCCTGGTGCAGCCGGGCGGTGGCACGGTAGACGGAATCGCCTTCGGGCATGGGGAGCGCTCCTTGATCGGTGGGTCAGCGGCGGAAACGGATGCCTTGGGGTGTGGAATAGAACCCGGCTCCCTGCAGCGCGATGCCAACCGGATGGTCCTGCACCGGCTGTCCGTCCACCGTGGCGATGGCTATCTTGTCGACCTGGGCGGTGCGCAGCGTGGCCACCAGCTGCATGGCAATGATGTTCCATGCCGGTTCGGAAAGCTCGCCGAAAGTCAGCACGGTGCGTCCGCCACGCTCCAGATAGAGGCTCAGGGCCCCATCGAGCAGCCCGACGATTGCGCCGGCCTTGCGCCCGGGGCGGTGCCCGGTTTCGGTGGCAGGCCAAGCCAGCGCCGCGCCATAGGGGTTCGCCGGATCGGTGGAAGCCAGCACCGTGGCCACCGGCTGGCGCCGCGGGTCATCGGCCAGCTGGAATCCGCGTAGCCGGTCAATGGTGGTGGAGGTGGAGAACTGGGCGGCGCCGAGCTTCTCGACGAAGTAGCCGCGCCGGGCATGGCCAGCTTCTTCCAGCTTCGAGAGCACCCGGTAGAGCTGGCCGAAGCCGCCGGGCACCGACTCGGCGGCCACCGAGCCGCGGGTGAGCACCCCGTAGCGTTCCAGCATGATTTCCGCGGTGGCGTGGGCGCTGATCGTGGGGTCCGCTACCGGTGCGGGCAGCAGCGACCAGCGGGCCGCGCCGCGCGAGCCGCGCGCCGGCCCGCCGGCTTGTTCCCGGGCCAGCCGGTTCAGTCCGGACAGGCGGTTCAATCGTGCGGCGCGGGCCCGAGGTGCAGGCTTGGCGATTTTGTGCGCGGTGCTTCCGCCGGCCAGGTAGCCGCGGATCGGCGCCATGGTATCCGGTGAAATGTACCCGGCCCAGAACAGCCTCCAGCAGGATTCGGCGACCTCGTGGCTGCTGGCCGCCGGCTCATCGCTGCGGTGGATGCGTCCGGCCAGTTCCTCGGCGAAGTAGGCGCCGGTGGACTCGAAGGCCTGGAGTACGCGCAGGTCAAGAGCCTGCAGCGTGCTGGCATCGGGCTGGGGAAGGCTCAGCGCTGCATGCTCGGCTGTGTGCAGCGACAGCCAGCCGTCCTTGCCGCCGGCGGCTCCGGCTCCGCAGATAAGGATGTCCCCGGAGCTGCACAGCTCGTCCAGCCAGGAATTCTGGTAGCCCTTCATCCTTGCCGGGAGCACGAAGGATTCCAGGGCGGAAGCGGGGACCTCGGCGCCGGCGAGCTGGGCAACGATTTCATAGGCGCCGTCGGCGCCCTGCAGCGAAGAACCGATCTGCTGCCAGGCTGGCAGGAAGCGCCCGTAGGTGTCCTGGTCCACCGGTTCCACCTCGGCTCGCAGCGCGGCCAGCGAACGGGTGCGGATGGTGCGCAGGACTTGGACATCGCAGTATTCATCACCGCTCACGCCAGCGGGAACGATCTCCAATGGACGGAACGCTCCCAAGGACAAGCGTCCAGCGGCTACCAGCTGGTCGAGCACCGGGCGCAGGACGGCCACGCCGAGTCCCAGCTGCGCGGCCATTTCACCAATCGTGAAGGGACCATGGGTGCGGGCGAATCGAGAGGCCAGATCTTGGATTGGTGAGGCTGCTGGCTCCAGGAATGCCGCAGGGATGCCGGTTGGCAGGGGCGTGCCCAGCGCATCGCGCAGCTTGCCGGCATCTTCGATTGCCGCGTAAGCCAGTTCTCCTGATTGGCGCAGGGTGAAAGCGCGGCGGGTAGAGACCAGGGCTTCGGCATGTGCGCGGGCGCTGTCGATATCCAGTGCCGTTTCCTCGTCGGCGGGATCGCGCAGCCTTTGCGCCAGTTGTTCAGCGCTCAAGGGACCGAGCAGGCGCAGCAGATCTGCGCAGCCTTCCATGCCGGCCAGACGCCGGTTCGGCGCCAGATGCTGCAGCTGCTCCTGCAAGGTTGCAATGACCTTGGGATCCAGGACTTCGCGGACATCGTTGCGCCCGAGCAATTCGCCCAGCAGCACCGGATCCAGGCTCAGGGCGGCGGCGCGGCGTTCGGCCAGCGGCGCGTCGGATTCGTAGAGGAACTGCGCCACGTAGCCGAAAAGCAGGGATTGGGCGAAGGGCGAAGGCAGTTCGGTGGTGACTTCCACCAGGCGGATGGCCCGCGAGGAGATGCTGGAGAGGATCCTGGACAGCGCCGGCAGATCGTAGACATCATTCAGGCATTCGCGCACGGTTTCCAGGATGATCGGGAAGTCCGGGTAGTTGCGGGCCACATCCAGCAGCTGGCTGGCACGCTGGCGCTGCTGCCACAGCGGGGTGCGCTTGGTCGGGTTGATCCGCGGCAGCAGCAGCGCGCGGGCGGCGCATTCGCGGAAGCGGGAGGCGAACAACGCGGAATTGGCCACCTGCGAGGTGACCACCTCGATGATCTCGTCGGCTTCGAAGGCGAAGAGGTCCGCCCCGGGCGGCTCATCGTCCATGGCGGGGATGCGCAGCACGATCCCGTCGTCGGCGGCCATCGCGGAGGCGTCCAGCCCCCAGCGTTCGCGGACCCGCGCGCCGACGGCCAGCGCCCACGGGGCGTGCACGGCCAAGCCGAACGGGGAGTGCAGGATGACCCGCCAGTCGCCCAGCTCGTCGTGGAAGCGCTCGATCACGAAATTCTGGTGGTTGGGCACCTGGCCGGTGGCCCGGCGCTGCTCGTCCAGGTAGTTGAGCAGATTGTTCGCGGCGAACGGATCCAGCCCGCTGCCGTGCAGCACTTCGGCCGCTTCGGCGCGTTCGCTGGCCAGCAAGCTGGTGGTGAATTCGCCCAGCGCCGCCCCGAGTTCCACCGGGCGTCCCAGCCCGTCGCCGTGCCAGAAGGGCAATTTGCCCGGCTGGCCGAAAGCCGGGGTGACCAGCACCCGATCATGGGTGATGTCTTCGATGCGCCAGCTGGTCGCACCGAGCGCGAAAATGTCTCCGACGCGGGATTCATAGACCATTTCCTCGTCCAGCTCGCCCACGCGCTTGGGAGCTTTGTCATCTTCGGAGCCGGCCAGGAACACGCCAAAGAGCCCGCGGTCGGGGATGGTGCCGCCGGAAATCACGGCCAGGCGCTGGGCGCCGGGGCGGGCGGACAGGGTTCCGGCATCCCGGTCCCAGATCAGCCTCGGCTTCAGGGTGGCGAATTCATCCGAAGGGTACTTGCCCGAGAGCATGTCCAGCGTGGCCAGGTAGGCGCTGCGCGGCAGCTGCTGGTAGGGCGCGGAGCGGCGTACGGTGTCGAACCATTGCTCTACGTCCAAGTCATCCATGGCTACTGCGGCCAGGGTCTGCTGCGCCAGAACATCCAGCGGGTTGGCCGGGATGACCATCTTCTCGATGGCTCCCTGGCGCATGCGGGTAACCACCAAGGCGGTGGAGAGCAGGTCGGCGCGGTGCTTGGGGAAGAAAATGCCCTGGGATACCGAGCCGACCTGGTGGCCGGCACGGCCCACACGCTGCAGTCCGGAGGAGACCGAGTTGGGGGATTCGACCTGGATCACCAGATCCACCAGTCCCATATCGATGCCCAACTCCAGTGAACTGGTGGCGACCACGGCCCGCAGCTTGCCCAGCTTCAGATCTTCTTCGATCTGGGCACGGGAGTCCTTGGATACCGAGCCGTGGTGGGCACGGGCCAGTAACGGAGCTTCCGGGTGCGCGGCAGCGGTGGAGCCGGCCTGGGCCATCAGCGCGGCGGGGGTGGAGGTGGAAGCATTCTCGGCGCTGAATCCCTCGCGTTCGGCGTAGATTTCGTTCAGCCGTCCGGTCAGCCGCTCGGCCAGCCGGCGGGAGTTGGCGAAGATGATGGTCGAATGGTTGTCCAGCACCAGATCCACCAGCTGGTTCTCCACATGCGGCCAGATGCTCGCCGACGCCGTGGGGGAGGAACCCGGACCCAGATCATGCGCTCCGGCCGCGGAAGGCAGGTCGGTCATGTCTTCCACCGGGACGCGCACCGCCAACTCCCATTTCTTGGTGGACGGCGGGCGCACGATGTTCACCGGGGCGGAGCCGGCCAGGAAGCGGGCCACTTCTTCGGGCGGCTCGACGGTGGCAGAGAGCCCGATGCGCTGGGCCGGGGCGGGCAGCAGCGCGTCGAGCCGTTCCAGGGACAGGGCCAAATGGGTTCCGCGCTTGGTACTGGCAATCGCGTGGACCTCATCGATGATTACGGTGTGCACCTCGGCAAGGGTCTTGCGTGCCTGGCTGGTGAGCATCAGGTACAGCGACTCGGGCGTGGTGATCAGGATTTCGGGCGGGTCCTTGAGCAGCTTGCGCCGGTCATTTGCCGGGGTGTCTCCCGAGCGCACTCCCACCGACACCGACGGCTGGGACAAGCCCATTTCGTGCGCGGTGGCGCGGATGCCAGCGAGCGGAGAACGCAGGTTGCGCTCCACGTCGACCCCGAGGGCCTTCAGCGGAGAAATGTAGAGCACCTTGGTGCCATTGCCCGTTGGATGATCGGCATCGGAGTCCATCCCCGGCAATGTTGGAGCGTCAAGTTCCGCGTGGTGCAGCCGGTCCAGTGCCCAGAGGAACGCGGCCAGGGTCTTGCCAGAGCCGGTTGGCGCGATGACCAGGGTGTGCTTCCCGTCCGAGATGGATTCCCAGGCGCCACTCTGGGCAACGGTGGGCGCGGAGAAGACGTCGGTGAACCACTTGCGGGTGGCTGCGCCGAACCGGGACAGGACATCGCTCATGGAATCGATACTACGGTCTGCGAACGACAAGATCGGCCATTATCCGCCCGCCGTGATCTCCCGCAGGGCCGCCACATGGCTGACATAGGCCTGGCGTCCGGATTTGGTCAGCGAAACGCGCATATGGCTGCGCCCCAGCTTGGTGAACCGCTCGATGCCGATATACCCGGCATCGGCGAGCTGCTTGAGGTGCTTGCTCAAGACGGAGTCGGCGACATCGAGGATGCCGCGAAGGTGCGCGAATTCTGCCCACTGCACCGGGGCGAGGCTGGCGCAAATGCGCAGCCGGATGGGTGCATGGATCAGCTCGTCGAATTGCGCATTGCTAGATGGCTTGTTCATTTCCATCCTTGATGCGGGATTTGATGGTTTCGCGGCGCATGATCCACAGGGAACCGGTGAAGACAGCGGCCAATGCGAGGAATTTGGGTATCGCGAACAGCCAAGTCTGGGGAATCCAGAAGGTGCACAATTGCAGGGCGAGCATCATGAACAGCATGACAGCGATGTATTTGCCCGAGTGCCTCAATGCGGGACGGCGCTTGGGCCGCTGGCGCGACCAGTAGGCGTACCAGGCGATCAATGGCACAAAGAGCACCGGCGACCAGTACCAAAGGGCGATGTCGATGACTCCGTAGAGCGAAAAGATTGCCGCCGTGACGAGGCCCAGGACAATCATGAATGCCCCGGGGGCTTCGGTGGCGCTGACGGTGCCGCTCGCGGCTTCTTCGGCCGCGGCGAGTTGGGAAGCGGCTTCGCGCTCCGAGGGGATCTGCGAATTGTTCACCTGGCTAGCCCGCCATTTCCTGGGCATCTTGCACACGGTCCTTGTCCCATGCCGTTTGCGCGGCGGAAAGCAAATGCCATAAGGCGGTGCAGGAGACGACTAGTTTCGCACCGATGCTCCAAGGGTCCTCGGCGACCCAAAAGCGCAGGCACATCACGATCATTGACGCCAGGAACGCGTACCAGCCGTAGGTTGCCGAGCTGCTGAGCAAAGGGCGCATCGTGGCGCGGCTGCGCATAATCATGTAGTGCACGAGGGCTGCAACGACAGCCACCGCGAATAACCCCAGAGCCATCTTTGGCGAAAGGACATGTTCAAGACTCATCGCGATGCTCCCGAGCACCACGTACACGAAGAGGGTGGCCCGGGAAGAAGTGCCGGCAGCGACCATCTTGTTCGAGGCCTGGTCCGCGGAGGCCAGGCGCTCCGCGGCGGTCAGCTTGTCGATTCGTTCTTGCCCATCAGCCATGATTTCCCCACTTTCCGTTATGGAAAGTCTTGTCTTTCCAAGTTGGAAAGTCAAGGGAATGGCTTAAACGTGATGGTACTTCCCGCCTGCCAGGATGTCCTGCGCGCGGTAGAGCTGCTCGGTGAGGATCAAGCGCACCAGCTGGTGCGGGAAGACCAGCTTCGAAAGCGACCAGATGAAATTGGCCCGCGCATGCACGGATGCGTCCACGCCGTACGCGCCGCCGATGATGATCACGACGTTGCGCGAAGCATCAATCGGGGTGCGCAAAGTATTGGCCAGCGCGGGGGAGTCCACGTTCTTTCCGCGCTCGTCGAGCAGCACCACGAAATCGCGGTCATCGATTTTCGCCAGGATGCGGGCGGATTCCTCGGTGCGGGCAGCATCGTTTTCGCGCGAAGAATGGTTCAGCAGCTGCCAAGTGAGGTTGAAGGGCTTCTTCAGCCGCTTCTCGTAGCGGGAAATTCCCTCGTCCACCCAGGATTCGTGTTTCTTGCCAACTGCCAGCACCTTGATTGTCATGCTTCCATTGTTCCGCATCCATTGAGTTCAGCGCTTCGCTCCCGTCCCGATACGATGGAGTGCATGCGATCTTCTTGGTACTTCCGGCAAGGTGGACGGTCCCGCGGCACTCAGGCGTTGTGGATGGTCTTCGGCCTGATCGTTGCCATGTTCTACTTCACCCGCCGTGTGCTGGTGTCCCTGCATGCAGGCGGCTGGGCCCGGGATCTGGATGAGCCGGTCTACCGGTGGATCGCGGAGAACCAGTCGCCCTTCCTGTTCTCTGCCTCGGATTTCCTGTATTTCTGGGGATCAACCCCGGGCATGATCATGATCATGCTGGTGATCATCGCGCTGCTGAGTTGGAAGACGCGCAGCTTCTGGCCATTGGCCACGGTGGCATTCACCGCGCTGGTCTCGGTCCTGCTGACCGTTATTCTCAAGACAAGCCTCCAGATGCCGCGTCCCCAAGGCGTTCCCGGAGGCCCGGCGCCGCCGCAGACCTTTTCGTTCCCCAGCGGGCATACGCTGAACTCGGCGGCGCTGATCGGCATCTCCTGCTACCTGGCGATCGTCTACGGATTGCGCCGCTACGCCTACCTGATTTCCATCGTCGCGGCGCTATTCGTCCTGGCGATGGGCGCTTCACGCATCTACATCGGACACCACTGGGTTTCAGATGTCCTGGTGGGGTTGCTGATCGGCGCCGCGTGGGCCGCGGTGGTGGCGATCTTGCACTACTACTTCGTGCCGCGTCCGCGCGTTACTAGCTCAGTACGCGGATCGGTGCGCCGCTAGCCCATGCGCGGATGTCTTCCACCGCGTCGCGGTAGAACATCTCGAACTGCTCGATGGTCACATAGCCGATATGCGGAGTGGCAATCACGCCCCGGGTAGCGGCCAGCCGGTCCTTGGCCGGCAGCGGTTCCACGTCGAAGACATCCACGGCGGCCAGGTGCAGCTGCCGGCTGTCCAGTGCGTCGATGAGCGCGTCGGTCTGCACGATCCTGCTGCGCGAGGTGTTGACCAGGATGGAATCGGGACGCATCCACGCCAGCTGCTTGGGTCCGATGACCCCGGTGCTGCGCTCCGAGAGCTTCAGGTGCACGGTGACGATGTCGCTGGTGGAAAACAGCTCGGCTTCGGAGACCAGCTCCACGCCCACTTCGGTGGCGCGGGCCTTGGTGAGATTCTGGCTGTAGGCGATGACCCGCATGCCGAAGGCCAAGCCGACCTTCGCAACCTTCGCTCCCAGATTTCCCAGGCCGTAGACGCCCAGGGTCTTGCCGGACAGGCCCAGTCCGAAAGTGGTCTGCCAGCCCGTGCCAGCGGCCAGCGGGCGGTCCGCGGAAAACAGCTCCACGTCCAGTCGGCGCGCGGCGCTGAGGATCAGCGCCCAGGTGTGCTCGGCGGCATCGGTAGCCACATAGCCGGTGTGGCTGACCACGATGCCCTGGTTCTTGGCAGCCTGCAGGTCGATGGATCCGTTGCGGCGGCCGGTGGTGACCAGCAGCTTCAGGTTGGGCAGCGCAGCCAGCCGGGCGGCCGGGAAAGGCGTGCGTTCGCGCATGGCGACGATGGCGTCGAAGGGCTGCAGCGCCTGGACGACGGTACTGTCCTCGTGGCCCAGGTGCTCGGTGAAGACCGTGACTTCGGCGTCCAGGGCGACGGCGAGGCCGTCGAAATCGGCCAGCGAGCGGGCCACGTTGTGGTAATCATCCAGGATTGCAATGCGCATGGATTCATCCTAGGCACCTGCAGCCGATGCTGTCCCACTGCGGGCGTAACAAAAAGCTGGTGCCTGCCCATGCAGGCATCAGCTCGAAGGATGACGCTACCCGATGACCGTGAAATCCAATTCCTCGGTGAAAGAACGCCCATGCACGTCGGTGGCAGTCACCGTGGCGGTGTGCGCCCCGACGGAGAGATCATCTGGCAGTTCCAAGCGCCACAAGTGGCTTGTCTTCTCGGCGAAGCCGCCGCCATGGACGAATTGCTCGGCGATGGCCGCCGGATCCGAGTACTCGGCGCCTGACAGCGGGCGTTCGCCGGCCATTTTCTGCGTCCGCTCGGCCGCAACCGGGTCCTGTCCGTCGATGGAGACCTCGACAGCGGAGCCGGTGCTGCCCATCCAGAAGTTCGTGGTCAGCCAGGTGTCCTCGGCCAGTCCCTGCCGGCTCACCGCCAGCGGGTCATCCAGGGCCGGAACCGTGCCGCGCTCCTTTTCCAGATTCTCCTCGTACCACTGCCGGTACGCCGGGGTGTTCAAACCCAGGGACATCTGCTTGCTGGAATCTCCACCGGTAACGGTGAAGCTCTCGGTGATCTTGGTGTTCTTGATATCCAAGGTGAGCACTCCAGGAGGGGTGCCGTCGCGCTGGATGGAAGTCGGGTAGCCGTTCTCGGTGACCCGGCCGTCGTACCACTGTCCCGAAATAGCCGGGACGGTCAGATGGGTGAAGGGCAATCCCTCTTCACCGACTTTCTCGCGCCAGCCATCCATCAGATCACCGGCACGCAGGTTCTCGGACATGTGGGTGTGCCCGCCCAAAGCGATGACTTCGCGTCCGTCAAGCAGCTTGTAGATCTCCTTGAGCTGCTTGGTGGAGTGCTCATCGCTATAGAAGAATTCAAGCAGGGGACTGTGCCCGGCCAGCACGATGGCCTTGTTCTTCGGAACCTCGGCAAGGTCCGCGCGCAGCCATTGCAGCTGGCGCTTGCCCAGACCGTAGGTGTAGTCGCTCTTCTTGGCCGGAACCGCAGTGGGGTATTCAATGGTGCTCAACGCAATGACATGCGTTTTGCCGGTGTCATAGGAGTAGTACTCCGGGCCGAACTGGGCGCGGAAGGAATCGAACTCGTGCTGGCCGTCCAACGAGTCGTAGTCAATATCGTGGTTACCGGGCAAGAAGCGAGCCGGTCCGTTGAGCATGGACGCCAGCTCGCGGGTCTGATGGAAGAAAGTCAAGTCATCTCCCACGAGGTCGCCGATGAACAAGGCGCCGCAGCCGGTGTAGTCGGTGCGGGCCGCCAGATCGGCGAAAGCGCCTTCCCTGGCGTACTCGACTTCCTGCTGGGTATAGGTCTGCACATCGGCACCGATGACGCAGCTCTGCTCGGGCGATTGCGTGGCGCTGCTGGCCACCAGCGGGAAGTTGACTGCCTCGGGCAGCGGCCCGGTCGGGGCGATGCCGTCGTACTTCAGGTCCGGGGAGCCTTCAGGCAGGTGGGTGTAGAAGAATTGGGCGACGTGGTCGTCGTCGACCGGAACCTGGAATCCGCGTGGCTGGGTGAGGAACGCGGTCATGTTGTTGTATGCCGGAAGTTCGTAGCGTCCCTGCCCATCGGTGGCCACGACGTCGCGGCCGTTGGAAACCGTGACGTTCGGTAGGCCAGGCTCGTTGGCATCCTGCGTGGAGTTCTTGTTGCGATCCTCGAAGACCACTCCGTCGAGCGTCTCTTGCGCGGTGCCGCTGCGGCCAGTTCCTGCCGGGATCACCTCGACTGACCCGCGGTAGGTCGAGGAGCTCCAGTCCGCGGCGGACTTGGCTGCCGGCACTGCCTCGAGTTCCGGGGTGGCGCCGATGAATGCGGTGGAAGCTGCAATGGCAACTAGGCTTCCGGCGGTGAGATGCAGTGGGGTGAGATGATTGGTTTTGCCGGGTCGAGCGAAGATTTTCACGAACGTTCCTCCGGGTGGGGACAATCTGCCGGCCCCTTGGCCGGCCGTCTTCCACGGTCGCCAATGGCAGGTGAATTGCAACCCCTGTTCAGGTAATGTCTAATAATCGATCCCGTAAATAGTTATCGACTGTCTTGGCGGGATTTACTGTTTTCGAACCAGTGAAATGAAGTGGCGCGGATGGAACTAGTGCAGGCGCTCATGGCAGGCGCGCGCGGGCGCAGGATGCTGTGGGAGTTCGCCACTGCCAGCGAAGAGAAGCTGCTACCGGCGTTCGGGGAGCATCCGCTGCATGCGGCGATGTTCTACGCCGCGTATCACGTAGCGGTAGAACGCGGCGAAAGCGTTGGCCTGTTTGGCGCGGATGAATCCAGCATGCCCGAAACCAGCGTCCAGCAGATCGCCCGGCGCCTGGACAGCACCACTTTGGTTCCGGCCACAGCAGCGCTGCTGCAGCAAGCGCTGGTCCGCTCGGTCGACAGTGCCCGCTATTGGCAGGAACCGGATGGGGAAGACACCCTGCTGGCGTTGCCGGAACTGGCCGCGCCGCTTGAGCGCGTGGCCCGGCACTTGGCGGACAGCGGGCTCGCGGCCGGGTGGATGGATCCCGTGGATCTGCGCAACCAATTCCAGGTCGAATTCGACCAGCATGACCCGCAGGGCAGGACGCAGGCTCCCGGCAGCAATGCCCTGGGCCTACTGCAGGAGTGGAGGGCCGGCATCCTGGCGACCGAAGCCCGCGATGCCGCCGAAATGAGCAGCACCCCGCTGGGCAGCTTCAGCGGGGAATGGTGGTCCAAGCCCAGCAGCCGCCTGCCCTCCACTACCGGTGTGTTCCCAGACCGGGAGCCAGTGGGCCTGAGCTGCGTGGAGGACGGTTTCGGATGGGAGCAAGCCAGCGTCAGGTTCACGAGCGTGCCTCCCGCAGCCAAGGTGCTGGAGATCGCCACGGCCGAGGACTGGATCCGGCTCTGCCGCGAGCACGGCATCGAGGTCACCGCGCACAAGCGCCACGACTGGTACCTGTCCACCGGGCGCGACGGCGCATGGAAGATCCCCGACTGGCTGGCCGTGGCGCGCGATTACGACGGGGTGCATCTGGGTATCGGCGCCTATCTGGCGCTCGCCGGGCAGTGCCTCGACATCGATGAAGAATACGCCAGCGTGATTGCCGGGTGGGACCCGGACCAGACGTTCTGGTTCACCGATGAGCTGCGGTGCTACGGGCCGGCCCGGGAATGGATCTGCAAGGACGCCAACAACGAGGATGCACGGTGGTTGCCTGCTGGCAATGACCCAAGTTCATGAGCCGTCACGGGCGCAGTAGCCAGCCCGGGTTTCTGGTGCAATGGGTTCCATGAGTGAAACGACAAACGATGAACTGGCCGCGGCTACCGAAGTCATCTTGCAGCTGCGCTGGTCGGACCAGGATGCTCTGGGACATGTGAACAATGCGCGCATCGTGACCCTGATGGAAGAAGCCCGCATCCGCTGGACGCGCGAGGACGGGACAACAGGCCGTTTCGAATTCGGCACCGTGGTGGCATCGATCCAGATCGACTACCTGCGCCCGCTGTACTACCAGCCCGAGATGCTCATCCGCATGGGCATCAGCCGGCTGGGCAACAAGTCCTTCACCGTGCGGGGCATCGGTTACCAGGACGGGCAGCCGGTATTCGACTCGACCACGGTCATGGTGCCGCTGGCAGCCGATGGCATCTCGTCGCGCCCGCTCAACGAGCTGGAGCGCAGCTGGCTCGGCAAATCGCTGATCCCAGCACGCAGCTAGGCTTCGGGCACCGGTCCCTGGCCGTTGAGCAGCGCGGCCAGATCGCGCAGCTTCGCTTCGGAGTCCGAGCCTGGCTCGGTGGTGTAGATGAACAGGGTCTGGTCCGGTGCCCCGGTCACGTCCAAGGCCTCGTAGTTGACCTCCAGATAGCCCACCTGGGGATGGTTGAACCGCTTGATCCCGTCCCGCCGCTCGACCACCCGGTGATCGGCCCACCAGGTGCGGAACTCTTCGCTGTTCATGGACATCTCTCCGACCAGCTGCGCGAGCAGCGGATCATGCGGATGGCGCCCGGCATCCAGGCGCAAGGTGCCGACCATCGAGGCGGCGATCTGCTCCCAGTCGGCCTAGCGCTGCCTGGCTTCGGGATCCAGGAAGGCCCAGCGGATCAGGCTGCGGTGGCGCACCGGCTTGACCAAGAAGTCGGTGAGCAGGCTGGCGGCCAGCGCATTCATGCCCAGCACCTCGGTACGCCGTCCGCGGATGAAGGCCGGATGCCCGGTGAAGGAATCCAGCAGCTGATGCAATGAGGGGCGTACCCGCTGGATGCTGCTCGACGGGTTGTTGCGCCCGGAACCGGAGACCGAGCGGGCCAGATTGAACAAATGCCCGGCCGCCGTCTCATCCAGTTCCAGGGCCGTGGCCAACGCGCCGAGCACGGATTCGGAAGGGCGCTTGTGCCGGCCCTGTTCCAGCCGGGTGTAGTAGTCGGTGCTCACGCCGGCCAGGACCGCAACCTCTTCGCGGCGCAGGCCAGGCACGCGCCGCCGGGGACCGCCATCGCCTGCCGGGCTGACCAGGGCCCGCCGTACCTTGAGGAATTCGCCGAGCTCGGTATTGGAATTCATCCCTGCATTCCTTTCATCCGCGGGCCGCATCGCCCCGGTCTTATCCTAGCCCTGCGTGCAGTGGCAGCCAGCAGCCAGAACTATCCTAGCCCTGCGTGCAGTGGCAGCCAGCAGCCAGAACTATCCTAGGAATGCCATACCCCGGATCAATGCGCCACGTCCCACGGCCCCTGGAGCCGTGCAATGGTGGTGGACTATTAATGCCACTGCCAATGACACTGCCACCATCGCCCAGGAGCGCACATGCCCAAACCCGCCGATAACCTGCCAACCCGCGAATCGACTCCAGCAGCTGCGGGAGCACCGCGCGAACCGCTGCTGGAGCGGGCCGTGCAGCGGCCTGCCGGGATCCGCGCCCTGCTGCGCGACTTGGGCGGGACGTATGCCAGCAATGGCGTGATCGGGCTGGTTTTCTCCGCCTCCGGCCCCATCGCGGTCACCCTTGCGGTGGGTGTCGCTGGCGGGCTGTCCCAAGCCGAGATGGCCTCCTGGGTCTGCGGGATCTTCCTTTCCGCCGGGTTGGCGACCATCGTGATGTCCCTGCTCTACCGCCAGCCGCTGGGATTCGCCTGGTCCATCCCCGGCACGGTGCTGTTGGGCCCTTCGCTGCAGCACCTGTCCTTCCCCGAGGTGGTCGGGGCCTTCTTCGTCTCCGGGGTGCTGGTCCTGGCCTTGGGCGCTACCGGGGTGGTGCGCCGGATCATGGCGGCCATTCCCATGCCGATCGTGATGGCCATGGTGGCCGCGGTGTTCTTGCGCTTCGGCACCGATATCGTCTCTTCCACCCAAGCCAACCCGGTGGTGGCCGGACCCATGGTGCTGGTCTTCGTCCTGCTCGCCGCGGTGCCGGCGCTGGGCAGAAGGCTGCCCCCGGTGCTGGGCACGCTGATCGCCGGGGTCATCGCGGTGGCCGCCAGCGGCCAGTTCGCGTTGGACGCAGCTGGTGGGCCCGTGCTGGCCACTCCGGTGTTCACCGCTCCGGAATTCACCTGGGCTGCGCAGCTGGAACTTGTGGTGCCGTTGGCCATTACCGTGCTGATCGTGCAGAACGGCCAGGGCGTAGCGGTGCTGCGCTCTGCCGGGCACCGTCCCCCGGTCAATGCCTTTGCGCTGGCCTCGGGCGGGTTCTCGATCCTGAATGCATGCTTCGGCGCGGTGTCCGCCTGCGTCACCGGGCCGACCAACGCGTTGCTCACATCATCTGGGGAGAAGCACCGCCAGTACACCGCGGCGGTGGTCTATGGCCTCCTGTCCCTGCTCTTCGCCCTGTTCGCTCCGACGCTGACGCGCTTCATGCTGGCCACCCCCGAGGCTTTCGTGTTGGCCTTGGGAGGCATCGCCATGCTCAAGGCCCTGCAGCAGGCCTTCGTGACGGCCTTCGCCACCAAATTCACCCTGGGCGCCCTGGTGACGTTCGTCGTGACGATTTCCGGCCTGGACCTGTTCAATATCCATGCAGCGTTCTGGGGCATCCTCTTCGGCTATGCCGCCTCCCGGCTCATGGAACGCACGGACCATGCAACCGTTTCCGGGCCATAGCGCGGATACCGGATCCGTTGCGCGGATAGCCCGCACGCTGGGCAGCTGGCAGTTCGTGCCGAGCCTGCGAGCTGGCCTAAGCTGGCGGTAGCTTACATCGATCTTTTCGGACAGGACGGGCATGGCCACGGGCAGCATGTATCGGGTGGGAGTACTGGGCCACGGGGCGATCGGCTCCGTGGTGGCGGAGCAACTGGCAGCCGGGACGGTGCACGGTGCCCAGCTCGAAGGGGTGATCCTGCGCCGTCCGCAAGCCGGGCTGGAGCATGAGCAGCTGAGCTGGGAGGCGGCCCTGGAGCGCTGCGACCTGGTGGTCGAATGCGCGGGCCAGCAAGCCCTGCGCGAGAATGCGGTGTGCATCCTGGCCTCCGGGGTTGACCTGCTGGCCAGTTCCATGGGAGCGCTGGCTGACCCGGAGTTCGCCGCGCAAGTGCAGGCCGCCGGACCGGGACGCTTGTCCAGCACTGCTGGGGCCATCGGCGGATTGGACCTGCTGGGCGCGGCTGCCCGGATGGGCGGCATCGACCAGGTGCTGGTGACGACGCGCAAGCTGCCGGCCATCTTGGTGCAGCCGTGGATGGATGCGCAGCTGCGCGGTGAATTGGAGCAGGCCGCCGGACCGGTAGAGGTATTTCGCGGTCCAGCCGCGGCAGCGGCCCAGGACTTCCCGAAGTCATTGAATGTGGCCGCGGCGGTGGCGTTGGCTGTGGGGGATTGGGATGCGGTGACAGCCAGATTGATCGCCGACCCGGAGGCAGGCCTGACCGAGCACCGCATCGAGGCGCGCGGCCCAGCCGGCGAGTACAGCTTCTCGATCAAGAACCACCCCTCGCCACGCAACCCGCGCACCAGCGGTATCGTCCCGTGGGCCCTGCTGCACTCGATCCGGCAAGCCGCGGCGGCGCGCCGCTAGCGGCGCGGTGTCACCGCTAGTCTCCTTCGGCTGCCGCGTACTCCTCCAGCACCTTCTTGCCGATCTTGAACGCCACGTTCGCTGCCGGAACGGAGCAGTAGATGGCGCATTGCAAGAAGACTTCCTTGATTTCTTCGGGAGTCATGCCGTTGCGCAGGGCCGCGTGCACATGCATTTCCAGTTCTTCCCAGTAGCCGCCGGCGATCATTGCGGTCAGCGTGATGGCGCTGCGGGTAGTGTGTGGCAGGCCGTCGCGGGTCCAGATGGTGCCCCATGCGTAGCGGGTGATCATTTCCTGGAATTCGTCGGTGAACTCATTCGAGTTCCTGGTGGAACGCTCAACGTGCTCGTTGCCCAGCACCTGGCGGCGTACCTCCATGCCGGCATCGTAGGTATCGCCGGGAAGGCGCGGTGAATCAGCCATTTCTGCAGGTCCTCGCTTCTAGTTGGACAGCAAGAACTCGGCCAGCAAGGCCGCGGTCTCTTCGGGAGCTTCGGCCGGAGCCAGGTGGGAGGCCGAATCGATGACCGCCATGGTTCCGCGGGGTGCATTTTCGGCGATGAACTCCGCATCTGCCGGAGGGCACACCTGGTCCTGTGCGCCGTTGATGGCAATGATCGGGTCGCTGGTTGAAGCCAGCTGCCCGCGCACGTCGAATCCTGCCAAGGCGCCGCAGGCGTGGGCGTAGGCGAAGCGGTCAGCGTCCTGCAGGCTGTGCAGCAGCTCGGTGCTGATCACCGGTTCCTTCTCGATGAATCCCGGTGCGAACCAGCGCTCGGCAGAACCGGCGACCATGGTCGGGGTGCCGGCCTTGGCGACCAGCTCGGCACGGTCGGTCCATCCTTCGGGGGTGCCGATCTTCGCCGCAGAGCAGATGGAGGACAACGCATTGAAGAAGCCGGTGTGGTCCACGGCCAGCTGCAGGGCGGTGGCCCCGCCGACCGACACTCCGGCGTAGTACAGCTTGCTGCCCTCGGAGATGACGCCGTCGGCACGCAGCGCCTCGACGGCCTTGGTGACGCCGGTAGCCAGTTCGGCCAGCGAGAAGGCTTCGGTGGACGGCTTGCTTTCGCCGTGCCCCGGAAGGTCCCAGGCGATGACCTGGAACTTGTCCTTGAGGTACGGCAAGGCCGGGGCCCACAGCGGCAGGGCCGCGGTGCCCAGCGAGGGGCCGACGATGAGGGTGGGAAGTGCCTTGTCGGTGTGCAGCAAGGAGGGGGTTAGTTGCGGGACTGCCATGATTCCTTCCGTGCCGAGTAATCGGCGAGTACGGTTTCGGTGAAGCGATCCGCGGCACCGAGGTAGCCAGCTGGATCAAATAATTCGTAGAGGTGCTGGTCGCCCAGGTCATGCACGGAGATTTCCAGGCGCAGCAGATCGCGCAGGGAAATGCCCTCGTCGAGGCTGCGGCGCACCAAGGCCTGGATGGCCGGCTTGCCGCCGACGACCAGGGGTGCCAACACGGTAGCCACGCGTTCGGAAAGAACTGCGTCTCCGCCGAGGGCAAGGTTCCGTTCAATGGCCTGGTGGTTCACGCTCAGGCCGTTGGCCAGGAAAGCGCCGTGCTGTGCGGCGCCGGCGGCAAGCCGGGCGAGTTCGCGCAGGGCACTCCATTCGGCGTGCCAGCCGCCATCGGGGCGTTCATCCACCGCGGTGCCGGCAGCAGTGAACAGGGTGGAGAGCAATCCGGGGGCGCTGAATGCCGCATTGCGCAGCAGTACCGAGCGCACCGGGTTCTGCTTCTGCGGCATGGCCGAGGAGCCGCCCTTGCCGGCCTCGCGAGGTTCGGACAGCTCGCCGATTTCCGGACGGGAGGCGGTGAGCACATCAGCGCCCAGGGTCCCCAGCGCGGCAATGGCCGCACCCAGCGCGGAGCCAAGCTGGAGAATCGGCATGCGGTTGGTGTGCCAGGGCGTTCCCGGATCCTCCAGACCCAGCAGGGCCGCCAGATCCGAGGACAGCGACTGGCTTGTGGCCGTTGTCTCCGGCTGGCCGGAGAGCAGCTGCTCCAGGGAGGCGAGCGTGCCCACCGCACCGCCCCATTGCAAGCGCAGCTGCCGCGCCGCGGCATCCAGCTGATGCTCGGCATCCAGCACGGCCGAGAGCCAGCTGGCCGCTTTCCAGCCCAAGGTGGTGGGCAGCGCATGCTGGGTCAGCGAGCGGGCAATGCACACGGTCCCGCGGTGGGCCTGCGCCAGGGCAGACAACCCGCCAGCGGTGCTGCGCAGATCTGCCAGCGTGAGCGTGAGCGTCTTGGACAGGACCAGCATCAGCGCTGTGTCGATGATGTCCTGGCTGGTGGCACCGCGGTGCAACGCGGTGCCCGCAGTTGCCGCGGCCCCGTCGTGCTTGAGCAGGTCGCGCATCATGCCCAGCAGCGGGATGAGCGCATTGGCCCCATCCGGTGTCCTGGAGGCCAGCAAGGCCAGGTCGTAGCGGTCCACGCTGGCCACCTCGCGCACGGCCTGCGCATCCTGGACGCTGCACAGGTCGGCATCCGCCTGGACCTGCACCCATCCGGCTTCGGCATCTAGCATGGCTTGGACGAAAGACGCATCGCTGGCCAGGGCCGCGGCCGCAGTTCCTGCCCAGGCGGGGGCCAGCACGCCGTAGTCTGCGCCATCCATTCGGTGCCTCGATTCTTAGCTGTTGAGCGTATAAGCCGTCTATCTAGAACTGTAGTGCCCGGCAACGGGCAACACCCCGCCGGGCGCTCCAACGCCCGTAACAGTGCGGGCGCTGGGGCAATCCAGCGGGGTGTGGCGGTGGCAACTAGCTCTCGCGCGGGTAGGAGAGGAACACCGTTTCGTTCCCGCCTTGCAGGCGGATATCGAAGCGCAGCGAGCCGTCGTCTTCGCGAGCAGCAATCAGCGTTGCGCGTTCTGCTTCGCCCAGCGATGACAGCAACGGGTCGCTAGCCAGCGCTTCGGTGTCCTCCGGCAGGTAGATGCGGGTGAACAGGCGATTGAGCAGGCCGCGGGCGAAAACCGCGAGCATGATGAACGGGGCCTTGCCCTCTTCGGTAGCGCCCGGGTTCACGGTGGTGAAGGTGTAGTGCCCGGCGTTATCCACCGCCACCCGTCCCCAGCCGGTGAAGGTGTAGCCATCGCGCACCAGCGAACCTTCGCGGGACACTACGTTGCCGTGCTCGTCGGCCTGCCAGATTTCCAGCAGGGCGTCCGGGATGATCTCGCCGTTGCCGTCACAGACAACCCCGTGCAGGCGCACCGAGTTCGGATGTGCCTGGTTGACCAGCTCATTGTCCTTCTCGAAGGGCAGCGCATAGCCGTAGAATGGGCCGATGGTCTGCCCCGGGGTGGGGGTGAGCTTCAGTTCTGGTGCCTGAGCCATGTTAGTGATCTCCCTCTTCATCTTCCATCCAGGTGCGGTTCGAGCCGGTGAGCACGATGTCCCAGTTATATCCGGTGGCCCATTCGTGGCTGGTGATCGAGTGGTCGTAGGTGGCGACCAGGCGGTCGCGGGCATCCGCGTCGGTGATCGACTGGTAGATCGGATCCAGAGCGAACAAGGGATCGCCCGGGAAGTACATCTGGGTGATCATGCGCTGGGTGAAGTCGGTGCCGAACAGCGAGAAATGGATATGAGCCGGACGCCAGGCGTTGTGGTGGTTCTTCCACGGATACGGTGCCGGCTTGATGGTGGTGAAGGAGTACTCGCCGTTCGGCCCGGTGATCGCCCGGCCTACGCCGGTAAAGTTCGGGTCAATCGGAGCCGGATGCTGGTCGCGCTTGTGGATGTAGCGCCCGGCGGCGTTGGCCTGCCAGATTTCCACCAGCTGCCCGGCCACCGGGCGGCCATCGCCATCGAGCACGCGGCCGGCCACCACGATGCGCTCGCCGATTGGTTCGCCGTTGTGCTGGATGGTCAGATCCGATTCCAACGCGTGCACGTCACGCTGGCCGAAGGCCGGTGAATGCAGCTCAATGGTTTCCGGATCCACATGGTGCAGGTTCTTGGTGGGGTGGCGCAGCAGCGAGGAGCGGTAGGGCGCGAAGTCTACGCGCGGCTGGATCTCGGCTTTCTTGCCGGCCAGGACTTCTTGCCGGTAGGCCTCGTGGATGCCGGTGATTTCACCGCTGATTTCCTCCTGGCTGGCGGTGGTGGCTGCCGGATCAAGAGCGTGGGAATTCTCGAAGGACTCGGCTCCGGTGCCGTCCTTCTGTGTGGTTTCGGTGCTCATTGCAGGCTCCTTGCAAAGGGTTGGAGAGGTCAATAGAAGATCAGGAGTGCGGCCAGCCGGTGTAGGATTCGGCCAGGTACTGCTGGCCGAACCGCGAGGAGGTGACCGTTTCCAGCTCGCCCAGGGCGCGCTTGGCCATGAACGGGTCCCCGCCTACCGGGGTGTGCAGCATGGAGGTCATCCAGTAGGAGAAGTTCTGCGCCTTCCAGACCCGCTTCAACGCAAGGTCCGAGTAGCCGTCCAGCAGCTGTTCGCTGCCGGTGGAGAAGTAGGAATCCAGGGCCTCGAAGAGCACCTTCACATCGGCGAAGGCCAGGTTCAGCCCCTTGGCGCCGGTGGGCGGGACGGTGTGCCCGGCATCGCCGATCAGGAACAGGCGCCCGTGGGAGAGCGGTTCGCGCACGAAGGAGCGGAAGCTCAGCACGGTCTTGTCGAAGATCTCGCCGGTTTTCAACTGGAAGTTATCTGGCCCGTCCACGCGCTTTTGCAGCTCGGCCCAGATGCGGTCATCGCTCCAGGCGTTCACGTCTTCGTTCGGGTCGCATTGGAAGTACATGCGCTGCACGGTTTCGCTGCGCTGGGAGATCAGCGCGAAGCCGTGTGGCGAATTCGCGTAGATCAGCTCCGGGGCGGATTTCGGTGCCTCGGTGAGGATTCCGAACCAGGCGAAGGGGTAGGCGACCTTGAAGTCCTTGCGCAGCGTTTCGGGCATCTGGCGGCGGGCGAAGGAGCGCGAGCCGTCGGCGCCGACGATGACATCCGCGTGCACCTCGAAGAGGTTGCCCTGCGCATCGGTGAAGCGGAACTTCGGGGTGGAGGTCTCCATGTCCAGGATCTCGGTGACTTCGCAGGAGTACCGCACGTCGCCCTGGTCGCGTTGGCGTGCCGCGGCCAGGTCGACGAAGACCTCGTTCTGCGCGTACAGGGTGACGGTGGCGTCGACCAGGTCGCGGAAGTCCAGCGGGTGGGATTCGCCGTTGAAGCGCAGGTCGATGCCGGCGTGCTCGTCGCCGTGGGTTAGGACCCGTCCATCCACGCCGGACTCGGTGAGCATCTTGACGGCCTGGGCTTCGAGGATGCCCGCGCGGTGGGTGTTGCGGATGGCCTCGTGGTCGCGCATTTCCACGACGATGTTCTCGATGCCGGTTTTGGCCAGCAGATGCGAAAGCATGAGCCCGGCTGGACCGCCGCCGATGATGCCGACCTTGGTCTTGAGGATGCGTGGATTCTGAACCATGGACCCTGCCTTGCTGTCGTCTGGACCAGAAGCCGAGCGCCCGGCTGCGTTGCCGGACCGATGCATGTGGTCTAAGGAAGTAAGAAGAACTTCCATCAGGATGCGGTGCATGCGACCCGGCAGACAGGCGCATTCTCAATGAATGAGAATAATTGGTTGCGTATCTATGCCGCACCGGTCAAGCGCAACAAGGTGCTGGCCTTGCAATTTCTGGTCGCTAGATGTTGTCGAGGCGCAGTGCGCGAGCGATGCCCCGGGCTGCGGTGCGTAGCGCCAGAGCTGCGGACTGCAGTGTTCCGGAGTCGCGGGGAACAACCACCGAAATAACCGCAACCTGATAGCCTGCCTCGTCGAGGATCGGGGCGGCGGCACCGGTGGTTTCCGGGTCGATGAATCCGTCGAACGAGGCGAACCCGTTGCGCCGGATTTCCGCCATTTCTGCGCGGAGTTCAGGATGGGCGTCGGTCATCAATTCGTGGTGGCGTTCCAGGAACCCGTGAATGGTTTCCGGCCGCGAAAAGGCCAAAAGTGCCATGCCCATCGAGGTTCGGTGCACAGGCATGCGTCCGGCGACATTCGCCTGATTGACAACGGAGCCCGGCCGCGAGAGACGCTCGATGATCAGCACCTCGTCCTGGTGCAGTACCGAGAGCTGGGTATTTTGCCCCAGCAGCTGGTTGATGTCCTCCATGAACGGCAATGCCGCGGTGCGAAGGTCCTGGGTGGCAGCGCTTCGATTGGCTAATTCCCACAGGCGCAAACCCAGCCGCACCTGGCCAGACCCGTCTCGCGCCAGCAAGTCATGGGATACCAATTCATCGAGCAACCTGTACATGGTTGCTTTGGGGATGTCGGCACGCCGGGCCAGGCTGCTGACGCTGAGCGACTGATTGTTGAGATCAAACGAACTCAGGATCCGAACCAAGCGGTCCAGCATAGAGTCCCCACTGGGCGAATTGGCCATGGAACTATTTTAGGGCAGTGGCTGCTTCCCTTCTCCTGCAACCAGGTGAGCGGCTCTGCGCTTTAGTGCAAGCAGGGTTCGCTATCGCGCCGAATTTCCCTTGTTCATCCAGAGTTAACGTGGAATTTTTCCAGCGATTCTCATTGAGAAGAGTAGCCAAAATGTTATTTGAATAGTGGTCGTATTATCGAAATGCTTGATGTAATGTCGTTTTCGAATGCGGAATAAACTCCAAGAAGGCGGCGGCAATGGTTCGGAATCATCAAGTAAAGATTGCAGCTTTGATGGCTGCATTGACGCTGGCAGCCAGCGGTTGCGTCAGTGCATCCCAGGGAGGGGCCGGTGATCCTTCTGCTGGCACCGTGTCGCCCACGCCGAGCTCCCCGGAGCAAGATGCCAAAGTTCCGCAGCGCCCGGCGGTCCTCAGCGAGAAAACCGAGGAAGGGCTGCAAGGTGCCATGGAGTACTGGGTGCAGCTGCTGAATTATTCGGTGGCGAGCGGTGACACCGCCGCACTCAAGGGCTTCTCGGCAGCGCACTGCACCTTGTGCCAGGAGCTAATCGCCCAGACCGACCAGGCCTATGCCAATGGCGGAAGCATTGACGAAGGCGAATTCAGGGTTATTGAAACCATGAGCACCCTGGACAAGTATCAAGCATCGCCGGGCGAGCCCAAGGTTGTGTTTGCCAGCTTTGGAATAGAGCGAGCCGCTGGCCAAGTCCTCGGTGCAGATGGAAAGGTGACCAGCGAAATTGAGCCGGTTTCCTGCATGGATTTTGAAGAAAATTGGGATGAGATCGCTTATGACGAGGATGGAAACTTCATTGGATCCATTTGCTCGCTAGCTGTGCAGGATCCGGCGTTCGACGAGTCTTCCGGATGGCAGCCGCTAAATGTCGCGATTAACGCGCAATAGCAATATTCGCCTTGGAGAGTGCCCTGGCTGCTTCGGCAGCCGGGGCATTTTTGTGCGGGGAACCGGGTGGACCGCGATGGAAATCTATTGAGGCTGCGGACATCAACTGCTAAAGTTCATTATACGAACATAAGTTCACGATGTGAACATACCGCAGCGATGGAGCAGTGAGACGATGCAGCAGGCCTACCTATACGACGCAATCCGCACCCCCTTCGGCAAGATCGGCGGCGCGCTGTCCAGCCACCGCCCCGATGACCTGGCCGCCCACGTGGTGCGCGAGCTGGTCGCCCGTTCTCCCAAACTGGATGTCGCGGATATCGACGAGTCGATCTTCGGCAACGCCAACGGCGCCGGTGAGGAAAACCGCAATGTGGCCCGCATGGCCACCCTGCTCGCCGGGTTGCCGACCTCGCTGCCGGGCACCACGATGAACCGCCTGTGCGGCTCCTCGCTGGATGCCTCGATCGCAGCTTCCCGCCAGATCGCCACCGGCGACGCGGACCTGGTCCTGGTGGGCGGCGTCGAATCGATGAGCCGTGCTCCATGGGTGCTTCCCAAGACCGAGCGTCCTTTCCCGATGAGCAATCTGGAGCTGGCCAACACCACCCTGGGCTGGCGCCTGGTCAACCCGGCCATGCCGGGGGAGTGGACGGTATCGCTGGGCGAGGCCACCGAGCAGTTGCGCGAGAAGCACGGCATCTCCCGCGAAGACCAGGATGAATTCTCTGCGGCATCGCACCAGCGGGCCGCGGCCGCCTGGCAGGCCGGCAAGTACGACAACTTGGTAGTTCCGGTTCCGCCGGCGAACAAGCGCGGTACCGAAGTCACCCGCGACGAAACCATTCGTGCCGATTCCACTGCCCAGACCCTCTCCAAGCTGCGCACCGTATTCCGCACCGGAGAGAATGCCACGGTGACCGCGGGCAACGCCTCGCCGATGAGCGACGGCGCCTCGGCGGCCTTCATCGGTTCCGAACGCGGCGGCGAATTGCTGGGCGCCGCCCCGATCGCCCGCATCGCCTCCAACGGCGCTGCCGCGCTGGATCCGCAGTTCTTCGGCTTCGCCCCGGTGGAAGCCGCCAACAAGGCTCTGGCCAAGGCCGGCCTGAAGTGGTCGGATATTGCCGCGGTCGAGCTGAATGAGGCATTCGCGGCCCAGTCACTGGCCTGCATCCGGGCCTGGGACATCGACCCGGCCATCGTCAACGCCTGGGGCGGGGCCATCTCCATCGGCCACCCGCTGGGGGCCTCGGGCCTGCGCATCCTGGGCACCGTCGCCCGCCGCCTGGCAGAATCCGGCGAGCGCTACGGGCTTGCCGCGATCTGCATCGGCGTCGGCCAGGGCCTGGCCGTCGTTGTCGAGAACATCAACGCAACCAAGTAGCTTTTAGAAAGGCAGCATCATGGCACCACGCATTGCCACCTCGGCCGCGGACGCCGTCGCCGAGATCACCGACGGCGCCACCGTCCTGATCGGCGGCTTCGGCAACGCCGGCCAGCCGATGGAACTGATCGACGCGCTCATGGACTGCGGCGCGAAGGACCTGACGGTCGTGAACAACAACGCCGGGCAGGCCGACGCCGGCCTGGCCCTGCTGATCAAGGAACGCCGGGTCAAGAAGATCATCTGTTCCTTCCCGCGCCAGTCCGACTCCTGGCACTTCGATGAGGCCTACCGGGCTGGGGAAATCGAGCTGGAGCTGGTACCGCAGGGCAACCTGGCCGAGCGCATCCGCGCCGCCGGCACCGGCATCGGCGGGTTCTTCACCCCCACCGGCTACGGCACGCTGCTGGCCGAGGGCAAGGAAACCCGCGTGATCGATGGCAAGGGCTATGTGCTGGAAACCCCGATCCACGCCGATTTCGCGCTGATCAAGGCGCTGAAGGCCGACACGCTGGGCAACCTGGTGTACCGCAAGACCGCGCGGAACTTCGGCCCGATCATGGCCACCGCGGCCAAGGCGGCCATCGTGCAGGTGGACGAGGTCGTCCAGCCCGGAGCCATCGATCCGGAAAACGTCATCACCCCGGGCATCTTCGTGGATACCGTGGTGGAACTGGGAGGACAGAAGTAATGACCACCACCGAAGCAAAGCTCACCCGCGATGAAATGGCGCAGCTCGTTGCCGCCGACATCCCGGCCGGAGCCTTCGTGAACCTGGGTATCGGCCAGCCGACCAACGTCTCGAACTATCTCACCAAGGAGCAGGGCGTCACCCTGCACACCGAGAACGGCATGCTGGGCATGGGCCCGGTGGCTACCGGCGAGGACATCGACCCGGATCTGATCAATGCGGGCAAGATCCCGGTCACGCAGCTGCCCGGTGCCTCCTTCTTCCACCACGCGGATTCCTTCGCGATGATGCGCGGCGGCCACCTGGATGTGTGCGTACTCGGCGCCTTCCAGATCTCCAAGGATGGCGATTTGGCCAACTGGCACACCGGTGCCGAACGCGCCATTCCTGCCGTGGGCGGCGCCATGGACCTGGCTATCGGCGCCAAGGCGACCTGGGTGATGATGAGCTTGTTCACCAAGGCCGGTGAATCCAAGCTGGTTGAAACGCTGAGCTATCCGGTCACCGGGCTGGGCTGCGTCTCGCGGATCTACACCGAAGTGGCCGTCTTCGAGCTGCGCGATGCCAAGGTCTTCGTGCGCTCCACCCATGGCATCAGCTTCGAGGAGCTGGCCGCCAAGGTCCCGGTGGAACTGACCCAGGCCTAGAAGACCCAGTAGATTAGTGGGGTGCGCATCCGAGTCCCGGAAGTGCACCCCCGCAATCATTTCCAGCGCGCAAGGAGCACGGTGAGCGAGCAGGCAGCAACAACCACATCGGTCCAGTCCCTGGCCCGCGGCTTGGCGGTCATCAGCAGCTTCGATGCCGATCACGCGTCAATGACCCTCTCCGAGGTCGCCGGGCGGACCGCCCTGTCCCGGGCCACCGCCCGGCGGTTCCTGCTGACCCTGGTGGAGCTGGGCTATGTGCGCACCGACGGCAAGCATTTCGAGCTGACCAGCAAGGTCCTGCAGCTGGGGTACTCGTACCTATCCAGCGCCACCTTGCCGCAGCTGATCGAACCGGTACTTGAGGAACTCTCGGCTGCTGTGCATGAATCGGCCTCCGCTTCCATCCTGGACGGATCGCAGATCGTCTATATCGCCCGGGTGCATACCCGTTCGATCATGCGCGTGGGCATTTCGGTGGGCACCCGCTTCCCGGCGGCCAACACTTCCATGGGCAGGGTGTTGCTGGCCTACCAGCCTGAAGAAATCAGCGAGGCGGTGATCGCCGCCGGCGTGCATTCGATGACCGGGCTGGGGATCGATGACCCGGATCAGCTACGCGTTGAACTTCAGCGGATCCGTACCCAGGGCTATGCGGTGGTGGACCAGGAATTGGAGATCGGCCTGCGCTCGGTGGCGGTGCCGGTATTCAGTGCCGATGGCACCGTGGTCGCCGCAATGAACGTGTCGATGAGCGTGCGCCCCGATACTACGCAGAGCGCTGAACAGGCAGCCGAGGTGGTTTTGCCGCAGCTGCTCGAAGCTGCCGCGCAGGTACGCGAAGCCCTCGCCGCCAGCCGCTAGTACCCGCCGGGGTCAGGCGGTGGCCGGATCCCATTCGATGCCAGCACACGTGGTGATCGCGGCGAGCCGCGCAGGCCAGCACCAGTTGCTAGGGCTCGCGCACGTCCCGGCGGATCGGGTGCCCTTCGGGTACCTGCACCAGCACGATTCTGGTGCCGTCGGGATCCTGGATCCACGCTTCGATCAGGCCCCAGTCCTCCTTGCGCGCCTCGCGCTGCACCGTCGCACCGCGGGCCGTCAACTGTTCCAGCTCTGCCTGCACGTCGCGCACCTGCAGCCACAGCACCAGCGTGGACGGCTTCCCTGGCGGCCGGTGCCCGGAGACTTCTAGCAGGCCATTGCCCAGGAAGAACACCATTCCCGGCTGCTGTGCCGGACCGAATTCCCGGGCAACGGCTAGTTGCAGCACATCTCGATAGAACTGCTGGGTTGCGGCCAGGTCAATTGGCCGCAGCAGCACCCTGCTGGAAAGTACGTCCATGCCCACCAATCTAGTAGCTGGCTGGCGCTCTGCCTAGGTGCGAGCCAGGCGCATCCCGGCATCGGCGCGGACGCCGGGATGCGCCGATTCCCGCTTACAGGTAGCAGGAAGGGCGGTAGCCCGGATCGGCCGGTCCGTCCGTGGACAGGGCGTTGAGCACCCAGCGGTGGACGACTGGATCAACTGCCACGCCGGCGTGCCCCGAGACGTCCAGCGGGCACTTGTCCTGGAGCAACACGTTGGTCACCCGCGCGCTATTTCCCTGGAGGAACTGGGACTTGTACGGCATGACGACCTCGTCGTACTTCGTGGAAATGACCGTGTAGTCCGGGCCAGCGACGGTATCGCCGATGGAATTCAGCTCGGTCATGAACTCGCTGCCCGCCACCTGGTCGGCGCAGGCATCGCAAATCCAGCCAGCATAGTTACCGGCAATCTTGACTCCGGTAGCGCTCGGCACCAGGATCCCCTGGGTGCCGTGGCTCGATGGGGCGATCGCCACCAATTCGTTGACATGCTTTGCTCCGCCCATGTGGCCCATGTACCAGCGGGGCATCATTCCGCCCTGGCTGTGCCCGACAATATCCACCTTATTGGCGCCGGTGGCCTGGCGTACGCGGTCAATGAAGTCGCGCAGTTCGGCTGCCGAGTCGGGGACATGCGCCGCACCCGAGATGCCGTTTTCCAAGCCGTAGTTCAGTGCGAAAACGCAATATCCGTTGCGCTTGAGCTTGGGGGACAGGGAGATCCAATTGACGTCCATGGTGGTAAAGGTCCCGTGGACAAGGACTACGGGATAGGGATGTTCTGCATCGGGTGCGCAATCCCAATCATTAGCCCCGGATGGGCTGATGTTCAGGGACGAAACTGTTTCGGCTTGTGCGGTGCTTCCCGCGCTCGGCATGATGGCCGGGGCGGTGAGCGTTGCAGCGGCCAGGCACAGCGCGCCCAGAACGGAAAGTATGCGTCGTTGCATGGCGGTCCTTCGAGTAAAAGATGGGAGACACTTGCTACTGGCCGGTAGTAACACGAAATGATCACAGTAATTTTGGTTTCTGTCTAGGGTTTTCTGGTGACAAGGTTTTGCGTGAAGTAGGATGCGTTCCCTCCAGATTGCGCGAATTTTCCATGGAATGCCCGCAAGCCTTCGCACTAGCTTGAACCCTGCTTTATGTCGGAGTTATCCATGGTGACTAGCTGGTTTTTGGGGGTCGCTTGTGGTGGCCGGCAGAAGGGCAAGCGGGACTTGGGTGCGATTCGCTTCAGGAATTCCGTGCAGGTGCGACGCGGGGCAATGTGACGGGTTGATGCAAAGAAATTTACTTGTATCTTCAATCAAATACAGTATGCTTGGGGTATCGGATCTTGTTCCGGAGCGCCGCCGCGAAGGCTGTGATCCCACCACCGGGCACCGCCCGCAATCAACTTTTGAGGAGTTGGCCTGCCATGAGCAACCTGTTGAGCGATGTGCGTTCGGGCAATTGGAGCAGCACCCCGGAATCCGGCGCCATGCTGGTGTTCCTCCATGGCTTCGGCTCCAATGAGCACGACCTGGGCTCGCTGTCCGAACCGCTGGGATTGGATCTGCCCTGGGCTTCGCTGCGCGCTCCGCTGGAATTGGGCCATGGCGGGGCCGCCTGGTTCCAGATCACCACTCCGGGCGTCCCCGATGCGGCGCCGGTTCAAGCGGCTACCGCGGCCATCTGGGCCTGGATTGATGCCAACGTGGACCCCGCCACCAGGATCATCCCGGTAGGTTTCTCCCAGGGCGGGCTGATGGCCAGCCAGCTGCTGCGCACCCGGCCCGAGCGGGTGCTGGCCACCACGATCCTGGGCGGCTTCGTGCTGGGCGGGGCCCAGCCCGCTGACGAAATCATCGCCGCGCAGCGTCCAGCAGTGTTGTGGGGCCGTGGCACCGAAGACCGGGTCATTGCCCCGGTCGCCATTGAACGCACCACCAAGTTCCTGCCCGAGCATTCGACCCTGACCGCCCGCACCTACCCGGGGTTGGCCCACGGGATCAACATGGATGAACTGAACGACGTCCGCAGCCATATCACCGCGCAACTTGACCTGATACCGCTGGGCAAGTCCTGAAGCGCGGCTGGCGGGCAGCAGGGCCCGCCGGCCGGGATAACCTTGTGCCATGGACAATGTTGAGCAAGCACTGGGCAGAATCCGCGCGGCTATCGAGAAGCTGCACCTCGCAGCGGCCCAGGACCATGACGCGCAACGCGCCCATGCGGCGCGCTGGCTTGATGGCCTCTTCGAGGATGTCGAAAGCCGAGAGCAACTGCGAGAGGCTGCCCGGAAGGCCTTGGAGCTCTACCGCGGCGGCATGGGGTCCTTCCAGGATGTGGGAACCGCGGTCATGGATGACGCGGTGAGCGGACTGCGCCGAGCCTTGGGTTCGGCGCGCTCCTGGCTCTTGCGCAGCTAGGAACGGCATCCGGCAGGGAACAATACCCGCGGCGCGTTCCGCTACGCGGCGACGGTTTCCTCGACGTCCCGGATCTTGGCATTTTCATCGGCTACGCGGGTTCTGCGCACGCTCCAGGCGTGGGTCAGGATGACCAGCAGGATGCCGGGGACCAGCCAGAGGATTAGCCGCAGGATGTCCATGCCGATGGACTGCTCGGGGAAGTAGACCAGGGTCTGCACCGCGTGCAGCCACCCGGCGCCATTCCAGAAGGTATTCAGCGCACCGTAGAATCCGGGCTGCATTTGGGGCTGGAAGATGCCGCCGGAACTGGTGAAGTTCAGTGCGACGAAGCACAAGGTCAGCGCCGGGGTGGTCCAGTGGCGCAGCAGCGGATGCAAGCCCAGGCCCAACAGGGTGATGCCGGCGGCGTAAACCCAGGAGATCAGCCAAATGCCCGCGTAGTGATCCTCGATGATCCGGTAGACCGGGCCCGCGACCAGCACTGCGATCGTGGCAACCACCGCGGCGGCAACCGCTGCCATGGCGAAGCGCACGGGCAGCTTGACCTTGCCCATGAACCCGGCCAGCGGCACGGCGCTGGCGTAGCCGCCAATGCTCAAGGCGACCAGCAGGAAGAACAGTCCCTGCCCGGTGGTGTCCTGCTCGCCGGTGGGCACGACATCTTCGATGCGCAATGGCTGGCCCTGTTCGTAGGCCACGTCTGAGAAGATTTTCTGGGCGATATTCGCCGAAGTTTCCGACGCGGCGCTGGAGCTGTAAAGCGTTGCCGTGCCGCCGCTGGTTTCGTAGGCGGCCACGAGCTCGCGCTGCTCGACCAGTTCCCGTGCCTGGTCCGCATCGGCGACGGTGCGCACGTTCAATGCCCCCTCGGACCCATCCTGCAGGGTCTGGGCGAAAACCTTGGCCTGCGCAGAATCGCCCACCACTGCCACCTGCACGTTGTGCGGACTGGGTGCATGGAAGGCCCCCAGGTAGAACAATCCCATGATGGCGCATAGGAAGAACGGGATCAGCATGGTCAACACCAGCTTTCCCCAGCCCAGCGGTGCCGGCTTGGCTGCGGGGGACTTCTTTGCGGCCGGGTTGACGGCATGCTTAGAAGCGGGGGATTGGCGCGGGGCGTTGTCGGTGAGAGTCATCAGCATTAAAGAATACTCCTAATGTTGCATCATGCAACATTAGGTGTCCGGCAAAGCCCTGCGTACTAGACTCGGAACATGGGCAAGGAACAGCGGGAAGCCGACATCCAATCGATCTTCCACCATATGCAAATGATTACCCGACGTGCCAATACGCGCTCCCGCCAGCTGGCCGAGCCGCTGACACTCGTGGAGCATTCGCTGCTGCGCTTCATTGCCGATACTCCCGGAACCCGGGCCACCGACATTGCCGAGGCGTTCTCGCTGAACCGCTCGACAGTCTCCCGGCAGGTCGGCACTCTGCTGGATTTAGGATATATCGCCTATGACGATGCGGAATCCGGGCGCGGCCGCGTATTGGAACTGACTGAGGTGGGCCGGGAGCGGCTTCAGGCTTCCGCCGCAGTGCACCGCGCTGCGGTAACCGATCGTCTAGATGGCTGGAGCGAAGAGCAGATATCGGCCTTTGCCGAGGCGTTGGAACGCTATAACGTTGCCGACTCGCAGTAGGCGCAGGAAAATCTGCAACTTGCCCTAGGCAATCCTGGCGAAACGCGGGCCGTTGTAGCCATCGCGCTCAACGTGTTCTGCAAACATCTCCAGCGGCCGAGCCCAGAAGCTGTAGTCATCGTAGAGCTTGCGGTAGAAGACCAGCGGCTCCTCGGTCTCGCTGTGCTTTCCCACGGCCAGCACCTCGTAGCGCTGTCCCTTGAAGTGCTGGTAAATTCCGGGTTCGATGCTCAACCTGGTGGCCTTTCTGATCAATCGTGATTCTAGAAAACTTATCGCGGGCCGTGCCCAGTGCCGCCGCTGCGCTGGACCAGCAGGTGCTCCAGAATCGGATCCAGGACGGCCAGCCCGTCTTTTACCCCGCCGGTGGATCCGGGCAACGTGATGACGAAGCTGTTGCCGGAGAATCCTGCAACCCCGCGGGTAATGATGGACAGCGCGGTGGAGGCTTCTCCTCGCCGGCGGATGGCCTCGATGATTCCGGGCAGCTGGACATCCAGCAGCGGGGCAACCATTTCGGGGGACTGGTCATCCGGTGAGACCCCGGTCCCGCCGGTCACGATCACGACCTGCGCGTCGTTGGCCAGCAGGTCATCCACGGCAAAACGCACCGGCTGCCCGTCGGCCACCACCGTCGGCTCGCCGGTCTCGAAGCCGCGCTCGGACAGCCACCGGGTGATCAGCTGACCGGTCTTGTCTTCGGCGGTGCCTGCTGCGGCGCTGGTCGAAGCAACCACCACGGCCGCCGTGCGGCTAGTCTCCACGAACCCAGTCACCGCTCTTGCCTCCGGACTTGGCCAATACCTTCACCGAGCGGACCTCGGCGTGCTTGTCCACGCCCTTGACCATGTCGTAGAGGGTCAAGGCGGCAACGCTGGCCGCGGTCAAAGCTTCCATTTCCACCCCGGTGACCCCCTTGGTGGTCACCTGGGCGGTGACGCGCACCGCGGATTCCTCGGCGGTGAAATCTATGGACACCTTGGAAATCGGCAGCGGGTGGCACAGCGGAATCAGTTCCCAGGTGCGCTTGGCCGCCATGATGCCAGCGACCCGTGCGGTGCCCAATGCCTCGCCCTTGGGCAGGTCTCCGGTCATCAGCATCGGGACAACATCCGGGCGAGTAGCGAAGATGGCTTCGGCGGTGGCCACGCGCTTGGTGACGGCCTTGTCGCTGACATCGACCATGTGGGCGCTGCCGTCTTCGCGCAGGTGGGTGAGTTTCTCAGACATTCATGCTCCAAGTTTCGATGCTTTGGCCGGCAGCCAACTGGCTGACGCCTACCGGGATATGCACCAGCGCATCGGCGCGGGCCAGATCGTGGACCAGGTGGGATCCCGGATCCAGGATGGTGACCTGGCCATCGCGGATCAGCGCTCGGCGCACCTGGTGCTTGTGCTCGGGGGAACTGGCATCGGCCGCCAGCGGGTAGTGCCGGGGCAAAGGCTCTGGCAGGGCATTGAGCTGTCGCAGCAGCGGGGCCAGGAACAGCTCTGCCGATAACAGGGCGCTGACCGGGTTGCCCGGGAAGCACAGTACCGCCGCCTTGGGCAGTTGGGCGAAGCCTTGCGGGCCGCCGGGTTGGATGGCCACATGATGGAAAACCCCTCCTAGCGGCGACAGTGCTTGGCGGACCACCTCATAGGCTCCAGCGCTGATGCCGCCCACGGTTACGATCAGGTCAACTTGTTCCTGCAAGGCATCGATGGCCAGGGTGAAGCGTTGCGGATCATCGGGCAGCTGCAAGGTGCGCACCTGCACCTGGTAGCGGCGCAACCAGGCTGCGAGCATGGGTGAATTCGAGTCCGGGATCTGGCCTTGGGAACACTGCCCGTCGCTGAGCTCGTCCCCTGTAGTGCACACGGCCACCTTCAAGGCCCGGCGCACCGGTACTTCGCGCAGCCCGCTGGAAACCAGTGCGGCAATCATGGTCGGGGTCAGCCGGGTTCCAGCCTTGGCCACCAAGGCGCCAGTTTCGAGATCAACGCCGGCGGGACGGATGAAGCGGCCCTCGGCGCTGGGGGCCGAGAATTCCGCGTGGCCGCTGGGGGTGCCAACGCCGGCACGAACCAATTCCGGGAAAGCGCCAGAGCCGCTTTCCTCGATGGGGATGACAGTGTCAGCACCCAGCGGGATCATCGCACCTGTCATCACCGGACTGACCGTGCCTTCAGCCAAGGGTATTTGCCGGTCGCCGGCGGCAGCCGTGAAACCCAACGGCAAAGAGATGGGGGAGCGGAGCGAGGCTGCTGCCAGATCCGCGCTGCGTGCAGCGTAGCCATCCATCTGCGAATTGGTGAACGCAGGGATGGGCAAAAGGGCGTTCTGGTCCTCGCTGAGGATTCGATCGATGGCCTCAGGGCTATCGATGCGCAGCACTTCGCTGTCCAAGCAGGCGAAGACCGGGGACAGCAGCTCTTCAAGTTCCGCGCGATGGCTTTCCAGGGTGCAGGACATGGACTATCCGCCTGCGAACGGCGGCAGGACATCCACGGTCAGATCGTCGGCCGTGCCCAGCTCGCCGGCATCGCGGCGCACCACGCCGTTGATCAGGAAACTTCCGGCGCGCAAAACCTGGGCCATGTCAGGTCCGTAGGAATCGATCAGTTCGCTACGCAGCTTGGCGAGTGTATCGGGGCGTTCCCAGCTCTCCTGCTCGCAGCCCGCTGCTGCCGCCGCGGCAGCGAAGTAGCGTATCGTAATCTTCGACATGACTTCATGCTATCGCGTCTAGGCGATAAGGAGCACGATGAAAAGCGAACGCGATTTTCCCGCGCTTGTGGCCCCCGGGCCGCCACTGAGCGAGGAACGGGTTGCACGAGCTGCACGCCAACTCTCGCTGCCCGGATTCGACCAGGCCGCGCAGCGCCGGCTGGCCGCCGCCCGGGTGCTGGTCATCGGCGCGGGCGGACTAGGCAGCGCCAGCGTCCCGTATCTGGTCGGGGCAGGGGTAGGCACCATCGGCATCGTGGATGATGATCTGGTGGAGCTATCCAACCTGCACCGCCAGGTCACGCATACCACCGCAAATATCGGCTTGGCCAAGACCGCTTCCTTGGCGCAGGCCGCCACGGCGCTGGATCCCAACGTGAAGATCATCGAGCACAATCTGCGACTGGATTCATCGAACGCGCTGGAGATCTTTGCGAATTATGACCTCGTCATCGATGGCAGCGACAACTTCCCGACCCGATACCTGTCCAATGACGCCGCGCAGCTTTCGGGCATCCCGCTGATCTGGGGATCGATCCTGCAGCATCATGGACAAGTTTCCGTGGCCTGGCATGAGCACGGCCCGGGTTACCGCGACCTGTTTCCGGTCCCGCCTGCCCCGGGCACCGTGCCGGATTGCGCGGCCGGGGGAGTGCTTCCCGGATTGTGCGGAACTGTCGGTTCGCTGCTGGCTACTGAAGCCTTGAAGCTGATCGCCGGAATCGGCACCCCGCTGGTGGGCAAGGTACTGATCTATGATGCGCTGGCCGCCAGCACCCGCACCCTGGAATACTCGCGCGACCCGCAAGCACCGGAAATCAGTGAACTGATCGATTACGTGCTCTTCTGCTCGGGAACACTGCCTGAGGCTGAGGGGATTGATGCCGAGTCGCTCGCCGAATTGCTGGCCGGAACTGACGCACCAGTCTTGTTGGATGTGCGCAATGATGACGAACACGCACAACAGCACATCACCGGTTCCTTGCACCTTCCACTGCCTGAATTGGAGGCCGCCATCGAATCCGGTACCGAGCTGGAACAGATCCCCGCACAGGTGACGGTCTACTGCGCCCGTGGTCCGCGTTCACAACGCGCAGCCTCCTTGCTCGCCAGTCGAGGCATTAAAACCAACTATCTTGAAGGCGGGCTTCCCGCATTGGCCGCAGTGGAACCGCAGCTACTGGCCAAACCCGCAACAACCGAAGGAAACCGCTCATGAGCTACGCGCTGATCACCGAAGAACCTATCGATGAGGCCGCAGTCCGCGCTGCCGTGCAGTCCGACACTGCCGGCGCGCTGGTGATGTTCCACGGAATTATTCGTAATCACGATGGTGGCCAGTCGGTGAATTCCCTGGACTACTCGCATCACCCGCAAGCGCAGGAATTCCTGGAGAAGATCATCGCCGAGGAGGAAGAGCGCACCGGCCTGAAGGTCTCGGCTGTGCACCGCGTAGGTCCGCTGAAGATTGGTGATGCCGCGTTGGTGGCTGCCTCTGCAGCCGCGCACCGCAAAGAAGCCTTCGAAGCCATTGAGAACCTAGTGGAACGCATCAAGGCCGAGGTCCCGATCTGGAAGAAGCAGCACTTCACTTCCGGCAGCTCCGAATGGGTTGGGCTTTAGACCCGGTATTGCCTAAATTATGCAACTAGTGCAAGGCGGGACTTTTCAGTGACTGACTATCGTCTTGGCATAGGGAGCAAGACCGACTACAGGGAAGTCATTCCGAGAGAAATTCCTCGCAATGAATTCCTGGTATCCAGGCTTCGACAAGAATGTTTGCCGCTTCCGGACACGGATACGGCGATCTTGGCGATGCAACGCACACTGGGACAGCCGACGCAGAAGACTCTATCCAAACAGGACATACGCAAGCTCACTGTTGGCTACCTCCTTGCCTTCCGTGATGTTGAGCTGGCACGGGCCAGCCAGAACGCAGCAATATCGAATGTTGCCAGCGCGCTCCTCGCCCTCCACTATGAGTCGACAATAGGGAAGTCAGTAGACGACGTCTTGTTAGCGATTCATGCTTATTTTTGGCTCGGCAACATCACCGCAGAAGCCTTGCTGGAATCTTTGGAGCATTAGTTCTGTTTCGGACTCGACGCCCGTTTATCTCGCACTGACCGCTGACTGCATCGACGCGCTGTCGGCGAAGGTCGAGAATGGCGGGATGGGGATCACTTTGAGCAATTACTAGGTCCAGTAGCGAGTCTATTCCTAGCTGGGGTTCTGATAGGCAAGATTGGACGACCAAGAATCGAGCAGCGCGCTTAGTTCCTGCGGTTGCACATCGCTGATTCTTGCCTCACTCATCGCCAGCCCGAACGCAGCCCAGCGCAGATCCATATTCTCGGTGCGCACAAGGCAGCTGTTCGCGTCGATCTGCTTGATCTGGAACCATCGGCCGATGAGTGGCTCCAGCTTTTCGGAGCTTGCGTGAATCCGAGCGCTCATCTCTTGTTGACCGCTGCCGCGCAAGGCTGCACGGACAAACCCCGCGGCATCTCCACCTGGCACTGGACGGGGAGTGAACCGCAATGCTCTTGGCGAAGGGTTCTGTGCGCGGTCCACGCGGAAACTGCGCCAGTCATCGCGGTCCAGATCAAAAGCCACCAGATAGTAGCGGTTTCCCACGTTCACTAGCTGGAGTGGTTCTACGCGGCGCGAGGTTGCGGCGCCCTTGGCATCCTTGTATTCGAAGGCGATTCGTTCATGATCGCGGCAGGCCTGGGCCAAAGCCACCAGTACCGTTGGATCCACTGGATCAGCTGTACAGGACTGGGAATTGAGCGGGACAGTGCTCGCGGTCAACGCCTGGGCCCGCTTCCGGAGCCTGGCCGGAAGCACTGGAACCACTTTTCCCATGGCCCGCAGCGCTGCCTCGGCCAGAGCGGAGGACCCGCCGTGCACGGTGGACTGCAATGCGACCACCAGCGCCACGGCCTCCTCGTCGTCGAGTACTAGTGGAGGCAGAGCAGTGCCCGAGGCGAGCTGGTAACCACCACCTACTCCGCGATCGGCCTGCACCGGGTAGCCCAAGTCGCGCAGCCGGTCGATATCCCGGCGAACGGTGCGCAGGCTGACATCAAGACGCTGGGCGAGCTCGTCTCCGGACCAATAGCGATGGGTCTGCAACAGCGAGAGCAAGCGCAAGAATCTGGTGCTGGTACTCATGCAGCAAGTCTGCCTTGATTTAGGACAAAAACTGGCACTTTTCAGTTCTATTCTGTTTATTACCAGCTGGAAATACCGGCCTCAGCTTATGCCAGGAGGCAATCATGAGCACCATGGCCATCACCAACACCGCCACCCTGAGCGGGGAACGCGCCGACCTGTTCCAGGCTCTGGCCAACGCGAGGCATTTTTTGCGCTTCACTGCCCAGGGGCTGAATGATGAGCAGGCCTCAAAGCGCACTACTGCCAGCGAGCTGACCCTTGGCGGGTTGATCAAGCACGTGACCGGCGTGGAAGAGCAGTGGCAGGAATTCATCGTCAAAGGTCGTGCGGCCATGGCCTGGGATGGAGCGGATTTCAGCCAGATGCCGCCGGAGGCGATCGAAGCCTTCCACAACGAATTCCGCATGCAGCCCGGCGAAACCTTGGAAGCGCTGTTGGAAAGCTACACGCAGGTTGCCGACCGCACCGACGCACTGTTGGCCAAGGTGGACCTGGACACCGTGCATGAGCTGCCTTCAGCTCCGTGGTTCGTCGACACGCACTGGTCCGTGCGGCGCACCTTGCTGCACATCATTTCCGAAACCACCCAGCACTCAGGACATGCGGACATCATCCGCGAATCCCTAGACGGACAGAAATCGATGGGCTAGCCGCCGATATAGGACATTTCGATGCGTTTGCGATTGCCCGGGGTCAGCGCTGCGCGCAGCTCCGAGTAATTGTCATCGCGCTTGCGCCAGTGGCCGGTCAACGCCTTCGCCAAGTCCTCATCGCTGATTCCGTCACGCATCAGCTGGCGCAGGTCATAGCCCGAACCGGCAAACAGGCAGGTGTAGAGCTGGCCTTCGGCCGAGACGCGAGCGCGTGAGCAGTTGCCGCAGAAGGCATTGGTGACACTGGAAATCACGCCGATCTCCCCGGCCCCGTCCTTGTAGCGCCAGCGGTTGGCGGTCTCGCCCGGTTCGGTCTTGGTGACTGGTTCCAGCGCCCATCGTTCGTTGATCATGGAGACCACTTCAGCAGATGGGAGCACTTCATCCAGCTTCCAGCCATTGGTGGTGCCGACGTCCATGAATTCAATGAAGCGCAGGATGTTCCCGGTGCCGCGGAAATGCTCGGCCAGCGAAAGGATCTCGCTGTCATTGACCCCGCGCTTGATCACGGTGTTGATCTTCACCGGTCCCAGGCCGACCTCGCGGGCCACCTGGATGGCTTCCAAGACCTTGGAGACAGGGAAATTCACGTCATTGATGGCTTTGAACTTTTCATCATCCAGCGAGTCCAGCGAGATGGTGACGCGGTTCAGGCCGGCTTCTTTGAGGGCAGGTGCGAGCACTGGCAACGCCGAGCCGTTGGTGGTCATTGCCAGGTCAATGCGTTTGCCTTCGGGCGTGCGCAGGTTGGAGAGCATTGCCACCAGATCCACGATGCCGCGGCGCAGCAATGGTTCGCCACCGGTCAGGCGCAGCTTGGTCACGCCAAGAGAAACCGAAATGCGAGCCAGACGCTCAATCTCTTCGAAACTCAGCAGCTCCGAGCGCTCGCGGAATTGGAAGTCACGGCCGAAAATTTCCTTGGGCATGCAGTACACGCACCGGAAATTGCAGCGGTCCGTGACCGAAATCCGCAAGTCATGCAGGGGCCGAGAACGGGCATCCAGTATTTCCCCTGCCAATGGAGCTTTCATGCTTCCCAGCTTAACCCGGTTGGGTCCTAGGCGATAGGGAGTCGTCTGAAAGCGCAAATCAGTGCGTAAAATAAGCCGGTAGACCTCAGCGCGGTTGTAGCATGGGCTTAAAGCACAATTTCTGGAGAATTCATGCGCGTACGTTGGCCGCTGGCCCTTCGCTGCACGGTGCTAGCCGCCGTGGCCGGGTTGTCCCTGACTGGCTGCTCGGCGAGCGGCAACAGCACCGGGGAACCAATCACCATTGCGGCAGCAGCCTCCCTGCAAGGTGCCTTCGAGCAGATCTCCGAAGAATTCACAGCCGAACACCCCGAAGTGCAGATCTCCAGCATCACCTATGACGGCTCTTCTACCCTGGCCACGCAGATCCTCGAAGGCGCCAACGTGGATGTCTTCGCTTCGGCCGATGAACGCAACATGTCAGAGGTAACTGAAGCCGGGTTCGGCCACGAGCCGGTGATCTTTGCCAGCAACACCTTGGTGATCGCCGTGCCGCAGGATAACCCGGCGGATATCGATTCCCTGCAGGACCTTTCACAGGCCACTATGGTGCTGTGCGCACCACAGGTACCCTGCGGCGCGGCTTCGCAGCGGTTGCTTGAAGCCAGCGGCGTGCAAGTCACCCCGGCTAGCCAAGAACAGAATGTCACCGCGGTGCTGCAGAAGGTGGCCGCCGGTGAAGCAGATGCCGGGCTGGTCTACGCCACCGACGTACTCGATGACGGGAACGTTGCGGCGATCGTGCCCGATGGGGCAGAAGACATTGTGAACACCTACCCGATCGCAGCACTGGGTGAAAATCCTGGAGCGCAGGCCTTCGTGGATTTCGTGAGCAGCGAGCGCGGCCAGCAGATTCTGGAGGAGCACGGCTTTGGTACCGGTGCCGCGCAGGCTAATGGCTAGCGATACCGGGGTACGGGTTCCAGGCTTCGCCATTGCACCGGCATTGCTGGGCGTGGCACTGCTGGTGCTTCCGCTGCTCGCACTGATTTCGCGGGCCAGCTGGTCCACGCTGGTGGCCGATGCCACCAGTGAAGAAGCGCTCGCCGCACTGTGGCTGAGTTTGCGCACCGGGGTGGCCGCCACCGTGCTGTGCGTGTTGCTCGGCGTGCCACTGGCGGTATTGATGGCCCGCAGCTCCACCCGCGTAGCCCAGCTATTGCGGGCCTTGATCGCCGTCCCGCTGGTGCTGCCGCCGATGGTAGGCGGCGTCGCACTGCTCTTCCTGTTCGGGCGCACCAGCCCCATTGGCCAGTTCATTGATTCCATCTGGGGGATCTCCCTGCCATTCTCCACCGCCGCGGTGGTGATTGCACAAAGTTTCGTTGCACTGCCATTCCTCGTGCTCTCCGTGGAAGGATCGCTGCGGGCCGCCGGCGCCGGGTACGAACAAGCAGCCGCCACCTTGGGCGCAGGGCGCTGGATGGTGCTCACCCGCATCACCCTGCCGCTGGCCGCCCCGGGCCTGGTCGCCGGCATCATCCTGTGCTTCGCGCGGGCCATCGGCGAGTTTGGCGCCACCGCGCTATTTGCCGGCAATGCGCCGGGTGTCACCCAGACCATGCCGCTGGCCATCTACACTGCATTCAACGGTGCCGGGGCCGGACGAGACTCGGCTGTCGCACTCTCGCTGCTGCTGCTGGCCACCGCAGTTCTGGTGCTGCTGCTGGTGCGTGCCTGGCGCCCGGGAGCACTGAAATGACGCTCAAGGTAAACCTGCAGGTGCCGCGCACCGGATTCGACGTGGACGTTGAATTCGCGGTGCCCGCCGGCAGCACGCTGGCAATGATGGGCCCCAGCGGTTCGGGCAAGTCCACCATCGTCCACGCCATCGCCGGGATCCAGAAGATCACCCGGGGGCGCATCGAACTGTCCGGCACGGTGCTGGCCGATGCGAAGCTGCACCGTCCGCCGCACCTGCGCGAAGTCGGGCTGCTGGGCCAGGACCCGCACCTGTTTCCGCACCTGGACGCCTTGAAGAACATTGCCTTTGGCGCCCGGGCCGGGGGACTGGAGAAGTCCGCGGCCACGGCCGCCGCCAGCGAATGGCTCGCGAGACTGGGACTGGAAGAAATCGCCAGCCACCGGCCCGAGGCACTGTCTGGAGGACAGCGGCAGCGCATCGCCCTGGCGCGCGCCCTGGCCGCCAAGCCGAAGATCCTGCTCATCGACGAACCCTTCGCTTCGCTGGATGTCGAGGCCGCCATGGACATGCGCGCCCTGGTGCGCGAAGAGCTGGCACGCACCGCAACCAGCGCCATCGTGGTCTCGCATTCGGCCGCCGATACCTTGGCGCTCGCCGATGACCTGCTGGTGCTTGAGCGCGGACAGATCATCCAGCAGGGCACTGTGGCCGAGGTTTTTGCCGCCCCGGCCAATCGCTTTGTGCGCGCCGTGGTGGCCACGCTGCCCGCGCAGCACCCGATAAGCATTCAGGAAGAGCCAATCATGAGCACCGGAAATGACCCCATAGAACTTGAAGTGCACCGTTCGCGGCTGCTCTCGCAGGTGGTGCCCGTGGCCCCGCAACGGATTGCGGTGGCCGGCGGTTTCACCGCATTGCATGGTGCAGTGCTGGCCCAGGATGTTGCCTCAGCGCACCCGCTGCCGCTGTGGGACAACTCGGCCATGGATGGCTACGCGGTGCGCTCGGCCGATACCGCAACTGCTCCGGCGGCGCTGGATGTGATCGGTGAAGTGCCGGCTGGAAGCGGCTGGAATCCGATGCTGGAGGCAGGCCAGTGCGTGAAAATCATGACCGGTGCCCCGATCCCGTCGGATGCTGACGCAGTGGTGCGCATCGAGGACACCTCGGCCGCGGTTGATGGCTGGGATGTGAAGACCGTGCAGGTCAATGTGCAGGTTCCTGCTGGCAAGGACATCCGCCGCAGCGGGGAAGACAAGAATGCCGGGGAACCGATGGCCTACGCCGGCGAGGAACTGACCGCGGCCCGGCTCTCAGCCTTGGCCGCAGCCGGATCCAGCACGCTGCAGGTGCGCACCATGCCCAAGGTGGCGGTACTGATCACCGGAGCAGAATTGCGTACTCCCGGCCAAGCGCTGACGCGCGGGCAGATCCCGGAAACCAACTCCTTGCTGATGGCGGGGCTGCTGGCAGAATCAGGAATCCAGGCCACTACCGTAGTGCACTGCGTCGATGACATTGAAGCAGTGCACGAGCAGCTGGTGATCCTTGGCGCCACCCACGATGCCGTGCTCAGTACCGGAGGAGTGGGACCGGGCGCCTATGACGTCATGCGCCAAGCGCTGGAAGCAGAACCCCAAGTGCAGGCGGTGCGGGTGAAGATCCGTCCGGGCCAGCCGCAGTGCGCCGGGCGGCTGGCAGCAGGCGCGATGGTTTTCGCCCTGCCGGGCAACCCGGTCAGCGCCGCGGTGAGCTTCGAGCTGTTCGTGCGACCATGCCTGCGTGCCATGCAGGGCCACCGCGACGTGCTGCGTCCTACCTTGCGAGCAGTGGCCGCGGTAGGTTGGCGCGCCGCCGCTGGACGCGTCCAGGTCATCCCGGTCGTATTCGAACATGGAGAGCAGTTGCGTTGTGCCCCCGCAGTCCAAGCGCAGAGCATTTCCCACTCGGTAGGCGGCTTCGGCGCGGCCCAGGGCTACGCCCTGGTCCCGGCAGGGATCACCCAGGTCAATCCCGGCGATGAGGTCGAAGTCCTGAGGATGGTTCCATGAGCAATTCGAACGCCATCGGCTTCGACGCCCTGGTCCTTGCCGGGGGACGAGGCACCCGCTTGGGCGGTGCGGGCAAGGCGGAACTGCAATTGCATGGCCAGCGCCTGGTGGACCGTGTGGTGGCAGCGACCCGCAAGGCGGGAGCCGCCCGAGTTATCGTGGTTGGCCCGGATACTGCGGGAACCAAAGCCGACTGGGTAGTGCGTGAAGACCCACCATTTGCCGGTCCCTTGGCGGGCATTGCCGCGGGGCTGAAGGAACTCAGCAGTGAAACCGCGAGCGAATGGACCATGGTCCTGGCCTGCGATTTGCAACGCCCGGTCGCGGTCTCCACCGCATTGACCAAGAACTTCGAGCGGCGGGAGACTGATGGCCTGCTACTGGTTGACGCCCAAGGCCACACCCAATGGTTGGCTGGCATCTACCGTACGGCGGCTTTGGCTTTGGCCTGCGATGAACTTGGCGAGAACCTCGTCGACGCGCCGGTACGGCGCGCATTGAACCAGCTTCACCTGGCACAAGTTCCGGTGGATGATGAAACCAGCAGTGATATTGATACCCCGCAGGCGCTGGAAAGTGCCCGCCGCAACGAAAGGACGCGCATGGCACAGCACCTGCCACCCGAAGCATTGAACGAATGGCTGGAAGCCGCAGCCAAAGAACTGGGCCTAGATGCCGGTGGCGTAGATATCGCCACCGTGCTGGATGTTGCTAAACATGTAGCCCATGAGGTTGCCCGCCCTGCTGCTCCGTTGAGCACCTTCCTGCTTGGGCTGGCCATGGGCAACGGCAAGGGCGACCTGGACGGGCTCTCGCAGCAGCTGGTCTCGCGAGCCCACCGCTGGGCGGACGAGCATCCTGAAGGCATTGCCTAAGTCACGCTCCAGGTTATCCAAGTGCAGCTTTGAAAGCTGTCTGCAACTGGTTGCAACGATGCCGGCGCGATAGCGGCCGCATTCCCGGCTAGGATTCCTGGCGGTCTTCGTCCTTGGACTGAGCCTGGCCAGGGGCCAATTCTTCGGGCATGGTTGGCTTTTGCGCGGATTTTCTGCCGCGCCGCATCCAGCCCCAGAACACGATCACGGCGAGAACTACAAGCGCTGCAACATCAACCATGGGGCTCGATAGCGCAGCGCTGTTTCGCTGCAGCCAATCCTGCACTCCAATTGGCACCAGCTGCGGTGCTGAAATCAGGCCGTTGGTCAGCCAGAAGATCACGCCAACCACGATGAGCAAGCTGCCGGTGAGTATTGAAACGACGTGCAGCTCGCGGCCGAAAACCTTCGTGGTGCGGCCGCGCAGGTTGCTGCGGCCGTTCGCGCCGAGTCGATTCCAGATGCGCGCCAGGACGAACATCGGCACCACCATGCCAGCGCCGTATACAGCCAGCAGCACGCCCCCGGACACCGCGTCGCCCTGGACAGCGGCCAAGGTGAGCATTGCGCCGAGGATCGGTCCAGCACAGAAGCCCGAGACGCCGCCGACAGCACCCAAAGCCAAGGTCTTGAGCAGGCCCTTGCCTCCGCTGGCGCGATGTTGCAGCTTGGAGAATCCGGGAATCCAACGCGAAAGGTCGAATCCGAATCCAGCGAAGTATATGATGCCCATGGCAATGAGCATCAGCGAAGCGATCAAGACGATCAGCTCCCGCTCGGTAGCAAGGAACAGCCCCACTGCTCCCACGCCCAAGCCTGCCGGCACCAGGACCAGGGCGAGGCCGAGGTAGAAAACCAGCCCGTGGAGATACAGGCGGGGCCCACTTCCCACAGTGGAGGCGAAGAATGCCGGCAGCAGCAGCGCACTGCACGGGCTGAGCAGCGCCAGCATGCCTCCGAGGAACGCTGAGAGCAGGCCGATATCCATTAGCTTGCGTCCTTGGCAGCCAAGGCGGCCTCGATCTTGTCGATGAATACGCTCTTGGGCTGGGCGCCCATCACAGGTTCGCCATCAACCAGGAATGCCGGGGTCGAATAGACTCCCAGCTGCAGGCCGAGCTGCGCATTGGAATCGATCATCTTTGCGGCTTCCTCGGACTTCACGTCGGTGGTGAACTGCTTGGTATCCAAACCGAGATCGGCAGCGAGCTTGGCCAGCGATTTTTCGCTCAAGCCCGAACCCTTGCGGCTTTTGCCGTCGGCAAAGAGCTCGTCATGGTATTCCCAGAACTTGCCTTGCTTTGCCGCCGCGTAGGAAGCCAGCGCGGCCCGCTCCGAATCATCGCCGAAGATGTTCACATCGCGCCATTCTACTCGGACCTTGCCTTCTTTGGCGTAGTCAAGAATCAGTGGCAGGGTTTCGCTAGACCACTTTGCGCAGAACTTGCACTGGTAGTCAGAGAAGACCACGACTCCCACTGGTGCATCAACCGGACCGGCGGCCAGCAAATCATCGGGTGAGCGCAGCTCGAACTGAGAAAGATCAGGGGCTTGCTCCGTAGCGTCCGCCGGGGTTTCAGTCTGCTGGCTGATTGGCTGGTCCTTCGGCGTGGCCGGCCCATCGGAGTTGATATCGCCCAGGTTCAAGGCAACAAATACCAGTGCGGCGATGGCCGCCAAGGCCATGGCCAAGCCGATCCAACGCCGTTTCGGCTTCGCTGTGCTGCTGTTCTCCATGTGTTCTCCCTGGTGTCCAGACTCTGCGGAGCCTGCGCCTGCCGCAATCTTCTTTGAACCGGCAATTGGTCTTGATTGCACATTTAATAGCTATTGGTGATGGGCGTTTTCATAGAACTTAATGCCCAGTTGACGATCATTGTATATGTTGGTTCTATGTGTTTTACATGAGGTCTCAGTGGAACTGGCCTCGGCGGTGGATCGCGGCGGAACGGGCTTTTCCCGTACAGGATTTTCATATGAAATGGCCCTGCCAGGAACCCGGTCTTTGCCGGGACCACGCATCCGGAGCCTTGGCTCCGGATCAGCGCTAGTGCCAGCAGGGGATTCAGTTAGCCGGTGCTGGTGATTTCGCGAGGAATGGGTGGCGCAACGAGGCGATGGCGCAGACGGTCCAAGTTGAGAGCAGCAGAATCCAGGCTCCAATTCCTACTGCCGAGTATCCGTTGCTCTGCAGGCTGTGTCCGAGGTTCAGCGCGCCAAGGGACAAGGTTCCCACTGGGAAGGTAAGAGCCCACCATCCAGGGGAGAACGACATCTTGTTGGCTATCCCGAAAGTTGTTGTGGAGACGGCGAAGATTACTACTGGGATCGCTGCGCAGAGCATCACGATGCCGTAGACGTTGGCGACTGCCTGGATGCCAGGCATTGCTTCTGGCAGGATGAATCGGTGCATCTGCGAGCTAATTGCTTGCGCTGCTGCGGTGGACTGGCCGACTACTCCCAGCGGAATCCAAGAAGACGCTGACAACTCGGCGGGAATGCGATCCACGCGTGCATGGTGGCAGTAGGCCGCGGCGAAAATGATGATCCCGAGCATCAGGGAAGTTACGAAGCAGAAGATCAGGACGGCCAGCAGAGTTGCTGCGAGAACCGGCGAGTCGAGCTTTGCAATAAACGGTGCGCCACAGGTAGCCGAGACCATGAGCGGAACAACTGCCAGGCCCCACGCCGGGCGCGGCTCAGCATTCCGGCGCCGTATCAGCGCCAAGCTGAAACCGAAGGTGGTGATTAGGCCAAGGGCCGTACCGATAACCCAAAGCGCGCCGTCGACTCCCCATGAGACGGTGGTGAACTGTGGTGCCCAGTCAGCAAGCACCGTGGCGGTGGCGGATCCAATGGAGAGGATGCCCATCGAAACCATGCCCCACGCGGAAGCTCCCACACCATGCATCGAAGCTGCCCATGCGCCGGTGGTGCGCAAGCAGCGGATGGCGAAGCCGATCGTGAAAATTACCGCAAACGCCCAGCCTGCCACGAGAAAAAAACGGGCCAGATCGGCGCCGAGAGTTGTTTGGCCGGCATGCAGCTGGGTTAGCGTGCTGGCAATTCCCGTGCCCATGACCGCTCCCCACCAGGCAGGTCCCAAAGGGAAGCGTGGCGAAGGGTTGGTTGTGGGAACAATGAGCTTTGTTTCTTCTATCGTGGGGTTCATGTTTCCCAGTATTCTCCGGCCAATAACATCCCGGTAGACGCCAATCTTGCAGGATGGCATATGCTGTGGATATGTCGGATTGGCCTGAGCTCAGTTCCCTTGAAGTGCTAGTGGCAGTTGCTGAGCATGGAAGCTTGTCCGCTGCTGCGCGCGAGCTGCACATGGAGCAACCCAATGTCAGCCGTTCCATCTCACGTCTTGAACGGCGGCTGAACCTGGCATTGCTGCGTCGCTCGACTACGGGCTCGCGCTTGACGCCTGAGGGTTTGCTATTTGTCGAGTGGGCGCGTGAATTGCTTAGCTCTGCGGACTCGCTGATGCGCAACGCGCGGGCTTTGGGCAATGACAACTTTGGCGAGTTGAAAATTTCTGCCAGCCAGACCATTGCCGAGTATTTGCTGCCACGGTGGCTTTCATCATTGCGTGTTGCCCTGCCGAATACTCAGATCAGTTTGCGGGTAAGCAACACAACCGATGTCCTGAACGAATTGCACACAGGCGTATGCGGTCTCGGATTTGTCGAAGGCCCGGTTGCCAAAGAATCAACGCATTCGGCATTTGTGGGAGAAGACCGGCTGGTGCTCGTGGTGGCTTCCTCGCATCCGTGGGCGGACAGGGACTCGGTTCAGCCTAAAGAAATCATGGATTCCTGCCTCATTGCCAGGGAATCAGGCTCGGGGACCCGGAAAGTCCTGGACGAGGCGCTGAAGGCACCGGTTGTCCCGCGCATTGTGTTGGAAAGCAATGCCGCGGTGCGAGTTGCCGTGCTTTCGGGAGCCGGTCCGGCTGTGCTAAGCCGCTTTGCGGTAAGCGATGCGGTGGCAGCAGGCACGCTTGTCGAGCTGCCCATTGACGGGGTTCAGCTCCAACGCCGGCTCAGAGCGGTATGGACCGGACCTCGGCAGCTGACCGGGGCCGCTGAAAAACTAGTTGGCATCGCCATAGCCAGTTCGCGCACCATCTAATTGGTGCCGCAACGCCAAGCTTTCGCCATGGGCCTGTTTCCCGGCAAACCTGGAATAGGCCTATAGCCCCGGCGCCAGCATTGCCGCTGCAGGCAACCAGGCAAGGCCTATTCCAAAACCACGGATATGAGCCGAGGCCCTTGTGCACCGCAGTGCCGCTTTCTTCAGGCGCATTAGCGGTTGGAGCCGCGCTTGCCTCGCGGCTGCGGAGCGGCAACCGGATCCCAGCCGCGGCGCACCGGACGCGAGCCGGCGCCGCGCGATTCATCACGCGAGCGGTAGACGATATACGGGCGGAAAAAGTACGGGATCGGCGCGGAGAACACGTGGACCAGCCGGGTGAAAGGCCACAGCGCGAACAGCACGCACGCGGTCGCCACATGCAGCTGGAAGAACAGCGGAACCTCCACCATCATTTCCGGATGGGGCTGGAAGATGATCATCTGGCGGATCCATGGCGAAATGGATTCGCGGTAGGAATAGCCCGGCCCGAAGACCTGGTAGACCAGCGTGGCCAGCGTGCCGAAGCCCAAGGTGGCTCCGAGGAAGACGTACATGACCTTGTCCATGACCGTGGTGGCCAGGAAGACCGGGCCGACGGTACGGCGGCGGTAGATCAGGATGATCAGGCCCGCCACGGTCAGGATCGCCGCTGCCGTACCCATCCAGGTAGCCCCGAGGTGGTAGATGTGCTCATTGACGCCAATGGCGTAGAGCCATTCGCGGGGAATCAGCAGGCCCACCACGTGTCCGGCGATCACCATCAGGATGCCGAAGTGGAACATCGGCGACCCCCAGCGCAGCAGGCGGTTCTCATAGGTCTGGCTGGACCGCGTGGTCCAGCCGAACTTGTCGTAGCGGTAGCGCCAGATATGCCCGACGATGAATACCACCGCCGCGGCATAGGGCAGCACCACCCACAGCAGAATCGCTGATGTACTCATCCGTTCCCCCTCGGGCTGAATGGCGGTAGATTTCCCAAGAATGACAATCCGACCGTTTCAGTCGGAGGGCCCTCGCTGACCAAGGCCAGCACCCGCTCTTGGGTTTCCTGATCCACTGGCGGCAGCGACAGCGTGATGCTGCGGATCAATCCAGCCCAGTGGCTGCCCATGGATTCCAGTGCCGTGCGCAGCACTTCGATGCCCTCGATATGCGAGGACAGCAACGCCTCGGCAATCGGGTCATCGCAGCGCGCCGAGAACTCCAGCACCGCCGGCAGGTAGTCCGGCAATTCATCGGCATCGAATTCCCACCCGGTGGCCCGGTAAGCCTCCAGGAAGGTGACCAGGGCCGTGCCGCGCTTGCGGGTGTCCCCGGTGGCGAAGTAGCTCAGGTACAGGCTGCATTTGCGCTTCAAATCGAAGGTCTGCACGTACAGGCGCTGCACCTGCGTAGATCCCAGCGACCGGGAGGCTTCAATGAAGTCGGCCAACAGCTGGGCGATCGGCGCCGGAACACTGCCCAGGTGGGTTTCGAGCTCATCGAGCCGCGCGAACCACTTCTGGTCGGGGTAATCGAGTAGCAGCGAGGCGAGCGTGTGCACCCGGGCGCGCTCAGCACGCTTCATGGCCACCGGCTCCAAGGTGCCGGCAAGCTTGCGGCGCGGGGTTGCGCGGTTGAACAGTCGCGGGATCATTTGCCATCCTCTGGTGGGAACAGGCCTTCAGGGGTGCCATTGCCATCCCAGTTCAGCAGGTTGACCCGGCCCGGGGTGGAGGGACGGTCCGAAGTCTGGCGGTTCTTCAACGACTGGAAGTTCTCCACCGCCACCGGAACCGACTCGCCCGAAGAGGAGCCGAACGGGCCGGCCCCGCCCATGCCAGGACCGCCCTCGAAGTCCAGCGAGCAGCCCATTTCCTCAAGGTCGTGGGCCTGCTCGGCGTGGGCCGGCGGAATGACATAGCGTTCCTCGTACTTGGCGATGGCCAGCAGCCGGTACATCTCCTCCATCTGCGGCCCGCTCATGCCCACCGCTTCGGTGATCGACTCGTCGCGGCGATCGGACATGGACACCCCGCGCATGTAGGAGCGCATGGCGGCCAGCTTGCGCAGCGAGAGGTCCACCGGGGCGGTGTCGCCCGCGGAGAACAGCTCGGCCAGGTAGCCGATCGGGATGCGCAGCTTGTCGATGGCGGCAAAGAGGTTATCGGCATCTTCGCCGTCATTGCCGGTATTGGTGACTACGTCCACCACCGGGGACAGCGGCGGGATGTACCAGACCATGGGCATGGTGCGGTATTCGGGGTGCAGCGGCAGCGCGATCTCGTAATCGCGGATCAGCTTCCAGATGGGGCTGGCCTGGGCCGACTCTATCCAGTCCTCGGGAATGCCACCGGCCCGTGCCGCCTCGATGACCGCAGGATCGTGCGGATCAAGCAGCACGCCGCGCTGGGCGTCAAGCAGATCGTGCTCGTCTTCGACGCTGGCGGCCGCGGCTACCGCGTCGGCATCGTAGAGCACCAGGCCCAGGTAGCGCAGGCGTCCCACGCAGGTTTCGGCGCAGACCGTGGGCAGGCCCACCTCGATGCGCGGGTAGCAGAACGTGCACTTCTCGGCTTTGCCCGTGCGGTGGTTGAAATACACCTTCTTGTACGGGCAACCCGAAACGCACATGCGCCAGCCGCGGCAGGCGTCCTGGTCCACCAGCACGATGCCGTCCTCGGCGCGCTTGTACATCGCACCCGAAGGGCAAGAAGCGACGCAGGAAGGGTTCAGGCAGTGCTCGCAGATGCGCGGCAGGTAGAACATGAAGGCCTTCTCGTACTCGGCCTTCACCTCTTCGCTCATCTTGGCCAGCAGCGGGTCCTGGTCCATGGTCTCCAGCGAACCGCCCAGGTTGTCATCCCAATTGGCGGACCAGCCGATCTTCATGTCCTTGCCGGTGAGCAGCGACTTCGGGGTGGCCACCGGGGTGTGCTCGCCGGAGGGCGAGTTCAGCAGCATGTCGTAGTCGTAGGTCCATGGCTCGTAGTAGTCGTGGATCTCGGGCAGCTTCGGGTTGGAGAAGATGCGGCTGAGCTTCTTGAAGCGGCCGCCATCGCGCAGCGTCAGCCGTCCGCGCTTGTTCAGCGTCCAGCCGCCGCGCCACTTCTCCTGGTCTTCGTAGGTGCGCGGGTAGCCGACCCCGGGACGGGTTTCGACATTGTTGAACCACACGTATTCCACGCCGGTGCGGTTGGTCCACGCCTGCTTGCACGTCACCGAGCAGGTGTGGCAGCCGATGCACTTGTCCAGGTTCATCACCATGGACATCTGGGCCATGACCTTCATCGGTACTGTACCTCCTGGTTGCGGCGGCGGATCGTGGTGACCTCATCGCGCTGGTTTCCGGTGGGGCCGAGGTAATTGAAGGCCCAGGCCAGCTGGCCGTAGCCTCCGATCAGATGGCTTGGTTTCATCAGGATGCGCGTGAGCGAATTGTGGATGCCGCCGCGCTTGCCGCTGGTTTCGGCCAGCGGCACGTCCACGGTGCGGTCCTTGGCGTGGTACATGAACACGGTGCCCTCTGGCATGCGGTGCGAGACGATGGCACGGGCCACCACCACGCCGTTGCGGTTGTAGGACTCGATCCACTCGTTATCGCGCACCCCGATCTTCGCCGCGTCCTGCGGCGACATCCAGATGGTGGGGCCGCCGCGGGAGAGCGAGAGCATGAACAGGTTGTCCTGGTACTCGGAGTGGATGGACCATTTGGAGTGCGGGGTCAGGTAGCGCACCGCTACTTCGGCATTGCCCGACTCGTGCATGCTGGTGGTGCCCAGCTTCGCGTCGTTGAACAACCGGTGCATGTCCAGCGGCGGACGGTAGATCGGCAGATTCTCGCCCAGCTCCGACATCCAGTCGTGGTCCAGGTAGAAGTGCATGCGCCCGGTCAGCGTGTGGAATGGCTTCAGATGCTCCACGTTGATGGCGAACGCGGTGTAGCGCCGGCCGCCGTGCTCGGAGCCGGACCACTCCGGGGAGGTGATCACGCTGCGCGGCTGGACCTGCACATCGTGGAAGGAGATCCGCGAACCCTCATGCTCTTCGGAGAGGAAGGCCATCTTCTGCCCGGTGTGCTCTTCGAGCTGCCGGAATCCGGTGGTCGCCAGGCGCCCATTGGAGGTGCCCGAGAAGGCGAGGATCATCTCGCAGGCCTTCTTGTCGGTATCCAGCAGCACCGAGCCGGTGGACGAGACGCCGTTGAGGTGCTTGAGCGTTTCGATCTCCGGGGCCACCTGGTAGTTGATGCCCTTGGTGACCATGCCCAGCTTTTCGGTCAACGGGCCCAGGGTGCTCCACTGCGCGTAGAGGTTCGGGTAGTCGCGCTCCACGACCTTCAGCTTGGCCATGGTCAGCCCCGGCACCAATGGCGCGCCCTGGGCAACCTGGCCCTTGACGGTGGCCATGGCATCGGGGGTGTCATGCTGCAGTGGGGAAGCGACCAGGTCCTTGCGCTTGCCCAGGTGCTTGGCGGCGTACTGCCCGAAGCGCTTGGCCATCTGACCGAATAATTCGAAGTCGGTCTTGGTCTGCCACGGCGGGGCGATGGCAGGGTTGAAGGAGTGGATGAACGGGTGCATGTCCGTGGAGGACAAATCGTACTTCTCGTACCAGGTGGCGGCCGGGAAGACCAGGTCGGAGAACAAGGTGGTGCTGGTCATGCGGAAATCCGCGGTGGCCAGCAAGTCCAGCTTTCCTTCCGGCGCTTCATCATGCCAGGCCATGTCCACCGGGCGGTGGCCTTCAGCGGCTTCCGGGGCGCGCACCGAGGCGTCGGTGCCCAGAAGGTGCTTGAGGAAGTACTCATTGCCCTTGCCGGAGGAACCGAGGATGTTCGCGCGCCAGATCAGCGCCACACGCGGGAAGTTCTCCGGTGAATCCGGGTCCTCGCAGGCGTAGGCCAGCGTCTTGTCGTTCAGCGAATCCACCACATGCTGCGCCGGGTCCTTGCCGGCCGCTTCAGCCTCGTCCACCAGATCCAGCGGGTTGCGGTTGAACGTCGGGTAGTCCGGCATCCATCCGCGCTTGATCGAATCGACCAGGCAGTCCGCGGTGGTGCGCCCGTCGAATTGGCCCTTGGCCAGAGGGGATGCCAGCTGGTTGGCCGGCAGCCCGTCGTAGCGCCACTGGTCAGTGGCCAGGTACCAGAAGGCGGTGCCGATGGTGTGGCGCGGTGGGCGGTTCCAGTCACCGGCCGAAGCGTATTGCTGGTAGCCGGTGAGCGGACGGACCTTTTCCTGGCCCACGTAGTGGGCCCAGCCCCCGCCATTGACGCCCTGGCAACCGGTCATCATGGTCAGCGCCAGGAAGGTGCGGTAGATGGTGTCGGAGTGGAACCAGTGGTTGGTGCCGGCCCCCATCAGGATCATCGAGCGGCCGCCGGATTTCTCGGCGGTGTCGGCGAATTCGCGGGCAATGCGGATGGCTTGCTCCGGCGGGACACCGGTGTGCTCTTCCTGCCAGCCCGGGGTGCCCGGGGTGCTGGCATCCATGAAGTCCGCCGGCCACTGGCCAGACAGGGATCCGCGGCCCACGCCGTACTGGGCGAGCATCAAGTCGAAGACCGTGGTCAGCGTCTTGCCGGCGAGCTGCACTACCGGCACTCCGCGCTGCACCACTCCCGAGCCTCCGGCATGCTCCTGCCCGGCTCCGGAGTCAGGTCGAAGCGCGGAAGGCTGATCTCGACTGCTGCGCCGTCCCAGTTTTCCAGGTCCATGACCGACAGGGCAGGGGTGATGTCTCCCAGGTCGAGGTTCCATTGGCCCTTGTCCTTCTCGGAGTACCGGTGTCCCAGGGTGCCGCGGGGAACGCGGGCGGTGCCGCTGGTATCCAGCAAGGCGGGCTTGAAATCGGCATTGTCTTCTGCCTCCAGGCCCAGGTCTGCCGCGGTGAGGAACTTGCCGGGCACCGGGGTGCCGGTAGCCGTATCGATTTCCACCAGGAAGGGGGAATCGGTGTAGGTGCGCATGTAGTCCTCGAAAGGTTTGGTGCGCTTTTCGACGTAGTGTTCCTTGAGGATCACATGGCCCATGGACAGGCCCAGGGCCGCATCGGTGCCTGGCTGCAAAGCCACCCACTCGTCGGCGAATTTGGTGTTATCGGTGTAGTCCGGGGAGACCGTGACGACCTTGGTGCCCTTGTAGCGCGCTTCGGCCATGAAGTGCGCATCGGGGGTGCGGGTGACCGGGACGTTGGAACCCCACATGATCAGGTACTGCGAGTTCCACCAGTCAGCGGATTCGGGCACGTCGGTCTGGTCGCCGAAGACCTGCGGGCTGGCCACCGGCAGGTCGGCATACCAGTCGTAGAAGGAGAGCATGGTGCCGCCGATGAGGTTCATGTAGCGCGAACCGGCGCCGTGCGAAACCATGGACATGGCCGGGATCGGGGAGAAGCCGGCAATGCGGTCCGGACCGTACTTCTTCACCGAGTAGACCTGGGCTGCCGTGGATATTTCCAGTGCTTCATCCCAGGTGGTGCGGATCAGCCCGCCCTTGCCGCGGGCTTTCTTGTAGCGCTTGGCCTTGGTTGGATCCTCGACGATCGATGCCCAGGCATCTACGGGATCCGGATGCGCCTTCTTGGCTGCACGGTAGAGGTCGGCCAGCACGTCGCGGATGTAGGGGAAGCGTACGCGCGTTGGCGAGTAGGTGTACCAGCTGAACGCCGCACCGCGAGGGCAGCCACGCGGTTCGTACTCCGGAGAGTCAGGTCCTACGGAAGGATAATCGGTCTGCTGGGTTTCCCAGGTGATGATGCCGTCTTTGACGTAGACCTTCCACGAGCAGGAGCCGGTGCAGTTCACTCCGTGAGTAGAACGCACCACCTTGTCGTGCGACCACCGGTCGCGATAGAAGACGTCGCCCTTGCGTCCGCCGGAGAGAAACATTGCTCGCAAATCTTCACTGGTTTCACCGCGGCGAAGGAACTTTCCCATCGAGAGCAGTGAATCAGCAAGTGGTCCGTCGGTTGCCGGCTGTGTGTGGTTGGGCCGATCGCTCATTGCTGGCTCTTTCTAACTGTGGCTAGTCCTCCAAGCTTCGTCTTTTGGGTGTGAACTTTCAAGAGCGTTTTTCAAATTTATCCTTAATATCTTTCCCAGTCACGGCTTAGATAATCTACTGCCACGTCACTTCCATTTCTATGGCGGAGAGGAATAGACTGCGATTCGAAAGGCCGATTGGCCATGGACCGACCCATTGCCCGTGGAGGGTTTCAATGAGCACAGGAACCACAGCAGCAACCGATATGCAGGGCCCCGACCTTCGTGGGGGATTGTTCCAATTAGTGCTGGCCACCCTTGCCAGCGCCGTGGGTTTCTGGGCATGGATGCTCATTTCCCCCAATTCAGCGTTTCTACGCCGAGGGAATGGACCTCAGCGAGGGGCAAGTCTCCTTGATGCTGGCCACTCCGGTGCTGGTGGGCGCCCTCGGGCGTATCTTCACCGGTGCGCTGACCGACCGGTTCGGTGCTCGGAAGATGTTCACCGTCGTGCTCCTGGCGACGGTGCCGGCGGTATTGCTGGTGGCGCTCGCCGGTAGCATTGGAAGTTTCGCGCTGCTGATCATTGCCGGCACCTATTTGGGCGTCGGCGGGTCGATTTTCGCCGTTGGTGTTCCCTTTGCCAGCGCCTGGTACCCGCCGCATAAGCGTGGTTTTGCCAATGGCGTGTTCGGCATGGGCATGATCGGCACCGCCATTTCAGCGTTCCAGACTCCGCGGCTGCTGCAGAGCTTCGGATACTGGGGAACGCACCTGTTCCTCGCCGGCCTCTTGGTAGTGACCGCCGCGCTGGTCTGGTTCCTCATGCGCGAATCCCCGGCGTGGAAGCCGAATAACCAGCCGCTGTTTCCCAAGGTCTTCGGTGCGCTCAAGTTGGCCATCACTTGGGAGATGGCCTTCCTCTACGGCATTGTCTTCGGCGGCTTCGTTGCCTTCTCGACCTTCCTTCCCAAGTACCTGATGACCATCTACCCGGAGAATGTGGATCCGATTGGTGCCGGTACCCGTACGGCGCTCTTCGCTCTCGCCGCGGTGATCGCGCGCCCGATTGGCGGCGTGCTGGCCGATAAGTTCGGACCGAAGATCATTGCACTGATTTCCCTGGCCGGCATCGTGTCGCTGGCCTACATTGTCGGACAGCAGCCTTCCGAAGGCATCCTCACCGGCGTCACCTTCATCCTCATGGCATCGGCCATGGGCCTGGGCATGGGCGCGGTATTCGCCTGGATCGGTCCATCGACGCCTCCGGAAAAGGTCGGTGCCGTCTCCGGGGTGGTCGCTGCCGCTGGCGGCTTGGGCGGTTATTTCCCTCCGCTGGCAATGGGCATGACGTACCATGCAGAGACCAATTCCTATGCGTTGGGCCTCTGGCTGCTGGTACTCGTGGGAACTTTCGCCCTGGTGGTCGCGGGCATGCTGCGCGGCACCAGGGGCCGCGGCGGCATGTAGTGCGCAGCCGCGCAGGCAAGGCTCCTGCGAGCAACTAGGGGTCAGTCGGCCCAGCCTGTTCACGGTAAACTCGTGAACTATGGCTATCGGCGCGACTATACACACCTTTGAAGTTCAACTTGCTGATGTAGATCGTGGGGTTTACGAGGATCTTTCGTTGCGTGTTGCGCAGCATCCCTCGGAAACCGATGCCTACATGGTCACCCGGGTGCTGGCCTACTGCCTCGAATTGGAAGAAGGCATCGCATTCTCTGCCGGAGGCGTTTCCACCGGGGAGGAGCCAGCCATTCTGGTCAAGGACCTCACCGGACTCATTACCGCTTGGATCGAAGTAGGCGCTCCGGACGCGCAACGTCTGCATTTGGGCAGCAAGCGCGCCGATCGTGCCGCTGTCTATACGCACCGCGACCCCGCCAAGCTGCTGGCCACCTGGCGCGGAAAAACCATTCACCGTTCGCAGGATATCGTGGTGCGTTCTTTCGACTCCAAGTTCATCGACGCCGCCGCGCAAGCGCTGACTCGCCGGAATACCATGTCCCTGTCGGTAACCGAAGGCCAGATCTATCTTGAGCTGAACGGGACGAATTTGGAAACACAGATCAGCACGCATGAGATTGAGTAGAAAAGCTTAATCTCTGATTCAACTGAGAGTGAGCTCGCTGTCACCAGCGTGCAGAAGCATCGTCGGTGTCCACCAATGACACCGACGGAAGTGCTCCATGAAACTGCGCAATATCACTTTTGGCACAGCAACCCTGGCTTTGGCCGTCACCATGGCAATGCCGGCTGTCGCCGCCCAGATCGAACCAACCGGCGCTGACCCGCTGCTGATCGGCCACCGCGGAGCTGCAGGCGTGGCACCGGAGAACACGCTTCCTGCAATCAAGGCAGGCAGCCAGTCCGGCGCCGAATTCACCGAAATCGACGTGCAGCTGTCCAAGGACGGGGTTCCGTTCATCTTCCACGATTCCACCGCATCGCGCACCACGAACATCGCCGAGGTTTTCCCTGAACGCGTGGACGACCCCATCACATCGTTCACTTGGGACGAACTGCAGCAGCTCGATGCCGGCTCATACTTCTCAGAGGAGTTCGAAGGAACCAAGATCCCGCATTTCGATGAGGTTCCAGGCGCTCTGACCGATGACACCGGCGTCTTCATCGAGATCAAGGATCCAGCCAAGTCCCCAGGGGTGGAAAAGCTGGTTGCCGACGCATTGGCTCAGAATCCTGAATGGAAGGAGCTTGCCGACGCGAACAAGATCGAGGTGCTTGGTTTCGACGCCGTGTCCAACCAGCGCTTTGCCCAGATCGCTCCGGAAGTTCCACTCCAGCAGCTATCCGGCACGGTTCCGTCCGTTGCGGAACTGGCCAACTACGCCAGCTATGCGGACTCCTTCGGCACGAGCTACCGCACGCTTGATGCGGCCGGTGCACAGCGTGTGAAAGACGCAGGCTTGGGCCTTGGCGTCTATACCGTGAACGCCGACGCGGCAGCTGACGAAGCGCTGGCCCTGGGCGTCGAGCGAATCACCGGGGACTTCCCGCAGCAGATCAACCGCCACCTGGATGGCCAGAAGATCTTCCCAGCCAATAATGGCGTGATCATTGCCGACTCCATCAACGATGTTCCAGGCAGCGACACGACCCCTGAGAAGGGTGAACACGTCATTCTGGAGAATACCGGCAAGCGCACCATTGATGTCAGCGGAAACATTCTTCGCGATGCAGCCAATAACATCTTGGAAATCGGCGAAGGCTACGAGCTTGAGCCAGGCCAGAAACTGCGCGTTTAGTCGGGCCCTGGCACCAAAAGCGAGGATGCGTTCTACGTTGATGGCGCTGGCATCCTGAACAACGGCGGCGACTCGCTGGCGCTGTGGGATGCCAAGGGCAAGCTCGCAGATACTTTCGCGAACTAGTTCCAGGCAAAGCAAAACCCCGGGAATCATTGATTCCCGGGGTTTTCTTGGCGGTGACGGGTACAACAATCCCCACGATTTGAATGATCCTGGCGATTGTTGCCAAGTCTTTTTGAAATTCAAGAGTCGTAAGACCGGAAGAAGACTATTTTCCTCGGCCTTCTACCGCGCGGACTGCTTCAACCAGGGACGCGCTTGGATTCGACTTTCTATAGTCGCGGATTTGCTTGATTTCATTTTTCGAATGTTTTGTCGAGCCCCGTTCAGGGCCCTGAGCGTTTGTGGCTGTCGACGGTAAAAGCAAAACCAACAATGCGGCTACCGCGAGCCCTGCAGCAATTTGCCACGCGCTCATAACCAATGCAACGGTAGCCAAAATTGATAAAGTGGCCGATCCGAAGAGACGAAAATTCTTCATCTTTCAGTTCCTTCCGGTTGTGTCATTAGTGTAGGAGGCGGGCTATTTCCACACTTTAGGGCAAGCGCCAACGATTCCTGGGATTCCCGCAAGCTCTGCAACTAGTGAAGCAAGGGCCGTGACGGCAGCCTCACCCTTTTCGGCTGCGGTTCCAGCCCCGACGAGTAGTTTGGCAGATTTCCAAACACCGCCTAATTCTTTGATGAGCGCTTTTATCCTTATGAGCTTCACAGCAGGTACAGCGAACCCAAGTACCGCTGTTCCAAGAGCTTGAGCGCATTTCGCAGTGTTGCCCCAGTCGATTCCGGCCGCCTGCGCTAGCTCGAATTTCGAAGAATTGTTCTGCTCCGCAACGTTTACTGAGTTGAGATACTGTTCCAGAGCCTTGTCAGAAACTAAGGCGGAGTCGGGAATTTCTTCCATGACTTCCAGCATGTCGACCACTTCGGAAAATCTGATTCTTGAGGGTCTGTGATGGCTTGGGGTGCGGTCGTTGACAATGTTTCTTGGGTGCTCGCCGAAGCTGGTGTGACTATTCCAAATGCTGCGAAGGCCAAACTCACGACAACGGTACAGGCGATTGAAGCTTTAAAATTTCTTGCCATTTGAAGACCTTTTAATTCGTGTGCTCTATCTGTGGCATCGGAGCAATGCTGCACTCCCCAGCGAGGTGGAGGGGCAGTCCGCCAACGATGATCCGCAAATCTTAGAACAATTTAAAACCGTAGTTGCGAGAAATAGGGCAAGTCAACCATTTAATCCGCATACTTTAGTAGGAGGGGGGTGCGCGATCAGAGCAATTTCTGTGTCACCTTCACTACAAAATCTCAGGGGAACTAGAGCGCAAGGCGAGGTCGCAGAGAGTTCGCCCATGGAATCAGCCAGAATAGATGTTGCCCACTGACGAATCTGATGCAGGAGCATATAAGACGGCCTCAATGAATACCTTCTCGGATTCTTGTTGCACGACCGGTCGTTCGGGGTATGGCAAAGACCCCGAAGTCCTTGATAATTCAAGGGCTCCGGGGCCTTGGCTCTGGCGGTGACGGTGGGATTTGAACCCACGGTACGGGGTTACCGTACACAACATTTCGAGTGTTGCACCTTCGGCCGCTCGGACACGTCACCAGACCTGATAACTCTATAACGAACATCAGGTGAAAACAAAAACGGGAGCCGGATTTTTGGCCTGAAGTGTTCCGAAACACATCAAAGCCGGAAATTAGGCTCGCTTGCCGCGGAAGAACTCACGCAGCAGCTCTGCGCACTCCTCTTCCTTCACCCGCGAGTAGACCTCGACCCAGTGGTTCAGCCGAGGTTCCCGGACGATATCGAAGACCGAGCCGCATGCTCCGGCCTTCTCGTCCCAGGCGCCGAAGACCAGCTTGGGGATGCGCGAGAGCACGATGGCCCCGGCGCACATGGCACAGGGCTCGAGTGTCACCACCAGCGTGCAGTCCGAGAGCCGCCAGCCGTCATCTTCGCCTTTGGCTTCCAGAGCCTTGACGGCGTTGCGGATGGCAACCACTTCGGCATGGGCCGTGGGGTCGTTGCCTGCCTCGCGCTCGTTGCGGCCGGTGGCCAGAACTTCGCCGGCGGGGGAGAGGATGACTGCGCCGATGGGCACGTCATCGGTGGCTAGCGCCGCGCGCGCTTCGGCCAGAGCCAGGTCCATCCAGGTTTCAAATTCGTGCACCATAGTATTTTCACTTTACGTGTTTTTCCTTGTCCGCAGGGCCGTTCCAGTGTGGTGCACCGCGCACTGTGCAGAAGTTTGCTGTTTCGTTGGGCACACCAGAGTGATTTAAGGGCGGGAAAACGGGGATTTCTCTCGAGTTGGGCGAGGCGGTGCTGATAGATTTCTACTTATGCGCGTACAGGTAGTCGACCACCCACTGGTGGCACACAAGGTTTCGGTTCTTCGTGATAAGAACACCCCATCCTCCATTTTCCGCCAGCTGACCGATGAGCTGGTCACGCTGCTGGCATATGAGGCCACTCGCGAGGTGAAGACCGAAAGCGTCCAGGTGCAGACTCCGGTTGCCACCACTATCGGTACCGCCATCGCCAAGCCAACCCCGCTGGTAGTGCCAATCCTGCGTGCTGGCCTGGGCATGCTCGAAGGCATGACCCGTCTGGTTCCAACCGCAGAGGTTGGCTTCCTGGGCATGGCCCGCAATGAGGAAACCCTCGACATCATTACCTACGCCGACCGCGTGCCAAACGATCTGACCGGCCGCCAGGTCTTCGTGCTCGACCCGATGCTGGCCACCGGCGGCACCTTGGCTGAAGCCATCAAGTTCATCTTCGACCGCGGCGCAGATTCGGTGACTTGCATCTGCCTCATCGCGGCTCCTGAGGGCGTTGCCCGCCTGGAAGAAATCCACGGCGATGACGATCGCGTGCACGTGGTGCTCGCGAACCTGGACGAGAAGCTCAACGAAAAGTCCTACATCATCCCAGGTCTGGGCGATGCCGGTGACCGTCTTTACGGTGTAACCCCGCCGATTGCCTAACTGGCAAAGATGCGATGTGCCCAAGGGCTGCGGTGATTACACCGCAGCCTTTGGCATTTCTTCAGCGATTTCCGGATCGATCAGCGGCAAGCGGACCTCGAAGACCGTGTCACCTGGTTTGGATGCCACGGTGATCTTGCCGCCATGGGCTTCGACGATGCTCTTGGCGATCGGCAAGCCCAAGCCGGTAGTGCCATCGGAGCCTGAGCGGGCCTTGTCAGCACGGGTGAAACGCTCAAAGACTCGTGGCAGGAATTCCGGTGCGATGCCTTCTCCGGTGTCGTGCACCCTCAGGATTGCTTCATCGGTCTGATCATCCTGGTCCACCGACACCGTGACAGTGTTTCCGGCAGTGGTGTGCTTGCGGGCGTTGGCCAGGAGATTGGTGATTACCCGACGCAGGGAGGCTGAATCAGCATGGATGATGGTCTGCGGCGTCCGGCAGTCGAAAATCCAGTGATGGTCGCTGGCGGTGAGCTTGAAGTCTTCAGTGATATCCGCAGTCAGTTCGCACAAGTCCACTTCACTGCGTTTGAAGGCATTCTCTTCGTCCAAGCGAGCCAGGAGCAATAGGCTTTCCACCAGCGAGCTCATGCGCGCGCTTTGCTGCAGTACCCGGTCCACCGAGCGTTGTCCGTCGGGGGAGAAGTGCTCGGTAGCCGAGAGCAGCTCGGTGTAGCCGCGGATCGCTGAAAGCGGGGTGCGCAGCTCGTGCGAAGCGTCGGCGACAAACTGGCGCATCTGGGCTTGGGACTTTTCGCGGGAGGTCAGTGCGGTTGAGACATTGCTGATCATCGCGTTCAACGCATTGCCGACATTGCCCACTTCCGTGCCGGGAATTGCATCTTGTGCAGGCACTCGCTGGGCTAGATCCACCTTGCCTGAATCAAGTTCTTCTGCAGCAACCGAAGCAGCCACCGTAGCCACGCGTTTCAGCGAAGCCAGCGAGCGTGAGATCAGCCAGGAACCAGCCAAACCGGCACCGGCAATCAGGATCAACGCAATGAACAGCGTTAGCCAAGCCATGCCGCGCAAGGCCAGATCGGTGCTGTGCAAGGGCAGGCCGACAATCAAAATGCCGTTGGAACCTGAATCCTTGACGGCGACCAGATAGTAGTCGCCCACGGTCAAATGCGCGCGAACCGGCTTGAACGGCCCGCCTTCACGCAGCGTGCTCAGCTCAAGATCCACCATCGGGATGGCGTCTTCCTGGCTCAGCTGTTCCAAGACGCCGGTGCGTTCATCGAGCACACCGCCGTTGAAGACATACTTGTCGACGAAGCGGGCGGTCAGCGTGCCGGCGGCTTGGCCGGGAGCATCAAGCCGAGAGTTCACCGCTGGCGCGCCCTGCGAATAATTCAGGGCGCGTTCGGTGGCCAGGCGCAGCTGGCTGTTGAGCTGGTCCATCAAGGTCTGGCGCATGCCGGCGTTATAGAGCAGGCCGAGCAAGACGGACACAGCGGTTACCGAGGTCAGCAGGATGAGCAGCAGCTTGCGCTGGAGCGCATGCGGAGAGCTCACCTTGGTATTCGGGGAGAAGAAACTCATGCCGCCGGCTTCAATACGTAGCCGACGCCACGCACGGTATGGATCATGGGTTCTGCATCAACATCGATCTTCTTGCGCAGGTAGGAGATATACAGCTCGACGATGTTGGCCTGGCCATCAAAGTCGTAGTGCCATACGTTATCCAGGATCTGCGACTTGGAAACCACGCGGCGGGCGTTGTTCATCAGGTAGCTGAGCAGATCGAATTCGGTGGCGGTCAGCGAAATCTCGCGGCCTGCCCGGGAGACATCATGCGAGTCCGTATTCAGCACCAGGTCACCAACGACCAATTCGGCGGAGTCGGCGGTGGCCGCGCCGGAACGTTCCACCAGGCGGTGCAAGCGGATCAGGACCTCTTCGAGGCTGAAGGGCTTGGCCACGTAATCGTCAGCTCCGGCGCCCAAGCCTTCGATGCGATCTTCCACCGCGTCCTTGGCGGTGAGGAACAGAACCGGGATTTCGGGGAAATGGGTGCGTACCTTGCGCAGGACCTCGGGGCCGTCAAAGCCTGGCAGCATCCAGTCCAGCACCAGAACATCTGGAGCCAATGAGCGGGCGGTAGCTACGGCCTCTGGTCCGTCGTGGGCCATTGTGGCTTCCCAGCCCAGCATGCGGGTTCCCATGGCGACCAATTCCGCAAGCGAAGGTTCATCATCGACCACCAGAACTTTGATTGCTGTGCCATCGGGATGGGTTAGTCGAGGCAGCTGCGAAGGGGAAAATCGAGATTCATTCATGTATTCAGCTTCTCCTATTGCCTTGGGCCGAGAATATGTTTTAGCTGTGTGCCAGCTATGACTGCAAGTCGATTTTATGCGGGAGAAACCCGAACCGATAGTGGTTAATTTGGTCAACCCCGAGTAAGGGCGAATGTTTGGAGTGTGGACGGTCTATAGCGCTGAATGGATATTCGCACCTCGGAATGGAGTGGGCGCAATGTCCAGAATTCGGCAGATTGTTGAACATATTGTTTAGTTAAGCGCTTAGGTATTCAAGAATTGCCTAAAGTGTCTTATGTCACGTTTGGGAAGATGTGTCTCACTATGTGGACGCGGGCGTTCATTGTTACTTGCAAGTTGCCAATGTTACGAGGAAACTAGAGGTGTGAGTACGGCGCAGAACAGTAAAAGCAGTTCGAGAGTCATCCTCGAATTGTCCGGAATTGTTGCCAACGAATGCTCGGCGTCACCGGCCTGCAAGTCGAATTATGCGTGATTAGTAATTCCGAATTTGGAAGACGGTGACGGGAAACCCAACTGCTGAACGTGGACGAAGGCCGCGAACAGCGCAAGCAAAACCCGAAGCATGAGCGCCAAACCACTTGGCCTTCGCACTAAAAGAGGAAAAGATTATGTCGGCTGGATCCGGATACGTCCACGTTTCAATTCGCAATGCACAGAACCGCGCAGCTGCTGCGCAGCGTGCAGCTTCTGGTAACTATGCTCCAGCGGGCTATCGCCCACTGCGCGCAGTTTCCACCGCTCATGAAACTCGTGAACCGATGCATTCGTCGACCACTGCTCCAGTGCAGTCAACTGGACAGCCAAGTACTGATACCTCCGCCCGAGGATTCGTGCTCTACGTGGGTTTGGATGAAACCACCGCGCAAGCACAGGGCACTTCGCTGGGCAAGCTGGCCACTCAGGTACGCGCTTTCTTGGCTACCTTGTCTCCGCAGGCGCAGACCCACGCTGCGGTAGCGCTGGCTCCAACCAGCGCGCAGGGTGATCCAATTGACGTCGTCCGCCAGGCCCTGGGCGACCCAACCGTATCGCGTCGTCCACGCGCCGAGGCTCGTCCATCGACCCCACGCCCATCGGGTGTGCTGATCGACCTGTCGCGCCGCGAAGTGTACCTGGATGGCGAAACCCTGAACCTGACTTTCAAGGAATTCGAGCTGCTGAACTTCCTGGTGGAAAACGGCACCCGTACCGTTGGCCGCGAAGAACTGCTGGAAAACCTGTGGCGCAATGCCGAAGAGGTCCCTAACGAGCGCACCATCGACGTGCACATCCGACGCCTGCGCTCCAAGCTGGGACGCCTGGCGAACACCGTACGCACCGTGCGCGGCCAGGGTTACCGCTTCTACGAGCACCCAGAAGTTGTCGTCTGGGCCGCCCCGGAATACTCCATCTAGCATCAGCGCATGGCGATGGCGGGTGAATCAAGTTCGGTTCACCCGCCATCGCTGTCTTAGGCTGGGAGAATGAACACCATGCATTCTCGCAAGCTCATCTTGATGCGCCACGCCAAAGCCGACTACCCGCTAGGCGTCTCGGATCACGACCGGCCGCTGGCCGCACGCGGACACCGTGAAGCGCCTGCTGCCGGAGCTTGGCTTGTGGACAATGAGCTGATCCCTGATTACATCATCTGCTCTGACGCGCTGCGTGCGCGTTCCACCTGCGCCTGGGTGCTCTCCGAGCTCGGGGAAAAAGGGCCAACCCCCTACATCGACTCACGGATTTTCAGTGCCGGCACCGCCCAGCTGTGCTCCATCATCAACGAGGTTCCCGATACCGTCAGCAACTTGTTGGTCATCGGGCATCAGCCCATTCTCCAGGAATTGGCCCTGCGCCTGGCATCGCGAGACTCGGATGAAGAGGCTGTCTACGAACTGGCGATGAACTACCCGACCCTCGGTACCACGGTGCTGGAAACCAGCCATCCCTATTCCCATTTGGATGCCCGTGATGCGCGCGTTACACATTTCATCGCACCCCGGCCTGCATGAGAGAAGTCTCATCAAGTTTTTTTAAAGTACTAGTCAACACGTAAATAGACGATGATCTGCCGTTATGAGAAGCAGATGATAGCTCTCTCATCGAATACACCTCATAGACTCATGAGCCGTTCACTTTGAATTAACCATTGCTCGTTTCACTGGTAATTGTTGGCCCAACAGCCAACGCCGCCAAACCGCAATCGCGGGTCGGAAATAGTGAAAGAGGAACAGGCAAATGGCTATCATCGCAGAATCGCTTCCAACGCAGTCCGCCGCAGCACGCAACGAGGTACAGCAGCAGATCGATGCCCAGCGTGCCCGCACCATTCGTGCCGCCTACACCACTCGTTTTGCCGCTGCCGAGCTGCAGCGCAACCCGCAGGACTTCGAAATCGTCCGCCGCGCCAACATGGTGCCACGCTCCGGAGACGTGGTCATCGCCAATGTCGCCGAATTGGGCAAGCACACCCGACTGCAGTCCCCGGTCTCCCGCCGCCAGCTGATGTTCGTCGGACAGGAAATCATGGTCGCCTACGGCCACCGCTACGCACCGGACCAGTTCCTCGCCCACGTGCCAGACAATCTGGGTCCGTGCCAGCTGGTCGCCGGCGGCGGCGTGGCCAGCGAGGTCATCGAGCAGCACGCATCGATTGACAAGGCCACGCAGCTGGAACCAGTGGGCCTGCTGATGCGGCAGGGCAAGGTCGTGAACCTGCTGGACTTCGCGCCGCTGAGCATCGAGAACGAATCGCCGCGGGCCGCGCAGATCGACGCGCCACGCCCGCCGGTCATCGCAGTGCTGGGCACCTCGATGAACTCCGGCAAGTCCACCACTCTGGGCTGCCTGGTCAACGGCCTGGTCAACTCCGGCATGCAGGTTGCCGCCGGCAAGGCCACCGGAACCGGCGCAGGCAACGACCCGAACCTGTTCACCGATGCCGGCGCCTTCAGCGTCTGCGACTTCACCGACTTCGGCTTCCCGACCACTTACCGCCTGGACTACGAAACCGTGCGCGACCTGCTGGTCGCCATGATCCGCGAGCAGAGCGCCACCGGGGCCGGCACCGTAGTCATCGAAATCGCCGATGGCCTCTTCCAAGGAGAAACCTCGCGCCTGCTGCGCGACCCGATCTTCACCGCGCAGGTGGATCGCGTGCTGTTCAGCGCCCAGGACGCTCTGGGTGCCCAGGCTGGCGAACGCATCCTGCTCGATGCGGGCCTGGACGTTGCCGCGGTTTCCGGGGTTCTCACGGCCTCCCCGCTGGCTGCGATGGAAGCGCAGGCGCAGCTGGCCACCCCGGTAATCGGCACCTTCGACCTGTGCCAGGCCGAGGTTGCCGCCGCCCTTCTGCCAACCCGCTAGGAGCCAAGATGCTGGACCAGAAGATCGCCGTTGCGCCGCCGGCGCAGCCTGGGCGCCTGCCGGCACTGGTAGCGCCCGGGCGGCGGATGCTCCTGGCCGGACTGCTCAGCCTGGGCATTCTCGCTGGACTGCTCTCGATTGCCATTGGCTGGCTGATCGGGCAGCTCTCGGCCAGCATCAGCCTGGGAGCTCTTGGCGCGGTATTGGGCTTGGTGGCATGCTTCTTCCTGGCCAAATACGCTGAACGGGTGCTGGCCGAGAAGCTTGGCCAGCATTATGTGGCCCAGCTGCGCCGCGGACTGGTCACCCATGCCTTGCGCAGTGCGCGCGGTCCGTCCATGGGCATCACCATTGCCCGGTCCACCAACGACCTGTCCTCGATCCGCAATTGGATTGTGCAGGGCATGGTCCCGCTGGTAGCCGGTTTGCCGTTGCTGGCAGTCAGCGGCGCGGGCCTGTGGTTCCTGCATCCGCTATTGGCCCTCAGCTTGGCTGCGACCCTGGTGCTTGAAGGCATTTTGCTGGCGGCTTTGGCCGGCGGGACTTTCCTGAGCGCCAGGACCTTGCGCCGGCACCGTGGGAACCTGGCATCGCGCATTGCCGATACCGTGGCCGCCCGTACCGCGATTGCGGCCGGCGGCGGCGTGGAGCGTGAAGTGCAAAGGGTGCAGGACGCTTCGCAGAAGGTGATCGATGCTTCGGTGCATCGCGCCCGGTTCGCCGCAGCCCTGCGTGGCGGGGCGCTGGCCATTCCGCTGTTGGGTACCGCGCTGGTTGTGGCGGCAGCCTCGATGGCGCAGCTTCCGGCAGCCGCCATGGCGACCGCCCTGACGCTGATGGGAATTTGCGCTGGAACGCTGGGCGAGTGGGGCCGCGTGGTGGAGTATCGGCAGAATTACAAGGCGGGCCGGCGAATTATCGCTCCGCTGCTGGCCGAGCAGGACCGCTGGCAGGCCCGCGAAGAGACCCCGGCAAGCACCCGCGATGCCAAGGAACTGATGCTTCAGCCTTCCTCGGTGCGCATCCAGGTGCCTGCAGGGATGGCGGACCAGTTTTCCACGCTGCGGGCCCAGCCCGGCGAGCGAATTGCGCTGCGCGGAAGCCAGAGCCAATGCGCGGCGTTGCTTTCGGCCATCGCTACTGGCAGCCTGGTGCACGGTGCCGACCCGCAGGCCGGGGTGTGGATCGCCGAGGGGCGCAGCGAGGACCTGCCTGCTACAGGCCGCCGCAAGCTCGTGGGCTCCGCATTGGATTCCATGGTTCCCGAGCGCGGAAGCGTCGCCCGTGCGCTGCGGTATCGCCATCCGGGCGCTTCGCTGCGCAAGGCCGTGGCGCTGGCTGAAACCTGCGGCTTGAAGATGGCCGATTTACCTGGTGGAGAAGAAACCCGCCTGCGCCGCGGTGGCGAACCGCTGAATTCAGCACAGCAAGCGTCGTTGCTGGTGGCACGAGCGCTCTTGCGCGAACCGCCGTTGCTGGTGGTTGATTCGCTGCTGGCCCGCTTGCCAGATGACGCCTATGGAGACGTGGCCGAACTGCTCAACGGCTATCCCGGGGTGCTGCTCTTCAGCGCCGGACTGCCTGGCATCAAGGAGACGGCCAGCTGGGAATCGCAGGCCTAGGATCCGGCTGCCGGCCGGGTAGGGCGAAGCCCATCCACGGTGAGCAGCACGGCACGCACCGTTTGCTCGCGATCCAGGCCGGTCCGTCCCGAGGCGCGCATTCGGGCGGTAAACAGGGCGGCACCGAAAATGCTGGTGGCTACCGATAGCTTCTGGTCCGGTTCGAGCACGACGAGGCGTTCGAGGACCTCGATGATCAGCCCGGTTACCTGCGTGTGCAGCGGGGTGTCGGCGAGCGCGTTGGTGGTGTCCGCGTTCAGCTGCTCCTGCATCCACAGATGGGCGAAGGATGGGTAGTTGGCCACGAAGTCCATGGAGAATTCCAGCATCTGCCTCAGCGCAAGGTAAGGGTCTTCCCCGGAGGCTGCACGTGCCAGCTCGCCCATGAGCTTGTGCGCCCCGTAGCTGAGGATCTGGCTGACCAGCTCGTTTTTGGAGCCGAAGTTGTAGTAGACCGTTCCCTTGGAAACGCCGGCCGCGGCCGCGATCTCGTCCACCGAGACGGACTCGGGGGAGCGCGATCCGAGCAGCTTCATGGCCGCTTCGAAGAGCTTTTCCTTCGAATCCGTGGCCCGCACACGGCGGCGTTGGCCCGTTGGCGTTGTCATTCTTTCAGCTCCGGTTGCAGTGTTTTCAAGCTCCAGGTCTTGTTCTTGCGGACCGCAAGCATACTTAAGGCTAGTCCAATGGCGGTGTAGAGCAGCAACGAACCGGCAACCGATGGCAGCACTCCAAGATCCGCGCCGTACATCAGGTGGCGCATGCCGATCACCACATTGCTCATTGGCAGGATCCGGTGCAGCAGGTGCAGCGAATCAGGCAAGGTTTCCCAGGGGAAGGTACCGCCGGAGGTGACCAGCTGCAGGACCATCAGCACTAGCACCACGAACTTTCCAGCGGTGCCCAGCAGCGCGAAACAGCCCTGGATCAGCGCACTGAAGCACAGTGCAGAACAAGCCAGCAACGCCCAGATCAGCCACGGGTGGGCGGCATGCAGTCCCAGCCCGAATCGCACCACCGCGTAGAGCAAGCTGGTTTGCAGCACTGCGATGGCGGCGAACGGCAACCAGCCGCCGATGGAAATTTTCCAGTTGCTGCCGTTGGAAGCCAGAGCGCGCTTGGTCATCGGGCGCATGACCTGGGTCAGGATCAGCACGCCGATAAAGGTCGCCAAGGTCATGAAGAAGGGAGCAAGGCCCCCGCCATAGGCCTGGGCTTCGGCTTGCTTGCTATTCGAGACAGCTACCGGATTGCCCATGACATCGGCCAGCCGCTCACTGGTGGACTTGTCGGGATTCGGAACCTTCCCGGTGCCGTCCTTCAGCCCGGTGGCTAATTCATCTGAACCTTCTTGCAGGTCATGGGTTCCGTCCGAGAGCTCGCCAACACCATCGGAGAGCTGCACCAGTCCGTCGTGCAGGGATCCGGTGCCGGCCAGCAGCGTGCCGGCGCCGTGATCCAGTTGACTTGCGCCGTCAGCCGCGTCGGTGGCGCCGTTCAATGCGGCCTGCTGGCCCTTGGCCAGGGTCTTTGCCCCGGTGTTGGCTTCGGCGGCGCCGGAGGCGAGCTTCGCCGAGCCTTGGGCTGCCGAGTCGATGCCCTTCACGAGTGCAGGCATGGCGTTATCCAACGCCTTGGTGCCATCAGCAAGGGTGCCCAAGCCGGTAGCCAATTGCTGGTTTCCCTCGGCTACCTGCGCTGATCCGTCGGCGAGGGTGTGCAGCTGCGTTTGCAGGGTAGATAACTCGGTATTGACCTGGGTAACTTTGTTGTCCAGGGCATTGCTGAGCGTGGAATTCTCCACGCTTTGGCTGACCGTGCTCTGGATGGAATCGGCCTGCTCCTGGGTGAGCGCGCCACTGCTAACAAGTTGGTCCAGGCGCTGCTGCGTATCTGCCTTGACGCTATCCAGCTGCGTTTTCGTGTTGGCCTGCAGCTGGTCGATTACCGCAATGGCGTCATCTGCCGTGCTGGCCAATTGCTGATTGCCGTCTGCGACCTGCTGTGAACCGGCAGCAAGCTGATCGGCGGCCTTTTTGGCGCTGGCGGCGCCCTTGTCCAGTTTCGAGACGGAGCCGGGAAGGGCTTGGGTCTTCGTCTTCAAGGTGTGCAGACCATCGCTCAGCTCTTTGCTGCCGTCGGCCAGCTGCGCGGTGCCTGTGGCCAATTCGGCGCTGCCGTCGCGCAGCTGGGTTTGGCCGTCGACCAGTTTGCCCAACCCTCCGGATAGTTCGGCGGTGCCATCCTTCAGGGTTTTGGTGCCCGAGTTCAGCTCGGTGCTGCCATCCACCAGCTTGGTGGTGCCATCGGTCAAGGTGACCACGCCATCGCCGAGGCGAAGGGTGCCATCGTAGAGCTGCCCGGCGCCGTCTGCGGCTTCACCCATCGAATCGTGGATGTCCACGAATCCCGCGATCATCGCCGAAGCCGTCTCGGTTCCCACTTCCTCGGCGACGGAGGTGCGCACCGTGGTAGCCAGCGTTTTGGCGAAGTTGGAAACCATGAAGTTATTGGCATCGTTGGTCAGCAGCTCGATATTGGCCTGTTCGGCATCTTCGAAATCGCCCGGCGAGACCAAGGCTGCGGAAAAGTCCTCGGGCAGGATCAGCGCAAATGCGTACTGGCCGGTGGCCACGGCCTGCTCGGCTTCCGTCTTGGAATCCAGGTGCGCCCAGCTGAAGGTGCCGTCATCTTCCAATTCCTCGACGACGTCGTCGCCGACTCGGGTTCTCTCGCCGTCTTGCTCGGCGCCTTCATCCAGATTGACCACGGCGGCCGTGACCTTGTCGAGGTTCCCCTGGGGATCCCAATTGGCGTAGAGGTAGAGCGCCCCATAGAGCAGCGGGACGCAGGTGACCGCGATCAGCGCCAGCTTGGGCAAGGTGCCGCGGCTCATCCGCTTGAGCTCGGAGAGGGCAAGTCGCAAAGTTGTCATGGGCTATTCCTTTGCTTCGCACTGAACAGCGTCAGCAAGTTCGTCGGCTGGGAGGAAGATGTCGTGGTTTTCCGGGCTGTCTTCGTTCACGGCCAGGGGGTCCAGGCCCAGGTCCAGTTCTTCCTGGATGAACCCGGTGGATGGATCGGACAGCTGGAGCGCTGCGGGTTCCGGAGCATCGGCTTGCCCAGTTTGCTGGTCCCAGTGCCGAGGCGGCCGGCTGACGATTGCCAGTACTGCGAATTCCCGATGCGAGGAAGCGAAATTCTCCAGCGTCTCAAGCCAATGCTCGTCTTCCAGGTCGTGCCGGTCCGGTGAATCGACGATGAGCAATTCAAGACAGGGATTCTCGGCAGCCAGCAGAAGCTGGAGTTCGAAGAGGCGGCCTGGATCGATGGCATCGATCCAGCAATTGGCGATGTCGCCGAATCCATGTTGCGCCATCCATTTCCTCGCGCCGGGTTTGCGCCAGCTCGGCCCCGGAATCAATCCCAGGTCTTCTGCGACAAGATCGCGAACCTTCAAGTGGGATTCGGGTTCATTGATCCCCGGAGAATCGACCAGGGCGCTGTGCCTGCGCAGGGATCGCATCTTCGGATCTGCGTTCCAAGCCACCACTCCGGAGCTGGGTTCCATGCGTCCGCTCAGAACGAGGGCCAGCGCGGTACGGGAAATCTGCGGCTCGGCTACGAGCAGTTGCAGTTCACCTCGTTGCAGTTGAACGGAGGTGGGCGCCACGAGCTGGTCGTGGCGCCCCTTGACGGTAATGGAATCTGCGGTAAGCACAGTTAAAGACTAATTGAACTGACCGGTCAGTTCAATTAGTGAAAAGATTCTTTTAATCACTACTAGACGTAAAGCGTTTGATGCCTTTGGATGGCTGTTGGGCAAGTCACGAAAAAGCGGGGCAGAGTTCAGGAGCAGTTAATGGAACTTTGCTTACCTTGGAAGCAGGCCCATGCATGCGGCAGGGTCGCCGCGGATTGAATATCTACATAGGGAATAACATGATCAATAGACGTCCCACGCGCATCGCTGCGGCGGTGCTGGGAACCGCGCTTGCGGTTTCGAGCTTCTCGGTGGCACACGCCGACACTGCCGAAATCACGCCCATCGAGCAGATCCAGGGAACCGGGGGCAGTTCGCCCATGGCTGGCCAGGATGCAACGGTGCGCGGCGCTGTCACCGGAGCCTATGCCGAGGGTGGATTCCGGGGCTTCTATGTGCAGAGCGCTGGCAGCGGCGTAGATCCCTCGGGCCAGGCGAGCTCGGCGATCTTCGTTTATGCGCCGGACGAGGTCTCCTCGGTGAACGTCGGCGACCACGTCCAGGTTTCTGGCGAAGTCTCTGAATACTATGGCTTGACCCAGCTCAAGGCCGGCAGCGTAGCTGTGCTCGATGAACCCGCGGAAAGCGTCAAGCCGTTGGCGATTCCGCTGCCGAGCAGCGATGCCGAGCGCGAGCGCTTTGAATCCATGCTGATCGAACCGCAGGGCGAGTTCACCGTCTCGGATAACTACTCGCTGAACCAGTACGGCGAGCTGAGCCTGGCCATGGGCACCAGCGAAATCCTGCCCGGCGAACGGCTGCTGCGCCAGCCAACCGATGTCTTCCGGCCGGGCAGTGCCGAGGCAGAGGCCCTTGCCGCAGAAAACGAACAGCGCTCGATCGTGGTCGATGACGGTGCCACGCTGAACTTCGCCACCAGCAAGAACAAGCAGATCGCCCTGCCGTACATCGATGCGCAGCAGCGCGTTACGGTAGGCGCTGACGCAACCTTCATCGCCCCGGTCATCTTGGATTACCGCTACGATACGTGGCGTTTGCAGCCGCAGGGCCAGGTGGTTGGCGCCGACGATGGCGATATCGCAGTGAACTTCGAGCAGCTTGAAAGCGATGCTCCGCAAGAGGTGGGCGGCAACGTCAGCGTTGGCAGCTTCAACGTGCTGAACTACTTCACCACCACCGGCGACATGCTCGATGGGTGCTCGTACTACACCGACCGCGAGGGCAACCCGATCAACGTCCGCGGTGGTTGCGATGCGCGCGGCGCGGCGACCGCTGAAAGCTTTGAACGACAGCAGTCCAAGATCGTTTCTGCACTAGGCGAGTTCACCGCAGATGTCGTGGTCCTGGAGGAAATCGAAAATTCCGCACGCTTCGGCCAGAATCGCGACGCTGCCCTGGCTAACTTGGTCAACGAACTGAATGAGGAAGCTGGTGACGAGGTTTGGAGCTACGTTCCAACCCCATCGGTTGTACCCGCTGATGAGGACGTGATCCGCACCGCGATCATCTATCGCGATAAGGCGGTGAAGCCAATCGACGAATCGGTCATCCTCGACGACCCGGCCTTCTCGAACGCTCGCGATCCACTGGCCCAGGCCTTCCAGCGTGTTGGCGGAAACCAGAATACCCGCTTCCTGGTCGTGGCCAACCACTTCAAATCCAAGGGCTCGAATCCTGATGACGGATCGGGCAACGCCGACAAGGGCGATGGCCAGGGGGCCTGGAATGTAGCCCGCGTTGCCCAGGCCGAAGCCCTGGTCGGCTTCGCGGATGAGCTGAAGAAGCTGCGCAACACCGACCAGGTGCTGCTGGCGGGCGACTTCAACTCCTACGCAGCTGAGGATCCAATGCAGGTTCTGATTGAGGCCGGCTATGTGGACCTCGGTGCGGCAGCTGATTCCCAGAGCTACCTCTACGACGGATTTGTCGGCTCGCTGGACCACATCTTCGCTTCAGAGAAGCTGGCGGGCAAGGTGACTGGAGAAGATATCTGGAATATCAACGCCATCGAATCCGTGGGCTACGAATACAGCCGCTACAACAACAACATCACCAACCTGTTTACGGCTGACCAGTACCGCTCGTCGGATCATGATCCGGTGCTCGTCGGGCTGCAGCTGGATAAGAAAAACTGACTTATCCCACTCACTGGGTGGCTGGGAATTCTTCTTTTCTGAAGAGCGCCTGGCCACCTTCTTTTAACTCATTCCAAGAAATCTGAATGGGTTCTGGCTGCCGTTGGCGATTTCTTTGGGGGAAAGGCTTGACAGAAAAGTTCCATCGTGGAGAATTGTTGGAGAAGATTTGTGAGAGCGCTCACAAAATGTTTGGCAGAGTCGCTTTCATCGTTTCAGGCATCCAGGAAATCGCAGGGATTTTCTTTTTTGTCGTATTTTGAGAGCGCTCTCAAAACTAGTTGGCGCTCGCCCGCTCGCACGATTCATATCCGAAATGGAGTCACCGTGAAACCCTCACGCAAATCCCCGCTGGCACTGGCTGCGGTCGTTGCCGGAAGCATCGCATTGGCAGCAACCGGCTGCGCAGCCGACGCAAGCAAGGAAGCCCAGCCGGCCTCGGCCGATAACCCGGTCACCCTGACCGTGACCACCTTCGGCACCCAGGGACTGGACCCGCTGTACGAAAAGTACGAGAAGGAAACCCCGGAATCACCATCGAAGCCACCAACATCGACACCGGCGGTAATGCACTGACCGACTGGAAGACCAAGCAGGCCGCCGGGGCCGGCTTGCCGGATGTCCAGGCCGTGGAAGAAGGCTGGCTGGGCCAGGTGATGACGGTTTCCGATTCCTTTGCCGATCTGCGTGAATACGGAGCTGATGAGGTTTCCGGCGACTGGGTTGACTGGAAGGTCAAGCAAGCCACCGATCCAGATGGCCGCATCATCGGCTACGGAACAGACATCGGCCCCATGGGCATCTGCTACAACGCCAAGCTCTTCAAGGACGCTGGGATGCCAAGCGAGCGCGAAGAAGTCGCCGAGCTGCTCGGCGGCGAAGATGCAACCTGGGAAGACTTCTTCAAGGCAGGCGAAGAGTACGCGAAGAAGTCAGGCAAGGCCTTCTACGACCAGTCCGGTTTCGTCTGGAACGCCATGGTCAATCAGCTCGAGGAGGGCTACTACAAGGCTGATGGAACCCTGAACATCGAGGGCAACACCGAGCTGCGCGAGCGCTGGGACCTGCTCTCCGATGCCGCGTCCAAGGGCTTGTCTGCCAACCAGACCCAGTGGGATTGGGGCAAGGGCCAGGCCTTCGTTGACGGCTCCTTCGCTGTCATGCCTTGCCCCGGATGGATGCTGGGCAACGTCAAGGGCAAAGTTGTCAGTGCCGGCGGGGACTCCAGCGCAGGCTGGGACTTCGCCGACGTCTTCCCGGGCGGCCCGGCCAACTGGGGCGGCTCGTTCCTGACCGTTCCGACTACCTCGGAGCACCCGGCCGAGGCAGCCAAGCTGGCCCAGTACCTGACCACTGCCAGCTCGCAGGCCACCGCTTTCGAGCAGGCCGGCGCCTTCCCTTCGAATCTGGAAGCGCAGAAGTCCGATGCGGTGACCGGCGCGAACGAGATGAGCGAATTCTTCAATAGCGCCCCGGTGGGCGAAATCCTGGGCAACCGCGCCGACGGCGTCCAGGCCCAGTACAAGGGCCCGCAGGATTCGGTCATCCAGGAGCAGGTCTTCGGCCCGGCAATCAAGGCAATCGACGCTGGCAGCGACAGCGAGACCGCCTGGAACAAGGCCCTCTCCACCCTGCAGGAACTGGAAATCAAGTAATCCCGTAGCCCGCTTCAATTCCAGGCAAGGGCCGCGGCACGCAACGAGGTTGCGGCCCATGCCTGGACAGCTACTGCAGCAGGAAAGATGCCACTGATGAGCACCACAACACACGATGCCCCGGAACAAGACCGGGACGCCAGCGCGCCCAGTCCGCAGCCCCAGCGTTGGAACAAGGGGAACAATGCTCCGGCCGGGGCTAAGCCGGCCGAGACCAGGGACGAGCGCAAGACGCGCCGCCGGCACCTTCGCGGGCGGTGGGATTTCAAGTACTCCCCATATCTCTACATCTCGCCTTTCTTCATCCTCTTCGGCCTGGTGGGCCTGTTCCCCCTGATCTACACGTTCGTCGTCTCGATCAATGACTGGGATCTGCTCGGCGGAGCAGGAGCCTGGATCGGCCTGGAAAACTACAAAGCCGAACTGACCTCTCCGCTGTTCTGGAATTCCCTGTTCAACACCTACAGCATCTTCCTGCTTTCGGCCATCCCGCAATTGGTGATCGCGACGTTCATCGCGGCCATGCTGGACCAGAACATCCGCGCCAAGACCTTCTGGCGCATGAGCGTGCTGGTTCCCTACGTGGTCACGCCGGTGGCCGTCACACTGATTTTCTCCTCGGCATTCGACGAGCAATATGGCGTGCTGAACAACCTGCTGGCCGCCGTGAATATCGACCCGATCGCGTGGAAGACCGAGGTCTTCCCGTCGCATATGGCTATTGCGACCATGGTGAACTGGCGCTGGACCGGCTACAACGCGCTGATCCTGCTGGCAGCCATGCAGGCGGTGCCACGCGAACTGCATGAATCGGCGGCCATCGACGGAGCCGGCGTGATCCGCCGCTTCTTCTCGATTACCTTGCCCAGCATCCGCCCCACGATGATCTTCGTGATCATCACTGCCACCATCGGCGGCCTGCAGATCTTCACCGAACCCAAGCTGTTCAACCCCAGCAGCTCGGTTCCAGGCGGCCCGGACCGCCAGTACCAGACCACGGTGCTCTACCTCTGGGACCTAGCATTCAATCGCGGGGACTTCGGACGCGCTTCGGCCGTGGCCTGGATCCTCTTCCTGATCATCATCGTGATCGGCGTGATCAATTTCCTGATCTCCGGATCCATCGCTTCGTCGGCCGACAAGAAGTGCGCCGGCAGCACTGGCAGAACCCGAGCAGCACGTCGGGCAGCTGCCCGAGCCGAAGCCAAAGCAGCAAAGCCGGCCAACGGAACGCAGAGCGGAAGTGCAGCAAATGAGTAATGCAACAGTGGAACGCCCGGCGCGCCAGGTCCGTGCGCCCCAGCGCCGCGGCAAGAACTTCTCCATGGACCGCCGTCCTGGCTTCCTCACCTACGGAATCCTGCTGGCCTTCCTCATCGGCAGCACCTACCCGCTGTGGTACTCGTTCGTCATCGGTTCCTCCACCGGTGCGGTGTTCGCCTCGGCGTACCCGCCGCTGCTGCCAGGCGGCCAGTTCTGGACCAATGTCGCCGAGGTCCTGGACTCCGTCGATTTCTGGGCGGCCCTGGGCAACAGCATCATCGTCTCCTCGGTGATCACCTTCTCGGTGGTTTCCTTCTCCACCCTGGCAGGCTACGCGTTCGCCAAATTGCGCTTCCGCGGACGCCAGGGGCTGCTGGTCTTCGTGATCGCGACCTTGGCCGTGCCCACCCAGCTGGGCATCATCCCGATGTTCATGATGATGAAGCAATTCGGCTGGACCGGTTCGCTGGGAGCCATCATCATCCCGACCCTGGTCACTGCCTTCGGCGTATTCTTCATGCGCCAATACTTGGTGGAGAACATCCCCGACGAGCTGATTGAAGCGGCGCGAGTGGATGGAGCCTCCATGATCGGAACCTTCTGGCATGTCGGGGTTCCAGCGGCTCGCCCGGCGATGGCGATCCTGTCGCTGTTCACCTTCATGACCGCCTGGACCGACTACCTGTGGCCCATGCTGGTGGCACCGCAGAACCCAACCTTGCAGGTGGCGTTGAGCCAACTGCAGTCTGCCCGATACGTTGACTACACCATCGTGATGACCGGGGCCCTGCTGGCCACGATCCCGCTGCTGGTGCTCTTCATACTTGCAGGCAAACAACTTGTATCCGGAATTATGGCAGGAGCTGTAAAGGGCTAATGATGAACCACCTATCCCAAAAATTCGCGTGGCCTAAGGAATTCTTGTGGGGCTCGGCTACGGCTGCGGCCCAAATTGAAGGCGCTGGCCATTCCTACGGCAAGGAAGATTCGGTCTGGGACGCCTTCGCCCGCAAGGAAGGGGCCATCGCAGGAGGTGAGAACCTCGAAGTCGCAGTGGACCACTACCACCGCTACCGCGACGATGTGCAGCTCATGCGCGAACTGGGCCTGGATTCCTACCGGTTCTCCACCAGCTGGGCTCGCGTGGTCCCCGGGGGCCGCAACGTCAATCCCGAAGGCCTGGATTTCTACTCGCGACTTGTCGATGAACTGCTGGAAAATGGCATCCTGCCATGGCTGACCCTGTACCACTGGGATCTGCCCCAGGCGCTGGAAGAGCACGGCGGGTGGACCAATCGCGAAACCTCGTACAAGTTCGTGGAATACGCAGAGGCAGTCTATGAAAAGCTTGGCGACCGGGTGAAGCACTGGACCACCTTCAACGAACCGCTATGCTCCTCGCTGATCGGCTACGCCGCCGGCGAGCACGCCCCGGGACGCCAAGAACCTGAAGCGGCGCTGGCAGCGGTGCACCACCAGCATCTGGCCCATGGACTGGCCACCAGCCGCCTGCGCGAATTGGGTGCCGAGCAAATCGGCATCACCTTGAACCTGACCAATGCGGTCCCGAACGACCCAACTGATCCGGTGGACTTGGAAGCAGCGCGCCGCATCGACGCACTGTGGAACCGCATGTATCTGGACCCGATCCTGCGCGGATCCTACCCCGAAGATTTGCTCGAGGACGTCAAGGGACTGGGACTGGCAGAAGTCATCGAACCCGGTGACCTGGAAATCATTGCCCAGCCCATCGATTTCTTGGGCGTGAACCACTACCACGACGACAACGTCTCGGGCCATCCGCTGCCCGCAGGCCAGCCAGAAGCCGTAGTGCCTACCGATTCGCCGAAGTCTTCACCATTTGTCGGCAGCGAGTACGTGACCTTCCCAGCCCGCGATTTGCCTCGCACGGCGATGGGGTGGGAAGTGAATCCGGAAGGGTTGCGGGTGCTGCTGAACCGGCTGAACCAGGACTACGGCAATATCCCATCGCTGTACATCACGGAGAATGGGGCTTCCTACACCGATACGGTCACGGAAGAAGGAACCGCCGAGGATACCGAGCGTGAAGAGTACATCCTCAATCACCTGGACGCCGTGGCTCGCGCGATGCAAGACGGAGTGGATATCCGCGGCTACTTCGTCTGGTCATTGCTGGATAACTTCGAGTGGGCTTGGGGATACGCCAAACGCTTTGGCATAATCCACGTCGACTACCAGAGCCAGGTGCGAACTATTAAGAATAGTGGCCGGACCTACGCAGGGTTGATTGCTGCAAATCGTACAATGGCATAACATCTGGACCTTGATGGTCCGCGGCTGCTTCTGGTGCCGCGGGCCATCATCGTGTTCCACCGGCGGATTACTACAAGACACTTGGGCATAGATCATGAGCATGCACGACGCGCGGAATCCAAAACCAACCCTCGAATTGGTGGCAGAACATGCCGGCGTTTCCCGGGCCACGGTATCGCGCGTAGTAAACGGGTCAGACCGGGTGAAGCCAGCAGCTCGCGCGGCAGTCGAATTGGCCATTCGCGAGCTGAACTATGTGCCTAACCGTGCTGCCCGCTCCCTGGCCCAGGGCAGGACCAATTCCATTGCCCTGGTGATTCCGGAAAATACTGCGAAATTCTTCGCCGACCCGTACTTTGCCAAGGTCGTGCAGGGAGCGGCGCAGTACTTGGCCGATACGGAATTCATGCTCACGCTGCTGCTGTCCACCGAAGCGGATCCGGTGAAAACCACCAGGTACCTGCAAGGCAGCAATGTCGATGGCGCCTTGGTGCTCTCGCACCACGCAGATGACCGTTCCTATGCCGACCTGGGCTCTGTGCTGCCCATGGTGTACGGCGGGCGAACGATGAGCACCGATCAAAAGGATATCTACGTAGTAGATGTCGATAACGTTGCCGCCGCACGGCAGGCGACCGAGGTCATCATCGATCGCGGACGCACCAAGCTGGCAATTATTGCAGGACCTCAGAATATGGGTGCCGGGCTCGACCGCTTGATTGGATTCAAGCAGGCAGTTGAAGAGGCCGGGCTGGAACCTGTCGCCATTGAAATTGGCGACTTCACTCCGGCCAGCGGGCGGCGGATCATGCGGCAATTGCTGGATGCGGACGTTCGCGTGGATGGGCTATTTGCCGCCAGCGCGCAGATGGGCTTTGGCGCCCTGCAAGCGCTCGGGGAGGCTGGGATGAAAGTTCCAGAAGATATTTCGGTAACGTCGGTTGACGATGATTCCTTCGCACGAAATTCCACGCCGCCGTTGACAACCATCGCTCAGAATCCAGAACGCCAGGGTGAAATCATGGCGGAGCTATTGATCAAGCGCATCAACGGAGAACAGGTTCCTGCATGGAGCATCGTCGATACCCGTTTGGTGCTGCGAGCTTCCCACTGATCCACGTGATGGCCAGCGCGGGTCCTGGCCTGTAGTTAACAAAAAATTCCCACTCAGTTGAGTGGGAATTTCAATTTGTGCGCCCAAAGGGATTCGAACCCCTGACCTTCTGTTCCGTAGACAGACGCTCTATCCAGCTGAGCTATGGGCGCATATTCATTTGTTTGCCGCCTTGACGACTTGAATAACTTTACACGAGTTTTTCGTGGAGGAAAAACCAAAGTCGCTAAAAGTGCCATGATTCACAAAATTGCTAGTCGTCTCCGGGTTTCGAAGGGCAACGGTGGCTGATTAATCGTGCAGTATCGCTTGGTAGAGATTGTGGTCTTGCTAGCGGCCGTTGATCTTCAGATAGTTGGGCGCCATGCCGATTTGGGCGAAGCCGTTCTTTTCCAGAACGCGTTGCGAGCCGTAATTGTGCAGCAGTGTGCTGGCTTCCATTCGATGCAGCCCTAAATCGTTGCGGGCCATGGAGAGCAATGCAACCACAGCCTGGGAAGCCAGGCCTTGTCCGCAGTGCTCCTTCTCGATCCAGTATCCGAGGCTGGCGCTTTGAAAAGCTCCGTGTACCACCGAGGTGATATTGAACCGGCCGATGAGCTCATCCTGATCGAAAAGGCCGAAGGGATAGGCCAGCCCGCTTTGCCGCGCACTCGCGGACGCTGCGAGATTTGCCGCCTGCCATTGTTCGGTAAAGAACTCTTCGGGGTGTGCCGGTTACCACTGTTCCAGGTGTGTGCGATTGCGCGTGTAGGAGCCGGTAACCTGTTTTGCGTCGGAGACTTCCAGGAGGCGCAGCCTGAGCTGATCCGGTAAGGCAATCTGCGGCATTGGGGATTCCTTGTGGGGAAACAAAAAATTCCCACTCGACTGAGTGGGAATTTTGAATTGGTGCGCCCAAAGGGATTCGAACCCCTGACCTTCTGTTCCGTAGACAGACGCTCTATCCAGCTGAGCTATGGGCGCATATTCTGTTGTTTGACTCGTTCTCACGAACCTCGAATAACTATACAGCCGGTTTTCGCACTGTACAACTCGACGGGCAAAGCTAGTGCTTAAAGATGAACAGAAGGTTATATGAAGCCATTGAAAGGGTACCGGTCTACGTGACCTTCATCACACATTTTCAATCATTAATCGTGGTAGACCCCCGGAATTTCGGGAATTTCCCTCGCAGTGCCCTCCGAGTAATGCTTTCATGAGGTTTCGATCACACAGCAACAGCAGTGAGCGCACCATAGCCTTGATTTATTGCAAGTTCAGCCCAATGGAGGGAATGGATAATGAGCACGAGCTCGGATCAAAACGTTATCAGCGCAGCACCTACTTCACACGAGAAGTTGGCATCCTGGGTTGAGGAAGTTGCCGCACTGACGAAGCCGGATCGTGTTTATTGGGTTGATGGGTCAGCTGAAGAAAATGATCGCCTGACTGCCGAGCTGGTTGAAGCTGGCACTCTGGTCAAGCTGACCGACCCGAACTTCCCTAATTCCTACGCTGGTTTCTCGGATCCCAAGGACGTGGCCCGAGTTGAAGAGCGCACCTTCATCTGCTCCGAAAAGGAAGAAGATGCCGGCTTCACCAATAACTGGGAAGACCCAGTAAAGATGAAGTCCATGCTCAGCGGCTTGTTCGATGGCTCGATGCGCGGACGCACCATGTACGTCATCCCATTCGTTATGGGTCCACTGGATGCAGAGCAGCCAGCCTACGGCGTTGAAATCACCGACTCGGCCTACGTGGTCGCCTCGATGCGCATCATGGCCAAGATCGGCGATGAGGTTCTGCGCAAGATGGAAGCCGAGAAGGCTTTCTTCGTTCCTGCACTGCACTCGGTTGGTGCCCCGCTGGAACCAGGCCAGGAAGATGTTGCCTGGCCATGCAACGAAGACAAGTGGATCGTGCACTTCCCTGAAGAGCGCGCCATCATGTCCTACGGTTCGGGCTACGGCGGCAACGCGCTGCTGGGCAAGAAGTGCTACTCGCTGCGTATTGCCTCGGCGATGGCCCGCGATGAGGGCTGGCTGGCAGAGCACATGCTCATCTTGAAGCTGATCAGCCCTGAGAACAAGGCTTACCACATCGCTGCTGCCTTCCCTTCGGCCTGCGGCAAGACCAACCTGGCACTGCTGGATCCAACCATTGAAGGCTGGAAGACCGAGACCCTGGGCGATGACATCAACTGGATGCGCATCGGCAAGGATGGCGAGCTTCGTGGCGTTAACCCGGAGTACGGCTTGTTCGGCGTGGCACCGGGCACCGGTTGGTCCACCAACCCGAACGCGATGCGCGCAATCACCAAGGGCAACAACATCTTCACCAACGTGGCGCTGACCGATGAAGGCGGCGTCTGGTGGGAAGGCATGACCGACGAGGCTCCAGCGCACCTGATCGACTGGTTGGGCAACGACTGGACCCCGGAATCGGGCCGCGTGGCAGCGCACCCTAACTCGCGCTTCTGCACTCCGATCGACCAGGTCGACATGCTCTCCGCTGACTACTACTCGCCTAATGGCGTGAAGATCGATGCAATCCTGTTCGGTGGCCGCCGCAAGACCACCATCCCGCTGGTCACCGAGGCACGCAGCTGGACCAACGGCATCTTCATGGGCTCGACCCTGTCCTCGGAAACCACGGCTGCTGCCGCGGGTGCCACCGGCCAGGTCCGCCGCGACCCAATGGCGATGCTGCCATTCATCGGCTACAACGCCGGCGACTACCTGAACCACTGGGACAAGATCTCCGCAAAGCTCAACCCAGAGCAGATGCCAAAGATCTTCTTGGTCAACTGGTTCCGCCGCACTGCTGACGGTGGCTTCGCATGGCCAGGCTTCGGCGACAACTCGCGTGTGCTGAAGTGGGCTGTAGAGCGCATTGAAGGCACCGCGGACGCCAAGGAAACCGTCATCGGCAACGTGCCGACCGGTGATTCCCTGGATCTGACCGGCCTGGACGGTTTCACTGCAGCTGACGTTGAAGCAGCAGTAGCGGTCAACAAGGACGAATGGGCAACCGAGGTCGAAGGCATTGAAGAGTGGTACGCCAACTTCGGCGATGCGCTTCCAGCCTCGCTGCGCGCAGAGCTCGACGGCCTGAAGGCTCGACTGGGCGCCTAGTGAATTTGGATCTCTGATAGATCCGCACATGGCAACGCCCCGGCAACTGGAATTCCAGTTGCCGGGGCGTTGTCGTGTCATGGCGAAGAATGGTCACAATCTGGGTACAGTTTCCACACGCCGGATCAAAGTGGGTGCAAAATCAACTATTTATGAAAAGATGACTCTATGGTTTTGGCACGATTGATTCTCGGGCTGCTGTGCTTGTCGCCCATGACTGGTTACGAGCTCAAGAAGCACTTTGACTCCTCTATTAACCACTTCTGGAATGCAGATAAGGCGCAGATCTACCGCACCTTGGCTCAGCTGGTGGACAAGGGCTACGCCACCGTGCGTACTGTTGCGCAGTCAAATTACCCGGACCGCCAAGAACACCACATCACTGAAGAAGGCCGTGCAGCCCTAGCGCAGTGGCTGTCTTCCGGTGCAGTTCAGTCGCCCGAGCGTGATCCCTTCATGGGGCAGGTGTTCTTTGCCGCGGAACTTGAACGCGACGAGATTCAGGACCTCCTTGCAGAGCGCCGCCAAGCCACACAGCTCATCCTTGATGACTATCTATCCCAGCGTGAAGGCATTGACATGCGTGCCGCCGCGGACCGGCGCAGCTTCCTCATGGCTGCCACTCTTGACCATGCAATCCGACAACAAGCCGCCGAGCTCGAATGGCTCGACGCGGTATTGGAGTACTTGCCATGACTTCAGCCAAAGACCAGAACAAGACCCCTGCAAAGACGGTGGCACGCGATGCAACCGATTACCCCGAAGTGCATCCAGGACGCCAGCACCAAAGCCAACGTCCCGCTCCGACATTGGTTTTCCTGCACGGAGGCAACGTCGGAAACTGGAGCTGGGACCCCCAGGTTCTGGCCTTTGGCGACTACAACATCCTGACCCTTCATCTGCCGGCTTTCGGCGCCCGGTTTGAAGAGACCTGGGACGGCATGGAATCCGCTGCTGACGATGTCGCAGCCTTGATTGCCGATGAGGTATCTGAAGGTGGGGTGCACCTGGTAGGAATCTCCCTGGGCGGTGTCATTGCATTGCATGTAGCCGCGCGGCATCCCGAACTCATTGAGTCGCTGATGATTACCGGAACACCAGTGACAGGTGTGGGGCAAGCGGCCAAGGCTTTCCAGCGGATGCAGCTGAAGCTGATTGGCAGTGAGTGGTTCTGGCGCTTCCAGGCTGGCGCCTACGGCATGGTGGATGATGAGCGCGAGCTCTTCACCGAGCATGGCGTGAAGCTGAAGCCTGAGAACATGCGCGCCATCATGGATGAAATGGATCCAGGCGGACTGCCGGATAAGCTCAGTTCCTACCAGGGGCCGATGCTGGCCTTGGTCGGTTCCAAGGAGCCAAAGCTGGTGCAGAAATCATTTGAGGCGCTGCGCGCAACGCTTCCGCAGGCCATCACCCGCGTGGTTCCCGGGATGCACCACCAGTGGAACATTGAGAATCCAATCCTGTTCAACTCAGTGTTGCGCAAGTGGGTCTCGGAAACCGGCCTGCATCAGATCCTCGTTGATCCGCAGGCTGTGAAACCGGGGCGTGCTGCCAAGGTGGCATCCGAGGAGCAGGAAGGTGCTGCCGCTGAAGGCCAGCAGCCCGATGCTGATAAAGCTGCGCCGCCAGCGCAGCCCTCTAGCCAGAAGAAGCCAGGGAAGATTGCCGGACGGCTGGATCCGCGAAGGCTGGATCCGAAGAAGTTCGAGTTTATGAAGAAGCCCCAGCCGCCAGCGGGCAAGCCGGACAAATCGGTGGATGGCGATAACTGAAGATAAATAAGTGCTGCAGGTGAATTCCCCATGATTTCACCTGCAGCACTGTTCTACGACCTGGAGATTAGGCGGCAGGCCATACGTCCGGACCGAAGACCTCGTAGTGGATGCGCTCGGCTGGGATGCCGGCTTCCAATGCCTGGGTGCGTGCCGCGTGCATAAATGGCAGCGGGCCGCACAGGTACACCTGGGCATCCTCGGTCAGTGCTTCGGTGAGGTTCATGTAGCCGGACTTGGCGTTCAGGCCCTCTGGCAGTTCGCCGCGTTCGAACCAGGTGCTGATGCTCGCTTCCGGCAGCTTGCTGATCGATTCGAGCATCTGCTCGCGCAGTGGCCATGCACCGAATTCCTGATCGGCGTGCAGCACGGTGATCTTGCGGCTTGAACCGTTGGCGGCCAAGGTCTGCAGCGCGGCGGCGCTAGGAGTGCAGCCGATGCCGGCGGTGGCAATCACCAGCGGAGAACCATCGTTTTCGATGACCAGGTCGCCATATGGGTTCGACAACTCAACGACATCGCCGATCTTCAGATCGTTGTGGATTGCTGGGGAGAACTCGCCGTTCACGTCCAGCTTCACGGTGATGGTGCGGAGGTCGGTCTGCTCGATGTTATCGCTCAGGGTGTACTGGCGAACCTGGCGTACGCCGTCGGTCATTGGCATGCGTACCGAGACGAACTGGCCCGGCTTGGCCACGGTGGCCGGGGTGGAATCGGCTGGCTCGAAGCTGAAGGAAACCGAATCGACACCGGTTTCGGTGCGCTTTACGAGCTTCCACGGGGTGTAGATCTCGGCGTTGGCCTGCTGTGCGTACAAGCCCTTCTCGATCTTGATCAGCGCGTGGGCCATGAGCCAGTAGACCTCGGTCCAGGCTTCGGCGATTTCCGGTGTCAGCGCGTCGCCCAGATCTTCAGCGATGGCATCGAACAGATGCTTGTAGACAATCGGGTACTGCTCCTCGACGACGCCCAAGGAGGTGTGCTTGTGGGCTACGCGGGCCAGCATGGTCTCCGGGGTGGTCTCCGGGTACTTGACCAAGTAGGTGGCGAAGACTGCGATGGAGCCGGCCAAGGCCTGCTGCTGGGTGCCGTTCTTCTGGTTCGAACGGGAGAAGATTCCGTCGAGCAGTTCCGGGTGGGCAGTGAACAGGCGGTTGTAGAAGTTCGGGGTAATGCTGGAGATGCGCTCTGCAATGATCGGCAACGTTGCTTCGATGACAGGGAACGACTTGGTGGACAGCATCGGGTCTCCTTGGGAGTAGGGGATAACTTGTATCTGAGATACAAGATTTATGATTCATTTCTACGCCCCGTAGAAAAGGAATGCAAATTTACTTCGCCATATGACCGTCCAGAGTGGTTAACCTCACTTTGCGGCCGGCAGGGTGCTAGGCGATATCGCGCACCGTCGGGAAGGGGAGCGCCGTGAATGCCGCGGCAGGTGAGGTAGGACAGATGTCCTGGATTTTCAGTGCATCCAAGGAAGCATAGAAGGCTTCCCGAGCCTGCCTGAACACTGCGCGCAACCGGCAGTTGCCTGCCAGCGGGCAGTTGGATTGGGCATCATGATCGGAGCAATCCACGATGTCGGTGCGCTTGTCCAACTTGCGCAGCAAACCGCCGAGGGAAGATTCCAAGGCTGCACCGGTGAGCATGGCACCGCCATTGCGTCCACGCGTAACCTGCAAAATTCCCAAGGTGCGCAATTCCAAAACGGCCTTGGCCACGTGGTTGTACGGGACTCCGACAGACTCGGAAATCTCTCGGCTGGTCAGCTGCCCGGTGCCAGGTGTTGCCAGAACCATGATGGTCCGCAAGCACACGTCGGTGAAGGCACTGAGTTTCATAATGCCTACTTTACGTCGAAAACGCATTTCGGGGTCAGCATAGTGACTATGCTGACCCCGAAAATACCAGGTACTGCTTAGAGCGCGTTAGCCCACAGAGCTTCTGCGGACTCCGCGGCTGGATCCTCGAAGACCCATTCTCCGCCTGGCTCGGCTGGCATGGTGTACGGCTGGACAATGGCCAGTGCCGCACCTACGCGGTGCTCGGCGACGATGTGGATGGCGTCCTGGTCGTTCTCCTGGAGCAGGACATCCGAAGCGATGGCGATCGCCAGGAAATGGGTTCCCTGCTGGTTGAGCACCTGCATCAGATCCGAAGCCATGGCCTCGGTGTCGATGTCGGCTTCCGGATCCTCGGGATCATCCGTTGGGGGAACAGCGATCAGACGCAGCTCTGGCTCGTCTTCGCCTTCCTTCGGCTCCAGCGCGATGGCGAAAGGCAGGAACACTCCCTGCTCTTCAAGCTGTTCGCGGGCTACGCCCAAGGCGGTGCCCAGGACCTTGTTCAGTGCGTCTTTGACGCCCTCATCTAGTTCTTCGAGCTTCATGTCTTCCCCTTGCTAGTTGGCGACGTTGGTTTCACGCACGATAGCCAAAACGGCATCGCGAATGGGCTCAATGATTTCTGCGGTGCGGCCTTCGCCGTTGAAACGCAGGAAAGGTTCGGTATTCGATGGGCGCAGGTTGAACCACCAGCTGCCATCGGATGCCGAAATGGTGGTGCCGTCCATGGTCAGCACGTCAACCGGCTGTCCCTCGAAGTGGGCAACAACCCGGGCAGTGGCCCCGGCCTTGTCCTCGACCTCGGAGTTGATTTCGCCGGTGGCGGCATATGGCTCGTACTCGGCGCCCAGCTCGGAGAGCGGCAGCTGCTGCTCACCCAAGGCAGCCAGCACATGCATGGCAGCAAGCATGCCGGTATCGGCATTGTAGAAGTCACGGAAGTAGTAGTGAGCGGAATGCTCACCACCGAACACCGCACCCTGGGTGGCCATCTCGGCCTTGATGAAGGAATGGCCCACGCGGGTCATTACCGGGGTTCCGCCAGACTTGGTGACAAATTCAGGCACAGCCTTGGAAGTGATCAAGTTGTGGATGATGACCGGTGACTGCTCGCCTGCTGCCTGTACCCGGGCGATTTCGCGCACGGCGACCAAAGCGGTGATCGCTGAAGGCGATAGCGGCAAGCCACGCTCGTCGATCACGAAGCAGCGATCGGCATCGCCGTCGAAGGCCAGGCCCAGATCGGCACCATGTTCCAGCACTGCGGCCTGCAGGTCCTTGAGGTTTTCCGGCTCCAGCGGGTTGGCTGGGTGATTTGGGAAGGTGCCGTCCAGCTCGAAGTACAGCGGGACGATTTCCAGCGGCAATCCTGGTAAGACGGTATCGCCGAGAACTGCCGGAGTGGTCAGGCCACCCATGCCGTTTCCGGCATCTACGACGATCTTCAGCTGGCGCATGGAGGACAGGTCCACCAGCTCTCGCAGGTAGGCCGCGTAGTCGGCAAGGACATCGCGCTCGCTGATGCTGCCCTGCGGGACATCGCCGGAGACCGGAAGTCCCTCGTCCAAGTACTGCTGGGCCAGGTCGCGGATATCGAACAGGCCGGTAGCCGAAGAAATCGGGCGTGCGCCGGCCTTGGACATCTTGATGCCGTTGTACTGGGCTGGATTGTGGCTGGCGGTGAACACCACGCCAGCGGCATTGAGCTTGCCCGAAGCGAAGTACAGCTCGTCGGTGGATATCAATCCGAGCATGATGATGTTTGCCCCGCGGTAAGTGGCGCCACGGGCGAAGGCCTGGGCGAACTCACCCGACGAGGGACGCATGTCCCCGCCAACCAGTACGTCCTTGCCGGACAAGGACAGCACATCGACGAAGGCTGCGCCGATAGCCTCGATTGCCTCGGCATTCAGGTTTTCGCCAACTACGCCGCGTATGTCGTAGGCCTTAAAGCTCTGCTTAAGATCAATTTCTTCACTCACGCCTTTCAGCCTACCGGTTTGACTGATTCAATTCATTGAGAACTAGGCGATTACCGATGGGAAATGCCTAACATTTCAGCTTAATCACTCACTTCGCATCGCGCCTTGCCGATGCACATCCACATTTAGCGGTTGCTGCGTACTAAAACGTGGGCGGGAACTGAAATACTGGTGGCATGGATGGCTCAACGCAAGTGAATCTGAAAACGCTAGCGCTGCAAAAACTGCGCGCACTGGTGCAAAACCCCGACGCCCAGTTTCACGACGGCCAATATGAATCGATTAGCGCCCTAGTGGCCGAACGCCGTCGTGCCCTGGTGGTGCAACGCACCGGTTGGGGCAAGTCCGCGGTGTACTTCATCGCTTCGCTGTTGCTGCGCGAACAGGGATATGGCCCAACCCTGATTGTTTCGCCTTTGCTCGCCTTGATGCGGGACCAGGTTGCAGCCGCGGAACGCGCAGGCGTGAGGGCTGCGGCAATCAATTCAGCCAATGTGCTCGAATGGCGGGAAATTCTCGAAAAGCTGCAGCGCGATGAACTCGATGTACTCCTGGTTTCTCCCGAACGCTTGAACAATCCTTCCTTCCGCGAGCAGCAGCTGCCGATGCTGATGCAGCGTCTGGGTCTGTTGGTAATCGATGAAGCGCACTGCATTTCCGACTGGGGCCATGATTTCCGTCCTGATTACCGCCGCATCCGCGATCTGATTGCCCAGTTGCCTAAGGGGCTGCCAGTTTTGGCGACTACCGCAACTGCGAACAGCCGAGTTGTTCAAGACGTTGCCGAACAGCTGGGCGGAGGCACCGAGGAGGTCTTCACCCTGCGTGGCACACTGGCCCGCGACTCGCTGCGCCTTGGCGTTTTGCGTTTGGCCTCGCCGCGCATGCAGTTGGCTTGGCTGCTTAGCCATATCAATGATTTCAAGGGATCGGGCATCATCTACACCTTGACGGTATCTGCCGCTGAGGACATCGCCCGATTGCTTAAAGATGCCGGCCATGAAGTTGCCGCTTACACCGGGCGCACCGATCTAGAAGAACGCGAACGTCTCGAACAGGCGTTGAAGAACAATGAAGTCAAAGCCTTGATTGCCACCAGTGCCCTGGGCATGGGGTTTGACAAGCCTGACCTTGGATTCGTCTTGCACATCGGTGCGCCCAGCTCGCCGGTGGCTTATTACCAGCAGGTGGGCCGTGCTGGACGTGGAAGCATCAATGCAGATGTTCTGTTGTTGCCCGGTCCGGATGACTCCGAAATCTGGGAATACTTCGCCACCAGCTCCATGCCCGATCAGGTTCGCGCCACGCAGGTGCTCGAAGCTTTGACTCGGGCTAACGGCGCGATGAGCGTCCCGGCCTTGGAAAGCGCGGTGAATCTTCGCCGCTCGCCACTTGAATTGCTGCTGAAAGTTCTGGCGGTGGACGGTGCCGTGGAGCGCGTCGCCGGAGGTTGGATGCGTACCGATATGCCTTGGGTCTACGACGCTGACCGCTATAAGCGAGTGGCGCAAAGCCGAATCCACGAACAGAATCTCATGGTCAGCTACGAGAACACTCGCGGATGCCGCATGCAGTTCCTGACTGATGCCCTAGATGACCCGAAGTCAGCTCCATGCGGCCGTTGCGATAATTGCGCTGGCGTTTGGTTTGACGACCATATCCCTGATGATTCGAAGGACAGCGCGCAGGCAGCACTTGGCCGAGTGGGAGTTCCCATTGAGCCACGCAAACTCTACCCATCGGGTTTGGACCGCTTAGGTCATACCCTCAAGGGCAAAATTCCAGTTGATGAGCAGGTCGCTACCGGCAGAGCGCTTGCCCGCTTAACCGACTTGGGGTGGGGCAATCGTTTGCGCCAGGTATTTGCCGATCCCACCGACAACCCGATCGACAAGGCCATGTTTGATGCTTGCGTCAAGGTGCTGGCCGAATGGAACTGGGAAGAACGTCCGGTGGGTGTGGTGGCCATGCCATCGAATAAGCGCCCTCAGCTGATCACTTCCCTTGCCCAGGGATTAGCGGAAGTCGGACGGCTGTGTTATCTGGGGCAGCTCGCATATCGTGCTGGTGGACCGCAGAATGGTCCGGGTGGAAACTCTGCGTTCCGTGTCGCTGCCGTTGCGGATGCTTTTGAACTTCCACCGCAGCTTGAAGAACTCATTGCCAATGCACCGGGTCCGGTGCTGCTGGTCGATGATTTGGTGGATTCCCGTTGGTCTATGGCAATGGCCGGCAGGGCATTGCGGATAGCTGGCGCACCCGGTGTTATGCCTTTCACTTTGGGCGTAGCAGGGTAATCGCACAGTTAAACAAAGTAGTCTGGAGGTATGGAGATTATCATCTGGCTCGTTGTCCTCATTGCAGTGATTGCCCTGGGCTACTTCGGTCTGCAAGCGCTTCGCAAGAAGAATACTGCGCAAATCGCTGAAGCGATTTCCCGTGAGGCGGCGCAGGAGGCAAATGCGAAGCTGGATGATGCTTCACGCAATTCGGTGTACCGCAATTTGGCCAAGGGCGATGTCAGGGGTGCGGTTAAGGATTTCCGGGCCGCTACCGGTGAGTCGGTCAAGAATTGCGTGATCGCTGTACGCAGTCTTGATAAGTATCCGCAGTCCGCTCCTGCCAAGGAACTGCCCAGCGATGACGCGCAGATTAAGGCCTTGAGCGACAAGCTCGAGGCTCAGGTTGAGCGCGAAGACCGCGAAGCGGCTGGTGCTGCTGATGCGACACCAGCATCTGCTGATGATACTTGGGTCGTTCCCCAAGAATGGAGCGAGCAGTTTGGGTCCTTGGAGGAACCAAGCGCAACGCATTTCAAGATGGCATTTGAGCTTGATGGCGAGAGCCGCGAATTTTCCAGTGAGCAGTTGCCACCGAATGAATACGACCAGCTGTTCTCGATGTTGCGTGACTCGAACTTTGAAGAAGCGGCAAAGATTCTGCATGGTTACACCGATCTGCCGGTTGACGACTTGGAGCGCATGATTGCGGCTTCTCCGATGTCTGGGGCTAACGCCAACGGCAATGTTGCAGATTTCCGTTTCGAAGGCCAAGGCCCAGATGGGCCAGTGCACTTTGATGCCGCTGAACTTCCGGAATCCGAACGCGAAGCGCTCTTCGACGCAATCGCTGATACTGATCTGGATCGCATGTCGGAAATTATTGTTCGCCATACTTCGCTGCCAGAAGATATCGTGCAGAACATGCTGCGATCTTTCGTGAAGCGCGACGACTAGAACCAATAACGATGAGCCGCTTGAACCCGCTGAAATTCCGCGGATTCGAGCGGCTTTTTCGATCCCGGAAAGTATCTGGAACGGCTTCCTTCGCGGTGGTGAGTCGCGTGTAGCGACGCGGACAGCCAGCGGTAAAAGCTAGCTGGGGCTGTCCCGCAGTAAGCACATTAACATGTCGCTTCGGTGTAGCTACTGGAACCTTGCTCGCGTTCTGTGCTGGTTCTGCTGCCTGCGTGCTGGGGAATGGCGATCAGAATGTTTGCGTGCCTCGGAGACGGTATTTCGCCAGGATCCTGCCAGAAGAGATGAAGCCGGGGGATACGCCTGTCCCGGTGGGGTCATTTCGTGACTAAGACGCAAAAAAACCCCTAGATGACTAGGGGTTTTTCGCGGACACGGGGGGATTTGAACCCCCGGTCGAGTTTTAGCCCGACCCTTCATTAGCAGTGAAGTCCATTCGGCCGCTCTGGCACGTGTCCATCCGCTGTTTCCAGCAGATTCTAGCTTACCTGAAGACAGGCGCGTGTTCCAAAACGAGACTGCTAACGCACCTGTCGCCATAGGAATTCGTAGCTGGTGGCCAGCATTTTTGCGGTTGACTCGTTGTCGGTTGAACCGGCATGCCCACCGCTTTCTGGCTCGTGATACCGCACATTTTCAATGCCCATGTCCATCATCTTGGCCGCCATGATGCGCGCTTGGGATGGTCCCACCCGGTCATCAGATGTTGTCGTCCAAATCAATGACGCTGGATAGTCATCAGCAGCATGGTGCTGGTCGCTTAACCGGTGGACTGGGGAGAATGTGCGCAGGAACTTCCAATCTTCTGGCACATCAGGGTCGCCGTATTCTGCAATCCATGAATGTCCGGCAGCGAGCTGGGTGTACCGTTTCATATCCAACAGTGGAACGCCGCAGGAGATAGCGCCAAAGAGCTGCGGGTAGCCGGCAATCATGTTGCCCATCAGCAATCCGCCGTTTGACCGTCCCGTCGCCGCGAGATGCGCGCGGGTGGTAACCCCGCGGGCGACAAGATCTTGGGCAATGGCGGCAAAATCTTCGTACGCTCGGTGACGGTTTTCGCGCAGTGCGGCACGATGCCAATCTGGACCATATTCGCCTCCGCCGCGGATGTTGGTCATGACGTAGACCGGCTTGCGTCCGTCGCTTGTGCGATGAGAGAGCCATCCTGTGCCCATAGCCGCCGCGTACCCCGGGGTCATGCTGTGTTGGAAACCGCCGTAGCCGTCCATCAGCACGGGATTCATGCCATCGAATTCCAACTCGCGGTCTGCGACCTGGAAGTAGGGAACCCGGGTGCCATCTGCGGAAGTCGCGAAATGCTGGGTGACCTCGAAGCCTTGAGCATCAAAGCGATCTGGTGACTTCTTGATCGCTACCGCCTGTTTTCCAACTTGTCCGCGCAATAAGGTCGTGGGAGTGGTGAAGCCGGTGATCGTCATCCAATAGTCATCGCCATGCGCTTGGTCTTCATCATCGACAGCGGCTACCGAGACACTGAGCATCCGGTCTTCCAAAGGCATCTCGGACTGCGCGAAACCGGCATTCAGGTCAATGATGCGTACCTGAGATGCGACATCGTGCAACACAGTAAGCAACAGGTAGTTGGCGGTGAAACTCAAAGATTCCAAAGCCGTATGCGCATCCGGCGTGAAGACTACCTGGTCCACTGCTCCGGTATCCAGGAACACTTCCAAGGAGGCGATGGCCAACGCGCCAGCGGGGATGAGCTGGCCCTGGTGCTCCCAATCGGTCCGCGGGGCAAACAGGACCCATTGGCGGTGCAAGCTCACCGATACGTCAGTGGGTACCTGCAGCTCCCGATGCACGCCATCGATGAACACACCGGTCTTCGAATTGTAGAAATCAATTGCATCGGTGGTGACGATTCGCTGGTAGCCAGGCGTTGAATCATAGTAGCCGAACGCTGCGACATGCTCTTTGCCGACTTCAAAGATGATTGGAGCAGCTTCAATGTCCATGCCGCGGCCTACCTTGCGCAACGTGCTGGCATAGGTGGAACGAGTGGTGAATTGATCGCTGCTGGCCGTGCCGACCAACAGCGTGTCCGGGTCAATCCATGAAGCTTGGGTCTTGGCGACGGGCAAGTCGAAACCGTCTTGCACAAATGTTTTGGATTCCAAGTCGAATTCGCGAATCCGCACTTGGTCGCCACCATCGGGGCTCAACCGAACCAACGCACGGCGGTACGGCTCGTTATTGTCCGGGCGAAGCAAAGCTGAACCGGCAAAGTGCCATTCGCGGCCCTCGGCTAGGGCAAGCGCATCGAGGTCGAGCAGGATCTCCCACTGAGGTTCGTCGGTGAGGTAAGACTCCCAATCGGTGCGGCGCCACAAACCCAATCGGTGCTGTGAATCGCGCCAGAAATTGTAGTAGTGCTCACCTCGCTTATTCACCATGGGAATGCGATCTTGCGCGTCGAGTACAGTGTTGATCTGTTGGACGCTTTGACGGAAAGCGTCGTCGTAAAGTTCAGCCTCGGTGCGTTCGGTGTGCTGGCGTACCCACGCCAGTGCCTTCTCGTCGTGAGTTCCTTCAAGCCAGGAATATGCATCAGCGGTCGCAGTATCAGAAACATGCTCAGTCATGGGCTTAGTCTATGCGCCTCGCGTTCGCCCTGCCCGAAAGGTAATACCCTAGGACAGTGAGCACCTCGACGCAGAATCCCAAGAATGAATTCAACCTGGCTATTGTCGGGGCCGGTCCGCGTGGCACGAGCACAGTGGAGCGCTTGGCTCATCTGGCTAACAACCTTGAACGGACCGCCAACCGAATCAATATCACTGTTTTCGACCCGTACCGTCCCGGATCCGGGCATGTGTGGAGCCCGAAGCAGTCCGAGCATTTCTTGATGAATACTCCTGCTTCTTTCCCCACTGTGGCACCCGAGCGCACGAGTGATGAACCGGGACTGAGTTTCCGGCAGTTTGTTGCCCTGCACGGAGACGGGCGTCGCCTGAGCGAGGAGCATGCCAGGATGCTTTCCCAGGTTGAGGCGGGCACATATCCTTCACGGGCGCTCTATGGCGAGTATCTGGAACACGTGTATGACAGCAGCGTGGCGTTGCTCGCTGCACATGAGAGCTTCAGTGTTGAGCATCTTGCTGCCGAGGTCATCGGTGTCAGGCCGTTGGGCAACGGCTACCAGCTGGACTACCGCACTGCACAGGGTGAAGGCGAAGCTGCGCAGAAGACTTTTGACGCAGTGGTGTTGGCACTCGGGCACCAAAGCGCGGAACTCAACCCATGGCAAAAACAGCTGCAAGAAGCCGCGCAACAAGCCGATGCAACGTACCTGCCGCCGAACGTGCCGGCAGATTTGGATTACAGCCTGTTCGCTGAAAGCCAGCCAGCACTGATTCGCGGCTTGGGGTTGAACTTCTTCGATGGCATGGCGGAGCTGACTCTGGGGCGCGGGGGATTGTTCCGCGAAACTGGCAAGGAACCGGGGCACCGATTGGAATACATCGCTTCGGGCCGTGAACCAGAATTGGTTGTTGCCTCGCGGCGCGGTACCCCGTACTGGGGTAAACCTGTTGTTGAGCAGTTCATTCCGGAAGAAATCTCCTTGCGGTATTTCGATGTTCCAGAACTGATTGGCCAGCTGGCTGAAGCGCGTGCCACGAATCCTGCGGCCACGTTGGTCTTCTCTCGCCATATCTGGCCGAAGCTGCACCGTGACATCCTCTTCGCGTACTACAGCACGTGGGCCGAATCCTGCGGTGCGCCCGAGGGGTTCTCAGCAGAAGAGTTCATTGAGCAGCTCGATGAGCTGCTGACTGCGGAGCACCGTGAAGGCAGCCAAGTCTGGTTGGGTGAATTGCGAAAGTTCATCGCGCAGATTCCAGAATGCGAATGGCTGGACGTGCCAAAGCTCGCCAAGCCATTCGACGAGGTGGGCTTCGGGTCGGATGCCGAGTACCAGCAGGCAGTGCGAGACTATCTCGTTGATAATGCCCGGCACAGTGTTGGTGGACTCAAGGACCCGCTGTCCTGCGCGATCATGACGATGAACGCTGGACGCATGCTGATCAAAGAGCTCGTTGTCACCGGGGTAATCGACGAGCAATCGCGCATCGAAGAGATCCAAGCGCACTTCGAACCACTGGTTGAGGGATTGTCCTCCGGGCCGCCCCTGGAACGCATTGAACAGCTGCTGGCATTATCCCGAGCTGGGCTGGTCAGCTTTATCGGTCCCGAGCCGGAATTCGGCTTTGACGAAGTCTCGCAAATGTTCACGGCCTCCTCGCCGTGGGTCGATTCAGAGGTATACACCGCGCGAACGATGTGCGAAGCGATGATGCCAAGTAATCGAGTGTTGCAGAATGATACGCAGTTGATCAGGCAGCTGTTGAAGGATCATGTAGCGCGAGCCCATACTTGGCGTAACGAAGAAGGCGAAAGCCTGCCAGGTTCCGGTTTCGACGTTGTCGGTGAGCCATATCGTCTTGTAAACAATGAAGGATTGGCACATCGTGGCATTTTTGTCCTGGGGGTGCAGCTTTCCTCGGCTCAATGGGGGACCGCTATTGCCGCGCAGGCGGGAAATATGAAAAATCCGGCAGCTCAAACCTTGCACGATGCGGCAAACGTGGTCAATGAAGTGGCACGTTTAGCCGGGCTGCAGGGCAAAGAAGCGTTGAGCGCGGCACAGGATTAAACAATTTGGCGGGCCGATCCATGGATCAGCCCGCCAAATTTGAAACGCGGATGGTATGGGATTTGAACCCATGAGACGGGGTTGCCGCCTACTGGTTTTCAAGACCAGCTCCTTCGGCCGCTCGGACAACCATCCAACCCCAAAAAGTATACGGCATGAACCCCGGTTGAAAGGAATTGAACGCCATGAACGACGTTATGAAGGCCTATATTTACAACGGATCCGGTGGGCCGGAAATCCTTGAATTAGTGGACCGTCCAGTGCCGAGCCTGGCCTCTGGGGAAGTGCTGATCAAAGTTGAAGCTTTCGGATTGAACCGTGCCGATGTGCAGCAACGCAAGGGGGTGTACCCGCCACCTCCTGGAGCTAGCGACATCCCCGGATTGGAAGTTTCCGGGCGCATCGTAGAAATCGGTGACGGCGTAAGCGGGTGGAAAACCGGGGCGCGTGTAGCGGCTCTGCTTGCTGCCGGCGGATACGCACAATACGTAAATGTTCCCGCAGAGCTGCTCATTGAGGTTCCGCAATCCGTTTCGGATATCGATGCCGCGGCCTTGCCAGAAGTCGCTGCCACAGTAGTCTCGAATCTCTTTGTCGAAGGCGAGCTGGCGCAAGGGCAAACTCTGTTGCTCCACGGGGGTGCCGGGGGTATCGGGTCCATGGCGATACAGCTTGCCAAAGCAGCCGGAGCTCGCGTTATCGTCACTGCTTCATCGGCGCAGAAACTGGAGTATTGCTGTGCTCTGGGTGCCGAGGAAGGCATTAATTATCGCGAAGAGGACTTTGCCGAGCGCGTTAAGGAGATCACTCAGGGCCAAGGCGCAGACCTGATCTTGGACGTCGTGGGTGCCAAGTATCTGGCGCAGAACCTCAAATCGCTTGCGGTAGGCGGGCGGCTGGTGGTGATCGGGTTGCAAGGCGGCGCGAAGGCCGAGGCGAATCTGGGACTGCTGCTTGCCAAACGCGCCCAGATCATTGGTACTACCTTGCGTGCCCGTCCGGTGCACGAAAAGGAAGAGATTATCCGGCAGACCATTACCCGGGTGATACCGCTGCTGGAGAAGGGCCAGCTGGCCCTGAACGTAACTAAAACCTTTGACTATTCCGAAGTGAGTAGTGCTCATGAATACTTCGATTCGGGAAAGCATACTGGGAAAATCGTCATTAAAGTTTAATGCTTCAGGGCAACCAGTTGTAAAGTGACTGAATAGTCCTCCATGCGTGAGCCATCCAATAATTACTAGTTACGCACATCACCCGCACTGTTCCCTAGATGAGTAAGTCCTAAACTACTCCAACACAAAAGACCTCCTGAAACAGATCAAAAAATCTGGTCAGGAGGCCTTTTAACGTTTGACGGAGAGTGTTAAGAATTATGGTGTGAACAAAAACCTAAACACTCTCCTGACAACACTTTACGTGTTCATCACCGATCCTGCCCACCAGGCCATGCCGCGGACGGCGGCAATTACTCACTGACGCTGAACTGCTCTGCTTGGCCGTGGCCCAGCACTTGCTGCACGGGGACGCTTCCGAATCCCGGTGGATCCGCTACGCCCGCACCCATCTGACTGGCATGTTCCCGCATATTCCCCAGCAATCCGGATACAACAAGAGGATCCGCGCCGCCGCTCCCCTGGTCTCCTACACCCTGACTGTCTTGGCTAAAGATGTCCCCACCTGGAACGACGTGCTGCGCCTTCTGGATTCCACCCCGGTGCCCTGCGGCCAGTCACGCGAAACGGTGAAACGCTCGAACCTGGCCGGACAGGCCGGCTACGGGTACTGCGCATCGCATTCACGGTATTTCTGGGGCTTTAGGCTTTATCTGATCTCCACCCCCGATGGCATGCCCGTCATCTGGGGGTTGGCCAACCCGAAGATCGGCGAGCGTGAAGCGATCGCCGCGATGCTCGATGCCAGTAGCGACCTGGTCTGTGACGGGCAGGTCATCCTGGCGGACAAGGGCTTCGCGGGCAAGCAGTTCGAAGCGTTCATCACCGAGGACCTCAAGGCGCATTTGCTGCGACCGGACCGGAAGGATGAGAAACCGCGGTTCGGGGACTTCGGCGGGATCCGCCAGTGGGTCGAGTCGATCTTCGACACTCTCAAGGGGCAGCTGGGTTTGGAACGCCATGGGGCTCGCACGCTGGAGGGGGTGATGGCTCGGGTAGCGTGCAAGCTGTTGGCCATGGCGGCCGGGATCTGGCATAACTGGAAGATTGACGCCCCGCGCAAGCGTTCGCTGGTCTCGTATGACCACTGAATCCGCGGGGCGATCATTAGGAATTAATCATCTAGCCATGGCTACGCTTTTCGAACGCCTGGGGCAAGCCAAGAAGTTTGTCGACGGAGTGCTCGGTGCCGACAAGTACCAGCACTACCTGGAACACCACGAACGCAATCATCCCGGCGCCAAGCCGATGACCGAGCGCGAGTTCTGGAAGGACTACACCGACTGGCAGGAAAAGAACCCCGAGGGGCGTTGCTGCTGAACCCGACTGGAACCGGCCGTGAGGGCCATCCGCGACAGCGGATGGCCCTCACGGCCGGTTTCGTTTTATGTCGACTGCCTTGCCGGGAACACTGCGGTGATCCCGGTAGGCTAGAACCAGTAATCCATCGGAAACCACCGGCAGAGAAGTGTAATGGCGTTCTTTTCACGACTGCGCGCTGAGCGTGCTGCTACTCGCGAACTTGGCGAGGGCGTCTGGCGTCGCGCACATGACCGTTTCCAGCGGTCATTGGACCGGGTCTTCCAGGTGGTTGAAGGCATCACCGATGACCAGGTGTACAACGAGCTCGTCAAGGAAGCCAACGAGATGGCAGTGCTCCTGCCGACCGTGCGCCAGCTATGCTGCGCTGCGCAGCGGATCACCCCGAGCAATGACGACACGATTCCGCAGCTGACCTCGGCGGCGCACCGTTCGCTGACCAAGGCGGCCAACGATTTGGCTACGACCGCACAGGTGATCGCGATGATGCGGATGCAGGCGGAAGCCGGCCAGCCGATCGACATCGAAGCCGTGCGCCATCGCGCCAAGCTGGTGGAAGAAGACGTCAGCCGGGCGGCGCAAATGCTCGCTTCCAGCGAATAATTGGGTTTTCCCGATCGCTGGCGTGGTTTTCCACCGCGCAGTACTCATCAGTGAACTAAATTGGTTGCATGACCCAAACAATTTCTGAAAAGGGGTATCCATTTAGTGGCCGATATCAGGAGTACGATCAGAAGCTAAGAAACTCCCGCGCTGCGTCAACAGCCGGGAGCATGGACTACACACCGTGGAGGGGTGTTCGTCATGACTCAGCCTACCCCTGGATCGACAGGAAACCGACCGCTGGCCGGGCGGGACTACCCGGCAGATCTTGCCCAGCTGCTTGCTTGGTTTTCCGACGATGAATCCTGCGTGGACTACTTGCAGTGGCTACGCTGGCCGGAGGGGATCTGTTGCCCTCGATGCCTTAGCGCGTTCGTGAACAACGAGCCAGATAATCGCTTTCGCTGTAAGAAGTGCTGGTACCGCTTCTCTGCTACCGCTGGCACCATCTTCGACAAGACCCGCACGCCGCTGACTGTGTGGTTCCAAACCGCGTGGTTGATGACCGCAGGAAAGACGCGGAGTCTGCGCGGCGCATCTGCACCGTGTGCTGCCAATATCTTCGTATCAGACTGCCTGGAGCATGCTGGGCAAGTTGCGTAGTGTCATGAGCACGCAAGACAGCTCGTTGCTCTCTGGGCGGGTCGAAGTCGATGAAAGTTTCTTCGGTGGCCATCGCCCTGGTCGCACAGGACGTGGTGCGGCAGGAAAGACTCTGGTGGCGGGCGCGATTGAAATTGCAGATGATGGGTGGGGGCGAGCGCGGTTGGCGATCATCCCTGATGCTTCGGCTGCATCGTTGCGTGAGTTCATCGCCGCGAATATTGCTCCTGGCTCCACGATTGTTTCTGACGGGTGGAGGGGATATGGAAACGCGGTGGAAGGGTAAGCGCATGAACCGGTGAGTGTCTGGAAATCAGGGCTTGAAGCGCATGCTTCGCTGCCGGCAGTGCACCGATTGTTTGCGTTGGTGAAAAGGATGATCGAAGGGACTTACCAGGGCTCGGGCAGCGTGGGGCACTTGCAGGAGTATCTGGATGAGTTCGTTTTTCGGTTCAACCGTAGGCACAGTACCCATCGGGGACTTGTGTTCATGCGCTTGCTCGAGCGCGCAGTGAAGCGAGGTCCAGTGACCTATCGGAACCTGGTGCGTAAGCCGGAGCCGAAGGCGGTTCATCCTCGTGGTGTTTCCGGACCGCATGCCCTGCCCGGGTCGATGGAGCGGGAGGCCTCGGAGCGGCCGTGGCGATCACCTCGGGCAACGCTAGAATAGCGTTTTTCCTTCGGCCACTAAATGGATACCCCTTTTTCTGAATTGAAGTTCCTTGACGGAAACACCATCGACCAGCTTGGCTACGGCGTCTGGAAGGTCGCCGACGCCGACGCGGAAGTGGTCGTTGGCAAGGCAATCGACGCTGGCTACCGCCACATCGACACCGCACGCATCTACGGAAACGAAGCTGGAGTAGGCCGTGCAGTGGCCGCCAGCAATGTGCCGCGCGAAGAACTGTTCATCACCACCAAGGTCTGGAACTCGGACCAGGGGTTCGAGAAGACCATGGCCGCTGCGGATGCTTCGCTTCAGCGTCTTGGCCTGGAGTACGTTGACCTGTACCTGATCCACTGGCTGCAGCCGAAGCGCGGCACCTACGTGGATACTTGGAAGGCACTGATCCAGTTGCAGAAGGACGGCAAGGCCAAGTCCATTGGCGTTTGCAACTTCACCAAGGAAGCACTCGAAGAGCTCTACACCGAAACCGGGGTCCGCCCGGTCATCAACCAGGTCGAAACCCATCCATACTTCCCCCAGAACGAGCTGCGTTCCTACGAAGCCGAGCACGGCATCCTGCACGAATCGTGGTCACCGCTGGGCCACGGCGGAGAACTGCTGAGTGACCCAGTATTGGTGGATATTGCCAAGAAGCATGACGCATCGGTGGCGCAGGTAGTCATCGCCTGGCATCTTGCCGTAGGCAATGTAGTCATCCCGAAGTCGACCACCGATTCCCGCATCGTCGAGAACTTCGAATCATTGAACGTGAAGCTGGACGAAGAAGACCTGGCAGCCATCGCTACCCTGGATCGCGGCGCCGAAGGCCGCATCTCGGCTGACCCTGCCACCGCTGACTTCGAGTAGGCACAAAGCCCTAACAGCAGGTCCTTGGTTTGATTTGTTGTCAAGGGTCTGCTTGCGTATCCCGAGGCGCCGTCGAGGAATTCATGGGTTGCGGATGAATTCCGCGGGGTGAAAATCCATGGGGCAGCTGAAAAGATCCGCTGAAGATAGCGAAAACCCCGGAATCACGAGTCACTCGCGATTCCGGGGTTTCCTTCACATGGAGCCCCCTGCCGGATTTGAACCGGCGACCTGCTCTTTACGAGGGAGCTGCTCTACCCCTGAGCTAAGGAGGCCTGTACCTGCAAACAGGCACCACGTCACTTTATCCGAGGAATTGTCTGAACGTCAAAACGGCGATGACATCATCAAGTCCAATCAGCAGCGGGTGCCGGCTTCGGGGACTTTGCCGTCGATCAGGTACTCATCCACAGCTTTGGTAATGCACTCATTGGAACGCCCATATGCGGTGTGGCCATGGCCTTCATAGGTCAGCAGGGTCGCGTTATCCAGCTGCTTGGCGAGGGCCTCCGACCACTTATAGGGGGTGGCTGGATCGCCTACGGTGCCGATGACCAGAATCTCATTAGAGCCCGGGGCATCGAGGATCTCAGGAGTGCCGGTGGAATCGTAATCCCAAGCCTCGCAAGTGATACTGCCATAGGCCAAATACTTGCCTAAGGTCGGAGCCATGCGCATCAGCTCCGTTGCTTCGTCCTGCATTGTTTCTGCGCTGGAATCCATTGGACGGTCCAAGCAATTGATGGCAGTGAAAGCATCGGACGAATTCGAAGCGTAGGTGCCATCGCTCTGGCGGTCTGCAGACAGATCCGCAAAACCGAGGATCATATCCACATCAGCGTCATTGATGGCAGCATTCATCGCATCGGTGAGATAGGACCAGCTGGAATCGTCATACAGCGGCAAAACGAACCCGTTGACGAAATCGATGATCGGAACGACGCGCCCATCGCTGGCGGTCATCGGCTCGTTCTCCACCTGCGCAAAGAACTGCTGCAGCTGCACCTTGGCCTCTTCAACAGTTCCGGTGAACGGGCACGCATCGCTTTCCAGACAGCTGGCGAGCCAGGCGTCGGTTTCCTTCTCGAAGCCAACCGCCTGGGCCAAGGTCACTTCGGCAGCTGGCAACGAAGGATCCATGGCTCCGTCCAGCACGAAACGCCCCACATTCTGCGGGAACAGATCAGCATAGGTGGCGCCTAGGAATGTTCCGTAGGAGACACCGAGGTAGTCCAGCTGCGCATCACCGAGCACCGCACGGATCACGTCCATGTCCCTGGCTGCCGATACGGTATCGACGTGGTCGAGCAGTTCGCCGGTATTGGAGGCGCAGTCAGCCGCATAGTCCTCGGTGCTCTCGATGATCTCGTGCTGGTCTTCAGGAACCCACGCACGGAGGTTTTCCTGGCGCCCCTTATCGGTTTCGGCAGCGCTTTGGCACGTGACCGGGGAGCTTTCGCCCACGCCTCGAGGATCGAAACCGATGACGTTGTAGGCCCGCTGCAGGTCATTGCTGAACATGCTCGGCACGGTGGAGGACACCATGTCCAGTCCAGAACCGCCGGGGCCACCGGGATTGACCAGAATATTGCCCGTCGCCCCGTCCACGGCGCGGCGGTTCAACGCAAGGTCGATGCTCTGGCCTTCTGGGTTGGCGTAGTCCATCGGGACCTTGATGGTGGCGCATTCGATGATGCTGCCGCACATTTCCCAGTCGAGCTCCTGGGTGTAGAAGGATTCCAGCCCTTCGGGCGCACTCGATTTTGCCGCTGGCTGCGAGGACTGGGCGTCTTCGGGCTGCGAATCCGCGGTGCTCGAGGAGCAACCAGCCAGGCCCATGGCCAGAGCAGTTCCCACTGCGGCCAAGCGCATCATTGGTGAGCGTGCAGGCACTTTTAGTGTCTCCTTGAGAGGGTTTAGCGGCGTCCAGGCTGTGGAAGCAAACGTGTCATGAGTGCTTCCAGCGCCATGAGCTGGTTGACGTTTGCAGCCAGGCGGCTGCGGGTTTCATTAATGGCATCGAGCTGGGCCAGGGACTTTTCGCTGGACTGCGCCGCAGCGAAACGCTCGAGCTTCTCACGAAGGTGCTCGTTGATCAGTTCAATATCGGCATGCAGCTGGATGCTCAAGACATCGCGGAAGAACGTGGTGAGATCCGTGAGGGTCCGGTCCAAGGCGTCGAAAGCAGTACGACGGGCAAAACGCTTGGCATCATCTTCCAGCGCCTTGAATTGTCCGCGCAGGCCAGCAGGGATGTTCTCTTCCAGGCCCAAGCCGTTGGCATGGCGCAGCTGGGCAATCTTGTTCTGCAGGTCGGTGCCGGTGATGTTTTCCGCGCGTTCGCTGGCCAGCTTTGAAATTTCTGCCGCGGCGGCCATGGCCTGGGGCAGGGTCGTGGTGCGCAAGGGCAAGGTGACGACCTTTTCACGCTGGATGCGTGCCTGTTCGTCACGGGCCAGCAGGCGGGCCACGCCAATGTGGGACTGGGAAACGCGTGCGGCAAACATCGCCTGTTCCGGTTCCAAGCCATCGCGGCGCACCAAGAGGTCGGCGACGTCCTGTGCAGCAGGAACCGAGAGGTTGACCGCGCGGCAACGCGAGCGGATGGTCACCAGCACATCGGCAGGGGAAGGAGCGCACAGGATCCAGATCATCTTGGCTGGAGGCTCTTCAATGGCCTTGAGCAGCACGTTGGTGCTGCGCTCGGACATGCGGTCAGCGTCTTCAATGATGATGATGCGCCAGCGGCCGGTGCCTGCACTTTCCTGGGCGCGGGTGATCAGATGGCGCACATCAGCGATCTGGTATTCGAATTTGTCGGTGGAGACGAAGGAGACATCCGGGTGTTCGGAGTTCATCACCATCTTGCAGTTGGCGCACTGCCCGCAGCCGGCCGGGGTCTGGGTGCACTGCAAGGCTGCCGCAAAGGCCCGCGCAGCGGTGGTGCGTCCGGAACCGGGAGGGCCGGTAACCAACCAGGCATGCGTCGGATTGCCTCGGTCAACCTCAGCGGTCAACGTGGAGATAACACGCTCCTGGCCGGCGAGGTCTGCGAATACCGGCCGAATCACAACAGACCTGCCAAATGCTCGACAATCGACTGGTGGAGTTGTTCCACGCTCGCGGTGGCGTCCAAAACCAGGTAGCGCTGCGGATCTTGTGCCGCTAGTTCCAGGAAGGCGTTGCGGATGCGCTCGTGGAAATCATCGGGCTCAGCCTCTAAGCGGTCGGAGTCTTCCACGCCACCGCTCGCGGCGATCCGCCGGGCACGTCCGTGCTCGGCAGAAATATCAAGAATGATGGTGACATCGGGCTTCAACCCGCCGGTGGCAAAGTCATTGATCGAGGCAACGGCCGCAAACCCGAGTTCGCGGCCCATGCCCTGGTAGGCCAAGGAGGAATCAACAAAGCGGTCGCAGATGATGTGGGTGCCAGCCTCCAAGGACGGGCGGATTACCTGCTGGACGTGCGCGGCGCGCGCGGCAGAATAGATCAACGCCTCGGTACGGGCATCGATTTCGCCGTGGCCATGTTCAAGCACCAGGGAACGCAGCTCTTCACTGATCTGGGTTCCGCCCGGTTCGCGAGTAGTGCGCACCGTGGCTCCACGGGACTCCAGCCACTGCTGGGCCATGGCAACCTGCGTGGTCTTCCCAGCGCCGTCGCCACCTTCGAAAACGATGAATAAGCCACGGGTCGGGGCACTAGATTCGATACTCACCCCACTAGCCTATCCAAGGACATATCAAGATGTGCGCTGCAACGGCTGTTTGGACAGTGAAAAGCGCCCAGTGTGATGAATTCAATTAAATGAAAAGGGGTATCCATTTAGTGGCCGGAGGAAAAACGCTATTTTAGCGTTGCCCGAGGTGATCGCCACGGCCGCTCCGAGGCCTCCCGCTCCATCGACCCGGGCAGGGCATGCGGTCCGGAAACACCACGAGGATGAACCGCCTTCGGCTCCGGCTTACGCACCAGGTTCCGATAGGTCACTGGACCTCGCTTCACTGCGCGCTCGAGCAAGCGCATGAACACAAGTCCCCGATGGGTACTGTGCCTACGGTTGAACCGAAAAACGAACTCATCCAGATACTCCTGCAAGTGCCCCACGCTGCCCGAGCCCTGGTAGGTCCCTTCGATCATCCTTTTCACCAACGCAAACAATCGGTGCACTGCCGGCAGCGAAGCATGCGCTTCAAGCCCTGATTTCCAGACACTCACCGGTTCATGCGCTTACCCTTCCACCGCGTTTCCATATCCCCTCCACCCGTCAGAAACAATCGTGGAGCCAGGAGCAATATTCGCGGTGATGAACTCACGCAACGATGCTGCCGAAGCATCAGGGATGATCGCCAACCGCGCTCGCCCCCACCCATCATCTGCAATTTCAATCGCGCCCGCCACCAGAGTCTTTCCTGCCGCACCACGTCCTGTGCGACCAGGGCGATGGCCACCGAAGAAACTTTCATCGACTTCGACCCGCCCAGAGAGCAACGAGCTGTCTTGCGTGCTCATGACACTACGCAACTTGCCCAGCATGCTCCAGGCAGTCTGATACGAAGATATTGGCAGCACACGGTGCAGATGCGCCGCGCAGACTCCGCTTTTTCCTGCGGTCATCAACCACGCGGTTTGGAACCACACAGTCAGCGGCGTGCGGGTCTTGTCGAAGATGGTGCCAGCGGTAGCAGAGAAGCGGTACCAGCACTTCTTACAGCGAAAGCGATTATCTGGCTCGTTGTTCACGAACGCGCTAAGGCATCGAGGGCAACAGATCCCCTCCGGCCAGCGTAGCCACTGCAAGTAGTCCACGCAGGATTCATCGTCGGAAAACCAAGCAAGCAGCTGGGCAAGATCTGCCGGGTAGTCCCGCCCGGCCAGCGGTCGGTTTCCTGTCGATCCAGGGGTAGGCTGAGTCATGACGAACACCCCTCCACGGTGTGTAGTCCATGCTCCCGGCTGTTGACGCAGCGCGGGAGTTTCTTAGCTTCTGATCGTACTCCTGATATCGGCCACTAAATGGATACCCCTTTAAATGAAATGTAGTGAAATCCATCGGCGAGCGTCGCTGGTACAAGCGTAAAGTTTTTTCCATGAACCCCCGCAACGCAGATTCAGCCAGAACTCCCGCCTGGGATCCGAAAACTTTGCTCGTTGCCGGAGGGCGTCCAGCCCACGGCTATGACGCTCCGGTCAACCATCCAGTGACCTTCACCTCCACCTATCATTCCAAAGGCCAAGCCGCACCTGGCGAACGCGTCTATGCCCGCTTCTCAAACCCCACCTGGGATCCTTTTGAGCAGGTGCTCGGCGAGCTCGAAGCAGCAACTCTTCCCGCTTTGGTGTTCTCCTCGGGGATGGCGGCTATCGCCGCCGCACTGAGCATCGTGCCGGAAGCTGGCGTGCTGGTCATGCCCCGGCACTCCTACAACGGATCACTGGCGTTGAGTTCTGAACTGCAGGAGGCCGGACGGCTCAGCATTCGCCCGGTGGACATCGCCAATACCGAAGAAGTACTCGCCGCCTTGGATGGCGCCGATGTGCTCTGGGTCGAATCTCCCACCAACCCCATGCTCGAAGTTGCCGACCTGCCTGCCTTGCTGGCGGCAGCGAAAGCTAAGAACACCGTGAGCATCGTGGATAACACCTTTGCCACTCCGCTGCTCCAGCAGCCGCTGAACCACGGGGCCGACCTGGTGGTGCATTCAGTAACCAAATACCTTTCAGGACACTCGGATGTGATCATGGGCGCGCTGGTCACCAGCGACGAGCAACTGCACAGCCGCCTGCACGGGTACCGGACCCTGCATGGGGCCATTGCCGGGCCGATGGATACCTTCCTCGCATTGCGCGGTGTGCGCACCATGTCGGTACGCATTGATCGTTCGCAGTCCAACAGCCAGGTGCTGGCCGAAAGGCTCGCGGACCATCCCAAGGTGCAGGCAGTACGCTACCCGGGTCTGCCCAGCGATCCGGGCCATGAGCGGGCTGCGAAGCTCATGGGCGGTTTCGGTTCGGTGATCGCCCTTGAAGCCGGAAGCAGCGCGCAGGAGGCCGACCGTGTACTGGACGCGCTCAAGCTGATCACCGGCGCCACCTCGCTTGGCGGCGTGGAATCCCTGGCCGAGCGACGCGCCCGCCATGCCTCGGAACCAGCCAGCGTGCCAGCCAGCCTGATTCGGCTCTCGGTGGGCATTGAAGATGTGGAAGACCTCTGGGCTGATCTGGATCAGGCACTGGAACAGCTCTAAGGCGCATCGGTTCGTATTTCCCGCGCGTGGCACAGTGTTTATCAATTGCGCCAAAAAGGTAGAGTGAAAGCATGAACATGATGTACGCGGCCCAATTGATTGAGTACTACTTGATGATCGCTCTGAGCGTCGTCATTGTTGCGCTCGCCGTCTGGGCCCTGGTTGATTGCCTGCGCCGTGGCGCGGACCGCTTCGCCCAGGAAGGCAAGCGCACCAAGGGATTCTGGCTGGGGATGACCGTCGCCAGCACCGCGGTGGCCCTGCTCGGCGTGTTCAGCCAGGGCGGCATCGGCTTCCTGCAGCTGATCGGTGCCTGCATCGCCTGCGTATACCTTGCCGACGTCAAGCCTGCTGTCAGCGGCAAGGGCGGCGGCTGGTACAACTACTAGCCGTCAGCCAACTCACCTGGGTTTGAACGAAGACCTGCAATCCGCCACTGGTCCGATTGCAGGTCTTCGCACTTTGACCTCGGGCCTTAACTTTCGTACGAGCAGGCTTGCACATTGGTTAGGATGTATTACATGAGCCACACTTTGATTTTGCTTCGCCACGGACAGAGCGAATGGAACGAAAAGAACCTGTTTACCGGTTGGTACGACGTATCGCTGACCGAGAAGGGCCGTGCCGAAGCTGCACGCGGCGGCCAGCTGCTGACCGAAGCGGGCTACAAGCCTGAGGTGCTTCACACCTCGTTGCTGACCCGCGCGATTGTTACCGCAAACCTGGCATTGGAGGCCGCTGGCCGATCGTGGATCCCAGTGAACCGCGACTGGCGCCTGAACGAGCGCCACTACGGTGCGCTGCAGGGCAAGGACAAGGCGCAGACCTTGGCCGAATTCGGCGAAGAGCAGTTCATGGAATGGCGCCGCAGCTACGACACCCCGCCACCAGCACTGGATGATTCCTCGGAATTCAGCCAGATCAACGATGAGCGCTATGCAGCGTTGGGCGATTCCGCTCCACGCACCGAGTGCCTCAAGGATGTACTGGACCGCATGCTTCCGTACTGGGAGAACAACATCAAGGCTGATCTGTCGGCAGGCAAGACCGTGATGGTCACCGCCCACGGCAACTCGCTGCGTGCGCTGGTCAAGCATTTGGATGGCATCAGCGATGAAGACATTGCTGGTCTGAACATCCCTACCGGCATTCCGCTGGTCTATGAGTTGGATGACAACTTCCAGCCAATCACCAGGGGCGGAACCTACTTGGATCCAGAGGCTGCTGCCGACGCTATTAAGGCCGTCGCCAACCAGGGACGCAAGTAAGACACGCTTTTCGGCGGTACCGAAGCTACTGGCTACCATTCAGTAGATTTCGGTACCGCCGTTTTCTCATTAACCCCGAGGTAACGCCAAGCATCTGGCTGTGAGCGAAACAACTGCGCTCGATTGTATTTTTGGCATTAGTATGCTGTAATCTCCTATTTCGAATAGGCTCAATGGCTCACGTTAGGAATGCAATTCGTGGCAACTGATTACGATGAAGTCCGCCCAGACGTTGCTGAGGCACGTAAGGCTTCTCTGGATGCGGTTAAGTCCGCAAACGCACCGGACGCCAAGTCGGTGGTGCGCGAGCTCGACGAGACCGACCACACCGATGGCATGGACCTGCCAGGCGCAGATCTGTCCAACGAGGAACTGACCGTAACGGTCGTTCCGCAGAAAGACGACGAGTTCATTTGCGGCTCGTGCTTCTTGATTCGCCACCGTTCGCAGCTGGTACGCGAAGAAGGCAATGTAGGATTCTGCGTCGAGTGCGAAGGCTAAAAGCCCGCTAGACGCTGGCGCCATGAGCGCGCCAACAACCTGCGAGGGCAGTTCACCGATCGGTGAACTGCCCTCTGCAGGTTTAACGAGCTTCCAGCCTGGTTCCTGCTTCCCAGACGGTGCCAGGGGCATCGGAGAACTGCGCGCGCTTCTCATCTTTGGGAAATGCAAAAAGCGCCTGCCATCCGGCGAGTACCGGATGGCAGGCGCCAAAGCTGGAGTACGGGGCCTGGGAGCCGGAGAATTAGATCTCGGTTGGATCCCATTCGCCGGTTACCAAGTAGGTGACCTTGCGAGCCACGGACACGCCGTGATCGCCGAAGCGCTCCAGATAGCGGCTGGTCAACGAAACATCCACGGTGGTCGGCGCGTTGGAGTCCCAATCGTCGGCTGCAACCTGGGTGAAAACGCTGGAGTGCAAACGATCCAGCTCATGGTTCAGCTCGATGATTTCGGTCGCGATCTGCAGATCGCGGGTGTCCAGCAACCGCGCAACGGCCTTGGCGATATCAATATCGATCTTTGCCATCTGTGCAAAGGTGCCGGAAATCTTTTCCGGGATGGCTGGGTTAGGGAACCGCAAGCGGGTCAGCTGCGCTAAGTGCCGTGCCAAATCGCCCATGCGCTCCAGCGACGCGCTCATGCGCAGCGAGCCGACGATCATGCGCAGGTCGCTGGCTACCGGGCCCTGCAAGGCCAAGGTATCGATAGCTCGTTCATCGAGCTGGTTCTGCAAGAAGTCGATCTTCGCGTCCGCCGCGATAACTTCCTGAGCTAAATCAACGTCAACAGTGGCTAGCGAATCCCACGCGCGATCCATTGCGACTGCGACCTGGTTGGCCATCTCAATAAGTTCTTCGCCAATTTGCTGTAGATCTGCCTGAAATACCTTACGCACAGCAGTTCCTTTCGAGTTTTCTGTTTCCATGCCGGATCGCCGGCCGCCAAGGCAGCCAGCTGCCCAAAACAGTTTTGTGGCATGGTGGAGGGTCTTACTCCAGCCTGTCAGCGGGTGATTAACGAATATGCCACGGAAAGTGAACGTTTGGTGAACAGCGCGCCGAAAACGACTAAAACACGTCATTTAGGGCTGAAGGCACCCGCAGGTGAAGCTAGTCTAAAGGTGTGAACGAAGTGATCTCGACTCTTATAGCCGGCATCCTCGGCCTGGCTCTGGGGATCGTTGGCATTATTGCCTTCCGACTCTCCCAAGCCCGTTCTTCCCGGCTGCCGCAGGTCGACGAGCCGGTGCTCCCCGAAGGAGCGGCCGCCGTGCTCTCGGTAATCGGGCGCGCATTCGTGATCCTCGATGACGTCGACGGGGTAGTGCGGGCCAACCCGGCCTCCTATGCCTATGGGCTGGTGCGCGGGCACACGCTGGTGCACAACGAGCTGCTCACGCTGGTCAGGCAGGTTCGTGCGGACGGGGTGATCGCCGAGAGCCAGTACGAGCTGCAACGTTCCACGCTGGGCGCTGGACAGCTGATTGTCCACGTGCGTGTGGCACCGCTGGGCGATGAATACATCTTGCTGCTGGCCGATGACCGCACCGAAATCACCCGTACCGAAGCAATGCGCAACGACTTCGTTGCCAACGTCTCCCATGAGCTGAAGACGCCGGTTGGCGCGATCGGGCTGCTGGCCGAAGCCATCACCGAAGCGGCCGACGATCCCAAAGCCGTGCGCCGCTTCTCCACCCGGATGGACAAGGAATCTCGGCGGCTGGCCGCACTGGTCCAGGACATCATCGAACTTTCGCGCCTGCAGGCATCCGATGCCATCGTGCAGGGCCAGGAAGTGAATGTCGATAGTGTCGTGGCCGAAGCGGTGGACCGCAACCACCTGATTGCCGAAGAAAAAGGCATCACCATTACCGTGGGCGGCCATCTTGACGAGCCGATCCTCGGAGATGCGGACCTGCTGATGACGGCCATACGCAACCTGATCGACAACGCCGTGCGCTACTCGCCGGAGAACACCACGGTGGGAGTAGGCATCCGCCAGCGCGATGGCTACGCCCAGATTTCAGTCACTGACCAGGGACCTGGCATTTCGGCTGAAGAGCAAGAACGCGTCTTTGAGCGCTTCTACCGGGTGGACTCTGCACGCTCGCGGCAGACCGGCGGAACCGGGTTGGGGCTGAGCATCGTCAAGCACGTGCTGGCCAACCACGGCGGCGAAGTGTCGCTGTGGTCGCAGCCAGGCCACGGATCCACATTCACCATAAGACTTCCCCTAGCGGATGAAGAACCGGCGACCAGCAATGCGCCTGCCGGCCCGAAGATGAAGGAACGAACGATCGAGGACTCGGCCTCCGATCGTGAAGGAGGACGCCGATGACCCGCATATTGATCGTTGAGGACGAGGAATCGCTCTCTGACCCGTTGTCCTACCTGCTAGAACGCGAGGGGTTCGAGGTTCGGATTGCCGACGACGGACTCAAGGCCGTGACCGAGTTCGAACGCCATGGCGCCGACCTGGTGCTGCTGGACTTGATGCTGCCCGGGCAGCCAGGCACCGAGGTGATCCGCCAGATCCGCCTCAACAGCCAAGTTCCGGTCATCATGCTCACCGCCAAGGACTCGGAGATCGACAAGGTGGTCGGGCTGGAGCTGGGCGCCGATGACTACGTCACCAAGCCGTACTCTTCACGCGAACTGCTTGCGCGCATCCGCGCGGTGCTGCGCCGCCAGGGTGAAGGCGAGGAGCTGATCAGCAATGTGGTCACTGCCGGCCCGGTTCGCATGGACGTGGAACGCCACGTGGTCTCGGTGGAGAACACCGAGGTCTCCATGCCGCTGAAGGAATTCGAGCTGCTGGAAATGCTGCTGCGCAACGCCGGTCGCGTGCTCACCCGTGGGCAGCTGATCGACCGTGTCTGGGGCAGCGACTATGTGGGGGATACCAAGACCTTGGACGTGCACGTCAAGCGCCTGCGCTCCAAGATCGAGGCCGACCCGGCCGTTCCCGAACGCTTGGTGACCGTGCGCGGTCTGGGCTACAAGTTCGTGGTCTAGAACCACACCAACGCTGGTACGGCAAAAGCCTCGGTGAGAATCTTTAGATTCTCGCCGAGGCTTTTGTTTTGGTTCGTATGAAGCTTAGTGACCCGAGGTGGAGTGGGTCTCTTCTGGAGTCAGGTGCTCAGTAACCGAAGCATCTGCACCGCCTGGTACGAAGTCGCGGTACTCAGCCAAGGTGCCGTCTACAACTGGAACGCTGAACTCTACCTCTTCACCGGAAACGGTGAAGACGGAATCAGCATGTTCGCCAGCGCGAATGCCCAGGTTCTTGATGATCTGTTCGTTCTCGTCGTCTTCAAGCTTGACGGTGCCATCTGCAGGAACCGGGATTGAAACAGGCGAGGCACTCTCAGCCTTGACCGACAGGGTCAGCGCGGAATCTCCGGCGTTCACTACGGTGCCGATCAAGCGAGCTTGAGTGTCGTCGCTGTTGGTAACGAACATCAGGTTGCGAACCTTTGCGTCTGCGACATCGACGTTGACGCCATCGCTGGCGGCGTAGTCGGTGTTGGTGGCCTGCTCGTTGATGGCGCCACAGCTGGTGACACCGAATGCCAGGGCAGCCACAGCGAGGGACGCGGCAATGCGACGTCCAGCGGTCATGCGTGCGGTGATCACGACACTAACTCCTCGGTGAGAAAAATGAGTTGCTTCGGTTCGTGGTCTCTTGAACCGGATGACCCTAGGGCAGGGACGATCGCGAAAGCTGGACCACGATTACCTCTAAGCCTAGCCGTTTTTCGCTCAAAGACGCGATTTAGCGACGTGCAACACACACATTTCGACAACTTGTAGACAACCACCGCTGGGAAAGGGTGAGGTGTGCAGTTGGTTGCCCTACCTTCTTCATAGCATGTTTCTCTTGCAAGTGGAAGAGGTATTTCCGCATGAATTCGGGGTTATATGGGGCGCAGGCGCAAGGTTCCGAACGGTAGACATGGTAGACTGGGAGGTGGGAAAGGGGTTTATCCACATGGTTTTTGAGGTTGGCGAGACTGTTGTCTACCCGCATCACGGTGCCGCAATGATCGAAGAGATCAAGATGCGCAAGATCAAGGGCGAAGAGAAAATGTATCTCAAGCTCAAGGTGGCTCAGGGAGACCTGACTATCGAGGTTCCAGCTGAGAACGTTGATCTTGTCGGCGTACGTGACGTGGTAGGTCAGGAAGGCTTGGACCATGTGTTCGATGTCCTTCGTGCTGAATTTACCGAAGAGCCGACCAACTGGTCGCGCCGCTACAAGGCAAATGTCGAGAAGCTTGCTTCCGGCGATGTCATCAAGGTTGCAGAAGTAGTTCGCGATCTGTGGCGTCGAGAAAACGACCGCGGTTTGTCAGCAGGCGAAAAGCGCATGCTGGCTAAGGCTCGCCAGGTATTGATCAGTGAATTGGCTTTGGCCAAGGATCTGGACGAGGCCAAGGCTGAAAGCCTCTTGGACGAGGTACTGGCTTCGGCCTAGCCCCTTCTAATTACGCATCGCCGTGAAACGCTCCCAAGCGTTTCACGGCTTTTGGCGTTAACGCAGACTCTTGGCGAACTGGCTTGCACGCTAAGCTGGACGCTGTGAAGCAAAGCGAAACGCAAAATTCGAGCCTGATCCTCGTGGCCGCGGGAATGGGGACCCGACTGGGGGCCGGCATCCCTAAGGCAATGGTTCATGTGGCCGGAAAATCCCTGGCCCAACACGCTGTGGAGCGAATCCTCCAGGTCCCGCAGATCACCGAAATCATCGTGGTGACCCCGCCGAACGACAACCGCTTGGCAGCCACCATGGAACAGTACGGAGCCAAGGTGCGTACTGTCCCCGGCGGTGCAAGCCGGGTTGCTTCTGTCCGAGCCGGCCTAGCTGAAGCCAGCTTGGCAGCCGCCAATATCCTGGTCCACGACGCTGCGCGGGCATTTACCCCAGCCCAAATATTTGCCCAGGTGCTTGAAGCACTGTCTGCCAAAGAATGCAGCGCGGTCATCCCGGCACTGAAGGTCACCGACACCATTTCCGTAGTTGAACGTGATGCGGCCGGGGGACACGAGATCATCACGCAAACCCCGGATCGTTCCACCCTGCGTGCGGTACAAACCCCGCAGGGCTTTGACGCGCAGTTATTGCGCGATGCGCACGCCCAGCTCGATACCTATACCGAAGCCGAACTGGATAAGGTCACCGATGACGCCTCGATCGTGCGCGCCTTCGGAGCCAAAGTGCAGGTGGTGCCCGGATCGCAGCAGGCAATGAAAGTCACCCACCCTGAAGACCTGGACACCGCCAGCAAACTTGCCAGGCCTGAAGCTGAGGCCAACGGAGCAGCGAAGGAAGAAAATATGATCCTGCCACGAGTCGGCAACGGAATCGACGTTCACGCAGTCAGCGAAGACCCAAGCCGCCAGATGTGGCTAGCTGGCCTGCACTTCCCTGAAGACATCGGCCTGTCCGGCCACTCCGACGGTGACGCGGTAGCCCACGCGGCCTGCGATGCACTCTTCTCCGCAGCCGGAATTGGAGACTTGGGTACCCACTTCGGGGTGGATCGACCGGAATTTGCCGGGGCCAGCGGTGTGAGCCTGATTGCAGAAGCCGCCCGCCTGGTGCGGGAGGCCGGGTTCGAGATCGGCAACGTCGCAGTGCAATTTGTCGGACGCCGACCGCGCTTCGCCGCACGCCGCGAAGAAGCCAATAAAGTGCTCAGCGACGCTATCGTTGCCCCAGTCAGCGTCACTGCGACCACCAGTGATGGACTGGGCTATGAGGGGGAAGGCAAAGGCGTGACTGCCTACGCCACCGCCCTGGTCTATCCGGTTTCGCACTGACCCGGCACACGGTGCTCTGGAGCCCGGATCAACGAGAGCGTCACAAGTGAAGCACAAAGGGTGCATCCATCGGATAACCTTAAAGGCGTGAGCCTGCGATTCTATGACACCAAAACAGCATCTGTACGCGACTTCCAGCCATTGGCTGAAGGCGAAGTCAAGCTGTACTACTGCGGCGCCACCGTGCAGGGCATGCCGCACGTGGGCCATGTTCGCAGCGCCATCGTCTTCGACGTACTGGTGCGCTGGCTCGAATACCGCGGCTTCGCGGTAACCACCGTCCGCAATGTCACCGACATTGACGACAAGATCTTGGAGAAGTCGGCGAATTCCTTTGCCGAGGACTTTGAAGCGGACGCGCATTACCGGCCTCGCGAAGAATGGTACGCCCTGGCCTACCGCTTCGAGCAGGAGTTCGCCCGGGCATACGAAGCACTGGGAGTACGCCGTCCCACCTACGAACCACGGGCAACCGGGCACATCACCGAAATGCATGAGCTGATTTCCCAGCTCATTGAGCGCGGCCACGCCTACCCGGCGGCCGACGATTCGGGAGACGTGTACTTCGATGTTCGCTCCTACGAGCAGTACGGTGCACTGACCCGCCAGAAGATCGATGACATGCAGGACGCTCCGGACTCGGATCCGCGCGGCAAGAAGGACCCCCGTGACTTCGCGTTGTGGAAGGGCCTCAAGGACATCGATCCACCCACCGCTTCCTGGCCAAGCCCATGGGGCCGAGGCCGTCCAGGCTGGCACCTTGAGTGCTCGGCGATGGCCGGCAAGTACCTGGGCAGCGAATTCGACATCCATGGTGGCGGACTGGACCTGCGCTTCCCGCACCACGAGAACGAGATGGCCCAGTCCAACGCAGCCGGCCACGGCTTCGCCAATTTCTGGATGCACAACGGCATGGTCACCTACGAGGGTGAAAAGATGTCCAAGTCCATTGGCAACACTATTTCTCCTGAGGAAATGCTTGCGCTGGCCGATGCCCGCGTGGTGCGCTACTTCCTGGGCCAGGCCCAGTACCGTTCGATGCTCGACTACCGTCCGGATTCGCTGACTGAAGCAGGGGCCGCAGTAGAGCGCATCGACACCTTCATTTCCAACGCGCGCTACCGACTGGGCGCTGCCGCCGAAGCGATCGCAGCCACCGAAGTTCCAGAAGCTTTCGGCACCGCGATGGACGATGATCTGAACGTGCCAATGGCATTGGCCGCACTGCACGAAACCGTGCGACTGGGCAATGCGTCACGGGATAGCCGTGATGACGCAGCCACGGCCAAGGCATTGGGCCAGGTTCTGGCCATGACCCAGGTGCTTGGCTTGGATGATGCCGGTAGCCACGAATCCCAGGATTCTTCCGCAGAGCACGCAGCCCTGGACCAGCTGGTCCAGGCCCAGTTGGCTGAACGCGCGAAAGCGCGCGCTGCAAAGGACTGGGCACGCTCCGATGCCATCCGCGACGCACTGGGCTCCGCTGGCATTACCGTGGCGGACTCGGCCGACGGCGCTCGCTGGACTCTGGACGACTAGTCGCGAACACGCGCGGCACCAACGAACTCAAAACTAAAGGACATGAACCAATGAACAAAAAGGGCCCAACCAAGGGTAGTGGTGGCAAGGGACGTCGTTCCCTCGAGGGCAAGGGCCCGACCCCCAAAGCGGAGGACCGCCCGTACCACAAGGCTTACCGTGCCAAGCAGCTTTCCGAGCGCTCGGCCGCCAAGCGCAGCACCGGTCGCCAAGCAGACCGCATCAAGGTGAACGCTGAATTCGTTACGGGCCGTAACTCCGTGGTGGAAGCACTGCGCGCTGGCATCCCTGCCAAGGCATTGCACGTAGCCATCCGCATCGATGTTGATGACCGCGTTCGCGAATCCCTGAAGCTGGCTGCAGAACAGGGCATTCCGCTGATGGAAGCTTCCAAGCCTGAGCTTGACCGCATGACTGATGCCGCGATTCACCAGGGCATGGCCTTGCAGATTCCGCCATATGAGTACAAGGACGCAGTTCAGCTGGCAACCAAGGCCATCAAGGACTTCGACAAGGGTTACACAAAAACCCAGCCACTCTTCTTGGCGCTGGACGGAATCACCGACCCGCGTAACCTGGGTGCCATTGTCCGTTCGGCTTCGGCCTTCGGTGCTGACGGCGTCATCATTCCAGAACGTCGCAGCGTGGGCATGACCGCTTCAGCCTGGAAGACCAGTGCCGGTGCAGCGGTTCGCGTACCAGTAGCCAAGTGCAACAACCTGACTAGCGCCCTGAAGGAAATCAAGGCTGCAGGCATTTTCGTTATTGGCCTGGATGCCGGTGGCGACATGGATCTTCCGAACTTCGAGTTGGCAACTGGCCCGCTATGCATCGTGGTCGGTTCCGAAGGCAAGGGCCTATCCCGCCTGGTTCGCGAAAACTGCGATGCCATTGTTTCGATTCCTATCGACTCAGCCATGGAATCGCTGAACGCGTCGATGGCCGTAGGCATTTCGCTTTACGAGGTTTCGCGTTTGCGTGCCGAACAGGCGAAGTAGCCTTTAGAGGCAGAGGAAGGGTCGTGGCTTGCTATAGCAAGTCACGACCCTTTTTAGTAACGTGACCCGCTTCATAACAACAAGTTTCCGTTGTTTTTGACGGGAATTAAGGTTTGAACACAGAATTTCCGCGTGATCACGGGGTTTTTGAGCATGGGAGAGCGGCAATTGGCCGATTTTGCGTGCCTCTGGAATCCGTGTACAGTTTTATCTCGCACCGCTGATCCGGACGGCCTGAAAAGGCGCGAAGGAGTCGGCGGGGTGAACAAGACGGAAACGTCGAGTTGACAACGGTCAACTTGGTGGTAAGCTTGTAAAGTTGCTCCGGAGCGAAGCAGCCATCGAAGGTCTGGTGGTTGTGGTGTCGAGAGTGTTTGTTGTTTGAGAACTCAATAGTGTGCCAAGTTTGTTGATACCGAATATTTATTTTATTTGGTGAATACATATTATTTGCTTGAGGCATTGCACCCCCGTGTGATGTGCTTGAGTGTTTTATTATTCGCCAGGACTTCATCGATTCTTCCCTTATTTTCCGAGGGGTTTCGGTGGCTTTTTATTTTTTTATGGAGAGTTTGATCCTGGCTCAGGATGAACGCTGGCGGCGTGCTTAACACATGCAAGTCGAACGATGAAGCCCAGCTTGCTGGGTGGATTAGTGGCGAACGGGTGAGTAACACGTGAGTAACCTGCCCCCGACTCTGGGATAAGCCCGGGAAACTGGGTCTAATACCGGATATTACCTCTTGCCGCATGGCAGGTGGTGGAAAGATTTATCGGTGGGGGATGGACTCGCGGCCTATCAGCTTGTTGGTGAGGTAATGGCTCACCAAGGCGACGACGGGTAGCCGGCCTGAGAGGGTGACCGGCCACACTGGGACTGAGACACGGCCCAGACTCCTACGGGAGGCAGCAGTGGGGAATATTGCACAATGGGCGAAAGCCTGATGCAGCGACGCCGCGTGAGGGATGACGGCCTTCGGGTTGTAAACCTCTTTCAGTAGGGAAGAAGCGAAAGTGACGGTACCTGCAGAAGAAGCGCCGGCTAACTACGTGCCAGCAGCCGCGGTAATACGTAGGGCGCAAGCGTTATCCGGATTTATTGGGCGTAAAGAGCTCGTAGGCGGTTTGTCGCGTCTGCCGTGAAAGTCCGAGGCTCAACCTCGGATCTGCGGTGGGTACGGGCAGACTAGAGTGATGTAGGGGAGACTGGAATTCCTGGTGTAGCGGTGAAATGCGCAGATATCAGGAGGAACACCGATGGCGAAGGCAGGTCTCTGGGCATTTACTGACGCTGAGGAGCGAAAGCATGGGGAGCGAACAGGATTAGATACCCTGGTAGTCCATGCCGTAAACGTTGGGCACTAGGTGTGGGGGACATTCCACGTTTTCCGCGCCGTAGCTAACGCATTAAGTGCCCCGCCTGGGGAGTACGGCCGCAAGGCTAAAACTCAAAGGAATTGACGGGGGCCCGCACAAGCGGCGGAGCATGCGGATTAATTCGATGCAACGCGAAGAACCTTACCAAGGCTTGACATGTGCCAGACCGCTTCAGAGATGGAGTTTCCCTTCGGGGCTGGTTCACAGGTGGTGCATGGTTGTCGTCAGCTCGTGTCGTGAGATGTTGGGTTAAGTCCCGCAACGAGCGCAACCCTCGTTCCATGTTGCCAGCACGTAGTGGTGGGGACTCATGGGAGACTGCCGGGGTCAACTCGGAGGAAGGTGGGGATGACGTCAAATCATCATGCCCCTTATGTCTTGGGCTTCACGCATGCTACAATGGCCGGTACAATGGGTTGCGATACTGTGAGGTGGAGCTAATCCCTAAAAGCCGGTCTCAGTTCGGATTGGGGTCTGCAACTCGACCCCATGAAGTCGGAGTCGCTAGTAATCGCAGATCAGCAACGCTGCGGTGAATACGTTCCCGGGCCTTGTACACACCGCCCGTCAAGTCACGAAAGTTGGTAACACCCGAAGCCGATGGCCTAACCACCTTGTGTGGGGGGAGTCGTCGAAGGTGGGACTGGCGATTGGGACTAAGTCGTAACAAGGTAGCCGTACCGGAAGGTGTGGCTGGATCACCTCCTTTCTAAGGAGCTAACCATTATTGGTTGCCCGTGTCTGTGCCCGAGTGTGGTGCAGGCGGGTTGCTCATGGGTGGAATATCAATGGACTCAGTACTGGAAAGCGTGCACGCTGGTGTCATCCCAATGTGGGTGGTGCGTTCGTGTGCGGGGTACTGGCTGTGGCTGCAGGGTGTTTGCGCATCTGCGAGTACGCGTTTGGGGAGTCTTTGGCTTCTTGGGTGCTGGAAAGCGGTGTGCGGGTGTTGTGCGGTTTGTATGGTTTGGCATGCTGTTGGGTTTTGAGGCAACAAGCCTCCGTGCCTGTGGGTTGGGTGTTGGTCGGGTTCTCCGCTTTGTGTGGGGGGTTTGGCTGGTGCGTGGCTTGTGGGTGGCGGGGTTCTTGGTGTTTCGGTGTTTGTCCTGTGTTTGCTGCAGGTGCGCTGGTGTGGTGGCGGTTTTGTGCTGTTGCCCGGGTGTGCTTGCGGGGGTGCGGGGTTGTTGTTTGGGAACTGTATAGTGAACGCGAGCATCTTGCAGATGAGATGAGCTTGGGGTCCTTTTCCTTGGATCCTTGGGTGTTTGAGTCTTGTCTGCGTGATTTTGTTAGATTGTTTTATTGCTCAATTCTGAGAACTTTGATTTGTGTTGAAGTTTTTAAGGGCGCACGGTGGATGCCTTGGCATCAAGAGCCGATGAAGGACGTGGGAATCTGCGATAAGCCTGGTGGAGTCGATAACCGGACGTTGAGACCAGGATTTCCGAATGGGGGAACCCCGCACCATGTTATGTGGTGTGACCTGCAGCTGAATGTATAGGCTGTGTGGAGGGAACGCGGGGAAGTGAAACATCTCAGTACCCGCAGGAAGAGAAAACAATAGTGATTCCGTTAGTAGTGGCGAGCGAACGCGGATGGGGCTAAACCGGTTGGTGTGTGATAGCGGATAGGCGTTGCATCATCGGGGTTGTGGGGTTGACATGTACCAGCGCTATCTTGCTGGTGGGATGAGGTGCAGGCGTATAGGTGAATCGGTTGGAATGCCGGACCAGAGAGGGTGATAGTCCCGTAGGTGTAATGCGTGTCTGCCGTTCTAGTGTTGATACCCGAGTAGCACGGGGCCCGTGAAACCTTGTGTGAATCTGCCAGGACCACCTGGTAAGCCTGAATACTACTTGATGACCGATAGTGAATCAGTACCGTGAGGGAATGGTGAAAAGTACCCCGGGAGGGGAGTGAAATAGTACCTGAAACCGTGCGCTTACAATCCGTTAGAGCCTGGGACTTGTTCCTGGGTGATGGCGTGCCTTTTGAAGAATGAGCCTGCGAGTTAGTGTTACGTCGCGAGGTTAACCCGTGTGGGGAAGCCGTAGCGAAAGCGAGTCTGAATAGGGCGTTTGAGTGGCGTGATCTAGACCCGAAGCGAAGTGATCTACCCATGGCCAGGTTGAAGCGCGTGTAAGAGCGTGTGGAGGACCGAACCCACTTCAGTTGAAAATGGAGGGGATGAGCTGTGGGTAGGGGTGAAAGGCCAATCAAACTTCGTGATAGCTGGTTCTCCCCGAAATGCATTTAGGTGCAGCGTTGCGTGTTTCTTACTGGAGGTAGAGCTACTGGATAGGCGATGGGCCCTACAAGGTTACTGACCTTAGCCAAACTCCGAATGCCGGTAAGTGAGAGCGCAGCAGTGAGACTGTGGGGGATAAGCTTCATAGTCGAGAGGGAAACAGCCCAGAACGCCAACTAAGGCCCCTAAGCGTGTGCTAAGTGGAAAAGGATGTGGAGTTGCTGTGACAACCAGGAGGTTGGCTTAGAAGCAGCCACCCTTGAAAGAGTGCGTAATAGCTCACTGGTCAAGTGATTCCGCGCCGATAATGTAGCGGGGCTCAAGCACACCGCCGAAGTTGCGTCATTCAAATATTTGCCTGGCTTTTGTTGGGCGTTTGGATGGGTAGGGGAGCGTCGTATAGCGGGTGAAGTCGCGGTGGAAACCAGCGGTGGACGCTATACGAGTGAGAATGCAGGCATGAGTAGCGAATGACGGGTGAGAAACCCGTCCGCCGAATGATCAAGGGTTCCAGGGTTAAGCTAATCTGCCCTGGGTTAGTCGGGACCTAAGGCGAGGCCGACAGGCGTAGTCGATGGACAACGGGTTGATATTCCCGTACCGGCGAAGGACCGCCCATACCAAGCTGTGGATGCTAACCATGATGGATCATGGCTGTTGCGGCCTTCGGGCTGCTGGTTGTGTGATGTGGTGGGAACCGATGCAGTGAGGTCAGCGTATTAACAGGTGTGACGCAGGAAGGTAGCCGAGCCAGGCAATGGAATTGACCTGGTCCAAGGGTGTAGGAAGAGTGGTTGGCAAATCCGCCGCTCAGATATTCTGAGACCTGATAGGCGCCCGCTTTGGCGGGTGATTCGGTGATCCTATGCTGCCTAGAAAAGCATCGGCGCGAGGTCCAAGTCCGCCCGTACCCCAAACCGACACAGGTGATCAGGTAGAGAATACTAAGGCGATCGAGAGAATCATGGTTAAGGAACTCGGCAAAATGCCCCCGTAACTTCGGAAGAAGGGGGGCCTGCCTCGTGATCGGCTCTTGCAGCTGTGAGCGGGTGTGGGCCGCAGAGACCAGGGGGAAGCGACTGTTTACTAAAAACACAGGTCCGTGCGAAGTCGCAAGACGATGTATACGGACTGACTCCTGCCCGGTGCTGGAAGGTTAAGAGGACTGGTTAGCACTTTGGTGCGAAGCTGAGAATTTAAGCCCCAGTAAACGGCGGTGGTAACTATAACCATCCTAAGGTAGCGAAATTCCTTGTCGGGTAAGTTCCGACCTGCACGAATGGAGTAACGACTTCCCCGCTGTCTCAACCATGAACTCGGCGAAATTGCAGTACGAGTAAAGATGCTCGTTACGCGCAGCAGGACGGAAAGACCCCGAGACCTTTACTATAGTTTGGTATTGGTGTTCGGTGCAGCTTGTGTAGGATAGGTGGGAGACTGTGAAGCTTGGACGCTAGTTCAGGTGGAGTCATCGTTGAAATACCACTCTGGCTGTACCGGTCACCTAACTTCGGACCATGATCTGGTTCAGGGACAGTGCCTGATGGGTAGTTTAACTGGGGCGGTTGCCTCCTAAAATGTAACGGAGGCGCCCAAAGGTTCCCTCAGCCTGGTTGGCAATCAGGTGTCGAGTGTAAGTGCACAAGGGAGCTTGACTGTGAGAGTGACAGCTCGAGCAGGGACGAAAGTCGGGACTAGTGATCCGGCGGCACCTCGTGGAAGGGCCGTCGCTCAACGGATAAAAGGTACCTCGGGGATAACAGGCTGATCTTGCCCAAGAGTCCATATCGACGGCATGGTTTGGCACCTCGATGTCGGCTCGTCGCATCCTGGGGCTGGAGTAGGTCCCAAGGGTTGGGCTGTTCGCCCATTAAAGCGGTACGCGAGCTGGGTTTAGAACGTCGTGAGACAGTTCGGTCCCTATCCGCTGCGCGCGTTGGAAATTTGAGAAGGGCTGTCCTTAGTACGAGAGGACCGGGACGGACGAACCTCTGGTGTGTCAGTTGTACTGCCAAGTGCATCGCTGATTAGCTACGTTTGGAAGGGATAACCGCTGAAAGCATCTAAGCGGGAAGCCTGCTTCGAGATGAGATTTCCATGCACCTTGAGTGTGAGAGGCCCCCAGCTAGACCACTGGGTTGATAGGCAGGATGTGGAAGCAAGGACTAAAGACTTGTGGAGCTGACCTGTACTAATAGGCCGATGACTTTCAACACACAATATTTACAATATTTTACTGGCATGATCATTATGCTGTTCGCGTTCACTATACGGTTACGAGACAACAACCTCAAACCGAAAAATACATGGCTTTTGCATGACACCGGAAAACATGACCAAGATGATTGGTTTGTGTGCTTCGTGATTGTTACGGCGGTCATAGCGTGGGGGAAACGCCCGGTCCCATACCGAACCCGGAAGCTAAGGCCCACTGCGCCGATGGTACTGCACTCGTGAGGGTGTGGGAGAGTAGGTCACCGCCGGACTTAACTTGAGTTGAATGGTTTGAGGCCCTGGAACACAATGCGTGTTCCAGGGCCTCACCTGTTTAACCCGCAAGACAGGTTGCTGGGATGGCTTGCTGGTTGGTGGGGGTCAGGCGTTGATGCTTGGCCTCTTTCCGCTATTTAAAACAGGGCTACTGTTGACATGGTTTGTGGTAGTCCTATCATCGAAGTATGGTCGAGAAAGCATCGCATCTGTCCGCAGGTTCGGCGATCGCATCGATAGTGTTTGCAGTTATTGCTATTGGAATCGCCTTGCTTACATTGAACATACCTTCAACCTCCATCAGAGTTCTGCTGATCGTGGTTGCTATCGCGTTAATTGCAGCTGCCGGCGCAGCCACTGCAATTACCTTGCGTAGAATCAAGCAGCCCAAGAACTGAGCAGAAGATCGAGCTTCTTCAGCACCTCCCCGCACGTGGATTGCAGTAGGCATTCGTTTTACTGGACCTGGGCCTGGCATTTGGATTCTCTTCACTTGAAGGCAGCTCACTATGTCCCGAGAAAATACTCGAGAGCATTCACGGACGGCACCGAATTATCCGTACCTAGCAATCTAGGGTGACCACTTTTGCGTTCGTTTTGTCAGCGCACTAAATCAAGACTTCTCTCGCGTGGACTGCCCGCGTCCGGGTTCTGAGCACCTGATCGAGATCAGTCTCGCAAATTTGGGGAGAACATCTCACGGATCAACGGTATTGCTATGAATCTCCTTGACCTCCAGCTCGGCTGTAAGGCACTGCGATTCCAACTGGATGCCTATTAGGCGAAACCTGGTCATCTAGTTCCACCGAAACTATTGAAGCGAGTATTCTCGGATTGACAGTGCCTACTGAACTAGCGGAGAAAACGATGTCCGATGCATATAGCGATTTAGTTGAAACCCTAAGGCGCGAGTTGCCTGAAGACTCGATAGTTCTATCAGACAGCGTCCTACGGGAGAATTCACGCGACTTCGGCCAAATCTCCGGTGAGCCCGTGATGCCTTTGGCAGTCGTTTTCCCTACCGAGGTCGGCCATGTGCAAGCGGTTATGCGTGTGGCAACCGCTAATCGGATTCCTGTAATAAGCCGCGGTGCCGGCACTGGGGTCTCAGGCGGCGTTCATGTTCAAGGCGATGCAGTCATTCTGAACCTGAGCAAGATGGACAAGATCATTGAGATTCGTCCGCACGACGAAGTGGCAATCGTTGAACCAGGCGTTATCAACCACCATTTAAATACTGCCGTCGCCCAATTTGGACTGATGTACGCGCCGGATCCGGCAAGCTACAAGATGTCCACCATTGGCGGAAACATTGCCACGAATGCTGGCGGCCTTCGGTGCGCCAAGTATGGCGTGACCCGCGAATCGGTTCTTTCCTTGGACGTGGTGCTAGCTGACGGAAGACTAATTCGAGTCGGGAAGAATACATTCAAAGGCGTTGCCGGATATGACCTTGCCGCGCTTTTTACTGGATCTGAAGGCACCTTGGGCGTCGTAGTGCGCGCCTTCGTACGATTGCGATATCTTCCTGTAGACGAACGTGATCTAAGTATGGTGTTCCCTTCTCTTGAAGCCGCGGTCGAAGGCGTACAGCAGATTGCAAAGTCCCGCATTCAGCCAGCAATCTTAGAGTTAATCGACTATTCGACTATTTGTGTTTTAGACCAGCAATACTCCACCGACTATGCATCATTGGGTGGAGCAATGCTTTTAGTGCGATTGGACGGCTACGGGGCTGAACGAGAAGAAGCAGCAGTTCGAGATGCATTCATGAGTAGTGATGTGCAGTTAAGCAAGAGCGGCGATGCGGCAGCGACCCGCCTTATCGAGATGCGTCGGACTAGTCGTGGGGATACGAAGGACGACGCCTACCGAACAGGCGAAGACGTAGCAATACCTAAGAGCCGCATGGTCGAGTATGTGCACCGACTCCAAGACTTGGCTCGCGAGGAAAATGTAAACATGCGGATGATCTCCCATGCTGGCGACGGCAATTTGCATCCGACGTTCTTCGTTGACCCTACTGAAGGGGAACAACTATTGGCGCGACTGCACAGAGCAGTCGAAGGATCAGTTAAGGAAGCTCTGGCGTTGGGCGGTACGATCACCGGCGAACATGGTGTCGGGCTGATCAAGAAAGACTGGCTAGCGTGGGAGCAATCCGACGAAGTGCTGCAACTGCAACATCAAATCAAAGCGCTGCTGGATCCCCTCAATATCCTGAACCCGGGCAAGGCTATATAGGTAGGCAAAGTAGGTCGTAACTGTGGGTCCATGAACCGGCCGCAGCGCGCCTGGTCACTCCTTGGCGCGTGGTAAAGCACGGGTGTAGAGTAAAAAAGTGTCTAACCGCGGGATATGGCGCAGTTTGGTAGCGCGCGTCGTTCGGGACGACGAGGTCGCAGGTTCAAATCCTGTTATCCCGACCAATTTGATACGTGAAGACGCTTACTCGAAACAGTGAGCAGCAAAAGAGAGCCATCACTGGCTCTCTTTTGTCTACCCAATGCCAGACTCAGCCCTATTGATTCAGTCTATTCAGACGTAAAGTTAAGTCCGTCATAGGCGGCGAGATACCTCGTCGGATCTGTTGACAGTTCAAGAAATGGGTTCATAATGATGCGCACACGTGGAGCAACCAGAACACCATCATTCGAGTAACGAAGATGGCCTCAACAACGAGGCCCTGCCTTCGGACGCTCAAGCCTTTATGCGGTTGCGACGGCATATTCAGCATCTTGGCAGTGCAGTTCGACGGCTAGTCATGCAGGACGGTGATATTGCCATGGATGCTGACAATAAGAATCTGCGCACACGACCGTCAAGGTTTCTTGGTGGCAACAAAGCGGTATCTCAAGATCAACGTGAGTTCGACAGACCAGAGGTCAGCAATCTAACTATTGAAGATATGGCTAAGAGTGTGTTCCTCGCAGCACTTGAGCGAGCCAAGCCCTGGAGGTTGGTTGCGGCAGGTGAGCTTGACCCCGGCATCCTCGATATCCCGGAATCACTGCAGGATTACATGCGGTCAGATGACGGCCTGGCCCTTCTTGAATTTTGGCACGAAACCCTGCATGGCTCGTTCGATGGTGATTTTCGAGAGTTTGAAGGATGGATTCTATCCGGGCGAAATTTTGACAGCTCGGAATCGAGCGGTTTGCTCGAACTAGCCGATCTCATCGATGGATGGATTGCCTACCTGCGGAAACTTATGCTCCAAGGCACCCAAGCTGAAGGCCAGAATGATGACCTGGGGTCGAACTGACTCAACTAGCCCTTCTTCTTAGATGACTTTCGTGGAACATTCTTCGCAATTGGGGATGACCCGCTGCGACGCTTTATCTCTGCGGGCGGCTTGTTTCGAAGTAACTTGTCTTGCTTTCGATTCTCGCTGACAGAAGTCAACACCTTGTTGCCAGTCATGCCATGGGTCTTATGTCGACTATCGCTATGCTTCAGCTGAACCAGCCAATCACCCATACTTGCAATGAAAGAGGATTTTCTGCGCCCTAGAAAACGAATAGCAAAAACGATGATGAGTAGGCCAAACGCTACGAACAGACCCTTCTTGACCCAACGCCAAGTAGTGTCATCGTCCGGCCCAAACCAGATGGCGCCAATCATGGTTGCCACCAGGAGTCCAACGGCGGTCACTGCAAATATGTAGAGTGGCCACAAAAAAGAAGCTGCGAACAGCCGACGGGGACATGAAATGATCCGCATCGCGGCCGGCTTTAGGCTGAGTCTTAGTCATCTCTTGGCTCCTTTGCCAGAGTTACCGAATACATGTTGAGTAGTTCGGTCGCCACGGCTTGAAACCCTAAGGAGTCAGGCTACAACCGCCCTCTGAATAGATTCACGATTTCCTAGTTGTTAGGTGATATTTCTACCCTCAGGATATGTTCATGAAACACCCAGATCAAGAGTTGAAACCCGCGAAATATCAATCGTTATGCGTTTGACGCCGTCAGTAGGAATTTCCGCGCAGTGTCGTAGCTGCACCCGACTCGCTGGGCGATGTCACGGATGATGAACCCTTGCTTCCGCAACCGAAGAATTTCTCGTTCTTTTGCGGGCGTGAGTCCCCGCTGCCTGGTTTGGATACCCCGCTCGGCTAGAAGCCGGAGCAGAGTTGATTTAGCAATGCCATGCTCTTTGGCGAGGTCGGTTGACTGCTCGCCCGCTTGATAACGCTGCCCGATAGCCACCAATTCATCCGACGAAAACCGATCGGCGATGCGGTAACGCCGAGAGTGGCGCTCGCTCTGGCTCGCTCTTGGCCGAATTTCCCCCGATTTCAGCCGCTGGAGTGCTCGTGCTGCGGTAGAGAGCCGATCCATTTTGCGGTGCGCCTGCTTTGAATACCCCGCCAGCACCTCGACCAAGGTTAAAGCAGGCCACTCGTGCCCCGCTTCTGATCTAAAGCCTAAGGACCGCGAACCAGCGGTAATGGTGAGAACGAAGGCTGTAGTGCGTTTCAAGAACCTCAGTGACTGCAACGCTGATATCCAGAAATCAGACAAAGAGCTGCAGATCACTCGAGGATCTTGGCTTTCGATGTGCGCTCCGGGATTTTTTTAGGTATAGTTATATCTCGTGCTAAGGCATTCATTGAAGGGCAGCTTCGGCTATTCCTTCAAATGAAGGCCAAGTCACATTGGGATATGGTGTAATTGGCAACACAACGGTTTCTGGTTCCGTCATTCTAGGTTCGAGTCCTGGTATCCCAGCGCTTCGCCAAAGCAATTTGGTGAGCTGAAGATTCGTCTTCAGCATACGGCCCCATCGTATAGCGGCCTAGTACTCCGCCCTCTCACGGCGGCAACACGGGTTCGAATCCCGTTGGGGTCACCATCAAATCGCGGAACTTCGGTTCCGCGATTTTTTTATGCCTAAAACTAGTAGCGTGGTTATTCCAGTTCCGCTGCTGCCCCTCAACGTGTAGCGAAATGTAGGGTGCAATCTACTTTCCGGGCTATAGGCAATAAAGTGTGTCTGGCCCGGGCGTGTTCCCGGGCCAGACAACCTTAAAACCCTGCTCTAGTAGATATTTCTCATCCAACCACTGCGAATGAATTGCCCATCCTCAGCGCTGGGGCCGGTGCCATAAAGCTCTGGGCCGATTGGTGCTTCATCAACCATGTGCTGCGCCTTCTTCTTCGCTTCGGGAGTGTAATGCTCCGGACGCAACAGTGTCCGCAAGGCCGGGCGGTTTCCTTCATCCGCATGAGTCCAGCAGAACCACTCGCACGCCCGCCGGCGATGCTCAATGGGCATCCCGCGGTGATAGAAAATCATGGCCCGGATGCCGGAATTCACCGCACCTTCAATCATGTTCGTCGTCGCGTTGATTCCCAAGCCGTTCAGGTCCTTGTCCAGGTAGGTGAACAGATGCCCGCGTCGCAGGGCTTTGTTCATCGACTCGTAGGCGCTGCGTAGCCGATCGTGGGTGTACCACCACTTGCGGTTGCGTCGCAGGCCCCGCGGCCAGGCACCGGACCAGTCAGCAGCGTAGGTGCGTTCATTGATCAGCTCGTGGTTTTCGGCATGCCACGCAGCGAAGGCGGCAATCCATTCTGCCGCAGCTTCCTGGGTCCGGATTTTCGTGAGTTTCAGGCTCAAACGACGTAACGACTTCCCTGCAGGCAAACGCGGATTCAGGGTCAGGTAGGTGCGCACGTTGCGCTGGATATGCACCAAGCAGCGTTGAATTTTCACGTTCGGCCAGAACTCTTTGAGCGCTTTCATCAAGCCTGATCCGCCGTCGGTCACCGCGACTTTTGGTTCGGGGAAATGCTGCAGCAACACGGTCCACGCCTCGGCTTTTTCGCGGTCGCACCACTGCCATCCGATGACACGTCCGTGAGCGATGGCGATCAGCAGGCACCAGCCTTGGCGCAGATAGATGCCGTCGACTTGGATCTCGTCGAAGACCTCGCCGGTGTGATGCAGGTAGGGGTGCACGTTCCAGCACCAAGCGGTCTGATGCCGGAAGGTGCGGCCGGTTCCGCCGCCGAATTCGGCTTGGGAATGTTTGCTCATCAGCCAGGAGACGAAGCCGGTGAGTTGGTTGCGGGCGGTGGTGTCTTCGCGTTTGAAAACGGTGCTGGCATTGCAGGTGATGCAGCGCCAGCGCTGGGTTCCTTTGGAGGTGGTTCCGTTTTTCTTCAGTCGGGAATGACAGATAATACAAGTATGGGATTGTCCAGTAAGCTTCACACTTATGGATTCAATACCCATGTGAACCTTGATCCTGCCCCGGCTTTCCGGGGCAGGATCAGGTTTTCAGACACACTTTATTGCCTATAGCCCTACTTTCCCGATTACCGACTTTGGGACTCAACCGGATTCGGAACACGCGAAGGACAAGTTGTCATTTTATTGGCCCTGATTCAACAAAACGGTTGATACCTACTTGCCTGCAGGATTGCCCCATCTCTCGTCGGTTTCGTTCAAGCCACAGCCATCACTTTTGATAAAGGTTCCAGGCATTAATCAGCCATCCCATTGTTCCAGCTGCGGGGGAGGAGCCTAAACTTGGCGCATGACTGGAATCCCTGTGGGTGATAACAACTATGAACCTCACGGGCTGGGGCATAGAAGCCGATATAGACAGGGCAAAAGAGCAGCCTATTTCTTGGGGGTTGGCGGTTTCTGCTTCCTTCTGACACTAGCCGTGAACTATGGTCTCAAGTTCACGGTCCTTGGAGAACATCCAACAACAGCTTTTCTGCTGGCTAACGGTGTAGCGACTACCGTCTCCTACTACTTGTCGCGACGTTTTACGTTCGGCGATATCATGCACGGACTGAAACGCGTCCAATTTATAAAATTTTTCATCATGTCGGTCATCGCCGTAGGAATTACTTCGGCGCCGGTCTATGTCTCACGCTGGATATTCGGATTCACTCAACCCCACGTATCTTTCTTAATGCAAGAGGTTGCCGACTTTGTAGCCGGCCCCATAGTAGGCACGCTTTTCGGAATGATCTTCCGTTGGTGTGCCATGAAGAAATTCGTTTTCGTCGATACGATCCACCGACGCACGGAAATACGCTGATTGGGGTTGTAGAAGCGTGACTCGAAGCGATCCCGAATCGCCATTCGAGCACCGTACGAAAAGCAGATAGAACACCCGTTTTCGGGCTGTAACCACCGTCACCCTTAAAAGCGTCCTTTCGATTTGTGCGTATGGAAAAACGTGTGTATAGTTTTTATCTGTTGCCGGAACGGAAACAACACGGAATCTACCGATTGTTTACCCGGCAGCCAATCACTTTTCACTGAAGGTTTCCAGCCGATTTTGATCGGACTGCGGATTCTGGTAAGTTGGAAAAGTTGCTCCGCAGCGAAGCAGCCATCGAAGGTCTGGTGGTTGTGGTGTCGAGAGTGTTTGTTGTTTGAGAACTCAATAGTGTGCCAAGTTTGTTGATACCGAATATTTATTTTATTTGGTGAATACATATTATTTGCTTGAGGCATTGCACCCCCGTGTGATGTGCTTGAGTGTTTTATTATTCGCCAGGACTTCATCGATTCTTCCCTTATTTTCCGAGGGGTTTCGGTGGCTTTTTATTTTTTTATGGAGAGTTTGATCCTGGCTCAGGATGAACGCTGGCGGCGTGCTTAACACATGCAAGTCGAACGATGAAGCCCAGCTTGCTGGGTGGATTAGTGGCGAACGGGTGAGTAACACGTGAGTAACCTGCCCCCGACTCTGGGATAAGCCCGGGAAACTGGGTCTAATACCGGATATTACCTCTTGCCGCATGGCAGGTGGTGGAAAGATTTATCGGTGGGGGATGGACTCGCGGCCTATCAGCTTGTTGGTGAGGTAATGGCTCACCAAGGCGACGACGGGTAGCCGGCCTGAGAGGGTGACCGGCCACACTGGGACTGAGACACGGCCCAGACTCCTACGGGAGGCAGCAGTGGGGAATATTGCACAATGGGCGAAAGCCTGATGCAGCGACGCCGCGTGAGGGATGACGGCCTTCGGGTTGTAAACCTCTTTCAGTAGGGAAGAAGCGAAAGTGACGGTACCTGCAGAAGAAGCGCCGGCTAACTACGTGCCAGCAGCCGCGGTAATACGTAGGGCGCAAGCGTTATCCGGATTTATTGGGCGTAAAGAGCTCGTAGGCGGTTTGTCGCGTCTGCCGTGAAAGTCCGAGGCTCAACCTCGGATCTGCGGTGGGTACGGGCAGACTAGAGTGATGTAGGGGAGACTGGAATTCCTGGTGTAGCGGTGAAATGCGCAGATATCAGGAGGAACACCGATGGCGAAGGCAGGTCTCTGGGCATTTACTGACGCTGAGGAGCGAAAGCATGGGGAGCGAACAGGATTAGATACCCTGGTAGTCCATGCCGTAAACGTTGGGCACTAGGTGTGGGGGACATTCCACGTTTTCCGCGCCGTAGCTAACGCATTAAGTGCCCCGCCTGGGGAGTACGGCCGCAAGGCTAAAACTCAAAGGAATTGACGGGGGCCCGCACAAGCGGCGGAGCATGCGGATTAATTCGATGCAACGCGAAGAACCTTACCAAGGCTTGACATGTGCCAGACCGCTTCAGAGATGGAGTTTCCCTTCGGGGCTGGTTCACAGGTGGTGCATGGTTGTCGTCAGCTCGTGTCGTGAGATGTTGGGTTAAGTCCCGCAACGAGCGCAACCCTCGTTCCATGTTGCCAGCACGTAGTGGTGGGGACTCATGGGAGACTGCCGGGGTCAACTCGGAGGAAGGTGGGGATGACGTCAAATCATCATGCCCCTTATGTCTTGGGCTTCACGCATGCTACAATGGCCGGTACAATGGGTTGCGATACTGTGAGGTGGAGCTAATCCCTAAAAGCCGGTCTCAGTTCGGATTGGGGTCTGCAACTCGACCCCATGAAGTCGGAGTCGCTAGTAATCGCAGATCAGCAACGCTGCGGTGAATACGTTCCCGGGCCTTGTACACACCGCCCGTCAAGTCACGAAAGTTGGTAACACCCGAAGCCGATGGCCTAACCACCTTGTGTGGGGGGAGTCGTCGAAGGTGGGACTGGCGATTGGGACTAAGTCGTAACAAGGTAGCCGTACCGGAAGGTGCGGCTGGATCACCTCCTTTCTAAGGAGCTAACCATTATTGGTTGCCCGTGTCTGTGCCCGAGTGTGGTGCAGGCGGGTTGCTCATGGGTGGAATATCAATGGACTCAGTACTGGAAAGCGTGCACGCTGGTGTCATCCCAATGTGGGTGGTGCGTTCGTGTGCGGGGTACTGGCTGTGGCTGCAGGGTGTTTGCGCATCTGCGAGTACGCGTTTGGGGAGTCTTTGGCTTCTTGGGTGCTGGAAAGCGGTGTGCGGGTGTTGTGCGGTTTGTATGGTTTGGCATGCTGTTGGGTTTTGAGGCAACAAGCCTCCGTGCCTGTGGGTTGGGTGTTGGTCGGGTTCTCCGCTTTGTGTGGGGGGTTTGGCTGGTGCGTGGCTTGTGGGTGGCGGGGTTCTTGGTGTTTCGGTGTTTGTCCTGTGTTTGCTGCAGGTGCGCTGGTGTGGTGGCGGTTTTGTGCTGTTGCCCGGGTGTGCTTGCGGGGGTGCGGGGTTGTTGTTTGGGAACTGTATAGTGAACGCGAGCATCTTGCAGATGAGATGAGCTTGGGGTCCTTTTCCTTGGATCCTTGGGTGTTTGAGTCTTGTCTGCGTGATTTTGTTAGATTGTTTTATTGCTCAATTCTGAGAACTTTGATTTGTGTTGAAGTTTTTAAGGGCGCACGGTGGATGCCTTGGCATCAAGAGCCGATGAAGGACGTGGGAATCTGCGATAAGCCTGGTGGAGTCGATAACCGGACGTTGAGACCAGGATTTCCGAATGGGGGAACCCCGCACCATGTTATGTGGTGTGACCTGCAGCTGAATGTATAGGCTGTGTGGAGGGAACGCGGGGAAGTGAAACATCTCAGTACCCGCAGGAAGAGAAAACAATAGTGATTCCGTTAGTAGTGGCGAGCGAACGCGGATGGGGCTAAACCGGTTGGTGTGTGATAGCGGATAGGCGTTGCATCATCGGGGTTGTGGGGTTGACATGTACCAGCGCTATCTTGCTGGTGGGATGAGGTGCAGGCGTATAGGTGAATCGGTTGGAATGCCGGACCAGAGAGGGTGATAGTCCCGTAGGTGTAATGCGTGTCTGCCGTTCTAGTGTTGATACCCGAGTAGCACGGGGCCCGTGAAACCTTGTGTGAATCTGCCAGGACCACCTGGTAAGCCTGAATACTACTTGATGACCGATAGTGAATCAGTACCGTGAGGGAATGGTGAAAAGTACCCCGGGAGGGGAGTGAAATAGTACCTGAAACCGTGCGCTTACAATCCGTTAGAGCCTGGGACTTGTTCCTGGGTGATGGCGTGCCTTTTGAAGAATGAGCCTGCGAGTTAGTGTTACGTCGCGAGGTTAACCCGTGTGGGGAAGCCGTAGCGAAAGCGAGTCTGAATAGGGCGTTTGAGTGGCGTGATCTAGACCCGAAGCGAAGTGATCTACCCATGGCCAGGTTGAAGCGCGTGTAAGAGCGTGTGGAGGACCGAACCCACTTCAGTTGAAAATGGAGGGGATGAGCTGTGGGTAGGGGTGAAAGGCCAATCAAACTTCGTGATAGCTGGTTCTCCCCGAAATGCATTTAGGTGCAGCGTTGCGTGTTTCTTACTGGAGGTAGAGCTACTGGATAGGCGATGGGCCCTACAAGGTTACTGACCTTAGCCAAACTCCGAATGCCGGTAAGTGAGAGCGCAGCAGTGAGACTGTGGGGGATAAGCTTCATAGTCGAGAGGGAAACAGCCCAGAACGCCAACTAAGGCCCCTAAGCGTGTGCTAAGTGGAAAAGGATGTGGAGTTGCTGTGACAACCAGGAGGTTGGCTTAGAAGCAGCCACCCTTGAAAGAGTGCGTAATAGCTCACTGGTCAAGTGATTCCGCGCCGATAATGTAGCGGGGCTCAAGCACACCGCCGAAGTTGCGTCATTCAAATATTTGCCTGGCTTTTGTTGGGCGTTTGGATGGGTAGGGGAGCGTCGTATAGCGGGTGAAGTCGCGGTGGAAACCAGCGGTGGACGCTATACGAGTGAGAATGCAGGCATGAGTAGCGAATGACGGGTGAGAAACCCGTCCGCCGAATGATCAAGGGTTCCAGGGTTAAGCTAATCTGCCCTGGGTTAGTCGGGACCTAAGGCGAGGCCGACAGGCGTAGTCGATGGACAACGGGTTGATATTCCCGTACCGGCGAAGGACCGCCCATACCAAGCTGTGGATGCTAACCATGATGGATCATGGCTGTTGCGGCCTTCGGGCTGCTGGTTGTGTGATGTGGTGGGAACCGATGCAGTGAGGTCAGCGTATTAACAGGTGTGACGCAGGAAGGTAGCCGAGCCAGGCAATGGAATTGACCTGGTCCAAGGGTGTAGGAAGAGTGGTTGGCAAATCCGCCGCTCAGATATTCTGAGACCTGATAGGCGCCCGCTTTGGCGGGTGATTCGGTGATCCTATGCTGCCTAGAAAAGCATCGGCGCGAGGTCCAAGTCCGCCCGTACCCCAAACCGACACAGGTGATCAGGTAGAGAATACTAAGGCGATCGAGAGAATCATGGTTAAGGAACTCGGCAAAATGCCCCCGTAACTTCGGAAGAAGGGGGGCCTGCCTCGTGATCGGCTCTTGCAGCTGTGAGCGGGTGTGGGCCGCAGAGACCAGGGGGAAGCGACTGTTTACTAAAAACACAGGTCCGTGCGAAGTCGCAAGACGATGTATACGGACTGACTCCTGCCCGGTGCTGGAAGGTTAAGAGGACTGGTTAGCACTTTGGTGCGAAGCTGAGAATTTAAGCCCCAGTAAACGGCGGTGGTAACTATAACCATCCTAAGGTAGCGAAATTCCTTGTCGGGTAAGTTCCGACCTGCACGAATGGAGTAACGACTTCCCCGCTGTCTCAACCATGAACTCGGCGAAATTGCAGTACGAGTAAAGATGCTCGTTACGCGCAGCAGGACGGAAAGACCCCGAGACCTTTACTATAGTTTGGTATTGGTGTTCGGTGCAGCTTGTGTAGGATAGGTGGGAGACTGTGAAGCTTGGACGCTAGTTCAGGTGGAGTCATCGTTGAAATACCACTCTGGCTGTACCGGTCACCTAACTTCGGACCATGATCTGGTTCAGGGACAGTGCCTGATGGGTAGTTTAACTGGGGCGGTTGCCTCCTAAAATGTAACGGAGGCGCCCAAAGGTTCCCTCAGCCTGGTTGGCAATCAGGTGTCGAGTGTAAGTGCACAAGGGAGCTTGACTGTGAGAGTGACAGCTCGAGCAGGGACGAAAGTCGGGACTAGTGATCCGGCGGCACCTCGTGGAAGGGCCGTCGCTCAACGGATAAAAGGTACCTCGGGGATAACAGGCTGATCTTGCCCAAGAGTCCATATCGACGGCATGGTTTGGCACCTCGATGTCGGCTCGTCGCATCCTGGGGCTGGAGTAGGTCCCAAGGGTTGGGCTGTTCGCCCATTAAAGCGGTACGCGAGCTGGGTTTAGAACGTCGTGAGACAGTTCGGTCCCTATCCGCTGCGCGCGTTGGAAATTTGAGAAGGGCTGTCCTTAGTACGAGAGGACCGGGACGGACGAACCTCTGGTGTGTCAGTTGTACTGCCAAGTGCATCGCTGATTAGCTACGTTTGGAAGGGATAACCGCTGAAAGCATCTAAGCGGGAAGCCTGCTTCGAGATGAGATTTCCATGCACCTTGAGTGTGAGAGGCCCCCAGCTAGACCACTGGGTTGATAGGCAGGATGTGGAAGCAAGGACTAAAGACTTGTGGAGCTGACCTGTACTAATAGGCCGATGACTTTCAACACACAATATTCACAATATTTTACTGGCATGATCATTATGCTGTTCGCGTTCACTATACGGTTACGAGACAACAACCTCAAACCGAAAAATACATGGCTTTTGCATGACACCGGAAAACATGACCAAGATGATTGGTTTGTGTGCTTCGTGATTGTTACGGCGGTCATAGCGTGGGGGAAACGCCCGGTCCCATACCGAACCCGGAAGCTAAGGCCCACTGCGCCGATGGTACTGCACTCGTGAGGGTGTGGGAGAGTAGGTCACCGCCGGACTTAACTTGAGTTGAATGGTTTGAGGCCCTGGAACACAATGCGTGTTCCAGGGCCTCACCTGTTTAACCAGTAGTAGGGGTCAGGCTGTGATGCTTGGCCTCTTTCGTTATTTAAAACAGGGCTTGAAAAAGACTCCCCTGAGGCTGTAGGCGCAGAGGAATATGCGCCAAAGATGTGTACAGAACACCCGCGCGCAGGGACTTCTAACAAGATCGGGTCGATAGATTTCCAAGTCCTCGGTCTGGGATCCTGCTAGGATCTTCCAAAACGGAGATAGCGGCCCGATGACTGTGAGCAGTCATCTAAACGGGAGAGTTGGGCAAACATGTTGTTCATGAGCTTTCTAGCATCCATTGGGCTCGTGGCCTCCACATTCCTGCTTGGGTTATTCTTTGCCGGTCTGCACGAGACCCGGGCAGAATCCGAGAGCACGAGCACGACTTCAGTGGCTTTCACCGCACTTGTAATGCTTTTTGTGGCCGTATGCGCCGCATTCATTCTTGTTGAGCCTGCACTGATTAACCCGTTGTGGTTGCAATACACGTTGATGGCAGGAGCCCCGTTGGTGGTTGGCTACGCTATGCGCCGGGCGCTGGCCCGGAGCATGGATCGCAGCCAGTAGTAGCAATTGGTCTATTTGAGGGATCCGTCGGCAGCGCCAGGGGACGTTCTCGTTTATTTAGGTTCCAGGCTGGTTGTCGGAGCTGCAGGGTTACGTGGTTTTGGGAAGTTCTTCGTTTCTATTTGGCGCAGACCACCCAAGCGCTGTTTTAGGTTAGCTGCTAATCGATTGCCTTAGGCATCGTTGTTCAGGACCCCAATTGAAATAGGCATATTGTGGGATATGAGCGAGGTTGTAACTGTCTGACTTGCTGTGACTCGACTCGTCTTGCGACTACGAAAGAGGATGACCGAACGTGAGAACCTATGTAGTTACTGGTGCTGCTTCTGGAATTGGTGCTGCCACCGCTGAATTGATTCGGGAACGTGGACACAAGGTCATTGGCGTAGGTTTGCGCGACGCTGATGTCACCGCCGACTTGTCGACAGCAGAAGGACGGCAAAGCGCCGTGAGCCGCACTCTGGAGCTTTCTGAGGGGAAGATCGATGCGGTTATTGCAGCCGCCGGCATCTCTGCGCCTAAAGCTGTGACGGTGGCAGTAAACTTCTTCGGCGTCACCAACTACCTTGAAGGTCTCCTACCTGCATTAGCCCAGGCGCAATCGCCACGTGTTGCGGTGGTTTCCTCGATGGCATCGATACAGCAGAACTCCGCGGAGCTGGTTGAAGCCTTGCTTTCGGGCGACGAAGAACAGGCCCTGGCCATTGGCGCTTCGTTGGAAGCCGAGGGACCACGTGCTGGATATCTGAACTATCCCTCCTCGAAGCGTGCCTTGGGCCGTTGGGTTCGTCGCGAATGCATTACCGAAAAGTGGGCCGGTGCCGGCATTCCTTTGAATGCCGTGGCCCCTGGCACCGTGATCACTAACATGACTCGCGAGCTGTTGTCTACGGATGAAGGTAAGGCAATGGTGGACCAGAACGTGCCAATGCCATTGAACTACCACTCCGAAGCGGTGGTCATTGCCAAGCTGTTGCTGTGGCTAACGAGTGAAGAAAATACTCACGTTACTGGCCAGACAATCTACTGTGACGGCGGTGCCGAAGCCACCCTGCGTGGCGATGACATCTGGGCCTAAGTCCTGGTGCTGCCTATGGCGAAGAACACTGTCGCTCACCTGCTTTGAATTGGCGCAGTACTTAGTTGCTTGATATAGTTATGGAGTTATCGCAATTGCGACGGACACCGTAGTTTTCCCATGGTTATCCATGAGGTATAGAGTTACGGCGACCATAGCGTGGGGGAAACGCCCAGTTCCATACCGAACCTGGAAGCTAAGACCCACAGCGCCGATGGTACTGCACTCGGGAGGGTGTGGGAGAGTAGGTCATCGCCGGGCATAATTTGCCGAAGGCCCCGAACTTAGTTCGGGGCCTTCGATGATTAACCGGAGCAACGAACTCCAAGAGCAAAACAATGGCGACGTGGAAGTTCATTCCACGTCGCCATTGGGATAAATCAGCTAATGCTAGGCATCTGCCAAACGCAAGCCGCTTTCCGTATCAAACATGTGCGCATGCTGCAGATCGGGAGCAATGTTGATGCGCTGTCCACGTGCGGGTGGAGTGCGTCCATCAACGCGGACTACAACCACCTGAGTTTCACCAGCAAGCTCTGCTGAGCCGTAGATGTATGCATCGGCACCAAGTTCTTCAACAACATCAACAATCAGCTCAATGCCTTCGCCCGGGCCGACCAATTCGATATCTTCAGGACGGAATCCAAGGGTGGTTCCACCCTTGGAGCCTGGAGCGTCGATGAGCGTTGAACCGAAAGCGATCTTTCCATTTTCGGACTGCAGCTTCACCAGGTTCATGGCAGGGGAGCCGATGAAGCCAGCGACGAAGACGTTGCGCGGGCGATCGTAGAGCTCACGTGGGGTGCCTACCTGCTGCAGCTCGCCATCCTTGAGCACGGCTACGCGGTCACCCATGGTCAGTGCTTCCACCTGGTCGTGGGTAACGTACACGGTGGTGACACCGAGGCGTCGGGTCAACGACGCGATCTGGGTACGGGTCTGTACGCGCAGCTTGGCATCGAGGTTGGACAGTGGCTCATCCATCAAGAAGACCTGAGGTGAACGAACGATGGCACGGCCCATGGCTACGCGCTGACGCTGGCCGCCGGAAAGTGCCTTTGGCTTGCGGTCCAGGTACTTCTCCAAGTCAAGGAGCTTGGCTGCCTCCAGGACGCGCTTCTTGCGCTCTTCCTTGTCGACGCCCGCGATCTTCAAGGCGAAGCCCATGTTTTCGGCGACGGTCATGTGCGGGTAAAGTGCATAGTTCTGGAAAACCATTGCAATGTCGCGGTCCTTAGGCGGAACGTTGGTTACGTCCTTATCGCCAATGAGAATCCGGCCGGAGTTTACTTCTTCCAGGCCTGCGAGCATGCGCAGGGTGGTGGACTTACCGCAACCCGAAGGGCCAACGAGGACAAGGAATTCTCCATCTTGGATTTCCAAGTCGATTGCGTCGACGGAAGGCACAAGTGCGCCAGGGTAAATACGGGTGGCCTTTTCAAAGGTCACAGTTGCCATGATGACAATCCTTTCACGGGCAGGTACGTGCCCGACGATCCGTTGTGAAAGTGAATTGGGACACTTTAGTGTCGCATGAAAATCAGAATATTCAAAAGGTCTGGCAATTCAGCAGGGGATGGAATAGAATACGTCGCGACCGTGGGGCCGGCTCCCACCTTGATGCCCAAATCTGCCGAGCCCAGAACCTTGAATCCGTTTTCGTCTGTCACATCATCGCCGACAAACAGGACTGCCTGGACATCGAGAACTTCACGCAGCCATTGCAGGCTTTGGCCCTTATCCCCGTGGTGGACCGTGGCTTCCAACACCGCTTTGCCTTCAAGCAGCGCTACGCCGTCTAATTGCTGCAGTGCTGACTTCGCTTGTGCCAAAGCCTTAAGCGCCGTATCGGGCGCTGCTTGACGCACATGCAGGACCGTGGCTGAGGGCTTGTGCTCCACGGTGACATTCGCATGAGCTGCAGCGATCTGCTCCAAACGCCCGGTGAGTTCCTTGAGCAGTTGTAGCTGCTTCGTGGACAGCGGCTCATCATGCCAAAGTGCGCCCAAATGCTCAGGCAGTAATCGTTCGGCACCGTGCGAGCCGATGCAGATCTCCGGACGTGGTTCGGGATAGGCCTGATTCAAGGACTGCAAATTACGTCCAGACACTACCGCGGTGTAGACCCCGGGGCTGGTGGCCAGCTGCTCAAAGGCAGCCGCCGATGCCGGCAATGGCCGGGCATCTTGCGGCCGGTCAACCAGTGGCGACATCGTTCCATCAAAGTCCAGGGCCACGAGCACTCGCTCGTGTGCGGCGAAATCGGCCAGGGCGGCATGCAGGGCAGGGGCAAGTTCAGGCAACGAAGCTCCTCATCTATATGAATGAATCCTTGCGGAAACCTATTAGCGAACGCTTCCGTGCACGGAAGAAGCCGCGTTGATTTCGGCCAGCGCGGCCAAGAAATCGTTGGACCATTTCGAGACGTCATTCACTGCCAGCTGGCGATTCATCCGTTTCATCCGGCGTTCCTGCTCGGATTCATTCATCTGAACGGCTTCAACGATCTTGGCCTTCATCCCATCGATATCGTGGGGGTTGACCAGAACCGCCTGCGGCAGCTGATCGGCGGCACCGGTGTACTCGGAGAGCACCAGCACGCCGCGTCCGTCCTGATGGGCCGCCACGAACTCCTTGGCCACTAGGTTCATGCCATCACGCAGGGCAGTAACCAGCAGGACATCAGCCGCCAGGTACATGGCGATCATTTCGCGCAATGGGTAGGACTGGTGCAGGTAGCGCAAGGTGGTGTGGCTTAGCGTGTCATGCTGGCCGGTAATCTGGCCGACCATGAGCTCGACCTGGTCGCGCAGCTCCATGTAGCTTTCTACGTTCTCCCGGCTGGGGCTCGCCACTTGGATCAGGCAGACGTCTCCGGCACGCAGCGTCTGGTCCGTGAGCAGCTCGCCGTAGGCCTTCAGGCGGTGGCGGATGCCCTTGGTGTAGTCCAGTCGATCCACCCCGAGCATGATGGTCTTCGGATTGCCCAGCTCATGGCGGATCTGCGCGGCCCGGGCAATGATTTGCGGGTCGCGTGAGAGCTTGGCGATGGTCTTGGTGTCAATGGAAATCGGATGCGCGTTGGCTCGGCACAGATTCTGCATGTCGCTATCTGCTGGGGGAGTAGCCACATCACCCTTGGTGGAGTAGCCAGTAAACCGGCGCAAGCAACGCAGGAAATTCGAGGCATCGGTTTCACGCTGGAAACCCACCAGATCAGCACCTGCCAAGCCCTGCAAGATTTGGGTGCGCCAAGGCAGCTGTGAAAATAAGCTGGCTGCGGGGAAGGGGATATGCAGGAAGAAACCGATTTTCAGATCCGGGCGTGCCAGCCGCAGCATCTGCGGCACCAGCTGCAGCTGGTAATCGTGGACCCAGACAGTGGCATTCGGCGCAGCAATTTTCAGCACCGCATCAGCGAATCGCTGGTTGATCTTCTTGTACCGGTCCCACCATGTGCGGTGGTACTCCGGGGGAACAATGACGTCGTGATACAGCGGCCACAGGGTCGAATTCGAGAAGCCCTCGTAGTAGAGCGAAAGGTCATCTTCATCCAGGGGGACCGGAACCAGATGGATCTCATCCTTGTCGAAGCTCTCCAGCTCTTCGCCGATACCACCGTGCCATCCGACCCAGGCGCCTTCAGAAGATGCCATCACCGGTTCCAAGGCAGTAACCAAACCGCCGGGCGAACGCTGGAATCCTTGCGTCCCATCCGGGTTGGTAATGCGGTCCACGGGAAGACGATTGGCTACGACTACGAAATCGTAGGAATTTTCTGTTTTTGGATTCAGCGCTGGGATACCCACTGTAAACCTCCTGGTTTGTTCGATCTGGTTCACCGGCGTGGGGCAGATTCGTCGGTTCTAAGTGAATGACTTCTCGATATGGTTCGTCGCTCTTGGTATTGAGCCTAGTGAAAACTAACTAGTAAAGGAACGACAGGCTAAGTTTTGCCGTCATATGACCAGGTTTCTGCTTTTGTGCCGTTGCTAACACGGAACTGAAGAAAAGGGGGAGCATTTGCGATGATAACTTGGTTTAATGCTCAAGTACATGGTTCTGGGCACTTTGGGCGCTGTATGCGAAAGATATGTGTGTCCTGTGAAGGTGCGCGAATCTTGAGTTTTCAAGGATACTGGGCATCGGAGTTGGCTAAGCTTGACTTCAGATGACAGTTTTCCGCTGACCAAGGAACTACCAAATTTATGTCTACGAATAATCCGCGCCCGTCGAAGGCCGAACGTACTGCGAGTGCTCGCGAAAAGGCAGCACAGATGCGTGCCGCCCAGGAGGCAGCTGCGAAGCGTAAGTCGCTTTTCGTGAAGCTGGGCGTATTGGCCGCAGTCATTGTGGTAATCGCGCTGGTCGTCACTTTGATCGTGCAGAACAACAACGCCAAAATTGAAGACAGCGGCGCAGTTCCGCAGGGCGGTACCGCTGCTGGCGGCATCATGGTCACCTCGGCCGACACTGTCGCTGAGAAGACCATCGACAAGGTGGACATCAAGAAGCTGGAAGCACCGGACGAGGCTCCAGCTCCGGCAACCCCACGCGATCTGACGGTCGCTGAAAAGGGCGAGCCGATCAACATCGCCTTGTACGTTGATGTCAATTGCGTTCACTGTGCAGACTTCGAAGCCACCTATGGCGACCAGATGCAACAGTGGCTGGCTGACGGCAAGGTCACCATTGAGTACCGCAACGTCGGCTACCTGGACCGCGGTTCGGCAACCAACTTCTCCTCGCGTGCAGCCAATGCACTGGCTTGCGTAGCGGATGAAAGCCCAGCTGCATACTTGGGCTTCGTCAAGGCACTGTGGGGCCACTACCCAGAGGGCGAAATGAAGAACGCCGAGCTGGCAGACATGGCGATCCAGAACGGTGCTGCCGAATCGGTTGCCGACTGCATCGACGATGACAAGTTCCGTCCATTCGTCAAGTACGCCACCACGGCTGGCCAGTACGATGGCGTAGCCGGCACCCCATCGATCTTCGTCCAGGGCAAGGAAGTCGACCTGGCGAAGCAAGACTTCCCAACCGCAGTCGAGGAAGCAATGGCTGCTAACAAGTAAGCAAATCCAGCCCAGGTCTGGACAAACGTCCGAGATTCGGTAATATTCCATATTGATCTCGCACTCTGTCCGATGGGAAGGAAGCCAAAGTTGGCTTCCTTCCCATCGACATTTAACCTGCAGCTTCCCCAATTCGCAGTGACGTAGGGTTTTCGGATATTCTTATCCGGTACGCCCCCTTAGCTCAGCTGGCCAGAGCGTCTGTCTTGTAAACTGAAGGTCACCGGTTCGAATCCGGTAGGGGGCTCTGTCTTGGTCTTGGGCCAGCAGTTGGAACCGTGTCCGTGAATCCTCATGGCGCGGTTTCTTTTCTTTAAACCACACAGCGTGCTCGATTCAACGTCGTGCCTGTAGCAGGGGCCAAGACCTCGCCGGTAGAATTCTGCGCAGAACCTATATTTGAGGAGCCGACCATGGCCGGAGGCCTTGCAGCACTATTGGACGACGTTGCGGCGTTGGTGAAAGTCACCGCTGCATCCCTCGATGACATCGCATTGGGAGCCGGCAAAGCCAGCACCAAGGCGCTGGGCGTCGTTGTCGACGATGCGGCAGTAACCCCGCAGTATGTGGACGGAATTTCTCCCAAGCGCGAGCTGCCGATCATCTGGAAGATCGCAAAGGGCTCGCTGCGCAACAAGCTGCTGTTCATCTTGCCAGTGGCTTTGCTCTTATCCACTTTCGCTCCTTGGGCGCTGACCCCGATCCTGATGCTCGGTGGGGCCTACCTGGTCTTCGAAGGCGCCGAGAAGCTGATGGAAGCTTTCGGCTGGATCAAGCATCATGGTGTGGAACTCGAAGGCAAGGACCGCGACGAGAAGGCCATCATCGGCTCCGCAGTCCGCACGGACCTGGTGCTCTCCGCCGAGATCCTGGTGATCTCGCTGAACGAGGTGGCGGACCAGCCGTTCCTGATGCGCACCGCAATCCTGCTGGTCGTCGCCATCATGATGACCGTCGTGGTCTACGGGGCGGTGGGCCTGATCGTGAAAATGGACGATATCGGCCTGCGTCTGGCCGCCAAGCCGCGCGAGCTCTCGCAGAAGATCGGCCGCGGCCTGGTCAAGGCGATGCCAATCGTCATGTCCGTGCTGAGCAAGGTCGGCGTGGTTGCAATGCTCTGGGTGGGTGGCCACCTGCTGCTGGTCGGCATGGACGAACTGGGCTGGCATGCCCCATACGGCTTCGTGCACCACATGGAACTGCTGGTCCACGACGCTACCGGCCAGGCCGGTGCCGTACTGGGCTGGCTGGTGAACACCGCTTTCTCCTGCCTTGCCGGATTCATCATGGGCACCGTGATTACCGTCATCATCCTGGGTATCAAGAAGCTGCGCCACAAGGGCAAAGCCGAAACCGCCCACTGAGTCCAAAAAACTGCGGGATGCCCGCACACGTAGAATGGACAAGTTGCACCCCCCCGGACTCGGTCTACCAGTCCAGCCAAATTGTCTGGCCTGCGTGGAAAGATCGATGCGTGTTGAGTAAAGAATTGAACGACCAGGCCACCGCCCGCCATGCGCGCGGTGCCTACTTCACCCCAGAACCCGTAGCCAGCTTCATGGCGCAGTGGGCGCTGGGCCAGCAGGGATCCAGGGTCCTGGAACCTTCCTGCGGTGAAGCGCAATTCCTTGCCGCCGCGCATTCGGTGCTCGATGAGCAGCGCGAGCAGCTGGACATGCTGGGTCTGGAGCTGCACGAGCCATCGGTGCAGGCAGCCCGCCAGCGGATGCGCGCGGCTGGGATCAATGCGCGGATCGAACAGGCCAACTTCTTCGAAGTCTCCGGCCACGGAGATTTTGATGCTGTTATCGGAAACCCTCCCTATGTGCGCTACCAGCTGCACCGAGGCGCCGACCGGCAGCTCTCGCGCGCCGCGGCCAAGGCCTCGGGCGTGGAGCTGAACGAACTTGCCAGCATCTGGGCGGCTTTCGTCGTGCACGCCACCAGCTTCCTTGCCGTCGGCGGCCGCCTGGCCCTGGTACTGCCTGCGGAGCTGATGTTCGTGAACTACGCCGGACCGGTCCGCCAAATGCTGCTTGAACGCTTCGCCGACGTGCACCTGGCAGTTTTCGAAGAACGCCTGTTTGCCGATGCACAGGAAGAAGTGGTGCTGCTGCTTGCCAAGGGGTACCGCGAAGGGGCCAGCGGTTCCTTCAACCTGCACCAATTCCGCAATGCCCAGGATCTGCAAACCCTCGGCGAAGGCGTGCGCCACACCCCGGTGCGCATGAGCGACCGCTGGACCGGTTCATTGGCAGGTCTTGAAGCCCAAGGGATCCTGGCCACGGCGCTGGCCGCCGGCCGGATGGCGCCGTTGCAGTCCTGGGGCGAGACCTCGCTGGGAGCTGTCACCGGCAATAACAAGTGGTTCACCCTCTCCGCCGGGCAGATCCATCAGCTGGGGCTGGTGCGCGAGGACCTCATCCGCATCTCGCCTCCGGGCTCGCGCCACCTGCGCGGGCTGGAACTGAGCGAGGAAGACTGGGAAAAGCTCACCGAGCATGGGGCTGCCACCTACATGTTCCGTCCCGCAGCGGAACCCAGTGCCGCCGGGGCGCGCTTAGTGGCCAGCGGTGAGCTGCAGAACGTTGACCAGGCTTATAAATGCCGGGTGCGCTCGCCGTGGTGGCGGGTACCGGTCCTCTCGGTCCCGGACCTGTTCATGACCTATATGAACGCAGATACCCCGCGGTTGACCGCCAATGAGGCTGGAGTGCACCACATCAACTCGATCCATGGTGTGTACCTCGGCGCTGATGTCCGCCAGCTGGGCCGGGAGCTGCTTTCGGTTGCATCGCTCAATACCCTGAGCATGCTCGGCGCTGAAATGGTGGGCCGCTCATATGGCGGGGGCATCTTGAAGCTGGAACCGCGTGAAGCCGACCAGCTGCCGGTCCCGTCAATCGACCTGGTGCAGCGCCATGCCAAGCGGTTGCGTTCCATCAAGCCCACGGTGCGCGAATTGCTGCAGCAAGGGCGCAAGCAGGAAGCCACGGACCTGGTCGACAACGTGGTGCTCAAGCAGATGCTCGGGTTGGACCGCGCAGCCGTTGCCGCGGTCCATGCCGCGCGAACAAGCATGCTCGAACGCCGAAAGGCCCGAAGCAAAGCAGTGAAGGGATGAACGTGGCTAACCCCGTGGTTGAAAAGACCCTGGCCTTTGCCGAATTCGATACCACCTTGATGTCAGCGGCCAAGGATTCGCCCTGGCTGAACAACGGGGCAGTCACCGAGGCATTCAACCCCTCCTTCAGCGTGCTCGAACGCCTGCTGAGCATCCCGGTACGCAATAAGGCGGTGACCCGCTCCGGCCGCTTCGCCCAGGGCGTTGATGCGTGGCTGGCCCACGAACTGCGCCGTGCCGGATTCGATGCGGATCTGGTCTGGCCGCGCCCGGAGGCGCCCCGGGTCCTGTCCAGCGACATCCTTGAGCTGCTGCGCAAGCTTCCCGAGCGCCTGGCCGACGAGGTCCACGAATCCATCATGTCGGGCAAGGCCGGCAGCACCGATGCGCGCATACTGGGCCGCGCCTACATGAAGCAAACAGATGTGGTGATGACCCATTGGTCTACCGGCCCTGAGCTGCTGCTGAGCACCAAGGCCATGACCTCTTCCTTCGGCAAGAACCTGGCCAACCGCTACGAGGAAGCCTATGGAGATGCGGCTAACCTGCGCGCACGCTACCCGCTGGCAGCTGTCGGGTTCTTCTTCGTCCAGCGCGCCACGATCTTGGAATCCGAGCCGGCCGCCTTCCGCCGCACCGTGGACATGATCCGCAAGCTGCGCGATTTCGGCGACGGCTTTGGCTATACCGCTACCGGCCTGCTGCTGGTGGACTGGGATGACACAGCAGAAAACCCGGAAGTCAAGTGCGTCCATGCTCCGGTGCCTGCAGATATCGCAGCCCCGCAGTTCCTCAATGCCATGGTTGATGCGGTCCTGAAAGTCACCCCGATCGACCTGCACGAGGCCGCGCGCGCTCGCCGAGCTGGCGAAGTCGCCCCGCTGCCGGGGCACGACGCAGTCGATGAGCAGCAGGACGCCCTGTTCTAGGCAGTCACATCACCGGGACCGGCGAAGCTGAGTCATCGGAGCCGTAGCGGGCAGCGTGCGGGTAGGCCAAGGCCGGAGCCAGGGTGAAAGGTGCGCTAGGCGCCGGTGCTTGGGACAAGCGAATCGCGACTTGATCTTCGCTGGCCTGAGGCAATTGCGCGGCCCACTGCCAAGCGGCTTCGGTAGCCCGGTAGATGAACTTCAGCTGCCCCTCGTGTTCGAAGCTGCGCTCGCGCTCCCAGAGCTCGGATCGTTCGTAGAACGCCCACGAAGCGGGGTTCTGCGAATCTATAACGCTGATCGGGGTTCTGCCCGCACGCAGGGCGTGGGCAAGGCGCAGCGAGGTTACATGCTGGCGGATACCCAGCCGACGGTAATCGGCGCGCACGGCCATGCAGCCCAGCTCTACGGCGTTCATCGAAGAGGTCGGGGCAACGATGGAATCATGCACCAGGCCAGCAGCGACCAGGGTGCCCTGGTCGCGCACGGTCACCAACAGCGACAGGCGATCGAATTTCTGGTTCCAGCGCTGGTCTACAACGGTGTACAGGGACGCTAATTCGGCGCGCTGGGCTGGCTGAACGCATAGGGATGACAAGGAAAAGTTCAGGTTTTCAAACACTGGGGTACGGTCCTAAATTCTAAGAACGAACGAAAGATAAGGCTTTTGCACGGTGGAGAAAATCCACTGCGCGGTTTCGTTGGCCTTGAGGGGACCGATGCCGGCGGCTTCCGGCAACTTCCTTGTAGGGTCCAGTTTGAGCTCGATGAGCTAGAAAAATTATGGAGTCTAAAGTGCCCTTTTGACAAGTGGAGATGGGTACTTTTAAGTGAATCGCAAATAAACTATTTGGCGCTGATTTTCTGCTCTGGTCAACCAACGGATTATCTTGTCCCTGATGGCTGGTTTCAGCGCATTTGCGGTGTGTTTTACAACCGGTTTGCGACAACCGGAACCGGAACCGATTTGGAGTCAGGTCCGCTGCCCGGTAAGATTGCATACGCACTTGGCTTGCAAGTCAGAGCGCAGATGGATCTTTAGCTCAGTTGGTTAGAGCGTTCGCCTCACACGCGAAAGGTCGCTGGTTCGAGTCCAGTAAGATCCACCAATCACGAAAGCCACCGCGTCGCGGTGGCTTTCGTGATTTCCGGCTCAATTTCGGCGCTTAGCTTCCCAGCAGCTGGTGCACCCGGGGCTTTACTTCTTCGCCGAGCAGCTTGATGCTCTCCATCATCACCTCGTGCGGCAGGGATCCGGCCGAATATTTGATGTCAACGCGGGATAGCCCTAATTGCGTGGTCACCTTGGCCATCTTCTGCGCCACGGTCTGCGGGCTGCCTGCCATCATGGCGCCTTCAGGGCCCATGGAAGCCTGCAAGCGCATTTTGCTTGCCGGTGGCCATCCGCGTTCGGCGCCCAGACGGTTCATGGTGCGCTGGTAGTGAGGCCAGAGCGTTTCCAGGGCTTCTTCGTCGGTCGATGCCACCAGGCCATGGAAGTGCGCAGAGATGGGCAGCTGTTCCTGGCCGAATTCCTCCAGCGCGCGGCGGTAGAGGCTGGCCAATCCCTCGAATGCCGAAGGCTGCCCGCCAATGATGGCCAAGCACAGGGGCAAGCCGTGCCGGGCGGCGCGGACCACCGACTGCGGGCTGCCGCCGACGCCCACCCAGGTGGTGAGCGGACGGTCTTCCAGCAGCGGGTACACCTGCTGGTTGCGCAGAGCCGCACGGTGCTTGCCCTGCCAGGAAACCGGTTTTCCGTGGCGCAGCTTGGCCAGCAGGTGCAGCTTTTCTTCGAACAGGTCCTCATAGTCCTCGAGGTCCAGGCCGAACAGCGGGAAAGACTCGATGAAGGAACCGCGGCCGGCGATGATTTCGGTTCGTCCATTGGAGATCGCATCCAAGGTCGCGAAGCGTTCGTATACGCGCACCGGGTCGTCGCTGGAGAGCACGGTCACCGCGGTGCCCAGTTTGATGCGCTGCGTGATGCTTGCTAAAGCGGCCAGTACGACTTCGGGGGAGGAGATGGCATAGTCATCGCGGTGGTGCTCGCCGACGCCGAAGAAATCGAGATTCGAGGCCTCGGCCTGCTGCCCTTCGGCGATGACGTTTCGAATCACCTGGGCATGGCTTAGCGGGTTGCCTTGGGCGTCTTCGGTGATGTCACCGAAGGTCTCGGCGCCGATTTCTGGCAGGGGGAGTTTGGTGCTCATCAGATCCTCCGGTTTATATGCAAACACATCTAACTTCTGACTGGTTCAACCGCAATCGGCCCTCCGATATTCCAGCAAGCAGAAAAGCACCTAAATGTGTTCGGGGATACCATCGGAATTCGCCACGTTCCCGACAACTTTTCATGCACGGGTTGTATGGTGAATCCATGGGAAAAACTTTGGTTCAGGGGGCGTGATTCGTGGCATATCGATCTGACGAGGAGCGGTCCACCTCGTCGAATGCCGTGGGTGAGGATCCGGCTCCGATAGCTGGTGCCATGCCACGCATTGTCACTAGCGAAATCAATATGGGCTTCCATCCGGAAGAGCCTGTCGAAGAACCGCTGATGGCGTCCGAACTGCCGCTGAATACTGCGGTTAGTGCCAATGTGGCGGCTGCTGATGCCACGGATATCGAGTGGCGCACCGGACAGGTGCACACCACCGATGAGGGCATCACCCTCATGCCTACCCGAGCCAACCCCGTGGCTCGCCGGCTGCTGGCGAAAATGTGGATCTCCGATGCCCCGCCAACCGAGGCGCTGAACATTGTCGAGCGCCTGCAAGGCACCCCCTATGCCAATCCCAAAATCAACGTAGACCAGGACGCTTCAAACCGGCGCACCATGGAGTTCGCGCTGGACTTGGGCGAGACGTTGATCCGCTATGGCGCAGGCGCCTTGGAAGTGGAAACCAGCGTGATCGCGGTGACTGCGGCCCTTGGCCTCAGCCACCTGGATGTGGATATCACCAACCAGTCCTTGCACCTGAATTACAGCCCGCCAGATGGCGAGAGCTACTCGGTCTTGCGCGTGGTGCGTTCCTACACCTCGAACTACGCAGGCATGGTCCTGGTGCACGAGCTGGTCTCGGACATCATCGCAGGCGGAGTTTCACGCACCGCTTCAGCTGCGCGGCTTAAACAAATCACGCGCAAGCCCAAGCCGTTCCCGCGTTGGATCGCCGCTACCTCGCGTGCGGTCTTTGCCGCCGCATTCGTGCTGTTCATCGGCGGCTCATGGGCGGGGGCGCTGGTGGCCATGGTTTCTTCCAGCCTTGTCACCCAGATCAGCCGCTATGGTTCGCGCTGGCGCGTGCCCGAGTTCTTCACCATCGCGGCTTCGACATTGACGGTAACGGTCATTGCCCTGCTCGGCCACCAATTCCATGCGCCGCTGGACCCGGCATTGGTGGTTTCTGGCGGTATCTTGCTGCTGCTGCCATCGGGCAGATTCGTTTCGGCGCTGCAAGATGCCATCAACGGCTTCCCGGTCACAGCGGTGGGACGCTTGTTCTCAGCCAGCTTGATCTACGGGGCAATCCTCTGCGGCATCGCTACCGCTCTGGTGATCTCGGATCTGCTAGGCGGAGAAAAGGTCGACGTGCATAAGATCGTCCAGACCGAGTATCCAACCTGGCTGCTCGTGGTCTTGGTGGGCGTGGCCATCGTCGCTGGCGCGGTCACCGAGCAGAGTGCCTTGCGCTTGCTGCTGCCGACCGCCGGCATCGCAGTGGGCGGTTATCTGGTGATGCTGCTGGCCGAAAGCATTGGCCTGGGCGATCGCGCCACCCCGGCGCTGGTTGCCACTGTCATTGGTTTCGCCGCGCGCTTCGCAGCAGACAAGCTTCGATCCCCGCAGTTGGTCTTGGCAGCTCCCGCGGTTATGTTCCTGCTGCCGGGTTTGATGATCTTCCGCGCCATGTACGGCATCGTCATCAACGTGGATGAGACCGCGGCCGGGCTGGTGGAGATGTTCAACGCCATGGCAATCATGCTCTCCATCGCTGGAGGCGTCGTTTTCGGAGACACCCTGTGCCGCCCGCTGACTTCCAATGCTCGGCGCGAACGGCGGCGGATCCGCCGCCGCTAGGCTTTCGGCAATGACCAATCAATCGGCTTCTGTCCCTTTTCGGACAGGAGCCGATTGATGTTTGAGAAGGGTTTGGAGCCGAAGAAGCCACGCGAGGCTGACAAAGGCGAAGGGTGGGCGCTATGCAGCTGCTCTGCGTTGGGCAGAGCCTGCGAGAGCTTCTGGGCGTGCTTGCCCCACAGCAAGGCCACCGGAGGGTGCGGGAGTTCATTGAGCGCCTTGAGGATGCTCTGCACTATTGGGGACCACCCGAGGTTCTGGTGGGAGCCGGCATCCCCGGCGGTAACGGAGAGCACCTGGTTCAGCAGCAGCACTCCTTGGGAAAGCCACGGGCTCAGATCCGGGTGCGGGACCGGGGCGATGCCCAGATCCGCCTGCAACTCCTTGTAGATATTGGACAAGGAGCGGGGCAGGGGACGAACCTGCTTGTTGGCCGCGAAGGCAAGTCCATTGGGATGCCCGGGCGTCGGATAAGGGTCCTGGCCAATAATTAGGACCTTGACCTCAGACAATGGCAGACTCAGTGCGCGGAACATCACCTCTGGCGCTGGCAGGATCTGTTCACCGGCCGCTGAGCGGGCAGCTAGAAGCGACGCCAGGGACTTGAGCAGTGAGTCCTGCTCCTGGAGCGCCTGAACCCAGTCTGGCGCGATAAACCCGAGGTCGGCCATTGATTTCGCCCCATGGTAAAAAGGGAAATCCGAGGCTTCGTAAACGGGCAACGGGGCTGGCCCAGGTGCGTCGAAAAGTGCTGGCTGCAAATCGTCCATAGAGTTAATTGTGCCGTTTTTCTGGCGTGCCTGTGCTCGGCCACACGGCGTTAGGCAAGCGGATTGGTTAGAATATCGGTGGTATGTCTGCCGAAGGCGGATTGCATGCATAACTGAAACCCGAGAAAATCGAACTAAGGATCGAGGTGAGAGCGTATGGCTGAAAATGAATTGCTGGTGGATTTCGTGATGAACCCGGATTCAGAATTGGACGAACGTTCGCAGCAGATCCTCACCTTGGAAAAGTTGTGGTGGAAGTATGCCGGGGCCAAAGAACAAGCCATTACCAAGCAATTTTCGATGTCGCCGACGAATTACTACCAGTTGTTGAACCAGCTGATTGAAACCGACGCGGCACTGGCCTACGACCCGATGTTGGTCAAGCGCCTGCGCAGAGCACGTTCCACAAAACGTCGCGTGGGCGGTAAGGTCGGCACGGGAAGATAACCCTGCCTGCCGTGACCAATCAGACCTCGAGCAAGGACAAGAATGACCAACTACCCGCGTGACGAATTTGATCGCGTTCCGGAATTCAGCACCCGTGTGGGCTCGCACCACGCCCACGGATGGGCGCAGTCCGCCGCGTCGAAGTCAACCGGTGGAAAATTGCGCTGGGTAGTGCTGACCGCTGTGCTCGTGCTGGTGATCGGTGCCCTGTCCTTTATCTTTGGTCCGCAGCTGAAGGAAACCCTTGCCACTTCCACTGGCAGCGAATCGTCGCAGTCCCAGGAAGAGACCCCGCAGAGCTCCGAGGAAGCTACCCCGAGCGAAAGCGAATCGCCATCGAGCACCATCGATGATGAAGACGTGCTCTACGGCCAACTGATCGGCGTGTATAACGCTGCAAACATCGCCGGCTTGGCCACCGCAGGCGAAGACGCCATGACCGAAGCCGGATTTACCAGCATCGTGGCCGACAACTGGACCAAGCCAGCCGAAGTTTCGGCGGTTTATTACATGTCTGAGTCCTACCGGACTACTGCTGAAAAAGCTGCCGAAGTCTTGAAAGTCGAGGAAGTTTTGCAGACTACCAACATCCCGAACCGAGTCACCGTGGTTTTGGGCACCGATGACACCTTGGGGCTAAACGAATAATTCGTTCATAATTCCATTCGCTTACAGCCGATCAGCTTGCACTCGCCATGCGAGAGTGCCAATATTTGTATTAGCACTCTCGTGTTGTGACTGCTAACGCTGGTCGGTTTTGGCGTTCCTAGGGGAACTTCAAGAAGCACCAGGAAGCGTACGCAACGCGTGGAGCGTGGAAAATACCTCAGATAGCGAGAGCTGAAACGGCTGCTGGCCCGATGCCACGCCGCTCCACTCGTCCGTCGCGGGCGCTGTCTGTCGGTTGCATTTTCGCAAAATCGTCCCGAAAGGACCGTACGCCACAATGGCTAAGATGATTGCATTTGACGAGGAAGCACGCCGCGGACTAGAGCGCGGCCTGAACACCCTTGCTGACGCGGTAAAGGTCACCCTAGGCCCACGCGGCCGCAACGTCGTTCTGGAAAAGAAGTGGGGCGCCCCTACTATCACCAACGACGGTGTATCCATCGCTAAGGAAATCGACCTCGAAGATCCTTACGAGAAGATCGGCGCAGAGCTGGTCAAGGAAGTTGCCAAGAAGACTGACGACGTCGCTGGCGACGGTACCACCACCGCAACCGTACTGGCACAGGCACTGGTCAAGGAAGGCCTGCGCAACGTTGCCGCAGGTGCTGACCCAATCGCACTGCGTCGCGGTATCGACAAGGCTGTAGAAGCTGTCACCGCTGAACTGTTCGCCGCTGCGAAGAAGATCGAATCCAAGGAGCAGATCGCTGCTACCGCTTCGATCTCCGCTGGCGACAAGGAAATCGGCGGTCTGATCGCTGAAGCTCTCGACAAGGTCGGCGAGCAGGGCGTCATCACCGTTGAAGAGTCCAACACCTTCGGTCTGGAGCTTGAGCTGGCTGAGGGCATGCGCTTCGACAAGGGCTACATCTCCGCTTACTTCGTTACCGATGCTGAGCGCCAGGAAACCGTTCTTGAGGATCCATACATCCTCATCGTGAACTCGAAGATCTCCTCGGTCAAGGACATGGTTACCTTGCTGGAGAAGGTCATGCAGTCCAACAAGTCGCTGCTGATCATCGCCGAAGATGTTGAAGGCGAAGCACTGGCTACCCTGATCCTGAACAAGATCCGTGGCCTGTTCAAGTCTGTTGCTGTCAAGGCTCCAGGCTTCGGCGACCGCCGCAAGGCCATGCTGACCGATATCGCCATCCTCACCGGTGGCCAGGTTGTTTCCGAGGAAATCGGCCTGTCCCTGGACAACGTAGGCCTGGAAGTCCTGGGTACCGCCCGCAAGGTCGTTATCACCAAGGACGAAACCACCATCGTTGAAGGCGGCGGCGAAGCCGACGCAATCGAGGGCCGCAAGTCCCAGATCGCAGCCGAGATCAAGAACACCGACTCGGACTACGACCGCGAGAAGCTGCAGGAGCGCCACGCAAAGCTCTCCGGCGGTGTCGCTGTGCTGAAGGCTGGCGCGGCTACCGAGGTAGAGCTCAAGGAGCGCAAGCACCGCATCGAGGATGCTGTGCGTAACGCCAAGGCAGCTGTTGAAGAAGGCATCGTCGCCGGTGGTGGCGTTGCACTGATCCAGGCTGGCGCTGCTGCATTCGAGAAGCTGGTTCTGGAAGGTGACGAAGCAACCGGTGCGAACATCGTTCGCGTTGGCATCGAAGCACCTCTGAAGCAGATTGCACTGAACGCTGGCATGGAGCCAGGCGTCGTGGCTGACAAGGTCAAGGGCCTGCCTGCAGGTCACGGCCTGAACGCTGCCACCGGTCAGTACGTGGACCTGCTGGAAGCTGGCGTCAACGACCCAGTGAAGGTAACCCGTTCGGCTCTGCAGAACGCAGCATCGATCGCTGGCCTGTTCCTGACCACCGAAGCTGTTGTCGCAGAAAAGCCAGCTCCTGCTGGCGCTGCTCCAGCCGGTGGAGATGACATGGGTGGCATGGGCGGCATGGGCGGCTTCTAAGCTTCCCGCCGCAAGGCACCAAGCAATCATCGCGCCGATGGCCCGGATTCCTTTTCACAAGGTATCCGGGCCATCGGCCGTTTTGCCTCGAAGAGGCGTTGAACTAGAGCCAGCTTCGCAGCAATTCCAGTTCATTGCTCAGATTGATGCGCGCACCGGGCTCCCAGCGCTGGATACCGGCGGGCGTGCCGTAGATCTTGTCTTTCTCCAGCAGCCCTGTGAGGATCTTGCTGCGTCCTGATGCGAGCAGGGGGCGAGGCAGATGCTCGTATTCCTTGTAGATAGCTTCCGCGTAGCGTTGATAGGCGACCGTGGGGCGTGCAAGGACCTCCAGGTCGGCATCGCAGAGGATATTTCCCAAGCGGTCGGTATCTGCCGGGGAATGCCCGGCGGTGAGCATGATGAGGTCACTGACTTTCGAGACTGCCCCGGGGGAGAGTACTCCCCACAGCCGTTCGCGGGCTAATATCGCAGACTTGAATTCGTCTTCGCTGGTTCCTTCATACACCGCATCATGGAACCAGGCAGCCAGTTGAAGCAGCATGAGCTCTTCCGGATCGGTATTGTCCTTGGCCAGCCAATCGAGTGCTTCGAGCACCGAGAGCAGGTGCACCCGGTCGTGATAGTGCCGATGGGACTGGGACCAGCGCTCCAAGAGCTCAGAGCCGAGCTGGGGCTCGGTAGGCAAGGTACGCGCCCAGCGGCGGGAGAGGATCGTTCCCAGCTTCTCGGGCCGGTATTTGGCCGGTATCCGTATCCCAGAGCTGAGCAGGGCGCGGACCAGTTCGCCTCCCGAGACTTCCTGAGCGCCAGCCGCAACTAGGCGGTCGTAGTGTTCGCGCGGAACATCGTAGTGGTCGCGGTCAAACGCCCGACGGGAGATTTCTTGTTGTTCAGCGAACTGATGCAGTTCAGCCAAGGAGGTATCCGACACCAAATGGGCAAAGAGCGTGCCATGGGCAGGCCAGCGCGGCGGGTCAATCAGAATACTCATAGGGCTAAGCCTACTGATCAACCGGCCGTTGCGCCTGTGCGTTTCAATACCGGAACAATGAGGTGTTGACCTGCTCGACCTCTTCGTACTGCATGGATGCGTGGTTCAGGGCCGTGGCAATGCTGCTCAGCGCCTCCTCGATCTGCACATGGGTTGACCTCCATTCGGCCACGATTGACTGGAAGGAGGCAGCTGCAGAACCCTGCCAGGTACTTTGCAGCTGGTCGAGATTCATCTGCATGGTCGAAACCTCATGACGCAACCGGTCAATGGTGTTCATGACGGCCTGGGACTTAACCTGCATTTCGCCGGTATTGGTGGAGAACGTACTCACTGAAATCATCCTTTCCAAGATGAGTGACTTGATCACTGATGCATTCACCCTAGAAACACCACACCCCGTGCTGGCGGCGGCCAGCACGGGGTGTGGATAAAAGCTAAGCGCCGTTAGTCCTCGATATCGTCGACTTCCGGTTCCTTAGGTTCGCGAAGCGGTTCATATGGCAATGAAATCGACATCGTCGCTCCACCGCCGGGGGTGTCTGCCAAGGCCACCGAGCCGCCATGCTGCTGGACAATGGCCGCAACGATCGCCAAGCCCAGGCCGGAACCTCCGGTCTCGCGTTGGCGCGAGCTATCCGAACGGTAGAAACGTTCAAAAATGCGCTTGGCATCTTCAGCAGGGATTCCTGGTCCATGGTCGCGGATTTCGACCACAGCGTCCATCGTTCCTGCGACCAGCGAGCGTACACCGACAGCGACTTCCAGCGGGCTGCCTTCCGGAGTGTAGCGCAGGGCATTGGTGATCAGATTAGCGATCACCTGGCGAATGCGGGCATCATCGCCGACAGTGCTTGCCGGACTTGGACGATCGGAGACCAGGCCGACAAGTTTGACGGTACGGTCCGGTGCACGGACCTTGGTGTCTTCCACAGCGTCCTGCCCGAGCACCAGCAGGTCCACTGGCTGTTTTTCCATGGGTCGCTGTTCGTCCAAGCGGGCGAGCATCAACAGGTCTTCAACCAGGCGGGCCATCCGCTTGGATTCGCTTTCAATGCGGCCCATTGCCGAGTCCATGGCTTCGGGCTCTGCCAGTCCGCCATATCTGTAGAACTCCGAGTAGCCCTGAATGGTCACCAGCGGGGTGCGCAGCTCGTGGGATGCGTCTTGGATGAAGCGGCGCATCTTCCGTTCGGAAGCTTCGCGGTCGTTGAACGCCTTTTCAATCTGGGCCAGCATGGCGTTGAGCGAGCGGGAAAGCCTGCCGACTTCGGTTTCTGCCGGGTAGTCCTTAACACGCTGGGATAGGTCGCCATCGGCGATCATCGACGCGGTGCGTTCCACATTAATCAGCGGTTTGAGTGAACGCCCGGTCAGTCCGTAGGCGATCATCGACATCAGCAGGGCAGTGAGCGTGCCGGTGGAGAGCACCAGCACGGCGGTTTGATTGACAGTACGGTTCACATTGTCCAGCGGCATGGACAGGAACAGGTTCAATTCACTGCTCTTGAGCGGAATCATGACCGTACGCCAACCCGCGGAGGTCGGAAAAGCGCCAGGAACTGTCGCAGGGGAGTTCGGGTGAGCTGCCAGCTGCTGAATTTCTTCCATATTCAATAGCGGCAGGTCGGTGCCGTTGGAAGGCCCGACCCGCGAACGCGGCATCACGTAAACGATTTCGCCGTCCTGGTCGCGGATATCCGCGTAGGCGCTGCTCAAGCCGAGCAGCGTGGCATCGACATCCAAGGCGTCGTGGCTGCCGCTGTCCTCGTTCAACGAGTACAGGTAGGCCTTGTTCAGACCGTAAGCCATTGTCGACTTAGACACGTTCAACTGCTTATCGATCTGATTGGTCATCGCGATCCTCAGCGTATGCGCTGAACCGACTGCGGTAGCGAAGATCGCGACGATCATCAGACCCAGCATGACCGTGACCAGCTTGGTCCGCAACGAGGTGCGGCGCCACTGGGCTCGAAATGACTTCATAAGGTGACTTTACAAGGCCTTCAACTATTGGCTCGGACCGATACTCATGCTCTTAGCGGCGATCCGGGGTGCGCATCAGGTAGCCGACACCACGCTTGGTCTGGATAAGCGCAGGCCATTCAGGGCGGTCAACCTTGCGGCGCAGGTAAGAAATGTAGGACTCAACGATCGATGCGTCGCCGTTGAAGTCGTATTCCCAGACGTGATCCAAGATCTGCGACTTGGACAGCACTCGGTTTGGGTTCATCATCAGGTAGCGCAGCAACTTGAATTCGGTAGGGGAGAGGTCGATGATCTCCCCGGCACGGCGCACCTCATGGGCGTCGTCATCCAGTTCAAGGTCGGCAACGGAAATGGTCGCGTTCTCGTCCTCGCCGCTGGCGGTACGACGCAGCACGGCACGGATGCGGGCTACGACTTCGTCCAGGCTGAATGGCTTGGTGACGTAGTCATCGCCGCCAACAGTCAGACCAGTGACCTTGTCGCTGGTGTCATCGCGTGCGGTCAGGAACAAAACTGGGAAATGGCGGCCGGCGGCACGCAGCTTCCTGGTGATGGTGAAACCATCCATGTCCGGGAGCATGACGTCCAAGACGGCCAGATCTGGTTCGTCGGCTTCAACGGCGGCAAGAGCTTCGCGTCCATTGGCAGCAGCAACGACTTCGAAGCCTGCAAAGCGCAGGGAAGTGGAAAGCAGTTCGCGGATGTTTGGCTCGTCGTCGACAACGAGAAGTTTTGCCTCAGCAGTTTTTGGACTCATGAACCCTAGTTTGCCGAAGAAGTCTGGGAGTCTGCTGGGCGAAAGCTGAGGCGGTTGGTTAGTTGCTTCGGCGTCGGGCGACGTTTCCGAAAATCACCACGGCGGCCAGGATGAATGCCGTGGGCAAACCGAAACGGGCGCAGAGCATCAATAGGGGTGGGATAGCGATCCCCTGGAAGTAGAAGACCAGGATTCCAATCAGGGCCAAGGCCGAGAGGACAGCGATGGCAATCGCCAAACGCGAAAGGAAGGACATGGTTTTGGATGAAGCGCTCACGCTACCAAGTTTAGCCGTGGAGGCTGTGCCTGTACGCAGAATCCGAAGAATGGCCGGTAAGATGAATTCCCCGTGCCAGAGATGACATAATCTTAGGTAAAGGACTTGAAGCGTTTCGGCAGTTTGAGCACCCGGCAAGAAATATAGAAGAATTCCGGTAGTGGCTCCGCGGGAACGCACATATGAAAATGCATGGCGCTGAGCAGGCCTCGGCTATGCAGCTTAGTTAAAGAACGAACGAGGTAAGCGATCATGCCTAGCGGCAAGGTTAAATGGTACGAAAAGGCCAAGGGTTTCGGTTTCATCACTGCCGAGGACGGCAAAGAGATCTACGTCAATGCTGCAGCGTTGCCCGAAGGCGTGCATGACCTGCGCCCCGGAACCCGACTGGAATTCGGCGTTGCCGAAGGCCGGCGTGGTCCGCAGGCACTGAGCTTGCGACTGCTGGAAGAAGCACCGTCGGTCGCCCGCGCCAAGCGCAAGAAGCCGGAAGCGGAGGCTGTGCTGATCGAAGATCTTATTAAGCTGCTCGACAACGTTTCCAATAGCTTGCACAAGGGGCGTTATCCTGAACAGGCATATGGCAAGAAGGTTGCTACCGTACTTCGTGCGGTAGCCGACGATCTGGACGCATAAATAATGGCCCGTAAACCCAAGTTGGACACCATCCTCGCCGAGGCAGTGGATACTGCTCGCGGTGCGCTCGCAGAAATTGCAGGCGTGTCGGAAATCGGCGAACACCTAGGGGTCACGGCGGAAGGTGAGCGACTTGTCACCCATCGTTTTGTCTCCCATAAAAAGGGATACCAAGGATGGACCTGGTTTGCCACACTTGCACGGGTGTCTCGGGCTAAGTCCAAAGACCTGACGGTGTGCGAAGTCGGCATCATCGCCGGAGAGCACTCGCTGCTTGCTCCAGCATGGGTGCCGTGGGCAGACCGCTTGGCCAAGGAAGAGATTGAAGCGGCTAGCGCTGAGGAAGCCGGTGAAACCTCTGGCGAGGATACCGGAACCGCGGCTTCAGCAGAACGCGCTGAGACTCAACCTGACGCTGCAGTGGCTGAAGATTCCACTTCAGCCACTGAGAAGCAGCCTGAGTCGGATGAGGCAGAAGATGCCGAAAGCGACCAGGAGACGGTTCAGACTCATAAGTCTCCAGCCCGACGCCAGGTGCGCCGCCGCCGGACCGCACAGCGCACCGCAGCCCGACGCCGGGCAGCGCAACGCAATCGGACGCGCAAAGAAAACTAGGCAGTAAAAAGCAAAGACCTTCGCCCAACGATGTTGCATCGTTGGGCGAAGGTCTTTGACGTTAAATCGTGAAGCTCTAGAGCTGCTCGATCACGTAGTCGATGCACTTGAGCAGCGACTCAACGTCATTTGGCTCAATCGCAACAAAAGTTGCGATACGCAACTGGTTGCGTCCAAGCTTGCGGTAAGGCTCCACATCGACCACGCCATTGGCACGCAGCACCTTGGCGATTGCCGAAGCGTCCACTGAATCTGCGAAGTCAACAGTTGAGATGACGTTGGAGCGGTGAGCAGGGTTGGCAACATAAGGGGCGGCAATTTCGGATGCCTCGGCCCATGCCTGGATCTTGCCGGCAGATTCCGCAGTGCGTGCTGCTGCCCACTTCAAACCACCATTGGCGTTGATCCACTTGATCTGCGCATCCAGCCCGACCAACGTGGTCAGCGACGGGGTGTTGTAGGTCTGGTTCTTCAGCGAGTTATCCAGAGCGGTCTTCAGATTCAGGAAGTCCGGGATCCAACGATCGGTAGCTGCGATTTCTTCGATGCGGGCAATGGCAGCAGGCGAAACGAAGGCCAGCCACAAGCCGCCATCCGAAGCGAAGTTCTTCTGCGGGGCGAAATAGTACACATCGGTCTCGGCCAGATCGACATCCAGTCCGCCGGCGGCGCTGGTGGCGTCAATGACGACCAACGCATCGGCATTCGCACCAGCAACACGCTGGATCGGTGCGGCAGCGCCGGTGGAAGTCTCATTGTGAGGCCATGCGTAGAGGTCTACATCCGCTTCGGCGACTGGTTCGGGCACGGTGCCAGGCTCGCCAACAATGATTGAGGAAGCTTCCAGGAATGGAGCCTTGTCGGTAGCCTTGGCGAATTTTGAACCGAACTCACCGAAGGACAGGTGCTGTGCCTTGGAACGGACCAAGCTGAAGGCCGCTGCATCCCAGAACGCGGTGGAACCGCCCACGCCTAGCAATACTTCATAGCCTGCTGGCGCGTTGAACATTTCCTTCAAGCCGTCCTGCACCGAGGCGACGAGGTTCTTGACTGGAGCCTGGCGGTGGGAAGTGCCAAGCAGCTCGGGGCCAGCATCGACGATGGCCTGAACCTGTTCTGCACGAACCTTGGACGGTCCGGCGCCGAATCGACCATCGGCAGGCAGAAGGTTTTCTGGAATTTTGATATCCGTGCTCATCGCGCTCCTCTTGTAGCGATAGATTGAAGTGCCGTAGGGGCCACCCATCCCCAAGGTCGGGAATATTGATAGGTAGCTTTGGCGTTTCAATAGACATCTTCGCAAATAGCGGGGGTTCGTGAGAAAAGCGCGTCGGTCGGTTACGCCGAGGGCATGGCGGGTTACAGCGCTTTCTGTCACTCAGACCAAGTAGAGTGGGATATCGACGCTAGGTAATTTTCAAGCGAACTTTAATTGTTGTGACTTCCAGGAGCGGCTACAGTGTCTGACCTTATCGATACAACTGAGATGTATCTGCGCACCATTCTTGAGCTTCAAGAAGAGGAAATCGTGGCCTTGCGTGCCCGAATTGCAGAGCGTCTAGGCCACTCCGGCCCTACTGTGTCACAGACGGTCGCCCGCATGGAACGCGATGGCTTGGTGATCGTGTCCACCGACCGGCACCTGGCGTTGACGGAGAAAGGTCACGAATTGGCTACCGGCGTGATGCGCAAGCACCGCTTGGCCGAACGCCTGCTCTCGGACATCATCGGCTTGGATTGGGAATACGTCCATGACGAAGCATGCCGCTGGGAACACGTGATGAGTGAGCGCGTCGAGCGCCGACTGTTTGATCTCTTGGGCAAGCCAACAGTGTCGCCGTACGGGAACCCAATTCCGGGGTTGGAGGTGCTCGGCGGCCCCAACGTGGGCGAGATCTCACACGATGTCGAGAACCTGGATGACGCGTTGCTCTCCGGAAATATCGGTCCCTTGGCGATTGAACGCCTCGCTGAACCGATCCAGACGGACCCAATCCTGCTCGGACAACTGAACGAAGGCGGTATCCGCCCCGGCGCGATCGTCACTCTGGAACGCGCCGATGACTATGTCGTCGTGCGTGTGCAAGGCATCGAAGGCGCATTGGAGCTGCCAGTTGAGGTCAGCGCACACGTATTTGTAAAGTCTCAGAAATGATAACGAAATTGTAACTTTCTGTGTTGACAGGTAACGTTAAGCATTGGTGCTAGCGGTCTAGCTAGTTCCATCCATTTCTGGTGCGACCGCCTAGTGTTGCCCTGCGCCAGAAACGGTCACCAAATTTTGAGGGCAATAACGGGGGACCCACTTTCCGGCGTGCAAACGCCTTGGGGTGAAGTTCTGCGACAAGCAGGCCGGCTCATTCTCCAGAGCCGAACCCGACAGCTAACTTCGTAGGCGCAACAGTGAGAGGAATGTTTTGGTAGAAACCAAGACTGCGGGACGTCGTCGCGTTGCAGACGTTGAAGTGGATGTGATTGCAGAAGTCACTGCTTCGGCTACTGAGCGCACCGGCGGGCGCCGGGCAGCACGAGCTGCTGCCACCGTCCCGATGATTGCACCGGCCAAGCCGGTTCATGAAGATTTCGTTGGTCGCCGCTTCGACTCCGTGCACCGCTACGGTGTTGCTCCAACCCAGAGCATGCTTGCTGCGACGGATGTGGCCAGCAATGTTGTTCTACTTCCAAATGCTGCTCCAGCATCTGCCAGCAAGCCGAAGCCGGTTGAAGCCGCTGGCAATGTAGCGTTCATCGCGAGCTTTAAGTCCAAGGTCCAGAAGACAGCTCACCGTGGGTTTGCCCATAAGGTTGCAGCAGTAGCCGCAGTTTCGGGCTTGGCACTAGCGGCCGTAACCCCACAGCTTTCCGGAAACTCAGAAGAGCAGAAAGCTGTTGAAGTAGCTGCACAGCGCACCGCAACGTCTGCAGTTGTAGATGTCACCGCACCAAGCAGCAACGCGGAACTTTCTGTGGAACGCGCGGCTTTGTCCTCGGAATTGAACACCGAGGTCGCCAAGGAAGAAAAATTCGCTGAGGTCATGACCGCTTCGGGCGGCAGCATTACGGCGATCAAGGACACCTCAGGTTTACTCGGATCGCCAGTTACCACGCAGCGAATCACTTCGAGTTTTGGTCACCGTAAGAACCCAACCGGTGCCGGATACATGATTCACAGCGGTACCGACTACGGCGTGCCAAGCGGTACCAAGGTATACGCAGCCGCAGATGGCATCGTGACCGTTTCTGGCTGGGCTGGACACTCCGGCAACCGCATCACTCTCGATCACGGCAACGGTCTTGAGACCGGTTATAGCCACAACAGCAAGTTGGTTGTGAAGGTCGGGCAGAAGGTTAAGCGCGGCGACGTCGTTGCTCTAGCCGGCAGCACCGGCAACTCAACGGGGCCACATGTGCACTTTGAAGTGATCGTAGATGGTCAGTTTAAAGACCCAGCAGGTTGGTTATAACGACGTTCGTCACCATTCCGTGATCAAAACGTGACATTTCAAAAATCTTCCTATAAGCTTGAACGCGTGCCATGGGGAACCCTGGGCAACGTTGCGTGAGAACCGAGCACTGCCAACACGCAATGAGCAGTTATACACAACTCGTACGGCAGTGGCGGGGGAACCAACATCGGGTCGTTAGTTTTGGCTAACAACCCTAGGGGTGAAGTGGATAGAGAAGGAAACTTCGAGTCCACCGAGGTAACTCCACTTCGAACCCGACAGCTTACCTCGTAGGTATCAAGGAGAGGCAATACTTTGACCAAGAGTCATGCACATGGACGTCGCCGTGCCGACGTACCACGCACCAATTCGCTACAGGCGATTTCACAGGCCGTAGCGTCCAACGCAGGCTCGGTGGGTCGACAGGCTGCCGTTGTAGCTGCAGCATCCGGCTTGATCGTTACTTTGGGCGTGCCAGGACAGGCAACCGCACCACGTGACGTTTCCGCATCGCCAGTTGACACCATCAACCCAGAGCGCGTTGCAGTCAAGGCAGTAAAGGTAGCTGCCGACAAGAAGGCTGACATCGCTATCGAGCGCGCTAGCTTCACCGCTGAGGAGAAGCCAGAGCCAGTTGTCATTGCAGTTTCCAATGACATCACCCCAACTACCCGTAGCAACAACTCGGGCAGCTCCGATTCGATGGCCCCAATGACTCGCCAGAGCCGTTCGGGTGGCCAGGAATCGGCTCCACAGCAGAAGGCTCAGCCAAAGGCTGAAACCACTGTTCAGAGCTCCAACCTTTCCGGCATTGCAGCAACCGCTGCCAAGTACGTTGGCGTTCCATACGTCTGGGGCGGCAACGGTCCAAGCGGCTGGGATTGCTCCGGCTTCGTCAAGTACGTTTACGCACAGCACGGCATCAACATTGCTCGCGGCACCTCGGCTATCCTCGGATCCGGCCAGTTTGTTCGCACCAGCAACCCTAAGCCAGGCGACTTGGTATTCCAGAATGGTGGCGGCCACGTTGGCATCTACCTGGGCGGCGGCCAGATGATTGGTGCACAGAACCCAACCGTGGACACCATGATCCACTCGGTTTCGCGCAACCCACTGTACGGCTACTACACCCTAGCTGGCTAAGTACAAAAGCTTTTCATAGGCCATCGGATGAGAAAGACATCCGATGGCCTATGTTCGTTTAACCAGATGAACAAGGGGCATCAAAGCGATGAAAAGAAGACAATTTCTTCGCTAGGTACTCACCAATGAACCGACCCATCGCATAGGCTAGCGCTTAGAGACACTCCGAGCAGAACGCGAGCTCCATCAATGCCAGATGGCGGCCATCGGTTCATGAAGGTAGTACGAGCAATGCGAACACTAGTATTAAACGCAGGATACGAGCCATTAGCCGTTGTGACATTCCGTCGAGCTCTAGTGCTTGTTATGAGCGATAAAGCGAGCATTGTGCTCCAAGATGATTTCTCACCCATCCGCAGTTCCCATGGCGAGTTACCAAGGCCCACGGTCATTGTTCTCAAACGTTATGTACGACGCCCCCACAGGGACATGCTTCATGTCACCCGTAGGGGCGTTTTGCGTAGGGACGCCTTTACCTGCGCTTATTGCGGCAAATCCGCCAATACTATTGATCACGTCATTCCGCGAAGCAGGGGAGGGCAGAACACCTGGGAGAACTTGGTTGCTGCATGCCTGCACTGCAATAGCAGGAAGGCGGACAAGATGCTCTCGCAATTGGGCTGGCAATTACGTATCACCCCGCACCGTCCGAGAGTCGCCGGCCACCTCGTTTCGGGGTTGCAACATGTCGATGCAGCATGGAACGAGTACCTACACGCGAGCTAGAGACCAACGGTAAGCTGCGTGAATAGTTTGTTGCGACTTACGCCTTGGCTCGTGCAATGGCCAGGGGCAAGACATGGTCGCGCAATAGCGGGGCCAGATCGTCGCGCTCCAAGGCCTGCTGTGGATCAATCCACAGCAGCTCTTCCAATTCAGCCAACGGCGTGAGCGCCCCGTCGTAACGAGCGCTGTATAGCGACGCATGGATCAGGGTATCTGCTTCGTTGGCGGCTGGTCCTGTCCATTCACCATCGAAGTGCAGTTGCTCGGCCGTAAAATCGATGCCAAGTTCTTCACGAATTTCTCGAATGATAGTTTGTAACGCAGTTTCCCCGGTTTCTGGCTTCCCGCCGGGTTGCATGAACTTCGTTGTTCCACGTTTCCGAACCAGGAGTATTTCTCCTTGGTTGTTGATTAAACAGGCCGCTGAGATCGTCAAATTTTTCCTCACTAAAACACAATATCGCGTGTTTATACGAGTTAGAGATGGTAACGTGCTTAAATGGATCTCCAACGTTTTTAGTTCTAAGATGTCATGGTTATTTTACTCGCAGTAGCTAACCGAAACTTTGACTGACTATGGGAAACGTTGGAAATGAAAGATCGATCCATCAACTTTACAGATCAATGGAGCAATTTATGCGACGGGGTACAAATTTAGGACGCTTGGGAGACTTCAACCAAGCCGTAATTCTCGAGTCAATTCGACGGGCTGCAGAAGGAATTAGCCGCGTCGAACTGGCTGGTTCCACTGGTCTGTCTCCACAGACCATTTCCAACGTAGTCCGCCGCCTGCTGGATGATGGAATTGTCCGAGAAGACCGCACTATCGTTTCCGGCCCGGGAAAGCCTCGCACCGTTCTGGAACTTGAAGGCAACCGCCTCGTTTCTATCGGTATCCATCTTGACCCTAGCGTTCTCACCTTCGTCGCAATGAACCTGCGCGGTGAAGTTTTGCGCGAGCGTCGCATTGAAGTTCCCAACCTTGAAGTTGCTACCGAGACCGTACAGCTCATGGCTACCACGGTGAAGGAACTCATTGCTGAAATCCGCGTGCCAAAGAAGCATATCGTGGGTGTCGGCATCGCAGTTCCAGGTCCGGTAAACGTTGAAGAAGGCGTTGTGCTGAACCCGCCATTGCTCGACGGCTGGGCAGATGTTGAACTGGTGAACCCGCTGCGCAAGCTCTTGCGTCTGCAGGTCATCATCGAAAAGGACACCATTGCATCGGCAGTCGGTGAACTTTGGCAGGCCAAGGAAGAGAAGAATAACGACTTCGTCTTCGTCTACTGCGGTCACGGCTTCGGCGCTGGTCTAGTGCTCAACGGCGACGTCCACCACGGTTCGAGCAATAACGCCGGCGAAATCGGCCATTACTCAACGGGCTACAAGTCGGTGAAGTGCGAAGAATGCGGAGCGGATGACTGCCTCGCTGCCGGCACTTCGTACGAATTCATCGCGGCTCAGGCCAAGGAACGCGGACTGGAACTGCCAAGCTTTGAAATCGTCGGCCCAGAACAGCGCGCAGCGGGAATGAACCGCCTCTACGAGCTGGCTCATGAAGGCAACAAGGTCGCCAAGGACTTGGTCATCGAAGCAATGGTCAAGGTAGGCGAAGTAGCCGGCCAGCTAGCGAACTCGCTGGATGTCCGTGAAGTTGTCCTCGGAGGCCCGCAGTGGGACAAGGTCCGCGAACTGGTCGCTGACGAGGTCAACGATGCCATCGGTCGCCGCTTCGCTTTGCGTGGCGTGCATGAAATCGAGATGCGCACCTCCGAGCTCGGCTCCAATGTTGGTGCTATCGGTGGCGCCTGCGTCGTCATGGATGCTTCGCTGTCGCCGAAGGCGACCGCACTGCTGCTTCGATAAATTCAGCTCAAGATAAAATACAGAAGGGACGTTCCATCGGGAACGTCCCTTCTGTATTTATCCCTGTAACTACAAAATGAGCCTTGTTTCCAATCAACAGAATGGAAACAAGGCTTCAGTTGTGCCCCTGGCCGGAATCGAACCGACGGCCTACCCTTTAGGAGAGGGTCGCTCTATCCTACTGAGCTACAGGGGCTTGGGCGTGAAAACACCAACAACACTATCTTACTAGGATGTCAGGGTGTAATTCTCACGCCCTGGCTCAGTCGGTACCCTCGCGAATTGCAAGCATCTTTGCCTTGAGCGCGCGATTGGCGCGCACAGCGCCCAGGCCCAGAACCAGGCCAGCAGTAATAATGAACAATGCCCACCGGGTAGTGGTGAGAATCGACGCCAGTACGACGGCGCTTTCGCTCAGTTCTCCGGTGAACAGTGCATCAATAGCGAAGTTCTCCCAGATATCAATCGCGGCAAAGCCCAAGGGGGCAATCCAGGCCAACCATCGTGTCTGGCGGTTAGGAATCCAGTAGATGAATAGCAGCATGGAGAAAATAGCGGTAAACATTGGGAAGAGGAAGCCAGCGGTCTTGTGCAAGTAGTTGAGCTGTCCAACAGCGTCATCATCCATGGCGTTGCGCAGGGCCTCAATATCGCCAAGTGTGTACCCAAAAATCCGCTGATCAGGCATCGGCAAGGAACCACTGAGGTCTTGCATCTGAACCAAGGTCAGCAGGTGGTAATACACGAATAATGCAACACCGATGATCAAGCCCACCGAAATTAACAACATCGGGTTCGACTTGTTCTCGTGGGAGGTGCTTTGCACCTTGCCTGACCTCGCATTCGATTCAATCCGCTGATTTTGCAGCTGCTCGAATTGATTCGGCTTGCGATATTCCTTGCTTTTCCTGACCTTCTTTGCCATATCTTCTATTATGCCCGTCCGGCAGCGTCCGCTTTTCCCCACACACTGAAAAGTGTCCGGTGCTCCACGTAGACTGGCTACATCATGGATTTTCTTTTTGATGATTTTGCCCCGGACACCACACAGCAGGTCATGCCCAGCGCTGAAGAACTTTTAGTCGGTATGAACCCGCAGCAGGAAGAAGCCGTGCGCTATGCCGGTGGACCATTGCTGATTGTGGCAGGTGCCGGTTCTGGAAAAACTCGTGTGCTCACGCACCGCATTGCTTATCTCATGGCAACCGGTCGCGCTCGGCCACACGAAATTTTGGCGATCACCTTCACCAATAAAGCCGCAGCCGAGATGCGTGAGCGAGCCGCGGAACTCATTGGTGAGGATCAGGCGAAGAAGATGTGGATTTCTACTTTCCACTCCTCATGCGTGCGCATTTTGCGTCGTGAAGCTGCCACCATCGGCATGAAATCGAATTTCTCGATCTATGACTCCACTGACTCATTGCGACTGATTACCCTCGTGGCAAAGTCTTTGGAAATTGATCCGAAACGCTTCACCCCGAAGGCGATCGCGCATAAGATCTCGTCATTGAAAAATGAACTGATTGACGATGAGGACTATGCCTCAACAATCAATGCCAATGATCCATTTTCGCGAGCAGTCTCTGAGGTATACCGGGGCTATACTCGTCGCCTGCGGGCAGCGAACGCCATGGACTTTGATGACCTGATTGGGCAAGTTGTCTACATGTTCCGCGCGTTCCCACGCGTGGCAGACAATTACCGCCGCCGTTTCCGCCATGTGCTCATTGACGAGTATCAGGACACCAACCATGCCCAATACTCCCTGGTGCGTGAGCTCACCGGGGTAGAAGGGGATACGACTCCTGGCGAATTGACCGTCGTGGGCGACTCGGATCAGTCGATTTACGCTTTCCGTGGTGCGGACATCCGCAACATCATCGACTTCGAAAAGGACTACCCGAACGCGGCCACCATCAAACTGGAACAGAACTACCGTTCCACGCAGACAATACTGTCGGCGGCAAATGAGGTCATCAAGCGAAACCCGGACCGCAACGATAAGAAGCTGTGGACTGCCAGCGGCGACGGTGAGAAGATCACTGGCTACGTTGGAGAATCCGAGTCGGATGAAGCTCGCTGGATTGCTGAAGAAATCTTGCGCTTGAATGACGACGACGAAGTCCGCCCCGGTGACGTAGCGATCTTCTACCGCACTAACGCTCAATCGCGTGCGCTGGAAGAACAGCTGATGCGTGTGGATCTGAAGTACCGGGTTGTTGGCGGAACCCGCTTCTATGACCGCAAGGAAATCAAGGACGCATTGGCCTACCTGCGCGCCTTGGTGAACCCTGATGATGACATCAACGTTCGCCGCATTCTTAATGAACCCAAGCGCGGCATCGGAGACCGAGCCGAAGGTGCTGTGGCTGCCTTGGCTGAACGTGACCGCATCTCCTTTATGGACGCATTGCGGCGGTCGGATGAAGCACCGGGCCTAGGCACCCGAGGCATCAAGATGACCGCGGCCTTCGTTTCGATGATGGATGACCTGAAGACCGTAGCTGAAGGCTCTGGTCCTGCGGAGGCTCTTGAGGCCGTTCTGGAACAGACCGGATACTTGGAGACTCTTCGGCTCTCCTCGGATCCGCAGGACGAGTCGCGTGTGGAGAACCTTGCTGAATTGGTCGCTGTGGTCCGCGATTATGTCAATGACGAGCCAGAAGGTGGTCTTGAAGGATTCCTGGAGCGCGTTGCGCTGGTGGCAGATGCCGACCAAATTCCAGAGGCTCCGAGTGACGACGAGGGCGCGGCCATGGCTGCCCAAGAAGGCGTGGTCACTTTGATGACCCTGCATACGGCCAAGGGTTTGGAATTCCCCGTAGTCTTCCTGACTGGCATGGAGCATGGGGTCTTCCCGCACCAGCGGTCGATGACCGACGAGAAGGAACTGGCCGAAGAGCGCCGCTTGGCCTATGTTGGCCTGACCCGCGCGCGCGAACGCCTGTATCTGACCCGTGCCGAGCAGCGCAGCCTCTGGGGACAGGCCCAGTACAACCCTGCGAGCCAGTTCTTGGAAGAAGTCCCAAGCGAGCTGATCGATTGGAAGCGTGAAGGATCTGGCGGCGGAATGGGCTTCGGCTTCGGCAACACAGCGGTGAATTTCGCCACGAGCAGATACGAACGTGGCAGCCACTGGGGTGCTGGTTCAGGTACGGTGCAGCCCACTCGCGGACATAACGCTGCTCCGATTTCCAAGAAACGAGTTGTGCAGAACAAGGACATAACAATCCCCGAAGTTGGGCAAAACGTTAAGCATTCCTCGTTTGGCTTGGGCACTGTTATTGCTTTAGAGGGTGCAGGTGACAAGACTGTTGCCAAGGTGCAGTTCCCGGACTCTGAGAAGAGGCTGTTGCTGCGTTATGCACCGCTAGAAATCGTGGACTAGATAACAGACTTTTAGTGTTTTCTAGGTCACATCTTGATGGTTTCCGGCAGTCTTCGCGAGTTTCTCTACACGCTGTAAAAGTGGGAAGTTTGCGAAAGTCGGGATAGTCTGAGAGGTGCGCACGGGCTACGGCGCCTAACGACGTCCCGATAGTTGCGGTGCGCTCTCTTTGGCATGGCATGGATTTCGGTCTGTGGCCGTGTCGCGAGTCAGCATGAACTTCGAACGAAGGACACAAACCCGTGGACCTGTATGAGTACCAGGCGCGCGATCTATTCGAGGCACACGGCGTTCCCGTGCTTGCCGGTATCGTCGCTTACACCCCGGAAGAAGCCAAAGCCGCAGCCGAGAAGATCGGCGGCGTTGTTGTAGTTAAGGCACAGGTCAAGGTTGGCGGCCGTGGCAAGGCTGGCGGCGTCAAGGTTGCTAAGACCGCTGACGAAGCTTTCGAGCACGCTTCCAACATCCTCGGTATGGACATCAAGGGCCACACCGTAAACAAGGTCATGATCGCTCAGGGTGCCGACATTGCTGAGGAGTTCTACTTCTCGGTACTGCTGGACCGTGCAAACCGTAACTACCTGGCCATGTGCTCGGTAGAAGGTGGCATGGAGATCGAGGTGCTCGCAGTTGAGCGCCCGGACGCCCTGGCAAAGGTTGCAGTCGACCCAATCGTTGGCATCGATGCCGCGAAGGCCGCTGAAATCGTTGAGGCGGCTAACTTCCCTGAAGAACTGCGTGCCAAGGTTGCAGAAACCATCCAGAAGCTCTGGGTTGTATTCAAGGAAGAAGACGCCACCCTCGTCGAGGTCAACCCACTGGTGAAGACCGGTGCCGGTGACATCGTTGCGTTGGACGGCAAGGTTTCCCTGGATGACAACGCATCTGAGGTTCGCCACCCAGCTCACGAAGAGCTCGAGGACAAGGGCGCAGCCGATCCCCTGGAAGCAAAGGCAAAGGCCGCTGGCCTGAACTACGTCAAGCTGGACGGCGAAGTGGGCATCATCGGTAACGGTGCTGGCCTGGTCATGTCGACCCTGGACGTTGTTGCCTACGCTGGCGAGAACCACGGTTCGGTCAAGCCTGCTAACTTCCTTGACATTGGTGGTGGCGCATCGGCTGAGGTCATGGCTAACGGCCTTGACGTCATCCTGAATGACCCACAGGTCAAGTCGGTCTTCGTCAACGTCTTCGGTGGCATCACCGCATGTGACGCTGTTGCAAACGGCATCGTTGGCGCGCTGAACACCCTGGGTGATGCAGCGAACAAGCCACTGGTTGTCCGCCTGGACGGCAACAACGTTGAAGAGGGTCGCGCCATCTTGGCCCAGGCCAACCACCCGTTGGTAACCCTGGCAGCAACCATGGATGAGGGCGCCGACAAGGCTGCCGAGCTCGCCAACGCAGCGAAGTAAGAGGGATAAGCGAACAATGAGCATTTACCTGAACAAGGACTCCAAGGTCATCGTCCAGGGCATCACCGGCGGCGAAGGCACCAAGCACACCGCCCTGATGCTCAAGGCTGGCACCAACATTGTTGGCGGCGTTAACGCCCGCAAGGCCGGCACCACCGTGACCCACGGTGAGCAGGACATCAAGGTTTACGGCACCGTGGCTGAGGCCAAGGCCGAGACCGGCGCTGACGTATCGATCGTCTTCGTGCCACCTAAGTTCACCAAGGACGCAGTCGTTGAGGCTATCGAGGCTGAAGTTGGCCTCGTTGTAGTCATCACCGAAGGTGTTCCAGTACAGGACTCCGCTGAGTTCTGGGCTCTGGCACAGTCGAAGGTTGACGCCGACGGCAACCAGATCACCCGCATCATCGGCCCTAACTGCCCAGGCATCATCACCCCAGGTGAAGCACTGGTTGGTATCACCCCGAACAACATCACCGGCAAGGGCCCAATCGGCTTGGTTTCCAAGTCCGGTACCCTGACCTACCAGATGATGTACGAACTGCGCGATCTGGGCTTCTCGACCGCAATCGGCATCGGCGGTGACCCAGTCATCGGCACCACCCACATTGATGCACTGGCTGCTTTCGAAGCTGACCCAGAGACCAAGGCCATCGTCATGATCGGTGAAATCGGTGGCGACGCTGAAGAGCGCGCAGCTGATTACATCAAAGCCAACGTCACCAAGCCAGTAGTTGGCTACGTGGCTGGCTTCACCGCTCCTGAAGGCAAGACCATGGGCCACGCAGGCGCCATCGTTTCCGGCTCGGCTGGCACCGCCCAGGCCAAGAAGGAAGCACTGGAAGCTGCAGGCGTCAAGGTAGGCAAGACTCCTTCGGAGACTGCCGTCTTGCTGCGCGAAGTTTTCGCAGCTCTCTAAGCTGTCGCTGAACTGAAGCTGATAACCGGAAATATTTTCCGGGAATGAACGGCCGCCGTTTTTCCTGAACCATCAGGAGAAATGGCGGTCGTTTCGCTTTTAATAGGAATCTACTAGTCAAGCCGTCGCTGGACTAATATGATGATTGGAATAATTGAGTTCTAGGACTTAAAGAGAAGGATTGCAGACGATGCGCGGAAGCTACTGGGCGGCGTTTGCGTGCCTATCTCTGGCATTGACTTCTTGTACAAGCCCAGGATCCAGTAAAAGTGAAGGGCCATTGCCTTTGAACCCTGATTCAGCAAGTTCTTGCGATCGTCCGTACATTGCCAGCGAGGGCGAACTGCGTGGTGCACCGCAACTGCTCCGAGTCGACCAGTTCTATGACCAGGACATGCGCCATACTTTGGTGGACGCATCTGTTGGCTCCTCTGTCACCTTCAGTCCTCGTCCTGACTGGAACAATGTCAATGAAGTGCTCACGGCGGCCGGCGCCGTCTCCGAAACCACTGTCGTAGAACGGCCCTATGATGCAAGCGAAGGGCTGGAATCGTTGATCAGAAGCTCCGAGCAGTCTGCGGGGCTCGTGGGATACGCGGCAGCGCGCCCGGTGACCTACACATATAGCGTTCAATGCCTCAACGATCAGCAAAACGACTATAGGCTCGTTTTCGATACTTGGTCCGAGACTGAATTCGGAATTCTTGACTGCGAGCTGAGGCTAGATGCGAAGGCGCAATGGGCTGCACAAGCAACCTACGATTCCTACTGCCAAGCCTCATAGCCCTTTAGCCGGGTGAAACGATAGTGGGGCCAGTTCCGCTTGGAACCGGCCCCACCATCGCTCACAACCCCATTGAGAGGCTATCTAGCCTAGGACTGAGCAGCCTTGGCGTCTGCAATCTCCTGCTGATAGTTCTCTTCGAGCGCAGGAACCTGCTCAAAGAGTTCTTCAACATCAAGGTCCGGGTTCTCTTCCTGAGTTTCAACCAGCTCGATCGCTTCAGCTTCGGAGGCTACCGACGGCAACGAGCCAGGTAGCGGCTTGCGAGCAGATTCACGCAGGTAGCAGACAGCAATGAAACCTGCGACCGAAGTGCCCATGACCCAGAAGGCGGGGGCCAGCGAGGACTTGGTCATGGTGACCAGCGCTTGCATGATGAACGGTGCGAAGCCGCCGAAGATGGCGACGGCAAAGTTGTACGAGATGCCCATGCCGCCGTACCGCGAGGCGGTCGGGAACAGCGCAGGCAACGACGAAGCGAGGTTGGCAACGTAGAAAGTCACTGGGACGGCCAGCAGTGCAAGGCCCGCAAGGGTGGACCAGATCTGGCCATGCATCATGAGCAAGAATGCGGGAACGGCCAAGACTACGGACGAAATCGAACCAATGAACAGGACCTTGCGGCGGCCCACGCTATCGGAGAGCTTGCCAGCCAGCGGGATGCACAAGGACATTCCCACCAAGATCGGCAGAGTCAGCAAGTTGCCGTGGACCGGATCGTATTCCAGCGTCTCGGTCAGGTAGGTAGGCATGTAGCTGGTGAGCGCGTAGCCAGCGGTATTGGCGGCCGAAACGAGCACGAAGCCGGTAAGCAGCTCGCGCCAGTACGACTTCACCAAGTCGATGACGCCCTTCGGCGCATCGGCAGAGTTCCTTGCGTCTTCGCTCGCGCGATTGGCCGCTTCCTGAGCTTCCTTGAAGGCAGGGGTGTCCTCGATTTTCGAACGGAACCACAAGGCAATGACACCCAGTGGAAGGGCAACCAGGAATGGAATGCGCCAGGCAAACCCTTCCATGACATCTGCGCTCAGCGTCAGCTGGAGGATGGAAACGAAAGCAGCACCGAGAGCGAAGCCCATGTAGGAGCCGAGGTCCAGCAGCGAGGCATAGAAGCCACGGCGCTTATCTGGAGCGTATTCGGTGATGAAGGTAGTTGCTCCGGCGTACTCGCCGCCGGTGGAGAAGCCCTGAACCAGCTTCAGTGCGACCAAGAGAATTGGCGCTGCCACACCCCATGTCGAGTAATCCGGAAGGATGCCGATGCCGAACGTGGCCAAGGCCATCATGAGCAGGGTGAACACCAAGATTTTCTGGCGTCCTACGCGGTCACCCAGCTGGCCTAGTATTACGCCGCCAAGCGGGCGGGCAACGAACGTCACGGCAAAGACGCCGAGGCTGAAGAGGGTTTGAATTGCCGGCTCGACTGTGTCGGGCATGAAGAGCTTGCCGATGATCACTGCCAGGTAGCCGTAGACGCCGACGTCGTACCATTCCATCAAGTTGCCAACGACGGTACCGCCGATAGCTTTCTTGAGCATCGAATCGTCGACAACGGTAACGTCTTCTACCTTCAAGCGGCGTTTTCGCAGGAACCGCTGCTTCCGTGAGTTTCTTGCTTCCATAGTTTCACTCCTCATATCTTTCTTGATCTTGTCGCAGTGCCAGCGACCGTCTTCATCCGCATAGTGAGGAGCAAAATCGCTGCTCTTTGAAGCTGGTTGCGGCCGCCATGTGACTCATCGAAATCGATAGATTTCTACTCAAGAATCCGGTGAAAAACCTGCTTCGAGCGACGAAACGCTTAAGCGAACAATCATTAAGTTTACCAAAAATCGCATTAATGACCTGATCGAAGGGCACTCCTGAGCCGAGGGAACACCAGTGATGACAGTGGAATTGGTGTTGGGGTGAGTGCCGAATACCCACGTAAGCATGGGGTAATCGAGCAATTGGCGACGGCTCGGTCAGATACGGGCAAAAAGTTGAAACTGTGGCCAAGGACTCGAAAGATCAGAGGCCGAAATTTGGCGGTTCTTGGCGAAAACCGCCCATCCTAGAGAAGAATTCCAGGGGTAGAAATTGTTGCCAGAGACCACCATAAGGCGGTGTGCTGAACGGCTGTCTTGAACGCCGTGTGCCGAGGGTACAAAAATGCCCCAAAGCTGCCGGTGGGCAACTTGGGGCATGTAGTTGAAGAGTGCTAGCCGCGTAGGCCGACTGCAGCTTCAGTATCGACTCGTAGGAATGAAGAGCCGATAGCAGCGAAAGCGCCTGGAATCAGTAGCATTCGGTGCTTTGGGTTGTAGAAAATCTCTTCGAGCGGAGAGGCTAAAACTCTGCGAATCTTTTCCAAGAGCCGGTCGTTTTCCAAGGACAGGCTTTCCTGCTCGGTTTGAATCACCACACGATCTTTATCGATACTCACCGATGCGCTCATCCAGTCATCATCGGGGGTACTGAGAGTCTCCGATTTAATCAGGGACACGGTTATTACCGCCTTTGTCGTTCGTATCGCCCTGACGAGGATCCGCCTGGGCTACTGTCCGACAAGCACACCAAGTGTGGCGTAGCGCACATCGTCGGACATTTTGAATATACAGGGTATTACTGGAAGATGCCTGCTAAAACAACAGATTTAATCAACCTGTTACTCAAGCAATCCTCGGATATCTTGGGCGGTCAGAGCCTTGGAGAATCCGTCCGCCTCATCCATGACGGTAGAGATCAGCTTGCGTTTGCTCTCCTGCAAGGCCACGACCTTCTCCTCAATGGTGCCCTGCGAAATCATGCGGTACACCATGACCTGGCGGGTCTGGCCAATACGGTGCGTACGGTCAATCGCCTGGGCTTCCACTGCTGGGTTCCACCAAGGGTCAAGCAAGAAGCAGTAGTCGGCCTCGGTAAGGTTCAGCCCGAAACCACCAGCCTTCAGCGAGATCAGGAACAGCGGTGCTTCGCCTTCCTTGAACTGCTCGATGACCTTTGCGCGGTTGCGGGTGTTTCCATCCAGGTACACGAACTTCACGCCGCGTTCGGTCAGCTTGTCGGCCAGCACCTTCAGGTATGAAGTGAACTGGCTGAAGATCAGCGCGCGGTGTCCTTCGCCGACCACATCATCGAGCTGGTCGAAGAGTGCTTCAAGCTTTGAACCGGTGACATCTGAGAGTTCTGGATCCACCAAGGAAGGTTCCAAGGCCAGCATGCGCAGGTGCGTCAAGGACTGGAAAATAGTGAATCGATTGCGATCCAAGTCCTCAACCAAGTGCAAGATTTTCTGGCGTTCACGGTTCAGATGCGTGTCGTAGACGTGCTGATGCTCTTCGGACAGGCGCACCAGTACTTGCTGCTCCTGCTTGGCTGGAAGGTCCAGGACCACAGATTCCTTGGTGCGGCGAAGCATGAATGGCTTGATCCGACGCTGCAGCAGGGCAAGGACATCGCGGTCGCCCAGGACCTCGATTGGTCGAGCGAACTGGCGATTGAAACGTGTGGTGTTCAAGAACAACGCTGGTGCCACAAGCGAGAGCAGTGCACCAAGCTCGGAGAGGTTATTCTCCATCGGCGTACCGGTGACAGCCAGCTTGAAGTTGGTTTGCAAATTGACAGCGGTACGGTGTGCCTTGGTGGACTTGTTCTTGACGAACTGAGCCTCATCGAGGATCAAGCCGGCAAAGCGCTGCGCCTCGTAAATCTCGTCATTCAGGCGCAGCAGGGTGTAGGTAGTAAGAATGACATCGTAATTCTCGGCTAGCTCCTGCAGCTTTCGCGCTGAAGGCAAAGTACCTTCGACGCTGACAACCCGCAGCGACGGTGCGAACTTGTTGATTTCCATTTCCCAGTTGGAAACAACCGAGCTCGGGGCAACCACTAGGAACGGCAACTGGGTGCGCTGCGTCGCAGGCAGCTGGGCGCAGGCCTGCGGGTCAGCCCAGAGCTTGTGGGCATGCAGGATCAGGGCGATCGTCTGCAAGGTCTTACCCAAGCCCATGTCATCGGCGAGGATGCCGCCAAAACCGCCTTCATACAGACGGGAGAGCCAATGGAATCCCTCAACCTGATAAGGGCGCAACTGGGCGTTGAGCGTATCGGGCACTTCAGCATGGTGCGCTTCGGCGACTTTGAGCAGCGAGCGCATGCGTGCGATAAACAGATCGGCACCATCGATGCCTTCGGCCATCTCATCAAGCTCTTCAAACAACGAGATCTGGAAGACCGTCAGCTTCAGGTCTCCCTCCTTCGGCTTGTCATTCATTGCCTGAGCTTCGTCCACTAGCGCTTTGAGCTTGGCGAACATCGGGTGATTCAATGAGAACCAGGTGTTATCAGGCAAGCGAAGCTTCATCCGGCCATTGCTCATGGCCTCGACAATCTGCGCAAAGGGAACTTCATGGTTGCCCACGGTGATCAACAGGCCAAGATCCAGCCAGTCGGTGCGTTCGTGGTTCACGGCGTTGATCTTCAGCTGGGGCAGCTCCCGCAGCTGGCGGAAAGTTGGACGCGACCCCTTCTCAAGCAGCTTGATCCCTGGAAGCTGTTCCAGTTCGGGCAGGATTTCAGTGACGAAATCTATGGTGTCATCGCGGGCATAGAACTTTGGCGACAGGCTGGGATTGCCGCCTTCTTCATGAGCTTCGAAGACTTCATGCACAGCGCTTCGAAGCAGTTCCTCGGCCTCGAAGTCGTATACCTCTTGATCGCTGGGAATACCCGGATAGCGGATCTCGAAGTCGACCGATGCGGTGTCGTTAGGTTCATCCTTCTCGTTGAACTCCCGCTTGTACGCCACGGTGACCTGAACGTACGGAGGGTTCAGAACCGGCAGCTCCAGCTCTTCGCTCGTGCTTCTCAGCTCGAAACGCCGAGCCAAACGAGGGTAGGAGGACTCGAAGAAATTGTTGATCTCAGACTTTGGCACGGTAACTGGCCTGCGGTCAACGTACCAACGCCGATGCGCGTCAGGGATCGGCTCGAGACTTGGTGCAAGCCAAATTTCATCAGGCTGGGCCAGCTGAGCGTAGAAGCCATGCTCGGCAATGACACCGCTTGGAGCCTCAGGTTCAAGGACCAGATCCTGATTGGCAATGTGCAGGACTCCGTCCAACTGCAGGTGCTGTTCGTTCAACGAAGCACGCATGCTGAAGCTGGCTGGATCAACGATGCGCACGCGCTGCTCATTGCGGGTGGTGATCAGCGGGATGCCCAGCTCATCGGCCTGTTCGAGCAGTGGCCAGAGCAGGTCAGAGGCGTACTCATCCAAAAACAGCCAGTCTTCATCGACTTTGAACTGCAACTGGGTATCGCTGCGGGCCATCGAGGCAAAACGGGTAAACCAGTGGTGCTGGGCACGCAGCAAGTTCCAGCCGTAGGTCTTGAAGCCTAAGGTCGTCCAGCGAAGCTGGCCGCGAACCCAACGGCCCTCGGTATTGCGCACCATCGGGCGAACACCCAAGCGGAAACGCTTATTGCGGGTCGGGTGGGGGATGGTGCCAGTTGGCATCCACTGTTGCTGCTGGGTGGTGTCCTTTGAATCAAAGAGCAGGAACTGAAGGGCCATCGGCACCACAGCATCGTGCTGGGAACCGAGCAACCCGTCGGCAGGACCAGGTTCGGATTCTTCAAACCAGGAATCTATTTGTTGGGACCAAACGGTGTTCAGCTTTTCTTCCTGAGCCGGCAAAGTTCGCGGTTGTGAAGCGATCTTGTTGGAGATGATGGCCAGTGCGGCGATATGCGAGCAGATGCCAGGCGCGTCGCAGGTGCACTCGCAGGAATCGATCTTCCACTCTTCGTTGTCCAAGCGCACTTGAATCATCGGAGCGTACTCTTCACCGGACTCGGTGACGGTACCTTCGATTTGTTGGGCGTCTTCGTCGAATTCCACGTCAACCACGGAATTTTCTTCTGCAGCCAGGGTCTTTCCGTAGAAGAAAGGCGCGTTGCCCAGAAAAGCCAGTAAATGGCGGGCATCAATGGTTGGTGGAACAGATTCACTCATCCTCTCATCGTTTCACGTTCAGGGCCGTGGTGAAAGTTGAAGAGCTTTTCTGTGAATAATCACTATCTGTGACGTAGCGTGTAGCTATGTCCCAAGTGTGGCCCTACCTTCCAGCACGAGCGGTGAACATAACATCGCTCGTTGAGTTCGATCGGCTTGCAGCCGAGGCGTTGGCATCTCACCGCGCCCGCGGGAAAAATTGGCGCGTGCACCGCGTTGATCTGCGCGAACGGGATACCGTGCTCAAATCCCTGGACCTTTCCGAAGCACTGTTCATTGATTGCCAATATTCCTCCCAAGGCCAGCAGATCGTGCAAGCCACCGGCGGTCTATGCATGAGTTCGGGGTCCGAGCTGCCCTTTGAAACTGGTGCCCGGGATTTGTATTCAGCCGATGAGCTGTACTCGGGAATTCGGACCCAGACCTACGAACATGTGCCTGATGCGAAGATCTACGCGTACTCGCAACAGCATGTCGCGGTGAACGGCAATAGCGATGACAGTGCGCTGTCCAAGACGTTGCATGATCACCATATTGGCCAGGCGCTGGTCTCAGCGGTGTATGAAGGCATGTTCCAGGACACTCCGATCATCGGGGTGATGGGCGGCCACGCGATGAACCGCGGCACTGTCGAGTACGCGCGAGCTGTAGAGCTGGGGCGGATGATTACCCGGGCGGGCTATGCGGTGGCTACCGGCGGTGGGCCTGGCGCAATGGAAGCGGCCAATGCTGGAGCGTGGTTGGCTGACTATGAACCAGAGGACATCACTACGGCGTTGCGGATGCTGGCCGAGGCGCCGGATGCGATCCACCAGCGTACCGGTTGGGCAAGAACTGCGTTGATGGTCAAAGAACGCTTCCCCAGCCAGCGCCAGTCCCTTGGCGTGCCGACCTGGTTTTACGGTCATGAGCCGCCGAACCTGTTCGCCACCGGGATTGCCAAGTTCTTCACCAATTCCATTCGCGAAGCTATTTTGCTGGAGCAATCCAATGGAGGGCTGGTTGTCCTGCCGGGGGCCGCTGGCACGGTGCAGGAAATCTTCCAGGACGCCTGCGAAAACTATTACGCCACTGGGGCCCGAGTGGTGCCGATGGTGCTCATTGGCAAGGACTACTGGACCAAGGACCTGCCGGCGTGGCCGTTGCTGCAAGCACTGGCCAAGGAGCGGGTCATGGAGCAGAAGATCGCGCTAGTGGATACGGCCGAAGAAGCCATGGCGTTCATCGAATCCATGACGACGCTGCGCCGGCGCACCCGGCATCCACAGGGCAGCTGAATCAGGCATGGAAAATGCCGGTACAGGCGAAGCTGTACCGGCATGCGCAAGGTGTCGGGCCGCTAGCTGACGCTGACGTCGAAGATCAGGCCCAAGCAATAGGTGACGGCAGCCGCTCCCCAGCCGATGGCCAGCTGGCGCAGGCCTCGTTTGAATGGGGACGCGCCGGAGAGCAAGCCGACGATGCCGCCGGTAATCATCAAGGCGATGCCAACCAGCACCACGGAGATGATGACTGCGCTCAGGCCGGATAGGCCGAAGATATAAGGCAGGATCGGCACAATAGCGCCGGACGCAAAAAGGAAGAACGAGGTAGTGGCCGCTCCGGTCGCCGATCCCAGCTCTTCATGTTCTTTTTCAAGTTCTGCGCTGCGGCCTTCTGGGTTCAACGAGAAGCCGGGATTGCAGTCACAGGTGAACATGCCCATGCGTTCGGCCGCACGGTGCTCGGCATCCTCATCGCTCATTCCTCGGGCCTTGTAGATCAGCAGCAGCTCGTTGGCATCGAGGTCCAGGTTCGGGGCTGCAGTGAGCGTGACCTGGGTTGGGCGCGAAGCGGTCAGCAGCTCGCGCTGGGAACGTACTGAGACGTATTCGCCAGCGGCCATGGACAGCGCACCGGCCAGCAAACCAGCAACGCCGGAGAACAGCACGAAGGTTGCCGAGACACCGGTGGCGCCGATACCCATGATCAGCGCCAGGTTGGAAACCAGCCCATCGTTGGCACCGAAGACCGCGGCGCGGAAGTTGCCTGAAAGACGTGCGCGGCCAGCGGTAGCCAGCGCACGGACTACTTCCTCGTGGACCTGTTCGTCGGCTGCCATCTGTGCGGTGGCATCCTTGTCATCACGGTAGGGGGAGCTGCTTTCCGAGCGCTGGGCCATGGCCAGCACGAACACCGAGCCCAAGTGCAGTGCCAGGAAACGCAGCATGGTGCGGCGCAAGGATGGACGAACGTCTTTGACGTGTCCGCCGAGCTTGGTCCGCCAGTGTTCTTCGTGGCGTGTTTCGGCTTCGGCCAGGCCTAAGAGGATCTGCCGTTCCTGCCCGGTTTTCTTCTCCGCGAGGGCACGGTAGATGGCCCCTTCGGCGATTTCGTCGGCGAGGTATTGCCGCCATCGCTTAATCTGAGTTTTGCTTGGTTCGCTTGCTGAGTGCTGTGACATCGTGAAGATGACTCTCCTAGTACATGGAGTTTCCCAATGAAACCCGTGGGTCGGATCAGCTACCCAGTTTAGTCAGGGCTCCGTTGCTTGGGAATTTGGCAAGGCTAAAAGCAAATTTCTTGCCTGCAGGATCTGCGATTGCTGGCACTACGAGCAGCAAATTTGATGTTTCCGGGTCGAAGATCGGCCGTCTCACGCCCCGGGCAAGGAGTCGTTCAAGCCGCAGCGGATCCGCTACATATCGGATATGCCAGTGGCCTTCGGCTTTGAACTGCACCTGTCCGGTCTGGCGGTCGATGATTGGCAGGATTGGATACGTCATGGGGCTGCATCTCTCTGGCGAGCTCTTGCCCGTGCAACTGTTGATGCGCGGACCGCTTCCTCATCCGAACCACCCATGAACTTGGGGTTGGTGTGCGGCCAGTCGGAGCTTGGCGCCGCATCTCGTGAAGCAACAATTCTGATGCTACTGCCGGGGTGGGGACTTGAAGAAGTCATGGGGCGAAATATGACTGCCGCTTCGCTGCTGGAACCAGATGCAGTCGGCACACCAGGCCATCGAGCTGTTCACGACTCATAGGCAGTTCCCTAGGCATCTTCGGTGGGGTGAACGGGGCAGAATGAATGCCGATAGAGATCACCGCGTGTTTACCATTGGTAAACTTGCTCCGCAGGCCTTGAAACCGAAATGGATTGGGCTTTGCCGCTATGAGAATCGTCGATGGAGCCAAACGATGAAAACCTTGCCAGTTGAACCAACCGGTGCAGCGATCAATATTGGCGCGCGGCTGCGCGGGGTGCGCCAAACCCAGCGCATGACCATTGACCAAGTCGCCGAGCTTTCGGGACTGACCAAGGGCTTCCTCTCACGCGTCGAGCGCGACCTGACCAGCCCGTCGGTCTCGACCCTCTTGCGGCTGTGCGAAGTACTGAGCATTGAAGTCGGTACGCTCTTTGAAGTTCCGGAAACCAAACTTGTGCGACTGGAGCAGGCTCCTCGCGTTTCCCTCGGCGGTGATGGCATCACGGAGCAGCTGGTTACGCCTCGCAGCGAAAAGCGGGTGCAGATGATCCGTGCCGAGATCGCGCCGAAGGGCACCGGCGAAGCGGAACTGTATTCGGTGGATTGCGAGCTGGAAGTGCTGCATGTGATTGGCGGCAGGTTCGTGCTCGTATTACCTGATCAACGAGTGGAACTCGAAGCTGGCGACACTATAACTTTCCCCGGCCGTGAGCCGCACAGCTGGGAGAACGAGTCCGACCAGACCGCCGTGGTTACCTGGACGCTGATTCTCTAGTTGTCCGTCTCCAGCTTCTGTTCTGGAGGTGGGACAGTCCCTGCGCAGCCTTGCGTTGGCTGGTGGGCCGGCAAACCGCGTATTCTAGAAGCATTGCGTTGATTTGGGCGCTGGGATCGATAAGTGATGGGAGAGGTGTGAAAACACGGGAACCGACCACAACGCATGACCAATTGCGCAGCATCAGCTGGTGGGCTTCGATACTTTTCGGTGTCCTTGTCGGCACCACCCTGACCTGGATCCGCACCCAGCGCAATTTCTTTTTCATCGGCGCTGCGATTCTGGCGATCGTGATCGTGACCATCGGGGTGCGCACGATTCGCCGCCGCGCACGCTTCCCACTGATGGCCCAAGCGCATACCTCGTGGGTCTATATGTTGTGGACCGGGGTCTTGCTGATCTTGGCTGGACCAGTTCAGCTGGTGTACGTAGCCGATGATCTTTCTGAACTGACTATCAAGTCACTGATCATGTCCGCAGGTTTTTGCCTAGGTATCCATGAGGTCGATCGTGCGCTGGTTAAAGCCAGCAAGAAGCACTCTGACGAGAGCTGATCATCTTCATTGGGCGAAATAGCCTGAAATATAGTCAAAACTCCAAGACTTTGGCACCACGCGCTGGAAGTGCTTGCCCAGCAGAATCGTAGTTCTGCCAGCTGAACGCCAAGAACATAGTTGAAGCGAACGCCGCCACCCAATCCCGGGTGGCGGCGTTCTACATTTCTCCTGGATTCTTGTGGCGGAGGAAGCCTGATCTTGACGTGATCCAGCAGACAAAATAGCATAATAGAAAACTGAAGTTTCGTATTAGACAACTCTGGCTTTTGTGCTGTTGTGTCTTGGGGAGGAAGTTGCGATGAAGGAAATCCGTATCGAGGAAAATGGTCGTCTAGGGCCCATCAATGCTGCGATGATTCCGCGCTATGCAGGAGGCGGCACCTATGCCCGGCTTCCACGACTGGACCAAGTGGAGAAAGCCGACATCAAGATTGTCGGAGTGCCGTTTGATACCGGTGTTTCCTATCGTCCCGGTGCCCGCTTTGGTGCCAACCACGTACGTGAATCCTCGCGCCTGATCCGCCCCTACAACCCGGCGACAGATACCTCGCCGTTTGCGCAGAGCCAGGTGGCTGACGCAGGGGACATGGCGGTTAACCCGTTCAATATCAATGAGGCCATTGAAACCATTGAACACGAGGCACTGGAACTGACCAGCGATGGCTCCACCCTCGTCACCGTTGGTGGCGACCACACCATCGCGCTGCCCTTGCTGCGTGCCGCTTCGCAGCGCGCTGGAGCACCAGTTGCCATGCTGCACTTCGATGCGCACCTGGATACGTGGGATACCTACTTCGGCGCTGAATATACGCACGGCACTCCGTTCCGCCGTGCTGTTGAAGAAGGCATTTTGGACACCGAAGCAATCTGCCATGTCGGCACCCGCGGTCCGCTATACGGCAAAAAAGACTTGGAAGATGACAAGCGTTTCGGCTTTGGCATCGTGACCAGCTCCGATGTCTACTACCAGGGCGTACGTGAAATCGTGGACAAACTGCGCGATCGCATTGGCAATCGCCCACTGTACATTTCGGTGGACATCGACGTGCTTGACCCGGCTCACGCCCCGGGCACCGGCACCCCGGAAGCCGGCGGCATCACCAGCCGCGAATTGCTTGAAATCCTGCGCGGTTTGCGTGGGCTGAACATCGTTGGTGCAGATATCGTTGAAGTCGCTCCGGCCTATGACCATGCAGAGCTGACCGGTGTGGCGGCCTCGCATGTCACCTATGATTTGATCAGCCTGATCAGCGACTTCCGTGCCAGTAAGGGAATGAATAGCTAATGAATGAGCAACCTCAACGCAATGGCGGGGACCTGGTCATCGAGACCCTCACCGCACTCGGTGCTAAAACCGTGTTCGGCATCCCCGGGCAGCACGCCTTGGGCCTCTTCGATGCGCTCTCGCGCTCAAGTTTGGATTTCATCTCCTCGCGCGTCGAGAACAACTCGGCGTTTGCCGCCGATGGCTACTCCCGCGCGACTGGCGAAGTAGGTGTCCTGTTCCTGTCCACCGGCCCCGGCGCATTGACCTCGCTGGCGGGTTTGCAGGAGGCCTATGCCACCGGTGTGCCCATGGTCGTCATCGCCAGCCAGATTCCATTGGACGGCTTGGGTGCTCGGCGCAAGGGCATGCTGCACCAGCTCGATGACCAGAAGGCCTCGGCCGCCAACGTCACCAAGTTCCAGCAGACCGTGCATCACGCTTCGGGGATCCCCTCGGCTATCCAGGACGCGTGGGCACGCGCGATCACCGTGCCGATGGGACCAGTCTGGGTTGAGGTGCCACAGGATGTCCTGCTCGCCCCGGTCATGGTTCCTCCGGTACAAGATGCTCTGGCCGAAGCCTATCCGCACCCGCCGCGTGAAGAATTGATTCGTGAGGCCATGCGCTGGCTAGCCGATGCCAAGCGGCCAGCGATCATCGCTGGCGGCGGGGTACGCCGTGCTGGCGCCCAAGCGGAACTGCTGGCCGTGGCCGAGGAACTGCAGGCTCCAGTGCTGTGCAGCCCTGGCGGCAACGGAGCCTTCAGCTGGGACCACGAACTGTCCCTGCAATCCTGGGCTGAAGACCGCTTTGTCTCGGAAGTCATGGAAGACGCCGACGTGCTGATGGTGATCGGTTCGGCTCTGGGCGAGGTGACGAGTAATTACTTCACGCTCGAACCGCGTGGCAAGATGATTCAGATTGATGCCGAACCGCGTGTCCTGGAATCCAATACCCCGGCCTTGGGCATCCGTGCTGATGCACGCGAAGCGCTGAAATTCTTGGATGAAGAGATGCGCGCGACCGGCTTCAAGGCCCAGGCTTCCTGGCATGGGCAAACCCCACAGCAGGTAGTAGCCCAAACGCTGGCAAAGGTGCAGGGCCGCCTGGATGCGCAGGACTTGGCCAAGGAACGGAAATTCATGGCGGACATCCGTGCCGCTGTTCCTTCCGAAATGCAGACCTTCTGGGATATGACCATCGCTGCCTACTGGGGATGGAGCTGCTGGGACGCCAAGGACGGTGAGTTCCACTCCGCCCAGGGCGCTGGTGGCCTAGGCTTCGGATTCCCCGCCGCAATCGGTGGGGCCATCGGTTCCAAGCAGCGCGTGCTGGCCGTCAGCGGGGACGGTTCGTCGATGTACTCCATCGCCGAACTGGCCACCGCCAAGCAGCATCAGGCGCCGGTCACATGGCTGATCGTTGATGATGGCGGATATGGCATCCTGCGCGAATACATGGAAGGCGCCTTCGGGAAGGCGACTGCCACCGAGCTTGCCCGTCCGGATTTCGTGGCGCTGGCACAATCCTTTGGCATCCCTGCTCAAGCCGTCGAGCCAGAAGACATCGGAACCGCGCTCGCCGAGGCCCTGAAGTCTGATGGGCCGAACGTCATTGTGGTGCGCACGCTGCTGAAGATGTTTGCGCCAACCCACTTGTAAAACAGCCAAGCACGAAAGCGGCCTCGGATCTGTTGCTCTGATGAACAATGAATCCGGGGCCGTTGTGGTTATTGGAAAAGCGAACAGTTCCTATCAGTGGGTGAAGTGGAATACCACGCCGAAGAGTACTGTCGAAACGCCCAAGCTAATGCCGATGAGCAGTGGCTCCCAGTCCAAGGACTGTGCTGCCAACATCACTGCGAAGGAAACAAAAAGCAGAACTGCTCCGATTCCTCCCAGGATCACCCCTCCGCCTCCATGATGCCGCACTGCGGAGTGTGCGGTCCGGTGAAATAGTGGTTCCATGTCGCCATAGTACGTCCGAAAGTAGCCAAAGCCGAGAGCTAGGGCGAACTACTTTGCTATTGTCAGACTTGTTGGCTTAGATGCTGGCCCGCAGCTGATGAATTTGTTCGGCGGCGGCTGCTAGCGAAGGGTAGTTGGCGCCTGGTCCTTGGGCGATGAACCCTGGACATTGGTGATCTGCCAGGCCCGGTTGTCCGTAGGACAGTCCGCGGAAGGTCCCCTTGGCCATGCGTATCAAGTGCGCTCCGGCAGCCACATCCCAAACCTTGGTATCGAACCCGATGCTGGCATCGCACCACCCAGCGGCAACATGGGCTAGTTCCAAGGCTGCGCAGACCTTGCGCCGCACGGTGGCGAAGTCCTGGATCCATTGGCCAAAGATCTTCATCGACAGCTCACCGTCTTTGAGCATGGATTCGGCACCCGGATAATCTGTCATCAGATTGGCCCGGGATTGTTCCGGGCGAGCACTTGGTTCAAGGCGCCGTTCGTTGAGGAATGCGGCAGTGGAGTTAGCGGTGAATTCTTCGCCAGAGATCGGGTCAAGGACTACCGCAGCGAGCAGTTGACCATCGACGGCCGCTGCAATGGAGATGCAGAAGAATGCCACGCCGTGAACGAAATTGCTGGTGCCATCGATCGGATCAACGATCCACTGCACTTTTCCGGATGCGGGCAGTCCTTGATCTCCGGAGACCTGTTCTTCGCCCAGTACCCACGAATCCGGTTGAGCGGACAGCAAGGAGGCGGTGATCAGTTGCTGGCTGCGCCGATCGATGTCGGTGACCAGATCGTGAGCGTTGCTCTTATGCTCTGCCTGGACATTTGCACGGAAGGATTCACGTAGCAATACGGCGGCCTGGCGAGCTGCCTTCAGGGCCGCAAGGCGTAATTCTTCGGCGAAATGTGGGCTGGTTTGAACTTGACGATCATTCACAAATCCAGCTTACCGTCGTGGCAATTAAGAAAAACGTTGACCAAAGAAACGATTCGAACTTAATGTGAGTGGAGACAGCAAAAGATAGGCAGCCAATAGAACGTGGACAAGTCTTCAAATACCCAAGCAGATTCACAGATTAAGGGCTTGCTCGACGAACTGGCCCGCAGCTCGCGGATCCTTCGGGTGTTCTCACATATGGATCAGACTGATCCCGAAGTATCCAATGCTTCCCACCATGTGCTCAAAACCCTTAATTCCCGAGAACCCACCCACGCTGCTGACCTCGCCCAGTTCCTCGGGATCGGCACCGCAGCGATGAGCCGGCACCTGGCTGAACTGGAAGATTCTGGCCTAGTCGCTAAGCGGTCCAGCAAAATTGACGCCCGGCGGCACGTGCTCTGGGTGACTGAAGCAGGCCGTGCAAAGCTTGAATTCCGTGACCGCCTGCGCCTGGAACGCATGAGAGGACTGCTTCCGGATTGGGATCCGGAGCGTCTGACGCAGATTTCGCAAGCGTTAAGCGAACTGAACGACACGATGATGCGTGGCATCCATTCCCAGCGCACCGAGCAGTTCGGCACGGCAGGAGAAGCAGAGCATGGACAAGAATAAACCGGATGGCGAACGCCCAATCGACCTGACCGAGGTAGCCGCCGACCGCCCGCAGATGAAGCAGCAAGAGGTGCTTAAATCCATCGTCGGCGTCTTGGCCTCGTTCTTCGCTGCCATGCTGGCGGCGACCATTGTCTCCATTGCGCTGCCAACCATCATGGATGTCCTTGGCGGTACGCAGACGGACTTCAACTGGGTCTTGAGTACGACCTTGCTGGCTAATGCCGCGACTACTCCCATCTGGGGCAAGATGGCCGACCTCTTCGATAAGAAGAAGCTGTTGCAGGTAGGGATCTTGGTATTTGTGCTCGGCTCCTTGCTGGCTGGACTTTCCTGGTCCATCCCGGTGCTGCTGTTCGCCCGAGTGATTCAGGGCATTGGCATGGGCGGTTTGACGGCGATGGGCATGGCGGTGATCGGAACGGTCATTCCGCCACGAGAAAGAGGACGCTATTCAGGGTATTTTGGTGCGGTCATGGCGGTATCCACCGCTGCAGGGCCGTTGCTCGGCGGGTTCATTGTCGACTCGCCACTGGGCTGGCGCTGGTGCTTCTTCTTCGGCATCCCAATCAGCTTGCTCTCCATGGTGTTGATTCATCGGACCCTGCATTTGAAGCACGTCAAGCGTCCTGTGCATATCGACTGGGTCGGTGCCGTACTGCTGACCTCCGCCGTCTCCATCTTGCTGATTTGGGTCTCCTACGTAGGGAAATCAGATTATTTCGGCTGGAATTCGTGGCAGACCTACACCATGGTCTCCTCGGTTCTCCTGCTGACCACCATATTGCTCATGGTTGAGTCCAGGGTGCGCGAACCGATCATTCCGCTGAAAATCATTTGTACCCGAACCACGTCTTTGGCAATTATGGCTTCGATTGCAATAGGAGTGGGAATGTTTGGAACTGGTGCTTTCATTGGCCAGTATTTCCAGATTGCGCGTGAAGCGACTCCGACCATGGCCGGTCTCATGACCTTGCCGATGATCGCCGGAAATTACTTTGGATCCGTTTTCTCGGGCCAGATGATCACGCGTTTTGGCCGATGGAAAATCTACCTGTTGATTGGTTCGATCCTCAACGTCGCGGGACTTGGCCTGCTGGGCATGATGCGCCACGATACCGAATACTGGCTGTTGGCCTGCGGCATGTTCCTCAACGGTGTGGGAATGGGCTTCATGCTGCAGAATTTGGTGCTCTCCGTGCAGAATACGGTGAAAGTTACCGATATCGGTGCGGCAAGCTCTTCGGTCGCTTTCTTCCGTTCAGTAGGCGGTTCGGCTGGCGTGGCGGTACTTGGTGCCTTGCTTTCGCGTAACGTCGCCGAGTTGATTGCCAAGTCTCCGCTGGTCTCAGGGCAACCGTCCTCGCCTTTGGCCAATGAAGATTCGCTGAACCTTTCGGGTATGCCAGATGCGCTGCGCCAGGTGGTCGAAGCAGCCTATGGAGAGGCGACTGGGATTGTCTTTGTCGTTTCGGCGGCTGTAGCGGTGGTTGCCTTCGTCTGCATTCTGCTGATTAAGGAAGTCCCGCTGCGCCAGACCATTTAATGGCAATTCCTTGTCGCTGGGGCGAATCGGGATAAGCTTCAGACTATGAGTAGCATGCAACCGATTAAGCAGAAGGTCTCTTTGACCGAGCAGGTGACCACGATGATCCGCGCGGCCATCGTTGCTGGCGAGATGACTCCAGGGGAGCACTACTCAGCCATTGGAATTTCTGAAAAGCTTGGAGTCTCCCGGACTCCAGTGCGCGAAGCCCTGCAACTGCTGGAAAAAGAAGGCATCGTTACCGTAGCCAAGAACCGCGGGGTTCGTGTCAACCAGATTTCCCTCGAAGACATCGTGGAGGTTTTCCAGCTGCGCTTGGCAATTGAGCCTCCGGCCGCCGCTCGCGGCGTACGCAATGCGACCGATGCGGATATTGAACATCTCAAGTCCCTTCACGCACGAATGCTGGAAATCGGTGAAACCGGCGATGGTCGAGCAACCCTGGAAGCGGATAAAGCATTCCACCTTCATCTTCTGGGGCTGGCCGGAAATTCCAAGCTCGACAGCGTGGTGGGGGAGTTGAGAAACCTTGTCCTAGCGCATGGGCAGACTACCGTGCCCTTTGCCCGCTCCAGCCAGGATTTGGCCGGAGATCGGGAAGAAATCATGGAAGCTATTGTGGCAAAAGATGCCCAGGGTGCAGCGGCGGCGGTTCGGGATCACGTTTTGCGTACCGCCCAGATGCTGATCGCTTCGGTTTGTTCCCGCACGCCGGGGTTGGATCCGGAGCCGTTTTTGGAACGCTTGGACGCCTTGATTTCCTAGGTGGAGAAGCATTGCCAATTCCTGGGCGATGTGTGGATACTATGAAATATTTTGCATTACCTTGTCAGGGTGATCTGTGCGACATAGAGTAGCATGCAACATGTAACTAATAATTTGTGTGTGGAACGAAGGTGTCGAAGCAAATGAGCCAACCGCTAGAAGGGGTCAAAGTCATTGACCTTTCGCGCATCCTGGCTGGGCCGCTGTGCACTATGACGCTGGCGGATTTCGGTGCTGAAGTCCTCAAGGTGGAAAACGGGGCAGGTGACGAGACCCGCAGCTGGAAACCCCCGGTCAACGCGCAGGGCGTCAGTACCTATTACTGGTCGGTGAACCGCAATAAGCAGGCAGTGATTGCCGACTTTGCCGATGCCGCTGACCTGCAGGCGCTGCGTGAATTGATCTGTGAAGCAGATGTGCTGGTGGAAAACTTCCGTCCCGGGGTGCTGGCCAAATTCGGGCTGGATTACTGCAGCTTGCATGAGCTGAATCCGAAGCTGGTCTATTGCTCCATCTCCGGCTTTGGTGAAAAGCAAGGCGCAGCCTTGCCCGGCTTCGACTTGCTGGTGCAGGCTGTTGGCGGACTAATGAGCATCACCGGAGAACCAGAGGGGACCCCGAGCAAGGTGGGGGTTGCACTGGTGGACGTCTTGGCGGCGCAGAACGCAGTCACCGGAATCCTGCTGGCCTTGCGAGAACGCGATGCCAGCGGCCAGGGGCAACGAGTGAGCGTTAATCTGCTCCACTCATTGCTGGCAGGACTCACTAACCAGTCCAGCAGCACGCTGGCTACCGGAAAATCTCCAGCACGCATGGGCAATGCGCATCCAAGCATCGCTCCATACGAAACCTTCGCCGTACAAGACGGAGTGGTGGCCATCGCGGTGGGCAATGATCGCCAATTTGCTGCTCTTGCCAGGGAACTGGGCCAGCCCGAACTTGCTGATGATCCCAGGTTCAGCAGCAACAGCGCACGGGTGGCCCACCGCCAGGACCTCAAAGCCATTATCGAGGCAGCTACCGCACAAGATACCGCAGTGCACTGGGCACAAACCCTCATGTCCGCCGGGGTGCCAGCGGGCAAGGTCAATTCCATTGCTGAGGCCATCGAATTTTCCAAGGAACTGGGATTGGACCCCGTTGCGATCATCACCGACCCCGCTACTGGCGAGACGACCGAGCAGATTGCCAGCCCCATTGGACTCTCGCGCACTTCTGCTCAATATCGCAGCATCCCGCCCGCCCATGGACAGCACCAAGAACTTCTTAACACCCTGGCAAACCAGTAATCAATAGAACTTTAAAGGAGAAATATCGTGAGCACCGCAGAACGCCTTCTAGACCCAGCGGACCTGATCAACTTCGATTCACTGCTCTCGGCAGAAGAATTGGCCCTGCGCGGCACTGTGCGCGGTTTCGTCAAGGAGCACATCAAGCCGAATATCGCCAAGTGGTACAACGACGCGGTCTTCCCACTTGAAATCGTCCCCGAGATGGCCAAGTTGGGCCTGCTGGGCATGCACCTTGACGGCTACGGATGCGGTGGACGCTCCGCGGTGGAGTACGGCATCGCCGGTGCCGAGCTTGAGGCTGGCGACTCCGGGCTGCGCACCTTCGTCTCGGTTCAGGGCTCGCTGGCCATGAGCGCGATTTACAAGCACGGCTCCGAAGAGCAGAAGCAGCAGTGGCTGCCCAAGATGGCCGCCGGTGAAGCCATTGGCTGCTTCGGCCTGACCGAACCAACAGCCGGATCCGACCCTTCGAGCATGACGACCTTTGCCCGCCGCGACGGCGATGACTGGGTAATCAACGGGTCCAAGCGCTGGATCGGCTTGGCAAATGTCGCACAGGTCGCGGTGATCTGGGCGCAGACTGAGGAAGGCATTCGGGGCTTCGTGGTGCCAACCAATACCCCTGGCTTCACCGCGACCCCGATTGAGCAGAAGCTCTCCATGCGTGCCTCCATCCAGTGCGAAATCGAGATGGTCGATATGCGCCTGCCTGGCTCGGCAGTACTGCCCAATGTTGTGGGCCTGAAGGGCCCGTTCTCCTGCCTGAACGAGGCTCGCTACGGCATCCTGTGGGGTTCGATGGGCGCAGCCCGCGATGCCTTTGAAGATGCCCTGGCCTACTCCCAGGAGCGCCTGCAGTTCGACAAACCGCTGGCTGGCTACCAGATGACCCAGCAGAAGCTGGTGGACATGGCGTTGGAAATCAACAAGGGATTCCTGCTGGCCCTGCACATCGGCCGGTTGAAGGATGCTGGCAAGCTGGACCTGCACATGATCTCCGTGGGCAAGCTGAATAACTGCCGCGAAGCCATCGCAATCTGCCGCGAAGCGCGCACCATTCTTGGCGGCAATGGGATCACCTTGGACTACTCGCCGCTGCGCCATGCCAACAACCTGGAATCGGTGCGCACCTACGAAGGCACCGACGAAGTCCACACCCTGATCCTGGGCAACAAGCTCACCGGTGTCCCGGCCTTCCGCTAAACCGCGAAGCCAAGGAAGACGAGAAAAACCAATGAAACACAACGGAACTATTGTTGCCTTGCAGCAGTACCTCAATGGCAATTGGGTTCCCGGGCAGGGATCGGGCATTTCAACCCAAGCCGCCGTCGATGGCACCACGGTGCTGGCCGAGGGACTGGCCGCCAGCCACGAGCAGGTGGCTGCCGCCTTCGACGCGGCGCACCAAGCAAAAAAGTCCTGGGCATCGACTCCCATGGCTGCCCGCGGAGCCATCTTGGCCAAAGCCGCCGGCTACCTCAAGGAGCACAGCGAGAGCTTCGGCGCAGAGCTGGCAGCAGAAGAAGGCAAGACCCGCGCAGAAGGGACAGGCGAAGTTCTGCGCGCCGCGCAGATCCTGACCTACTATTCCGGTGAAGCAGAGCGCGCGGCAGGCACCGTCTTCCAATCCCCACGCGCTGGGGAACAGATCTTGGTAACCCACAAGCCACTAGGCGTAGTCGGGGTGATCACCCCGTTTAATTTCCCAATCGGAATTCCCGCCTGGAAGATTGCCCCGGCCTTGGTCTTCGGCAATACCGTGGTGTTCAAGCCAGCCAGTTTGGTGCCGTTGCTGGCGCTGCGCTTCGTGCAGGCCTTGGAATATGCCGGTCTGCCTGCCGGGGTGCTGAACCTGATCATCGGTCCAGGCGCCCTGGGCGATGCGATTATCGCAAACGAGTACTTGAACGGACTGACATTCACCGGGTCCACAGGGGTAGGTCGCAAGCTCTGCGCCGCAGGGGCCGCGCGCGGCATTCCGGTGCAGGCAGAGATGGGCGGCAAGAATGCCTCGGTGGTGCTCGCTGATGCCGACCTTGATCTGGCAAGCGAGCAGGTGCTCTTCGGGGCGTTCCGTTCCACCGGCCAGAAGTGCACGGCCACGAGCCGGCTGATCCTCGACGAAACGATTGCCGACGAATTCTTGGACAAGCTCACCGTCCGCTTAGACCAGTGGGTGACCGGCGATCCGCTGGATCCATCGGTGCATATGGGGCCGCTGGTTGATGCCAAGTCGGCAAGATCTGCAGCACTGGGGGTTGCCCAAGCACTGGAACAGGGCGCAACGCTTCACTATCGTGGGCAAGCCCCAGAAACTCCCAGCTTCTTGGCGCCAACTATTTTGGAACTTCCTGCAGGGAAGGCTGGACGAGCCAACTGCGCCTGGCGTGATGAATTCTTCGCACCGATCTTGTCCGTGCAAAGGGCCAAGGGTCCGCAGGAAGCCTTCGAGGCTGCTGAAGATTCGGAATTCGGATTGAGCCTTGCGCTGTTCACCTCGAATCTTGCGTTGGCTCTGGAAGCGCAGCAAACTCTCGACGTGGGCATATTGCATGTAAATTCGGAATCGGCCGGTGCCGACCCGCATGTGCCTTTTGGCGGTGCGAAGGCTTCTGGATACGGACCGAAGGAGCAAGGGGCAGCAGCTCGCGAATTCTACACGCACACCACGACGACCTACCTGCGCGGCTGAGCTACGGCAGGCAGGACGGCAAAGAAGGAAATGACCAATGACGATTGAAAATATTTTGGTGATCGGCGCTGGAACCATGGGCCGGCAGATCGCGATGAGTTGTGCGCTGGGTGGCTACACCACCGTGCTGCAGGATATTTCTGCCGAGGCGTTGAGTGCAGCACGCACCGAGCTGGAAGGGTGGGCTGCTAGTCGGCTAGCCAAGGGAAAGCTCGAGGAAGCCACGGTAGCGCAGGCGTTGGCACGCTTGAGCCAAAGCACCGATTTGGCGCAAAGCGCTTCAAATGCGGATCTGGTGATCGAAGCCGCCGTGGAGCGTCTGGACATCAAGGAACAGATCTTTGCTCAACTCGGCCAGCACGCTCCCGCTCACGCGATCCTGGCCACGAACTCCTCGACTCTTCCATCCTCCAAGGTGGCAGAAGCCAGCGGCCGTCCACAGCAGGTGTGCAATATGCATTTCTTCAATCCGGCATTGGTGATGAAATGCGTTGAAGTGGTCCGCAATGAGCAGACCAGCGACGCAACAATCGCGGCGGTAACCGCAGTTGCCGACCAGCTGGGGAAGAACCCGGTATTGGTGAACAAGGAGATCCCGGGCTTCATCGCCAATCGCATGATGGGGGCTATCAATGCCGAGGCGCTGAACCTGGCCCACGCGGGAATTGCCAGTATTGAAGACATCGACACCACTGCCAAGACTGCCTTGGGCCATCCGATGGGTCCGTTTGAGCTGATGGACATGGTGGGCTTGGATGTTATTGATTTCATTGCCCAGGCGACGTATGCCGAGACCGGAGACGAGGCAGACCAACCGCACCCGATGATCACCGACAAGGTGGCTGCAGGAAAGCTGGGACGCAAAAGCGGTGAAGGGTTCTACCCGTACTCATAAGCATTCGACAGCATACGGCAAAGGCCGCTTAGCTACCCCAAAATCCGGGGATAGGTAAGCGGCCTTTGCAATGCTTAACAACTTTGAACTACTCAGCGACCTCTGGCTGTTCGCCAAGTTCAAAGTGGCGTCCAGAAATGGAATCCACATTGACTCGAATCCAGAAATCCTTCTGAGTCGGGATCCAAGGCGTGACGCCGCTTTCGCGGGCCTCTTGGATATCGGCTTCGTGATCCAGCACTTCAGCGCTGCCGTGTACGACGACCGACCAGGCTTCATCGGAGAGGATGCCATCTACTTCGAAAGCGATCTTTTCATTGATCGACATGGCAGCAAGTTTATTTCCCGGGGAGGTGCGCAAGAAGAGCTTGCCGTTGTGCACCGCGTAGTTCACCGGAACGATATCGATTAACCCTGCCGCCACAGTTGCTACGCGTCCGTGCGCGGAATGCGAGAGCAACTGCCACGATTGGTCCTCGTCCAAGACAAGAACCGGACTGTTGAGTTCGTGTTCGAATTTCATAGCACTAGTTTTCTACTCTTTGTAGAAAAAGGCAAGGGGCAAAAGACACAAGTTGTCGTTTTCCCAAGTCCACCGCTTGACGTGAAAGACTGGGAGCATGAGTCATATTTCGACTGATGGCGATGTCCGGCATGTAGCTTCGCGGATAGAAGACGGAGTGCATCGATGGCGTGCACGGCGTGCCCTGGCTAGCGGCCACGAAACAGTGATCCTGCCCTACGTGGGGTACGGCTCAACGGGGCCCAATGGCAGTTGGATCCGCGTCCTTGCCCGCGTGGTCCTGGCCAGGCCGGGGGCATTTGAAGCTGGGCAGCATCAAGCCCAAGTGATTGCCGATGGAATCCGCGGCTTCCGCAACTTCATCTCTCCGATCCTGCCCGGAGGGAAAGTCCGTATCGACGTTGGCAATCAGCATTTCGAAGTCGAAGCTGACCGCGGCGGTGTCATCGATGTGAAACTGATGGTGGACCTTCCCGCCGGCTGGAATGAGATCAGGCTGCAAGCTCACGATGGTGATGATGCTCAGGCGAAGATCCTCGTGATCGATCAAGCTCAAAAGTTTGGCGTGATCAGCGACGTGGATGACACGGTTGTGGTCACTGCATTGCCCCGTCCCCTGCTGGCGGCGTGGAACTCCTTTGTGCTCTCCGAACATGCGCGCGTTGCGACTCCGGGGATGGCGGTGATGCTGCAGAAGGTGCTGCTTGAGCACCCGGGATCCCCGACTATTTATCTTTCTACGGGCGCATGGAATGTTGCACAGACCTTGCAGCGCTTCATTTCGCGCAATTTGTTCCCCAGAGGGCCGTTGCTGCTTACTGACTGGGGTCCGACGGACCGTTCTTGGTTCCGCAGCGGAATGCAGCACAAGGTTGATCAGCTGCGACGATTAGCCGAGGAATTCCCGGATATGTCGTGGGTTCTCATCGGTGATGACGGCCAGCACGACCCAGCGATCTATGCGGAATTCGCGCGCCGCTATCCGGAATTGGTGCGGGCCATCGTTATTCGCCAGCTGACGCCTTCCGAAGCGGTGCTCGCTGGTGGCCGTTCACATGAACTGCGCCGAACCACCCCCGAGGTGCCATGGGTCTACGAGCCAGATGGTGCTCGTATCCTGAAGCAGCTGGCCAAGCTGGGGATTGTCAGCACCGAAAGCGTGAATTTGTTGAAGGACGATTAGCTATGGCTGAAGCTACCCTGCGGGTGCAGATCCCGATGCGCTGGGGTGATATGGACGCTTATGGCCATGTCAATAACGTCAATCTGATTAGGCTGATGGAAGAAGCCCGCATCGCTGGCTTCGGCGTCCCCGGTGGAACCGGCGCACCTGGGGTGACGCCTCAGGCAGAGATCTTCTCCGCGGTGCCGCAAGGAACCCAGATCCTGGTTGTCGAGCATCGCGTGCGCTATTCCCGTCCACTTGAATACCGCAACATTCCGGTGAACGTTGATCTCTGGGTTGCCAACATCAAGCCTGCCAGTTTTGATATCTGCTACGAATTCCGCGACCCGGTAGCTGACTATCTGTGTGTTAAGGCTTCCACGACCTTGGCCTACTTCGATCCGGCAACTTCTCGGGTGCAGCGTTTAAGCCCCGAGCAGCGGGCCGGGCTCAGTGCATATGAAGGGGCCGGCACCTTCTCGAAGTAACCTCTTTTCCACCTGTCAATTAGGATTGATCTATCTACCCTTATTAGGACAGGAAGTGGTTTTGTGTCTCAGCCAACTGGTGGTGGCCCGCAAGCTGGAGGTCGTCCGGCGCGCCCTCAGGTCGTATTACAGGTCCTCAAGCGCGAGGAAATCGCTCCTCATCTGGTGCGACTGACTCTTGGCGGTCCGGGGATGAGCGACTTCGTTGATAAGCCGGTGACTGACCGCTACGTGAAATTCCTGTTCGCCAAGCCCGAGCTGGAACTCGAACTGCCCTATGACATGGAGGCATTGCGCGCGCAATTGGCACCAGAAGACATGCCGGTTCGCCGCACCTACACCGTGCGTCGCAGCGACCTGCAGGCAAGCACCATCGAAGTTGATTTTGTTGTGCACGGTGATGAAGGCCTAGCCGGTCCGTGGGCACGCGACGCGCAGATTGGATCCTCCATCTGCTTCTCTGGTCCCGGTGGAATGTTTGTCCCCAGGGACGAGTTTGATTTCCATTTCTTTGCGGGAGATGAAACCGCTATTCCGGCCATCGCTGCCTCTTTGGAAGCCATGTCTGCGCAGATGACCGGGCTGGTGATCATCGAAGTTGCTGATCAGGCCGATGAGATGCAATTGCAAGCACCTGCCGGCGTGGAAGTCCGCTGGATTCACCGCAATGCTGCATTCACCCCTGAAACGACCATCTTGGATTCGTCTGTCCGGCAGATTCCTTGGCCGGGCGGACGGGTGCAGGTCTTCGCTCACGGTGAGCGCGAGGTCATGAAGAAATTGCGTGCCTATTTCTATGACGAGCGTGGCGTTGATCGTCGCGATATGTCGTTGTCTGCCTACTGGGCCTTTGGTCGTGCCGAAGATGCTTTCCAAGCTGAAAAGCGTACCGAGGTAGGCAAAATTTTCGCTGACTAGCCTACTGGCGCCGCCTGTTCGGCATGATTAGTCACACCTAATCTAAATGTCGAAAAATTACGTAATTAGCCCTTGACGTTATTAGTGGTTCTTGGGTTATGCTTATTCCAGAGCTTCTCCCGTGTGTGGTCGGGAGAAGCGTCAAGCTTGACCGATAATAATCGGCTAGTTCACCGCCTATCGAGGGTGCTCTCCTCGAAGCGGTGTATGGCGTAGCCGGCTTGAATTAGGGGAATGGGAATCTGCTGACCTGCTCAGTCGGCCGATTCATCAGAAAAGGGAACTTGCCAGGATTGCACACCTTGGTAGGTTCCCTTTTCGTGCGTTGAGCTAGCTGGCGTCAAAGGACCAAAGCAGCAATGTAGCTAAGGAACCCGTGCCAACTGGAGGCGGAGAAACGGCCAGGCCGCTATCGTGAAGCTTTCTAAGAGCACGGCGGACGACAAGATCTGATTCGAGGAAGATCTCCGGATCCCTCAGCCCCCGCAATGCGACATAGTTCCGCGTCCACGGGCCTACTCCACGTAGCCCTTGGAGCTCATCCAAGAATTCGGGGCCATTCGAAAGCAGGAGCTGGCCATGGGCTTGGAACCAGGCGGCTACCGTATGAAGCGTCGTTGCCCGCGCAAGAGGGCAACGGATGATCTCTCGCAATTCCTCGGGCGTGCAGGCGGCAGTAGCGCTGGCAGTGGGGAAGGCTCGAAGGCCTGAACTATGCAGCTGGCCCAATGCGCCGACATAGCGGCTGCCCAGGGTACGCGCCGCCGCCAAGGAAATCTGTTGTCCGATGACCGTGGTGGCTAGAGCCTCGAAGTGATCCGGGTAGCTAATCAAGCGCAAGGAAGGGAAAGCGGCAGCTAGCGATCGGTAGCAAGAAATGGCGTTCAGCGCCTCGTAGGAATCGCTGGTGTCTTGCTGCACGCCGAACCAATAATTAATGACCTCCGAGATGTGCAGACTAAATTCCGTTGGCGCGTCGTGGGAGAGCCGAATACCTGAGGGAGTCAGCTCCAAGGTCACTTCGACGAGCCGGCCCTTCACCTGCAGTACGCGTTGGAGTCGGGCGGCAGGCTCGTCCAAGCGCTCCTGGACAGGAAGCGAATGCAGCTTCAAGACCGCCAGTGCATGGCTTACATCCAATGTCCCCGTCGCGGGCAGGTGCATATCCATCATTTCAGGCCCAAATGCCTGAAGAGCCGCGGCGGTGGGAGCCAACCAGATGGGTGTCCACCATGCCGATTGCTTCCATTAATGCGTACATGGTCGTTGGGCCGACAAATTTGAATCCGCGCTTTTTCAGTTCCTTGGCCAGCGCCTTGGATTCTGGGCTTTGTGTCGGCACTTCAGAAAAAGAATGCGGAGCTGGTGTCTGCTCTGGTTTGAATGACCATACGAAGTCCGGCAGCCCGCCCTCTTCCCGCAACATCAAGGTTGCTTCAGCATTGGCGATTGTGGCACGGATTTTGAGCCTGTTGCGCACAATCCCGGCATCGTTCATCAATCGCTCAAAATCATCTTCGGTGAACAATGCGACCTGCTCCGGAGCGAATCCAGCGAAGGCTTGGCGGAATGATTCTCGTTTGGAAAGGATGATGGCCCAGGACAGGCCTGACTGGAAGCATTCAAGGCTGAGGCGTTCGAACAAGCCCGCTTCGGACGTGATTGGCATGCCCCATTCTTGGTCGTAGTACGTACGGAGCATGTCATTTGATGCTGCCCAGCGTGGTCGTGCCAATCCGTCTTTGCCAACGATGAGATCTTCAGTCATATTTTCATCTTGCCATTCATCAGCAATCGCGTCAGATCATGAAGCGTTTCATTTAATGGCAATCTCACCTATGATCGTTATATGGCGATAATAGAGTCAAATGTCGATGTATTGGAAGTGCGTAGCAGTAAGCTGCAACTTGCCGCGCTCTTCCACGCCCTGGCAGACCCCACGCGGCTGCTGATCTTGGAGCATCTGCATACCGGGGAGCACAAGGTCAAAGAACTGACCGAGCACTTGGGCCTTGCCCAAAGCACCGTCAGCGCCCACCTTGCCTGCCTGAAAGACACCGGCTTGGTGAACGTCAGAAGCCAGGGGCGTTCCAGCATTTATTCGCTGAGCCAAGGCGAAGCGCTCGACGCCTTGACCGACTCTGCCATGGCACTCATTGCCAAAGACCTGGCACCTCATCATTGGCACGAAGCCCACAGCACCGATGAAGCAGGAGGCTGAGCATGGGACATAATCATTCCCACGGGCACTCCCACGATCATTCCGCAGCGAATCGAACCCGCCTGGCTTGGGCCTTTGCCATCACCGCACTGATTCTGATCGCAGAAGTCATTGGCGCAATCATCACCAATTCGCTGGCTTTGCTGGTGGACGCGGCACATATGCTCACCGATACCCTCGGACTTTTGCTTGCGCTGACCGCCGCCAACCTGATCATGCGCAAGCCAACGACCAACCGCACCTGGGGATTCCGCCGTGCAGAAGTCCTTTCTGCCACCTTCCAGTCAGCATTGCTGCTGGCAGTGGGCGTCTACGCGGCAATCGATGCAGTGCGCAGGCTCTTCACCCCAGCAGAAGTCCAACCCGCCGGATTGCTGCTCTTTGGCATCATCGGGCTGCTGGGCAACGTTATTTCCATGTGGATCATTTCCGCAGGAAGAGACAGCAACCTGAACATGCGTGCGGCCTTCCTTGAAGTCGTCAATGACGCCTTGGGATCGGTGGCCGTGATCATCGCTGCGGTAGTTATTTCTTTCACCGGCTGGATGCGCGCAGATTCCATCGCGGCTCTGGTGATCAGTGCCCTGATTGTTCCACGCGCAGTGAAGCTGCTGGGCGAAACAACGCATATCCTGCTCGAATCCACGCCAAGGGGATTAGATCTGCTTGCAGTTCGCGAGCACTTGGAAGCCTTGCCGGGAGTGATCGCGGTACATGACTTGCATGCCAGCCAGATCGCCTCCAACCTGCCGGTGCTCACCGCCCATGTGGTGGTTGAAGACTCCTTCTTCTCCGCCGGGGTAGCAGGTGGACTTCTCCGGGATTTGCAGCAGTGCGTGGCAAGCCATTTCACGGTGAGCATTGAGCACTCGACCTTCCAGATTGAGCCGGCATCTCACCGCAGTACCGAGCATGAACACGGCTGCTAAGCGCGTCTCTGAAGGTGGAGCTCAACTTCCGGCTAGCTCATACCTTGGTATGACGTACCCCGGCAAAGTACGTCCTGCTGGTGGATGCACGGTTGGCTAGGGATTTCATAGTCTTTTACTATGACTTCTGAAACTCTGTCGAAAACTGAATATGCGGTCGCAGCACGCGGCCTGACCAAGACCTACGGACATGGCACCACCCGAGTTGAGGCCCTTCGAGACGTCAACGTCTCCTTTGAACGATCACGCTTTACCGCCATCATGGGCCCGTCGGGGTCTGGCAAATCCACGCTGATGCACTGCTTAGCGGGTCTAGACAGCGCAGACTCCGGCGAAATTATCATCGGCGGCAAGAACCTGCTGGATTTGAGCGATGACCAGCTGACCGAAATGCGTCGCGAACAGATTGGCTTTGTCTTCCAATCCTTCAACCTCGTACCAACCATCAGCGCCAAGGACAATATCTTGCTGCCGATGTCGCTTGCCGGCAAGAAGCACGACCGCAACTGGTTCAACACCGTCATTGACGCGTTGGGGTTGGGCGATAGGCTGAACCACAAGCCGCATGAGCTCTCCGGCGGCCAGCAGCAACGCGTTGCCGTGGCCCGAGCCCTGCTGACACGACCAGAAGTTGTCTTCGGTGATGAGCCAACCGGCAACCTCGACTCGCGCACCGGTGCAGAAGTGCTCTCCTTGATGCGTACTTCCACCCGTGAGATGGGACAGACCATCATCATGGTGACCCACGATCCGGTGGCCGCGTCTTATGCAGACACTGTGCTGTTGATGAAAGACGGCATTATTGTCGGATCCATCCAGGAGCCAACCGTGGCTACCGTGACCGAGGCGCTCGCCTCCCTGGCGGAGTAATCAATGCTGCATGTAGCCCTTTCGAACATCAAGACCTATGCGCGGCGCTATATTGCCGTCATCCTGGCCGTAGCCATTGGCACCGCATTCCTAGCCGCTACCCTGTCGGTGAATTCCTCTACCCAAGCAACCTTGAAGAATTCGCTGGGCGACGCCTATAAGAATGCGGATCTGGTGGCCTATCCCGATTGGGACTTGGCTTCCGACGGGCAAGATCCCACCGCCTTGAGCCTGAAAGATGTCAAAGAAGTCCAGAACCTGTCCGCGGTAACCACGGCCTACGGGCTGGGGTATGTCGATGGACTGCTGCGCACCGCAGATGACAGCTATGGCGTTTCGATGCAGCCGGTGGACCCCGATCAAGGGCTGGGCGGCATGGAATTGCTCGAAGGCCGTGCACCACAGGGATCAAACGAGATCATCATCGATGCTGCCCACGCCAAGGACATGGGAACGTCCATCGGTGATGTTGTGGCCCTGGAAAATGGCGCCGCCTCAGCAGAGAACTACACCATCGTCGGCATCCAGCGTTCAACCACCAACCCGCGGACTTCAGCCTATGCTTTGGCCGGCATGAGCGAACAAGCGTGGAAGCACTTTGCCGGAGAACAACCGCTAATCTCGGAAATCGTCGTCAACACCGATGGCTCTGAAGCGGCTTTGCAAGAACAACTGGAAAAGCTGTTTGCCGACAAGAAAATGACTGACATTGCCGTGATGAGCGCCGATGAAAAGGTGCTGAACGAGGTTGCCCAGCTCACCGGCGGTACCGATCAGCTCAGCGTGATCCTGCTGGTCTTCGCGCTGATTGCGCTGGTAGTCACCGGGCTGGTCGTCGTCAACACCTTCGCCGTGGTGATTGCCCAGCGCACACGCGAGCTGGCACTGCTGCGCATCTTGGGTGCCAAACGCAAGCAGATCCGAAGCTCCGTACTCATCGAAGCCCTGGTCATCGGCATTCTCGCATCCATTCTCGGCGTATTGCTGGCCGTCGTCCTGATGTTTGGACTGATCCAGCTGCTGCACGTGTTGGTGCCAGAAATGTCCTATGCGACATTGGCCCTGACTCCGCAGGGACTGGCCATTCCAATTCTCGTCGGTGTGCTGATGACCGTCATCGCAGCGAGCCTTCCGGCCCGACGGGCCATGAAGCTTGCGCCGCTGGCCGCCTTGCGTCCCTTCGATGCTGCCAGCGTGAAGAACCGTGCAGGCAAGGCCCGAATCATTTTCGGCATACTGTTCCTGCTGGCTGGTGCAAGCTTGCTGGCATATGGCGCATTCAAGGGGGATCTGATCATTGCCTTCCTGGGCGGTCTGGTTTCCTTCCCAGGGATCTTGATGCTGGCCTCCCTCTTCGTCCCGAGCAGCGTGTCCGGGATTGGCAAGGCAGTGGCGGGCAAGTCAACTGCCGGAAAGCTTGCGGCCCTGAATGCGGTGCGCAACCCGGGGCGAACCACCGCGACAGCAACTGCACTGCTCATTGGCGTCACTTTGGTGTCCATGATCATGGTCGGCGGCCAGACCGCCAAAGCCAGCTTGAACAACGCGGTGGCCGCAGAATTTCCGGTGGACATGATGGTCTCCTTCTATGACCGGAAGGTTTCGGATTCCGAGATCAAGAGCATGCTCGAAAAGATCGGTGAAGTCGAAGGGATCACCGCTGGCTCCAGCTTCACCTCCGCATACGCAGACGTGGATATGGGAACCGGAGAAATGTACAACTCAGAGATCATGTCCGTTGATCCTGAAGGTTTCGCCGAAGTAGCGCTGGACCCGGACATCGTGCCGGCTGACGGAGAAATCGTTTATGTGCTGAGCAATCCGGAAAATCCGACGGTGAAAATTGGTGATCAAACGCTGAAGGTGAAGAAGACCGAGGCGATGCTCTCAGGCAATATCGTCACCGAGCAGACATTCGACAAGCTGGAAGTTGAAGAAGCTAACCAGTACACGGGGATTTTGCTCAAGGTGGATTCCGACGTCCGCGCCTCGGCAGTCAACGACTTGGTCACGAAGATTTCTGCGATCACCGGCGTTGAGTCCTCGATGATCAACGGTGGCCTGGTCATGAAATCGATGTTCTCCCAGATCATCGACGTGCTGCTGATGATTGTCTCGGCTCTGCTGGCGGTAGCTGTACTCATTGCCCTGATCGGTGTGGCCAACACCTTGAGCCTGTCGATCCTGGAACGCACTCGGGAGAACTCCCTGCTGCGTGCCTTGGGGCTCAAAAAGAAGCAACTGCGCGGGATGCTGGCAACAGAAGCCGTACTGATAGGTGGGGTTGCGGCCTTGCTCGGCCTGGTCCTTGGTGTTGTCTACGGATTGCTGGGCGCCCGCTCGGCGCTTGCATCCATGGGAGAGATGACTTACGAGATCCCATGGTTGCAGCTCGCGCTGGTCCTGCTGATCAGCATCGTGGCCGCACTACTGGCTTCGGTAACTCCCGGCCGGCGTGCAGCGAAGCTGTCACCGGTTGAGGGATTGGCTGTTGAATAGCCCGTAGCCGGCGCATGGGAATGGTTCTGAAGCCTAGGCTTTCAGGACCATTCCCATTTTCGGTGGTCATAGCAATACGCAATAGGCTATTGATATGAATATTGAACTCACTCGATTCAGGGTACTGCCTGGCAAAATCTCGGTGGTCAACGAATGGCTGGATTTCTTGAACAGCAACATGCCTGCGGTACTTGAAACCTTGGAAGGTGAAAAGATGTATGTCGAGACGATCTTCAGTGAAACTTTGGATGGTGTCGATTACCTGTATTGGTACAGCATCCAAGGTGAAGGCGGCATCGCCGTACAGGGCTCTGCACATGAAATCGACAAGGTGCATTTGCAGTACTGGAAGCAGTGCATCGATCCGGATTTCGCACCGCAAGAACTCGCCCCACGAGTCGTGATGATCCCAGAGCGCGTTCAGCACAGCATGGCGTAGTAGCGAACAGTCAAAAGCAAGAGGTCCAGAACTCGCCGAAGCGAGTTCTGGACCTCTTGCATCTGTTCTGGGGAACTAGCTGCGCAGGGTAATCGTCGTAGCCATCGCGGGGGAGCGACCAGTGGTCACGAAGCCCGAAATGTTTGAACCGGGGTGCTTGATGATGTCGGTGATGGATCCCAGATGGCGGCTCAGATCGATCTTGTCTTCTGGGGCAGCGAGCACCAGATGGAAACCGAACTCCTGCAACGCACGTATGCCTGCTGCGGCATATTCTGAGTTGGCCTGGATGAACGCTTCATCAATCATCACGGTGCCGTAGGAAGTGAACCCGGCCGAAGCAAAGCCCAGCTGGTAAGCCAAAGCAGCACCCATGATGAAGGACGTGAAGCGCTGGCCTTCACCGCCGGAGAGCGTTCCTGGCTCCAAACCAGTCTCGACCTCGCCATTGGATTTGTGCTCATTGCAGCTAATCATTACATGCTGGCGGACATCGAGTACGGTCGATCGCCAAGAGGCCATCGCCGGGTCGCTAAGCGCGGTGACCAGAGATTCCAAAGCTTGGTACGAACTGGCCAACGTGGACTCGTCCTTGGTGGTGTAAGCCTCCTGCAGGGCATCCTTCAATTCCTTGCGGAAGGTACCTGCCTCAACAGGAATTGATTGAGTCGCTTCCAAGCGGAGAACTGATCCATGCTCAAAAGTCACCTCGGACAGAATCTGGTTCAACGGCTTGATGCGTTCGGAAATCATCCGGCGCTCTTCATCCAGCAACTGCAAGAGATCGCTGAAGCGTTCATAAGACCGGTTTGCGAAGTATTCACGGAACTGCGCCTCATGATGCGGAAGGCCGTCAGCCACAATCTGGTCATGCAGCTGTGCATAGTGCCCAGCAGCTTCAGCGGTGGTGCCGTGCGTCTGGGCATGAGAGGTGCCGAATTCACGGGCAAAGCGACGGAAAGTGTCGCTCAGCGTGCCGCCAATTTCCTGACGCTGCGACTGCAGCGAGTTGACTTGGCTTCCCAACTGGAGCTTGACCTCAGCGAAGGCTTCGCTGATCTCTTCACTTGCAGGGCAGTTTCCGGACACAACTTGCTGCAGAACCGGTCCAAGAAGCTGATGCTGGCGCAACGCATTTGGAATGTTCTCTTCCCAGCCGGACGCCAAATCATCGCTGTTGGACAGGACTTGCTGGGCACGCTGGACCTGTAGCTCCAGATCCGAAATGCGTGAACGAACCAAAGCAAGCTCGCCTACCAGCGTTTCAGCCTCAGCCTTGGCCGCTTCAATCTGCTGGCGCACCCTGGACGAATCTCCGGAGAGCGCCAACGCATCGCCGAGCTTCTGTTCGCTGCGACGCAAAGCTTCCAACGCTTTGGAAGCATCGAGCTGGGCAAAAGTCCGCTCATCAGAAATGAGCGCCTGCAAGAGCTGGGCTTTGGCAACGATCTTATTCTTGGCAGCACTGCGCTCATCGGCGGCTTGCTGGGCCTGCACGATCTTTTCGTCCAACCGGGTGGCCTTGGACTGCAGCTCGGCAATCTTGGACTCATTGGTGAAGCCCAAAAGGTACTCTGAGGCAGGCAGCGTGCGGGTATCGCGCTCGAAGCTTCCAGCACCGGTCTTGATGGTACCGGCCGGGGTGATGGCTTTGGGATGCACATGCATGGCCGCATCGTTTTCCACACAGGCCAGCGGGTAATCTGCGGTGATCTTCGCTTTCAACCAGCTACCGGCTTCGCCGGGTGCAAAATCAAGTTTGGTCACCAGATCTGCTGGGCCTGCTTCGGCATCGCGTGGTTTCTGGGAAATGTCGCTCCACCGTACCCGGCCCAAGCCATCGAGCTGATCAATGGCATGGGTGACTTGAGCGAGGAATTCTCCGGGAACCAGCAAAGTGCGGGCCAAGGAGTGCAAAGCTTTTTCGGCGGCCAGACGCCACATGCCAGCTTCGGCAGATACATCCATGAGCTCACCAGCGAATGGAAGTTGGTCTTCTTTCAACGCGCAGGCAGATGCGATGGCGCGGCGGGCAGCGATTGACCGATCATCGATATTGCTTGCACGCCGCTGGTATGAGCGGATCTGCTCAGCCAAGGTTTCTGCACGCTTGCGCAAATTGACCAGCGAAGCCATTGCCTCATACTCAACGGTCTGTGCGTCATGAGTGATTGAACTGAGCTGTTGCAGGGTGCGGGCCGCGTTGGCCCGCAGTTCATCGAGTCCGGTGGCCGAGAAGTCAAAGGCCAATCCAGCATCCGTCGCCTGCTGCTGCAGGGTGCGGATGATATTTTCCTTTTCGCTCAAGGACTTGCGCGCCACATCGGCTTCGCGTTCCAGCAGCATCAACGATGCAGAACCGGCGGAGTCATGAGCCGCTTCCAGGGACTGGAGCTGATCATCGAGTTCGTCTTTGCGCTGGCGCAGTGAGGCCTCGTCAGCTTTGAACTTGGCGAGGTTAGATTCGTGGGAGTCCAGATCATTACGCAAAACGAGCTGGCGCACCTGAGCTTCAAGGGTGTGGACTTCGCTTTCCAGCAACTGCTGCACCGAGTTGATCTGTTCAGCTAGCGAACGGTAGGCCTGATCCTGCTGCGGCACTTGAGCCAATACGTCTCGCTGCGCGCGGGCGGTATCCAACTGCCGGTAGATGCCACGCAGGTGGGCGAAGTCTTCCACAGCCGCAGCAGCGGCTTTCAATGTCGCTGGTTCTTCCAAAACCTCGTAGCGGAAGAATTGGTTGACTCCCTTGGCCAGGCCCTTGCCATTTTGCAAGGTGCGCAGCAGCGCGAAAGCCTTGTCGCTTTCCACCCCTAGCCGGCGGCGTAAGCGTTCGATAAACGCCTTATGGGTATCGAATGCTTCACTGGGGGCCAGCGCTTTGGACAACGAAGTCACGGTGAAACGACGTGGTCCGTGGTTTTCAAGCTCCGAGATATCGATCTTTCCCTCGCACAGCAGATAGTGCTTGGAAACCTGTCCTTCCAGACCAGCATCGGGCAGATCGAAGACCGCACCTGCGGTCACAGTATTGCCCATGCCGTCGTCGTAGCTGAGCACGATTGCGCTCCAGGTCGCGCCCGGACGCTGGTATACGGTTCCGGCGCTGGTCTTGAACTTGCGCCCGCGCATATAGGAGAACGTCGTGCGGCGGTCCTCACGCGTTGCCGCATCATTGGCTGACTCATTCAGGCGCGGGGTCGCGAAGAAGAGGTGGCCCATGGCATCAAAAAGAGTGGATTTGCCTACGCCGGGATGACCTGTGACCAAAGTGCCAGCACGGTCTACGGCCAGATCATGCAATCCGTGAAAGGTACCCCAATTTACAATCTGCACTCGGCTCAAGCGATGCTGGCCTGGGTTCAGGGCTCCACCCAGTGGGAGAGTCATTTCAATGCTCATCGGTTACTCCTGCACCAACTCGGGGGTCTGCTCTGCTAGGCCTTCAGCGTCATCACCTGACAGATTGAAGGCCGGGTCATTAGCATCGATTGCCGCAATATAGCGCGGAATGTCTTGGATATTGGTGATCGGCAATGCCATCGCCAGGGCTGGGGAAATGCGGAACTCATTTTCCAGCTCGGTCCCAGTGAGCAAACGCAAGGCTTGCAGACGGGTAATCGCAGCATCGCAGGACTCGGCGAAGCGCTTGTCATCGCGGTCGGTAGCTTGGCGGTGTTCTGCCAAGACCTCGTGCATACCTGCACGCGAGATCACGGCGTCACTTCCACTGCCCGAATGCTGTTCGAGCAGCAGACGCAGCCGCAAAGCCAGCAGTGTTTCATCACGCTTCAGCGGGCGCCGCGGAGCGATAGGAGAGGTATGGACCTGTTCGATCTGCACCGGGGTGAGCATGGCGATTTTGCGGTCCATATCAAGGCTCAATGCCAAGAAAATTTCAGCGAAGTAATCGCTGATGCTCTGTTGCTGATCCAGCAATAGCTGCCATGCAGCGGCATCCACAGAACCATCAAGGTAGGGGCCGCGCAGCAACCTGACCAGTAGCTGGCGAAGCGGCAACGTGAATGTTCCGGTGTCGCCGTCAAACAGTGGTTCGGTGATCGGTGCGGCATATGAATCGCTCTTGGTCATAGCGGCTCCTTCGTAAAGCTTAATGCGGGCAGTATGGCGGTTCGCATGGAACCATCGAGTTGTTGGAAATCGATGTTCAGCAGTTCGCTTTCGTTCAACGATTCGCCGTTGGTGCGCCCGATTTCCACCAGAGCGCGAATGGTATTCAAATGCCGGTGCTCGGCATCCAGAGTTTCAAAGACGGCATCCAACCTAATCGCACCGGAGCCGGAGCAATTCAGGTTCCGAGTGATGGATTCACGCAGCAACGGCAGATCTGCCTGGGGAGTGGACGGATTACGTACGATATCCGCTTCGCTGAATTCCGGGGCTTGCGCCAGGGGTGGGGGAGCCACGTGCTCTGAGGGGTCGTAAATGCCCAGACCGGTAAGGGTGACAAACTGCGGGGCGAAAAGCTCCATAGGGGTTAATCCGCTTCGTGGCTTGAGGCTAGCGGACTTGCTGATCGCCAGTTCAGCTTCACGCACTGCTTGCCGCAGCAGCTCTGCTTGCTTGTAATCCTCGGACTGTACGAATGCGTGTAATGATTCGGAGAGCTTGCCATACGAAGCATGGACTTCAGCTGCCTGGCGCCGCAGTTCACGCAACAGATTCGTGAGGATTTGGCGTTCTGGAGTCTCCAGATCATCTACGAAGTCGCGTTCGAGAACTTCGGCCAATGCGGCACGGAAACGCTGCTGCGCGTCGGGAGAATTCAGGAATTCAGTAAATCCGCTGAAGGTTTCACCTTCGGCGGTGGAACGCAATTGACGATCTGCTTCAAGAACTTGGCCCACAGCTACGCCTTTGGCGGTGGAAGCGTCCAGAATGCCTTCTCGCAAAGAGTGGAGCATATCTTGGACGCCATCGCGCATGCGGCGGAAATCCGCCGGCAAGCTGGACGCCAGATCCAGTACGGAGCGGGTCGCCGATAAGGCTGTGGTGCGTGAAAGCACAGCAGGATCATCCCCGCTGCGGAGCTGATCGATTTGGGCCTGGCGCAATGCGATTTGGGATTCGAGGGCGCGAATACGCGCTTCGGGGTCCGGGTCTGTCTCGTGCGCGAGGGACTCTAGCGAAGAGAGTAAAGTGTTCAGGCGCGATGAGTTCAGGTGCGAATCATCGGTGGAAAAATCGGCGAGGAAACGCAGGGTGCGCAAAGTTTGCGCGCTCGGTTCATAGATGAACCGGCCATCGATCAGCGGGCGCGCCAGGATTCCTTGTTTTACCCATGTCTCGGCGAAGTCCTGCGCCGAGTATGAGGACGGAATCTGGTCATCGCTTTTACGTGCTTGCTTTAAGAAAGAATCCAACGAGGCATGGAACAGTTCCAATGCGACTCGGGAACGATCTGCGGTGAATTCTGCACGAATGAATGCCAACGCCCATGGTTGTGCGGTCAGAAGCCGATACGCTGCCGAGCTTTTGAACTGCTGGGACTGAAGCCACAAACTATTCGCGCGGTGCGAGGGCTGCATGTACTTCCTTGATCTTTGAGACGCGTAACCAATCAATTCTAAATCATTGGGCTCTGTTCAAAATGTGAGCTCCCTAAACGTTGAATGTAAGACGCAGCTCCCGCCAGAGAAGTCATCGCAAAGGCTGTTGCCCGAAGCACTTCCTGTGTAGTGTCGAAATTACTAGATGACAACACGTTTTCCACCGGATTAGATAGTTCCGTGGAGGTCACGGAGGTCGAGGGTAATGAGGAATCTACGACTAGCAATTGCTCTCGGGTTGACGCTCAGCGTTGCTGGATGCAGTGCAGCAGAAGATTCATCGAACCCGGCGCCGGATCCTGCTGCCGTCCAAAAGGCCGAGCAAGAAAAGGCGCGCGTAGAGAACGTGAAAGCTGAGATTAATCGGCTAGCAGATGGATATGACTACGACGGCGCAATCAGACTTGCGAAGAAGGATAGTTCCAAAGCACTGAACCAGATGGTCGGCGGTCTCGAAGATGAGAAAGAGCAAGTTTCAGCTTGGGAGGATCCAGATCAGATACCCCATCTGTTCTTCCACTCGCTGGTAGTTGATCCCGAAAGAGCTTTTGACGACGGAAGCAGTTCCCAGGGATACGCAAACTATATGGTGACTCAAAAGGAATTTACGGCCATTCTGGAGTCGTTGTATGCGCGTGACTATGTGCTGGTCAATCCGGAAGATTTTGCCTCCGTTGATGACGACGGGAAGATGGAATATCGAGACATCATGCTTCCCAAGGACAAGAAGCCGTTGGTCCTGTCCGTCGATGACCTGAGCTATTACGAATACATGGAAAATGATGGATTCGCGAGCAAACTAGTGCTGGATGGCGATGGGACGGTCCGCAACGAATACGTGGATGCCCAGGGTGAAACGCAGATCGGTGCTTTTGATGTCACCACGATGGTCGATGACTTCATTGCCGAACATCCAGATTTCACCTATCGCGATGCCCGTGGCCTTATTGCAATGACTGGTTATAACGGTGTGTTTGGCTACCGCACTTCCGCTAGCCAATACCCGGAGAGTAAAACTCTGAAAGCTGACCAAAAGGATGCCAAGGAAATTGCCGAAGCAATGAAGGACAGCGGTTGGGTATTCGCATCTCATTCGTGGGGTCATATCGCCACCGGTACAGTCAGCATGGGCCGGCTAGAACGGGATACGAAGCTGTGGAAGGACGAAGTGCAGCCGCTCGTGGGAAAAACAATGCACTACATCTATCCCTTCGGCTCGGATATTGCCCAGACCCAGAGCTACTCCGGGGCCCGCTATGAGTTTTTCAAAGACCAGGGATTCAAGTACTTCTACGGCATCGATGGGACCATTCGCTCATGGATGCAGCAAGGCGATAACTACCAGCGGCAGATGCGAATCAATGTTGACGGATTGCAGATGGCCAAAGAACAACGCGGTGACCGTCCCGTCCTTGAAACGTTCTTCAACGTCCAGGACGTGATTGATCCAGCCAGAAAATGACTGGACCAACCGGCCTGCAAATCACAATGCCATGAATGCACCTAGCTGTGAGAGTGTCGATGGGTTCGAAGGCAAGTAGTCGGTGAGCGCCTCACTGCGCACAATGATGGCTTTCCATTGGCCTCGCGAAATCGCGACGTTAACGCGATTGCGGTTCAGCAGGAATTCGATGCCACGCGACGCGTCGGCGGCACTGGAGCATGCCATGGTGACCAGCACGATGGGCGCCTCCTGCCCTTGGAACTTATCGACGGTTCCCACCTTGACTGAGGACAGCCCTTCGGCTTCGAGCACCTCGCGCACCAAATTCACCTGGGCGTTGTAGGCGGCAACCACCAGAATGTCGGCAACGGTTAGAGGGCGCGCGGGCTTGCCTGCGCCGGGGCTCCACATCATGCCCAAATGTTCGCGAACCAAACGGACAATAGTTTCGGCTTCTTGCGGACTGCTGACCGTATTGCCCCGATGCTCAACGAATACCGTCTCGACCCCGGCCGGTGTACCTTCGAGCAACCGCAACCCGGCAGCATCTGCCGAGAATAGCTGATGGTCGTAGCTCAAAGCGGAAACTTTGGCACAAAGAGCTGGGTGCATTCGCCAAGAAGCTGCCAAGAAGTAGCCCAGCTCGCCGGGCAGTACCGGTTCGCCGCCGGAGAGCCAGCCCAGCGCCGATTCATCGACTGGCTGCGGATGAGTGCCCTGAGTGACTTGTGGCAATTGCTGGGGATCGCCGAGCAGGAGCAAATTGCGGGCTGCTCGCGAAACGGCCAGTGTATTGGCCAATGAGAACTGCCCGGCCTCATCAATGACCAATAAATCAAGGCTGCCTTCGGGAACCTTCGATCCGGTGAGGGTCCATGCAGTACCACCGATGAGCGCCCCGTCAGCAGAGCCCAGGACTTCAGACAAGGAATCCTTAGAAGTACCAGACCACGGAACAGGGTCATCATGTTTGACTTCTTTGGCTACGACATCCGGATCGACACCTGCCTCGACCGCCTTGCGTAAAACGTTCTCAACGACCGCGTGCGATTGGGCCACCACACCAATCTTCCAACCGTGCTCAATGAGCTCTCGGATCACATGCGAAGCGACGAAGGTCTTTCCGGTGCCCGGAGGCCCCTGCACGGCAAGATAAGAATTATCCAAGTCTTTCAACGTTTGGACCACAGCAGGATAGATCTGCGCCTGCCCATCGACAAGGGACGGCTCAACCGGGGCCGACAGGGTTTTCAAGCGCGGCGGAATACGTCGCAGGATGTCGATTCCTGAACGTTCTGGCAGGACCGGCACGGTGGCACCGACCCGTTGGGCGATCTCCTTGAGCGCGGCATCGATGCTCATCGTCGCCAACGGCTTATCTGGTGTCAACGCACAGGGAAGCGCACCATATTCAGGGATCTTGGCACTGGATTTTTCTGCGATGGTAATCCAGCCTTCGCCCAGCTCAACGACGGTGGCGTTGAAGGCGCCGCCGCGCACCGAGTCGTCGACTTCCATGCCCTCGGGCAACGGAGCATCGAACATGGCGAATACCGAGGAGCCGGGGGAGAGCAAGGAGCCTTCGGCCAGCGTTCCATTCAACCTGGTCACGCGGGTGTAAGTACGGGCACGAGCAGTGGCCTTGTGCCAATCTTCAAGAATTTCTCCGGTGTCCACAATGAACACGCCTCGGACATCGCTCCAATCATCCATCGGCACGGACAACCGATCAAAGTGTTCCCACCAGAACTGTTTCTTTTCACGACGGTTGTAGCCGGTTGCCGCAGCAACCATGGCGATTGCGCGGTCATCGTCGCTTAGCGCCTGGCCATGGGGAAGATCCGCAAGATAGTTTTGCAGGCGAAGTTCTTCGGGTGTGGGCTCATATTCCTCGCCTGCTGCGGGAGGTTCGGGCATATCCGCCAGCGTCCCGGGGGCTTCATCGCTGAGCGAAAGCAGCCAATCACGCAAGCGCAGGGTGGAAAGGCAGTCGTATTCGTTGTAATCGGCAATCGATTCAAGGATGGCCTCGGCCGCAGCAGGATCCGGTGAATTGCGGGCCTGCATGTACTGGGCGTAAGCAACCACCGAGGCCCCGGCATCGGTGACGTCGCCGGAACGAAGATGCTCTCCCATATACAGCGGTTCGAGCTTCTTGATGGAGTAGGAACGGGTCGAAACCACCAAAGCATTGCGCACAGTCTCGTAGAGATCAACGAGCAAGTTTTCCCGCAGCCACTGATCAACCTCGTCTTCGCCAGCAATGTGCACCTGCGAAAGTTTGCGCAAGGCAGTTTTCTCATAGGGGGCGTAGTGGTACACCTTCATATGGGGGAACCGCTGCCGGCGCTCTTCAACATAGGCGATGAAATCCAAGAACGCTTGGCGTTCTTCTGAACGGCTATGGGCCCAGAACGGTTTGAATACCGGCTCATTGGTGTCATATTCGATGACGCCGAAGAGGTACTCCAGCCCCCACGAACCGTCGGAAGGATCCTGATATAGCGGATCCCCCTCAAAATCGAAGAAGATATCGCCTTGATCTGGACGTGGCAATGACGAGATGGGTTTTTCGTTTTTCACCCGGTAGGAGACGCCTTGGACGCTGCCATCTGTTTTGGCCAGGCCCAATTGCATTTTTGCCTGCTCGGTGACACGTTGCAGGGATGTGCCTGGTTCAGCTTCCAGCTGCGCGAGCTGATCAATGGTGTAGATGCCACGGGTCCGGAGTTTTTCGCGCTGCACCATCGACATTCCTGCGACCAGCAACAGATCACGGGTCGCCAGGGATTGCTCTTCGCAGAAATCGCAGCGACCGCATAAGCGCAGGGCATCGGAATTCCACTGGGCCGGCTGATCTCCTGCAAGGTGGTTGCGCACCATCTTCAAGAAACGCTCACGCTGGGCGCGGAAGACTGGGAGCACCTCGTCGACCCGATGCACCGAATGTGTGCCGTCGCCCAGTACAAGGGTTGCTGAAGAGGATACGGGTAGGCCTTCGGCCAGCATTTGGTCTGCGTAGGCCGCGATCTGGAGCAAGGCACTGACCCGAGCATGGCGTGCAAGCTTGGTATCCCAAACGGCCCAGGTGCCATCCTGGTCGCGGACCAAGAAGTCAGCAAAACCAAGGAATTTTCCGTCAAAGAACGTGGCCTGGAAAATGACGTCGGCACCGCTGCGAAGCACCTTCATGGTCTCTTCATGGGCGGCCCGAAGCCCAGCTTGGGACATCTTTGGGCGGTCCGTGAATTGCTTGACTCCCGTTCCGGCTATCGGATCATATTCGCCGTAGGTAGCTATCAGTCCTTTGAGGACGTTCTGCTCATGAGCATCACCGAGCGCCGCAGTGCGTTCCAGCATTTCGTCTCGTACCCCATCGGGCCGGGGGCGTCGGCCGAGTTTCACGTCCAGAAGGTAAAGCGATTGGTAATTGCAGTCAACAGAGATGGACAGGTCACTGGCAGAGAAGATGAACTTATCCTCTAAAAAGAACACGGGGCCTGAGCCTTTCGTTGACTTGATTCTTACCTAGTCAACGTAGCACCAGACCCCGACAGATTCACTGTTCCCGCTTAGGAGAGCTCCTCTTGATTTTTGTCAGAACCACCGAGCAGAAGTGAAAGGATGGCAACGCCAGCGGTCACCGAGTTCACGGCCGGCCATGCACCTATTTTCTTGGCTAGCGGATGGGACGCACCGAAGCCACCGAGGTAGGCGCTGATCAAGGCGATGGCTTTTGTCGTTCCAGCGTCTTTCTTCCATAGCAGGAAGGCACCGGTACCAGCTGTGCCGAGCACTACAGCGGCTAGCGGACGCTTCTTGGTGGCGCGACCGGTTGCGTATCCGCCCAGCAGGCCGGTGACGGCCAGAGCGGTTGAAGCGATGCGAGACATGGGACTCCTTCAGAGATATTGCGAAGTATTTCTCTTTGCAGACTATGCCCAGCACCTGTGATGTTTCCAAGAAAATCGGGACATGTACTCACCAGTCGCAGGGGAAGCAATGGAGCTTGCAAGAATGAGTACTACCGAAGGCCACTAAGGAGACAAGCATGAATCTGGATATTGCCCAGGCTTGGGAGCGGCTCTCGCAGCCGGTGAACGTGGCTTTGACACAGTGGCAGTGGTTGATCGTCGCGCTCGTGATTCTGCTGTTGGTGGTGCCGCGGCCGATGTGGCGCATTACCGGGTTGTACAGCACCCTGGTTCATGAGCTCGGCCATATCGTTGCGGCCCTGTTCACCGGAAGATACGTTGCCGGGTTGCGGTTGGGGTGGGACCATTCGGGCGAAGTGCGCAGTGTTGGCCGAGGCAAGCTCTCTGTGATCATCTCGGGGGTCTTCGGATATCCAGCGCCATTGTGGGTTTCAGCCGTGATGTTCTGGGGGATTGCTTCTGGCTATGCCGGGCGGGCACTAGGGATTTATGCGTTGCTGTTCCTCGTTGCACTGATCTTTGTGCGCAACTGGCCAGCATTTGTTGTTTGCATTATCAGCGCAGTAGTTGCGTTGTCGGTGGTTTTCTATGCACCTGTCGAGGCGTACCTCTACCTTGCTTTACTCATTGCCGGTTTCTTGCTGCTGGCCGGTCTGAAAGATTTCGTGAAGCTGCTTTCGGTGCACATCTGGCGGCGTCGGGATCTCGCGCAGTCCGACGCGTATTTGATCGCAGAGGCGACCGGAACCTTTGCTACGTTGTGGCTCTTGGCGATTAGTTCCTTGGGCGCGGGCGGTCTGCTGTGGGCAATGCTGAGCCTATTTAGACTCTTCTGAGTTCCTGCGTAGAACGCGTTTGCCGTTCAACCGACCAGCAGTCCACGCTGCCACGGCGACCAGCCCCATTGGAAGCAGTTTGGTCTTTCGCTTTGGCCCTGAAACAGGGTCCATCTCCATATCTTCGAGCGGATCCCCGCCGTGGTTGATGCGGACTTCCTGCGCGTGGACAAGATCCTTATATGCCGCCAATTCCTGCTTGGCAATCAAAGTGTCGTCGCGTAGCGGAAGCAGGACATCATCGACCGCCTGGGCACCGGTACGCAGCTGGCGCAAACGGATGAATTCAATATCGACCGATGCACCAAGGAGCAACGCGATATTACTGATCCAGCAAGCCAAAACCAGGATGATCACGCCACCGATGGTTCCATAGGTAGCCGAGTAACTGGCGAACTGTGAGACATAAATACCGAATCCAAAGACCGACAGCCCCAGGATTACCAAAGCCGTCAGGGTGCCAGGTGAAAACCAGCGGAATTTCCTAGGTTTGACGTTGGGAGTGAAGTAATACAGCAACGCTAGAACCAGCAACAGCATGATGAGCAGGATCGGTGGTTTCGCGATGTTGAGCATGAGGACGAAACCGTCACCCAAACCAAAAATGTTGCCGATTCCTCGTGCCACAGAGCCAGAAGCCAGCACGAGCACTAAGGTGACGACGGCAACGAGCATGATCAGCACGGTAATCAGGAACATCTGTGGGCGGCGCTTCCACTGCGGGCGGCCTTCGGGGGCACCATATAGCCGGTTCAGTGCGCGGCTAAATGCAGTGACGTATCCAGAAGTGCTCCACAGGGCACCGAGCGAACCAGCGAGAATTGTCCAGAACGTGCCGCCAGCTTGAGAGGCCAAGCCTTCGAGCAATTGTTCGGCAGTGTCGAGCAGCTGTTGCGAGTCGCCACCGGACGATTGTCCGCTTGCGCCAAGGCTTTGCTCGAGCAACTCCATAATCCACTTGGTGCCGCTTTCGCTGGCGCCGGCCAATGCCAGAAGCGAGATCAAAGCCAGCAAACCGGGGAACATGGCAAGAACCATGAAATAGGAAAGGGAAGCGGCTACATCTAGTCCGTCGTTGCGAAAGAATTCCCGCAATGCTCGGGGATAACAGTTCAGAGATTCCTTGAAGCGGTCTTTGGTCTTGCCGTTTTGATTTGGCATTGAGTTCCCCTGTCTGACTGATGAAATCAAACCTACAGCCCTAGCTTTATGAAACACATTACCGAAGGACAATTCAGTTGACAGGGTGTGTGAACCTTGCGGTGTGTTCATCGTCGGGAAAATTCTGGAACGGTGGTTGCGCCATGGAACTTCTCGCCCGAAAATATGGCGCAGATGCTCTGGAAAACTTTGTCTCCAAAGCGCGAACTCGGGACTTATAGGGAGCGCAAAGGCATCCTCAAAGGAGCTGAATACAGCCCGTGAGTGGATTGAAAGCTATATCACAAAGTTCTGACCATTATCCACTTTTGAAAAGTAACATTTTTGCTACTTGATGTGGGGGTGAGGACGGATTCGGGGACTGATTTAAAAATTTTTTCCGACCGATTGACCTGTGTTTACGGGGTTTCTGGGCGTTCCCTGAGTTGCGAGGGGGCTGGGGTGGTGGGTTATGGTCTTTCATAACGTTTCGATAACACTCGCAGTGTTATGGGGAAACAGGTACTGCCGGGACTTCCAAACCGCTCACCAGGGCAGTATTTAATCAAAGTCGAAATGCGACGCTGAGCGGTGCACGAAGATGGTCTAGGAAGACTTGAGCGCGGGAAGAGCACTGGAGAATCATGATCCAGCAGAAGACCAAAAACTTGATCCGTCGCGGTGGAGCCTCGCTGGCCGCCGTTGCAGTTGCAGGCACCGCAATCGTGGCCGCTTCCGCACCAGCAAACGCTGCAAGCACCTGGGACAAACTGGCTCAGTGCGAGTCCGGTGGTAACTGGTCAATCAACACCGGCAATGGCTACTACGGTGGCCTGCAGTTCTCGCTGGCTACCTGGAAGGGCTTTGGCGGTTCGGGCATGCCACACCAGGCATCGAAGGCAGAGCAGATTCGCATTGCAACCAAGGTCCAGGCCTCTCAGGGCTGGGGCGCATGGCCAGCATGTACTGCGAAGCTGGGCATTAGCGGTTCCCCTTCGGGCTCCTCGACTCCGCAGAAGCAGGCTCCTAAGCAGCAGGCCGCTCCGAAGCAGCAGGCAGCACCAAAGCAGGCAGCACCAAAGCAGGCTGCACCAAAGCAGGCTGCACCAAAGCAGGCTGCACCTAAGCAGCAGGCTCCTGTCCAGAAGCAGGCTCCAAAGCAGCAGGCAGCTCCTAAGCATGCTGCTCCAGCACCAAAGGCGCCAGTGTTCAACATTGACGTAACCGATTCGGGCAAGGACTACACCGTCAAGTCTGGCGATACCCTGGCCAAGATTGCTGACCAGCTTGGTGTCAAGGACTGGCGTGGCCTGTTCGTCTTGAATGATGACCAGCTGGCCAACCCAGACTTGATCATGGTTGGACAGACTCTGAACGTTCCATCGAACTAATTTCGCAGAGCTTCAGGAAACCCGCAGTGCTTCAAATTGAAGCACCGCGGGTTTCCTGCTCTTAAAAGCTGCCTATATATAGGTGAGATCTTCACGGTAGTAGGCTTGGCGCATGTTCTCAGCAGATGATGAGCGCCAGTCAGTAGAGAGCATCCTGGGAACTGGGTTCTATGATCACCAGTTGCTCGGGATGGGGGATCTCGACTCCGTATCCGGCCCACCAGTTTGGTGGGGCGGTCCGTTGAACGTGGAGAGGCTCGCCGCCGGCTCGGTGAGCTTGGTTTGCGCGGCGCTCGACGCCCTGGCTGGCGCGGAGCTAAAACTAGCTTCATCGACTCCAAGCATCGGTGCTGCTTTCGGATCCTCAAGCCACCTGCGCATTGAGGGGCAGAGGACGCAGGGCTTCGCGCAATATTCGGGATTCTATCGGTGCATGGATGGCTGGATCAGAACCCACGCCAATTATCCTCATCATGAGCGCGCACTTCTAACAGCGTTGGGCATGGCTTCAGGATCCGGGATCGAGGATGTGCTCAGGCATCTTGGTGCCAGGGAAGCCCAGGAACGTATTGTTTCGGCCGGTGGTATCGCCGCTGTGGTCCGATCCCGTCAACAGTGGCTCAATTCAGCAGAAGGCAGTGAGTCCGGCCGTGGGCCTTGGGCGCAATTCAGCTTGCGTGAGGCAAGTTCAACGTCGTCGTGGACATATGGCCAGCGGACAGAGATGCCGCTTCAAGGACTGAAAATCTTGGACCTTACCCGAGTGATCGCAGGGCCGACTGCAAGCAGAACACTTGCCGCCTTCGGGGCGCAGGTTTTGCGCTTGGACGCACCCCAGCTTCCGGAGCTTGCTTGGCAGCATGTGGATACCGGCTTCGGCAAGCGCAGTACGCTCCTAGATTTGAAAAGCGCACCCGGGCAAGCACGGCTCCATGAGCTGCTGGGAGAAGCCGACGCGCTGATCTTGGGGTATCGGCCGGGTGCGCTGGCCCGTGCAGGGCTTGGGCTGGATGAATTGCGTGAACGGTACCCGGATTTGATCGTGGCTGAACTAAGCGCATGGGGCTTCGAAGGCTCGTGGGCGCAGCGGCGCGGGTTCGACAGCATTGTGCAGGCCGCAACCGGTATTTCGCAGGCTTGCAGTGATGCCGGGCATCGCCCCGGTGCTCTTCCCGTGCAGGCGCTTGACCATGCCACTGGGTATGGGCTGGCCGCGGCGGTCATTGCCTTGGTGCGTGCACGTCGTGTCCAGCGGCAAACTGGTTCGGTGCGCTTCTCTCTAGCGCGCACAGCCGATGCCCTGTTTGCCTTTGACGCTCCGCACCCGCCCGTGCAGTCTTTGGGCGAGGTGCAGCTGCGGCGGATGAGCAGTTCCTATGGCGAACTTGAATACGTCGGTCCACCGTTCAGCGTTGCTGGTCGAGAGCTGGACTTTGCCAAGCCGCCGCCGGTGTATGGACAAGATGAGCCAGTCTGGAACTAGCTGTCCAGAAGCGAACGGGCAAACGCCGATGCTGGTTCTTGCAGGGCCTCGGATAATGCCATGAAGCGCTCGCGGCTTTCGGCGCCGGGCCACTGTGCCGGCAGCATGAACTCGGGCAACCCGGGATCCAGGTAGGGCAGGGCCCGCCATGAGTCGATCATGGTGACGTAGCCCCGGTAGGCGTTGGGCGGGGCGATGTCCTGGGCATCCACGGCTGCAGTATTTTCCAGGAACGCTTCATGCAGCGCGGCGAGGCGCTGGAGATCCCACCATGCTCCGGCAGCCTGTTGCGGCGTCCCCGGGAAATGCGGTTGCTGAGCGGTAAAAAGCGTCGCATGGTCCCTGGCACCCAGGGCGCTGAGCACCGCTGTTACTTCTGCTCGCAGGTACTCCGGGAAAATCCAGAGCCCGGCTGAAGCCATGCCTCCGCCCAGCTGCAAGAAATGCTTGCGTATTTGATGGCGCAGAGAACGCAAGGCCTCGGGCAGCGAATAGGCCACCAGGCACCACGGGTCGGTTCCTGACATTTGCCGCGGGGTGAATATTCTTCGGGCCCCACGCTCGAACATCTGTTGCGCTGCGTGTGGAACGTGCAAGCTGGAAGCCTGCGAGGCTTCCAGCACCTGGCGATCGATCAGCCGCGAGATCGCAGTTTGCGCTGCTGGGACCGAAACTCCGGCGGCATGAGCCAGCTCCACGATCTGGGTGCGGGCCACGCCAGCTGCCTCATGTCGTACATAGAGACCGGTAATCGTGCGGATAATCGAGGTCGCACTTCCGGTGCGGGCCTCGAAATCATCGAGGCTCAGTGCCGAGAGGGAAGTATTACTTGCCAATTTCGGTACGCACCGCGAACAACTCGGGGAAGAAGGTCAGGTCCAGGGCGCGCTTGAGGAAGTCGACGCCCGAAGAGCCTCCGGTGCCTCGCTTGAAGCCAATGGTGCGCTGCACAACGCGCATGTGGCGGAAACGCCAGGCCTGGAAGTTATCCTCGACGTCCACCAAGTCCTCGCAGGCCTGGTAGAAGCCCCAGCGGGTGTCCTCGGATTCGTAGATGTCCTTGAATACCGGGACCAGCGCTTCTTGGAATGCCCATGGCTTGGTCACGTCGCGGGAGAGCACTTCTTCGGGTATGGCGTAGCCGTGGCGGGCCAACGCGGCGAGGAAGACGTCGTACAGTCCTGGCTCGTGAAGCAACTTGGTCAGTACCTCGTGGGCCTTTGGGTCTGCTTCGTGGACCTTGAGCATGCCTTCGTGCTTGTTGCCCAGAATGAATTCGACGGCGCGGTACTGGAAGGACTGGAATCCGGAAGAAGAGCCGAGGAAGTCGCGGAACTGCGCGTATTCGCGAGGGGTCAATGTTGCCAGTACGGACCACTGTTCGGTGAGGGTCTTTTGGATGTGCTTGACACGAGCAAGGCATTTCAGCGCCTTGCCGAAATCGTCGACCTCCAGCAGGCGGCGGGCCTCCAGGAGTTCGTGGAGCATGAGCTTCAGCCACAGTTCGCTGGTCTGGTGCTGGATAATGAACAGCATTTCATCGTGATGCTCGGGAACGCTGACCGGGTGCTGTGCTGACAGGATGCGATCCAGGTCGAGGTAGCTGCCGTAGGACATGGTGTTTTTGAAATCCGTGCGGACACCGTCTTCAATGTCGCGCTGATTCTCGGTCTGTGGCTGGTGATTGCTCATAGGCAGAGAATATCAATAAAGTTGCGACCGTCATAATAGTGAAAATCTGTTCTGGGGCTCGGAACCAGCTGAGGGCCGGTGTTGGGAATACCCTCAGTGCCACCGCTGTTGATACATGCATACGCATATAAACAGTGAAGGGTAGAAGCAATGGGCAAATCAATAGTTGTCATCAGCGGCGGCTTGGGCACTCCATCGAGCTCCTCGCTGCTGGGCTCGCGAATCGGGCAGGATATTGCTGATCAGCTTGCGTCAGCCGGGGTGCAAACTCACGTGCGCAATGTTGAACTTCGCGAGCACGCCAGCGACATTGCCAACAACATGCTCACCGGATTCGCCGCACCGGGCCTGCAGGACGTCATCGATGCAGTGACAGAAGCAGACGTGCTGGTTGCCGTGACCCCGGTGTTCACGGCCTCGGTCTCCGGCCTGTTCAAGTCTTTCCTTGATGTCTTGGACCCTAAATCCCTGAGCGGCAAGCCGGTGGTGCTGGCCGCCACGGCAGGAACCCAGCGTCATCAGCTGGCTATCGACTACGCCATGCGCCCGATCTTCTCCTACCTCCGGGCGCACATCATGTCGACAACCATATTTGCCGCGTCCGAAGATTTCGGTGGCCAAGGGCTCTCCGGAACGCTCTCGGATCGCGCTCGCCGGGTTGCGCGGGAAGTTGTTCTGGCACTGTCACTGAGCGACGGGACCTCATCGACTGGCACGCAATTGAGCGATACTCGTTCCATTGCTCCCTCGGTGAGTGAATTTGCTGATCCAGACGATGAGCTCAGCTCACTGCCGTTTGAATCCCTGCTGGCAAACCTCAAATCCGGCTCCTGAGACACTCTTGCTTCGACTGCCTGATCCCACCGCCTGCAGTTCGGACCTGCCGCAGGCGGTGGGATCAGTTTTGATGCACTGTGCAAACTGGCAGCCCCTTCATAAGTAGGCGAAAATGTTAGTACGATGTGCCATCATTCTCGAAGCTCGGTACGATCAAGAACCGTGAGCCAGGTCATTTCTTCGACATTGTGACAGCTCCAAAAGGTTTGAATTAAGAAGCGAAAGGTGTAGCCGCCGATGCTATCCGAGGAAACAATCACGGCCATTGCCGATGAGCTGGTCCAAGCTGGCCAGACGCGCACGCCCGTGCCACGTCTGACTGCCCGTTACCCAGAAATGACGGTTGAAGATTCCTATCGAGTTCAGAATCTGTGGCGCCAGCGCTCCGAAGCCGCCGGCCGTGAGTTGGTTGGCCGCAAGATCGGTCTGACCTCCCGAGCCATGCAGATGGCTACCGGAATCACCGAGCCGGACTACGGAATCATCTTCGATGACATGGTCTACGATTCCGGAGCAAAGCTGAAGTGGGAAGACTTCACCGGTGCACGAGTCGAGATGGAACTGGCATTCAAGCTCAAGAAGGACATCGAAGGTCCACGAGCGAACATCTTCGACGTACTCGAAGCTACTGAATATGTCATTCCTGCGCTGGAAATTCTTGATGCCCGGGTGGAGATGGAAGGCCGCACCATTGTGGACACCATCAGCGACAACGCGGCCATGGGCGCCATGGTGATTGGCGGCAATCCGGTCAAGCCGGAAAATATTGACCTGCGCTGGGTCTCGGGCATCTTGTTCAAGAACCAGACTGTTGAAGAAACCGGCGTCGCAGCCGGTGTGCTGAACCATCCGGCCGCAGGCGTCTACTGGCTGGCCAACAAGATTGCCCCGCACGGAGACAAGCTCAAAGCCGGAGAAATCATCTTGGCTGGCTCCTTCACCCGCCCTATGTGGGTCAACGCAGGAGACACCGTTTTTGCTGATTACGGACCGCTAGGAACTGTCACATGTCATTTCGAGTAGAACCAGATTCATCGCTGAAAGACGCGCTCAAGGACGCGGACCACTCGTTGGCCGGCGTCTGGGTGTGCTCCGCTTCGCCGCTGATTGCTGAAATCTGCGCGGGCGCGGGATTCGACTGGCTGTTCATCGACGCCGAGCATTCGCCCAACGACCTGCAAAATGTCCTGGCCCAGCTGCAAGCGGTACGCAGCTACCCAGTAGTTCCTGTGGTCCGCCCGGCGGTCAACGACCCGGTGCTCATCAAGCAGTACCTGGATCTGGGCGTGCAATCGCTGATCATCCCGATGGTCAATGACGCCCAGCAAGCCGCCGCCGCGGTAGCCGCCTGCCAGTACCCGCCTAAGGGCGTGCGCGGCGTCGGGTCGGCACTGGCTCGCTCAGCTCGTTGGAACCGCATTCCCGAGTACCTGACCCGTGCTGATGAAACCATTACCATCATGGTGCAGATCGAAGCGGATGAAGCAGTACGCAACGTTGAGGAAATCGTTGCCACGCCGGGCGTGGATGGAATCTTCATCGGGCCTTCGGACCTGGCTGCTTCCATGGGAGTCATTGGCCAGCAGAGCCACCCAGATGTGGTCGCTGCCGTGCTCAAGTCCATCAACGCCGCCAAGGCCGCTGGCAAGTACGCCGGGGTTAACGCCTTCGACCAGAAGAGCGCCCGCGAATACATGGACGCCGGCGCGGACTACGTCGGTGTAGGCGCCGATGTGGCGCTGCTAGCCCGTGCCACCGAAGCACTGGCTGCAAGCTTCAGCTCCGAAGCCCAAAGCAAGGCCCCGCAGAGCTACTAGCACCGGTTTTCTAGGCAACCCTTCAGCTCATCATTGCGCGTCGATCGAGGTCGGCCGGCGCCAATGATGGCAACATTGAAGTTGATGAGCCGCGAAAAGAAACCCATGAAGACAGTGATGTTGCGCCTGCGCAACGGCTGGCCGATGCCCCTGGCGTTGCAGGGGGTCTTCGAGATCCTGCAATCAGTGGTCTTCTGCCTTGCCCTGATCGCCCTGCCATTGATTGCCGTCTACTTCAGCGGCGGGTTCCTCGAAGACTCATTTGAGACCATTTTGCAGTTCGCCGGATTCATCTGGCTGCTCATCCACGGGGTGCCCGTGGAGATCTTGAACCTCGGCCCCGAAGCTGACCCCAGCTCGGTGACCGGATGGGCCACGCTGATCCCACTGGGACTATCGCTGTTGCCTTTCCTCTTCTGCCTGCGGGCAGGACGCCGCATCGCTCGCGCTTCCTACACCGACCAGCTGTGGCAGGGGTTGCTTGGCGCATTCGTAGCCTATGGCGCCATCGGCACCGGTATCGGGTTCTTGGCGAATAATGCTTACGCGCAGGTCAATATCCTCGCCGCGGCATTCATCCCGTTGATCATTGCCCTGGTGGGCCTGATTATCGGCGCTCGACGCGAGGCGGGGTCCTGGGCCCGGCTTTTCGGAGTCGATACCGCCGCATATATCCAGCGAGTTTCACCGCACCGCCGCTGGGCAGGCTCCTACGTGTGGCATGTAATCGTTGCCGGATTCCTCGGATATGTGGCCGCCGTGGGAATCTCCGGATTGCTGCTGACCATTAACCTCGGCGTGCATTGGACAGATGTCGCCAACGTATCGCAGGAATTGCGTCCGGGCCCCATCGGTTCCGCGACGTTGACCCTGGTGCAGCTGTCCTATGTCCCTAATGCGGTGTTCTGGGTCTTGTCATGGATCAGCGGCGGCGGTTTCAGCATTGGCACCGGCAGCACCCTATCCACCTTGGAAACCACCGTCGGCCCGCTCCCATCGATTCCAATGCTCGCTTCGCTGCCTTCAGGGGAAGTGGCGCATCAGTGGCTCTTCCTGCTGATTCCGGTGGCTGCAGGCATCGTGGCCGGCTGGTACTTCCTGCGCGTGGGCGAGAACCACCTCGAAGACTGGTTCGCCCGCCGCATTCCATTCAATTCTCTGTCGCTGGCCGCCTCGACCGCATGCTTGGCAGTGTTTACGGGCATCGTCACCGGACTGCTGAGCCTGATTGGCTCCTGGATGTCCTCTGGCTCCCTGGCCATCGGCCGGCTGGTGGAGATCGGCCCTAATATGTGGGCGACCGCAGGTGCCCTGGCCCTGCAAATCGGCGTGGGCACCGCGATCGGCTACTTGATTGCACCGCTGTTCGAGACCGACCCGGTACTCGAAGGCTAGCGTCGCGCCAGCAAACTCCTAGGTCAGGCTGGCCAGAACCAGCGGATCGGCTTCGGAGCGATTGATGGTGATCGTGCCAAGTTCCTTGGCCGTTGCTTCTTCCATCACCAGCAGCACCGCATCGTTCTCGGAGATTACCTGGATGTCTTCAGCCTTGATATCCGGGTGCTCAGCGCGAAGCCCAGTCATCGAGTTCTCCACGGTCACAGAACTGATACCGGCAGGCAGCAGATAGGTGACGACCTCCAGGCTGTTCTCTCCGCCATCGACCTTCAGCGGAACACCGTTCTCCACCACGTAGTCCATGGTCGGGCAGGTGGTGCCAGCGATTTCAAAATCGCCATCTTTCTGTTCCGGTTTCGGTATGGTCACCATGCACAGCTGGCCCTCGTTGCCTACAGCAACATAGTGCTTGCCGAAATCTGAAGTGGCCAACAAGTGGCGGGTTTGCGCGTCGTAGGAGTCGGTGTCTTCAAAACCTTCTGGAAGCTTGTCGCCATCGCTCTGCGTTTGCGCCAGAAGCGGCAGGAATTCTTCAGCCGAAGGAACGGGAAGAGAAGATTCTTCGGTCTGCGGAGCGCTAGCCGAACACGCGTTCAAGGACAGGAGTCCAGTGAGAGTCAATGCCGCAATTTTTCCCAGATGTGCCTTTGGCATCACTGCCTGGCTCCTTACATAGAACTGTTGTGAACGTACGCCAAGAAGTCTAGCCAAAGACCGGACCACCTTCCATTTAGCCAAATTGCTTGTGTCGAAAGCGATTAGCTGGTTTCTGCCGTCAGATCCCACAGGTGATGGACGATGTCATGCCAGGCATACTGATTCAACGTCTCTACGGTGAATGCGGCACCGTTTGAGCGCAGCCCGCGACGGGAATACTGCGTGGGATCGATCGCTGAGAGTTTCGCGACGTATTGGGTGGCGCCTTCGCGCAAGCGTTCGGCGACTTCACCAGCCGTCAAAGAATTGTAATTGCCTTCATCAGCGGCCTGATCCTGATCCCAGTTGGGGAAGGTCGGGTCCTCTTGTTCCAGCATCAGGTTAAAGCGCCCCACCATGACTTGCAGCATTTCGGCTACGTGGGCAACATACTCCTGATCACTCCAACGGGCAGGGTTCGTACGGGTCTGCGCATCGGGGCGGGCCAGGACCTGGATGTAGCGGTCGACATATGCCGGCAGCTGGACGATGACATCGGATAGGCTGATATTTCGCACGTCGTAGGCGCACTGCTGGCACACAGTTTCCAGGACAACGGTCCAGTTCTTCTGGTCAGGAACTATCTGGCTCATCAAAGACCTCCAAGTCGAATCGCCGATATGAAGCCCAGTCTATGACTGCAGCTGTGCAGCGGTGCGCGAATATGACATCTGCACTCAAAGTGCGTGCAACATTGCCACCGCGATGAAGCGCAAGCCCCGGAGAACCGTAGAATTGAACGCATGCGCATTGTGGTTTTGGTTTCAGGCACCGGTTCTAATCTCCAAGCAGTTATTGACGCAGTGGCCCAAGGCCAGCTGCAAGACGTTGAGATCGCGGCGGTCGGTGCAGACAAGCACGACACCTACGGTGTGCAGCGTTCTGCCGAAGCTGGCATTGAGACCTTTGTCGTGAACTTCAAGGACTTTGCTGACCGCGGAGATTGGAATCATGCACTGACCGAAAAGTGCCTGTCCTACGCCCCGGACTATGTTGTTTCTTCGGGTTTCATGCGCATTGTCGGTGAAGAATTCATCAACGCATTTGACGGCACCTACATCAACACCCACCCTGCGCTGCTTCCGTCCTTCCCCGGCGCCCACGGAGTGCGTGATGCCCTGGCCTATGGCGTGAAAGTTACCGGCTGTACTGTGCACATTGCCGATGCCGGTGTTGATACCGGTCCCATCCTGCGCCAGGAAGCGGTCGCCATCGAGGCAGATGACACCGAAGAGAGCCTGCACGAGCGCATCAAGGTCGTTGAACGGCGCCTGCTCATCGCGACCCTGGCTGATTTGGCCCAAGGAAAATAATTCAATGCCCACCACGTAAAATTGGTGGGGAGATGACTGAGAAAACACCGTCGCCTGAACTGGCGGCTGAATCCGAACTTTTTTCCGAGGCGGAACTAGCCACGACGCTGAAGGTCCTGTCGGTGGTGCACCAGCTGGATTCCGAGGATGAACGGCATATTGCCGTACGCCGGGCGACCAGCAACATGTTCAAGGCCGCCAAGCGCTACCGCAAGTCTCAAAAGCGCGCTGAGATCAGTGCCGCTGACCGGTCCGTGATTGAACGGACCGCAACCGGTTCGCCGCAGCGGCTCGATGATGAAACGCTCGGCCTGGACCTGAGCACTTCAACCGAAGGCGAAAGCGCCGGCGAATTCCGCAAGCCCCGTGGCTGCTACATCTGCAAAAAGCGCTACACCACCGTAGATGCCTTCCACCATTACCTCTGCCCGGAGTGCGCTGCCGAGGGACGTGAACGCCGCGACGCCCGTGCAGATCTGCGTGGCAAGCGCGCATTGCTGACCGGCGGACGAGCCAAAATTGGCATGCATATCGCCCTTCGCTTGCTGCGCGACGGCGCGCACACCACGATCACCACTCGTTTCCCCAAGGATGCAGCCCGGCGCTTCACTGCGCTGGAAGACAGCGCCGAATGGATTCACCGACTTCGCATTGTCGGAATCGATCTGCGTGATCCTGCCCAGGTCATTGACCTAGCGGACAAAATGGCCGCAGCCGGCCCGCTGGATATCCTGATCAATAATGCGGCACAGACTGTGCGCCGCAGCGCGAACTCCTACCAGCACTTGATCGAATCCGAACAGCAACCACTGCCAGCTGAACTGTTGTCCCGCAGCGAGGGACTGGAACTGTGGGGAGAAGCAAACCCACCGGCTGAACACCCCAGGGCACTGGCCAGTGCCTTCCAGCTGCAAGACTCAGCGCTCCTGGCCTCACCGGCCGAAAGAAGCTATGACGCGCAGCAACTGGCTGAGCTTGCCATGACGGCCGGATCAGCCAGCATGGAACGTATTGCCCAAGGACGGGCCATCGATGCCGGAGGGCTGGTGCCGGATGTTGTTTCTGAAAATTCCTGGACCCAGAGACTCGGTGACGTCGATGCCTTGGAGATGCTGGAAGTTCAGCTGTGCAACGTGACTGCACCATTCTTGCTGGCCTCGCGGCTGCGCCCGGCCCTGGCCGCCAGCAAGGCGCGGCGCAAGTACATCGTGAACGTCTCGGCAATGGAAGGTCAATTCTCCCGCCGCTACAAGGGCGCCGGGCATCCGCACACCAACATGGCCAAGGCTTCGCTGAATATGCTGACCCGCACCAGCGCAGAGGAAATGCTGAACAGCGACCGTATCCTGATGACTGCCGTGGACACCGGCTGGATCACCGACGAACGTCCCCATGAAGCGAAGATCCGAAAAGTCGCCGCAGGATGGCATGCCCCGCTGGATTTGATTGATGGGGCAGCCCGCGTGTACCAGCCGATCGTGGACGGGGAGCGCGGCATCGATTTGTACGGGTGCTTCCTCAAGGACTACGAGCCATCACCCTGGTAGGAAGACACAGGTACTCTGCGCTGAATTCATTGCCGCAGAGCTCTTGTGCCTAGCGGCGTTGCAGCTGCAGAACAAGGCACGGATTCCTGGGAATCAATACCCTGGCCAAAAAATGGAACCGGGCCGGCGCGCGAAAAGGCGTGCCGGCCCGGTTCCCCACTTTTGAATTACTTCGCCAACGCGAAGCGCAAGGTGCGCACCTCGAAAGCGCCCAGCTTCAGCGGCACAGCACCGTCGTCAAGCTCAACGCTTTGCCCAGCCAGCTCATCTTCCAGCAGGCTGACGGTCGCTGCCGAGCCGAGCTGTGCATTGACCATCAGGCTGCCGTGTGCGCGGCGTCCCAAGGACTCGTAGACGCGCACCACCAGATCGCCGGAGCGGTCCGCGGCCAGCTTCACGCTGGAAATGACCAGGCCTTCACCGGAGAGCGAAACCAGCGGGTCTACACCCTGCGCGCCTTCGATGACCTGCTCGGCGCTGTTGAGCAGCGCACCGGCTTCGGTAGCCGCGGCCACGTCCGCGCCGATGACCAGGCCATAGCGGTGGGTCTGCACCCCTTGGTCGGTTTCTGGATCCGGGAAGCGCGGGGCGCGCAGCAAGGACAGGCGCATGGTCGTGGTGACCTGTGCATCCTTGGCGTCACGGGTGACATCGAAACCGTAGATGGAATCATTGATCAGCGCAGCGCCGAAGCCCGGTTCCTCAGCCAGTACGAACCGGTGCATCGAGGTCTCGAACTTCGCCGCTTCCCAACTGGTATTCACATGCGTCACGCGCTTGTGATAGCCGAACTGGGTTTCTGCAATCGCATGCTCAGCGCGGATATCCAGCGGGAAGGCGACCTTGAGGAACTTCTCGGCCTCATGCCAGTCGGTGCTCTGCGAGATCTGCACGGTGCGCGAGCCCGGAGACAGCGACAGTTCCTGAACCAGCGTGGAGTTCGAGAAGCTGCGGGCAATGGTGATCACCTGGCTGCCATCCTCGCGTGCGGACAGCTCCAGACTCTCGAGGCCACGCAGGTCGGTGACCTGGTTGCGGTAGTACTTGTCCACATCCCAGGCATCCCACATGTTCGGGAAGTCCTGGTGCAACTGCAGCAGGTTTGCTTCCTGGCCTGCGGCGATGGTTTCACGGCCGGTAGCCAGGTCCACGGCGGAGGTGATCAGGCCCTGGGCATTGACCCTCACGCGGACAACCGAGTTATCCAGTACGTAGCCGCCATCGGCGGCAATCGCCTGAACTGCGGTGCCAGCAGGTGCCTGGACCGGCTTGGCCTGGCCGAAGGCCAATGCATTGCGGGTGAACGCAGCGCCATTGAAGGCAATCGGGGTGGAACCTGCACCGGCCAACTGCTGCTGGGCGGCGAGGATCAGCGCCTGCGCCTGCTCGATGATCTGGGCGTAGCGGGCCACGACTTCACGGTGCACCCAGGCAATGGAGGTGCCCGGCAGGATGTCGTGGAACTGGTGCAACAGCACGGTTTCCCACAGCTCATCAAGCTGCTCGTACGGGTACGCTGCCCCGGCGTACACGGACGCGGTGGCAGCCCACAGCTCGGCTTCGACCAGCAGCTGCTCGGTGCGGCGGTTGCCCGCCTTGGTCTGGTGCTGGCTGGTCAAGGTGGCGCGGTGCAGCTCCAGGTAGAGCTCGCCCACCCAAACCGGCGGGTTAGGCAGTTCGGACTTGGCCCGGTCGAAGAAGTCGTTCGGGTGCTCCCAGCGGACCTTCGCGCTGCCTTCCAGATCGGCCAGGCGCTTGGCCTTGCCGGTCATCTCGCGGGTGGTGCCGCCGCCGCCATCTCCCCAGCCCACCGGGGCGATGGAGTTGTTGGTGACTCTGGCTTCGCGGAATTGGCGTGCGGCCTTGGCGACCTCTTCACCCGAGAGCTGGGAGTTGTAGGTATCCATCGACGGGAAGTGGCTGAACATGCGCGAGCCGTCGATGCCCTCCCAATCAAAGGTGTGGTGCGGGAACTTGTTCTGCTGGTTCCAGGAGATCTTCTGGGTGAAGAACCATTCGAATCCGGCACGGCGCATCAGCTGTGGAAGTGCAGGGGAGTAGCCGAAGGAATCGGGCAGCCAGACACCCTTGGAGGTGATGCCGAATTCGTCGCGGAAGAATTTCTGGCCGTATAGGAATTGGCGGACCAGGGATTCACCCGAAGGCATCACGGTGTCCGATTCCACCCACATGCCGCCCAAAGGCAGGAAGCGCTCTTCTGCGACGGCCGTCTTCACCCGGTCCCAGACCTCGGGGCGGTGGGTCTTGAGCCACTTGTACTGCTGGGCGCTGGACATGCCGTAGAGGAAGTCCTCTTCGTCGCCCAGCAGTTCCACCATGGAAGAGCAAGTGCGCGAGACCTTGCGGATGGTTTCACGCAGCGGCCACAGCCAGGCCGAGTCGATGTGCGAGTGGCCGATGGCGGAAATTTGGTGGGCGCTGTGCTCAGCCGGTGCGGCCAGCACGCCGGCCAGCTGATCGCGGGCAGCCTGTGCTGTCTCGGTAATGCGCTGCAGGTCAAGCACGTCCAAGGCATTGTCCATGGCCTGCAGGATCTGCATCTTGCGTGGGCCGGCTGGCAGCTGTTCTTGCAGATCCAGCAGGACGTCCAGATCCAGTGACAGTTCGTGGACCGCTGGCTCGAAGACGGCCAAGTCCATGCGCCGGGTGGTGTACAGGCGGCGCGAGGATGAGGTGAGGATATCGCCCTGCTCGGTGGGCAGGAACGGATGGTAGTCGAGCAGGACCGGGTTGGAAGCAGCCTCCAGATACAAGTCGATGACTTCGTCGCCGGTGGCTTCGGCGGCAATCGGCACCCACTGGTTGCGCGGGTTGATGGCCTTGATGGTGATGCCATCGGGACGGTAGACCAGGCCCTCGCATTGGAAGCCGGTCATATTCACATCGAAGCCCAGGTCGATGACCGCTTCGACGCGGCGTCCGGCCCATTGGGCGGGAACTCGACCCTGCAGATGGAACCACGTGGTGCCCCACGCAACACCCCATGCGGTGCCAACCTGCGTTGGCTGGTAGTCCAGGGCAAGGCCTTCTGCCGGAGTGATCGGTTCGCCTGGCAATTCATGCCACGACAGCTCCAATGGCATGGTTTCCGAATATATCGCTGGAAGAATACGTTCGGTCAGAACGCGGCGGACGCGTCCGATAGTCAACGAATTGTCGTCGTGCATGAAGGCCTTCCGGTTGTGCGCTCAGCAGAAATTGAGCTCCCTAGCCAGACTACCGAAATATCTCACGCTGAGTTGGTGCAACTCGCGATCCAGCGATCAATGGCGTACTCAAGATGCGCCTTCTTCGCCACCGGTAACGTCCTCGGTGAGGACATCGCGCACGAAGTCGCCGCCGAGCGGTTTCGGGTTCCATCGATCCAAGCTCCATTTTCCGCCGATGCCCAGCTCCAATAATGCGCCGCCGGTGTTTTCGATGAACAGCTCTGAGGCATCGGCGGGCGCCATCCTGGTGGCCCACGCGCTGAAGACGCGAATGGCCGCACCATGGCTGAACACCGCTGCGGTGCCGGAATAGTCCTGGGCCCGGGCGATGGTTTCCAGCGCCTTGGAATAGCGTTCAATGAAGTCATAACCGCTGGGACCACCGGGCATCTTCTGCTCCCAGCCGCCGTGCATCCAGGTGTACAAACACGTGGCGTAGGCATGGTGGGATGGCTCATCGGCAAGCATCTCCAAGGTGCCAGCGGAAATCTCTTCGAGGCCGTCAATCACCTGCAGGCGCTGGCCGGAGGATTCGCTCAGTGGCCGGGCGGTGAGCTGGGTACGGTTCAGCCTCGAAGCATAGATGGATTGCAGCTGGCCCTCGGCGAAAACCTGGGGCAGGGCCCTGGCCTGGCGATGCCCCAGGGGAGTCAGCCCTGCACCCGGATAGGCGGTATCGAGCTGCCCTGCGACATTCGAAGGGGTTTGTCCATGCCTGATGAGCTGAAAACGCATAGTAGGGTGCTTCCTTCGCCTTGAACGCTGCTGATTTCAGAAATATCACGGTTTCAAGTGATGCGGAATGAGAAGGGGCCGGAGAAGACGCAGAAACTTTTGATCTGGAATGATAATTTCCGCTTCGTCAGGGCAGGGGCCGTCCGCTATCGTGAAGTCGTTGGGTCGCAAGACGCGCCCCGAAATATCATTCAGAACGGAATCCGCTCATGCGTTCAGATGCTCTTCGGCGACGTGAGAACATTCTTCGAGTCGCTCGTGAATTATTTGCTGAGCATGGTGCTCAGATTGCGATGGAGACTATCGCCGAGGCCAGCGGCGTAGGCATTGGCACCCTCTACCGCAACTTCGCCGACCGGACTTCGCTGGTTGAAGAAGTCACCCTGGGCACGCTCAAGGATGTTCAAATTGCTTCCCAGCTTGCCGTTGAAGGTCTCGAAGCGGATGACACCGGAGCGTGGGATGTACTTCTTGATACGCTGATCCATCAGAATCTTGGAGCGCTGAGTGAAGCGCTGGGGCTGCAACTGCCAAAGAAAATCAGCGCTCGGGTACTGGAAGTCCAGGCCTCGGCTGCCCTATCGCTCAACGCCGCCTTGGAGCTGGCCAAGAACGCGGATCTGGTCCGCCAAGACATCTCTGGAATAGACCTGATTGCCACCATCGGTGCCATGACACGTCCGCTCTCGCGGTCTTTCAGCAAGAGTGCTCCGGGGCTGGAAGAACGAATCGTGCAGATCATGCGCGATGGGTTGCGTCCGCAAGCTGCGCAGCAATAGCGGCTCAGTCCAACCTCATGCCGCGGGTTTCCGGCGCGAAGCGGGACATGAAGAGCACGGCAAGCAGCACCAGCACGGTCGCGCCGGCAAACAGCCAGCCCAGCCCCACGACCGGCCACAGGGCGGCGAAGAGCAGTGGCCCGAAACCTGCAGCAAAGCGCGACATGGTTGAAGCCCAGCCGAAACCGCTAGCCCGCAATTCGGTGGGGTACAGCTCGGAAACATACGCGTAGAGCACCGGGATGGCCACCTGGACCACCACGCCAAAGACCAGCACCCAGGCGATAGCAGTCGCCGGAACCTGCAGATTCTGGGCTACGACAATGAGCACGATGCCGGAGATCGGGGCGGAGATCGCAAGCAGCCATTTGCGGCCTACGCGTTCCACCAGCAAGGCGGCAATGACCACGCCCACCAGCCCCATCAGCGCCATGACCGCGGTGGCGAAGAATGAGGTGGACTGGGCCATTCCGGCCTCGGTCAAAATCGATGGCAACCAGGTCAGTGCCAAGTAGTAGACCAGCAAGATGGTCATGAACAGCAGCCAGCTGGTGGCGGTGATCTTCCACGAGTACTTCCACAGCGACGCGACCTGCTCCCACCAGCGCGGAGCCTTGGGCAGCTGAACGGGTTCAATGACGTAGTCGCGCTTGTCCGCTCCGGTGCGTTCCACGAGCTGGTCGATAACCGCCCGGGCTTCGGCATCCCGGCCCTTGGCTGCCAGGAACAGCGGGGATTCGGGCATTGAACGCCGGACCAGGTACACCATGAATGCAGGCAGGATCATGACCGCCAGGATCAGCCGCCAATTATCGGCGGTGGCCATCACCCAACCCGAAACGAAGAACGAGAGGGCCGCGCCTACCGGCCACCAGCCGTCCATGGCCGTGAGCACTCGTCCACGCAGCTTTGAAGGGGTGAACTCGCCGACCAGTGCGTAGTCCACCGGGATGCACCCGCCCAGGCCGACCCCGGCCAGGAAGCGGAAAGCGACGAAGAAACCGAAGTTGGGGGACAATGCGCCCAGGATGGTGAACAGCGAGAACATCAGGAGTGTCAGGCTGAAAGCGTTCTTCCGCCCGTACCTGTCCGCGATCCCGCCCCAAAGGAACGCACCCAGTGCCATGCCCACCAGGTTGGAGGTGCCCAGCAACGCCGCGGTGGGACGATCAAGTCCCCACTGCTCGGCAACCAGCGGGATCAAAGCGCCGTTGAGCGTCACGTCCCAGGCATCGAACATGAACCCAAGGCCGCCAATGATGAAAATGGTGCCTTGCACCTTCCATTTGAATGGCAGCTCTTGCACGATCGAGGTGCCAGAAGGCAGGGGCGCAGAAGACACGATGGTGCACCTTTCGGTGTGCGAGCAGAAATGGTTTGTACCGCGTGAAGCATAGCCGAAAACTTTGCTGCACCAGTAGCGCTGTACGCTTCTTTGCTTCTCGCGTCAAGGCCTGTTGTTAGTGCGGACAAGGGGGTAATCTCTGGACATGGGAGTAGATTGGACCGCTCTCGAAGAGGCTATACGGGTGACTGCCCTTCGACACGCCGCGGAAGTGATAGCTGGACACCCGGACCAGGATTTCTATGCCATTGCCTTGCATGGGGTCAGTACCGAAGAAAGCGAAAGCATTGGGATGCCGTTGCTGGCGTTGAACTCCGTGCAGGCCCTGGAACGCGACCGGCTCTCCGAATCCCGCGAACAGCTGGTGGAGCGCGGCGAAGACACCGATGAGCCTGCTGACTACGAGGATCGCCCGGATGCCGAAGGCGAGGGAGGCCTCGAACCAGAAGCCGTCACATTGGAAGCAGATTCCATGGTCATCACGGAAACCGATGACGAGGATGAAGAGTCCTTTGACGATGAAAGCGCAGATGGCGAAGACCTGGACGAGGTCTTGGCATCCTTGGAAGCGGATCTGGAAGAAGACGACGCGGAAAGCTTCTATTCGGACAAGTGGGAACCAAGTGATTGGCACTGGTCATCCATTGATTTATGCGAGGATCCCGCGGCGACGCTGTGGTCTGAAGCAATGACCAAGCAAGCTGCCCGCGAGGGGTGGGAGCCGACCGTCAAACGCTACTATCACACCTTGGTTGCGGTCGCGCGTTCCTTGCGCGAAGAATTGAATGAACGTACCAAGGCGGATCTGGTGGTCTACGTGGCAGATGAGGAGCATGCCGAGAAGCTGCTCCAGCTTTGCCTCACTGACAAGCAGCTGTCCACGTACTTCCCGCAGCTTTCTTCATTGCCCGAAGGGGCCTGACACGAACTGAATGTCCGGCGCCATCCTTGGTTAGAATGAAGGTGGTGGCCAATGCGCTGCCCGCCCCATTCATTCTCACCGCCGGGAGAAAAATTTCGTGAGTAAGACCGTGCTGGACAAAGTCGCTATCCGTCGCGCACTGATTTCCGTCTACGACAAGACCGGTTTGGAGGAGCTGGCCGCTGGCCTGCACGCCGCAGGCGTGCAGCTGGTATCCACCGGCTCCACAGCCAAGAAGATCGCTGCCGCTGGAATTCCCGTGACCGAGGTCGAGCAGGTGACTGGCTCCCCGGAAATGCTCGATGGCCGCGTCAAGACCCTGCACCCGCGCATCCACGGCGGAATCCTTGCAGACCGCCGCGTCACCGAGCACATGGACACCCTCTCCTCGATGGAAATCGAGCAGATCGACCTGGTGGTCGTGAACCTCTACCCATTCGTGCAGACCGTTGCCTCGGGCGCATCCCAGGATGAAGTTGTGGAGCAGATCGACATCGGCGGCCCGGCCATGGTCCGCTCGGCAGCGAAGAACCACGCGGCCGTGTCCATCGTGGTTGACCCGGGTTTCTACCCGCAGGTGATCTCCGCAGCCGCCGAGGGCGGCTTCGACTTGAAGACCCGCCAGCGCCTGGCAGCCAAGGCCTATGCCCACACCGCAGCCTACGACACCGCAGTTGCTTCGTGGACCGCAAGCCAGTTCCTGGATGAGGACGGCGACGGCGTCATCGACTGGCCAGCCTACGCTGGCGTGGCCCTGCAGCGTTCCAACGTGCTGCGCTACGGCGAGAACCCGCACCAGCAGGCTGCCCTGTACGTGGATGAAGCAGCCCCGGCCGGCATCGCCCAGGCTGACCAGCTGCACGGCAAGCCAATGAGCTACAACAACTACGTGGACGCAGATGCCGCACTGCGTGCAGCATTCGATTTCGAGAAGCCAGCGGTCGCAGTGGTCAAGCATGCCAACCCTTGCGGTGTGGCAGTGGCCTCCGATGATGCTGCTGATCCGATCGCCGACGCGCACCGCAAGGCCCACTCGACCGACCCGGTGTCCGCATTCGGCGGCGTTATTGCCGCAAACCGCACGGTAACCAAGGAAATGGCCGAAACCGTCAAGGACATCTTCACCGAGGTCGTCATCGCCCCGGACTTCGAAGACGAGGCAGTGCAGATCCTCTCGGCCAAGAAGAACATCCGCCTGCTGGCACTGCCAGAAGGCTACGGACGCAACAAGAACGAGTTCCGCCAGGTCACCGGCGGCATGCTGGTCCAGGTAGGCGACAAGATCGATGCACAAGGCGATAACCCGGCTAACTGGACCCTGGCTGCAGGCGAAGCCGCCGACGCCGCAACCTTGGCTGACCTTCAGTTCGCGTGGAGCGCGGTTCGCGCCGCGAAGTCCAACGCGATCCTGCTGGCGAAGGACGGTGCAGCAGTTGGCATCGGCATGGGCCAGGTCAACCGCATCGACTCATGCAAGCTGGCTGTCGAGCGCGCCAACACCCTCGGCGTGAAGGTCGAGTCCGGAGCGGATGCTGCCGGTGGCGCGGAGAACGCCGACTCGGCTGCTTCCGAGCAGCGCGCCCAGGGGGCAGTTGCTTCCTCGGATGCGTTCTTCCCCTTCGCTGACGGTCTGCAGATCCTGATCGATGCCGGCGTGAAGGCTGTTGTGCAGCCTGGCGGCTCGGTGCGCGATGAGGAAGTCATCGCAGCTGCGAACGAAGCTGGCATCACCATGTACTTCACCGGTGCACGCCACTTCTTCCACTAGGAACACTAGGTAGCAAGTCGTATAGACCTCAGGCCATGAACCCTCCACGGGTTCATGGCCTGAGGTCCTTTAAAGTGACAATGCTATTGAATCCTGGCACCGAGCCAGGCGAAATTCTGATGCGTAATCGTCGCCAGGTTCATGGTCCCCGCTTCTACTCCTCGGCGCAGTCCTCGAGCGCCAGGTGGATGGCACAGGTGGTAATCACGGCCCAGATCTTGGCAGCGCTCTGGCCTAGCTCGGTTTCGGGTCCCTGCAATAGTCTTGCCCGAGTGTGTTTTGGAATGTGTGGTGACCCGGTGCATGCAAGGGTGCCGGGCTGCCGAAAGACGCTGATTCGCCGCTGTTTGGCAAGCTCATGCCGGCACCGGGCCAGGGTTACGGCAGCCCCGACTCGGTGGCCGAGGTTGTGGCCCTGTTGGCCAGTGAGAAGGGCCTCTTCACGACTGGCACCGAAACCGGCAGTGAAGACGGAACCCAATCCAAGTGATCCGCCGGGGCAAAGCCTCAGCCCAGAGCACTCAAAGGCCCGAGGTTCAAGAGTTGTTGAACCTCGGGCCTGGAGTGTTTCAAAGGGTGGCTTAGCCGATCCGGCTAGGCCAGCGTCCTGTGCCGCAATACGTGCAGCCGTCCCTTGGTCAGTAGCCACGCCATCGCCGAACCTGCACAGGGGACTACTAGCAGCATGATCGCCAACTGCGTCCACGGAATGATTAGCGCCATGTCCCTGAAAAGCAATTGCAGCGTCCCTGCGGCAACGATGCCGGCCATGATTCCAAACAACGTGCCGAATATGGAGGTTAAGAACAGCTGGGCCGCTGACAGAGACTTGCGCAGCCGTGGATCCGCGCCGATGCTGGCCAAGACCGAATGGTCTTCGCGCCCATCGGCCAACGCCAACCCGGCGGTAATGCCTGTAGCGCTGAAGGTGACCAAAGCGGAGAGACCGACCAGTTGCCACAAGGCGGTGGCTACGCTGGAGTTCGGGCCAGTTTCCAGCTTTTCTGGTCCGTAGTTTTCTCCTGCCGCTTCAGCCAGTGCGACTAATAGCGTGTCGTTGACGGCATCACTGGGAAGTTCACCCAGGGATAGCAATACCAACCGCTCATCGTAAGGCATCCCAATTCTTGAGGCAGTCTCCGGTGAAATGACCGCGTAGTACGGAATGGGCTTGGCCGGTTCTTCAACGGTGGCCAGCAAGGGGAAACTGCTTTGAGGACTGAATGAAGCACGCTGCGAAGACCATTGCTGGGAGGCATCTGCCGATTCTTGGGGGTCTGCGTCGGCGTCGTAGGAAATCAACGTTGTTGTCTCGTCCTCGTTCAGATACACCGGATTGCTAATCACCGCCCCGCCCGCCCTCAACGTTTGCAGCGCTTCACTGCTAGGTTTTCGTCCGAGCAGAGCTTCTAGTATTTCTTCACCACCGACGACGATGGTGGGAAGGCTGCTAAAACCTGAATCGGACGCCATGGATCCGTGGCAACGCCAATCTTGCAGATCAACAGGTTTCCCATCGGGAGCTACGAAGCATTGATGTCCACTAGGTTCCATAAGAGCCCACGTCGAACAATGCGGAGAATGCAGGATTCCATCGAGCTCAACGGAGTCTGGATCCAGCCTGGTGCATTCCCCCTGGTCGATAGCACCCGGAATAGTTTGGGCACTAGTGCGTGGTCCCAAAGCCTTGACCGCAGCATTCGACACATCCTCGGCGTTGATCCTTCTCGTGGTGAATGGGTCGGCAGAAGCCATCTTCACGGAGCCGACGGCGCTCGGCGAATATTCCTGCACCGACAGCGGCAACGCCATCTGGTTGAGGTTGTAACTCCACTGGTAATTTTCGTTCTCGCTGTGCGAGGCACTCGACCAGTAGATCAACAGCGCACTCGATAGCGTTGCAGCGGCCAGCACTGCGGCCACGGCGGGAACGGTTCTTCCTGTATTCCTAGCCGAATCACGGGTTGCCAAACGCAGCGGCAGCGGAAGCCAAGCGGATTTTGCGGCCACTAGCCTGAGCAACGGGGCGCTGAGCAAGATGAATGCGCTAATCAGTCCGATGCTTCCCGCAATGACCAGGACCAGTGCAAGATAACTGCGAAGTTCAAAATCTTGGATGATGCCAAAGACGGACAGCGAGGCTGATAACGCTAGCAACAGGATCGAAAGTGCCAGCCAGAGGATACCGCGCCGAAGATTCCTGCGACTGTGGTTGCTCGTTGTCCGGCCTGACCTCAGGGCATCATTCAAAGCTTGTTTCGCCACCGCACGGGCGGGAACGTAAGCGGATACCAGGCCGGCGATGGGCGCCAACAGGATGACTCCGAGCATCAGCGGCCAGGGGATATGCAGCCAGAGCTGGTTTTCTCCGCTGCGGAGTTTGAGAAGAACCCAGGCAATGCCCACGCCCGTCCCCGCCAATGCTCCGGCAACTCCACCGATGAGGCCCAGCCATAGGCCGCTGGCAGTCACCACCGATTTGAGGGTGCCCGCTTCGGCACCTGTTGCCGCTAGCAGGGCAAGGTCATGCCGCTGTTTGCGTGTTCCTACCGCGAACGCGGCGCCAGCCAGCAGCGCCACTTCCACCATCGCCAGCGTGGCAATCAATGCGCCAGTCGCGATGAGGTCGAGGCCATTGCCGCTCGGCGCATCCGCGAAGCGATCCTCGGGTGCTCCAATTTGTTCGGCTGTCGGCGGATTGCGCAGCAGTTCAGCAGAGGTGAGAATTGCTCCGTGCTGGTTCAGCTCGGTAGCCAGCGCCCAGGTGGCAGGTTTCTGCCCGAGAAGGTAATACATGGTTTCATTGGGCCCGGGCGCAAAGTTCTCCGGCATGTCGCTCTCAGCGGCAAAGAACGTGGGAATCGAATCATTGGTACTGCTATCGCGTACCGTGCCGACCATGGTGAAATCCCCTGCATTGTTCGAGAACTGGTCGCCTAGCTGCAGGTCGAATCGCTGCATGAAGCCGGGGGTTCCCAGGGCTTCCCTGTTGCCGGTGGCTGCGCGCCCTTCGAGTAGGTTGTATTTCCCATCGAAAGCAGGGTTCAGGACGTCTCCAATGACCGCATTGAAACTCAACGTTGCATCCCCGCGTTCGGTCGCCAGCGGGCTGGAGCTCAGTGGCAGGACGTCGTAGTCGGAGACTACCAGATCTTTGAAATCATCAAGCGTTCCGTTGCGTTGTTCTGGTTCTGCTTCAGAATCGCTCATAACGCTGCTCAAGTCGCCTTTGGGGCCTTGGGTTAAGCTGGCAAGATCCGAGTATTGGAGGCTGATGCGGCCGGCACTCTGGCCTAGTTCGGTTCTTATAGTTTCTTCGGTGCTGGGCATCTTGCTGAATCCGGCGACAAGCGCTGCCGAAATCATCAAGATGGGCACAGCGATGAGCGCCGCAATGAGTGCTGAGCGGCCACGATTTCTCCTGATATCCAGCCACGCTATGCGAAGCGCGAGTTTCAGTTGCTGTTTTTTGTCGCCGTGTTGTGGTTCTAAATTCAGTGGCATGATTAGTTCGCGGGAAGCTCCAGCAGCACCGTCGGATCATAGGATTGCGCTGCCTGGTCCACGATTTTTCCGTCCTTGAGAAAATGTACCCTGTCGGCCCACCCGGCATGTCTGGCTTCATGGGTCACCAGGACGACTGCGCATCCGGCATCTGCCCGTTGGCGTAGTACTTCCATGATTCCGTCGCCAGATGCAGTATCTAGCGCGCCGGTCGGTTCATCGGCCAGAATTAGGCGGCGCTCGCCAACTATGGCCCGGGCGATAGCGACCCTTTGCCGTTGGCCACCGGAGATTTGGTCCATGAAGCGGTCCGCCAGTTTGTCGATCCCCACGGAGCGTAGTGCGTCCATGGCTTGTCGACGGGCTTTACGAAAAGGCACGCCGTCCAGCTCTCTGGGCAATGCGACATTTTCAACCGCCGTCAAAGACGGCACAAGATTGAAATCCTGAAAGACGTACCCGATGGCGCGCCGGCGCAGACGGGCCAGGTCATTGATGTTCAGCGCGCCCAATGGCGTGTTTTCGACGTAGATTTCACCGCTAGTGGCCTTGTCCAAACCGCCGGCCAGAGTCAGCAACGATGACTTGCCAGAACCTGAGGGGCCCATCACCGCGACAAACTCGCCAGCAGAAACGTCTAGGTCGATATCCCGCAGGGCTCCCACGGACGTCGCTCCACTACCGTATGTCATACAGATTTTGCGAAGCTGGAGTACCTGATTGCTCATCGCGTCACCTCTTTCGAGTCATTGAGCGCTTTTGCTGCGTGGACGGCAGGATTTTTCGAAGTGCGGAAGCGGTGCTTCCTCAGCCATCCTTCACAGTGATCGAGCCAGCGGATTTCGGCCTCGGCGGCAAAGACCAATGAATCCAGCACGAGAATCCATGCAACATCGTGCGAGTCGTTGGAGTCGAACTTCGTTGCTTCGCGACGCTGCCGGGTGTAGGTCTGCAAGTTGCGCATCGAGGCGGTGCGCTGCGCCTGCAGGAGTTTTTCCACGTCCACACTGTCCAGGGTCATTGCCAGGGACAACTTGATGGCCAATTCGTTGCGGGGCGGGTTTGTTGCGACGACGGGATCTGCAAACCACTGGGAAACCTCGGCCTTGCCTGCCGTGGTGATTCGGTAGAACACGTGGCCCTCCCCGTCATCCCCGTCCTTGAGGGCCAAGCCGTCGCGCTCCAAACGGTCAAGTGTCGTGTAGACCTGGCCGATATTCAACGGCCAGGTGGAACCTGTGCGTTCTTCGAACTCGCTGCGAAGCTGGTATCCATACATCGGCTGGTCGTGTAATAGGGCAAGAAGAGAATGTCGGATAGACAAGAGACCTCCGGAGGATGCGATGGGTACGCGAAATGATTGCATACTGAGTATACGTTAAATATAGATACTGAGTATGCGTATTTAATTCGCTGGAATCATGTCTATTGCGAAATGGGCAAATATTGTTCAACAACATCTTGCCAAGGTTGTTCAACAACCTGTAAAGTCTTGTCCATCACATTGACCTTGTGACGGTTGTCACCACTATCGCATTGGAACGTCATCATGGCACTTCCTGAGTCAACATCCCAAAGCAGCAAGGCGCGGCGCACGGCGCTCCTAGGCGCCATGTTCCTGATGGCCACCAGCGCCATCGGCCCCGGCTTCATCACCCAGACTACCGAGTTCACGGTAAAGATCGGCGCGGCCTTTGCCTTCGCCATCGTGGTCTCCATCCTCGTGGACATCGCTGTCCAGCTCAACGTCTGGCGCGTCATCGGCGTCAGTGGCATGCGCGCCCAGGAACTGGGCAACAAGGTCCTGCCCGGCATCGGCTGGGTACTGGCCGCGCTCGTGTTCATTGGCGGCATGGTCTTCAATATCGGCAACATCGCCGGTACCGGCCTTGGCCTGAACGCCATGCTCGGACTGGATGCCAAGATCGGTGGCGCGCTCTCCGCCGTCGTGGCAATCCTGATCTTCCTCTCCAAGAAGGCCGGAATGGCACTGGACCGCATCGTTGTGATGCTCGGTGCCATCATGATCCTGCTGATGCTCTATGTAGCGATTGTCGCCGCGCCTCCGGTAGGAGATGCGATCCGCAACGTGGTGCTGCCAGAGAAGATCGACTTCCTGATCATCACCACCTTGATCGGCGGCACCGTCGGCGGCTACATCACCTACGCCGGCGCGCACCGCATGATCGATTCGGGCACCTCCGGCGTCGAGCACGTCAAATCGATTTCCAACATCTCCACCCTGGCGATCATCGTCACCGGTGTCATGCGAGTGCTGCTGTTCCTGGCGATCCTCGGCGTCGTCGCCGGCGGTGTCGCATTGACCAGCGACAACAAAGCCGCTGAAGCGTTCGGCCACGCCGCCGGCCCCATCGGCATCCGCGCCTTCGGCGTGATCCTCTGGGCCGCTGCACTGACCAGCGTCATCGGCGCCGCCTACACCTCGGTTTCCTTCATCACCAAGCGCACCACCCCGGAGCGCACCCGCAACCTGATCACCTTGGCGTTCATCCTGGTCTGCGGCATCATCTTCATGTTCCTGGGCAAGGCCCCAGCGACCCTGCTGATCTTCGCCGGAGCCTTCAACGGCCTGATCCTTCCTGTGGGCTTCGCAGTACTGCTCTGGGTCGCATGGCGCCGCCGCGACCTGCTCAATGGGTACAAGTACCCGAAGGGCCTGCTGGTCATCGGCGCACTGACCTGGGTCCTGAGCGTATACCTGGGCTGGAACTCGCTGTCGGGTCTGGCAGCCCTCTGGAACGGCTAGGGAAAGAAGAGTCATGAAGAACTTCAAGGATATGGAATTAGCTGAGCGGGCGGCGATGTCCCCGCGCGAGGCCCGCGAGCTCTTCCGCGCCGGGCAGGTACTGCCGACCGCTGGAATCAGCGCCGGCTACGCGCAGGCGAATCTGATGATCGTTCCGCAGGAACTGGCCTTCGATGTATTGCTCTTCGCCCAGCGCAATCCCAAGTCCTGCCCCATTCTCGGCGTGCTGGAAGCCGGGCAGACCAGCAGCGAATTGCTGGCCGGGGGAGATATCCGCACGGATGTCCCCAAGTACCTGGTGTACGAAAACGGGATCAAGGTCGCTGAACCCACCGATCTGGGGGATTACTGGCGCGATGACCTGGTGACGTTCATCGTGGGCTGTTCCTTCACCTTCGAAGCGGCGCTGATGGAAAGCGGCATTTCGGTGGCGCACATCGACCAGGGCGTCAATGTCCCGATGTACAAGACCAACCGCCGCTCGGCAACCGCCGGCGCCATCTCCGGTCCCATGGTCGTGTCCATGCGTCCCATCCCCGCCTCGCAGGTCGCCGACGCGGTGCGCATCACTTCCCGGTACCCGGCGGTGCACGGCGCGCCAGTGCACATCGGCAATCCAGGGGAACTGGGCATCGAGGATCTGGCGGCCCCTGACTTCGGGGATGCCGTGCAAATCCCGGAAGGGAGCATCCCGGTGTTCTGGGCGTGCGGGGTGACCCCGCAGGCAGCAGTCATGGAATCACGCCCGGCATTGGCCATCGGCCACGCTCCGGGGCATATGCTCATCACCGACATCAGGGATACCGAATACCAGGTTCCCTGATCCCGAAAGCTGAACGCGGCGGCCATCCCCCAAAAGGCCGCCGCGTTCTTTATTTAATGGTGTGATGTCTCAAGACACCGGTGACACTTCTGTATCAAGACATCGGTAACACTCGGTGTCTCAGGACATCGGTAACAGTTCAGACTGGATCAGGCATGTTTTGGAACCTCACCGTGGCATGCCTCAAACTCAAATACTTCACGCCTTGCGGGAATGGGTAATCGAATTTCGCGACCAGTTCACCATTTATGCCCAGCACCATCAAGTCCGTCGGGTCCCAAACCACGTTCACCATGGTGGAACGCAGCAGCTTCCCCAGATAAATCTCAACCCCGGCAACCCGCAGACATCTGTTCTTATTGGCCCGAAGTACCTGGTTTCCGCTCTCACCCGTATGTTCGGAAGGCAGGGTGCCGCTGAGCTTGACCGGCTCCGGAGGGGTTCGTGCAACAGCCATCCGCTGAGCTTCACGTTCACCGCCAGCTTGGAGGCAAACAGCTAGCGCGGCCTCGCTCGGTCCTGGTTTCGTGCTCAGTTCCTTCCATTGCCCAATTTCCAACGGCTCAGCTACGGCCGTGGCATCCCACGCTTCTTGCGGAGTCATTCGCTCTTCCAAGGACTGGTGTCCGCGTTGGGTGTTATAGGCCTGGTCGAAAACATCGAGCTGCGCCTGCAGCTGGATTAGATCAGTGGCGAACGGCTGCTTCTTCAGCCATTTGAACAAGGTCGAATGAAACCGCTCGTTCTTGCCCTGGGTAGTGGGTTTGTAGGGCTTGCCGGTGATCGTGGCGATGCCCAGCCCGTTGGCGTAGGCGACCAGTTCGCTTAGCACTCCACGACGGATGGGGTTCAGCGCATCACCATTATCGGTGAGCAGCCTTTGCGGCACGCCGCAGGCTTCAATGCCTTTGCGGAAGACCTTCACCGCGTCTTTGCCTTCGGTCTGGGCTCGTTTGCGGATTTGGTAGAAGGTTTTGCGGCTAATGCCGTGTTCCTCGCAGAAGGCGGTGACCGCGCCTCTGGGAGCGTCTTGTGGCCATCGGGCGATGGCTAAGCGTATTGTCGAGTTGACTGGATCATTTTTCACACTTTCCAGTTCATCAGCCCGCGTGCTGGCCATGAAGCCGGCAGGCGGGCTGTGTACTTGGAGGGTGTTAAATTTCCGGTAGAAGTGTCACCACTTTAAACGTGGAAGTGTTACCGATGTCCTGATACAGAACTGTTACCGATGTCCTGAGAGAAAACATTCTTTATTTAATGGCGGAGCGCTATTTTTGCTGCTCGGCCCAAGCCTGGACTTCTGCGACAAGTGCCTGCTTGGACTGCTCATCCAGGAACGAGGATTCGAAAGAGTTCTTCGCCAAGGTGGCCAGCTGCTCGGAGCTGAAGCTGAATTGCTCCATCAAGGCATCGAAGTTGGCATCCATGTAGCCGCCGAAGTAGGCCGGGTCATCGGAGTGCACCGAGACCTTCAGGCCCTTGGCAAGCATCTGCGGCAGGGGGTGTTCGGCCATGGTGTCCACCGCACGCAAACGGATGTTGGACAGCGGGCAGACAGTCAGCGGCATCTGCTCATCGACCAGGCGCTGCACCAGCTGCGGATCATCCAAGCTCCGGATGCCGTGGTCGACGCGCTGTACCTTGAGCAGGTCCAGGGCCTGCCAGATGTACTCGGCGGGGCCTTCTTCGCCCGCATGCGCCACCACATGCAGCCCATGGGCCCGGGCGTAGTCGAAGACTTCGGTGAACAGCTCCGGCGGGAAACCGACCTCCGAGGAATCCAAGCCGATGCCATCGATGTCATGCTTCTGCTCAACCAGCACCTTCATCAGCTCCATGGCTTCGGAAGCCGGGGCATGGCGCCAGAAGCAGGCGATGAGCTTGCTGGACAACTCCCAGCGTTCCAGTCCGTCGGCCAAGCCTGCACGGATCCCTGCGATGACTTCGCGCAGGTCCAGGGCACCGCCGATGTGGGCCTGCGGATCGAAGAAAAGCTCGACGTGGCGTACGCCTGAGTCGTGGGCCCGCTGCAGGTACGCGACGGTGATCTCGCGGAAGTCCTGCGCGGTGCGCAGCACGGCCATGTTCGCATAGAACAAGTCCAGGAAGGACTGCAGGTTGGTGAACTGATATTGGGCACGCAGTTCTTCGATGGACGCGTAGGGCAATTCGATGGAATTCTTCTTGGCCAGGGCCATGATCATTTCCGGCTCCAGGGTTCCTTCCAAGTGGACGTGCAATTCAGCGACAGGCAATTTCACGGGCGATGGCCTTCCAAGCAGGGAACGGATGCGCCGCTTGCGAGGATAAGGCCCCGGAACCGGCAAGGTATTCGTTAAACCATACGGTGGCTATCTATGCGCCTTCTTGGAAAGTGCGCGGCGCTTAATTCTTCGATTCAGGTCGCGCTGGGGCCCTGCAGGGAAGGGATGCTGCAGGAGCCCAGGGAGCGTCGACTGCACAAAGGCGCGTCAAAAAGCTGAACTGACGGGGCAGGAGAGCGCATGTTCCAGTTCGGAACCCTGCTGGCCCAAGCCGATAGGGCTAATTCCCGGCCTCGACGCACCGTGCCGGTGGCCATGGACGCGGTGAGATGAACATCGCAGGCAAATTGGCCTTGCTGGTGCCTTGGCTGAAGCTCAGGAAGAACGCTGGTGAATATGGCTGAGCAATTCGGCTTCAGCGGTATCGAGGTAGCTGCGCAGGGTTTCGGCAGCTTCCATCCGCTTGCCATCGCGCAATAGCGCGAGCAAGGTGGCATTGCGCTCTACATAGTGCGAATGGAAATCCGGGGCATCGCTCATGGCATGGAAGACCAGGCGCATGCGAGCCAGCACCCGACCCATGAGTTCCTGGAGAAGCGCGCTGTGCGAGGAACGCACCAGCTGCTTGTGGAAGTCCTGGTTGGCGCTGGCCATGCGCGCCACGTCGCCGGCCGCGAGCCCGGCCCGCGCCTGGGCGATGATCCGCTCCAGCGCTTCCAGGTCCAGCTCCGGGCCCCAGGCCAGGCATGCCGGCTCGATGGTCCGGCGGACCGCATAGATTTCACGCACGTCATCGGCGTCAGGGGAGGCGACAAAGACCCCGCGGTTGGGGATGCGGGTGATGATCAGTTCGCTGTTGAGCAGGGTGAAGCTTTCGCGCAGGGTATTGCGCGAAAGCCCCAGGGATTCGGCCAAGGCCTGTTCGGAGAGCTTGTCGCCAGGCAGCAGTTCGCCTTCGGCAATACGCCGGCGCAGCTCATCGGCAGCCCACACGCCGCTATGCGCGTGCGGTGCTTTAGCTGGGCGGGCGGCGGTAGTGCTGGTGGCATCCATGCTTCCAATTTATCCCATCTGCCCTGCGGTTTTATCCGCCAGGGCGGCGATGCTAATTGATTGTGCCCAAGGTATCGCCGCGACGAACTCCGGTACCCACGCTGATGCTGGCCGCAGTGAATATTCCGGCACGGTGTGCGGTAACAGGGGATTCCATCTTCATGGCCTCGATAATGGCCACGCTCTGGCCGGCTTCCACGCTTTGCCCGTCTTCCACGGTGAAGCGCACCAGGTTGCCGTCCATGCTGCTCTGCACCGCGGAGGCATCTTGTTCGCCAGCCTCTTCGCCCTGCGCGGCGGCAGCCGCTCCAGCGCCCGAGGAGTTGCGCAGCGCATTGGTCATCGCCGCTGGCAGTCCCAGCTGCACGGCCTTGCCATCGAGTTCGATGGTGATCGTTTCGCGGCTGGTGTCGCGCTGGTCCAGATCCATGTCATCGCTGCCTTCCACCTCGTTGAGGAACTCGTCCTCGATCCAGGTGGTGTACACGCCCAGGGACTGGCCTGTGAACGCCTCATGATTGATGATGCTGCGGTGGAAGGGCAATACCGTGGGGACCCCGGCGATGTTGATTTCTTCCAGTGCCAGACGGGCCCGGCGCAAGGCCTGGTCGCGGTCCGCGCCGCGCACAATCAGCTTCGCGATCATCGAATCGTAGAACGGCGGAATGATCGATCCGCTGCGCACACCGGTATCCACACGCACCCCGGCACCGGTGGGAGCCTCGAAGCGTTCGATGGTGCCCGGTGCTGGAAGGAAGCCGCGGGCCGGATCCTCGGCATTGATGCGGAATTCGAAGGCGTGGCCGGTTGGCTTCGGGTCTTCGCTCAGCGATAGCGGCAGCCCATCGGCAATGCGGAACTGCTCGGCAACCAGATCCACGCCGGCGGTTTCCTCCGTGATCGGGTGCTCCACCTGCAGGCGGGTGTTCACTTCCAGGAAGGAGATCAGCCCGTCCTGGGCCACCAAGTACTCCACGGTACCGGCGCCCACATAGCCCGCTTCCTTGCAGATGGCTCGCGCCGATTCGTGGATGCGGGTGCGCTGCTCGTCGCTCAAGAATGGTGCAGGAGCTTCTTCGACGAGCTTCTGGTGGCGGCGCTGCAGCGAGCAGTCGCGGGTGCCGATGACCACGACGTTGCCGTGGGTGTCGGCGAGGACCTGGGCTTCGACGTGGCGCGGCTTGGACAGGAAACGCTCCACGAAGCATTCGCCGCGGCCGAAAGCCACGGTGGCTTCGCGGGTGGCGGATTCGAAGGACTCGGCGATGTCATCCATCGAGTGGGCGATCTTGATGCCGCGTCCGCCGCCGCCGAAGGCAGCCTTGATGGCCACCGGCACACCGTATTCCTCGGCGAAGGCGCGCACTTCGGCGGCATCCTTGACCGGTCCGTCGGTGCCCGGGGCCAGCGGAGCGCCGGCGCGGACCGCGATCTGGCGCGCGGTGACCTTGTTGCCCAGGGCTTCGATGGCTTCAGGCGAGGGGCCGATCCAGCTCATGCCGGCATCGATGACGGCCTGGGCGAAGCTGGCATTCTCCGAAAGGAAGCCGTAGCCCGGGTGCACCGCATCGGCGCCGGAGTGCTTGGCGATCTGGATGATCTTCTCGATGTTCAGGTAGGTGTCGGCGCCGGTGGAACCATGCAGCGGGTACGCTTCATCGGCGCGGCGCACGTGCAGCGCGTCGGCATCCGGATCCGAGTAGATGGCGACCGAAGCGATGTTCGCGTCGGTGGCTGCCCGGGCAATGCGGACCGCGATTTCGCCTCGGTTGGCGATGAGAACTTTTTTCATGACAATCCTTAGGCTTCAGCGGCCGGTTGGCCGGCAGCGGGATGGAGGAGAAATCGAATGCTGCTTCCCGGGGGAAGCTGCGCGGCTGCGCTCAAGTCTTCGGCGATGACGGTGGCGATCACCGGATAGCCGCCGGTCACCGGATGATCGGCGAGGAACAGTACCGGCAAGCCGGAGGGCGGGACCTGCAGCGAGCCTCGGGCCACGCCTTCGCTGGCCAGCTCGCCTGCGCGGATGCGCTGCAGCGGTTGCGCGCCGGTGCCCAGGCGCACGCCAACGCGGTTGGACTCGCTGGTCGCTTCCCACACCTGGCCGGTCAGCTGGGCCAGTCCTGCCGGGCCGAACCAGTCAGCGCGCGGACCGGCCAGCACCCGCAGCGTGTACACTCCCTGGGCATCGGGGACCGGAAGCGTGCTGGGCAGGGAATTGCCGACGATGTGCCCGATGCGCGGACGCTGTACCGGAAGCACGCCACCGGATGCCAGCGGCGCCGGGCCCACCCCGGAGAGGGTGTCGGTGGACAGCGAGCCGAGGACCGGTTCAAGCCCGATCTGCCCGCGCACCGCCAGATAGCTGCGCAACCCGCGGCCGCCCGAGGTGACCGTGAGGCGCTCGCCGTGCAGCAGGGCGAAGGGCGTATTGCCCGCGACCTGGCGTTCGGTGCGCACTTCATCGTCGGCGGCCGGGGTGATCCACAGGTCGGCTTCGGCACCGGTATGAGCCAGCACCTGGTCCTGCTCGGCTTCGAGCGTGATGCGGCTGCCCAGGTTCTCGATGACTGCGTGGTTGACCGGGTTGCCCACCAGGCGGTTAGCCTGGTGGAAGGCTGCTGGGTCAGCCGCGCCGGCCACGCCGACGCCGAGATTGCCGTAGCCGATGCGCCCGGCATCCTGCAAGAGCGACTGCAGGCCGGAATCGATGATGCGCAGTGCGCTGCTTCCGTCCGCGGCGGGCTGCGCTGGCGCGGACGCGGGGGTTTCGCGTACCGCGATCTTCTGCATGGCAGGGGTGAACTTCACGGTGTCCTGCGGGCGGATCAGCGCCGGGTTCTCGCGCTCCAGGTCCCACATCTGCACGTCGGTATGCCCGATCAGCTGCCAGCCGCCGGGGGACTGGCGCGGGTAGACGGCCGAGTACTCGCCGGCGAGCGCGACAGCACCGGCTGGCACCTTGGTGCGCGGTGTTTCGCGGCGCGGCACGTTCAGCTGCTGGTTCTGGCCAAGCAGGTAGGCGAAGCCCGGGGCGAAGCCGTCGAACACCGCACGCCAGGCCTGGGTGCTGTGCGCGGTGATGACCGCATCAATGCTCAGCCCAGTCAGCTCGGCGACGGCAGCGAGATCTTCGCCGTCGTAGTGCACGGGAACGTCAACGACCTTGCCGATGGTTTCAGCCGCCGTGCCGAAAGCCAAGGTAGGCAGCAGGGTGCGGGCACGCTGGGCTTGTTCGGCATTGGAGAATTTGAGCAGTACGGTCTGTGCCGCGGCCAGCAGGTCGCGTTGGCCCTCCAAAGGGGACGCTTCCAAGGCAGCGTTCAGTGCGAGCACCGCATCCAGAGAGTCGAGGTCGACGAGCAGGTCGTGGGAGCCGGCGTGGTGGATGGCGCGGATGCTCACGCGAAGCTCCGGATCTGCACGCCGGCATGTTCCAGTCCTGCGCGCACGGCGCTGGCCATGGCCACTGCACCGGCAGTATCGCCGTGCAGGCAGATGCTCTCGGCTTCCATCTTGATGGTGCTGCCGTCCACGGCAACAATGGTGCCTTCGGTGGCCAGCCGGACCATGTTCTCGGTGACCTGCGCGGGGTCGTGCAATACGGCGTTGGATTCGCGGCGGGAGACCAGGGTGCCCTCGGGGGTGTAGTTGCGGTCGGCGAAGGCTTCTGCGACGCCGCGCAGGCCAGCGGCTTCGGCCTTTTGCAGGGCGACAGAACCTGGCAGCAGCAGGACCGGCAGGTCGGCGCCGAAGGCCTTGATGGCATCGATGACGGCCTGGGCATGCACCTGGTGGTGCACGATGGTGTTGTACAGGGCGCCGTGCGGCTTGACGTACTTGATTTCGCTGCCTGCGGCGCGTGCCAGGGCTTGCAGGGCTCCAAGCTGGTAGAGCACGTCATCGGCCAATTCGGTGGCCGAGCAGTCCAGGAAGCGGCGGCCGAAACCGGCTAAGTCGCGGTAGCCGACGTGGGCTCCGATGGTGACATTGGCGCTGACGGCATCGCGGCAGGTCTGGGCGATGGTGCTGGGGTCTCCGGCATGGAAGCCGCAGGCGACGTTGGCTGAGGAAACGGAGGTGAAGATGGCGGCGTCATCGCCCATCTTCCAGTTGCCGAACGACTCGCCTACGTCTGAGTTCAGGTCGATGAATGCCATTGTGATCCCCGTCTCGTGAAAATGCCTTGGTAAAAGAATGCCTTACTTTCCCCAATTGTTCAACAATCCTAGGGGAGGAAGTCTTGGCAAGCGCTCTCACCCGGTGGCTGACTGCCCGGATCGGCTCAGGCAACGGCAAAGCCCGGGGCGGGAATTCACGCGGAATTCCGGCCCCGGGCCTGCGTTATGCGTCAACGGCGGCTGCTATCAGTCTTCGTTGTCGCCATCTTCTTCATGTCCAAAGGGAATCGGCGCGTTCTGCGCCTCGTCTGGATCTGGTACCTCGGTGTTCTTGCCGTGGGGATTCGGCGACTTGTCCGGACCAGTGGTTTCGTCGTGATGTTCCGCTGCCATGATTCCTTCCCTTCATCAGTACTAGATTTTCTCAAGCCAGCTAATAATTGCTGCTTGCCCACAGCCTAGCGGTGATTGCATGCAAACTCCGGAGGATTCAGCGAACTATCATGTTCGCCCGCCGTGGAATCGCAATCAGCAGCCGGGCTGACACCGCGATCCTAGGACAAGCCCACGGCATTGCCCTGCTCATCGACATCCATGTGCATCGCCGCAGGCAGCTTCGGAAGCCCCGGCATCGTGGTGAGCGCACCGGTGATGGCGACGATGAAGCCGGCACCGGTTTTCGGAATGATTTCCCGGATCTGCAAGGTGAATCCTTCGGCGGAGCCCAGCAGCTGCGGGTCATCTGAGAAGGAGTACTGGGTTTTGGCAATGCATACCGGAAGATCCTCCCACCCGTTGGCGTGGATCTGCTCCAGCATCAGCTTCGCTCGTGGCGAGTAGTCGACCCCGGCGCCGCCGTAGATTTCCTGGACCAGCATCAGGATCTTCTGTTCAACGGGAAGTTCCAGTGCGTAGAGCGGGGCGAAATTATTGGGCGCTTCGATGGCGCGCAGCACCACGCGAGCCAATTCCTGGGCCCCGGCACCGCCTTGGCCCCAGACATCAGCCACGGCGCAGGCGATGCCGTTGGCCGCCGCCCACTGGGTGACCACCTGGAGCTCGGCCTCCGTATCGGCGGTGAACCGGTTGACGCCGATGACCGGTTCGACACCGAATTTGCGCACAATCCCCACGTGCCGGGCCAAATTGGCCAGGCCTGCGTTCACGGCCTCGGTGTTCTGCTGATCCAGCTGGTCCTTGGGTAAACCGCCATGCATTTTCAGGGCGCGGATCGTGGCGACCACCACCACGGTGGCAGGCGGGCATTCGGCATAGCGGGCCTTGATGTCCATGAACTTCTCGGCGCCCAGATCCGTGCCGAACCCGGCCTCGGTCACCACGACGTCGGCCAGCGTGCGCGCGGTGTTCGTGGCGATGGCCGAGTTGCAGCCGTGCGCGATATTGGCGAACGGGCCGCCATGGATCAGTGCGGGGGTACCGCCAATGCTCTGCACCAGGTTGGGCTTGAGCGCATCCTTGAGCAATAGCGTCATCGCTCCAGCAGCACCCAAATCATCGACGGTGACCGGCTCCTTGGCATAGGTGTAGCCCAAGGTCATTCGGCCGAGCCTGGCGCGCAGGTCCGCCAACCCGGTGGCCAGGCAGAAGACCGCCATCACTTCGGAAGCCGCCGTGATCTCGAAACCTGCATCCCGTGGCATTCCATCGGCTGGCCCGCCCAGTCCAATGACGATATTGCGCAAAGAGCGGTCGTTCATGTCCATCACGCGCTTGAAAGTAATGCGCCGCGGATCGATGCCCAGCGCATTGCCCTGCTGCAGGTGGTTGTCGATCAATGCCATGAGAAGGTTATTGGCGCTGGTGATCGCGTGGAAGTCCCCGGTGAAATGCAGGTTGATTTCATCCATGGGCAGTACCTGGGACTGGCCGCCTCCGGTGGCCCCGCCTTTCATCCCGAAGCTGGGCCCCACCGAGGGTTCGCGCAGTGCGATCATGGTTTTCGTCCCCGCAGCTGCCAGGGCATCGCCCAGGCCCACCACCATGGTGGATTTTCCTTCCCCGGCCGGCGTGGGGGACATGCCGCTGACCAGCACTACCTTCCCCATAGGCGCACTGGAATCCAGCAGTGCCGGGTCGATCTTGGCCTTGTACTTGCCGTAGGGCTCTACTGCTTCCTCGCAGATCCCCGCGGCGGCGGCGATCCGGGATATTGGCTGCAGTGTTGCACGCGCTGCAATTGCTAGATCGCTCATGTCGGACTCTGGCGTCATTGCCATCCTGCGTCCCCTTATCTGGCTGGGCCGGTATCCCGGAAGAATGGGGAAGACCTGAGGTGCTGGAATTCCCCGATTGGGCTTCAAGCTACCATCTTGAAGGCGAAGCGAGAAGGCTGCGCTGGGCGGAACTCGTTGGGCAGAACCTGGAATAGTGCCTTGCCGGGAACTGGCTGGGGCGGCAGCAGCATGGTCCTGAAGCCCGAGCGGAGGAATTCCACTTGGAATTCCTCCGCTCGGGCTGAATGCTGTAATTATCCAGGGCGACTGCCGCTTTGACGGGCGCCAGCGCCCGGACGAATCCGAGCCTTCAGGGCCAGCATCGCCGGAGCATTGCTTCAGTGATTAGCGTGCGAATTCTCGCCCTTGATCATGAAGGCGAAGACGATCCCGATCGTGGCCAGCACGGCGCCGACGATGAACGAGATATGCGCGCCAGAGAACAAGGCCTCGGCCAGCTCGGACCCGGCGTCCAGCTGGACCTTTGACAGCAGCGACATCACGGTCACGAAGACCGTGGTGCCGATGGCGCCGCCCAGCTGCTGCGCGGTATTGAAGATCGCCGAACCGTGGCCGAACAGGCGCGGATCCACCGAAGCCATCGCGGAGGACATCAATCCGGTCATCAGCAGGGCCAAGCCGATGGAGAAGACGATGTGGCAGAGCATGAACATCCACAGCTCGGTCTGCGCGGTGACAGTGGTGTACATCCACTGACCGGCGGCCAGGAACACGGCGCCGGGGATCAGCACCGGGCGCGGACCGCGCTTGTCGTAGATCCGCCCGAAAATCGGCGAGGCGATGGCCTGCGCCAGCCCGCCGGGAAGCAGCATGATGCCGATCTGCAGCGAGTCGATGCCCTGGCCGGATTCCAGCAGGATCGGCACGATCATCAGCGAACCGAGCAGGGTGCCGAAGGCGATCATGATCATCGCTATCGCGAAGCTGAAGCTGCGCGAGGCAAACGGGGCCAGGTTCAGCAGTTCACGGCCGCTGGCGGCTAATTTGACCTGGCGGATGATGAACAGGGCCAGGGCCACCAGGCCGATGGCGAAGCTGGCGATCATCATTGCGGAGTTATCTGCGGCATGCTCGATGCTGGAAATGCCGTACACCAGGAACCCGAAAGCCAAGGCGGACAGCAGAACCGAAGCGGAATCCACCTTGATCTTGCGTGCGGTGGAAGGGATCTTGAAGAAGATGGCGCCCAGTACCAAGACCGCCACGGCGATCGGCAGCATCAAGATAAAGATGTAGTGCCAGTCCAAGGCGTGCACGACGGCACCCGAAGCGGTCGGCCCGATGGCCGGGCCCACGCCGATGACGATCGAGTTCAGCCCCATGACGGTGCCGCGCTGGCGGACGGGCACCAGGGCCAAGGTGGTGGTCATCAGCAGGGGCAGGATGATGGCCGTTCCAACGGCCTGGATGATGCGCGCCAGCAGCAAGAAAGCGAAGCTCGGCGCCAGGACCGCGATGGCAGTGCCCAGGATGAAGCTGAGGATCGCGAAGAAGAACAGCGACCGGTGCGCGAAGCGCTGCAGCAGGTATCCGGTGGTGGGGATGACTACCGACAGGGTCAGGAGGAATCCGGTGGTGAGCCATTGTCCGGTGGATGCCGAAATGGACAGATCCTGCATGATGCCAGGCAGTGCCACGGTGAGCACGGTTTCGTTCAGGATCATCATGAACGCGGCCAGGGCCAGGGAGGCGATGATGCCGGTCAGGGCTTTGCCGGTGGGCTGCCCGGCGGGCGCGGCTCCTGGCTTTGCGCTGGTTGCAGCGGGTTTTGTCGTCATGGATTCTTCTTCCTCTGGGGTGCCAACCGCTAAATACTGTCACACTCTGCCACTTTCTCGTAAGCAAATCTGGCAGACTGTGACAGGAAACAAATTCGGTGGACGTAGCCCGCGCGGCGCGGGCGGCAAGTGATCATTGGAGAGCACCATGGGGATTCGCGAGGACCGCAAGGCGGCCACCCTCCAGGCAATTCACGCAGCGGCCCTGGAGCTGGTGGAATCCCACGGCCTGGACTCGGTGACCGTAGGGCAGATTGCCGCCCGCGCCGGCATTTCCGAACGGACGTTCTTCCGCTATTGCGACTCCAGGGAAGCGGCCATCGTGCCCGCCCAGCATGAGCTGATCGACGCTGTGGCCGGATGCGAGATTGCTCCCGGGTCCACGAGCGCGCAGATCTTCCGCCTGCTCGCCGGCGAATGCCGCAGGATCCTGGTCGCGGAGATCCGTGCCAGTGAATACCGCCGCATTTCCCGGTTGATTGTCATCGAGCCGAAACTCCTGCTAGCCATCACCCGGCAGGAGCAAGCCTTCTCGGCAGCCACCGCGCAAGAGCTGCGCCGTCGCGGCCTGCTGCCGGCCATGCCTGCCCTGATGATCGGCGAAACCCTGGCTGTCCTCTGGCGCGTGGCCTGGCAGTGCTTCGGCCAGGCGGAGCGGGCCGGGCAGCCTGCGGATCCGGTTGAGCTCTTCGATGCGGCGATGTCGGAACTGTCGGGGTTGGCCGTGGCTGTGTCCGAATAGCGGATAACTATCTTGAGTTATCGTCGATTAACTTAAATGTGACGAACTGCTTGCGCGCTGTCCAGCCCGGCATTTCGGCGAATATCAGGGATTGCCGCGCGTATTTCTCGGTGCCTTAAAGTGTGGTGCAGAGCAAAATCAGGTAGATTTGGAACGTTGAGTTCAGGGCGGATAACCCCGCTTCCGCACGACGTTCAGGGAGACGCCACACCTATGGCAAAGATTATTTACACCCATACCGATGAAGCGCCGATGCTGGCGACCCACTCGTTCCTGCCAATCGTGGAGGCCTTCGCCTCGACCGCTGGTGTGGAACTTGAGACCCGCGACATCTCGCTGGCCGGTCGCATCATCGCTACCTTCCCGGACTATGTGACCGAAGAGCAGCGCATTTCCGATGCTCTGGCAGAACTTGGCGAACTGGCCAAGACCCCAGAGGCCAACATCATCAAGCTGCCGAACATCTCGGCTTCGATCCCGCAGCTGAAGGCTGCTATCGCCGAGCTGCAGGCCGCCGGCTACGCACTGCCTGACTACCCGGACAACCCGAGCTCGGATGAAGAGACCGACATCCGCGCCCGCTACGACAAGATCAAGGGTTCGGCAGTGAACCCAGTGCTGCGCGAGGGCAACTCGGACCGCCGTGCACCGCTGAGCGTGAAGAACTACGCCCGCAAGTACCCGCACTCCATGGGCGAATGGTCCGCTGATTCGAAGACCAACGTCGCCACCATGGGCGTCGACGACTTCGCAGCCAACGAGAAGTCCGTCGTCATCGACGCGGACAAGAAGATCTCGATCCGCTTCGTCGGCGAAGACGGCGAAGTCAAGGTCCTGAAGAAGCCATTCGACGTGCTGGCCGGCGAAGTCATCGACGGCACCGTCATGCACGCCGCAGCGCTCTCCGAGTTCCTGAAGAACTCCGTAGCCCGCGCCAAGGAAGAAGGCGTGCTGTTCTCGGCGCACCTGAAGGCCACCATGATGAAGGTTTCGGACCCGATCATCTTCGGCCACGTGGTCAAGGCCTACTTCTCCGAGCTGTTCGACACCTACGGCGACGAGCTGGCAGCAGCCGGCCTGAACCCGAACAACGGCCTGGCAGCCATCATCGGCGGCCTGGACGAACTGTCCGACGAGGTCCGCGCCGGCGTGGAGAAGCTGATCGCCAAGGGCCTGGAAGAGGGCCCGGAAGTTGCCATGGTCGATTCCGACAAGGGCATCACCAACCTGCACGTTCCATCGGACGTGATCGTTGACGCTTCGATGCCGGCAATGATCCGCCTGGGCGGCAAGATGTGGGATGCCAAGGGCAACACCGCAGACACCCTGGCTGTACTGCCGGATTCCTCCTACGCAGGCATCTACCAGGTTGCCATCGACGACTGCCGTGCCAACGGCGCCTACGACCCAACCACCATGGGCACCGTGCCAAACGTCGGCCTGATGGCACAGAAGGCCGAAGAATACGGCTCCCACGACAAGACCTTCGAAATTGCCGGCAACGGCCACGTGCAGATTGTCGACGAGAACGACACCGTGCTCATCGAGCACCAGGTCTTCGCTGGTGACATCTGGCGCGCCTGCCAGACCAAGGATGTAGCCATCCGCGACTGGGTGAAGCTGGCCGTGAACCGCGCTCGCGCTTCGGCCACCCCGGCAGTGTTCTGGCTGGATGAGAACCGCGCGCACGACGCAGTGCTGATCGGCAAGGTCAACGAGTACCTGAAGGAACACGACACCGAGGGCTTGACCATCAAGATCCTGTCCCCAGTCGAGGCTACCCAGTACTCCATTGACCGCATCCGCAAGGGCGAGGACACCATCTCGGTGACCGGCAACGTGCTGCGCGACTACCTGACCGACCTGTTCCCGATCCTGGAACTGGGTACCTCGGCCAAGATGCTCTCGATCGTTCCACTGCTGGCTGGCGGCGGCCTGTTCGAGACCGGTGCCGGTGGTTCGGCTCCGAAGCACGTGCAGCAGCTGGTGAACGAAAACCACCTGCGTTGGGATTCGCTGGGCGAGTTCATGGCCCTGGGCGCTTCCTTCGAGCACCTGGCTGTCAACAACGACAACGCTCGCGCCCAGGTTTTGGCAGACACCCTGGATGCTGCGACCGGCACCTTCCTGCTGGAAGACAAGTCGCCTAAGCGCAAGGTCGGCGAGCTGGACAACCGCGGCAGCCACTTCTACCTGGCCAAGTTCTGGGCTGAAGAATTGGCCAAGCAGGACAAGGACGCTCAGCTTGCGCAAGCATTCTCCGCCGTTGCCAAGGCACTGGACGAGAATGAGGAAGCCATCGTTTCCGAGCTGGCTGCCGTACAGGGCCAGGCCGTGGATATCGCTGGCTACTACCGCCCAGACGAAGCCAAGACTGCAGCAATCATGCGCCCAAGCGCATCGCTGAACAAGGCTCTGGAACTGCTGACCAAGTAGTCTCTTAGATCCCAGTCCGTCGGCCCCAATCCTCGATGAGGATTGGGGCCGACGGCGTTAATATGCTATAAGTCAAATGACACCATTGTTGATACTCTATGTATTAATATGTATTTATTGCTAACATGGTGTCATGGCAACGACTCATCCTCTAAGAATCTCTTCTACTGTGGCAGCACGCAAAGGAATAGGATTCATTACGACTCAGGCTCAGGAACGCCCGGTGACTTTGACGAGCCACGGAAAGCCTGTTGCAGTTGTCATGAGCGCCGCCGAACGTGATGAACAGCGCCGGCTTCTACGCGAAGTTGAGTTGAAGGTGCTGAGCATGGCGGCCAACCTCGTCGCTGACCGTTCGGCAATGTTGACGACGGATCAGGCTCGGGAGAAGCTCTTTGCCTCCGATTGATGAGCTACCACAACAGCAAGCTGAAGTTGTATTCACCGAAGAAAGCATTGACTGGCTGATCGAAAACGTTGTTGCCCCGCAGCGGGAAAACGTGATGGACACGATCGTTTCGCTGTTCGCTGCTCCACAGGGCAAGCACCCTCTTTCACATCAGAACAAGACAAACTTGGTCGGCTTCAACACGGTTGAGGCGGCGCAAAGAGAGTTCCGCATCATATATAGGGTGAGCGTGCGTGAAGGCGTTGGCCTGATTGAAGTCATAACAATCGGTCATCGACGTGACGATGAGGTGTATGTTTACGCGCACGACCTGATTCAATCCGGCAAACTCAGCGAAGCAGAACAAACCCAGATCTGGGATGCGCTGACGCTGATCGATGACACCAAGGCACGTGTCGGTTTGGAAGATTGGGACTATAAGGAGGAACCGGCTCCTGAAGGGCTCATTAAATCGGCTGTTGCTGCAGGGGCGCTCGACGAGGACTTCGCCAGAATACTGTCGAAGGACGAAATTGTCGTTGCCATGTCAGCGGCATGGGTAAACGGCGAAGTGAACCACGAAGCTGCCATTGCCGCAGCTCTTGGGCGCATCGCAACAAGCACTCGACCAGACCGCATCTTGGCGAGTAGGCGCGAGCCCAGATGCGGGGCAATCATGCCCAAGCTGAAAACACCGTGCATCCGTGTGAAGGGGCATGCTGGTGCCCATCGCGGACACAGGTAACCTGAACCAAACTTATCCGCACCCTGGGTCCTTTAGCATTCGGAACTTGATCATCGAATCGAAGCAATTGATCGCCACTCATGACAAAGAGCGGCGATCAATGAATTTAATGCGGCAGATAAAATGTCTCGTTGGTCAGTTCATGCCAAATCGGAAGTTCGACCAGAGCGGTGAAATCCTCAAGGAATCGTTTTGGTGAAAGGATCCAGTAAATAACCTGTTTCACGGTTCTGCTGGCGTTTCCGCCAGCGGCACCGGGAAGTTCGTGACGACACCATGTTCGGTGCATTGCGCGGTCCGGGCCAGTAACGCCGCCACGATCTGTCGGTCCCGCGCCGGATCGTGCACGATTTTGCCTTTCTTGTTCGCGAAGTCGCGGTAGTCGATGACCAGCAGCGCCATCCCGTGTTGCGGAATCAACGCCGCCTTGCGGGCATCGTAGAGCGAGCGCTGCGGTCCGCGGAGCATGGCGGTGGAAGTCACCTTGCTGTCGAAGAACGGGACAGCTTCCGAATGCTGCCGCTCGTGGTACTCCACCACCAGGCCCAGCTCCTCGAAATAGCCATCAATCGGCAACGTCTTGCGTTTGTCGTTCTTCAGAGACGGGTCGCCCCGCAGCCAGTCAAAGGATTGCTGACCGATGCACGGCAGGCCCAATGTGTCGGAGCACGGCTCCAGCACATAGTGCTCATCGCGCTTTTCCGGTTTGGCCGGCACCGGGGATACTGCGGGTTACGGACGATAGGTCGGCGGTGCCGGGAAGCGGCGGTGGCTGCCCCACCCGAGTTCCCACCCCTCGGAATCATCGAAGTAGTCTGCATACGCCACCGGCAATTCGTCGAGTCGGGTGACCTGCGAGAGCAGCTGAGCGTACCAGCGCACGTAGTCCAGGTTTCCGGTCTCGCCCGGGGTGCTGCGTTGTAATGAGGGCATGGCTTCGAGGATTGCTTCTGCGACGCTGACCCGGCTGACATCCTCGGGCATCTGCACGTCGTTGTTGAAGACATTGGCCCCTGCGGTGCTGTAGACGCAGGATTCCTCAGAATTGAACGGGTCGCCGAATTCGTCCTCGGGGTTCCAATCGGTGACGTTGTGGATGACGATCCGCCACGCGGTGCCCGAGGCATTGATGCCGGGCAGGATCCGCAGCCCGAGGTAGCCCAGCCGGTGAAGCAGGCCGACTGCTTCCATGATTCTGAGGGGAAGTTGCGTGTCCACTGTGCTCCTTGCCGTGGGATGATGTCGTAACCCTGATCATGCCATGGCGCACCGACATTTCGGCCTGGCGATCGGGCGGGCGCGAGACCGAGCTCGCCGTGACCCCGGCCCTTCGAATGCCGGACGCACGGCGGTCCGATGCCCAGACCCGGGGCTAAATCGTAGGTGCCAGTCGATAGGATCGCCTGGCGTCACCAAAACAGGCAGTAGGAATCTCAATGCTGGTGTCAGTTCCAGGTCCGCAGATGCCCGTTGCGCTTGAACCGGATGGCGTGCGGAGATTGGCCGGCGCACAGCGGCAGCCGCCGCCTTCACGGCTGATCGCCGTTCTCGAACGTTCAGCGTTCATTCGAGATGCCCACGGGAAGAAGCAGCAGTACGTTCCATTTGCGGAGCGGATTGTCGAGGAAAAGCACCTCGCCCAGCGAAGCACGCACGGTCTCCACTTCGATTTTTCACTGACCTTGTGCGATTTCGTGAACCGTCCATTGCTGACTCTCACGGGTACTGCTGTCAACGGGGAATTGGACCAGGCCATCCTGCAGGCTATCGCGGAGTTCTCCGGTACCTGCAAAATCTCGCAGCCGTCATCGATCGACCTGTTGGTCCCGGACCATGACGACCTCGGATTGGCAGAATTATCGCTGAATCCCGTTTTCTGTCTCAATCCGTCGTGGCAATTCGGGCTGAATCTGGGCGTTGACAACGAGGCCAACAGCCAGGCGCTGGCCCCGCTGGTACAGGACTACACGGCGAACCTTCCAGTCATTGCCTATACGGACGGTTCGGTGCCGCGGAACAGGAAGTTCCGCAGCGCTGGAGCGATGGTGACCTCGCAAGGACATTGGGCCTGCGCAATTTCGCCGAAGCACTACGTCCAGGACACCCTGCTGGCAGAAACCACAGGCGCCCTGCTGGCGCTGACCCACGCCCCGCTCGAATCGGACCTGACCATTTTCAGCGACAGCCGTGCCCTGATGAAAGCGGTCAATGATCTTGTGCAAGGACGGCAGCGCACTGTGAAAGTCCATCATGAGCTGCGCGAGAGTCTAGAACTTCGTACCGGGCGCACCCGCGCCCGCTGGGTTCGCGGACACGATGGAAATCGGCACAACGAAGCTGCCAACCGGATGGCCATCCTGATGTCGCGGCATTTCAGCGCCCGGATCAATCCGCACCTGACACAGTCGATGATGACCCAGATTGTGCGCGAGGAACTGTCCCAGCAGGCACTCGCGGCATGAAACATGCCGCGGCCTGCGGCCGGGGCCCATGAGCAGGTGAGCTACCCCGCCAGCTCGGTGCAGCACCCGGCCGCTACAGCCCCCGCCCGGCCTCCCAGAGATTGTCCGAGGTGCCGGTTAGCAGCGAATTCAACGAGACGGCTTGGGCATCGGTGAAGGAAGCAATGTAATCAACGATGGCCCGGGCCTGGCCCAGCCGCTGGATTTCATGCGGGCCGGACTGCGAGAACAGCTCTGGGGTGCTCTCGCGCAGCTGGCGGTATTCCTCGGTGGTGGCTTCCACCGAGTCCAGCAACCGTCGCGGTGCACGCCCTGCATCCTCCGGATCGTTGAGCCAGGTGTTGAAGCCTTCTGCCAGGGAACGGATAATTCGCGTTTGCCCGCGCTGGTATACCGCCAGATCTGAACGGTCCAAGACGAAGCGGGAATGGACAAACTTGAGTACCACGACGTCATGCCACGCTTCATCGCTCAAGCGGATATGGCCGCTGCGCACGTTAGGCGTGCGTTCAACGGTGATGGATTCCTGCAATCGGTCAATCCATCGCCGGGTGAAGGCGGTAACCGCACGGTCTGCCTGCAGGCCGCCGTCGTAGGGAACTGCGAGCAAGCCATCGACGAGGTCATGGCCGACCCGTTGCACCGAGGCGCGGAATGCTTCAGATTTGGCAATCCAGGGATCCTTGGCCAGGACATGGCGCCACGTAATTTCCAGCGCATGGCCCGGTTGCCGTTGGTCCAGTTCTGGAGCCTTCAGGGCTTGGAAGCGGACGGAGTTGTCCAGCCACGCTCGCAGTTCAGCGGAGACGCTGGTGTATTGCAAAATGCCAGCTCGATAGAAATCATCGAGGTCATGAACCGCGTATGCGATATCGTCTGCGATATCCATAACCGAGCTTTCCAGCGTCTGCTGGTATTTTCCGATGCCCGGGAAGACCGACAGGACGTCGTCCATTTCCTCGGCCTCGATATCGTAGGCCGAATACTTCATGGCGCCAGCAGCCGGATTCGCGCCGACGCCGCGGGGGAGCAGCTCCGGGGCGACCGGGGCCTGGCTGCGCCATTCATTGCGCGTCCAGGGGTATTTGAGCACTGCTGCGCGAACCGCGCGGGTCAGGTTCATGCCGCGCGGTGTGGCATCGCAGCTGTCCAGGGCGGTGAGGATCCGGAAGGTCTGTGCATTGCCTTCGAATCCATCGGGAAGCCCCAAGGTATCGCGGGCGACCCGGTCGAGTTCCTGCTCTCCCAGATGCCCGAAGGGAGGGTGGCCCAGATCGTGGGCCGCTGCCGCTGCTTGGACAACTACCGGGTCGCACCCTCCTAAGTCGGAGATTAGTCGCCTAGTAGGTTCGTCACTACGCCGGAGGCTGATGGCAATGGAACGCGCCACCGCGGAGACCTTAAGCGAATGGGTCAACCGGTTATGGACCAGGGTCCCTGAACCAGCCTGGGGAATCACCTGCGTCACCGAGGACAAGCGGGAGAAGTACGGGGAGAAGCGGATACGCTCAATATCAATGCGGAACTCATCTTCACCGGTGCGATTCCGCTCGACGATAGCGCGGTCGCGGCCGCCGGTCTGATGTGTCTGTGCTCTAGTTTCCATCGTATGACTAGCCTAGGCGAAAGGCCGCGAGATACCACGGGATTGTCATGCGAGTTCTATAGCGGAACTGCCTCTACCACCAATCCCCTCCGCGGGTTCCTACTGAAATAAGGCGCCTAATGAGGGCAATAAGATCAGCGAACGAGATTCAGTGGTGTCTGACCCGAAGAAAGCAACTGAACCTGTCGAGTTGCTAGTTCTGAAACCAATTCCACGAACTGTCCTGTATCGCCAGCCATATGCGGGGTGATGATGCATCCCGGGGCGTTCCACAGCGCGTGGCCAACCGGCAGCGGTTCTGGGTCGGTAACGTCCAATGCAGCACGCAGTCGCCCGGTCTCCAGCTCTTTAATCAGAGCTGCCGTGGCAATGATTGGTCCTCGCCCAACATTGACCAATAGAGCACCGTCGCGCATCCGATCCATGAACTCCTTGCCAATCAGTCCTTGGGTTTGGGGCGTATGGGGCAAGGCGCAGATGACTATTTCCGCTGAGGGCAATAGCTGATGCACGTTTTCAATGGAGACAACGTCGATCCCGCCGTTGATGGTGCGCGCTGTGCTGGCAACTCCCGTGATCTGTGCAGGCTTGAATGGCTTGAGTCGTTCGATGATGGCTGTGCCCACGCCTCCAACGCCAAGTACTACAACATTCGATCCGTGCAGTGATGAGGTCCAAAGCCGCGACCAGGATTCTTCCGTCTGGAGCTGATAAGCCCTGGGAAGTTCGCGCAGTGAAGCAAGAATCAATGCCAGGCAATGCTCCGCAGTTGAGTCTTCAACTGCGCCCTTGGAGTTTGAGAGCGCCACATCCTCGGGCAAATGATCCAGCACCCATTCGTAGCCGATGGATAGCAAATGGACGTGCTTCAATCCAGCAATTCTGCCCACCCTCATTCGGTGCGATGGATCCAGCGGTCGCTCGGTAACGAGCACATCAGCCGCTGGAGGCTCGCCATCGTTGATATTCCACAAGACGGGTTCGACCCCGGGAATCTGCATGCTGTCGACCAAGCTCTGCCACGGAACTAATACACGCAAACCATGAATCCAATCGTGAGATGAGATATTGCCGGGGGTGGCCCGGGCTTTGAATTCCACCGTACCAAGGCGCTGGATGAAATGATCAGTTCCGCGTCCAACCTGATTTAGAAGGCGGATCATTTCTCGGGACCAATTCCCGGGAACTTTGTCCTGCGTCTAAACTGGCGATATGACTCAGAGTGTGAAGAAACCCCAACAGGCCGGACTGGGAATGACGACAGGAGCAATGTTCATCGCGTGGACCTTGGGCCTTGTCGGTGTAGTCATGCTGATTCTTGGAGGGGCCACTGCAGCCGCGCTAGTCATTCTTGCGGCAGCGATTCTGCAAGCAGGCGCCATGATCGCCGAAGCGATATACCGCTCCAGAAGCTAGCGCTCAGCAGCACCATCCGCGTAGTGCCGTACCGGAGCAAGGATCAGCCTTCTGGACCCTGCTCAAGTTCTGCAACGAACCGTGCCAAGCGGGCAGTTCTCGTCTTCTCCGTTCGGGCAATCATCAGCTGATGCAGGATGTGATAGCGCGGTTGGGATTTCAAGGCCGCAAAGTTCTTGGCCGCCACGCTCGAGCGATCCAGCGCTTCTTGCAGGTCCGGGGGAACCTGGGCGGTGGCCTGGCCTTGGTACGCGCGCTCCCACCGTCCATCTTCCTTGGCCTTCTGGATTTCCGCGAAGCCTCGTGGCCGCATGCGGCCTTGATCAATTAATTCCTGGGCGAATTCAGTGTTCTTCTGCGACCAGACAGAGTTCTTCCGGCGGGGAGTGTAGCGCTGGAGGAAGGTCGTGTCATCGCGTTTGCGGCGGATGGCATCGATCCATCCGCTGCAAAGCGCCTCGGGCAATGCTTGTGCGACAGCGAGCGAGGTGGGGGAAGTCGTTCCCTTCTTTGCCACTACCAGCCAAACGCCATCGCTGGTTTCTTCGTGTTCGTCGAGCCAAGCGCGCCAAGCGGTGACATCAGGAAGAATCAAAGTATCTTGTGGATCCATGGAATTTATCCTGCACCTCGTTGCCCATAGTTGCTAGTGCCTGGACTCGCCGTCGGGATGGTGCCTGCCATTGCTTGCCCGAAGCACGGCGGAACGTGGCCGGAGACCGTGGAGCAATTTCCTGCTCCGGAACAACATGAATCGACACGCCACGGATCATGGCGAGTAGCGCGGTCAGCCGTCGGCCGGCCATAGCGATGAGGGCTCGAGTGCGGCATTTTCCCTGCACCAGTTTGTATCCGCAGTCCTGGTCATCGCCAAGCCCAGCATCAATGCCGGGAGGCTAAGTGGAGCTTGCCACACCATGGCTGTGCGCCAGCGCGACAGCTTGGGCGCGGGAGCCGACGCCCATCTTCTTGAAGAGATTGCGCACGTGGAATTTCACCGTGTTCTCGCTGATCCCCAGCGCCTGCGAAATAGCCCGGTTGCGCTGCCCCGCTGCCAGAAGCTGCAGGACCTCGAATTCCCGGCCGCCCAGGCTCCATTCGGCGATGTCCGCCGCGTCTGACGGAGGGGCGTCCAGCGGGAGCCTCACCGAGACTTCCGTGCCCCATCCGCCCATGACCTCGATCTCGATCAGCCCGTTCAACGCCTCCACGCGCCGCACGAGGCGGTCCAAGGCCGCCGCGGAGGGATCGATGCCGCCGCGTGCATCGTCGCGGACGTTGATCAGCAAATTCTCACCGTCGCAGTCCCACTGCACCCGGATCCGCTGGATGTCTTCCTGCTCCATCATCGCCAAGGCCAGGCCGCGCACGATGGCCCGGGCGGCATGAGCCACCTCGCCGGGCAACGCCCTGCCGTTCTTGGGCGGCTCGACGAATTGCAGGTCCACGCCGCTCAAAGTGGTTAACGGGCGCAGGTCATCGCGCAAGCGGGTGAAAGCCGAAGCAACCGGTTCCTCCACGATGCTATTGGTGCGGTCATCCACGGTCTTGAGCCCGACCAGGGTCTTGGCCGCAAGGTCGATGGCGGCAACGCGCGCGGCCGCATCGTCCAATTGCGTGGAGCGCAAGGTCGCCAGCAGGATATCGAGGCTCGTCGCATACTGTTCCACCAGCTCGCCGGTGACCCGGACCCGCTCTGCTGAGACCGCGCGCGATTCGCGCAGATAGGACGGAGGGGCATCGGCCACCTTCTCGCGGATCCGGTTGGCGGCCAGATTCCACAGGTATTCGACCAACTCGGGCTGGCCACCGGCGGGGCGGGGCTCGATGAGCACCAGCAACGCATTGCTGGGCGGGTAGCGCAGGGCGAGGATATCCCGCGGAGCTCCGCCGATCTCGGCACGCTCGCTCCAGCGGTTCTCACCGGGATGGGAACCGCGGATCCGATCCAGTTCCGCTATGCCCACCAGATCCGTGATGCGCTGGTCGCCGGCGAGCTTCCTGGGCCTATCGGTGCACTCCTCGGTGAAAATGGCCAGGGCCGCGCAACGGATTTCCGGAGCCAGAGCATCACGCAGGCGAACGGCGATCTGCGGCAGTGCAACCGTGGCCAGCAGCGCGATCGATTCGAGCACCCCTGGTGCCGGTTCGGCAGCTTGCAGGCCAGGGGCGAAAGAGGAGTCCAGAATGCTCATGCAGGCCAGTGTATCGCAGCTCGGGGGACCAGCCACTATCCGAAAGGATAGGTTCAACTGCCTGTAAATGGCGTAGCGGCCACCCCTTTCTGGCCGGAGAATTGACTCATGCCCATCAAAGCCTATCCGGTCCGCCGGGAGGCGCTGTCGAAAGGAATGGCATGAACACCATGGCCGAACCCCTCACCGAAGCGATATCCCAGCAGGACGTGCTGGACACCATGGACCTGGTCCACTCGGAGATCGAGGCAACCGTGCGGGGCGTGAAGCCGCAGCAGGTCATCGAGCTCGCTGCGCAGCTGCGCGCGGCACCGAGGGTGTTCGTCGCCGGCGCCGGGCGCAGCGGGCTGGCCCTGCGCATGGCGGCGATGCGCCTGATGCATCTGGGCCTGGCCGTGCACGTCGCCGGGGATGCCACCACGCCGGCCATTGCCGAGGGGGACCTGCTGCTCGTGGCCTCCGGATCCGGAACCACCGCAGGCGTGGTCCAGAACGTCCGCACCGCCCAACGGGTCGGTGCCCGGATCGCGGCCATCACCACCGATCCATCCAGCCCCATCGGGTCGGCCGCCCACGTTCTCGTAGAAGTCCCGGCCGCCGGGAAAACGGACCACGGATCGTCCATTACCCGCCAATACTCCGGCAGCCTGTTCGAGCAGGCGCTGTTCCTGATCACCGAAATCGTGTTCCACACGCTTTGGAGCGCGGATGACGCCACCGCCCAGCAGCTGTGGCAGCGCCACGCGAACCTGGAGTAGACCGGTGCTTTGGCGCCAATACCAACCCACCACCAATAACCCCTGAAAGGGACCATCATGAAAATCCAAGTTGCCATCGATCTGCTCAGCACCGCCGAAGCGCTGGAGCTGGCAGGAAAAGTCGCCCCGTATGTGGACATCATCGAGCTGGGCACCCCGCTGATCAAGGCCGAAGGGCTGTCGGTGATCACCGCCATCAAGCAGGCCCACCCGGACAAGACCGTCTTCGCGGATATGAAGACCATGGACGCCGGGGAACTGGAAGCGGATATCGCCTTCGCCGCTGGCGCGGATCTGGTTTCCATCCTCGGAGCCGCCGATAATTCCACGATCGCCGGCGCGGTCAAGGCCGCCACCGAGCGCGGCAAGGGCATCGTCGTGGATCTGATCGGCATCGCTGACAAGCCAGCCCGGGCCCGCGAAGTTGCTGCGTTGGGTGTCCAGTTTGTCGAATTCCATGCTGGCCTGGACGAGCAGGCGCAACCGGGCTACGACCTGGATGTGCTGCTGAGCGCTGGCGCGGCATCCCAGGTGCCATTCTCGGTGGCTGGCGGCGTTAGCATCAGCACGATTGCCGACGTCCAGAAGTCCGGCGCGCAGGTAGCCGTGGCCGGCGGTGCCATCTACTCCGCCGAAGACCCGGCTCAGGCAGCCAAGGAACTGCAGGCCGCGCTGGTCTAGACGCGATTCCCCGTGGGGGTCGTGAACCCGATCGGACCGAGTAAGACCACCGATCCTAGTGTTCACAATGTCCAGAGGCACTACAGTTAGCAGGACCTTGGCTAGAGACTGCTCGGATAGTTCTGGGAAAGCCCGGCTCCAGGCATTGGCTCTGCTGGTCAGAGCCATTGGCGCCCCCACCGAGAGCAGTGAATAATCGGCATCGTTCACATTGGGATGGTGGCGCGAAAGCGTTAGCCGGTGGACGTTAAAGCACTCCAGAGGCCGGGATAATATCCCGGCCTCTGGAGTGCAGGAAAGTGTTCCGGGGACTAGTAGAGCTTGTTGGCTCCACCATCTGCCATGAGAGTTTGGCCGGTGACGTACTTGGCGTCATCCGAGAGCAGGAACGCGACCACCGGTGCGACGTCAGCTTCCGGATCGCCGAAGCGGCCCAGCGGAACCTTGGCCAGCGACTGCTTGTACAGGTCTGGGAAGGCCTCGCTCCAGGCCTTGACGCCGTCGGTCAGCGCCATGGGGGAGGCCAGTACACCCGATAAGTAAATAACCGGCTAAGTGAGGGGCAACCAAGCCCCTCACTTAGCTATATCCCCAGCACACCAAGGACAATAAAACCTATGACTAGCGACCCCAGCATCTGGGAAAGAAACCTGCAAGCGGACACTGAGCGGTTGCAGAAATCGGGCGTGGCGGCCTCCGCCGCCAGCTCCCCCGGCCGCCGCGCTCAAACCTTACCCCCGGTACCGAACCTCTGGGACGTTTTCACTCACCAGGGCAAACCCTATCGAGTGATGCGGTTACAGCCCGGAGAGTACCCAGGCCACCCTATCCAGCCACATCAAGCCGTAACCGCTCTCATTCATACGCCCACCGGAACCCCACAAATTCACGGACAGGCCACCGCCCGCACTTAGTGCACGTGGTCTGGGAGGACGAGAAAGGGGAGACCTACGGGACGTGGCTGCCGCACTTGTCGGTCACGTTCGATAATCTTCCTCCGTACCCCACGACCGAAGGACAGCAACCCTGACTCGCAACGCCTCAGAGATTTTCGATGACCTCAAAGCCCTGGCCAACGAGCTGGAAGACCTCGCCGCTACCGGACGCATCACTATGAGCATCGACTCATGGAACAAAGACTATCCCGACACGAAACCAGCCGTCGCCCAAGCCCTGGCAGCGCTACAGGTCGCAATCAACGCTACATGCTGGATGGAAACCCTACCCGCCGCCGGCCCAACCGACGCGAAACCGGGGCAACGCGGTTAAGCCTCCTTCCCACCTGTGCACAGCAAAAGCCCAATCGCTGCGCTGCTTTTCCTGCACCGACGTGGACAGCAGGAACCAAACGACCACCCGCACACAAGCCACAAGCTGCGGTACCTGAGTTCGCCTACGACAGGGGATCATGGCTCATGCACGGCATCTAGCGATGAGCACGGAAGCGACAAGAAAAATGGGAGGTACGCAGAAAATGCGGCAAAGTAAAGCAGGCAGAGTCAGCGAAAAGCACGCGCGCCGTACTAACCAAGAACTCCAAGCGCTCAGCGAACCACCGATGAACGATCCCATCGAACACCTCATTGCCAAAACCGAATTCGACTCCGGAGCTTAAGACCAAATAAGCAAAGCCTTCACCTTGATTCTGGCCGGGGTAGCAATTTTGTTCGCGGGCGGAAGCCTCGCTGGCGTTGTCTTGATCGACGGCGCCATCATCGGCATCGCCTTGTCCGCCGGCGGGGCGGCAGCCCTCTTGATCGCGATCGCGCTGTCGATCGAGCTTCTGTTCGTCGCCGCCTCCACAGCGGGATCCGCGCGCGCGGGCGGCGGCTCCCTCGGCACCGCGATCGGTGTCGGCGCCTTCGTTGCGGTCATGATGCCTATCGGCGCGGTGCTCGGCGCCGTCGTCTTCGCCGGTGTCTCAGCCCCCGTGCTGATCGCAGGCCTCGGCTTTGGTGCCGCCGCCCTGCTTTTCACCGCCGTCGCAGAGCTGTTGGTCGAAGCCTACGAAATCAAAGAGAGCACCGGCACCATCGCGATGGCAGCCGGCGGCTTCCTGCTATTTCTCATCCTCATGATGCTGATGTGACCATGCTTACGCACCCGAGGACGGGGCAAGCCGCATACGGGCCCGGTCGCACGCCACCTTTAGCCAAGCCATGGCGATACCGGTCTATCGAGGTGTGGCTACGCGTTCGAGCCCATCAATGTCGAGAATCGTGACATCACGACGCCCGTGGAGTTCGATGACACCGGAGGCGGAGAGCGCGGCAAGGCGTCGGCTCAGAGTTTCTGGCGTGGTGCCCAGATAGGAGGCGATTTCGTACTTCGCCAACGGCAGCCACACTGTGGGCACGCCGTCTCGGATGCTGCCGGGCAGATCCAGCAAGTAGGCCGCGATGCGGGCACTGACATCGCTGGAGGTGATGGCGGCCAGCAATCGCTCGACGGAGGCGAGCCTGTCGGACAGAGTCCGCATCATCCGCAGACCGACATCAGGGTAGTCGCGCAGCAGGGCCGAGAGGTCGGTGTGATCGAAGACGCACATCCGGCTGTCTTCCAGCGCGACGACGAGGTCATTGGGCAGGTGGCCGGTCAGGAAGGCCCGTTCGCCCACGACATCACCGTCGGTCACCGTGCGCAGGATTTGTTCCTGGCCATTGGCCGCCGCATGGCTGACCTTGAGCTGTCCGCTGTGCATCACCAACAGACGCGACACCGACTGACCTGGCGAATAGACCGTCTCTCCCTTGGCAACATGCACCGGGCGGACGAACTCCGCGACCCGCAACTGCTCCTCGCGGGTGAGTCCTTGGAAGATCGGCACGCGGCTGACGCACAAATCATCTACAGGCATGTGGCAAGTCTACCGGAGTCGGCATCGGCGCCGCGGGACCGGACCGCGGCAGCGGCAGCGACGCCTCGGTAGCAGGCGCGCACCGAACATGATCTATGTCAAGGAGTTCCGGGCGCCGCAAACCTATCATGAAGGTACCAATAAGGAACACATCACGAAAGGGGTCAACAATGGCCACCCCCACCACCCCCACCACTCACACCGTCCTGAGAGCGGAGGGATTCTCCTGCCCGTCGTGCGTGGCGAAGATCGAGAAGCAGGTCGGGCGACTCAAGGGTGTCGAGAACGTGAAGGTCCACTTCGCCTCCGCCCGCATCGAGGTCGACCATGACGCCGAGCGCATCTCCGTGGATGACCTCGTCGCCGCTATCGCCAAAGCCGGCTACAGGGCCGCACCGTCTGCCTTCTGAGGCCAACGGCCCCCGCGGGCCGCCTGCGGACATCCTTCCGACATTCCACTCTGCCGGTCTGCTGGCACGAGACCCAGAAAGGTCGTACCCGAAAGTGAACAGGCTCCAAAAATGGGTCTATGGGAACTGGTCAGTCCCCGTCGTATCCGGCGTGCTCATCATCATCTCCTTCGCCATCCAGCGGCTGGCCGGGGGTGTCGCCAACCTCACCGTCAGCCCCCAGTGGTGGCTCGACGCCGGGGCCCACGCCACTCACGCCAGCGCGGCTTTCACCCTCGGGGATGTCTTCATGATCGCCGCGGCCGTGGTTGCCGGCTACGGGATCGTGGCGAAGGCGGTGCGCGCGCTGATCGCCAAGGTCGTCGGCATCGACCTGCTCGTGTCGGTTGCGGCTATCGGCGCGGTCATCATCGGCAACTTCTGGGAGGCCGCGGCGGTCACGTTCCTGTTCGCGATCGGCCACGCGCTGGAAGCTGCGACCCTGAACAAGACCCGCTCGGCACTGGCCGAACTCGTCGCCGTCGCCCCGGATTCCGCGATCGTTGTGCGCGATGGCGAGCAACAGGAGATCCCTGCCGGGCAAGTGAGAATGGGCGAGATCGTCCTGGTCAAGAACGGTGCGAAGGTCCCCGTGGACGGCCAGGTCGTCTCCGGCACCGGTGCCATCGACGAGGCCTCCATCACCGGCGAGTCCATCCCGGTGGAGAAAACTAAAGGCGGGCAGGTCTTCGCCGGCACCGTCTCCCGCGGCGGCTTCCTACAGGTCCTGGCCACTGGCATCGGCGCAGATACCACCTTGGCCCGCATCATCCACCGTGTGGAAGAGGCTCAGGACGCCAAGGCCAAGACCCAGGCCTTCATCGACCGGTTCTCCACGTGGTACACCCCCGCCGTCATGGTCCTGGCCCTGGTGGCCGGACTTATCAGCGGAGACGTGGTGCTGGCCCTGACCCTGTTGGTCATCGGCTGCCCGGGCGCCCTGGTGATCTCCATCCCGGTCGCCATCGTGGCGGGCATCGGCCGCGCCGCGCGCAACGGCATCCTCATCAAGGGCGGCGAGTTCCTGGAGACCTCCGCGAAGATCACGGCGGTCGCCGTGGACAAGACCGGCACCCTCACCGAGGGCAAACCGCAGCTGACCGACGTCATCATCCTGGATTCCACGCTCGACCGTACGGAGGTGTTGCGCTGGGCCGCGGCAGCTGAGGCCGGCTCCGAACACCCACTGGCCCGCCCCATCCTGGAGACCGCCCGCGAGGAGGGCGTTGCCCCGCAGGGCATCCCCGGCGCCGTCACCCCGGTCCCCGGCAAGGGCATCGTGGCGAACGTCAATGGCCGCCAGGTGCTGATCGGCAACCCGCCGCTACTGGAGCAGTACGGCATTGCCTCGGGCATCGCCGAGGCTGCGCAGGCCGCCCAGGACCTGGCCGCCGCCGGGAAAACACCTATGATCGTCGCTGTTGACGGGAGGGTGATCGGCGTCGTCGCCGTCGCGGACCAGATCCGCCAGGACGCACCGGAGATGGTCGCGCGACTGCACCGGGCCGGCGTCGAGAAGGTCGTCATGCTCACCGGTGACACCCGACCGGTGGCCGAGGCCGTCGGCAAAGCCACCGGGATCGACGAGATCCACGCCTCCCTGCTCCCTGAGGACAAGCTGGACGCTGTCACCGAGCTACAGCGCCAGGGCCACACGATCGCGATGGTCGGTGACGGCGTCAATGACGCTCCGGCTCTCGCCACCGCGAACATCGGCGTGGCGATGGGTGCGGCAGGCTCGGCCGTGGCCGTGGAGACCGCGGACATCGCCCTGATGGGCGACAACCTGCTCAAGCTGCCCGAGGCCATCGGCCTGGCCAAGCGAACCGTGAACGTGATGAAGCAGAACATCGCGATCGCCCTGATCACCGTGGTGCTGCTACTGGCCGGAGTCTTCGCCGGCGGAGTGACCATGTCGATCGGCATGCTCGTCCACGAAGCCTCCGTGCTCGTGGTGATCGCCAACGCGATGCGGCTGCTGCGAAACACCCGAGACTCCACGACGATGCCAAAGAGTGAACGCACCATCGGGACAGCTGCGGAGCAGGTGGCCGCCTGACGCCCATCCCGGGGCAATGGACCCACCCCGGACACCGGGCACCTCCAAGACTCAAAACAACCACGCAAACACCAAAAACAACACACGAAACAGAGGAGACCGACCATGAGCGAAAAGAACTTCACCCTTGGCGACAACGTCGAGCATTTCACCATCGAGGACGTGGCCAGGGATAATCCTGACTTCCGGAAGGTGCTGTGGACCGGAGAACACACCCAGATCGTGGCGATGACCATTCCGCCCGGTGGCGAGATCGGAGACGAGGTCCACGAACACACCGATCAGATCCTGACCTTTGTCTCCGGAACCGGCGAAGCCGACCTCAATGGCCACACCCACCCCATCGATGCCGGTGACCAGTGCGCGGTACCCGCCGGTGCCCAGCACAACTTCCGCAACACCGGCGACGAGCCGCTGGTGCTGTACACCATCTACAGCCCACCCGAGCACGCTACCGGCGCCGTATTCGCCACCCGGGAAGAGGCTGACGCCGCCGAAGCCGCCGGTGAGGACGAACCGCCCCGGTCCTGACCGCCACCGCCACCGCCACGAAAGACCCACCCGGGACGTCGACGACGCGCCACCCAGTCCAGATCAGAAGGAGTGCGTCCTAGCAGACGACGGGCATAGGGACGTGCGCGGGTGCCCAGAAAATGAAGAAGTACACGTGGCCGGATGGAGAGCGCCGCGAGACCCGAGAGGAGAAGTCCCCACTTCTGGTTGGCAAGTACGTCGGCGATGTGGCGGACTTGGTTGGTCGAGCCAATTAGGAAGCCTATTGGCTGTTCATCGTCACTCACGGCGACAAGGGCAATCCCGAATCGTTCGGTGAGGAACGTTTTCATCCAACGACGTACGAAGTGGTTTCCTAAGTGGGGGAATAATCCATCTGGAAGGTAGCGGATCATGTCCGAGGCCATCCTGCTCAGGTCTTGTTCTGTGGCATCTCTGATGACCACAGGTGAGCCGGTGCCGGGATTCTTTGAGGTTATTCGGTTCATGGGGTTTTCTCGGTGAAAGTCGCTCCGTCGTCCGTGGAGTGTGAGATACCCGTACTGGTGGCCACCCAGATCCGCACCTGTCCGCCATCGTCGCCGGTGGCGGCAATGGCAGCCGGTTGCCCGGTGACGACTCCACCAGTCTTTTGCCAAGTGCGTCCGGCATCGCGGCTGAGCTGCACCGCACCATCCGGTTCCACTCCGACGGCGACCGATTTGCTGGCAAAAGCGGTCAGCAGCAGGACCGGAGCGTCTTGGGGTAAGGTCCAGGTTTTCCCGCCATCTTCAGAACGGTGTACTCCTTGTTCGGTGGTGGCCAGCACGACTTGGGACAGCGGGCTTCCGGCGAGATGATAGGGCTGGATGCCGGCATCTATGGTGTTCCATGTGACCGTGTCATCGGTCACCCGCAGTGTGCCGTCAAAACCGATGACGCTCTCGCCGGTGACGGCCAAGGCGTGGAAATCGGATTTGCCTTGAAGAGAGAGCGGTTCCCACGTGGACCCGCCATCAGTTGATCGGATCAAACCCGCCGGGTCGGGCAGACCGGTCTCAGCCGACGGGTGCCCGGAAGCGTAATACTCGTCTTTTCCGGCGGTGGCGAATCCCATCAGGTCAATGGTGGGCCCGATTTTCTGCGGTTCGTCAGCTGTGGCATCGAAGAGTCCCTCATGGGTGGCCAAAAGGATGCGCCCGGAATCCGGGTCAACGCTCATGCCGTGGACGTGGCTGAAGACTGCGACGCTGGCAGCTTCTTGCGCAGCGGGTCCTTCGCTGATTGACTGCGTGCAGCCCGTGAGTAGGACCATAGAGAGCGCGGCGACGGACAAGACTGCGCGTTTTCGAGCGCGCAAAAGTGAGTTCTGTGTAAGCATGGTGGTTCCTTGAATCAATCAGAAGTGCTGCTCAGATGGGTCAGGGGAGTCGGCACCCTAGGCAGCAGCGGCAACGTGGAGTCTTTAGAGGTCGGCTAGCAGGGTCTTCATGGCCTGAATTTCGGTTCCCTGGCTGGAGACAACATCCTTAGCCAGCTCGACGGCTGCAGGATTCGATCCGTTGGCGACTTCGTCCTCAGCCATAGTGATGGCCCCCTCATGGTGGGCGATCATTTGGGTCAGGAACAACCGCGAAGCTTCGGTGCCCTGGGTGGCTTCGAGGTTGGAAAGGTCCTCCGGGGTCATCATCCCGTCCATCTCATGGCTTCCGGACATCTTCATAGGCTCGCCCCAGGTCTGGAGCCAGTCGTTCATTTTCTTGATTTCCGGCCCCTGGGCGGCTTTGATGTCCTGGGCAAGCTCGGTAACCCGGGGATCCAGGTTTTTCTTGGCCAGCATGATGTCGCTCATCTGGACAGCCTGTTCGTGATGAGGCGTCATCATCTGCGCGAACATGGCATCGGCACTATTGTGGTCGGCTGCAGCATCGGAGGCCGACGGCGGCATGCTGCCATGATCCATGCCGGACATAGTGCTTTCAGGTTCGGTGGTGCCAGCGTCGGTGGAGCATCCGGACAGGACGAGCGCTGCTGCAAGAGCGGTTGCCGAAATGGAAGTCAGGCGTTTCATGTGGGTATTCCTTCAAAGTGTTCTCAAACGGGGTATCCATCAATATCCGGCCAAGACGGCACACAAGGGTGAGCACGAATAGCCGGAGCTCTCCCCGGTATGGGGAAAGCGGCCGGCGTTTTTATGTGCGACTGATAGAGAGTTCGATGAGTGAGGGAGTCCACGGCAACCGGTTTGCCGGTGCAGGCATGACTGGCGGGGCGCGCAGCCCCTTGCCAGGAATAATGAACCAACGCTTAGGAAGAAACCACAAGACGGCCAGGACAATGACTATGAGTACGCACATGGCAGCCATGAGATGATGTTCGCCATTGCATGGCCCGTAGCAGGTACTATCTGCCTCGCCACCGACCGTCCCATCTGTGGCCATTACGGCTGGACCGTGATCGTGGGAGACTGCTTGGTGCGCAGAGGCCGCGCTCAGACCAGCAGTATCTGGCGCTTGGTGGGACGCTCCTAAGACATGCATCCCCAAGATTCCGAGGATGATTCCGGCCAAACCCAGCATAAGAATAACCGGGCGGCGGCCAGCAGGATTGCCCGACGCAGGGACAAGCAGAGACAGGAAACGACGAGGCGTCATAACCTGATTCATCGCATCCTGCCTTTCCACCAGAGTGAAGGTTTTCATCTCAAGGGTACTGGCGCATCCTGTGCCCGACAAAAGAAAGCGCTTGAAACTGGTCTAATGTGATTAATGTATGGTGTCTGGATCGAGATTGATGCGTCGCAGCAATTGGGCGTTGAGCGCGACCACGATGGTGGACAGAGACATCAGGATCGCTGCGATGGCCGGAGAGATCGACACCCCAGCAAACGCCAGTGCTCCGGCAGCCAGCGGGACCGCAATCACGTTATAGCCGGTGGCCCACGCCAGGTTCTGGATCATCTTGCGGTAGCTGGCTCTGGATAGTTCCAGCATAGACATCACCGCCCGCGGGTCGTTGCCGGCCAAGACAACCCCCGCCGATTCTATTGCCACATCGGTGCCGGCACCGATGGCAATGCCAACCTCGGCCCGAGCCAGTGCTGGGGAGTCGTTGACCCCGTCCCCGACCATGGCCACTTTCAGGCCGCGGGCCTGCAGCTCGGCAACCTTCTTATCCTTGTCCTGGGGCAGGACTTGGGCGAAGACCTCGTCGATGCCCAGCTTTCCAGCCACTGCTTCGGCGACCTGCTGCGCATCACCGGTGATCATCGCGACTTTGAGGCCCCGGGACTGCAACGCGGCAACGGCCTGGCGGGAATCGGCGCGGATCTCATCTTCCAAACTCAGGGCACCAATCACTTGCCCAGCACGAACCACGTGGAGTACGGAGGCGCCTCGCTCGACCCAAGGCTGAGTCTGCTCCTGCAGTTCTCGCGGGATCGTCAGGGCTTGGGAGTCAAGCAAGTTCGGTCCGCCGATCATGATGTCGGCTCCACCGACGTTGGCGGTCACGCCACGCCCGGTCAGCGAGGTAAATTCGGTAGCAGTCGGAATCCGGATGTCTCGGGCCCGGGCCGCTGCGACGATAGCCCGGGCCGAGGGATGTTCGCTGTCCGCCTCAACTGCGGCCGCCAGTGCCAGCAAGTCGTTATCGCTGAGACCAGGGGCTGTGGAAATGCCGGTCAGAGCAGGCTGGCCCAGAGTTAGAGTGCCGGTTTTGTCGAAGAGGACCACATCGATGGTGCGCATCCGTTCCAAGGCCATGCGGTTCTTGATCAGCACTCCAGCCCGTGCCGCCCGTTCGGTGGAGATCGCGATGACCAGTGGAATGGCAAGGCCCAGTGCGTGCGGGCAGGCGATGACCAGAACGGTGACGGTGCGGATAACCGCCTCGTTGGGACTGCCCAGGAGCACCCAGGTGAGGAAAGTGATGATGCCGGCGCTAAGAGCGAAGTAGAACAGAAAAGCCGCTGCACGGTCCGCTAGCGCTTGGGCTTTCGAGGAGGAGGCCTGGGCCTCAGAGACCAGACGCTGGATTCCGGCTAGAGCGGTATCTGACCCGACGGCTGCCACCTTGATGCGCAGGGAGCTGTCCGTGGCCACAGTGCCGGCCACTACGCTGTCTCCGGGACCTCGCGGTACGGTCTTGGATTCGCCGGTGATCATCGATTCGTCCAGTTCCGCTTGGCCTTCGGTGATTTCCCCGTCAGCAGGCAGTCGGCTACCGGAGCGGACCAGTACGATATCGCCGACGGATAGATCGCTGATTCGTACTGTGTCCGTGCCCTCTGCGGTGACGCGTTCGGCTTCATCAGGTAGCAGTTCTGCCAGAGCATCTAGTGCGCCGCGCGCCGAGCCTAGGGCGCGCATCTCGATCCAGTGGCCCAGAAGCATGATCACTACCAGCAGGGCCAGTTCCCACCAGAAGTCGAGGTTGAAGTTGCCGATGCCTAGCGTGGTGATCCACGAGGAGAGAAAGGCGATAGTGATTGCCAGCGTGATCAGCAGCATCATTCCAGGCTGCTTGCTGCGCAGTTCTTTCCAGCCGCCCTTCAGGAAGGGCAGTCCTCCGTAGAAGAAGATCACCGATCCGAGCACCGGAGCGATCCAGACGGCGCCGGGGAAGTCCGGGATCTGATAGCCGAAGAGGTGGGCGAACATCGGGCTGAAAATTACCACCGGGATTGAGAGTGCCAGGCTCAACCAGAACTTATTCTTGAACATCGCGGTACTGTGTCCTGCGTGCTCGCCGTGGCTGTGGACGGCGTGTTCATCGTCAACTGCCGAATGCGCATGGCCAGCCGGCGTCGCCTGGCCATGAGTCGGCTGTTCAGACATCGGGTGTCCCGTGTGACTGTCTTTGGATGCGAGAGTGCGACCCCCGTGTCCAGGGGAGACTGAGTGGCCGTGTTCCCGGTTCTCCGGTGCGTGGTTCATGATGGCTTCCCTCCTGGACCCCCGAGGGCGGCCTCGAATTCTCGTCTGAATACGCCGGCCCTAACACTGGGGGCAACCGCCCGTTAAGTCCCGCGTAGGTTCAGAATATACCCCAAGGGGGTATAAATCGAGTTTTCTGGCAAGACTCATCTGTCCACTCGTGCCCAACAACAGACGCTTAGCCGATGGCCGCCAACAGCAGGGCACAAGCTTTTTCGCACCGGCGGCAAGCTTCAGCGCAGACCTGGCAATGCTCGTGCATGCCAGCATGCTTCTCGCATTCGGTGGCACACTGCTGGCAGGCTGTCCGGCAGGCTTCAAGCATTGCCTTGACTGCCGATGGGTTCTGGCCGGTTTGGCGAGTCAGAACGTTGACGGTGGCGTTGCAGATATCGGCGCAGTCGAGATTGGTCCGGATGCAGAGACGCAACTCGGCGACCATGTCTTCGGCCAAGCACGCGTCGGCACACGCGGTACAGCTCTGGGCGCATTCGAAACAGGCGGCGATACAGTCCGCAAGCTTCTGAAGGACCGGGTCATTGGGTTTGTTGGGGTGGGTTTTCAGCATGGAGATGATGTGACTCATTGATTTTGCTCCTTAGTCTCGATGGATACCGCGGACGCTACCACTTTGAGATCGTGAACTGAAGCCTTTAAGCAACTTGTACAGTAGCGCAACAAACACGACCCCGCATGAGCGTCGGATACACAAATTTCAGCGATGGCGCATAGCCGTTTCCTTACCGTTAATGCAGCATCGTTTCCAAGAGTGAGTATGTCTGCTGCCGGGGTATCGGAAAGGTTATGGATCGAGTCCACGAGCAGTACCACCGGTCAGCTTAAGCACCGCCAAGAACCGTAAATCTTGGTGCCGAGGAAGAAGAAATTTGCAACTATATAGCTTCTCGGGTCCAGGGTCCGGTGACTGCATACTTGGAAGCCCAGCGGGAGAAGGAACTGGGCGAGATCATCGCTGTGGAGAATTTGAAGCCGGAAGAAACAGCCCAGTTCATCGATGCTGCGTTCCGTGAGGGAAGCATTCGGGCCTCGGGAACAGCGATCACCAAGGTCTTGCCTCCGGTGTCTCGTTTTTCAAAGGAGAAGAACCATGGGGAGAAGAAACGGCGGGTGGTGCAGAAGCTTGGGGAGTTCTTTGAGAGGTTCTTTGGGTTGGTCTCGAAAAGATAGGGATGGCTGAGGTCGGACGGTGGCGCACTGACCGTCCCATAATCGATCGTTTTTGACCAGACAACCAAGAACCAGGAATCCCCGGCGTATGACTGTTAGTTTCAATTGGCGGTTTATCACCGTTAAAAATGGAGCATCGCACAGCACCACCCACTTTGGTTTTAGATGGTTGAAGGCGGGGCGCTAATTTCCCGGTGGAAATAGTGCCCCGCCTTCAACGGCAACGAAACCAGCGCTAATGCAGGACGTTGCCCGGCTGCTGGGTGAGCTGCTTGCGGTGGATACGGGCAGCGCGAAGGCCGTTGGCAATCACGATGACTTCTGCGACCTCGTGAACCAGCACTACCGCGGCTAATCCAAGCACTCCGGTAATAGCCAAGGGCAGCAGGACAACGATGATCGCCATTGACAGGACGATGTTCTGATTCATGATCGCTCGGCCCCGTCGGGCATGGGACAAGGCTTGCGGGATCAGTCTCAAGTCATGGCCGGTGAAGGCTACGTCGGCTGATTCTATGGCGGCATCGGCACCGGTAGCGCCCATCGCAATCCCCACGGTAGCGCTAGCCAAGGCAGGGGCATCGTTGATCCCGTCACCGATCATCCCTGTAGGAACCTGCTGCACCGACGAAGCGATTTCACGGGCCTTGTCTTCAGGTCGCAGTTCGGCATGAACGGTGTCTATACCGGCGATTGAAGCCAGCGCGTGGGCAGTACGGGAGTTATCGCCGGTGAGCATCACCACGTCGATTCCCTGGTTATGCAGGTCTCGAATTGCCTCGGCCGCTTCAGGGCGTAGTTCATCGCGCACGCCGATCACGCCAATGACCTGCTCTGCACGGGTGACCATGACGCAGGTTTGCCCGGAGGCCTCCATGGATTCAACAGCGGAAGCAAGCGATCCTGGGGCAATCCATCGAGGACTGCCGACCCCGACCTGAACACCATCCAGGACGCCGGTAATGCCGTGTCCTGGCTCTTCGTTAACCGCCGCTGCCTCCGGGATCGCGGGTACTGCTGCGGTGATGGCCGTAGCTAGAGGGTGGGTGCTGTGCTGTTCCAGGGCGGCAGCAACGGCGAGCACCTCTTCGCGAGTCGCATCATCAACGGTCTGGACTTGCGTGACCACTGGCTGATTGCGTGTGAGTGTTCCAGTTTTATCTACCGCGATGCGGCGCAGGGAACCAAGCCGTTCGAAGGCTGCTCCGCTTTTGATGATGACACCGAACTTGCTGGCAGCTCCGATGGCGGAAACAACGGTGACAGGAACGGCGATGGCCATCGCGCAAGGCGAGGCTGCGACCAGCACGATCAGTGCGCGGGTGATCCAGGTTTCGGGATCGCCGAAGATCGCTCCAAGCACAGCAACCAGTACGGCCAGGACGATGACACCGGGAACCAGCGGGCGGGCAATGCGGTCAGCGAGCCGTGCCCGTTCGCCACGTTCCGACTGGGCTTGCTCGACCAGGCTCACCAACGTGGTCAGGGAGTTGTCCGTGCCGTTTGCCGTTGCAGTGACTACTAGCGCGCCGGATGAATTGATGGAACCAGCAGCAACCTGGTCGCCTACGGTTACTTCCACGGGAATTGATTCCCCCGTGATAGCGGAGGTGTCCAAGCTGCTTGATCCTTGGCTGACCACGCCATCGGTTGCCAAGCGTTCACCAGGCTTCACGCGCAGGGCATCGCCAATCTTGATCTCTGCAGCACTGACTGTGACCGGTATGCCGTCACGGATGACGGTGGCCGTTTCCGGGACGAGCTTCAACAAAGAGCGCAGGCCCGAGCGTGCCCTGTCCATGGCTTTGTCTTCCAGGGCTTCGGCAATGGAATACAGGAATGCCAGGGCTGCGGCTTCTTCGACATAGCCGAGGATGACCGCGCCGGTGGCGCTGATGGCCATCAGCAGCCCAATGCCGAGTTTCCGTTTCGTGAACAGTTTTTGAAGGGCACCGGGAACAAAGGTAAAAGCGCCCAGCAGTAGGCCGATCCAAAACAGCACCAAGGCCACGATGGCGGCGCTTTCGCCGTGGGTGCTCCATTCAAGGACGAGCCCAGCGAGGAAGAAAACGCCTGAGGCTATGGGGACGAGCACGTGCCAATCCCGCCACCAGGGCAGTTCCTCTTCGAATTCTTCGGTGGGTTCCGGTGAATCGCAACCGCAGGCGGAACTCATGCTTGCTCCTCGTGTTCTCGATCGGCGCTGGTGGCGCAGTCAGGGCAGGAAGAGTCCAGGCAAGGTACTTGATCATCGACGGCCAACGTCACGTCAACCAGGGCGCTCAGGGCGGTGGTGAGGTGAGGATCGGTGATTTCGTACCGGGTTTTGCGGCCTTCCATTTTCGCCACGACAATTCCGCAGCCGCGCAGGCAGGTCAGATGGTTTGAAACGTTCGCACGGCTCAGCCCCAAGATTTGGGCAAGTTCCGCTGGGTATCCGGGTTCGTGCAGCAAGGACAGGAGGATGCGTGACCGGGTGGGGTCGGCCATGGCACGGCCAAGCCGGTTCATCGCAGCGATCCGTGATTCAATGTTCATCATACGATGTACTGTACAGCACTTGATGTACTAGTGGCACCGCCCAAAATCGGTCGTTTTCGGGTCGTCTTGCCTGGCACTCACTTTTCCAGTGACACGCTGCGGCGAGGCGGCCCGAAACTTATGCCCGGAACCAAAACCAACCGAAACTATCTATATACCGTTTTCGGGCGATTTGGTAAAATGGAGTAGGACGATTTTCTTGGAAGGAGCCGGTGATGGCCGAGAAGTTTGATATTGAGGAACGGTGGCCGGAACTGTTTGCGCAGCTCGACGCTAACCAGCGCAATGCGGTTCGGCAGTCGCTGGCTGCGGCCTGGCATGAGGGATGGGTTCCGAACCGCGAGGACGTTGAGAATTTGACTGACGAGGCCCGTGGCGTGATCGATGAGGCGGAGTATTTGCGTCGTGTTGACGCGGCGGCTGAGCGTCATCGGTCCGGTGCTCATGTGGTGGCTAAGTGACGGAATTTGATACTTGGGAGTCGTATTTCTATCCTCCGCCGGATCATACGACGATGCGGAATCTGCTTGGTGAGCGTGACCCGGCGGTGTTGGCCCAGAAAGAGTATGGTCGCACTGCTTGGCGACAGCGTCAGCTCAACGCTGATCCCTCCCTGGTTGCTCACTCGTACGATGCTGAGCACCTGCGTGCGATCCATCGGCACTTGTTCCAGGACGTTTATGAGTGGGCGGGGGAGTACCGCACTCAGAACATGCTTAAGAGCGGAACGATGCGCGGCTTTGCTGATGTGTATTCGGGCGAGATCGATCGCTACCTGGCTGATGCTCAGCGTTTGGTGGCGCAGACCGATTGGGGCCGGTTGGACCGTGAGCAGTTCGGTGTTGCGGCGGCCAATGTTTTCGCTCATGTGAATCAGGCCCATCCATTCCGGGAAGGCAATGGGCGCTCCTCAAAAGTGTTCCTGGAACATGTGGCCCAACAGTCCGGTTTTACGTTGGATTATGCGCGGGTGAGCCCGCAGGTGTGGAACCAGGCGTCAGAGTTCAGCCGCCCGGATATTGGCCAGTACGACGTGGTTCCTGATTCGCTGGTGCCGGTGTTCCGGCACATCGCGGTTGAGCGGACTGCGACGGCAACGCCAGGGGTCGACCCGGCGGCACTGGCCCACTCACCACTGAGCGCCAGTTATCCCAAGACACCGAGCCGGAGCGCTCCTACGGGGCAGCAGTCCCCGCCCCGCGGCACTGCTCGGCCTGGGCGCGGCTATGGCACCAACGGACCAGGAGTAGGACGATGAGCCATGTTATTGGATACGCGCGGGTGAGCACCAGGGAACAGAATCCCGAGGCCCAGGAAGCGGAGCTGCGAGCGGCCGGGGCAGCCCGCGTTTATGTTGATCACGGTGAGTCCAGCCGGTTCGAGGACCGGCCGCAGTGGATCGCCTGCCTGGACCATCTGATGGATGGCGATACCCTCATCATTCGCGCGCTAGATCGCATCGCGGGCAGCGAACTGATGGCGATTGAAATCATCCGGGACTTGGGCCGCCGCGGCGTACACATTAAGAGCCTTACCGAGCCCTTCCTGGATGTTGATACGTCCACGCCTATGGGTGAGGCCATTGTGGGCATCATGGCCGTGCTGGCCCAGCTTCGCATCTCGACGATTCGAGAAAACACGCGGCGCGGTTTGGCCCACGCGCGAGCCCAGGGCCGTGTCGGCGGACGCCCGTCGGTGATGACAGTGGAGCGGACCGAAGCCGCGGTGAAAATGCGCGCCGAGGGGCAGAGTATCGCGCACATCGCCAAGGTGCTCGGTGTCGGGTCGTCGTCCGTGTCCCGGGCACTGGCCCGCATCGAAGATGAACGCGCAGCGTTCACCTCGATTGTTGATGGAGTCCTGTCCGATCACGTACCCGACGGGGCACCGCTTGACGGTTCAGACCAAACTTCTGCCTCCCCCCGATAAATGCCGACCTGCACACCACAGACCCCCGTCCAGGGTGCGGCGTAGCCGCATCACGCAGTGACGCGAAGCGCCCTTGACGGGGGTCTGTGGTGTGCAATCATTTGGGCATCGGGGGGAGGGGAACCACCACCACCGAGACCGTGCACGGGCCGCGATATTCTCACTGCAACATATCGACGTAAAGGTGACTTGCGGCCGGTGTGCGGGCGGTCAGCCAGGGTCCCGCTGTCCACTTGTGGGCGGGACAAGACCGGAGGAAATATCTTGTGCCGTCCACAGGTGGTCAGGGGGCTAGATTACGAACCCGACGATGATTCTTCGACGCCCTGTGGGGCGTCTTTTTCATCGGAAACTGAATCGGTCTGCGCGGCAGACTTCTGCCCAGTTTTACGTGTGGAACGGCGACGGGCGCGAACCTTCTTGTCCGGCTCGGCGTAGCCGATTTTCCGCAACTCCTCGACTGACCATCCGGCCGTTATTGCGGCGTTGAACGCCTTGACGTCCTCGCGCTCGGCATCACCAACTCGTTTCGCAATTTGGGCTTGAAGCTCGGCAAGTTCTCGGGCCGTCTCCTCGCGCACATCTGCGAGACTTTGGCGCGCTTCTCCAACCAAGCGGATGGCGCTAATTCGATCTTCCTGGGCACGCCGCGCGCGCTCCACTGCTTCTTCAATACTCGGTTCCTTAGCCATGCTTTCATCGTACGGAAGATGCACGGGCGCGTCGATGTTTCGTCGGCGTAAAGTAGAAGTCGCGGCGGAGCCGCAACCGATCGCGTCTGCCAACGCGAGAAAATGGAAACGGTTTCCCGAACGGAGGAACGGAGCAAGCTATAGACTTAGGTTTCCTAAGTCGCTTTGTCCTCGACTTCGTGTCGAGGATGGGGCACACTGGAAGTGTGGTCCCCGCACAGGGCGGGGTCGCTGCGTTGGGCCGAAAGAAGGTGATCGGGTTGGGTGACGAACAGACTCCCGCAGGTCGCTTGTTCGCGCGCCGACGTCGTGCCAACGTCGAAGGCGGTCGGCAGCACCATCACAAGGTGAAGGTGACGCCGGAGGAAGAAGGCATGCTGCTTCGGCTGGCCGAGGCGCAGCACGTGACCATCCCTCGCCTCCTCGTTGAGTCGGCTCTGGCATCGGAGGCGTCCGAGACTCCCACGGAACGAAAGCAGGCGATGGCGGAACTGTTCGCATTGCATCGTCTGTTGGCGGCCATTTCCAACAACGTGAACCAGATCGCTCGACATGCGAATGCCACCGGCGAGGTGCAGCCTGCTACCGTTTCAACGTTGGCTAAGGTTCGTGAAGTTGCCGAACGTATTGATGCGGCAATTGATGGGTTGAGCTTGTCATGATGCCGAACATTGTGCGTGGTGATCGCATGGCCGGTTTGATGACTTACCTGGCTGGTCCGGGGCGTTCCAATGAACACACTGAACCGCACCTTGTAGCCGGTGATCCGGCCGTGATGGCTTGGCACGATGATGCTGAGTTGAGTCGTGATGCTGCTCTGGCAATTGCTCGACACCTCGACCGTCCGCGCAAGGCCTACGAGGTAGAAGTTAACGGCGGTCACGTCTGGCATTGTTCCCTGTCGCTGCGTGCCGATGAAGGTGCGCTGTCCGATGAAAAGTGGAACGAGATTGCCAGCGACTTCGTGAAGGCCATGGGCTTCGACGACAACGAAGGAACCAAGGCACCGTGCCGCTGGGTTGCCGTTCATCACGGAGTGTCAAAGAACGGCAACGACCACATACACCTGGCCGTGAATCTGGTCCGCGAGGATGGCACCAAGGCCTCTGTCCATAATGACTTCCGCCGCGCGCAGGCCGCCGCGCGTGCTCTTGAAGTAGAGCATGGTTTGGAACCGTTGGAATCTGCCCAGGCTCAACGCGCTACCCGCGGTTATGACCCTGCCGAACGCGAAGCCCAGGCACGTTCCCGCGCCCGGGCAAAGTACGAACGTACCCGTGCCAAGCAGGGCACAAAGTCTCCATCGTGGGAGAACCTTTCCGGGGCCGACCGTAAGGCGCACATCGCTGCCGAGCTGCGCACTGACCAGCCTCGTTTCCTACTGTCTTTGAAGGTGCGGGCCGCCTCGACTGCAAGTAACAGTGAAGCGGAATTCGTGCGCCGCATGCGCCGTGACGGTCTGCTGGTTCGCGCTCGGTTTGCCGACGGACGAAGCGACGTTGTGACTGGCTATTCGGTGGCAGAACGTCCCGAGGCCGGAGAACGGCCGATCTGGTACGGCGGGGGACACCTTGGCCGTGATCTGACGCTGCCACGGTTACGTGATGGCTGGCCCGATACTCCCACCGGAGCAACCGAGGCCGCGGCCGAATGGAACGCTGCGAAGCGCGGCCGCCGCGTGGTCGCTCCGGGCCGCGAAGCACACGAACCCAATCCGGAATTGTGGGATCAGCGCAACGCTGAACTGCGTGAGCTGGTGGACCGGCTGCGCGCTGTTCCAGTCGATGACCGTGACACCTGGGCGACCGTGGCACGCCAAACCTCCGGTGCCTTGGCCGCCTGGTCTAACGCGACCGAGAGCACGCCCGGAGACCTCGCTGCCGCTGCCGAAGCGCTGTCTCGTTCCGCGCAAACGTATGAACGTACCGTAAGCCCCCAAAAGGCCGGCACCGTTGCCCTGTCCGGTACAGCGATGCTCTTGGCTAGCGCCGCCCATGGGGGACAGGGCACTGTCGCCCAGGCGGCAATGGTGCGCCAGCTCTTGCGTCTGACCCAGGCAGTGCATGACGCCTGTGTGGCTGGCAAGCAAGCACGGCAAGCGAAGCTGTTGGCTGAGGACACTCGCGCGCGGCTGGTCCGCGTTCGTGATGCCATGCCTCAGGTGCCTACTACGGCCAAGGGCAACGGCGGTGCCACGGCAACCATTGAACGTCCGCGCACGCTCGATCCCGAGGCGCAGGCCATGCTTGACCGGTTGCATGCTGGGCAGGGTAAGCCCGCCAGCGCGGCGGCTTCACCCATCCCCAACAAGATCGAGCCAGCCAAGACCCATCAGACCACCAAGCCGGGTACGGACCGCGGCCCGGAACGATAGGAAAGGGGGCCGATCATGGCCGAGGAATCAGATGGAATTGAGGAAGCCTTCGAAGGCCAATTGAGAGTCCTGGTCACCGCTGCCGGGCAGATTGGCGAACGGATGGCCAGAGCCCGCGAGGATGCATTGCGTCGAGCGCAAGCGGCCAGCGAGCAGGAAGCGCGCGAGCTGCAATCCCGGTTTGCCGCAGAACAGCGTGCCGCCCGGGTGGAGATGAGCAATGTTCATCGCGCCGAGTGGTGGGATCGGGCCACACCGGAACAGATCGGCCACACGTACCAGGTGGCCCGCGCCTGGTCCAAGGAAGAACCCGAAGCGGTTCGAGCTGAGCAGAGAATGCGCGATGAACTGCGCACCCGCTACTCGGTCGATGTCGACAATGCGGGAGCGGACCCCGAGGCAGTTCGCCAGGCGGTCCAACGCGAGCTGGCCAGGTCTGAGCATGACCGGGCGGCCGCGGCCGCCGAACAGTCGCGCTCCGAGCAGGAACGAGCCGAAGCGCAACGGCTGATGACCATGGCAGACCAGGACGAGCGCCGGGCTGAGGAATCCCGGGCTGCTGCCGTACATGAGCCGGACCCCGAGGAACGCGTGCGTGCCGCCGCCGAAGCTGAACAGCGCGAAGCACAGGCGGACCGTGCCAGAGAGGATGGGCGCACCGTTTACGACAGCGCCGAGCGGCGCGCAGGGACCGCCCAGAGTCTCGAAGCCCAGGGTATTGACCGCGAGGTGGTGGCCACGCGCATGCGGGCTGACGTCAGTCAGGGCAAGCCTGCCACCGAGGCCGTCAAGGGTGCCGGGAAGGCCAAAGCACCTAAGGCCCGCAAGACCCGCGGTCATGGCACCCAAGTCCAGCGATCGGGCTTGGATCGGTGAGAACAGAAACGATTTGCAAAAAATTTTTGGGGCAGTGCCTGTTAGGTACTGCCCCAAAATATTAATCGTCTTACTGGTAGCCTCAGATGTTCATAGGTGTAGGCAGAACCTTCATTATCATTCTGTTTCTAGATAATCCAAGTCCATTGAATGTACTTCAATTAAGATTTCAAGTTTCGAGCTCTCTGGAATCATTGAATTTATGAAGAAACTCATCTACTGGATACCTGCTAGGCGGCTGTTTCCTTCAAAGTCATAAAGCAGTAATTCATGCTTCTTGATATAAGGTCAAGCCAAAAAGGGGAGGACCTATGAACAGCTCTGTGCATCGAACGAAAACAGTTGTCTGGGGTGTGACGATGTCTCTAATGCTAGGGGCAATCGCAGGACCGGCATTTGGGGCGGAGCGGCTAGTGGCACCATCAACTGCTACCGACTCAGATCAGAATGCTCTGAACAGTGTGATACCAGGGATAGGAGTGGGGACTCCTGCTCCTCTTCCGTTTAATTTTTCGGATCTCGGCGCAATGACCGTTGCTAAATCAAGCATCAGTCTGAAAGATCCAGCTGGTCAAAATATTGCTTTAAAAAAGATCGATGGAGACGGTTCCGGGGAAGACTTCTATGAAGGCTTGACGAAGAATGGCAAAAAAGTAGAAGTTCAAGTGCTGTCTGAAACACAGACCGCACCATTGGCAGATCCGGAGACCCTTGGAAGCCCCGATGACCCCATTGACGAGGTCCCAGTTTCCGGCGAGTCAGATGGCTATGAGGTGGAGGCGACCTCGAAAGTTGTCTCCGCGGCTGACTTCAAACCGGTGCTTGCTATCGCTAGTACGGCCACAACTGTGACCATTGCAGCTCCAGCCGGAACCGCAGTAAAAGATGTAATTTCCTACGATTCCTCTGGCATCGTGGTGGCTATGCCAGCGAGCAAAAGTGAAAATAGTAATGGCTCCATCACGCTTCCTCGTGCTGAAGCGGCTGCAATGTTTGGTGTGGAGACCGAACAAGGAGACGAGACGACCCAACTGACGATTCCTATTGCCACTCCCGCGGCTGCGAAAAAGAATCAATGGACCGAGTTCTACTACACGACGTTTATTCCTGAGAAGTATGTAGATGTCCCTGCGGCATGCAAGGTCACTTCAAATAGCTGGAACGTTACGAAGCACAACGGCAACAACAGGTCATGGAAGAATCTGAAGAACGGAGCAGCCTACGAATCCTATAAAACCGTAGCTGGCATCAAAGTCGACTGGTCTCGTGGCAAGGTCTATAACGTTGCGCAGGTTTCTATTTCCAAGGGTTACGACAAATCAGGAAACCTCAAGAAAAAGAAGCAAGCAAGCGCACGGGGTATCAAGACTGAACAGATGCAGCGATCATCCAGTTACGTCTACTGGAGGATGCGTCATCAAGTTTCTAACCCTTTATGCCCCGGGGCGGGAGCGATCCGTTACACGGGCGCTGTGAAAATGTACCGGTCCGGCACGATGAAAGTTAGCTTCAACCGAGTTCAGGTCCCGAACCATGAAATGTATGCACGCACCAACCTCCGTGGGAACTGGACCAACATCCACAGGCTCAAGCGGAAATCTTTCGCTTGCTTAGCTATCCCTTGCGGAAATAATGCATACGGCCGAACTGTGAAATTGAAGATCAATTGAACTACAGCTAAAAATAATATTTTGAAAGGTCTTACGAGTTGGAAAATTGCGTTAAAGAACGTCTTAACTCACAGATGCTATCGCTGCCGATATTTATTCTCATTGCATTCACTGTTGATCTGATCTCATACATGTCTGAAGCTACGCCGCTAGGGTACACGACGTTGTGGGCTGGCGTTCTTGTTCCTTTTACCGCCATTTTGATCTTTGCCACCGTACCGACCTTGATCAAGAAGACTCGTTCCGTGGTGCGTGATCTGATCGGTGTCTTCCTCGGTGCGACACTGTTTGGCGTAATTGCCAGTCTTCCCATCTGGAGTTCGACAGCAGGACAAAGTGATGTTGCTCGGGGAGACTACGCATCAGGCGTGATGCTGTCACCGATTCTGGGATTGATCGTCGTAGCGATCTTTGCTGTTTCCTCGGGATTTTTTGAATACCTATTGCATCGACGTATTCGGACCCGCAGCACGAAAAGGTAGATCCTTCGCTAAGGGTGAGCTGAACCAGATAGCCCCTGAACTACAGCTTTATTGACGCCCTTGGAAATGATTGCATCGTTGACGTAGAGACCCGGTTCTAAGCAACTGGCACTAGACAGGGACCGCGTCTACCCGGTGCGGTCCATGTTCGCGCTGCTTGCTACGTTGAAGGTGATGGCATCGGTTCCAACCGGCGTACGAGCTTCACCAACAAGCCCAACGCCAGGAAGTCGATAAACAGCGCTCCAAGGCCAGCGGGCACAGTCCAGAGCCATAGCCAGGCATTCGTCTGTGCGTGTGGGTACATCGCAGAAATCAGGATGGAGGGAGTGCTGATGATGGCCAGGGCCACGACGGCGGCGGGCAAGCTGGCCACCAGGGCCTTGGCGGAGCCAGCAGGAACGTTCTCAGAGGGCATGACGTGTTTGAAGGTATTGCGGCCCAAGCACCATAGCGCCGTGAGGCTGGTGGTCAGCAATGACCACCAGAGAGCATATCCAGCGACTTGTACTGCTTCGTTCATGGTGTTTCCTCACTTTCAGATGATTCGTTGAAAACTAGCCCTGCCATTCTTCGGCGGGTGGTTCCGGTTCCTCCTCCCGAGATACGTCGTCCTTTGGTTCGTGGACTTGGCGTTGGTCAGGGAACAAGCCCTCCGGCGGAGCTGCATAGGGCAAGGGCTGCCCTTTTTTGGACTTGTTTTCGTCGGCGTCCGCTGCCGAGGAAAACGGCCCGTCCGGGTCCAGCAAGACCGCCATATGGTGGTCTGCGTGGTCGCGCCACCACACGCTCATGCCGGTGCTGGGGTCCATGCGCAGGTGTTCCCAGGAACGCCATAGCGCTTCCAGACGGATCACTGCCTCGTCGTATTCCCACCACCGGGCAGCCCAGACCCGCGAGCGGCCGTTGATCGCCCGGCGATAGACATTGCGCAGGTACTCACGGACAAACTCATCGACGGAACCGTAGTAGAGGGTTTCCTCCGGTTCCGCCTCGCCATCGTCGTCCTGGGCTTCGTCGGCTGCCTCGTTGGCCTCGACTTGTTCGGTCACGGCGGCCTCGGCCGCCTGGCCAGCTCGCTCCCTGAGGGATTCCAAGAGCTTCTCAGTCAGGGCTTCGTCGACCGCGGCCGTGGCCACGTTATTGACCTGCTTGCGGACCGAGGCCTTGACCGCCGCATCGACGTATTCACCGGCAAGCCCGCCAATGTCGAGCCCAAACACCCGCCCAGGTGAGCGGGGTGTGTCGGCGGCAGCGGAAGGTTGCCCCTCGTTTTCGGTGTATTCGTCCTCTCCCCAGTCGCTCATGATGCGTCCTCCGTTCTCAGTGCGGATTCAACCACCGAGAGTTCCTTCTCGGCTTCGAGAATCGTTTTCTCGGCTTCGGGATCATGGGCCAGGATGGACGCCCGCACGGCGTCAGCGTGCGGTCCAGCCATCCACGGCTGCGTGCGGATCAGCGTGGGCCGGTTGCCCGAGGACAGCACCACAGCGCGTCCCTTGGGCATGGCAGCCAGGTCGTCGACGTCCAGGATGCGCTCACGGTGAAGCTGCTGCGATACGGTGCGCTGCCCGCGCCCATACGAGGTGGAGGAAGTCAGACGGTCATAGTCACCGATCATGCGGGCAAGGTCTTCGAGGAAACTGCCGTCATGGGTGGTGCCACCGCCGCCATAGACGCGGATATTCGATGCGCTCCACAGCTTCTTCATCCCGGATTCACCCCACACCTCGACGCCCTGGGACCAGCTCTGCAGAATGGTCATGAGGATGATTCCGCGGGAACCATAGTGGCTGTAGAGGTTCGGCAGATCGCGCCACCGGCAGACGTTGGCGGCCTCGTCGAGCACTCCCACCAGAGGAGTCTTTAGCCGGCCCCCGGCAGACCGGGCGGCCAGCTCCTCGGCGGCTTCCACCACGGCGACTGTGAGCGCGGTGACCAAGGGGCCCGCGGTGCCGCGGCCTTCCTTGGACAAGGAATAGAGCGTGCCCCCATCACGAACGAACCCCGCCGGGTCAAAATGCGGCCGAGTATCGGCCGCCCCGCGAGGGGTCACCCAGGTGGAGACCTGGCGATTGGTCAGGCACGAGGCCATCTGCTGCGCCGTGCCATACACGCCGCCGCGCTGCTTTTCGGGTGCGTCAATCACACCGGCCACCTGATCGGCGGTCAACGCAAAGCCATGTTCTCGAAGAACCTCCACCGCCGTGTCATCGGTGGGACGAGTCAGCCACGTGTACACGTCGGTAATGGCCCGGTGATCCAATGCGGCAGCCAGCAACAGACCGGCCAAAAGGTCCTGGCCTGCCGGGTCGAAATAGGCATCGGTCTTAGCGCCGGGGTCACGAGAGCCAGAGGCGAAGTGCTCGGCCAGCTTGGCCGCGCGCACTTCGTCAGTGACATACGAGAGCGGATTCCACCACCAGTTCGGTTCTTCCAAGGCAATCGACTGGGGATCAAAGACCCACACCGGGCCAGTCTTGGCCCGCACGTCCCTCGTGGCGTCCACGACGTCGCGTTTATTGGAGGTCACCAGGACGCCGCCTGGCGCATCGAGGATCGCCGGAACCGCGCGACTTGTCGTCTTACCTGTACGCGGACCCCAAATGTCGATGTGCATATCCTCCCAGGAGCCATGCAGCGGTGCTCCACCGCCGACGGTCCGGCCAATCGGCACACCGCAGGAGTTCTCGACGCCCAGCCGCTTGGCCGAAGCCTGCGCAGCCTTGGATGTCAACGATTCAATGTCCTTGCCCCGACCCATGTAGGACGCGGCACGGTCCACGCGGCTACGGCCCTTGCGCATGCGGCGAAGCGTCAAGCCGAAGAGCACCGCCAGGACGATGACAACAAGGCACAAGTGGTTGCTGGGCATCGAGAACTATCTTTTCTCCCGCACATACGTCAACGGCACGACGCATAAGCTCAGCTGCCAGACCTTGACCCCGGGCAGCGACCTCGGTAGCCACACGCCCGATGCGCCAGCCATCTTCCTCCGCCAGAACCCTCAAAGTCGCTAGGACCTTATTATCGCCTTCGGCCCAAAGCATGCGGGCGTCCGGCTCAACGTCCCTGCCATCCAACTCGTCATATGCCGAGCCCTGCTCGACGACAAAGACATCCGTTCGCAGCTTCAACACCGAATACAAACTCAGGGAATCCATTTCGGCAGCACTGGCCTTGAAATTTAACAGACATCTTCTTTCGCCCTTCGGTCCCACTAAGGACTCTGTAGAACCTCACCAGCAGCGGTATCCAAGGACCGGATGTGGAATATGGAAAGCTGGAGGGATTGCAGTATTTTTCGGCTTCGTCAATCGACGGGCCGACTTCTAGATCCTATAATCTTTGTGCTTTTCCCCCTGCTTTGGTGACCCAACACGGAAATGCAATCGGCTGTTTCTGACGTATAGACGGGACTTCGGCCAACGTATCCCGCGTACGGTTCCACGATCTGGCAGACGAACTCTAGATCCTGTTACTTTCAAACATGGATTGAGAATCAGCGTTTTTTCGCGAGTCGCAAGTCCAGCCCGCTGCGAATTTGCGGCCATTCCGAGGCAATGATCGAGAAGATGACGGTGTCGCGCAGTGAACCATCGGCCATGCGGCTTGTCGCGCGCAGCACGCCGTCCTGTTTTGCGCCAAGTCGAGCTATCGCTTGACGAGACTGCATGTTCATCCAATGCGTACTGAATTCCACGGCAACGCAATTAAGGGTTTCGAACGCGTGGCCGAGCAGTAGTCTTTTGCTGTCCGGATTCGTTCCGGTTCCCTGCGCGCTGGCGGCGTTCCAGGTGTAGCCGATTTCCAGGCGTGGCAGTTCGGCGTTGATGTCGCAGTAGGTGGTCATGCCAATGATCTTGCCTGGTTCGCCGGTAGTCGGGTCGTTCAAACGAGTCGTAAACGGAACCATTGAACCTTCGCTTTGCATGGCTAGACGACGCTGAATCTCGTCATACATTTCCTCGGGGCGAGGTACGGAGGTGTACCAAAGGTTCCACAGTTCGCCATCGGATGCCGCTTCGACAAGTCCGTCGTGGTGATCCTCGCTCAGGGGTTCGAGAGTGACATATTTTCCGTGGAGTGTTATCGGGGCGATCCTAGTCATAGGGCAAGGTTACCTTCTCGGAAAGCAACTTCGATTTAGCGCGATTCAGCCCCAAAGTAGAACGACAGCGACGCGACCTGTCAGCAGCCGGCGATCGAACCTGCGTTAGATTCACCTATGCGATCGTGATGCCTTAACCAGCCCTTTTCACGATGTCCCGCAGAGCGTTCGGCTTGCGGGCCTGGGTCTGCCAAGCAGATCTAGACCTCCAGGATCCCATCCTTCGCTTCACGAATGTCGGGGAGTGCATGTGTGTCGAGGTCTTCCATGAATTCAAGACTCGCGTATCGGTCGAACTTGATGCGTCCAGCATCGTCAAAGACTCTGATCCTGCGGCGGATCCAGCCCGCGGGAAAATACGGGTGGCGACAGGTCACATGAACTTCGGATTCAGGCCATTCTCCGATGGTTTCCACGTGTGTTTCTTGGACGCCATCAGCGAGCGGGGCGGTAGTTCCATCTGCTGCGCGCCAATAGGCGTCAGCGTCGGCAAACTGATCCGTTAGCGCCTTCACAGCTTGGGTCTTCTGGGCATCAGTCAAGCTCACGCGTTTCCAGTGCGTCCCGGCGATCTCGGAAAGGTCGACTCGTGCAGAATCGTGTCTCGGTCCATAAGAATCGTAGTCAAGGCCGAGCTGTTCCGACGCAACGAGGGTTCCCCATCCTTGGGGAACAAATTCCCTAAATTTCACATGCTCGGGTATTTCGTCGACCGTACCTATTACCATCGCCGTACATCGGTACTCATAGCTGATCGTGTCGGAGTCATGGTGGGCTACCGGCGGCGACGGGTTCACGAATAGCACATGACCGTGCTCGTCCTCGCGGACGGCGTTGACGTACCGGTCGACTTCCAGCGTTCGTTGGACCTGACCTGGCAACAGGATTTGCAATGTCGATGGAGCAGCCCAGTCCGCCGGCAGCTCGCCGCCCCGATAGTTGTCGTCCGTTTGTTCGACTATGGATGTACTCGTCCATAGTCCGGCGCTTGTTGCTCCCACGACGGTGGTTTCCTCAGTGCGAACAAAACCCAGTGAACCGTCCACACCAATCCTTACAGCGACCACGACGGTGGGGCTGTGTAAAGCCGGGTAGTCGATTTCCTGCCCATCGGGGCCGCTTTGGTACAGCACCCAGAGGGCGTCGGTCGCCGCACAAACGGAAACATCTGGGGCCAGAATTCCCGTGTCAAGATCCGGCCACGTGAGGAAGAGATCCGGCATGGCTTCTCGGCGGACCAGGGCCACGGGGCGTGCCTCGTCGATATAAAACGTTGTCGTGCCAATGGTGGTTCGAGGCAGGGCGGACATCAGGTCTGTCATGACCCGATGCTAACAGCCACTCGGCTAACGTCGTAACGCCCGAAAGCCTCCCCGTCGGCTTCAACAGATTTCTAGATATCAGGTGGGGAGCTTTTCTTTGGAGGAATCTCGCCTTACTCACAAGGCGAATACCCATCGGGCACATACATCAATTTATCGTCCCGCAGAGCGTTCCCCATAGGGTGCGATGAAGAAGGTAAACGTTGTGCTGTGTTTGAATGAAGTATGAAAGCTTCGAGTAAGGCCGTTTGCCTGACAATAGGACTCCTGCTGACTTTCGCAGGAGCAGCAGGTAGTTTCGTGATGTTCTTGCAGCCATGGCGGAGCTGTCCTGAGATTGATGACAGTTCTGCGGGCTGCCCTGCGACATCAAGCGACACAGCTTTACTTGGGCTTGCCATAGCTGTATTTTTCTTTGGCATAGCGTTCTTGATCATGTCCAGGAAGCCAGAGCGGATTCCGCTCGACGCCGCCGGCCCCTTTGGGAAACTCGACTAAAGTCCGAGACCGAGTCGCATCAGCAATTGGGCGGCGCTCTGCATCTACCTTGCACCGTCCCAGTTGAGGTTCCGCTTGCGGGGGTCGCGCTGGTCGTTTCCCTGAGTAACTGGCGCTATCAGGGAGCAGGGTCTGTCGAAGCAGGCTGTGATGCCGGGTGCTCAGGAACCTCGGGATACAGCTCTGGCGGCAGGCCCACCGTGAATCCGTCGTCGCGGACGAACGTGCCGTTTATGTCGATCGCGCGGGAAACGTTATTGCTGCCGTCTGTCAATTGGACGGCCACGCCACTTCCCATCTGTTCTCCAATTACCACAGTGACGTTCTGTGGGGTGATGCCCCGTTCGGCTAGGATTTCCCGCGTCTTGGCGACCATTGAATCGTCCAGAACGCCACCCGGGAACGGCGCAGTCACTCGGCATACCCCGTCCCGATCGGCGGCGTAGGCGGCAGACACCAGGCCCTTGCCGGCTTGCTCCAGAGAACCAACCGGCTTACGTCCATCGCAGGTATCGCCCGAGTAATCCCGGAATACGGAACACCCCGTCAAGACGCCTGCGCAAAGCACCAAACCGACGACGCCCAATCCAGCTGACTGGTACTTATTCGGGAATCGCCCGCTCCACCGTTCAAATTTGATCATGCAGACCATTATTGCCGAACCATTTCCAGACGCCGTGCTACCGCTCCGTGTTACTGGGCCTCGATTGATGGCAAGGTCAACGCACTTCAGCTTCCGTCAATGACCAACTGGTCCTGGGCGACCCGGTGAAGGTTCCTCTTAAGGACACGGAGTTGTTGTGCAGACAGTCTGTGGATTCGAGATCGATTGAGACTATTCGCTGTCACGAAGTCACCGAGAGAGGGAGATCAGAGTTCGTCGAAGTAACGTTCCTCGGATCCAGGAAGCAGCCGATGCGACGCAATGCAGAATCTCTCGTCCCAATCGTCTGGCCTGTGGGGCCACGCCTCAACCAGCCATTTTGGCGGCTTGGTCGAGTAGCCGACAGTGACTCTTTTAGCTTGCAGGTCCCAGAACGACGCGTCCGGATCAAACAGGCGAACCCCTTCTAAATACAGGTATTGAAAGGGGCGGGCCTTCGAAGCCAGCACTATCCCCTTGAGGGATCCAATAACGGTGAAACTCACGACCTCGGGCCACCCGCCAGCAGGTGCAACGACCTCTATGCTCCCCGATTGATTGATTTCGACCTCGTCCAGTTGGGTAAGCCGGTCCCATGCCATAAGATCTGCAGCACCCTTCACGCGTTGCAACAGGACCTTGCGTACTGTTTTCGCCATGTGCCTGAGCAGATCGGGAGTTCCGCCTTCGATCTCCAGATCTTGCAGATGAGGAGAAGCAACGAGTTGCTCGGTGACTCCTTGCGCGTATGGCATGATCAATCGGGTCAAGGCCATGACCTCATTTCCCGAACCGCCATAGGTCAGTATGCCATCGCACTGATGAATGATTAGCGATGAGAGCAACGGCAGGTTCTCAATCCCCGCCAAGTCAATGTTGCCACCATCATCCAAGTTAATTGAAACAACTTGGACATCCGGCGCTATGGCAACGACCTCGTCCGCGAACAGTCCAGTTTCGGGTAGTTGGCGAATGATGGCGAAACGAAGCCGTGCATCGGAATTCTGGGACATTCGGACTTTTCCGACTTTGTTGTTCCAAATCAGCCCTGAAGCCGATTCATGCCTAACCGACATGCCTGCCCTTTCCTGTTTCATTCGGTTTTTACGCTGCTTCGGCACGACTATTACTAATCGCCCCCCAGATCTCACGAACTATGTTGCTGTCCCCGGGTAGCATGCACCTCTAAGCCTGCCGAGATCGCCTTGACCCGGCCCAGCCTGGTCCTCAAATACAGGATCAAAAGCCAGATTACAGCTGCGATGGGCTAAATCTTGATGTCAGGAGTCGTGAGTCTCGCTCGGGTTTCCACTTCAGATTTGCTCCAACCATGTACCGGTTAGAGTTCCCCTTGCGGGCGGCAGTGCTGTGGACTATGAACAGAAATGCTGAGGACTTCGGAAACTGACACGAACCCCGGCGACACGCCGGGGTTTTTTGTGTACGCCCAGCATGGGCATTTACTTGGAGGTGAAAGTCCTCTGGCCGGGAAGATGGTTTAAGGCCTAGCTGAAGGCAACTGCGTCACCGCGAGGTGGGGTGGGAAGGAAGCCGGAGGCAAACCTCTGCACCGAGGAACACGAATCACATGTGAGGCATGTCTGCCGGGGTAAGCCAGCGCAAGATGGTGAAGCCCGCTCCATCGAAACGGCAGATGTGTATATGTGGCGGGCGCAGGGAGAAAGTGAATGCTCTTATCTGGGGAGGTCTGTCCCAGTGCACCACCAGTCTTCTGACTGGGTGGGGCGGTTCTGGCCGAGAGGTCAGTAACTGATGGGGCAGAAGTCAGCAGAGGTCATAGTACCTGCCTAGGAATCGCGTCGGGTGAGGAACCTGATCGTTTGCCTGAGACCCATTGTGGTTGATGAGGGAGGCAGGGAAGGGCTGAACGCTGGGAATTGATGGACTGAAGCATGAGTTCTCGTGCTCACGTGATTATCGCAGAAAACCCACGGACGTGGTGGGGCAGAGAGGGGACGGTACCGGTGAATCCGGGAGAGTATTTTCTTGCGTGTAGCGTTGAGCCGGCGGCTGATGGGAAAGACATCAGGGATCAACAAGTTGATCTGTGGGAGCAAGTGTTCTCGCGCGGTAATTTGTTGATTGCATTGAAACGTGTTGAGCGGAATAAGGGTTCTGCTGGTGTTGATGGGCTTGAAGCGCATGAATTGCGTGATTGGTGCCGTGAGCATTGGATCGAGACTCGGAAGTCGCTTGATGCTGGAACGTATGCGCCGTTGCCGGTGCGTCAGGTGATGATTCCGAAGCCTGATGGTGGGGAACGGATGCTGGGTGTTCCGTCTGTGTTGGATCGGTTGATTCAGCAGGCTCTCGCGCAAGTGCTTTCCCCGATTTTCGATGAGGGGTTCGCACCGATGTCTTATGGATTTCGGCCGGGCAAAAGCGCCCATGACGCTGCTTCGATGGCTCGTAAGGTTATTGAGCAGGGGTATCGGTGGGTTGTGGAGGTTGATCTGGATGCATTCTTTGATCGGGTGAACCATGACGTGCTGATGTCCAGGGTTGCGCGGAAGGTGAAAGACAAGCGGGTTCTGAAGCTTGTTCGGAAGTATTTGACGGCTGGGATCATGGCGCAGGGTGTTCGTCGGGAAACGGTGGAGGGCACTCCGCAGGGGTCGCCTTTATCGCCGTTGCTCTCGAATATCATATTGGATGATTTTGATCAGGAGTTCTGGTCGAGGGATCACCGTTTTGTGCGGTATGCCGATGACATCAGAATTTTTGTGAAGTCGAAACGTGCTGCCGAACGGGTGTTGGGTCAGGCGACGAAAGTCCTTGAGCAACGTTTGAAGTTGAAGGTGAATCGGCAGAAATCAGTGATCAATCCGGCGAGTGTTGCAACGTTGCTGGGTTTTGGTTTCTACTTCGTCAAAGGTTCGAAGGTCAGGATCAGGGTTGCTCCGAAGGCGTGGATACGCATGAAGGAGCGGATTCGGAGGTTGACTTCTCGGCGGTGGAGTGTGTCGATGGACTACCGTATCGAGCAGTTGAATCGTTTTGTTCGGGGTTGGATGGGTTATTTCCGGTTGTCGATGACGGCGGATAAATTTGCCACACTCGATCAATGGTTTAGACGTCGGTTGCGTCAGATCCGCTGGGTTGAATGGAAGCGTCCTCGTACTCGGGTGGCGAATCTTCGTCGTCTGGGGATTGTCAAGGATAAGGCTTACCAGTGGGGAAACAGTTCACGTGCGTATTGGCGTGTGGCGAAGTCCCCGATTCTTCATCGTGCCTTGCCAACTTCTTATTGGGAGGAGTTGGGTGTGCTGTTCTTTCGCCGTGCTTGGGATCGTTTTCAGTGACTTGGCGAACCGCCGGATGCGGGCCCGCATGTCCGGTGGTGTGAGAGGCGGGGGCTAGACACCCCCGCCTACTCGATTATGTGCTCGTTTAGAGCTCTGCTGCTGGTGTGGTTTGGTCGGCCTTTTTGCGAGGCCGGCGACGGGATGGTGAGCCAATTTTGTTCAGCTCGGTTTGCGTCCATCCCTTCTTCAATGCAGCGGCGAAAGCTTGCTTTTCGGCGGCCTTGGCTTACGGTGACGGAATCAGCTGCTTCGGCAGAATCTGACGCTACATCTGAGCTCACTGATGAAGTTAGTAAGTCGGCCAAGGCCACTGACGAAGCCAGTGAGGCTCGGGTTGAGGACTCAAATGAGGCCCCAGCGTCCGAGCCAGCCTCAGAAGCAACCGAACCGACGCCAGCTCGGGTGCAGGAGGAATCGAAATCCGTTAATCCGGAAGTCAAGAGTGTGGCTACCGTACTCCCCGAATCGCCGAAGCAATCATCAAACAGTTTCGGCCTGGTTTCCAGCGATGACCGCTGGGACGAAATCAACGCTCTCTTACCTGAAGGTTCCGAAGACTGGAGCGACGAGCAATGGGAAGTGTTTGTCGAGACCGAAGCTGGGGAAGAGTACTTTCGACAGCTCAATGAACTCCTAGAGGAAGAGTACCCCGTCGAGGATGACTTTGAACTCTCCGAGGAGGAGCAAGCCTTCTGGGACTTAATCCTCGATACCCTCCCACAGGACAGCCTTGAATGGGATGATTCCGAGTGGGAAGAGTACTTCCGCAGCGACGCTGGCCTTGAGTTCATCGAGCAGCTGTTGCCAATCATCGCTGACAGTGTAGAAACCGATGAAGATGCAGCTGATCTTCAAGCCTTCCTCGAAGAAGTCTTTGCCGATGATCCTGAGCTACGTGCGTACTACCTCGAAATGTACTTGGGGATTACAGGCTCTTAAAAGTTAAGCGTGGTGCAGGATGTTCAGCACGGCCGTAGGCCCGCCGTGTACAACAATATCCGAAGCCGATAATGACCATGATTCCGATAGCCTCGACCGATGCGTTTCAGGTTCTTCGCCGTCAGGTTCGCCGCCTCGCTCCGGGCGTTGGTCAACCTCGTTCGTACGAACACCAGCAGCTCCCGCCGCCAGGCGGTCAACGTGCGGAACAATGTTTTCGCCTCGGTCATTTTTGTGGCCTTCACTGATTTCTCCAGCACCGCCCACCGGGACTGGAATTCATGGATATCAGCGGTTTTCAGCAGTTGCCGCACGTGTTCCTTGATTCCATAGATCACTCCGAGTTCCGGGTCTGATTCAAGGATCAGCTTCAGCCGTTCCACCTGCTTGATCGACAGGTTCTCTAAGTTGCAGGTTAGTAGCTTCCGGTACTTGTAGGCCGGATCCGTGGCCCTGCCACGGCGTTCGTGCACTTCGTGGGAACGGCGGCGGCGGACCTGGGTGATCATCAGATTCGCCCGGGCGATCACGTGGAAATGGTCCACGCTGACCTTCGCCTTGGGCAGATTCTCACGCACCGCTTTGCGGAACTCGGCAGACATGTCGATCGCGACGTACTGCACCCGTTGGCGCCAATACCGTGGCCGGTTCTTCAACCACTTCTTTACCGCTGTTCCGCGGCGTCCGTCCACGATATCCAGGATCTTTCCGGTGTCCAGATCGGTGAAGACGATGGACCACGGCTCAATCCGAACGACTTTCCCGGTCCGGCCAAGGGCGTAGCGGACTTTGCGGAACCGGTGCTCATCGATGCCCAGGCGCCGGATGAACATCCGGTCCACATTCCCGACGAGTTCACCGACGGTGGTCAGTCGGGCCATGACCGTTGGCCATGACACCCCATGCGCTGCGGCGACCCGGGACACGGCTCGCAGTTCGCAGCTCATCTCGTCCACGAGCCGTTGGGAGAGCCTGGTGGTGATCCGTGCGCGGAAGGGCAGTTGCTCGGTGGTTTGCACGAACGAACGGCGTTCGCAGGCAGGTTCTTGGCAGGCCATGCGGCGTTTGCGTACCAACACCTGCAGGTCGTCACCGCCGGCGGGCAGGTCCTTGACCTGGTGCACCGGCCTTGCTTGGATTCGGGTAGTCAGTACCCCGCAGGAGGGGCAAGCGGCTTCGGTTTCGATGGGCTCAACAAGTACCTGCCGTCCGGCAAGTTCCTGAGTCACGGTGATGACGCGGTAGTCGGTGAGGTTCAACAGAATCGACGCAGCATCGATTCGGCCGGTATCCTTGATCACGGCTCGTAGTTCCTTGCGTATGAATTGTTTTAGTCAACATCCATTTTCGCAGAAGGGACTGCGAGACTCTTCTATATCTGTCAAGCCGTCAGCGGTAGCACTTCCGCAGATTCCAGAATCTTGTATATTCGGCGTGCCAAAAACCGCTTGATGCATCTACGGATCTCTTTCAACGTCTTGCCTTCCGCCGTGCGTTTGACCACGTAGGCCCGGGTCTCCTCGTCATGGGTCATCCGTACCATCGCAGCGGTATGCAGGGCCTTGTTCAACCGCCGGTCACCTCGACGATTGAGCCGGTGGCGCACCGTGTTCCCTGAAGATGCAGGGATGGGATTCACGCCCGCAAGAGAAGCGAATGCAGCCTCCGAACGCAACCTGCCCTGATGGGACCACGCGGCCACGCAGACCGCCGCCACCACCGGACCGATACCGGTGAGCTCAAGTAGTTCCTTGCCTTCGCTGAGCTTGACCAGCTCAGTCATCTGAGTCGTGTTTTCCTTGATATGCGTGTCCAGTTCACCGACGCGTCGGGCCAACCGCACGGCTTCGGCACGGGCAACCTGCGATTCGATGGTTTCCTCCCGGCTCCGCCACCCCGCTACCTCGAGGAACTGAGTGCTGCTCAAGGGTTTGCGGGCATCGATGCCAAGCGAGGTCACACGCAGCAGTGCGGTGAGCGCGTTGACGTATTTCGTACGCTCCACAGCCAGCATGTCACGGGCCGTCACCAGCACGCGCAAAGCAGCGCGGGCACCGTCATTGAGTCGCGGAACACGCAGCTTCTGCACCTCGATGGGTAGCGCGGCGGCAGCCATGCGCTGGGCATCCAACGGATCAGTCTTACCCACGCCGCGCCCGGCTTTCTGGTAGCCGCTAGGTGCTTCGGCGACCGTGTAGCCGGCATCGGTGACCGCACCGGTGACTACGGCACCGTAGGAGGCTGTCCCTTCAATTATCCACAGGGTGCTGGCATCGGCTCCGGTGCGCCTGCCGACCCAAGCGATAGCGCGTTTGATGCTGGAACTGGTGGCGGGAAAATCCCTGGTTTCCACGTGTTCGCCGGTATAGGTGATGATGGAATAGACATGCTTACGGGCGTGGGTATCCACTCCGATGATATAGGAGTAGGTCTTGGCAACGGTCTGCGGGAGGATAGTCATACGGCTTGGTACTTTCTTCTTTTCACGGACAGGATCTTCGGCCGTGCGGCCGGTACCAGTCCGGGAAGGAAGTCACCGTTGGAGCAACACTGTGATGGGTCACACCCTGATAGGTGGACATTCTTCTGATCAGGCTACCGAGGTGGGCCGGGTTGGCGCCGGCCGCCCAACAACGTAGACAGACAATTCTCGCAAACGACACCTCAGGGGTCAGCCTTACTTTGAGTCATGCCCACGTCGGAGGGAAGCCTGGCATCTACCCTGCCAGCTGATCCCAGACCAGCCACTACAAGACTCACAGCCTTACTTCTTTTTCGGGTCACCACGCTAAAAATCGAAGAGCCGGATTACACCGGAAACGACGGATGGTTCAACTGGTGGCTCCGAAACTGTGGACGAACCTGAGGTTTCAGAAAGCGAACGACCCGTTGCTGACGCTGAAATCAAGCCCGTAGGTTCAATCGGCAAGACAATCGTTACCAAGGCGCAAAAGGCAAGCAAGTCCACTGAACCCGTAGCGGTTGTTGAGGCCTCAGCGCCTGCACTGGCCAACACAGGTTTTGATGGTTTCTGGGCTGCTGGGGTTGGGATACTGCTAGCCATTGGCGGTGTGGTATTTATTGCCCGCTCACGCAAGGCTTCTGCGAAGTAGCTTAAGCCGATAACGGTCCCGTAATGCAGCTGACGCTGGGAAGCACCAAAGGGTGGTTCCCAGCGTCAGCTATTTGTGTATCAGTGGCCCAGATGCGAGCCGGAATTCAAGTGGTGCCACGAACGGTTGTGGTAAACCAATGCGTCACCAAGCTCGCCTGGTTGGGAGTCGCGTGCAATGTGTGACTGCAGTCCGCGAGCCACGATGACCGTTGAGGTCCCTGCTTGGATGCGTTCCACAACCTCGCACCGTACCCAAGCGCGGACGTTATCAAAGACAGTTTCGCCGGTGCTCAAACGAGTCCATGTCTGGTCCTGGGCAAAACGATCTACCCCGCTGGTAGCACCCAACTTAGCCAGCTCAATGTCATGCACATCCAAGGAATGAACGACGACCGTCTGAGCGCGAGAGAGTCCGTCAGAGGCAGAGGAGAGCGCCGAAATTGAGAAGACTAGCAATGGCGGATCTACGCTGATGGAGGCAACCGATGTTGCGGTGAGGGCAACTGGGCCCTGGCCAGCATCGGCAGTGATGACACTGACCCCACCCGGGTGCCCTCGAAAGACTGCTTTGAAGTCTTCTGCGGGCAGGGAGTCGGTTGCGTCTATCGAGACTTTAGACACTGGCACCGACGAGCTCCTCGCGCAGGATTCCGGCTCCGGCGTTTAAAGCACTGAGCTTTGCCAGCGAGACATCGCGAGGGAATGGAGCCATGCCACAGTTGGTGCTGGCAATGAGCTTGTCTGCGTCAACAAATTCCAGCGCCTTACGTAGGGTCTGTGCGACTTCTTGTGGGGTCTCAATGGCAACATTGGCTACGTCGATGGCACCGAGCATGACCTTCTTGCCTCGAACCATCTCAACTACTTCAAGCGGCACGTTGGAATGGTGAGATTCCAAAGAAACGGTGTCGATGGTTGAAGCCTGCAACAGTGGGAAGGACTTCTCATAATGGCGCCACTGAGCGCCCAGAGTGGCCTTCCAATCGTTATTGGCCTTGATGCCGTAACCGAAGCAAATGTGCGCAACGGTTTCTGCCTTCAAACCTTCGCAAGCACGCTCCAGCGCTGCGATGCCCCAGTCAGCAACTTCATCAAAGAAGACATTAAAGGCTGGCTCATCAAACTGGATGACATCCACGCCGGCTGCTTCGAGTTCCCTGGCTTCTTGGTTCAGGATGGTAGCGAACTCCCAAGCGAGCTTTTCGCGACTCTGGTAATGAGCATCATACAAAGTATCAACCATGGTCATCGGGCCAGGCAGAGTCCACTTGATGGGCTTGTCGGTAAATGTGCGAAGGGCCTTTGCGTCCTCGACAAAAACTGGCTTTTCGCGTTCCACGGCACTAACGACGGTAGGCACGCTCGCGTCGTAGCGGTTGCGGATTCGCACCGTCTCGCGCTTTTCAAAATCAACACCGCTCAGGTGCTCGATGAATGTGGTTACGAAGTGCTGACGGGTCTGTTCTCCATCACTAATGATGTCGATGCCACGCTGGGTCTGTTCGAGGACCGCAGCACGCATGGCGTCTTGCTGGCCTTCGCGCAATTGCTCGCCTTCAAGCTTCCATGGGGACCAGAGCTTTTCAGGCTCGGCAAGCCAGGAAGGCTTGGGTAGGCTGCCGACAATTGACGTGGGGATAAGCGGGGAAGTCATACGTTATCTTTCGGATTCTTAGGCGACAGGAGTCGGGTAGGAAGAGGACCACTGATCGAGCAGTTGGCGATTCGGGATGATGAAGTGCTCTTCGGTGAACTTGCCTTGGATCTTGCCCAACTGAGTTCGTTCTTCGCGGTCATAAAAGACACGGGTGGGGGAGAAGTCCTCGGCGCCCAGGCTCGGGTGGTACACGGAAGGTGCTGCCGAATTGGCGTTGTAGATTTCCGGACGGTAGATCTTCTGGAACGTCTCCATGGTGCTGATGAGGCTGATCAGCTGAAGGTTCGTGTAGTCATTGAGCAGGTCGCCGCGGAAGTAGAAAGCCAATGGCGCAACAGCGCCCGGCGGCATGAAGTAGCGGACGCTCAAGCCCATTTTCCCGAAGTAGGCATCGGTCAATGAATTTTCGTCCTGGTGGTATTCCAAACCGAGCACTGGATGGCTGTTGCCGGTGCGGAAATAGGTCTTGGAAGTCGAGACGCTGATGCAGATCACCGGCAGCTGGGCAAAACGTTCACGGTATGCCTGTGAGTTCAAAAAATGTTGGAAGAGCTGTCCGTGGAGATCGCCAAAATCTTCTGGAAGCACCGGAGCTCCGCTGTCATTACATGAGGCTGGAAGCACAACGCTGAAGTCGTAATCGCGGACATAAGAAGAAAAATTATTGCCGACCATGCCCTGGGACCGAGTGCCGGTGAGTTTATCCACGATCGTGGTTTCAAGCACTTCTAAAAGAGGAAATTGCTTGTCGGTATTATCGGCAGAAAAATGCACATTTGCGGAAATGATTTCCAATTCCAGAGAATAACGGTCGCCCTGGGGATTGTCCCAGTGAGCCAAGGAATTGAACCGGCGGTTGATCATCGTCAGGGCATTGCGCAGGTTCTCTTCGCGGCGCTCTCCGCGTGCCAAATTAGCGAAGTTTGTCGTGGTTCGCGAATTTGTCGAAGGGGAGTAATTCTCGTCGAATCTGGTGGTGCTAATGCTGAAATTTAATGCGTCTGCCATGATGGCCAATCTGTATTTGGGAGGCCTGGGCAGGCCGAGGGGAAGTCGATGCGTCAATCATGCAGGGAGATTCTTGATATCGGGTAACTCGATATAACTATGGATTCATATAGACTCTGGCTATGGTACAGGGAACAAATGGATTGACGCTGCAGCAACTTCGCTATTTCGTGGCGGTCGCCTCGGAGGGGTCGATCTCGGCTGCCGCCGACCTCATTTACGTCGCGCAGCCCAGCATGTCCTCAGCGATGAAGGAACTTGAATCACGGGTGGGGCGCACCTTGCTGATGCGCTCGGCCAGGGGAGTGACACTCACCGCCGAAGGCGCAGAATTCCTGGGCTACGCCCGGCAGGTGCTCGAGCAGGTGGAGCTTCTTGAACATCGATATCTCGGCCGACCCTCAGCCCGGCGGCTGCTGGGCGTCTCGACCCAGCACTACTCCTTTTCGGTGGATGCCTTCGTGCGGATGGTGCAGGCCAGCGGGGCCGAGGAGTACCAGTTTTCGCTGCGCGAGACCCGCACCGAGCAGATCATCGAGGACGTGCGCACGCTGCGCAGCGACATCGGGATCCTGTACCGCAACGACTTCAACCGGAAGGTCATCGACAAGCTGCTGCGCGAATCCCGGCTGGTCTTCCACCCGCTGTTCCTGGCCGATCCGCATATTTTCATCTCGCGCAGCAACCCGCTGGCCACCCGTACCCAGGTCACGCTCGAAGACCTCGAAGACCTGCCCCGGCTGACCTTCGACCAGGGGGCGAACAACTCGTTCTACTTCGCCGAAGAGGTGCTCTCCACGCGCTCCAGCCAGCGCGAAATCCAGGTCTCGGACCGCGCCACCATCTTCAACCTCATGATCGGCTTGGGCGGGTACACGATCTCCACCGGCATCATCAGCGACGAGCTGGACCCCCTCCATCGTGGCCATCCCGCTGGCCATCGAGGAGCGCATCGAAATCGGCTGGATCGACCACGCCGCCATCCCGCTCACCGACCAGGCCCAGCGCTACCTGCAAGAAGTGCGCACCGTGGTCGCCAGCTTCGGGGTAGAAGTGCTCGGCTGAGCCGCCAGTGGCGTAACTCCCGGTCACCGAGCACCGGCACATCGTCACAAACTTCCAGCAAAACCTCTACATCACGCCGATTCATCTCAAAACTTCGCGTCATAAAGTGCTGCCGGTCACCGCGTCATCATGACAACGAGAAGTCATATGAAGCCTGGCGGCCTTGTATGAAGCCGGCCGCCCGATAACGCTTGCACCGTTTGCGGCCCATGGCCAACCATGGAGGAACAACAAACCATCAAGAGCGACTAAGAGATCTGGCTCGTTGACGTCGCAGCAACCATCGGGAAACCGAAAGGTGCTAATGCCAGGAACGATGGAGCAGTTCCGAACGCGTTTTTGCGTACTGTGCTTCGTGCCGCCGCACGATGCCAATCGGTGCACTCCCTCGCAGAGAAACGAGGAGGAGCCATGAGCCAGGAAACCGACGCGGTGCACGCAGGGTACCGCCCGAGCGGAGACTTCCGCCCGATGCTGCCGCCACTGCACAATTCCGCGGCCTACCAATTCGCATCGCATGCCGAAGCGATCGAGAAGTTCGCCCTGCGCCAGGCCGGCTTCACCTACTCGCGCACCGGCAACCCCACCGTCTCGATTCTCGAACAGCGCGTGGCCGCCCTGGAAGGCGGGGCCCACGCGGTGGCCACCGCCACCGGGCAGGCCGCCGTGGCCCTGTCCCTGCTTGCCCTGACCCAGGGACCCAAGCACATCGTGGCCTCCTCCTCGCTCTACGGCGGCACCGTGGACCTGTTCACCGACACCTTCGCGGACTTCGGGATCCGCGTCAGCTTTGTCGACCAGGCCGATCCGTCCGCTTGGGCCGCTGCCATTGAGTCGGACACCCGGGCGTTCTTCCTGGAGTCGGTCTCCAACCCGCTGTGCACCGTGGCCGACATCCCGGCCATTGCGGCGATCGCGCACGAGCGCAACATCCCGGTGGTTGTCGATAACACCCTGGCCACGCCGCTGAATGTGCGCCCGCTGGAACTCGGTGCGGATATCGTGGTGCACTCGGCCACCAAGGGATTGGCCGGGCACGGCTCGGTGCTCGGCGGGGTAGTGGTGGATTCGGGAACTTTCGACTTCTCCGATTCCTCCCGCTGGCCGCAGATCGCCGCCCCGCGGGTGCGGCTGAATGGCACGTCGCTGCTTGAGCGCCACGGACCGGCCGCCTACGCGATGCTGGTGCGCTCCAAGTTCCTGCACGACCTGGGCCCGACCCTGGCCCCGGCCAGCGCCCAGGGCATCCTGGCAGGCATCGAGACCCTGCCGGTGCGCGCCGCCCACGTGCAGCGCAGCGTCACCAGGCTGATCGACGCGCTTGCCGAGTATCCGGGCATTGCCGCCATCCACCACCCGTCGTTGCCCGAGCACCCCAGCCACGAGCTGGCCCGGGCGCTGGCGCCGAAGGGCACCGGCTGCGTGCTGGCCATCGAGCTGGCCCACCCATCCCTGGTTTCCCCGGTGATCGACGGGCTCAAGCTGATTTCCCTGGCCGCGAATGTGGGGGACACCCGCACCATGGTCTCCCACCCGGCGACCATGACGCACTGCCGGCTCTCGGAGCAGCAGCTGGCCGACGCCGGCCTGAACACCTCCACCCTGCGCCTGTCGGTGGGATTGGAAGACCCCGCCGACCTGCTCGCAGATATCACCCAATCGCTGGATCTTGCATTGGCCGCAACCCAGGCCACCGCCGGCACCAAGGAAGTGAGTTTCGCATGAGCGGCTTCAACACCCTGGCCGTGCACGCCGGCCAGCACAAGGATCCGCACACCGGTGCGGTGATCCCGCCGATCTACCAGACCAGCACCTTCATCCAGGACGGCATCAACGTGCTGCGCGCCGGGCACGAGTACTCGCGCGGCTCCAACCCGACCCGCAACGGCTTCGAATCCCAGCTCGCCGCGCTGGAAGGCGGCGCCGCCGGCTTCTCCTTCGCTTCGGGGATCGCCGCCGAAGACGCACTGCTGCGCGCAGTGCTGGAACCGGGCGACCACATCATCCTGGGCGCCGACGGCTACGGCGGCACCAACCGGCTGATCTCCAAGCTGCACGGCAAATGGGGGATCACCTCTTCCGCGGTGGACATCACCAACCTGGATGCGGTGCGCGCCGCGGTGCGCCCGAACACCGCGCTGCTCTGGGTGGAGACCCCGTCCAACCCGCTGCTGGGCATCGCCGACCTGGCCGGCTGGGCAGCCATCGCGGCCGAGCACGGCGCCCTGCTGGTGGTGGACAACACCTTCGCCACCCCGTACCTGCAGCGGCCGCTGGATTTCGGCGCCCACGCGGTGGTCCATTCCACCACCAAGTACATCGGCGGGCACTCCGATGTGCTCGGTGGCGCTGTCATCGTGGCCGACCACCTGCACCGCGGGCAGAGCCTGGCCGAAGCCGTGGGCTACCAGCAGTTCGCCGGGGGAGCGGTCTCCGGTCCGCAGGATTCCTACCTGGCCGCCCGCGGGCTGAAGACCCTGGGCCTGCGCATGGAACGCCACGGGGCTACCGCCTCCACCCTGGCCCGCTGGCTCGATGACCAGCCCGAAGTCACCCGCGTCTACTACCCGGGACTGGAACGCCATCCGGGCCACGAGCTGGCCAAATCCCAGTCCGCGGCCGGCCGCGGCTTTGGCGGGATCCTCTCCTTGCAGCTCTCTGATGAAGCCGCCGCCCGCGCCTTCGCCCAATCCATGGAGTACTTCCAGCTCTCGGTCTCCCTGGGCGGGGTGGAATCCCTGGTCTGCTATCCGCGCGAAATGACCCATGCTTCGCTGATCGGCACCCCGCTGGAAATCCCGGCCAACCTGGTCCGCCTCTCGGTGGGCATCGAGGAAGCCGACGACCTGATTGCTGATCTGGAACGCGGCCTGGCCGCCGCCCGGGCGACCCAGCCGGTACACAAGCCCGCCGTCGTGCGCGAGAAGGCCCTAGAAAACGCCTGATCATTTCGGTCCGCGATGATCGGGCGGCGCGCCCCTTCCCTGGAGAATAGTAGTTGGGGAAGGGTGGAATCATGATCGGAATTCTCAATCGGCTCATCGAGCATATCGAGGCTCAGCTACGCGCCGAGATCAACCTCGCTGACTTGGTCTAAGGCACAAGTCCGAGCACTCCGGGCAGCCTATCGAGGCTGTTCCGATCCCGGGTGCAGCATGCCGGCGCAGAGGTGCGAAACGGATCATCTGGATCCGTGGGAGAAGGGCGGGCGCACTGATATCAAGTCTGCGGTGTTGAATTGCTTGATTCACCATACGGCCAGGCATTGCGGGTTGTTCCAGGCGGTGAAGATCCCTGGGAGCCGGCCGATGGTGCTGTTGCCGCCGGGGTTGGATCCGGCGCAGAATTTGCGGATCAACACCTATTTCATGACTCCGGCCGAAGGGTTGGAGGCCGAAGCATTGGCGGAGGAGACCACGGTGAAGTGGCGTGCTGGGTTGCTGGACGTCGAAATCGCCCAGCCATGAGCAGCACGCACAATGCTTAAAGCGAAAGGTCCTGGAAGCAGTGCGCTTCCAGAACCTCGCAAACTCTAGGCGTTGGCTTCCAGATGCTTGGCTGCCAGCACGAGATAGTGATCAGCGTTGGTCTTCAACCCGGCGACTTCTTCATCGCTCAGTTCGCGGCGGACCTTGGACGGAACACCTGCAACGAGGGAACGCGGCGGAACCTGGGTGCCTTCCAGCACCAGTGCACCTGCAGCAACCAGCGACTGCTCGCCGATCACCGCGCCGTTCATGATGGTCGCGCTCATGCCCACAAGGCAGCCGTCACCTACGGTGGCGCCGTGCACCACGGCCGAGTGGCCCACCGAGATGCCCGCACCCAGGGTGCAAGGAAAACCCTCATCGGCGTGAAGCACGACGTTGTCCTGCAAGTTGGTGCCTTCACCCACACGAATCGGCGCCGAATCGCCGCGCACGGAGACGCCATAGAAGGCGCTGGCACGGTCAGCCAGCTCGACATCGCCGCTCAAGGTGGCGGTAGGTGCTACGAAAACGTCCTGGCCGACCTTCGGGGTCGCGCCGTCAATGGTAATGATGTGCGTCATTTCACCTACTGTAATGGCCAAGCATTGCAACGGCGAGTTCGCTACCGAAGATCTCAAGTCCGCGTGCGGGCCGCGGCCGGTAGCGCGCGCTGCCATTCCAGGTCCTCCTCGGCGGCTCGCAAAGTCGGGCCCAGTTCCTGCGCGGCTGCTAGCAGCAGCTGGCTAGCCGGTACCGGTGCGGCGAAAGCCACCTGCGCAAAAGGCCCTCGGCGCCGGTGAACACCTGCGTCCGATGCGCGTCGTGGGCACCATCTAGCGCACTGTCCGGCTGCGCCCGCCAGAACGAGCGTGCGGTGTCCGAATCTCGGCACAGCGCATAACTGCTGCTCATGGCCAGAGGGTAAGCCAGCGGATCTCCGGCGAGAGATTGCCGGTAGCGCGGCCGATGGTGCTCTGGCAGCTGCGGCGCCTGGGCCTTCAAGGCCTTGCGGCGCTTGCCAGATGCCCTGAGCAAAGGCCAGCACGCCGAGGCGGCAATCAGCAGGGCGACGACGGCTATTGCTGCATAATCCATGCCTACGAGAAGACGATGGTGCGCTGGCCGTCGAGCATCACGCGATGCTCAGCATGCCACTGCACGGCGCGGGTCAGCGTCCGGCCTTCCACGCTGCGCCCTAGCTCAACGAGCTGCTCGGCGGTGCGAGTGTGCGAGACGTGGGTGACTTCCTGGTCGATGATCGGACCTTCGTCGAGGTCCGCGGTGACGTAGTGCGCGGTGGCACCGATCAGCTTCACGCCGCGTGCATAGGCCTGGTGGTACGGCTTGGCGCCCTTGAAGGAGGGCAGGAAGGAGTGGTGGATGTTGATGACCCGGCCTTCCATGCGCTCGCACAGCGAATCCGAAAGGATCTGCATGTAGCGGGCAAGCACCACCAGTTCGATGCCGTAGTCCTCGGCGAGCTTGAGCAGCTCAGCCTCGGCCTGGGACTTGTTCTCCTTGGTCACCGGCAGATGCACGAAGTCCACCCCGTAGAAGTCGGCCATCGGCTTCAGATCCAGGTGGTTGGAGACGATCACCGGCACATCGATGGCCAAGGTGCCGGCACGCTGGGCGAACAACAAGTCATTGAGCGCATGCCCGGCCTTGGAACACATGATCATGGTGCGGGTGCGCTTGGCGCCATCGTCCACACGGAGGGACATGTGGAAGTCATCGCGGATGGGCGCGAGCCCCGCGCGGATCTGCGCCAGCGACTGCTCGGTGGCGACCTCGATGCGCATGAAGAAGGTGCCGGTCTCCGGCGAGAGGAACTGCTGGGACTCGGTGATATTGCAACCGGCACCCAGCAGACCTCCGGAAATGGCGTGGACGATGCCAGGGCGGTCGATGCAAGATAGGGTGACGATGTACTGGTTCATGGATTCTAAGGTAGCGCCCGCCAGCGATGTTCTGCCAATTCCGTGAGCTACGTTGCGCTCACCGGCATCCGCTGCACATAGCGCGCGGCCGCCAGCGCCGCCTTCCTCCCAGCCCGGGTAGCACCCAGCGTCGAAGCCGAGGCGCCATAGCCGACGAAGAACAGCCCCGGCACCTCTACCGCCGCGACCCCGTCCTCCAGCAGGATGCCGCCGGCCGCGGTGTGTGCAGCTTCAGGTCGCGCAAATGCCGGTGGGCATGGCGGAAACCGGTGGCCCACAGGATCGCATCGATCTTCTCGCGCGACCCGTCGGTGAAGACCACCGCCTCTGATTCCAGATGGTCGATCTTCCCGCGCGAGACCAGTGCACCGGAAACGATTCCTGCACGCATCGCCGGCGTGAGCAGCAACCCGGTGGTGCCCACCACCGACTTCGGCGGCAGTCCCGCACTGGTGCGCTCGTTGACTTGGCGCTCCACTTCCTGGCCCCATTCGGCTCCGGTGGGAACCTCGCGCCAGTCCGGTGCGCTGCGCGTGGACCACAGGGTATCCACGCCGGCAGCGCGCAACTGCACGATGAACTGGGTGGCACTGGCGCCGGCCCCGACCACCAACACGCGCTGCCCGGCGAATTGCTGTGGGGAGACGAAGCCATTTGTGTGCACCTGCGGACCATCGAAATGCCCGGGGTAGACCGGCCAGAACGGATTGGACCAGGTTCCGGTGGCGTTGATGATGGTGCGCGCCCGGTAATCGGCATCGGCGTGCACCACGAAGTGCTCGCCGTCCTGCTGCACCGAGGTCACCGGTGCGCCGTGGCGTACCGGCAACGCGAAGCGCTGTTCGTATTCCGCATAGTATTCGGACACCACGTCCGAGGCCGGTCGGGTGGAATCCTGCACCTCAAGCGGGAAATCGGGCAAGGGGTGGATATGATGCGCGTCGCCCAGCGTGAGGGTGTCCCAGCGGTGCTGCCAGGCCCCGCCTGGTGCAGGGTTCGCGTCGAGCACCAGGAAGTCGATGCCGCGCTTGGCCAGATGGTAGGCGGCGGCAAGCCCGGCTTGCCCTGCGCCGATCACGATTGTCGAGTACACGCTCAAGGTAACCCTGCGCACTTCAAAGTCATTCCCGAAGCCATTTTCGCTACACTGGAACGCGTGACTGGCGTTAGGTGGGTAACCACCAGGGAGCTAATCGTGCGAGCCGCGCGCCTGGGTTTGCACACCACCCGCCTTGGGAACAGGGCACCTACGGAAGGAACAGCGTGAGCGCACGCATTCTCGACGGCAAGGCCACCGCGGCCGCCATCAAGCAGGAACTGGCCGAACGCGTTGCCAAGCTCAAGGCTGCCGGGCACACCACCGGACTGGGCACCATCCTGGTTGGCAACGACCCGGGCTCGGCCTGGTACGTCGGCGGCAAGCACAAGGACTGCGCCGAAGTGGGCATCGAGTCGATCCGCGTGGACCTGCCCGAGGAAACCACCCAGGACGAGCTGCTGGCCAAGGTGCGCGAGCTGAACGAGAACCCGGACTGCACCGGCTACATCGTGCAGCTGCCGCTGCCCAAGCACATTGATACGGACGTGATCCTCGAAGCCATGGATCCGGCTAAGGACGCCGACGGCCTGCACCCGATGAACCTGGGCCGCCTGGTCGCCAACGTCAACCGCCCGATGGCCTCCCCGCTGCCATGCACCCCGCTGGGCTGCGTGGAGCTGCTGGCCCGCCACGATATCGACCTGAACGGCAAGCACGTGCTGGTCCTGGGCCGCGGCGTGACCATCGGCCGCCCGGTCGGCCTGCTGCTGACCCGCCGCGACGTGAACGCGACCGTCACCCTGGCCCACACCGGCACCACCAATCTTCCCGAGCTGCTGGCCCAGGCCGATGTCGTCATCGCCGCCGCCGGCGTGCCGCACATCATCAAGGCCGACGCCATCAAGGAAGGCGCGATCGTGCTGGACGTGGGCGTTTCCCGCGTTGATGGCAAGGTCACCGGCGACGTTGATCCGGCTGCTGCCGAGGTCGCGTCGTGGATCTCGCCTAACCCGGGCGGCGTGGGTCCGATGACCCGCGCCATGCTGCTGAACAACGTGGTCGAGGCCGCAGAACGCAACGCCAAGTAAAACAGCCCATTGGGCATGAGAAATGGCCTGTTCCCACTTTGGGAACAGGCCATTTGCATCGGGGAGGGCATTCGCGCTTCTGGAAAAGAGCGGTGGCCCGTCCCCAGAGGGAACGGACCACCCCTAGAGGCTTGGTTTCTAGACGTCTTGGGTCGCCTTCACCGCATCAGCACGGCGCTTGTCGAAGACCAGCGCGCCGACTTCCTGCTCGGCCTGGTTGCGGAAGGACAAATCGATGCCCGAACGGTCGCGGATCATGCTCACCGCGGTGAATGAAATCGCGACGACGATCAGCAGGTAGACGGCTACCGCGGTGGTGCCGCCGGTCGCCTGCACCAGCGCCTGGGCGATGGTCGGGGCGAACGCGCCGCCGACGATCGCGCCGATCGCGTAGGAATTCGATACGCCGGAGAAGCGTACCGACGCCGGGAACAGCTCCGAGTACAGTGCCGCCTGCGGGCCGTAGGTCAGCCCCAGCCCGATGGAGAACAGGCCGAAGGCCGCATACAGCAGGACCAGCGAGCCCGAGTTCACCAGCGCGAAGACCGGGAAAAGGGAAGCGGCAAGGATGATGAAGCCCAGCTGGTAGGTGCGCTTGCGCCCGATCCTGTCGGCGAGGTATCCGGCCACCAGGGTCATGACCAGCCAGACGGCGGCGCCGAAGGCCACTGCGATGAGCACGTCGGTGCGCTCCAGCCCGACAGGCCCCTCGGGGTTCGTGGTGTAGGCCTGGAAGAAGCCGCCGGTGGTCATGTAGCCTGCGGCGTTGTTGCCGGCGAAGACCAGCGCGGCAATGAGCACCAGTGGCCAGTGCTTCTTGAACAGCACCAGGATCGGCACGGCGGTCTGGGCCTTGTTCTCGCTGATTTCCTCGAAGACCGGGGACTCGTCCACCGAGCGGCGCACGAAGTAGCCCACGGCGATCAGCACGATCGACACCAGGAACGGAACGCGCCAGCCCCATTCGAGGAACGCATCGCCGGGGGAGATCACCCCGGTCATCAGCGCCATGGTGCCCGAGGCCAGCAGCATGCCCAGTGGCACGCCCACCTGCGGGTAGGAGCCTGCGCGGCCGCGGTGGCCGTCGGAGGCGTGCTCGACGGCCATCAGCACCGCGCCGCCCCATTCGCCGCCAGCGGAGATGCCCTGCAGGATGCGCAGCAGCAGCAGCATGATCGGCGCCCAGATGCCTGCGGTCTCGTAGGTCGGCAGCACGCCGATCAGCGTGGTGGCTGCACCCATCAGCGCCAGGGTCAGGACCAGCATCGCACGGCGGCCGATCTTGTCGCCGAAGTGCCCGGCCAGGAATGCGCCCAGCGGGCGGAAGAGGAAGGACAGGCCGACCGAGGCGAAGGAGATCAGCAGCGCGATGTCCTGGCCAGCTGGCTCGAAGAACAGCTGGCTGAAGACCAGGCCTGCTGCGGTGGCGTAGATGAAGAAGTCGTACCACTCCACGGTGGTTCCGATGACCGTCGCGAAAGCTACGCGGCGCTGGTTGGCCTTGGCGGCCTTGGGTTGTGTCATAGTGCTTCCCTTGCGAGTGGTACCGAGACGTCAATCACTGGCACCTGAGTTTTGGGTCACTCCAGTGTGGCACCCCTCATAGGTAAGGTAAACTTCAAATATCTGCAAAACTTCTGAAGGTCGGCTTATGTATTCGATGCGCCATCTGGAAATCATGGCTGAACTGCCCGTCCACAGCACGCTCGGTTCGGCGGCCAGCGAATTGAGGATCTCGGAATCGGCCTTGTCGCAGGCAATTACCGCCATCGAGAAGCATGCCGGGGAGACCTTGTGCCTGCGCCGCAAGGCCCACGGGATCCGGCTCACCGCTTCGGGGCAGCACTTCGCCGCCATGGCCCGGAAGATCCTTTCCGATGTCGGTGAATTGCGTGCAACATTCCCGCAAACCGAAGGAGCGCTGCGCGGACCGGTGCGGTTCGGCTGCTTCGCTTCGCTCTCGCCGCACCTGATCCCGGCCACGCTGGAGGGGTTCGACCACCCCGAGGTGCAACTCGATGTGCGCGTGGGTACCCACGAGGACTTGCTGCCGGCCCTGCGCGAGGGCGAGATCGACGTTGCTTTCGTCTACGACCTGCAGCTGCCCGCCGATATCGACAAGCAGCAGATCTACCAGACCGAGATGCAGGTGGTGCTGCATCCCGAGCACCGGCTGGCCAAGCTCGCCCGGCCGCTGGAACTGGCCGACCTGGTCGACGAATCGCTGATCATCTACGAGTCCGACCCGAGTACCGAGCACCAGCAGCAGCTCTTCGCCTCCCAGGGCTTGCAGCCTAGGATCGCCGCCTCGGTCCCGCAGATGATCCTGGTCTCCGCGATGGTGGGCCGCGGCCTGGGCTACGGGCTGCTCATGCGCCGCCCGAACAATGCCGAGGTCTCCATCGAGGGCCGCCCGCTGGCCTTCCGCGAGCTCAAGGCTCCCAACTACCCGAATGCGGTTGTGGCCATCACCCCGCGCGGGGTGCGCATTCCCGCGCGCGTCCAGGCGCTGATCGACCACTGCACCTGCGCAATGGCTGAGTCCTGGTAGACGCGAACACCTGCAGCGCGCATAATGGCCACATGATTGGCACGTGGCAGGCCATGGTCATCGACTGCGAGGACCCCGATGCACTGGCCGGATTCTATGAACAGCTCCTCGGGATGGTGCGCATCGACAACGAGCCCGACTGGGTTTCCATTGGCGATGCACCGGACCATCCTGCGCTCGCCTTCCAGGCGGTCAGCCCGTACGTGGCCCCGCAGTGGCCCGGGCATGTCCACCCGCAGCAGGCGCACATCGATGTGAAGGTCAAGGATCTGGACCTGGCCGAAGAGCAGGTGCTGCACCTTGGTGCGCGCTGGACCGGCGAAGGGTCCAAGACCTTCAGGGTCTATCTGGATCCGCAGGACCACCCGTTCTGCCTGGTGAGCTGGTAGCCGCATAGGCGATCTTCGCCGCCTGCAGCCGGGTCGAGACTCCGAGCTTGGCCAGCACCTGGGAGACATGCGTCTTCACGGTGCTCTGCCCGATGCCCAGCCGCTGCGCCAATTGCGGGTTGCTCAGCCCTTCGGCCAACCCGTCGAGCACCTCGCGTTCCCTGCCGGTCAAGCCATCAGGCAGCTTCGCGGTGCCGGGCTCCGGCGCCAGCGCCCGGGCCAGAATCCGCGAGGTCACCTGCGGATCCAGCACCGATTCGCCGCGGCCGGCGGCACGCACGCCCATGATGATCGCCTGCGGTTCGGCGCTCTTGAGCAGGAACCCATGCGCCCCGGCCTGCAGCGCGCCAAAAAGGTACTGGTCATCATCGAAGGTCGTGAGCACCACGACGCGGCAGCTGCCATGCAGCGCCTTGGTGGCCTCGATGCCATCGAGCACCGGCATGCGCAGGTCCATCAGGATGACGTCGGGGGATAGGGCACGGGCCATGGAAATGGCCGATCGCCCGTCGGCCGCTTCGCCCACGACTTCCAGGTCCTCCGCGGCCTGCAATACCAGCCGGATCCCCATCCGCACGGTGGCATGGTCATCGACGATCAGGACTTTCATGGCTTCTCCATTGCTTCGGCTGGGCCCGGGAATTCGACGTGCACCGCGAAGTCCGGGCCGGTGCGCACCTCGAACCGCCCATCGAGCGCGGCGACTCGGGTCCGGATATTCTCCAGCCCGGTCCCCGCTCCGGGGGCGCGGCCGGCGTCCTGGCGCAGCCCGTTGCTCGCCGTGATCGCCAGGCCCTTCTCCTGGACCACGCTCAGTTCCAGGGTAGTGCCCGGCGCATGCTTGGCATGGTTGACCAGCAGCTCGCAGACCGTGCGGTGCGCGGCGGTATGCACCGCCGGGCCGAAGCGCTGCGGATGCGCCACCCGGTACTCCCAGCGCACCGGGCTGCCGAATCCGGCCACCAGCTCGGGCAGATCCTCGATCCGCGCCTGCAGCGCAGGGCCCCCGGCATGCAGCATCCGCACCATCGCGGCCATGTCTTCCAAGCCGGACACCGACTCATCGCGGATGCTCTGCAACGGAGCCCGCACCTCCTGGGGTGCGGCCGGAAGCAGGGCGCCGGAGAGCAGGGCGATTGACGAGAACCTGGCCGAGAGCACATCATGCATCTCGCGGGCCAATGCTGTGCGCTCCTGGACGCGGGAAAAGTCGTGCTCGGCGACCAGCTGGTCCTCGCGGGCATCGGCCGCCGACTGGACGGCCTGCGCCCGCTGGGCTTCGGCATTGGCCAGCTCCTTGGCGGTGCGCACATTCTCCGCCCAGAGCATCGGGGTGAACAGGATGAAGCCGGCCATGAGCAGGGCCAGCACCACTTCCTGCGGATTCCGGGTGCCTAGCCAGGTGGCGATGGCCAGCGAGATGGCCGCCAGGCACAGCAGCGCCAGCGCCACCGTTCGGGTGCGGACCGAACCGAGCAGGAACAACCCGAAGACGCACTCGAAGACCAGGAAGTATCCGCCGATGCTGCCCACGGCCAGCAGGCCGGCGCCGGCGAGCAGCATGGCCACGGAGCTGGCTACGAGAAAACGGCGACGGACCAGCACGGCGGCCAAGCCGATGAGCAGCAGGACGATCCATTCGTATCCGCGGATCGCGAACCATGGGGGATTGGCCAGTCCCGAAAGATGCAAGATGGCGGTGAGCACCAGATAGGTGCCGACGACCTCGGGTTCCTTGTCTCCGCTGCCCATCCGCCGAATGAAGTTCATGCTTCCAGCATCCCCGAACTGGCTGCCCGCCGGTATCCCCCTTAAGGAGGAGAAAGCGCAGCCCACTGGCCGATACCGCGAATCGGCAGGCCGCGGAACAGTGGAAACCATGGACATCATGACGAGCAATCCCGAACTATCCCTTCTCATCCTGGCGCTAATCGACTCGACCAGCATCGGCACCCTGGTCATTCCGCTGTGGCTGCTGCTTAGGGGGCGCCACGAAGCCATTGCCAAGGTCCTGGCCTACTTGCTGGTAATCGCCGGGTTCTACTGGGTCATCGGGGTGCTGCTGCGCAGCGGGTTGCTGCTCATCGATCCCGGCATCTTCGAGCACCGGTTCTTCCGGCTGGCCGGAATGGCGGTCGGGGCGCTGATGATCATCTGGGCGCTCACCTACCGCACCGATGCGCAGAAGGAAGCCAGCGCACGGAAGAAAGCCATCGCGCATAGCGGCGCGGCACTTGAAGGACCGGCACCGAGCCCGGCGGACGCAACCGGCCAGGTGCCGCGGCGCTTGCGCAGCCGTTTGGGAACTGCGCTGGATACCCGCACCGGGCTGATTGCCCTGGCCCTGTTCGCCGGCCTCTTGGAACTTCCCACGATGCTTCCCTACCTGGCCGCCGTAGGCGTCATGCAGGGCGCCGGCTGGGGCACCGGCCTGCAGCTGCTTGCGCTGATCGGCTACTGCTTGGTGATGATCGTCCCGGCGTTGGTGCTGGTTGGCGCCCGTGCGCTCGCCGGCCCGCGCATCGAAGCCTGGCTGCAGAAGATGGGTACCAAAGCCTCGGCCTACGCCCAGGAAACCCTTGGCTGGGTGGTGGGCATCGGTGGATACCTGCTGATTCGCGCATGCCTTTCCGGGCAGGATCTGCACAGCTTGCTCAGCTAGCCACGCTGTGGGCGAAAGGGCACGGTTCCAATTGGCTTGAAGCGGGGTAATGATGCGAGAATTGACGGCATGGAACCTCTAGGCAGCAGCGCGAAGCAGGGCAGGAAAGTCACCCTGAACGCATCAACTTTGGCAATGTCCGTCATGGTCATCGTCCTTCTGGTGGCAGTGGTATTCGCTGCCAACTCCAATGAGATCGTCGGCTGGTTCGTTGTCGTCATCTCCGCCGGTTGGCTGCTGCTGGCCGCATTCATGATGTTCGGCCTCAAGCGAGGCGCGGACAAGATCAACAACTCGCTGCGCGAAGCCACCGCGGCGGCTACCCCGCGCGCCCAGCCAGGCACCGTGGTGGTTGACGAGTCCACCAGCCAGCGCGACATGAAGCTGGACCACTCGTTCAAGATCGTCCAGGTCCAGGCCCGCGTGATTGCCGAGCAGCGCGAGGCGAAGGGCGAGGACTACGAGGGCATGATCGACCGGGCGCTGGAGACAATACAGATGACCGCGACGAATGCGCGGGACATGATCAAGCCGGCCAAGCCGATGGATGGCGAAATCATCGACTAACCGATCCGGGCAACGCGCAAGCGTTGCCCTTTTTCGTTGCGCATGTTCCGGCGCAGGCCAGATCAGCGCGTAATCGAACACATAATTTTGTAAGGTGGAACAGTGATACCTACCAGTGTGGAAATTCTCAACAAGGACGCCGGCGCACTGCGCGTCGCGTCGGTCAACGTCAACGGCATTCGCGCCGCCTACAAGCGCAACATGGCGGACTGGATCGCCGCCCGTGACGTGGACATCCTGTGCCTGCAGGAAGTACGCGCACCGGACAAGATCCTGCGCGACCTGATTGGGGAGGGCTGGCATATTCTGCATGCCGAGGCCAAGGACAAGGGCCGCGCAGGCGTCGCTGTGCTCTCTCGCACCGCGCCGGTAGCCGTGCGAGAGCACATCGGCGAGGACTACTTCGCCGAATCCGGCCGCTGGGTCGAAGCGGACTTCGAAGTCAACGGCGAGGTCTTCACCGTCGTCTCGGCCTACGTCCACTCCGGCGAGCTGGGCACCCAGAAGCAGGAGGACAAGTACCGCTTCCTGCAGCGCATGAACGTGCGCCTGGTCGAACTGAAGAATGAGAAGGACCACGTGCTGGTGGTGGGCGATTTGAACGTCGTGCACACGCAGAAGGACATCAAGAACTGGAAGCCGAACCATAACAAGCGCGCCGGCGTCATGGACGAGGAAATCGCCTACTTCGACGGATTCTTCGGCCCTCAGATCGGCTACAAGGATGTGGCTCGCGAACTGGCCGGCGACGTGCAGGGACCGTACACCTGGTGGTCCTTCCGCGGACAGGCCTTCGACAACGATGCCGGTTGGCGTATCGACTACCACATGGCCACCCCGGCACTAGCCGCCAAAGCCATCAAGTCCCACGTAGACCGTGCCTCGGCCTACGATTTGCGCTTCTCCGACCATGCACCGCTGGTCGTCGACTACCAGTTCTAAGGAAAACCATGGAAACAACCCGTCCCCGCGTACTTTCAGGAATGCAGCCTTCGGGAGATTCGCTGCATCTTGGCAACTATCTGGGCGCATTGGTCAACTGGGTCAAGACCCAGGATGACCACGAAGCATTCTTCTTCATCCCGGATATGCACGCGATTACCACGCCGCAGGACCCGGCCGAGCTGCGGGCCCGCACCCGCAAGACCGCCGCGCAGTTCATCGCCGGCGGCATCGACCTGGACAAGTCCACCCTGTTCGTCCAGTCGCAGGTTCCCGAGCACGCTCAGCTGGCGTGGGTCTTCAACTGCATCACCGGTTTTGGCGAAGCCAGCCGCATGACCCAGTTCAAGGACAAGTCCTCCAAGGGCGGCGCGGATGCCGCCAGCGTCGGGTTGTTCACCTACCCGGTCCTGATGGCTGCAGACATCCTGCTCTACCAGCCGGAAGGTGTTCCCGTGGGCGATGACCAGCGCCAGCACGTGGAGCTGGCCCGCGACCTGGCCAAGCGCTTCAACCACCGTTTTGGGCAGACCTTCACCGTCCCGGAGGCGTTCATCCCGAAGGAGGGCGCGCGCATCTACGACCTGCAGAACCCGACCTCCAAGATGTCCAAGTCCGCCGAGTCCCCGGCTGGCCTGATCAACGTGCTCGACGAGCCGAAGCTGATCGCCAAGCGCATCAAGTCGGCCGTGACCGATGCCGGGTCCGTCGTGGCCTACGACAAGGCTGAGAAGCCAGGGGTATCGAACCTGCTGGATATCCTGGCCGCGGTGACCGGAAAGCATGTTCCGGAGCTGGTCAACGAATTCGAGGGCAAGATGTACGGGCATTTGAAGGTGGCTGTGGCAGAAGCTGTCGTGGAGCGCCTGACCCCGATCCGTACCCGCACCTTGGAACTGCTGGATGATCCTGCCGAACTGGATCGCCTGCTGCTGGTTGGAGCGACCAAGGCGCGCGAGGTCGCGTCGAAGACCGTTGCCGATGTCTACCAGAAGGTCGGCTTCCTGCCACCGCTGGGAATCTGATGGCTTTCGAGTACACCCTGGGCGTAGTGATCCCGGTGCCGCAGCCGCACCGGGAGACCCTGCGCGCGTGGCGCCAGGAATACGGGGGAGAGGCCACCGGGCCGATCGCCCCGCATATCACCTTGGTGTCCGGATCGTACCTGAATTCCTGGGAGAAGGCGGCGGCCCAGGTGCGCCGGGTGGCAGCCACTGTGGAGCCCTTCAGCATCCAGCTGGGTCCGGCTCGAACCTTCCGGCCAGCCAGTGACGTGGTTTTCCTGCCGCTTGAAACCGGCGCCGATGAATGCTGGGCGCTGCACCGGGCGCTGCTGGGCGACGCACTGAGGCACGAATCAGCTTTCGCCTACCATCCGCACCTGACCATCGCGCAGAACGTGCCCGCGGAGCAGTTGGACGCCGCGCAGGCAGCGCTGGGCGGGACGCGGCTGTCCTTCACCGCCGATCGCATCCAGCTATTCGATACCCGTGGCGGGGAGTGGAACTTCAGCGAGGAAATCGCTTTGGGGACCTAGAAAAAACGCCAGCCCTAGGGCTGGCGTTTTTACACTCGCGGTGCGTTACTTAGCGCGCACGATAGCTTCGATCTTCGCCCCGGTGTCCGCATCGATGTTCTTCCAGTAGTCGATCGCGTTGGAGAGCACCGGTTCGATCACCCCGTCCAGGGCCCCGGTGACGGTGTTGACCAGCTCGGCACGCTGGGCATCGTCCATGACCTCGCGGACTAGAATGCCAGGCTGGACAAAGTCCCCATCGTCTTCGCGTAGCGTGTAGGCCTCGCGGACCAGCTCGCCGTCGGACTCGAAGGAGTTATCCACCGGACCGGTTTCATCACTCCAGGAATCCTCGAAGGAGTTTGGCGCGTAAACACAACGATCCCCGGTGTGGTCGAAGGTCATATTGCCTTCAAAATTATAGGAGTGTACCGGGCATTTTGGCTTGTTAACCGGCAACTGCTGGAAGTTGGTGCCGATGCGGTAGCGTTGTGCATCAGCGTAGGCAAAGTTGCGGCCCAAAAGCATCTTGTCCGGGCTCATCCCCATGCCGGGAACCATATTCCCCGGGGAGAATGCTGCCTGTTCAATCTGCGCGAAGAAGTTCTCCGGATTACGATTCAACGTCAGCGTGCCGACCTTGATGCGCGGGTAGTCCTTCTTGGACCAAACCTTGGTCAAATCAAAGGGGTTGTACCGGTAGGTCTTGGCTTCTTCGTACGGCATGATCTGCACATACAGATCCCACTTCGGGAAGTTGCCGGCCTTGATCGCATCGAAGAGGTCGCGGCGGTGGAATTCGGCGTCGGAGCCGGCCAATGCTTGGGCCTGATCCCCGCTCATGGTCTCAAATTTGTCCGACTGTTGGTTCAGGAAGTGGTATTTCACCCAGAACTTCTCGCCGGCAGCGTTGACCCACATGTAGGTGTGCGAGCCGTAGCCGTTCATTTCGCGCCAGGTCTTTGGCAGTCCACGCTGGCCCATGATGTAGGTGACCTGGTGGGCCGATTCTGGATTCTGCGTCCAGAAATCCCACTGCATAGTGCCATCGCGAAGCCCGGAATCTGGCAGGCGCTTTTGCGAGCGGATGAAGTGCGGGAACTTCATTGGGTCGCGTAGGAAGAAGACTGGGGTGTTGTTGCCGACCAGGTCGAAGTTGCCTTCGGTGGTGTAGAACTTCATCGAGAAGCCACGCACGTCGCGCCAGGTATCCGGGGAGCCCAGCTCGCCGGCAACGGTGGAGAAACGCATCAGGGTTTCGGTTTTCACACCCGGCTGGAAGAGTGCTGCCTTTGTGTACCGGGAGATGTCTTCGGTAGTTTCGAATTCGCCGAAGGCTCCTGAGCCCTTGGCATGCGGGCGGCGTTCGGGAACATTCATTCGGTTGAAGTGCTGCAGGGTTTCAGCCAGGTGGTGGTCGTGCAGCACGATCGGGCCGTTGGCACCTACCGTGAGCGAATTGCGGTCGCTGACCGCCGGAATTCCTGCCTGGGTTGTTGAGCGTGGTTCGTTGCTGGCCATTATTGCTCCTTAGCATGTGCAGTCGGATAGGCGCGAGTACGGGTTAAGTGCCAAAATGAACTGCTCCCCGAAAGTTGGACTGTAAAAGTTAACTACTTTCGGGGAGCATTTTCATGCATGCACGAAGCACATTATCCGAGTACCAACGCGAGCAACATGTTGACCTCTTCGAGCATCTTGCGACTTGGAGGATTTGAGCGTTACTCAAAGGCTTACGAGTGTCAATTCCGAGCAAAGTTACACGTAGGAGCGCGGCGAGCACGTTGACGTATTTTCTACATTCCAAGGCCGGCATGTCAAGTGCGGTGACCAGCACTCGTAAGGCAGCACGGACACTGTCATTGAGTCGCGGAATAAGCAGCTTCTGCATGTCCACCGTCAAGGCCGCTACTGCCATTCTCTGGGCGTCTAAAATATCAGGCATTGCTCACACCGAGCCCGGATTTCACATAGCCGCTAGGTGCTTCAGTGCCATATAGCCGGTGTCAGTGTCGGCACCGGTGCGCTTGCCGGGCCAGGCGTTAGTGCGTTTGAAGTCTGTAGCGGTGGTTGGGAAGATACGCGTTTCGAGATGTTCGCCGGTGTTGCTGATGATGGCGTAGACACGCTTTTCGTGTGGGTGTCCACGCCGATGATGTACGAGTATGTTTGGGCGACGGTCTGGGGGAGCAATTCTCTGGCCCCTAGCTACTCGATTAAGCAGAATTCTCAGGGGACGTCGCTGACCGTGCTATCCGGACACATCAGTGACACTTCCACAAGATTTTTTAGCGATTATAAACCGGACAGCCTACCTGGATTTCTAGGAATATGACTGGACCGTATGGTTTGTACTTCTAGAATCCATGATTAACATCAAGGAATCGCCCAAGTCAGTATTGATGTGGATTCAACACAGAAAAGACATCAAAATTAAAAACCCCTTGTATATCGTTCCGAATGTGATAATCTTCACTTGGTCCTGACTTGCGACACATGAGATAACGAAAGGTAGGGGCCCGCCATGGGTGGAACTCGCTCGGAAAAAACAAAAATGATAGTTGATTTCGAAGAGGAATATGGGCTCTTAAAAGTTAAGCGTGGTGCAGGATGTTCAGCACGGCCGTAGGCCCGCCGTGTACAACAATATCCGAAGCCGATAATGACCATGATTCCGATAGCCTCGACCGATGCGTTTCAGGTTCTTCGCCGTCAGGTTCGCCGCCTCGCTCCGGGCGTTGGTCAACCTCGTTCGTACGAACACCAGCAGCTCCCGCCGCCAGGCGGTCAACGTGCGGAACAATGTTTTCGCCTCGGTCATTTTTGTGGCCTTCACTGATTTCTCCAGCACCGCCCACCGGGACTGGAATTCATGGATATCAGCGGTTTTCAGCAGTTGCCGCACGTGTTCCTTGATTCCATAGATCACTCCGAGTTCCGGGTCTGATTCAAGGATCAGCTTCAGCCGTTCCACCTGCTTGATCGACAGGTTCTCTAAGTTGCAGGTTAGTAGCTTCCGGTACTTGTAGGCCGGATCCGTGGCCCTGCCACGGCGTTCGTGCACTTCGTGGGAACGGCGGCGGCGGACCTGGGTGATCATCAGATTCGCCCGGGCGATCACGTGGAAATGGTCCACGCTGACCTTCGCCTTGGGCAGATTCTCACGCACCGCTTTGCGGAACTCGGCAGACATGTCGATCGCGACGTACTGCACCCGTTGGCGCCAATACCGTGGCCGGTTCTTCAACCACTTCTTTACCGCTGTTCCGCGGCGTCCGTCCACGATATCCAGGATCTTTCCGGTGTCCAGATCGGTGAAGACGATGGACCACGGCTCAATCCGAACGACTTTCCCGGTCCGGCCAAGGGCGTAGCGGACTTTGCGGAACCGGTGCTCATCGATGCCCAGGCGCCGGATGAACATCCGGTCCACATTCCCGACGAGTTCACCGACGGTGGTCAGTCGGGCCATGACCGTTGGCCATGACACCCCATGCGCTGCGGCGACCCGGGACACGGCTCGCAGTTCGCAGCTCATCTCGTCCACGAGCCGTTGGGAGAGCCTGGTGGTGATCCGTGCGCGGAAGGGCAGTTGCTCGGTGGTTTGCACGAACGAACGGCGTTCGCAGGCAGGTTCTTGGCAGGCCATGCGGCGTTTGCGTACCAACACCTGCAGGTCGTCACCGCCGGCGGGCAGGTCCTTGACCTGGTGCACCGGCCTTGCTTGGATTCGGGTAGTCAGTACCCCGCAGGAGGGGCAAGCGGCTTCGGTTTCGATGGGCTCAACAAGTACCTGCCGTCCGGCAAGTTCCTGAGTCACGGTGATGACGCGGTAGTCGGTGAGGTTCAACAGAATCGACGCAGCATCGATTCGGCCGGTATCCTTGATCACGGCTCGTAGTTCCTTGCGTATGAATTGTTTTAGTCAACATCCATTTTCGCAGAAGGGACTGCGAGACTCTTCTATATCTGTCAAGCCGTCAGCGGTAGCACTTCCGCAGATTCCAGAATCTTGTATATTCGGCGTGCCAAAAACCGCTTGATGCATCTACGGATCTCTTTCAACGTCTTGCCTTCCGCCGTGCGTTTGACCACGTAGGCCCGGGTCTCCTCGTCATGGGTCATCCGTACCATCGCAGCGGTATGCAGGGCCTTGTTCAACCGCCGGTCACCTCGACGATTGAGCCGGTGGCGCACCGTGTTCCCTGAAGATGCAGGGATGGGATTCACGCCCGCAAGAGAAGCGAATGCAGCCTCCGAACGCAACCTGCCCTGATGGGACCACGCGGCCACGCAGACCGCCGCCACCACCGGACCGATACCGGTGAGCTCAAGTAGTTCCTTGCCTTCGCTGAGCTTGACCAGCTCAGTCATCTGAGTCGTGTTTTCCTTGATATGCGTGTCCAGTTCACCGACGCGTCGGGCCAACCGCACGGCTTCGGCACGGGCAACCTGCGATTCGATGGTTTCCTCCCGGCTCCGCCACCCCGCTACCTCGAGGAACTGAGTGCTGCTCAAGGGTTTGCGGGCATCGATGCCAAGCGAGGTCACACGCAGCAGTGCGGTGAGCGCGTTGACGTATTTCGTACGCTCCACAGCCAGCATGTCACGGGCCGTCACCAGCACGCGCAAAGCAGCGCGGGCACCGTCATTGAGTCGCGGAACACGCAGCTTCTGCACCTCGATGGGTAGCGCGGCGGCAGCCATGCGCTGGGCATCCAACGGATCAGTCTTACCCACGCCGCGCCCGGCTTTCTGGTAGCCGCTAGGTGCTTCGGCGACCGTGTAGCCGGCATCGGTGACCGCACCGGTGACTACGGCACCGTAGGAGGCTGTCCCTTCAATTATCCACAGGGTGCTGGCATCGGCTCCGGTGCGCCTGCCGACCCAAGCGATAGCGCGTTTGATGCTGGAACTGGTGGCGGGAAAATCCCTGGTTTCCACGTGTTCGCCGGTATAGGTGATGATGGAATAGACATGCTTACGGGCGTGGGTATCCACTCCGATGATATAGGAGTAGGTCTTGGCAACGGTCTGCGGGAGGATAGTCATACGGCTTGGTACTTTCTTCTTTTCACGGACAGGATCTTCGGCCGTGCGGCCGGTACCAGTCCGGGAAGGAAGTCACCGTTGGAGCAACACTGTGATGGGTCACACCCTGATAGGTGGACATTCTTCTGATCAGGCTACCGAGGTGGGCCGGGTTGGCGCCGGCCGCCCAACAACGTAGACAGACAATTCTCGCAAACGACACCTCAGGGGTCAGCCTTACTTTGAGTCATGCCCACGTCGGAGGGAAGCCTGGCATCTACCCTGCCAGCTGATCCCAGACCAGCCACTACAAGACTCACAGCCTTACTTCTTTTTCGGGTCACCACGCTAAAAATCGAAGAGCCGGAATATGACTTCTTCCTGGACGAAGATTCGCAAGAAGTGGAAAGCCAGTTAGCCGTCAAGGAAGGGGCAAGTAACTGATTTTCCGATCGAAAATTGTATCGGCGCCCACGGTTAGTCGTGGGCGCCGATCTGATACAGAGCGAAGTCATGCAACTTCGACAGCTATATCTATAGCAACCCAGGCCATTTTTAGGATGGGGTTCAAAGTCGAAATGTGTGTCCTTAAGAGTGTCGAGAATCTTGAGTTTAAAGCATGGCGTGCTCACCTTGTAGGCGACGACTCAGAGATCCTTGAACAGTCGGGTGGCAAGGGTGCTGGGGACCAGGCGGAAGCTAGTGCCTTGTTTGAGCTCCTTGAACATGCGGCAGCGGTAGGAGTGCTACCCGGCAGTGGGTTGAAAAGAGTAGATTACGACTTTAGTTATTCTTCTCTGGACGATCCCCTCGTGAGATATGCTGCTCAGTCCAGGATTGCAAATGGCGTTAGTTTTCGCAGAGTTTCAAGCGAGTATGGTTTTACCCAAGAAACTCAGATATTTCCCGCTGCTGCAGTTGACATGAGTTCAGTGGACTATGCGGGTTGCGAAAAGAAGCTTTCCGCGTATTCGTCGTCATCGGGTTATGCGGCAGGTACAGACATACGCGACGCGCTTCTCCATGGAATTAATGAGGTGATTGAGCGGGATGCCACAGGGAATGCATTAATTGAGTCCTGCATCCATAAACGCAGTTTTGACTCGTATTCAGTAGTCGGTGATTCGTACCTAGACGAACAAAAGAAGCTAATTGAGAAAGCTCTTTGTGATCACATTTATTTGACGGAAATAGAAAGTATTGGGGGACGCACAGTTGCGGCATTTTCTGAACGGCCGTATTTGGGAAAGCGACTCGTTGGTTTTGGAACTAGTCTCAATATAATGTATGCCGCAGAACGCGCGCTTGAGGAGATTATTCAAGAAATGTCGGCAAATGAAAAAGGGGAAACTGTAGTTGATGACGGCGGAAACCCCGATTTCAAAGTACTTAATAGGTTTCCAAATCTTTTACATGCTGCAAATTTGGACCATCCATTTTTGATTCATAAAACGAGCGAGAAAGATTTCTCATCTGGAACCTCCGATTATTCGCGTACGGACAATAATTTAATAAGACAGATTGAAGGCTCTTCAGGATTGAGGGTGTAAACGCCGTCTAAACCCACCGGTCTCCAACAACGACCGGGCGATATAGTGCGCCAGATTCTTGAACCCCAACGCGATACCTCGCAGATGCTCCAACCTGCCATTCAAAGCCTCGGTAGGACCATTCGAACTACCAATATGATCAAAGTACGCGAGAATGTCCGTCTTCCTCCTGCGCAGGGTGCCGCCGAGCTTTTTCAGCTCCGGCAACCCTTTCGGTACCTTCGTGCCAACTTCGTTGATCAGTTGCTCCAAGGCCCACCGTCCGACCTCGGGCTTCGGTTGCCGGTAGGCATCCACCATCTTCTGATACACGCTCCAGACCAATTGAACCGGCTCATACTCCGGCTCCTTGAACAGGTCTTCAAGCTTGGTCTTCTGCTTTTCCGTAGCCAAGGATAGTCCCGTGGTCAGCGTTCGCCTGCACTTGTAAAGCGGGTCATCCTTGCGTCCTCGACGCCCATGTTGCTCACGTTGAATCCGTTGCCGGGTCTGGTCCAGCGCCTCGGAACCTAGTTTGACTACATGGAATGGATCCAACACCTCCACCGCGTGGGGTAGCTCCTCGACGGCAGCTGTTTTGAAGCCGGTGAAACCGTCCATTGCGACGACTTCAATGCCCTGTTTCCATTGTTCTTCTTGATCAGCCAGCCAGGTTTTGAATACAGCTTTGGATCTTCCAGGGACCATGTCGATCAGTCGTGCGGTACCGGTGCCGTCACGCACCGCGGTGAGGTCCACAATCACGGTGACGTATTTGTCGCCGGTTCGGGTATGCCGCCAAACATGTTCATCGACTCCCAGCACTTTGACCCCGTCGAAGCGGGTTGGATCATCAATCAGTAAGCGTTGACCTTCAGCCAGCACAGCCTCATTGGCGGTATTCCAGGTGACGCCGAGGCCTTCGGCAATTCGGGAGACTGACAAGTGGTGGCAGACCAGTCCAACCAGCGCCCAGCGTAGCCCGGTCCTGCTGATTTTCTGGCGTGGCGCTACTGCTTGGGACAGCTCTTCACGCCAGACTCGTTGGCAATTGGCGCAACGGTAGCGGCGGTGTTTGATGACTAGGACAGTGGGACGCCAGCCCAATGGTTCGTGGGCGAGGCGGCGGGTGACGGTATCGCGTGGAATGCCTGCTGCTCCGCAGGTTTGGCACCAAGGGATCGGGTTGGTGACGTGGCAGAGGATTTCGGCTTTCGCTGCGCTCAGGTGTTGCCCGATTGCGGTCAGTCCCAAGCCGTCAAGATTGGTGAAAGTGGTGAGGTCTGGTGCGGTGAAGGTAGGATTGAGCAACGTCGAGGTCTTTCGAAAATGGCTAGTGTAGTAACTTCCATTCTTCTGGAAGACCTCGACTTTTTCGTGCTCGGCGACATGCCCGGGAATCGGGGTGTTGGTTTCAGGTGGTTACACTCTTATTCCTGAAGAGCCAGATTGAAGAGGCAGGTTACAAGGTATACGGGAGAATAGTTTGGAAGGATGTATATTCTTCAGCCCTTGTGGTTCAAGTGATGATTCCAGGAGCGGAACGATTTAACCAAATTAAATTTGGTTATCCGATTGAACCAACGGGGAGATTGAGGACACAAGAAATATTGAAGTTCTTTAGACATAGGAGTGAAAATAGTGCCGATTAGTTTCGATCCTGTTGAAGTGGCGCGTAAAATTCAATTAACAGGTGAGGGGCGGTGGGGGGATCGAGATATAATAATGCGGGCCGCAATTCCATGGTATGAAAAAACTAATGTACCAGAGGCTGACATTATGAAAGGTGCTGCTCACCCTGTCGCGCAAGCAGCCGTTGAGTCCAGTAAACTCGGCGAGAAAGAAAGTTTTCTGGAGCATTTAGAGGTTATTTTTACCCCGATTAAATATCGAATTGAGTCATTGGAATGGAGAAGCCTTCTACAGGCTGATCATGCGAATGATGGTTTTCTTGATGATGCGGTAAGGAATCGTACAGGAAAGGAAATCCTAGCCCCGGATGCGATGATTGCCAATTTCGAAAAGTCAGTTCATCACCTGATCGCTTACGGTGGTGCTATGGGTGTAGATTCTCTTTTCTACCTGAATCGAGTTAGGTTTATTGATTCATCAGAGTTTGTCGGCGGGAGCTGGGGGGATCTGGTTGGGCTAGCCTACTTCGGACGTGATACATTTTCTTCACCGTATGTGGGTTCGGCTTCAATACTTCATGAGGCGTTACATTCTAAGGCCCAATATATCGCTCGAGGTTTGTTTCGATACCAACTTGACGAAAATGCAGATGAAAATATAGAAATTCCTTGGTGGACTACTAAGAATTCAAGAACTTACTGGAATTTATCAAGATCTTTTGACGCGTTTCATGTTTATTCGCATATTTCGCTCTTGCATGCATCAGCGTTCATTACCGAGGGGTCAAAGGAATCATTGAAGCTTTGCCAAGTAGCCTCGTTTAGAGCAGCGTTTCTATCTTCACTTTTAGCCAGGGCGTCAAGCAATGAACTCGACGAAGAGCGGCGTGAATTAGTTGCTTGGCTAACACCGCTCGCTATTAAGCCATTTGGTTTAACGGATGAGGCTCGTGCAATAATTGCGAACCCCGGTAGATTTGAGCGTTGAAATAATGAATGCACATCGAGAGGACGAATATCAACAAGGCGACTTTGATGTTGTAGCTTTACGTAGGTTCGATTTAATGAAAGTCGTTGCCCTGTGCCGCTTTGCGCTCGAGCACGATACCTTATATGAAGTATACGCAAAGCGTGCCGTTGACTACTTACACGCGGAAAGCCTTGTCCAGTACAACTCTTGTGTCAATCACCAGGACGCGCGAGACAGACTGCATAGGTCCTTGCTAGATTCTCCTTGGCCACCAATCGATAAATAGTCGGGTTAACGAAAATGCGCTTAACGCACCTGAGAAAAGTTAGACGTTCACAAATAATGATGACTAGCGGGCTTCTAGCATCATTTTTAGGCACTCAAGTTCTAGATGGGGCCGTTTCTGGAATGGTTGCGCTTGGTGTATTTCCTGTTATTTGGATTCCTTTGTATAAGACGCTTACCGAAGTCGAGGATGCACTAGCCGTGGTCATCGCTCCAATCATTGGGAAAAAAGTCCCTGGGCGAGTGTTAGTGTTTGCCGAAAGTTGTGACGTAATTCTTTCGATTGCGTTATTGGTTTGCATTTTAGTTTTTCCACAGACTATGGTCGCCGCGCTCATTGTGTATCTCGCCTTCGTCTCGATTCTGCCGCTTTTGGTTGACCTGGCTGAAGAATTCTATTTAAACGATCTTGGCCAAGTAGATTCCACTGCCGCCATTCGTGGCAACACGATGATTGCCGTTGGCACTATTATCTGTGGAGCAGTCGTTGGAAAGTCTCTTGGTGCACTAACTGCAACCCAAGGAATTATTATCGGCGTGACTGTCAATATTGTGTTGTCCATCTGTGCCGTGGTCTTACGTACAGCATCTCGTTCCCAATTCGAGCCGGAACATGAAGTAGAAAATATGTCGCACAAGGAATCGTTGAATGCGGCGCTAAGAAATCATTTCTTCCCGACAAGAGCGAAAGTGCTCGTAGACGGTGGAATTCTCTCGCCGTGGGTTTCCGGTGTTGCGACCATCGCGTCCGCCGTTACCGGTATCTATGTCCTACTTTGGATTTCAGGATCAGGGCAGGCGGGTCCGACTCGTTTGAGCCTTCTTTTTGTACTTGTTGGAAGTCTTTCAGCCGTCTTGCCATTGATATCCGGGCGCATTATGAAGGGCCCATCTCAACGTGTGATGAGATATTTGAGAATTTTATCTGTCCTGGGTATTTTGGGTTATGGGAGTACTTTGATCGTGGCTTTGTTGTATTCTCAACTTGGAATCGATCGTTTGTGGGCAGCGCCAGGCATAATAGTTGCTACGGCTACCGGTGGCGCCATCACCTTCACGGTTTCTACGCTGCGTCAAATGTCCCTTGAACGAGCTCGTTTTAAGGCGATGATAGGTTGGGTTTTCTCCATCGCAGCGCTATGTGGTCTTGCTGCTTCCTGGGTGGCCTATGCATTGAATGCAGTCGGTAACCCTGTTTTAGTTCTGGTTCTAGCGACACTGTCATCGACTTGCTTGGCATTGATTTTTAGTGCGGGGAAGCTACCGGCGAAACCTGACGAAGAGGCTGAAACGATGGTCGACGAGGAAAGATCTAATTAGTCTCCGCGACGTCCAGGGCAAAGCAAAGGGCCCGAACCATTTGGTTCGGGCCCTTCAGCGCTGTCTTAGACGGTGCGCGCCAGGATTGCCTGCTTAACCTCGGCGATAGCCTTGGTCACCTGGATGCCGCGTGGGCAAGCCTCGGTGCAGTTGAAGGTGGTGCGGCAGCGCCACACGCCTTCCTTGTCGTTCAGGATCTCCAGGCGCATGTCGCCTGCATCATCGCGCGAGTCGAAGATGAAGCGGTGTGCGTTCACGATCGCAGCTGGGCCGAAGTACTGGCCATCGGTCCAGAACACTGGGCACGAGCTGGTGCACGCAGCACACAGGATGCACTTGGTGGTGTCGTCGAAGATCTCGCGATCTTCAGCGGACTGGTAGCGTTCCTTGGTTGGCTCGTGGCCCTTGGAGATCAGGAATGGCATGATCTCGCGGTAGGACTGGAAGAACGGTTCCATGTCAACGATGAGGTCCTTTTCAAGGGGCAGGCCCTTGATGGCTTCAACGGTGATTGGCTTGGTGGTGTCCAGGTCCTTGAGCAGGGTCTTGCAGGCCAGGCGGTTGCGGCCGTTGATGCGCATGGCATCGGAACCGCAAACACCGTGGGCGCAGGAGCGGCGGAACGACAAGGTGCCGTCCTGTTCCCACTTGACCTTGTGCAGGGCGTCCAGCACACGGTCGGTGCCGTACATGGTCAGCTTGAAGTCTTCCCAGTATGCATCCGCGGTGGCCTCTGGGAGGTAGCGACGAACGCGCAGGGTGATGTCGAAGCTAGGGATTTCTCCGCCGCCGCCAACGCCTGGCTTCAGGTCGATCTTTGACGGTGGTTCTGGCAGTTCGGTGCTCATTAGTACTTACGCTCCATTGGCTGGTAACGGGTAAAGACCACAGGCTTGGTCTCCATGCGGATGCCCTTGATGTCTTCGGTGACAGCGTCTGCGTCACGGTAGGACATCGAGTGCTTCATGAAGTTCTCATCGTCGCGGTCTGGGAAGTCCTCGCGGTAGTGGCCGCCGCGGGATTCCTTGCGGTGCAATGCAGCAACGGTGATGACCTCGGCCAAGTCGAGCAGGAAGCCCAGCTCGATGGCTTCGAGCAGATCCAGGTTGAAGCGCTTGCCCTTGTCCTGGATGCTGATGTTCTTGTAGCGGATGCGCAGATCTTCGATCACGTCGCGCGCTTCCTTCAGCGAACGCTCGTCGCGGAATACCTGGACGTTGGCGTCCATGGTCTCCTGCAGGGTCGAACGCAGGTCCGAGACGCGCTCGGTGCCGTTGCCCGAGAGCACGCCTTCGATCTGTGCGGTGACGAATGCTTCCGGGTTCTGAGGCAGCTCGACGAAGTCGGCGGTCTTGGAGTACTCGGCAGCGGCCACGCCGGCGCGCTTGCCGAACACGTTGATGTCCAGCAGCGAGTTGGTGCCCAGGCGGTTCGAACCGTGGACCGATACACAAGCAACCTCGCCGGCAGCGAACAGGCCAGGAATGACGGTGTCATTGTCCTGCAGCACTTCGGTGTTGATATTGGTTGGCACGCCGCCCATGGCGTAGTGCGCGGTTGGGTACACAGGCACTGGATCGGTGAATGGCTCGACACCCAGGTAGGTGCGGGCGAATTCGGTGATGTCAGGCAGCTTGGATTCGATGTGCTCTGGTTCCAAGTGGGTCAAATCCAGCAGCACGTAGTCCTTGTTAGGACCGCAGCCGCGGCCTTCGCGCACTTCGTTGGCCATGGCGCGGGCCACGATGTCACGTGGTGCCAGGTCCTTGATGGTCGGTGCGTAGCGCTCCATGAAGCGTTCGCCATCCGAGTTACGCAGAATTGCGCCTTCGCCACGTGCACCCTCGGTGAGCAGGATGCCCAGGCCGGCAAGGCCTGTTGGGTGGAACTGGAAGAACTCCATGTCTTCCAGTGGCAGACCCGAGCGGAAAGCGATGGACATGCCGTCACCGGTCAGGGTGTGAGCGTTCGAGGTGGTCTTGAAGACCTTGCCCGCGCCGCCCGAAGCGAAGATGACCGACTTGGCCTGGAAGACGTGCAGTTCGCCGGTAGCCAGGTCGTAGGACACGACGCCGGCAACGCGCTTCTGCTTGTAGGCGGTGCCGTCCTCGCGGTAGGCATCCTCTTCGACCATCAGCAGGTCCAGCACGTAGTACTCGTTGTAGAACTCGACGTTGTGCTTGACGCAGTTTTGGTACAGGGTCTGCAAGATCATGTGGCCGGTACGGTCAGCTGCGTAGCAGGCGCGGCGTACGGCGGCCTTGCCGTGGTCGCGGGTGTGGCCGCCGAAGCGGCGCTGGTCGATCTTGCCCTCTGGGGTGCGGTTGAATGGGAGGCCCATCTTTTCCAGGTCCAGCACGGCGTCGATGGCTTCCTTGGCCATGACCTCTGCTGCATCCTGGTCAACCAGGTAGTCGCCACCCTTGATGGTGTCGAAGGTGTGCCATTCCCAGTTGTCTTCCTCGACGTTGGCAAGTGCTGCGCACATGCCGCCCTGGGCTGCACCGGTGTGCGAGCGGGTCGGGTAAAGCTTGGTTAGCACTGCGGTGCGTGCGCGCTGACCGGATTCGATCGCTGCGCGCATGCCTGCGCCGCCGGCACCGACGATGACTACGTCGTACTTATGTACCTGCATTCTAGATGCTCTCTTTTCTACAAAAATCTTTGTGGCTGGTGAACTGGGGAGTTCCAATTAGCACTGCGGCAGGGTGCTGCCGGCGACGCATGGGTCGAAGGTGAAGATCACCAGGGAACCAAGAACGATGATGAAGATCGTTGCGACGTACAGGATGCCCTTGAGCCAAGCACGGGTTGCGTGCTTCTCTGCGTAGTCGTTGATGATGGTGCGCACGCCGTTGGTGCCGTGCAGCATTGCAAGCCACAGCATGGCCAGGTCCCAGAACTGCCACAGCGGCGAAGCCCACTTGCCAGCGACGAAGCCGAAGCCGATGCCGGAGATGCCTTCGCCGACCATCAGGTTGGAGAACAGGTGGCCGAAGATCAAGATAACCAGTACTACGCCGGAGAGGCGCATGAACAGCCATGCCAGCATCTCGAAGCTGCCGCGGGACTTCGGTCCACGCTTGTACTTTGGATCAATGCGCTGGCTGCGGGGAGCAGGAATAGAAACGCTCATGGCTTAGTGGCCTCCGAATGCGATCGACAGGTGACGGATAGCGAAGCCTGCGAAGACGATGACCCAGAGGATCAGAACGCCCCAGAGCATCTGGCGCTGGTACTTGGTGCCCTGCTTCCAGAAGTCGACCAGGATCAAGCGCAGGCCGTTGAATGCGTGGAAGAGGATTGCTGCAACCAGACCGGTTTCACCAAGTGCCATCCACGGGGTCTGATAGGTGCTAATGATTGCGTCGTAGGCGCCGGCATCGACACGGACCATGGCCGTATCAAGCACGTGCACCAGCAAATAAAGAAAAATAACGACACCGGTGACTCGGTGTCCCACCCAGGACCACATGCCTTCATGGCCGCGGTATAGGGTGCCTGACGAAGTCTTCGACACTGAACTAAACCTCCAAGGCTCGCAACGGCGCATGTGTATATTGCACACAATGAGATTTGACGCACTTGTGCGAGCGTTCCTTGTGCGAGTCTAAACCACTAAGCCAGCTCCAATCTATTTCGTGTCTCGTTCCTGTGAGCATGTTCACCGAAAAGCGCTAATTATGCGCTAAAAGGCCGAAATTCCGCCCGTAATACCTCATGCGATGTTTTCGTATTTAATCTGTTGCACAGGTTTCAATGGACCGGATTATCCACCGAATGAATTAGTCTGGAAGGCGTGAATGCAGACCTATTAGCCCGATTCCACGGCGTGATCCCCGCCGGTGGTGTCGGTACCCGATTGTGGCCCCTCTCGCGGGCTTCCGCTCCGAAGTTTTTGCACGATCTGACCGGTTCCGGATCCACGCTGATCCGCGCCACCTATGACCGCCTGGTCCCGCTGGCCGGCGAACGCATCATGGTGGTCACCGGTCGCGCGCACCGCGGAGCCGTAGTGTCCCAGCTGCCCGAGCTGTGCGACGAGGACCTGGTCCTTGAGCCGGAGCCGCGCGATTCGGCCGCCGCGATCGGCCTGGCCGCCGCGATCCTGTACCGCCGCGACCCGAGCATCATCATGGGCTCCTTCGCCGCTGACCAGGTCATCGAGCCGGTCGAGGTGTTCCAGGCCGCGCTGAGCGAAGCGATCCACACCGCTGCGACCGGCAAGATCGTGACCATCGGGATCCATCCCACCCACCCTTCCACCGGATTCGGCTACATCCAGACCGGCCAGCCGCTGGATGTGCCCAATGCCCCTTCGGCCCGCGGGGTGGTGCAGTTCGTGGAGAAGCCCGATGAGGACACCGCGCGCAAGTACCTGGCCTCGGGCGGGTTCCTGTGGAACGCCGGCATGTTCGTGGCACCGGTGAGCCTGATGCTCCAGCACCTGGAAGCCAATGAGCCGGCACTGTACGCCGGCCTGATGAAGATCGCCGATGCCTGGGAAACCGATCAGCGCGAAACCGTGATGCGCGAAGTCTGGGCCGATCTGCCGAAGATCGCCATTGACTATGCGGTGGCCGAGCCGGCTGCTGAAGCTGGAGATGTCGCGGTGATCCCAGGGGTGTTCAACTGGGATGACGTGGGCGACTTCGCCGCGATCGGCCGCTTGAACAAGGCCAGTGCCGAGGAGGGCATCATCAACCTGGGTGGCGAATCGGTGCGCGTGTACGCGGACAGCGCGACCGGCGTGGTCTATTCGGACCGCCCGCGCGTGGTGGCCCTGGTCGGGATCGAGGATGTGGTCGTGGTGGATACCGCCGACGCGTTGCTGGTGACCACCAAGGAGCATGCGCAGAAGGTCAAGCAGACCGTGGAGGCCTTGAAGGCCGACGGCGCTACCGAGGTGCTCTAGCACAGCTTCGCCCCTGCTGGGGGAGCACGGGATGTTACTGCCCGGTATTTGCTGGGACTTCCTTTGACCTGCGCAGATATGGAATTCTAGGTGGGGTTTTGCCCTGCGGTGCTTTGGCGCCCTTGCCGGGCATTGATAGGTTGGTAGCCATGACTACGGCCAAGATCAGTTCCGAACCGTCCGAATCCGCAAAGCCCGCGCCGCCGGGCTCGCTGCCGCCGCCGGGCAAGACCCGGATCAACAAGGCAGTCTTCTACGGCTCTGCGCTGCTGGTGCTGGCCATCGCCCTGTGGGCCATTATCGACCGCGATTCCGCCAACCTGGCCATCAGCGCCGCCGTAACCTGGATTGGCCGGAACTTCGGCTGGTACTACACCCTGGTGGTCGTCGCGGTGCTCGTCTTCGTGATCGGCGTCGCGATCTCGAAGGTGGGCAAAACCCGGCTGGGCCCGGATCATTCGCGCCCGTCCTTCAACATCTTCACCTGGGCGGCAATGCTCTTCGCCGCCGGCATCGGCATTGACCTGATGTTCTTCTCGGTGGCGGAGCCGGTCACCCAATACCTGGCTCCGCCGGCCATGGAGGGATCCACCGTCGAGGCGGCCCGCCAGGCGCTGGTCTGGACGCTGTTCCACTACGGCCTGCTCGGCTGGGGCCTGTATGCGCTGGTGGGACTGGCCCTGGGCTACTTCGCCTACCGCCACAACCTGCCGCTGTCCATCCGCTCGGCGCTCTACCCGATCCTGGGCAAGCGCACCGAAGGCTGGGTGGGGCACAGCGTGGACATCGCCGCGATGCTCGGCACGATCTTCGGCATCGCCACCTCGCTGGGCATCGGCGTCGCGCAACTGAACTACGGGCTGAACTATATGTTCGGCATTCCCGAAAACCGCTCCTGGCAGATCATCCTGATCGTCGCCGCCGTGGTGATGGCGACCATCTCGGTGCTCACCGGTGTGGAAAAGGGTATCCGCCGGCTCTCCGAGCTCAACGTGCTGCTGTGCGTTGCGCTGATGCTCTTCGTGCTGATTGCCGGCTCCACCGCCTACCTGTTCGACGGCATCGTGAACAACATCGGCGACAGCCTGGCGATGTTCCCTTCGATGGCGCTGGACACCTTCGCCTACGACCGCCCCGATGAGTGGCTCAACGGCTGGACACTGTTCTTCTGGGCCTGGTGGATCGCCTGGGCGCCGTTTGTCGGCTTGTTCCTGGCCCGCATTTCCCGTGGACGCACCATCCGCCAGTTTGTCACCGGCGTGCTGGTTGTGCCTTTCGCTTTCATCCTGCTGTGGATCTCGATCTTCGGCAACAGCGCGCTGGCGATCGTCCGCTCGGGCAATCAAGCCTTTGGCGAGGTCGCGATGAACACCCCGGAACGGGCCTTCTACTCGCTGCTGGACCAGATGCCCGGCGCACCGATCACCGCGGCGATCGCCACCTTCACCGGATTGCTGTTCTACGTGACCAGCGCCGACTCCGGTGCCCTGGTGATGGCCAACTTCACCTCGCACCTGAAGGATCCGCAGTCCGACGGCTCCAAGCCGGTGCGATTGTTCTGGTCGCTGGCCACCGGCTTGCTGACCTTGGGCATGCTCTTCGTCGATGGGATCTCCACCCTGCAGGGCGCCACGGTCATCATGGGCCTGCCCTTCTCCTTCGTGCTGCTGCTGATCATGCTGGGGCTGTTCAAATCCCTGCGCATGGAATCGGCGCTGGCCGATCGCTACCGCAACAACATGCACAAGGTGCTCACCAGCCGGATGGGATCGGGCGCCGAGAAGCGCAATTGGAAGCAGCGGCTGTCCCGGGCCATGTCCTATCCTGGGCACCGCTCGGCCAAGCGCTACCTGGGGCAGGTCGCATTGCCGGCCCTACAGGAAGTCAGCGAGGAATTCACCGCCCGCGGCGCCACGGTGGCGCTGGATATCGAGCAAGTGGCCAACCTAGAGCTGAACTCGCTGGACCTGGTGGTGGAAAACGGCGCCGAACGGCCCTTCAAGTACCAGATCTATCCGGTGCAGCTGCCGGTGCCCACCTACGCCCGCGTCTCGGCCGGCACCGATGTGTACTACCGCATGGAGGTCTTCTCCCAGGAAGGCAGCCACGGCTACGACCTGATGGGGCTCACCAAGGAACAGCTGATCTGCGATGTGCTGGACCAGTATGAAGCCCACCTTGAATTCTTGGAAGCGCAAACCGAATCGGCGGCTCCCAGCCAGATCAATTCCGACGGCGCGTCCAAAACCGACTGGGAATCAGATTTCGAAACAACCCTGAAAGAGGAAGCATGAGTTCTCCGAGCAACCAGAATCCGCTCCTGCACCATGGCGCGACGCTGTTCATCGACGGCGCTTTCACGCCCGCGGCCAGCGGCGAAACCCGCACCATCAACTGCCCGGCCAATGGGGAAGCGGTGGCCACCGTTTCCGAGGCAGGGGAAGCCGATTCGATCAAGGCCATCGAAGCTGCCCGCCGCTCGTTCGATTCGGGCATCTGGTCCAGCGTGCCGGCCGCGCAGCGCGGCGACTTCCTGCTGAAAGCCGCCGAGCAGCTGGTGGCGCGCAAGGCTGAATTCGCGCTGGCCGAAACCCTGGACACCGGCAAACGCCTGGTCGAATCCGAGCTGGACATGGACGACATCATCTCCTGCTTCCGCTACTTCGGAAAGCTGGCTGGACAGGAAGCCGGCCGCGTAGTCGATGCCAACGACCCGAATGTCATCTCGCGGATCGACTACGAGCCGGTAGGCGTGGCCGCCATGATCACCCCGTGGAACTACCCATTGCTGCAGGCGGCATGGAAGATCGCTCCGGCTTTGGCCGCGGGCTGCTCCTTCGTGCTCAAGCCGGCCGAATTGACCCCGTCCACCGCGATCTTGATGATGGAGGTCCTCAAGGACCTTGGGCTGCCAGCTGGCGTGGCCAACCTGGTCACCGGCGCCGGCGCGCAGGCCGGCGCGGTGCTCTCGGAGCACAAGGACGTGGATCTAGTCTCCTTTACCGGTGGCCTGGTCACCGGGCGCAAGGTCGCCGCCGCTGCCGCTGGCACGGTGAAGAAGGTGGCCTTGGAGCTGGGCGGCAAGAACCCGAATGTGGTCTTCGCCGATGCGGACTTCGACGCTGCGCTGGATAATGCCCTCAATGGGGCGTTCGTGCACTCCGGGCAGGTCTGCTCCGCCGGCGCGCGCCTGGTCATCCACGAATCGATCGCCGAGAAGTTCGTCGACGAGCTGGTGCGCCGCGCGCAGCAGATTACCCTGGGCGGGCCTTTCGACCAGAAGGCGGAGACCGGCGCGCTGATCTCGGCAGCCCATCTGGAAAAGGTGGACGCCTATGTGCAGGCCGGCATCGCCGAGGGCGCGCGGGTGCGCTGCGGCGGACGCCGGGCCACCGAACAGGACGGCGCCGGCCTGGGCTCCGGCCATTTCTACCTGCCAACGGTCATCGACCAGGTCACCGGTTCGATGTCGGTGGCCCAGGACGAGGCCTTTGGCCCGACCATCACCGTGGAGACCTTCTCAACCGAGGATCAGGCGGTGGCCATCGCCAATGACACCATCTACGGCCTGGCTGGGGCTGTCTGGTCGCAGGATGCTGGAAAGGCCGCGCGCGTGGCCAAGCGCCTGCGCCACGGCACCATCTGGATCAACGACTACCACCCCTACCTGCCGCAGGCTGAATGGGGCGGCTTCGGCCAGTCCGGGGTGGGCCGCGAACTGGGCCCGACCGGCCTGGGCGAATACCAGGAAGCCAAGCACGTCTACCAGAATCTGAACCCGCAGGTTACCGGTTGGTTCGCACAGAAGCAAAGCTGAACGAGAAAGGGCATAGCGTGAGCATGCATAAGAAGGATTTCGACTACATCGTTATCGGCGGCGGCTCCGCCGGCGCGGCGGCAGCCTCCCGGCTGAGCGAAGACCCCTCGGTGACGGTGGCGCTGGTGGAAGCCGGTCCCGATGACCGCGGCTATGATGAGGTCCTGCAGCTTGACCGCTGGATGGAACTGCTCGAATCCGGCCTTGACTGGGACTACCCGATCGAGGAGCAGGAGAACGGCAACTCGTTCATGCGCCATGCGCGGGCCAAGGTGATGGGCGGGTGCTCCAGCCACAACTCCTGCATCGCTTTCTGGGCGCCGCGCGAGGACATCGACGAATGGGAGTCCAAGTTCGGTGCCACCGGCTGGAACTCGCAGATGGCCTACCGCCTGTACAAGAAGCTGGAAACCAATGAGGATGCCGGCCCGCAGGCGCCGCACCATGGCGATTCGGGCCCGGTGAAGCTGATGAACGTGCCGGCCAATGACCCTTGCGGCGTGGCGATCCTGGATGCCGCCGAACAAGCTGGCATCCCGCGCGCGAAGTTCAACAATGACCAGACCGTGGTCAACGGTGCGAACTTCTTCCAGATCAACCGCCTGCCAGATGGCACACGCTCCTCCTCCTCGGTGTCTTACATCCACCCGATTACCGGCCGGGAGAACTTCTTCCTGCTCACCGGGCTGCAGGCGCGCAAGCTGAATTTCGACGCGTCCAAGCGCTGCACTGGCGTCGACGTGGTGGACGGAGCCTTCGGGCGCACCTCGACCCTGAACGCGGCCCGCGAGGTCGTGGTCTCGGCCGGCGCCATCGATTCGCCCAAGCTGCTGATGCTTTCGGGTATCGGCCCGGCCGAGCACCTGGAGGAGGTCGGCGTTCAGGTGCTGGTCGACTCCCCGGGCGTGGGCGAGCACCTGCAGGACCACCCGGAGGGCGTGATCCAGTGGGAAGCGAAGAAGCCCATGGTCGAATCCTCCACCCAGTGGTGGGAGATCGGCATCTTTACCCCGACCCGCGAAGGCCTGGACCGCCCGGATCTGATGATGCACTACGGGCAGGTGCCTTTCGACATGCACACCCTGCGCCAGGGCTACCCCACCGGGGAGAATACCTTCTGCCTGACCCCGAATGTCACCCATGCGAAGTCGCGCGGCACCGTGCGCTTGCGCAGCTGCGACTTCCGGGACAAGCCGAAGGTCGATCCGCGCTACTTCACCGACCCTGAAGGCCATGACGCGAGGGTGATGACTTTCGGCATCCGCAAGGCACGCGAGATCGTCGCCCAGTCCCCAATGGCTGATTGGGCCGGCGAGGAGCAGTTCCCGGGCAAGGATGTGCAAACCGATGACCAGATCTTCGACTACCTGCGCCGCACCCACAACACCGTCTACCATCCAGCCGGTTCGGTGCGCATGGGCGCCGAAGATGATGCGATGAGTCCGCTGGATCCGCAGCTGCGGGTCAAGGGCGTGAGCGGCCTGCGGGTGGCTGATGCGTCGGTGATGCCGGAGCTGGTGACGGTTAATCCGAACATCACGGTGATGATGATCGGCGAGCGTTGCGCCGAGCTGATCCAGCAGGACTAGAGCCCTGTCGCAGGGCGGCGGCGGGCACCGGAGAACCGGGGCCCGCCGCCGCCCTGCTTCATGCGACTGTTGCACGCTGCGCGTGAACATTACGCGAAAACTGTCCTCCCGGGCCGCTGGACGAGTATCTTCAAAAGGTGTCTACCGTGAATGAAAATGGCAATGTCGCTTCCGTCGCCGAGGTCACCGAGCCGCTAGCCGAGCAACTTATCGGCTTCCGCCGGGAACTGCACCGCAACCCGGAACTGTCCTTTGCGGAGCACCAAACCACCGAGCGCATTCTCGAAACTTTGCGCGCCGCGGGCCTGTCCCCGCAGAAGATGGCGGAGACCGGAGCCTTCGTGGATATCGGCCAAGGGCCAATCCGCATTGCTTTCCGCGCCGACATCGACGCGTTGCCGGTGGTGGAAGAAACAAATCTGGAATTCGCCTCGATGACTCCGGGCGTAGCGCACGCCTGCGGCCACGACATCCACACCACCGTCATGCTCGGCGTGGCCCTGGCCTTGGGCCAGCTGGATGCCGCTGGCAAGCTCGAAGGGCGCGTGAGGGTGATCTTCCAGCCTGCCGAAGAAAAGCTTCCTGGCGGAGCGCTGTCGGTGATCGAGCAGGGATTGCTTGATGGCGTGCCGCGCGTGCTGGCGTTGCACTGCGACCCGCGGATCGACGCCGGGCACATCGGTACCCGCATTGGTGCGATCACCTCGGCCAGCGATACCATCCGCATCGAGGTCAACGGCCGCGGCGGGCATACCTCCCGTCCGCATTTGACCGAGGACATCGTTTTCGCCATGAGCCAGATCGCCACCCAGGTCCCTGCCGTGCTGGGACGCAAGGTCGATGTGCGTTCGGCCGTCTCGGTCGTGTGGGGGCAGATCCACGCTGGCAGCGTGCCCAATGCCATTCCTGCCACCGGCTACCTCGCAGGCACCATGCGCTGTCTGGACGGGGACATCTGGTATGAGGCAGGCGAATTACTGGATAGCGCGGTGCGCCAGATTGCCGCTCCGTACGGCGTGGAAATCAAGCTTCAGCACACCCGCGGGGTGCCACCGGTGGTCAACGCTCCGGCGGAGACCGCATTGATCGAGGACGCCGCGCGCCGCGAGTTCGGAGCCGAGGCCATCGAGCTGACTCCGCAGTCCATGGGCGGGGAGGACTTCGCCTGGATGACGCAGAAGGTTTCAGGGGCCATGCTTCGGCTGGGAACCCGCACCCCGGGCGGCAAAACCTATGACCTGCATCGGGGGGATTACATCCCCGACGAATCATGCATTGGCGTGGGAGTTCGAATCATGACCGCGGCAGCACTGCAGGCTGTGAGTGAGGCGAACGCCAAATAGGGCGTTGGCCACATCAAACCCGAAAGTTTTTTAACATTTCTTTGACGCTTTAACGATTCGGGCAGTGACTTGGGCATTGGCGTTAAGCGCTTGCCGTTTTGCGACCGCTTAGTTACCTGTTTGTAATCTGTATCGTCTTTACCTGTGAGATATCTCCGATAGGCTATGGAAACGATGGGAATGCTATGACTTTTGGTGTGCTCGCGTGAGGCCTAGGCAATGAAGCCTTGCACGGGAGTCAGGTGTCTTGCCTCCCGCATTATCTCGCACGATTTTTTGGAGGAACAGATGCGCTTCGTATCGCGCAAGACCGGCGTGGCAGCTGCCATGCTCGGCATCTCAGCATTGGCTTTGAGCGCCTGCGGCGCTGCACCGGAAGAGTCCAGCTCGGATGGCCAGTTCAAGGACTTCGTCGGCTGCATCGTTTCCGACTCCGGCGGCTTCGATGACCAGTCCTTCAACGAGTCCTCGCACCGCGGCCTGATGAACGCCAAGGAAGATCTGGGCATCCAGGTCAAGACCGCAGAATCCAAGTCCAACGCGGACTTCACGACCAACCTCAACGGGATGGTCACCGCAGGCTGCGACCTGACCGTAACCATCGGATTCCTGCTCGGTGACGCGACTGCTGAAGCGGCCGCTGCCAACCCGGACAAGAACTTCGCGATCGTCGACTTCCAGTACGAGAAGCCGATCGAAAACGTCAAGCCGATCATCTATGACACGGCCCAGGCTGCTTACCTGGCAGGCTACGCAGCAGCGGCTGCCTCGAAGACCGGCACCGTTGCCACCTTCGGCGGCATCCAGATCCCAACCGTGACCATCTTCATGGACGGCTTCGCTGACGGCGTTGACAAGTTCAACGAAGACAAGGGCAAGGACGTCAAGCTGCTGGGTTGGAACAAGGACAAGCAGAACGGTACCTTCTCCGGCGACTTCGAGAAGCAGGATAAGGGCAAGCAGATCACCAAGAACTTCATCGCTTCCGGCGCTGACGTGATCATGCCTGTAGCCGGCCCAGTGGGCAAGGGCGCTGGCGCTGCAGTAGTTGAAGCCAACAAGTCCGGCAAGGAAGCCAAGCTTGTTTGGGTTGACTCTGATGGCTTCCTGACCGCTCCTGACTACAAGGACGTCATGCTGACTTCGGTCATCAAGACCATGGACACCGCGGTTGAGGACGTTCTCCGCACCGACGCCGAAGGCAACTTCGACTCGACCCCATACGTAGGTACCTTGGAAAATGAGGGCGTTGCACTGGCACCGTTCCACAACTTCGACGAGGAAATCGGCGAAGAAACCAAGAGTGAGATCGAAGCTTTGAAGCAGCAGATCGTCTCCGGTGAGCTGAAGATCGATTCGGCTTCCAGCCCTAAGTAGGTCTAGGCAAACTAGTCATGGAGCGCGTCACCGCTCGCCGCACTACAGCGGTGGGCAGGTGACGCGCTTTATGCCTGCCTGAGGGCCAAACCTGCACGCAAGAACCTCGCCAAACGAACAATGAAGATGGTGGAATCGTGAAACTCGAACTACGAGGAATCTCGAAAGCCTTCGGTTCTTTCTACGCCAATAAAGATATCGACCTCGTAGTCGATGACGCCCAGATTCACTGTCTGCTCGGCGAAAACGGTGCTGGAAAGTCCACGCTTATGAACGTGCTCTACGGTCTGTACCAACCGACCGAGGGCCAAATTCTGCTGGACGGCAAGCCCGTCGAGTTCTCCGGACCAGGCGACGCCATGGCCGCTGGCATCGGCATGGTGCACCAGCACTTCATGCTGGTTCCGGTATTCACCGTGGCTGAGAACATTGCCTTGGGCGCAGAGACCACCAAAGCCGGCGGCATGCTGGATTTGCAGGTCACTCGCAAGAAGATCCGCGAAATCTCGGATCGCTACGGCTTTGACGTAGACCCCGACGCAGTAGTTGAAGATCTGCCCGTCGGCGTGCAGCAGCGCGTGGAAATCATCAAGGCCCTGGTGCGCGATGCGCGCATCCTGATTCTCGATGAGCCAACTGCGGTGCTGACCCCGCAGGAAACCGACGAGCTGCTGGACATCATGCGCCAGCTCAAGGCCAACGGCACCTCGATCGTCTTCATTTCGCACAAGCTGCGCGAAGTGCGAGCCGTCTCCGATGTGATTACCGTGATCCGCCGCGGCGAAGTCATCGACTCGGTTTCCCCGGAATCTTCCACCACCGAGCTGGCCAACCTGATGGTGGGCCGCGCGGTGGAGCTGAACCTGCACAAGGAGGCGGCGACCCCGGGCGCCGCCGCACTTGAGGTCAGCAACCTCAGCGTGGTCAACGCAGCGGGCTCCACCACCTTGGACTCGGTTTCCTTCACCATCCACGAAGGCGAAATCCTTGCCGTGGCAGGCGTGCAGGGCAACGGCCAGACCGAATTGACCGAAGCCATTCTGGGCACCCAGCCGGTAACCGGTGGTTCGGTCAAGCTCGCTGGCAAGGAACTGGTGGGCAAGTCGGTCAAGCAGATCCTGCGTTCGGGCCTCGGCTTCGTTCCCGAAGACCGTTCGGTGCACGGACTGGTCACCCAGTTCTCCATTGAGGAGAACCTGGTGCTGGACCTCTACGACCGCCCGCCATTCGGCAAGGGCATCTCGATGAACCTGGCGGCGATCAAGAAGAACGCCACGCAGCAGATCGAGGGCTTCGACGTGCGTACGGACAACCCCTTGAACCCAGCTTCCAGCCTCTCGGGCGGCAACCAGCAGAAGGTTGTCATGGCCCGCGAGCTGAGCCGTGATTTGAAGCTGTTCATCGCTTCGCAGCCAACCCGTGGCGTGGATGTGGGATCCATCGAATTCCTGCACCGCCGCATCGTCGCCGAACGCGACAAGGGCACCCCGGTGATGATCGTGTCCACCGAGCTGGACGAAGTCATGGAACTGGCCGACCGCATCGCGGTGCTCTACAAGGGCAAGATCAACGGCATTGTGCCGGGGGATACCTCCCGTGAAGTATTGGGCCTGATGATGGCCGGCGTTTCGCAGGAAGAAGCTCTGGCCCAGGCCGACTTCACCAAGGCGGACAATGAGCCGGTTGAAGCCAAGCCAGTTAGCGAGCAGGACAACCAGGAAGGAGAAGCGCAGTGAGCGAGAAAGCACCTGTGGTTCCCGAATCCGGCAAGCAGGGCAATGACCTGCTGCGCCAGATCACCCAGGGACCGGGCCTGGTCTCGATCCTCGGCGTCATCGTCGCCCTGGTCATCGGCGGCCTGCTGATTGCAGTGACCGATGAGAAGGTCGGCGAAACCGCCGGCTACCTCTTCGCCCAGCCGTCGGCCTTCTTCAGCGAGTTCTGGCGTGCGGCCACCGAAAGCTACGTGGCCCTGTTCAACGGCTCGATCTACAACTCCTCCCAGGGCTTCAAGCCGTTCTTGGAGACCCTGACCGTTTCCACCCCGCTGATTTGCGCCGGCCTGGGCGTGGCCGTGGCCTTCCGTGCCGGACTGTTCAACATCGGTGCCCAGGGCCAGATCATCATCGGCTCGGTACTGGCCGCCTACATCGGCTTCGCCTGGCATCTGCCGCTGGTCCTGCACCTGCTGCTGGTGATCGTCTTCGGCCTGCTCGGCGGTGCGATCTGGGGCGGCCTGGTAGGCCTGCTCAAGGCCAAGACCGGCGCCCACGAAGTGATCCTGACGATCATGTTCAACTACGTGGCCGTGTACCTCATCGAATTCTTGATGAACACCCAGGCATTCCGCCGCCCAGGGGAAACCAACCCGATCTCCCCGATCCTGGACCCCTCGGCGGTGTTCCCGGCCATCCCGGGCTCGCGCCTGCACCTGGGCTTCGTCATGGCAGTGCTGCTGGTCATCCTGATTTCCTGGATGTTCAAGCGCTCCACCGTGGGCTTCGAATTCCGCGCAGTGGGGCATAACCCTGAAGCCGCGCAAACCGCCGGCATCAACGTCGCCCGCACCACCATCCTCGCGATGGCCCTGGCCGGCGCGCTGGCTGGCGCTGCCGGTGTGGCGCAGGTTGCCGGTACCGAAAAGGTGCTCACCGCCGGCATCGCCGGTTCGCTGGGCTTCGATGCGATCACCGTAGCCCTGCTGGGCCGCTCCACCCCATGGGGCACCTTCTTCGCCGGCTTGCTCTTCGGTGCATTCCAGGCCGGTGCCGTGAACATGCAGATCACCACGGGCACGCCGATCGACATTGTTTCGGTGGTGCAGTCGCTGATCGTGCTGTTCATCGCCGCACCGCCATTGGTCAAGGCCCTCTTTGGCATGAATCGCAAGAAGAAGCGCAGCTCCAAGCTCGAACCAACTAAGGCAGGTGCCAAGTGACCACTTCGACCTTGCAACCGGCAATTAACGTCTTGCCGTCCAAGAAGACCCCGATCATCCTTTCGATGATCGCAGTCATCGTTTTCTTCAGCTTCGGCTTGCTGGGCAACGACCAGAGCGCGCACTTCACGCTGGATAGCGCCGGCGACGCCTTCACGTTGCCGGAACTGGTCTTCCCGGGCCGCATCACCAACATCGTGTTCGGCGTACTGCTGCTGGCCTTGGCCGCCTACTCATGGATGCAGCGCAAGCAGGGCAAGATGCTGGCCACCTGGATGGTGGCCGTAGCCGCAGTCCTGTTCGTGCTGGGCTTCCTGATCTGGGTAGTCTCCGGGGCGAACATCAACAGCATCTCGCTGGCCAGCTTGCTGGCCGGTGGCGTGGTGCTGGCAGTGCCGCTGGTCTTCGGTTCGCTTTCGGGCGTGCTGTGCGAACGTGCTGGCGTGGTCAACATCGCCATCGAAGGACAGCTGCTTGGCGGCGCCTTCACTGCCGCCCTGGTGGCCTCGCTGACCAAGAACGCCTTCGCAGGGCTGATCGCCGCTGGCCTGGCCGGTGCGCTGGTCTCGCTGGTGCTGGCGATCTTCTCGATCAAGTACCTGGTCAACCAGATCATCGTCGGCGTGGTCTTGAACGTGCTGGTATCGGGCATCACCGGCTTCCTGTTCACCACCGTGATGCAGGAAGACCCGGAGCGGTTCAACTCGCCAGCGCACCTGCCAGTGATTGACATCCCGCTGCTCTCCTCGATCCCGGTCATCGGCCCGATCCTCTTCAAGCAGTCGGTCATCGGCTACCTGATGTACCTGGCCGTCTTCCTGGTCTGGTTCGGATTGTTCAAGACCAAGTGGGGCCTGCGCGTACGCGCCGTGGGCGAGCACCCGAAGGCAGCGGACACCCTGGGCATCAAGGTCAACTCAATCCGCTTCTGGAATGTGACCCTCGGCGGCATCGTGGCCGGTATCGGCGGGTCCTTCTTCACCCTGGTGGCCATCGATTCCTTCACCAAGGAGATCTCCGGCGGACGCGGCTTCATCGCGCTGGCCGCGGTGATCTTCGGACGCTGGAACCCGATCGGCGCCTTCTTGGCTGCCCTGCTCTTCGGCTTTGCAGATAACCTGCAGGTCATCCTCACCATCATCGGCACTCCGGTGCCAAGCCAGTTCATGGCGATGATGCCTTACCTCGTCACGATCTTCGCGGTGGCCGGCCTGGTGGGACGCTCACGCGGACCAGCGGCTGCGGGCGAACCGTATGTGAAGGAATAGCGTAAAACGATGAATGCCAACAACGCGCCGTGGCCACAGCTTGAAGCTGCGGCCGCGGCCGCGCTGTCTCAGGCCTACGCGCCCTACTCGAATTTCCGGGTGGGGTCAGCGGCACTGACCAGCGACGGCCGCCTGATATCCGGCTGCAATGTAGAAAACGCCGCCTACGGGGTCACCCTGTGCGCCGAATGCGCCATGATCGGCCAGCTGTTCGCCACCGGCGGGGGCACCTTGGAGCACTTCGTGTGCTTCGGCCAGCTTGAAGACGGGGCCATGGAGCTGATCACCCCGTGCGGCCGCTGCCGCCAGCTGCTCTTCGAGCACCGTGGTGCAGCCCTGCAGATCAAGACCGCCCGCGGGATCGTGGGCATCAACGACTTGCTTCCCGATGCTTTCGGGCCGCAGAACCTCAACGCCTAGCGCCGGAGCACACCGGCCAACAGCAGAACGGAAGGTGCCGCACATGGCTACCGAGCAATTCAGTGCCGTCGAGGTCATCCGCGCCAAGCGCGATGGCCAAGTACTGGGCAACGAGATGATCGACTGGACCATCGACGCCTACACCCGCGGGGCCATCGCCGAAGAGCAGATGTCCGCCTTGAACATGGCCATCTACTTCCAGGGCATGAACCGCAGCGAGATCTCGCGCTGGACCAACGCGATGATCAACTCCGGAGAACGCATGGACTTCTCCACCCTTGCAGACCCTTCGGGCAAGCACCTGGCCACCACCGACAAGCACTCCACCGGTGGCGTGGGGGACAAGATCACCTTGCCCCTGGCACCGCTGGTCGCCAGCTTCGGCGTGGCCGTCCCGCAGCTCTCGGGCCGCGGACTGGGCCACACCGGCGGCACTTTGGACAAGCTCGAAGCCATCCCGGGCTGGAAGGCTGAGTTGTCCAACGAAGCGCTGTTCGACCAGCTCTCCACCGTCGGCGCGGTCATTTGCGCAGCTGGCACCGGACTGGCCCCGGCAGATAAGAAGCTGTACGCGCTGCGCGATGTCACCGCGACCGTGGAAGCGATCCCGCTGATCGCCTCCTCGATCATGAGCAAGAAGATCGCCGAAGGCACCGGCACCCTGGTGCTGGATGTGAAGGTCGGTTCCGGCGCGTTCATGAAGGACGAGGCCATGTCCCGCGAGCTGGCCGAAACCATGGTGAACCTGGGCACCGATGCCGGGGTGAACACCGTGGCGCTGCTGACCAATATGGAAACCCCGCTGGGGTTGACTGCAGGCAACGCGATCGAGGTCGAGGAATCCGTCGAGGTCCTGGCCGGCGGCGGGCCGCAGGACGTCATTGAGCTGACCGTGGCGCTGGCTACCGAGATGCTGGCTGGTGCCGGAATCAAGGATGTCGATGTTGCCGGTGCGCTGAAGAACGGCCAGGCCATGGACGTGTGGCGCAAGATGATCGCTGCCCAGGGCGGCGACCCGGATGCCAAGTTGCCGGTGGCCAAGGAATCGCACACCGTGGTGGCACCTGCCGAGGGCGTGCTGCTCAAGCTGGATGCCATGGACATCGGCTTGGCCGCCTGGACCTTGGGCGCGGGCCGTGCCCGCAAGGAAGACAGCGTCCAGGCGGGCGCGGGCGTGCGCATGCATGTGAAGCCAGGAGCCTTGGTGCGCCGTGGCGAGCCTATTGCCACGTTGCTGACCGATACCCCGGAAAAGATGGAGCGCGCCATTGAACTGGTCCAGCGAGCCATCATGGTCGGTTCGGCCGATGACCGTCCGGACACCCGCCTGATCTTGGATCGCATCGCGGCCAAGTAGGCAATTGCTGCTTGAATTTTGGAGCTGGGAGACACTTCGTTGTGTCTCCCAGCTTCTTTTTGCCCGACTGCCACCGAGGCCGCTGCCGGAACTAGAAGTTCACAGCAAGTTCCCGGGAACCATAATGACGTAGTCAATCGTTAGTTAGTCATCTCCTACTGCGGTCGTGGATGAGAACTGTCCACATGGCTACGAAAGTAGGATGCGCGCAAGGTAGTTCTCGAGCGAAGATGGATGAACACTGAGCGCAACTGACGCTTCGGGAAAGTAGATGTAAGCACGCATGGAATTAGTCAATGAAGCAATTACGCAGGCTGCCAGCGCATGGTGGATCTTGCCGCTGTTGTTTCTGTTTTGCATGATAGATGCGATATTCCCTGTCGTACCGAGCGAATCATTCTTGGTTTCCCTCGCTGCAGTAGGGGTTCACACCGGAGTTCCCAACCTGGTTCTCATTGGCTTGCTGGGAGCCGGTGGTGCCTTGCTCGGCGACCAGATCACCTTCGCGATCGGGCGCAAGATCGGTTCCCGGGGATTCAAGTGGATGCGCGGTAAACGGGCGCAGCGAGTACTCAAATACGCTGAGAAAAAACTTGCAACCTCCGGAGCACTGCTCATTTTCACCGCCCGGTACATCCCTATTGGCCGCGTCGCAGTGAACCTGACGGCAGGCGCCACCGGTTTCAGCCACAAGCGCTTCACCATCTTCGACACCATCGGGGTGCTCACCTGGGCGGCCTATTCCATCAGCATCGGCGCGATGGCTGGAAACTGGATGCACGACAACAAGCTGCTGGGAATCATCGTCTCCATCGTCATCGCTGTGGTGCTGGGATTCATCATCGACCGGATCGTCAGCTGGGTGCTTGGACGCATGCATCGCCATGCCGATGCGCGCAAGGAACACACCGGAGAACTGCTTCGGCAGACGGTGCCACCGGCCCCGCAAGAGCGTTAACCTGCCGTGTTGATCAGGCTCACACCACAGCTGGCAGATCTTTACCTGTGGGAGCTGTCAGTTCAGCGGAAATGCGACTAGGCTCAGTGGTGTGACTGAAGAAATGATTCATACTGCCTACGATCCCGAATTCGACTTCCGGGATCTGCCTAAAGTTTCGCTACACGACCACCTTGACGGTGGCCTGCGCCCTCAGACGATCATTGATTTGGCCGCTGAGATTGGCCATGAGTTACCAGAGACCGAAGCTGAAGCTTTGGGTGAATGGTTCCGTGAATCGGCCGACTCCGGGTCGCTAACACGCTACCTGGAAACCTTCGAGCACACCGTAGCGGTCATGCAGACCCGCGATGCGCTGATCCGCGTTGCACGCGAATTCGTTGAAGATCTTGCCGAAGACGGCGTGATCTACGGTGAAGTGCGCTACGCACCTGAACAGCACCGCCGCGAAGGCCTGAGCCTGGACGACGTCGTTGACGCCATCCAGGAGGGCTTGGACCAGGCCTGCGAGAAGCTCAATGCCGAGGGCCATCCAATGCAGATCGGCCAGATTGTGTCCGCCATGCGCCACAGCGACCAGAGCGTGGAAATCGCGAAGCTGGCCTTGCGCCACCGCGGCCGCGGCGTCGTCGGTTTTGACATCGCCGGTGCCGAAGATGGCTTCCCGCCATCGAAAATGAAGGAAGCCTTCGACCTGCTGGCTGAAAACCTCTTCCCGACCACCGTGCACGCTGGCGAAGCCGCAGGCCTGGAATCCATCAAGGAAGCCATCCTGATCGGCCGCGCCCAGCGCCTGGGCCACGGCGTTCGGGTTGCCGAGGACATCGAAATTGAATTCGGTGCCATCGACGAGAACGGCGAAGAGCTCAGCGACGACACCGGCCTGGTATCGCTTGGCCCGGTGGCCAACTGGGTCCGCGAACGCGGCATCCCATTGGAAGTCTGCCCTTCCTCCAATCTGCAGACCGGTGCCACCGCCAAGTTCGGCGAGGGCATTACGAACCACCCGATCGACCTGCTGGTGCAGACCGGTTTCAACGTCACCATCTCGCCGGATAACCGCCTGATGTCGCAGACCACGATCTCGGATGAATTCGAGTTGCTCGTCGAAGCTTTCGACTACGACTTGGAAGATCTGCTGGACCTGACCTTGAACGCTGCTGAAGCTGCGTTTGTCCCGCTGGAAATGCGTGAACTGCTCGTCGAGTACATCAACGACTACTACGACAACTTGCTTGATGACGAGGACTACGACGAGGACGAATACGAAAACGTCGCCGACTAGTTCCTGGTTGCTGTAAAAACTAGCGAAGCCGCCTCTTGCCATGCAATGGCAAGAGGCGGCTTCGCTATTTTTCGAACGCGAATCCTAGAACGGGTACTGCTTCTTGGTGGACTGCACACCGATCCAGTGGTCGGTGGTGAACTCCTCGATGGCCCATTCGCCGTTGAAACGGCCCAGACCCGAATTCTTCTCCCCGCCGAACATCACGTGCGGTTCATCGTTGACCGTGATGTCGTTGATATGGGTCATTCCTGCCTTGATGCCACGGGCAAAGGCAACGCCTTTTTCCAGATTCTGGGTGAACACCGCGGAGGACAAGCCGAATTCGGTGTCGTTGGCCAGTTCCAAGGCATGTGCCTGGCTCTCGGCCTTGGCAATGCCCACCACCGGTCCGAAGATCTCCTCGCGGAAGAGCTCCATCTGGCTGGTGACATCTGCGAAGACATGCGGCGAGACCACGCGGCCGTTGATGGACCCAGCAAGCACTTCTCGTGCGCCCTGGCTGCGGGCCGTTTTGATCTTGGTGCTGACCGATTCCAACTGGGTGTCGTTGATGATGGGACCCACAAGGTTTGCTGGATCTGCGGCATCGCCATAGCCGAGCTTATTGACCTGCTCGATGAACTTCTCGATGAATTCCTCGTAGACAGGTGCCTGGACGATGATGCGGTTGATAGCCATGCAGATCTGTCCTTGATGCAGGAACTTGCCCAGAGTCGCGGCCTTGGCAGCTTCCTCCAGATCGGCATCTTCCAGAACGACAAATGGTGCATTGCCGCCAAGCTCCAAGGCCACACGCTTCATGTGCTCGCCACTGACAGCAATTTTTCCGACGTTTTTGCCCACCGGGGTGGAGCCGGTGAAAGAGACCAGCGACGGGGTCTGATGGGCAACGAAGTAATCGCCGATCTCCGAACCGGAGCCAACCAGCGCGTTGAGCACGCCTTCGGGCAGGCCAGCCTCGGCGAAGGCCTTGGCCAAGACCAGGGCGCCGACCAACGGGGTATCCGAAGCCGGTTTGAGCACTACTGCATTGCCCAGGGCCAAAGCTGGTGCCACGGACCGAGCTGAAAGCAGCATCGGGAAGTTCCACGGGCTGATCACCGCCACGACACCGACCGGTTCGCGGTAGACCCGGTTCTCCTTGCCTTCGGCATTCGAGGGCAGGATCTTTCCGTGGACGCGGGTAGGGAAGGTGGCCGCTTCGCGAATCGCCGCGATGGTGCCGCCCAGTTCAATATTCGCCTTCAAGTGGGTAGAACCGGACTCGGCGATCAGCAACGCGAGGATGCCATCGAAGTTCCCCTGCAGGTAATCGGCAGCCTGATTCAGGACCTTGGAACGCTTGGCGGGGGAGAACGAGGCCCACCCGGGCTGGGACGTGGCGGCCGCTTGGTAGGCCGCATCGACATCCTCGGTTGAGGCTTGGCGGATCTCGGCTAAAAGCGAATCATCGAAAGGGTTGGTGGTGCGCAGCGTGGCATCAGAGCGGCCTTCAACCCACTGGCCGCCAATGAAGAGCGTGGCCGGAAGCTGCTCTAGGAACCGGAGTTTGGCGGTGCTTTGGACAGTCATTGGCATTCCTCACTTCGTCGGGATGAATTACGGCAATGCTAGCCCGAAAGGATCGGTGGTGGGGACTAATCGGCCGCTGGCTGAATACCTTGTTTCGGTAGCATGTTCCTATGCATGAGAACAGAACGCAGCTAGAGCAGCTCAACGCCACCGTACGGACGCTTCGCAGCAAATGCGCCTGGACCAATGCACTGACCCATGAGTCGCTGCGCACCTATCTCATTGAGGAAAGCTATGAGGTTCTTGACGCCATCGCTGAACAGAATCCTTCCCTCTTGAAGGAAGAACTGGGCGACCTGTACTTTCAGATCCTGTTGCACTCCCTGATCGCCGAAGAACACGGCCAATTCGGCTTGGATGATGTGGCCGAAACGCTGAATGCGAAATTATTGCGCCGGAACCGGCATATTTTTGATGAGCAGGGACAGGTCCGCCAGGAGATCATTACGGATGTCGATGAGATTATCCGCGTATGGGATGCTGCCAAGCAGGCCGAACGCGCCGGCCAGCCGCGCAAGCGGAAGAATGCCGGTCTGCCTGCAGGGTTGCCGGCCCTGGCACTGGCGCAGAAACTGCTCGATCGCCATGCCAGAGCGGGATCCGAGCAGGCAGCAACGGGGCTGGTTAGCCAGCAGGTGCGCGAGCGGGTTACCGATGAACGATCGCTCGCGGCCGAACTCACGGCCCTGTCGGCGAGGGCTGAAGAACTGGGATTGGACGCTGAATCGGTGCTTCGTGCAGCCCTGGGCCAGCAGTACGGCGCGGAAACCGACGCAACAACATCGCGCAAATCACCTTTGAAGCGCTAGGCTAGAGACAGGCAATGGCGCCGACGGTCTTATCAGCGACCGCTGGTTGACCAGCTCTTAGACCACCCCTTTTCTACAAGGAGTCCATACTCATGGCATTGATTGACGCCATTCACGCGCGCGAAATCCTCGATTCCCGCGGCAATCCGACCGTTGAGGTCGAGGTCCTGCTATCTGACGGCTCGCACGGCCGCGCAGCTGTTCCTTCCGGTGCATCCACCGGTGCATTCGAAGCCGCTGAGCGTCGCGACGGCGACCAGGACCGTTACCTCGGCAAGGGCGTTTTGGGCGCTGTAGAGTCCGTGATTGAGGAAATCGCTGATGAGCTGGAGGGCCTTGACGCCACTGACCAGCGCGCCATCGACGCCGCCATGATTGAACTGGACGGCACCGCCAACAAGTCCAAGCTGGGCGCCAACGCCATCCTCGGCGTCTCCCTGGCAGTAGCAAATGCTGCCGCTGTGAGCGCCAACCTGCCACTGTACAAGTACCTGGGCGGCCCGAACGCACACGTACTGCCAGTGCCACTGATGAACATCCTCAACGGCGGTTCCCACGCCGACTCCGACGTGGACATCCAGGAATTCATGATCGCCCCTATCGGCGCACCGTCCTTCTCCGAGGGCCTGCGCTGGGGCGTTGAGGTTTACCACAACCTCAAGTCCGTGCTGAAGGAAAAGAACCTGTCCACCGGCCTGGGAGATGAGGGCGGTTTCGCTCCGAACCTGCCAAGCAACCGTGCGGCGCTGGAACTGATCACCGAAGCCATCAAGCGCGCCGGCTACACCCCGGGTGAAGACATTGCTCTGGCCTTGGACGTTGCTTCTTCCGAGTTCTACGAGAACGGCGCTTACCAGTTCGAAGGCAAGGCGCTGTCCGCTCAGGAAATGAGCGACTACTACGCAGGCCTGGTCGCTGACTTCCCATTGGTTTCCATCGAGGATCCACTGGATGAAGACGACTGGGATGGCTGGAAGACCCTGACCGACGCCATCGGCGACAAGGTGCAGCTGGTGGGCGACGACCTGTTCGTCACCAACCCGCAGCGTCTGGCCGACGGCATCGCCAAGGGCACCGCTAACTCGCTGCTGGTGAAGGTCAACCAGATCGGTACCCTGACCGAGACCATCGATGCAGTGACCATGGCGCAGCGCGCCGGTTACACCACCATCACCTCGCACCGTTCGGGTGAAACCGAAGATGTAACCATCGCTGACATCTGCGTGGCAACCAACGCCGGCCAGATCAAGACCGGTGCACCAGCTCGCTCCGAGCGCGTAGCCAAGTACAACCAGCTGCTGCGCATCGAAGAAGACCTGGGTGCTTCGGCACTCTACGCTGGCCGTAGCGCTTTCCCGCGTTTCAACAGCTAATTTTCAGTTGTAGCGAATAAGCTCGTCGGTAGTGGATACCGGCGAGCTTTTCGTTATTTAATGGAATTATCTTGCCAAATCCACGGCAACACCGCACGAGAAGCACCACGGGAATTGGGGGAGTATGGCTCAGCGTCCACCGCGAATGCCTCGCCGTAATACTCCGGATCCGGCAGAACAAAGCGCAGTAACCCCGGTTGATCAGGCGAAACCTGTTAACGCAGGGAATGAAGCTGAACCGGCTACCGATGCCCTGCATATTGTTGATCCGCAGAAACCGGTAAAGAAAGCTCCGAGAACAGCACGTCCAGAGACTCCTGCTGCTGGTGCGCCGAAGCCACGAAGTGCCAGCGTGAAGCCGAAAACCACGACACGCTCAACGTCAGATGCGTCACGTGGACCGAAAAAGTTTGAAGGCAATTACACGCAGAAGCCCAAGGCTCCGCTGCGTGAAAGGGCCAAGGAAAAACAGAACGAACGCCGACGCGATGACCGGGTCAAATTCTCCGCCGCGGTACGCCGCAAACCGGGGCAGAAGCCGGTTGACAACAAACAGGTTCCCGAAGGCGAACCCATTGCTGCGCACCGTTTTTCCGGTCGGATCGCCGCGCTGATCGTGGTTCTCGCGTTCTTCGCCGTGATGCTTGTGCCTACCGTGAACTTCTACCGCACGCAAATGGCTGAGCTGAACGAATTGCATGCGTCGATTGAAGCGCTGGAGACCCAACGCGACGAGCTCAAAGCCGAGATTGCGCGCTGGGATGATCCCTTGTACATCAAGCAGCAAGCACGCGAGCGGATAAACTTGGTAATGCCCGGTGAAAAGCTCTACATGGTGGTCGGCGAACGCCCACAGGATGAAGAGACTTCCACCGAAGGCAACGGGAGCACCTTCGAGGTGCGCCAGGAACTTCCATGGGTTGATGCACTGCTCGACTCTGTCCGACGTTCTGCCACTGACTAACTACTTTAAACCCGAAGAGACTTATAACCGTGACTGAACAGCCAATCCGCGAAGCCCTTGACGCCGCCGGACGAGTACCTAGCGAAGCCGATCTGGATACCCTCTCGCGCCAGCTGAACCGCCCAGTGCGCGACGTCGTTGAAATCGGTGCGCGCTGTGTTTGCGGCAACCCGCTGGTAGCAACCACAGCTCCACGCTTGTCTTCGGGAATTCCTTTCCCCACCACTTACTACCTGGCTCACCCGGTAATCACTGCCGCTGTTTCTCGTTTGGAAGCAGCGGGCTTGATGAACGAGATGAATGAGAACCTGGGCGAAGACCCGCAGCTGGCACAGGCCTATGTTGCGGCGCATGAGTCGTTCCTGGCCAACCGCGACGCCATTGGCGCACGTTCGGGCACCGGCGCCGTTCCGGAAATCGCAGGGGTCTCCGCTGGCGGCATGCCAACCCGCGTCAAGTGCCTGCACGTGCTGGTAGGCCATTCGCTGGCTGCCGGTGAAGGCGTGAACCCATTGGGCGACCAAGCATTGGAAGCAATCTCCCAGTGGTGGACCAAGGACAAGTGCTACTGCGTGGGTGCGTGGGATACCGAGTCTGCGGCTCCGAGCCGCGACCGTTCGCGCCATGTGAAGACCCAGGAAATGCAGGACCCTGCTGCCAAGCGTGCAGATCGCGCCCGCAAGCGTGCCCAGCGTGAAGCAGCCCAGGGTTCTGATCAGGATGATGCCTAATGCGCGTTGCTGGTATCGATTGCGGAACTAACTCCATCCGCCTGCTCATCGCTGACGTGGATGCTGAAGGCCAGCTTGTCGACGTGCTGCGCACCATGCGCATTGTCCGCTTGGGCCAGGGCGTAGACGCCACCGGGGCCTTCGCTCCCGAAGCCCTGGAACGCACCTTTGCCGCCACTCGCGAGTACAAGAAACTGTGCGATGAGCATCAGGTGCAGGCCATTCGCTTCGCGGCGACCTCGGCGGCACGCGACGCTTCGAATCGTGAACTTTTCTCTGCGCAGATTACCAAGATCCTGGGCGTAGCCCCAGAAGTGATCAGCGGTGAGGAAGAGGCATCCTTGTCCTTCACCGGGGCCGCTTCGGTCCGTGCCGGTCAAAGCGGCAAGAGCCTGGTGATCGACCTTGGCGGAGGATCCACCGAATTCGTGCTGGGCGACGAAACCGGCCCGCTGGCTGCTAAGAGCCTGGACATGGGCTGCGTTCGGGTTACCGAGCGTTTCCACCAAGCTGGACTGCGCTCTGATGCGGCACTGGATTTCATGGACAGCACCTTGGAAACCTTGACCGGTGCGGTGGACGTTTCACAGGTCGATGCCGTGATCATGGTGGCCGGGACGTTCACGACGCTCACAGCCCAGGCCCTGGGACTGAAGGCTTATGAGTCGGAAAAGATCCATGGAGCACAGCTGAGTTTTGCCCAAATGCGACAGGCAACTGACAGCATGCTCTCCTACACCCGTGAGGAGCGCGCATCGCTGGGCTTCATGCACCCTGGCCGTGTAGACGTGATTCAAGCAGGTGCAGCCATTGTGCAGCGCATCCTTCATTACCTGGAAAAGACCAGTGCGAACCGCGAGATGCTCTTAATTGCATCCGAGCACGATATCCTCGACGGAATCGCGGCCTCAGCTGCCGTTGCCTAATTTTGCCACCCAGCCACCGACCCAAGGAGTTGTCTTGAGCTCAGCTTTGCGCGCCAGGAAAAAGACAAGCATCTTCAAGTTCAGCACTGTGCTTGTGGTGGCGCTATTGGCATTTACCTCGCTCAGTATTGGTGCACCGGCCCACGCTGACAACATGCGTGAATCCGAGTACTGGCTGGATTCCCTCGGCGTGACCGAAGCGCATAAGACAACAAAGGGCGAAGGCGTTAAAGTCGCCATCATCGATACCGGTATTGATACTTCGCACCCTGATCTGAAGGGCGCCATTGTCGGGGGTACCGATATGTCCGGCTCTGGCGGAGAAAAGGGCAACAAGCCAATTGGCGTCATGAGTGAACATGGCACCTTGGTGGCCACCTTGCTGGCGGGACGCGGCAATAACAAGAGCGAAATCAACCGGGTTAAATCCGAAAACGAACGCTTGAAGACCGCGTGGGAAAAAGCCAAGAAGACTGCTGAGGACGACGACAAGGACATTCCCGAAGAACCTGAATACGAAAAGGTTCCGAAACTGACCCGTGGCAGTGATGGAGTGCTGGGTGTTGCCCCGGCAGCAGATCTGCTTTCTGTATCGCTGTGGATGGGCGAAGGCAATCCGTCCAAGATTCCAGTGGAAACCCAGATTCCGCGAGCGGTGAAATGGGCAGTGGATTCTGGTGCCAAAGTCATCAACATGTCTCTTGGCTCAACTAGCCCGGCGTGGCCAGAAAGCTGGGATGACGCTTTCAAATATGCAGAGGACCATGACGTGGTCATCGTTGCTGCGGCTGGCAACCGTTCTGGTGGCATGAGCCAGGTCGGTGCACCGGCAACTATCCCAGGAGTACTAACGGTCGCTGGCGTTGATGCCAGCGGCAAGGCTTCGCAGGATTCTTCGACAGAAGGCATTTCCATTGGTGTTGCCGCCCCTGCTGAGCAGCTGGTTGGCGGCTTGCCTGGCGATGGATATGCCCGCTGGTCCGGTACGTCTGGTGCCGCCCCGCTGGTAGCTGGAGTCGCTGCGTTGATCCGTTCCGAGTATCCGGATATGAAGGCTCCTGAGGTAATCAACCGAATCTTGAAGACTGCCAAGGATACCGGAGCTGCTGGCGTGGACAACCTCTACGGCTACGGAATTATTGATGCCAATGCGGCGTTGACCGCAAAAGTACCAGCCGTGACCAAGAACCCTTTGGGGACCATTGAAGAATGGATCCGCGTCCACCGCCGGAACACCGTGTCTCAGACCGAGACTCCGGCACCGGGGGTCTCCATGGAGAAATCGGACCTGAAGCAAGTCGCGGCCCCCAAGCCAGTTCTTCCTGATGGCAAGGCCCCTGTGCTGCAGCCGGTGCTCATCATCGGTGGAGGAGTGCTGCTGCTATTGGTGCTCGTTGCTGGTGGTACCCAAACGATGGTGCGCCGTCGACGTGAGCGGGCTACGGAAAACCTGGCCTCGGCTTCCCTGAGCTCCTTGGAAGTCCCAAAACAAGCTGAGGGGCGGGATCTGTTTGATGAGATTCCCGAAGAAGAGAAGTAAATAGCGTCCGAAGCGGGGTGGAAATTGAAGTTCCACTCCGCTTTTGCGTGCCTACCGATACTTAATTCGATAATGGGAGGTCCAACGTCTCAGTGCGAATCCCTCGCATATGGCCCAGACGTGACATACCGAACGGAAACACTTAGTGAATGTTTTCACTAACTCGGGAAATCCGCGTAGAATCAACAGTATGTCGATCATCGAATCCTCCCAGAAGCGTCCGCGCATTCTTATCGTTGGCGGTGGCTACGTAGGCCTGTACGTCGCGATGAAGTTGCAGAAGAAGGTCAAGGCACACGGCGGCATCGTCACCGTTGTCGACCCAAACCCATACATGACTTACCAGCCATTCCTCCCAGAAGTTGCCGGTGGCCAGATTGAACCACGCCACGTAGTGGTCTCGCACCGCCAGCACCTGAAGCACTCCGAACTGGTCAACGGCAGCGTGCTGAGCATCGACCATGCCAGCAAGAAGGCTGTTATTGCCCCAGTGAACGGCGAGCAGTTCGAGCTGGAATACACCGACATCGTGATGTCCGCTGGTGCGATCACCCGTACCTTCCCAATCACCGGTCTGGCTGAAACCGGCATTGGCCTGAAGACCATCGAAGAGGCCGTGGCCCTGCGCAACAAGGTTGCCGAGCGCATCGAGTCCGCTTCGAACATGACTGACCCAGTGGCACGCAAGCGCGCACTGACCTTCGTGGTTGTCGGTGGCGGCTTCGCCGGTATCGAAACCATCGCCGAGCTTGAAGATATGGCTCGTCACCTGATCGAGCTCAATGACCGCATCGACGCGAAGGAAGCACGCTTCGTTCTCGTTGAGGCAATGGGCCGCATCATGCCAGAAGTTACCGCCGAGCAGGCAGAGTGGGTTGTCGAGCACCTGCGCAGCCGCGGTATCGAGGTTCTGCTGAACACTTCGCTGAACAGCGCAGAAGAAGGCAACCTGGAACTGATCAACATGGCTGACAAGTCCCCAGCGGGCTCGTTCGGCGCCGACACCTTGATCTGGTGCGCTGGCGTTATGGCCAACCCAATGGTTCGCTCCACCGATTTCCCAATCGAGCAGCGCGGCCGCATCGAGACCCGCACCGACCTGCGCATCAAGGACGCCAACGGCGATCCACTGGAAGGCGCATGGGCAGCTGGCGATATTTCGGCAGTCAAGGACGTTACCGGCGGCCTGCCAGATGGCACCTGCGTTCCTAACGCACAGCACGCAGTACGCCAGGCTAAGCTCTTGGCAAAGAACCTGTATGCTGCCCGCTACGGCGTTGGCACCATCAAGGAATACAAGCACTCGAACCTCGGTGCAGTTGCAGGCTTCGGCCGCAACAAGGGCGTCGCCAAGGTCATGGGCCTGAAGCTCAAGGGCTGGCCAGCATGGATGGCACACCGCGGCTACCACGGCATGGCAATGCCAACCTTCGAGCGCAAGTTCCGCGTCGTAGGCGACTGGCTGGTTGCGCTGTTCTTCAAGCGCGACGCACTGCAGCTGAACAACCTCGAAGCACCACGCACTGCTTTCGAAGAGTCGGCCAAGCCAAAGAAGTAGGCACAGGCCTCGGATGATCGACTAGTGGCGAGGGACCGGGAGATCGGTCCCTCGCACACTCATGTGGAGCGGATTTTCAATTTGCTTTCTCGATCGCGTAAGATTTGAGAGTCTTGCCCCTATGGTGGAATTGGCATACACGGCTGACTTAAAATCAGCTGCCGAAAGGCTTGTGGGTTCGAGTCCCACTGGGGGTACGGAATAAGACCGTTGCGGGTCCGGGGTGACCGGTCCGCGACGGTCTTTTCTCTTGCCGTGGAAGTGTGCAGGTTAGGCGCAGCGCCGGTCGCTGGCCCTGTTGTTGGGCAAAACGACGTGAATCGCGAAGCTGATACTGAAACTTTCAAAAATATCGCTCAGAGAGTATTTTTTCCTCGCAATAATGGGCCGAATCATCCTTCTGACTGAGTGATTTCACAGCAACATTCAATAGGATTAAACAAACGATCTTCTGCTAGCTACGTGCCAGCACCATCGCAACCTATAGGGGAATGACATTGGGCAACCCAATTTTTGGCTCCAGCAGCCGCTCTGATGCTTGGGGAACCAAGCCAGGAAGTCCTGTTGGATTCCGTGACACCGCAAATATGAGCGCAGACCAGCTGCAGCAGATGTACCAGCAGCCTACTGCAACCAGCGCTGATACCGGCCGCATGACCATTGGCGGAACGATCAACAAGACCGCGATCTGCCTCGCCTTGGTTGTCATTGGCGCTGCAATTGGCTGGACCATTCCAGCCCTGATGCTGCCAGGTGCCCTGGTTGGATTTGTCCTCGGCTTGGTTAATGCTTTCAAGAAGCGCCCATCGCCGGTACTGATCCTCCTGTACGCAGCGGCGCAGGGTCTGTTCCTCGGTGGCCTTTCCGGTTTCCTGGAAAGCCAGCCGAACCTTAAGGGCATCGCCGTCCAGGCTGTTCTGGCTACCCTTTGCGTGGCAGGTGTTACCCTGGCGCTGTACCGCTCGGGCAAGTACCGCATGACTCCCAAGCTGAACAAGATGTTCATGATCGGCATGATCGGCCTGATCGCCTTCTCGCTGCTCAACATGGTTCTGATGCTCACCGGAGTTATCGACGGCATGTTCGGCATGCGCGGCGGCGTGCTCGGCCTGGTTATCGGTGTCGTAGCCGTTCTGCTTGCAACCTACGCTTTGGTTGCTGACTTCACCATGATCGAGGAACTCTCGAACCAGGGTGCTCCGGCCATTATGGCTTGGCGCGGTGCCTTCGGCCTGACCATGACCTTGATCTGGCTGTACACCGAGATCTTGCGTATCCTGGCTATCCTGCGTGGCGACGAGTAGTTCTACGCCTCCTGCTTGCTTGGACCAGTACCCATATCGGGTGCTGGTCCAAGATGTTTAATCGCCTGTAGCGTTGTCCTGCCTGACGTATTGTTGCGCTCCCAAGACCCATGAATATGACAACTGATTGGGCTGTCTTGAAAAATCTTGGTTAGATTCTTCCGTGACAATATCGTTACTCGACTCACATCCAAGATGGCAAGAAGGACGCAATGAGCATCGACGAATCAACAGGCAAATCACCGGGATTGGTGAAGTCGCTGGGCAACCTTGACGCGCTGGCCTTGGGCTTCGGCGCCATGATCGGCTTCGGCTGGGTAGTGTTGACCGGAGGCTGGCTGAGCAACGCCGGCACCATGGGCGCCATGCTGGCCATGCTGGTCGGCGGCGGAATCATGGCAGTGGTCGGACTGACCTACGCGGAGCTGACCGCCGCCATGCCGAAGGCTGGCGGCGAGCATAACTTCATCCTGCGCGCGCTCGGTGCTCGTCCATCGTTCATCGGATCTTGGGCGATCACCGGCGGCTATGTAACCATCGTGGCCTTCGAAGCGGTGGCCCTGCCGCGCACCGTGGAATACATCTTCCCGGGCATGAGCCAGATTCCGCTGTGGACCGTAGCCGGATTCGAAGTCAACCTGACCTGGGCACTGGTGGGCGTGCTCGCCGCAGTGCTCATCACCTGGATTAACATCCGCGGGGTCAAGCAGGCTGGTGTCCTGCAGACCTTCGTGGTCCTCTTCCTGCTGGCTATCGGCGCGCTGCTGATCTTCGGGTCCTTCAGCGGTGGTGAAGTGCAGAACATGCAACCGCTGTTCACCCCGGGCATCAGCGGATTCTTCGCGGTGCTCGTCGCCGTGCCATTCCTCTTTATCGGCTTCGACGTCATCCCGCAGTCGGCGGAAGAAGTGAACATCCCGGCCAAGCAGATTGGCAAGCTTGTCGTTGTCTCGGTCATCATGGCCACCTTGTGGTACGTCATGGTCGTGCTGACCACCGCGTCGGCAATGCCAGCAGGTGAATTGGCCGGTGCCGACATTGCCACCGCGGATGCCTTCGGCGCGATGTTCAATTCGGACTTGATGGCTAAGGTCCTGATCGCCGGCGGCATTGCCGGCATCCTGACTTCGTGGAATTCCCTGCTGCTGGGAGCTTCACGCTTGGTCTACTCGCTGGCCCGCAGCGGCATGCTGCCTTCATGGTTCGGCCAGCTGCACCCCAAATACAGCACTCCGGCTAACGCGCTGCTATTCATCGGCGGGATCTCCGTGCTCGCCCCGTTCTTCGGTGCCGAGATGCTCGGCTGGCTCGTGGACTCCGGGGCACCAAGCATTATCGTGGCTTACTTCCTGGTTTCGGTGACCTTCTTGGTGCTGCGCAAGCGCGAGCCCCAGATGGATCGTCCACTGCGCGTGGGCGGCAACAACAATGGCGGGGTCATCATCGGCTGGGTTTCGGTGCTGCTCACCGCGGCGCTGTTCAGCCTGTACATGCCGGGCATGCCCGCCTCGCTGAGCTGGGAGCCTTGGGCGATCTTCGGTGTCTGGTGGCTGCTGGGCGCGGCGTTCTACTTCAAGGTTCCGGCAGGTATCAAGCCTGGCGAGGACGCGGAACACAGGGTGCTCGAAGTGGTGCGCCGCCGCCGCAAGTAGCAGCACGTACCACTTTCAATGGAATATTCTGCGCAATCTGGCCACCTGCACTAAAGGCAGGCACACATATTGAGCGTGATTTTCTGGAGCAGTGCCCATATCGGGCACTGCTCCTCGTTTTATGTCACAATCGTGACATGGATCGATAGGCGGCTTAGCAAACGCGATAGCGTAGTTCCATGAAGAGCAGCCGGTTCGATCGACTACGCCGCTTGCGCGTCTCGCTTCCGAGCAAGCCAGCAAATGCACTTGATGTGCCGCGCGCGGACAGCACCGACTTCCAAAGCGCCGAAGACATGCCCTATGCCGTGCGCATGGCAGCGGCCTGGGCGTGGCGTTTCCTGATCGTCGTCGCCGCTCTGGGTGTGCTGGTATGGGCTCTGTCCAAGATTTCTCTGCTGGTCATCCCCGTGCTGGTTTCCGCATTGCTCGCCGGGCTGCTCTCTCCGGTAGTCAATGCCATGAACTCAAGGCTTGCAGTCCCGCGCGGACTGGCCGTGGGCATCACCCTGATCGGGTTCTTCGCGTTGGTGACCGCCGGATTGTCGCTGGCCGGACAACGCCTGACCGCGGGCTTCAACGCCCTGTGGACCCAAGCGCTGGCAGGCATCGAGCAGGTCCAGAACTGGCTGTTCAACGGTCCGCTGAAGCTGACCAACGACGACCTGCAATCGGTGCTCGACGACACGCTGGCACAGCTGCGCGGCAATGCCACGAACATCTTGAGCGAAGCGATCAGCTGGACCTCGGCCATTGGCCAGATCCTCACCGGAACCCTGCTGGCCATCTTCGCGCTGATCTTCTTGCTGCTCGACGGCCGCAAGATCGGCCTCTTCCTGATCAACCTGCTGCCGCGCCGCGCCCGTCCTGCCATGGATGGCGCGCTGACCCGAGGCTGGGCCTCGCTGGTCAGCTACGTGCGTGTGCAGATGGTCGTGGCGATGATCGACGCCATCGGCATCGGGCTAGGCGCGTTCTTCCTCGGTGTCCCGCTGGCCATGCCGCTGGGCGTGCTGGTCTTCATCGGCTCGTTCATCCCGATCGTCGGTGCACTGATCACCGGAGCACTGGCAGTGCTGCTGGCGCTGGTGGCCAACGGCTGGATCAACGCACTGATCATGCTCGCCGTGGTTCTGCTGGTTCAGCAGGCCGAATCCAATATCCTGCAGCCGCTGATCATGGGCAAGGCCGTGAGCCTGCATCCGCTGGCCGTGGTGCTGGCGGTAGCCGGCGGCACGATGCTCGCAGGCATCCCGGGCGCGCTGTTCGCTGTTCCGCTGCTGGCCGTGCTCAACGCCGTGATCAGGTATCTCTCGCACAGATCATGGGAAACCGATGCGCACGTCATCAAGCTCTACGGCGAGCAGATTATCAAGGCGGGTTCTGCAAAGAATCCGCCGGTAAAGAACCCAGCCCCAGCAGTCCCGCCGGCCGATATCGCCAGCCCGGCTGCCACCCCGCAAACTTCGCCGGAGCTCCGGCATCCTGAAACAAAAGCAGATGAGGAATAATCCATGAGCACTGAAACTACTTTGCCGGTCACCTTGGCTGACATCGAAGCCGCAGCGAAGGTTCTCAAACCGGTTATTGCCCGCACGCCAGTAGAGCACTCCCGCGTGCTCTCCCAGCACCTGGGCTCGGAAGTCTTCCTCAAGTGCGAGAACATGCAGCGCGCCGGCTCCTTCAAGGTCCGCGGCGCCTACGTGCGCATGTCCAAGCTCAGCGACGAGGAAAAGGCCCGTGGTGTGGTCGCGGCCTCGGCAGGCAACCATGCCCAGGGCGTGGCGCAGGCAGCCAGCCACTTGGGAATCAAGGCACGCATCTACATGCCGCGCGGTGTTGCGCTGCCCAAGCTGACCGCCACCCGCGACCACGGCGCTGAAGTCGTGCTCTTCGGCGACACCGTGGACGAGGCATTGGCCGAAGCCCAGCGCTTCGCCGATGAATCCGGCGCGGTCTTCGTGCATCCTTTCGACCACCCGGACATCATCGCCGGCCAGGGCACCATCGGCCTGGAACTGCTTGAGCAGCTTCCAGAGGTGGACACCGTGCTGATGGGCGTGGGCGGCGGCGGCCTGCTGGCCGGCGTGGCCATCGCGCTGAAGGAAAAAGCCCGGGAACTGGGTCGCGAGATCAAGGTAGTCGGCGTGCAGGCGGAGAACGCCGCAGCCTACCCGCCATCGCTGGCCGCTGACGCGCTGGTGCCGCTGGATACCGTGCACACCATTGCCGACGGCATCGCCGTGGGCAAGCCGGGCCAGCTGCCCTTCGCCATCATCAAGGAACTGGTCGATGACGTGGTGACCGTGTCCGAAGATGCGCTGGCCCGCGCCCTGGTGGTGCTGCTGGAACGCAACAAGCTCGTGGTGGAACCTGCCGGTGCGGTGGGCGTGGCAGCCCTGCTGGAGAACCGTCTGGAAGAGCACGGCATCAACCCGGCAACCACCGCGGTCATCCTCTCGGGCGGCAATATTGACCCGCTGCTGATGCTCAAGGTGATCCAGCGAGGCCTTGCCGCGGCCGGTCGCTTCCTGACCGTGCGCATGATGCTTCCGGACCGCCCAGGTGCCCTCGCGCAGATCTCGAGCATCATCGCCGAGTCGGATGCGAACGTGACCCGCTTGGACCACACCCGCATCGGCGGTTCGCTGTCCATGGGCGACGTGGCGATCACCATCGATCTGGAAACCAAGGGCCATGAGCACTCCAAGCAGGTGCTCAACAACCTACGGGCCGAAGGCTTCGACCCGCAGATCACCAACAACGCTGGCGGCTCCGTGGCCTAAAGGCCGCTGAATGCAGAAAATCCCCAGAACAGCTTGGAGAAGCTGGTCTGGGGATTTCTTTTGCTCAGGCGCTTACTTTGCTTCGTAAGGCTTGGCGGAGATGATCTCGACCTTGATGTCGCGGCCGTTTGGAGCCAGGTAGGACAGCTTGTCGCCAACCTTGGCACCGTGCACGGCAACGCCGATTGGGGACTGCTCGGAGTAGACTTCCAGATCGGTGTCGCCAGCAACTTCGCGGGAGCCGAACAGGAAAGTGGTCTCATCGCCAGCGATGTTGGCGACAACCAGCATGCCTGGCTCAACGATTCCATCATCGGCTGGAGCGTCGCCTACGTCGGCGCGGCGCAGCAGATCCTTCAGGTAGAGGATGCGGGCTTCAGCCTTGCCCTGCTCTTCACGAGCAGCGTGGTAGCCGCCGTTCTCCTTCAGGTCACCTTCCGAACGTGCCTGCTCGATACGGGCAACGATCTCGGCACGTCCCGGGCCTGAGAGGAAAGTCAGTTCGTCCTGGAGCCGATCGTAGGCTTCCTGAGTCAGCCAAACGACAGGTTCGTTGCTGTTGGTGCTCACGTTGTACTTCCTTTGGTCAGTTAGGACTTCGCTTGGCCTTGGGACCGATAAGTGGTCCTAAAGCCGAAAGCCACCGAAACGGTGGCGTCGACGAAGTCGGATTCGGTACGGATCTGCGGGCCTGCACGTTATTGGCGATGCTAGCAAAGACCCCGCCAGCCTCATGTCCTAATGCTCGGTTAGAACCATGCGCCGATGCGGGGCGAAACGTATCTTTTCAATGATAGTAGTCGCCAAAACGGATTAAGCCCAATGGATTCAGCTTCTAGGAGAGCAAGAAGCTGAAATGTTACCCCTTGTATTCCTGCGGAACCTCGTAGCAGTCCTCCACCCCGGCGGTGGTGGCAAGGTTATCGGTATGCAGGTCAATTTCCAGGATCTGGGTGATATGCCCGGTCGCTTCTCCTGGATCAAGCAGAACAGTCTTGTAGCCGACGATGGCCTTGGACTCGTTCATCGCGCGAATGTCGCATTGCACTCGAAGCTTGGTGTTGTATTCGACGGCGACAACGGCCTTGGCTTGAGTCGCGGAAATGACCTCGAACTCCAAGTCCTGGGAGCCAATGGAGCTGTAGTTGCTGAAGCCGATATAGGCGGCTCCGGCAACGCCGAGGGAGAGCGCTGCAGCAATAAGCCAGTTACGCGATTTCTTAGAAAGATTGCGTTTCTTGGGGTTGTTGTAGCGAGCCGTTAAGCTTGGATCAGACATTATTTGCCTTGCACCACTCTCTTGCCTTGCGGCATTGGAACTGGAAATGCCGAACATTGGTTCTTCCTTCCAGTTTACTGCCTTTCGGCATGGGGGAATAACCGGTGGTCGGTTGTGAGTTGATAAGGATGGCGGACAGATTTGATGCTTCCTGCCTATCTAGAGAATGCGGCATAAGGAAAGAAGATAAGTGGAGATTCACGACGTGAAGAAAATTGCTCCTTCGCAGGGTCTGCGACTCATGGCTATTCACGCGCACCCGGATGATGAATCTTCAAAGGGTGCTGCGACGATGGCCGCCTATGTCGATGCCGGCGCCGAAGTGATGGTTGTGTCATGCACCGGCGGTGAACGCGGGGACATCCTTAATGCCGCCGCTGGCGAACTGGCTCACGCGCACCGCGACCTGGCCGGCGTCCGCCGCACCGAGATGGCTGAAGCAGCCGCGGTGCTGGGCGTAAAGCACCGTTGGCTTGGCTATGTTGACTCCGGCTTGCCAGAAGGCGACCCGCTGCCCGAGCTGCCATTTGGCGCCTTTGCCTTGCAGCCAGTAGAGATTGCCGCTGCCGGCATCATCAAGCTGATCCGTGAATTCCGTCCACACGTCATTACGACCTACGACGAAAACGGCGGCTACCCGCACCCGGACCACATCCACTGCCACAAGGTGTCCACCTTCGCATTCGAGCATGCCGCCAACCCGGAAATGTACCCGGAACTCGGAGCGCCATGGTCGGTGAGCAAGCTGTACTACGACCGTGCCTTCGCACCGGACCGTTTCCGCACCCTGCACTACGCCATGCTGGAAGCCGGGTACGAATCCCCATACACCGAGCGTGTGGCGATGTGGGAAGAAGACCAGGACAACCAGATGTTTAAGTGGGTTTCCCCACACACCACGACCACCCAGATCGACTGCGCCGATTTCTTCTCGCAGCGCGATCAGGCGTTGCTGGCGCATAGAACCCAGATTGATCCGGAAGGTTTCTTCTTCGCAGTGCCCGAACACGTCTACGCCGAGCACTGGCCGTGGGAGGACTACACGCTGATTTCCTCCAAGGTGTCCACCGAGCTGCCCGAGACCGACTTGTTTGCCGGACTAAGATAGTACTAAGCGCTTTCCAGTTCTAGAAAAGAGTTGTCTTTACATCGTGAATACGATCTTCGAATCCTTGGCTCTGACTTCCTCAACCCTCGGCGTCGGTACGGAGACCAGCAGCGAGTATGGTCCAGGGTTCCTCGGATTCATTTTTACCGCCGCTATGGTGGTCGCCGTAATCTTCCTGATTCGCGACATGGTCCGTCGAGTGCGCCGCGTGCGCTACACCTCGGAAGCTGAATCAAAGCAGCAGGGACTGGTGGACAAGGGCGAAGCGCGCAATCTCCAGGAACCAGATGCGCCGCACGACCCGAAGACCGACGAGCAGCAGTAGGCGCTTTGTGAGCTGCGCGATAGCATGATTGCGTGGCTCAACGACTCGCTGGCTCATCCAGCCAATACCTCAGACAGCATTCCCATCAACTAGTTGACTGGTTCCCCTATGGGGATGAAGCATTTGAACAGGCACGGCTTCGTGACGTGCCGGTCATGCTTTCCATCGGCTATGCCGCCTGCCATTGGTGCCACGTGATGAGCCACGAGTCTTTTGACGATTCAGAAATCGCTGCGCTGCTCAACGAAAACTTCGTAGCCATCAAGGTGGATCGCGAAGAGCACCCACTGGTAGACGATACCTACATGCTGGCCACCCAGGCGCTGACCGGCGCAGGTGGCTGGCCGATGACGATTTTCACCCTTCCCGATGGACGGACCGTGCATGCCGGCACGTACTACCCGAAGGAACCTCGCGGCAAGACCCCGAGCTTCAGGCAAGTGCTCAATGCCGTCCACGAAGCCTGGGAAACCAAACGTGCCGGGCTCGTAGAACAGGCTCAAATGCTCGCCGAGCATCTTGCCGAACTGGGCAGCCGGCAAAGCGCGCTGTTGTCCCTGCAGTCCCAGCAGCCAGCCGACCAAGCTTTCAGCACCGCACTGGATCGCTGGATGGCCGCTGGCAAACCTGAAGGCGGTTTCACCCCGGCGCCTAAATTCCCGCCCACCTGGGCGCTGAAAACCCTGTCGCGTGCGGTGATCACCGAGCCGCAACGGGCCGAGGAAGCCTTTGAAGCTGCTGCAACCCACCTCGAAGCGATCTTCCTGGGCGGCCTGCAAGACCATGTCGATGGTGGTTTTGCCCGGTACTGCGTAGATGCGAATTGGTCCGTCCCGCACTTTGAAAAAATGCTCTACGACAACGCCGGATTGCTCTCCCTCGCGGCGCGAACCAGCGTCCTGGCCGCCGAAATGGCACTCAAGGGCCAAGGGGACACCGCGCAGCGTGCACAGAAGCTCGCTGGACTGGCTCAGCGCAGCGCCCAAGGCATCATCACCTTCCTCGAAGAAGAATTGCTCACCAATTCCTCTTCGACGCCAGCCCTTGCTGCCTCGCTGGACGCAGATTCTTCCCGCGACGGACACCAGGTTGAAGGGGCCTACTACACCTTGAACCGCGAAGAAATCGCACAGGTCACCGATCCGCTGATCCAACGCCTGCCTAAGGGCTTGCTTCGTTTCGGCCCGGTAGCCGAGGACCCGCAGAACTTCTGCTTCTCGCTGTTGCGCACACCTGAGGCAAGCGAACTGGAGGTACTGCAAGAACTGCGTGAGCAGATGCGCACCCTGCGCCGCTCGCGAATCATGCCGATCCGCGATGAAAAAGTGATCGCTGGCTGGAACGGCCTGGCTATTGAAGCCTTGTGCGAAGCGGCGCTGCTGCTGGAAGCACCCGATGCCTTGAAGCTGGCGGCCCAGGCCGCCGAATCGGTGTGGCAGATGCAGTGGGATCAGCAAAATAAGCGGTTGGCCCGGGTCAGCTTCGCCGGCGCAGCCACGCACGCCAATGAAGGCACCTTGCAGGACTACTCGGCCTTGGCCCTCGGCTTCCTGGCCCTGCACCAAGCCACCGGCCAGCAGCAGTGGGCGCAGCGAGCTAAGGACTTGCTGGGCCGCGCCGCTGACTTTGTCGATCCAGAATCAGGGGTGCCACGGGACACGGTTCAATCCGATGCACGCATCACCGCGCAGCGCAGCAGCATCGCTGCCGTGACGGTCCTGGACGATGCCATGCCAGCTTCTGGAGCGCTCTATGCCAAGGCGCTGGCCGTCCAAGCGTTGCAGTCCATGGCAGCCGGGGAATACACCGATGCGGATGCGGCAGCACTGGAAAGCGCCCGAGGGCTTTCTGCCCATGCCCTGGCCTTAGCCAGCGAAGCACCGACACAGGTAGCAACCGCGTTGGAAGTGCAGTGCATCATTTCCAGCCCCGTGCACTATCTGGCGATCTCGCAGTGGGATTCGGATCAAGCCAAGCGCGTGCGCTCGGTGGCCATGAGCCTTGGGATCAATGTGCGCCATGATCCGTCCTTGCCTCATGCGGACCAGGGCCTGCAGATCCAGCCGTGCCGGGAAGAGCTTTGCCAGATTCCGGTCTTGGGGATCGAGGGTTTATTCTCATTATTCAGCGCGCCGAAGAACGCTTGAGCGCAGCGGAAATTGCTGATTGCTAACGTGGTGAAGCGGCAGATGCCAAGACCCGGGGATAAATCGCGGTAGATTTAGAACCTAGAGTTTTGGAAACGATCGAAAGGCAGGGTCAAGGTGCAGCTTCCCAACCTTGCGTACCGTTACTACGAACGGCGCTTGGCGAAGTCACTTCCTGCCGACAAGCTTCCGCACCATATCGGCGTAATGGTCGATGGCAACCGCCGCTGGGCCAAGCTGGCAGGCACCCCGACGATGGCAGGCCATCAAGCCGGTGCCGACAAGATCCTGGAGTTCCTGGACTGGTGCGAGGACCTGAACATCCAGATGGTCACGCTCTACATGCTCTCCACCGACAACCTCAATCGCGAGGCCAGCGAGCTGCGCGATCTCTTGGAAGTTATCGGCTCCACGCTGGACCGGCTAGGGGAGACCAACCGGGTAAAGGTGCAGCAGGTCGGTGCTAAGGATCTATTGCCTGAGGACCTGGCGCAAAAGCTGGCCGCCTTGGAGACCATAACCGCTAATCGGGACGGCGTGCACGTGAATGTGGCCATCGGCTACGGCGGCCGCCGTGAGATCCTCGATGCGTTCAAGGCCTTGCTGTGCGACGCCGCCAAGGATGGCCGCACGCTTGAAGAACTGGCATCCAGTCTATCCACCGATGACATTGAGTCCGCCTTGTACACCAAGGGGCAGCCGGACCCGGACCTGGTCATCCGCACCAGCGGCGAGCAGCGACTGTCCGGCTTCTTGACCTGGCAGAGCGCCTACTCCGAGTTCTACTTCTGCGAGGCCCTGTGGCCGGACTTCCGCCGTGTGGATTTCCTGCGCGCACTGCGTGATTTCGCTGATCGCCAGCGGCGTTTTGGCACCTAAGCCCAAGTCAGTACGCCCTTTGAAGCTGTTCAGCTAATCGTTACCTGAACGTAGTCCTCCAGTAGCGTTTGAAGGTCTATGGTGATCATAAGGCCAGGGCAACAAGCTCCGGCTGATCGAAGGGTTCCGCACTAGATGACCAATTGCAGCGCCAGCCGGTACAGCTACCGGAATCGCCTTGGACATCCGGTGTTGGGATTCCCCACTTTCGCGTGGGGAGAGTCCCCACGCCGGATCCGAGAATGGGTGCGCTGCCATGAACCGAACTGCCGAACAGGGTGTACGAACCTACGTCATTGATACTTCGGTCTTGCTTTCTGATCCGAAAGCCATGTTCCGTTTCGATGAGCATCATGTAGTGATCCCGTTGACTGTCGTCATCGAGCTGGAAAACAAGCGCAAGGATCCTGATCTGGGTTTCTTCGCCCGTCAAGCCCTTCGTTTGCTTGATGACTTGATAGCCAGCCATGGGGGATTGGCCCAGGCGGTCCCAGTGTCCAAAACCGGTGGAACGCTGCGCATTGAATTGAACAATATTGCACCCGATGTCCTGCCGGTGGGCATGCGCTCCGGGGATAACGACGCACGCATACTCGCGGTCGCCAAGCACCTGCTGGATGAGGGCCTTGACGTAGCACTGGTGACCAAGGACCTGCCGATGCGCATCAAGGCCTCGGCCATGGGAATCCATGCCGAGGTCTACCGCAACGATCAAATCGCTTCCACCGGGTGGTCCGGAATTCAGGGACTCGAGCTCGATGAAGAGACCATGGCCAAGCTCTACGAGCACGAACAGCTTCTGAACCACCCTGCGGTAGCCGAGCACCCGATCAACACCGGCTTTGTCATCACCTCGCCGCGAGGAAGCGCCCTGGGCCGGAAAATTGATGCGAACACCGTGAAATTGGTGCGCGGGGACCAGCAGGCCTTCGGGCTGCACGGCCGCAGCGCCGAACAGCGGATCGCCCTGGATTTGCTGATGGACCCGTCGGTGGGGATCGTGTCGCTGGGTGGCAACGCCGGTACCGGCAAGTCGGCCTTGGCCTTGTGCGCGGGAATGGAAGCAGTGCTGGAACGCCGCGAGCACCGCAAGATTACCGTCTTCCGCCCGCTCTACGCCGTGGGCGGCCAGGAACTGGGTTACCTGCCGGGCTCCGAGGGCGAGAAGATGGGGCCGTGGGCCCAAGCCGTCTTCGATACCCTCGGCTCGATCGTGTCGAAGAACGCCATTGATGAAGTGGTGGAACGCGGGATGCTTGAAGTGCTGCCGCTGACGCACATCCGCGGCCGTTCGCTGCATGATTCGTTCGTCATCGTTGATGAAGCCCAGTCTTTGGAGCGCAACGTCTTGCTCACCGTGCTTTCGCGCATCGGACAGAACTCCAAGGTCGTGCTCACCCACGACGTGGCACAGCGCGATAACTTGCACGTGGGCCGCTATGACGGTGTGGCCGCGGTCGTTGAGCAGCTCAAGGGGCACTCGCTCTTCGGGCACGTGACCCTGACGCGTTCCGAGCGTTCGGCCATCGCCGCGCTGGTCACCGACCTGCTGGATTCGCCAACCCGGCCTTAGGCGGGGCGTTCGCTGCGCAGCTCCCACGGAATCGGCGCTCTCACGTCGGTGAGCGTGGGGGCTGGGGCAGTGAACAGGGAATCAATGTAGTACTGGTTATGCGCAAGCAGCTGAAGGGACAGCTCGGGCGCCGGCGGTACTTGGGCCTCGGCGAGGAGCACTCGCCGGTTCACGCACAGACCGGTGGCCCGATCCAGGACTACCAAGGTGCGTGTGCCGTGCGGAACCAGCGGGCAGCTGGCGACCGTAGGCTGGTAGTTATGCCCTGCAGATAGGACGGCAGCTAATGCTGGCCGATCATCGTGAGTGATCTCTGCCAGTTCATGGATATAGGTGGGGTGGCCAAATGCCAGATCATGGGAGGCCGGTTCGGTGCCGGCAAGCTCCACCGGATCCAGCATCGCTTCCCAATGCTCCAAGGGCAGTAATCCGTTGAAGCCGGAAATCTGTGGACGGCGCAAGATCAGCTGGTCCGAGGTGTAGACCGGCGAGGTCAGCGAGGCCGGCAGCTTCCAGGAGGAATTGGTGGCAGCGACATAGCCGTGGCTGCGGTCCGCAGTGAACTTCTCCTTTTGGTACACCAGCTGGCCGTCGGCCGAACGCACGGAAATGGCCTCGCGTTGGCGCAGTATCGCAGTCAGTTCTCCTTCCAGTCCTTCGTCCGGCTTGGCGTAGGGTTCTGGAACCTGGATCCGGAACTGCAACGACGTGCTCAGCCACGGCGCGGAACGGGCTAAGGCGCGGAAGCGACGGCGGGCCGCCGAGTCAGGGGCTGGCTGCCCGGGGAAAAGAACTGGAGCTGTGGGAACGTCCATACTCTAATTGTAGAAGCGGCTGAATTATTCACAAGAGGAAGACTGCTCTGCCGCAGAGGCGATTACCTGCCTATGCTCTATGCATGTCAGAAATTTGGAGCGTAGCCCAAGAAAGCCCGGTGTCAGCAGCGCTGGTTCTTCTCCAGCTTGCCTGCTTTCTTGGCTTCGGGGTCCTTCTGGCAAAGCAAGATATGGCAACACATCGTCTGCCCAACCGCCTGGTCGCATCTTGGCTGGCGGCCAGCCTGGCAGTCATTGCGCTGCTGGGGATTTTCCGGTCGGATCTGCACGGTGTGCTCATCGGGCTGCTGGGCCTGTTGCTGCTTGGCGGCGGCTATCTGCTCCTTACGCTGGCTTCCGGCGGAGCGATGGGCATGGGAGATGTGAAGCTGGCTGGCGTGCTGGGATTGAACCTCGGATACTATTCCTTGCCCAGCTTGTTTTTTGCAACATTGCTCGCCTTCGTACTTGCCACGCTCTGGGTTATTGGGGGAGTGGTGGCACGGAAGCTGACCCTGAAATCAGCGGTCCCTTTCGGCCCCTTCATGCTCATCGGCTCGTTTATCGCGCTGCTTATGGCACGATGAAATCATGGCAACTCCAGAATTCGTAACTAATCTTCGAACACGTATCGGGCATGAACTGCTGTGGCTCTCTGGGGTGAAGGTCGTGGTCCTCCACGAAGACAAGGTCTTGCTGGTGCGGCGCGCTGACAATGGGCAGTGGACCTTGCCAGCAGGAATTATCGATCCTGGCGAAGAACCATCGCACACCGCGGTTCGCGAAGTCCTGGAAGAAACCGGCGTTGAATGCGAAATCACTGACCTGCTGGGTGTCGGAGTGACCGCTCCAACGGTGTACCCCAATGGAGATCACGCCCAGTACCTCGATGTTGTCTTCAAGGCTCGCCACCTATCGGGTGAGGCGAATGTCAACGATGACGAGAACTTGGAGGTCGGGTACTACGCGCTGGCTGATCGCCCGGAACTGCCACCGCTTCACGAACGGGCTCTGCAGTGGGCGCTGAATCCGCGGCCCGGCGGCTACTTCGCTAGCTAGGCTGGAGCCGGGCTAGTTTGCTGGCAGCACCTCGCGGAAGACGCGCAGCGTATTTCCGCCCATGATGGCCTCGATGCCGGTTTCCGAGTAGCCGCGGTTCATCAGCTCTTGGGTGATCACCGCGATCTGGCTGGCATCCCATGCCACGGTCGTGGCCCCGTCAAAATCGTTGCCCAAACCCACATGCTCGATTTCGGCAACCTTGATGACGTGTTCCATCGCATCGACGACGGAGCTCACCTCCAGGGTGCAAATGGCTGCATCCCAGTAGCCGATGCCGATGACGCCACCGGTTCGGGCCACCGCACGGATCTGTTCATCATTGAGATTACGGTTCACATCGCAGGAGGCCTGGACACCGCCGTGGCTGAATACCACCGGCTTGGTCGCCAAGGACAGGACATCATCGAAGGTCTGGTCGCTGGAATGCGCCAGATCGATGATGACTCCCAATTCTTCCATGCGCTTCAGTGCGGCCCGTCCAAGGTCGGTGAGCCCTGTTTTCTCGACTCCGTGCTTGGAACCGGCAACGGGGTTGTCAAAGAAGTGGGTGAATCCTGCCATGCGCATCCCGTCCTCGAAGAGGATGTCGAGGTTTGCGATATCGCCTTCGAGGTTGTGCAGCACTTCAACGGAGTAGAGTCCGCCGGTGACCTTCATGCCGTTCTTGCGGTCCATGAGCAGCTTGTCCAGCTCGGCGGTGCTGGTAATGGTGCGCAGGGTTCCTTGTGAATCCGCGGCATCATCACGCAGTTTCTTTGCTTGGTAGAGCGAGCGCTCCAGCAGCGAGTTCCAGGTCCGCGGCGGTTGGAGCTGGGCGATGCTCAGCAGCGTGATGTTATCCGAGTCGGCGCTGTTGGACTCGTTATTCTGGCCGACAGGCGACTTGGAAACCGAGGAGAAGACCTGCAAGGCGACATTGCCTTCTTCCAGGCGAGGCAAGTCCACATGTCCTCGGGTTGAATGCGTGAGCAGCGAGCGGTCCCACATCAAGGTGTCGCGTGCATATCGGCAATCTCCAAGCGCGAATGCAGTTTCGCGGCCTCTTCGCTGACCACCGGCAAATCCTTGGCCTCGATTTTGTTCCGGGTATTTTCTACGATGCCCGGCGCGAAGATGAAGAATGCGGCCAAGAGGAGTACGAGGGTACTCGAAATCTACAGCGCGAGGCGTTTGGAAAGTCGGGATGTGGCGCGAGTCATACTCGGAGAGTAGCAGAGGCCACCTCTAAGCAGGAGCCTGTTTCTCGGGGGTTAAATACGCTGCCGCGGTTCGATGTGCAGCATCGAACCGCGGCAGCGGCATACACGACAGGCGAAGCGGGCTAGTACTTGCCGACCATGGTCGATACATCCAGCAGCTGATCAAGCTGTTCCTCGGTGAGTTCACCGCGTTCCACGAAGCCCAATGCGATGGTTGCTTCTCGTACCGTCAGTCCTTCAGCCACCGCCTTCTTGGCGATCTTGGCTGCATTCTCATAGCCGATGAGCTTATTTAGCGGGGTGACAATCGAAGGCGAGGCTTCGGCGAGGAAACGGGCACGCTCCACATTGGCGCTGATTCCCTGAATCATCTTTTCTGACATGACCGTTGAGGTGTTGGAGAGCAGGCGAATGGATTCCAGAAGATTCGAGGCCATCACCGGGATCCCGACATTCAGCTCAAACGCACCGTTGGTTCCGGCCCAAGCGATGGCGGTGTCATTGCCGATGACCTGCGCAGCAACCTGGATGGTCGCCTCTGAAATCACCGGGTTGACCTTGCCTGGCATGATCGATGAACCTGGCTGCAGGTCGGGGATGGAAATTTCACCCAAGCCGGTGTTGGGACCGGAGCCCATCCAGCGCAGGTCGTTGGCGATCTTGATCAGTGAAATGGCGATGGTGCGCAAAGCGGCAGAAGCTTCGACTAATCCATCACGGTTGGCCTGCGCTTCGAAGTGGTTGCGTGCTTCGATGATGGGCAGCGTGGTGTCTTCGCGCAGGAACTCGATGACCCGCTGCGGGAAGCCTTCTGGGGTATTGATGCCCGTACCCACTGCGGTGCCGCCAAGGGGGACCTCGGCAACTCGCGGCAGTGCTGCTTCGATGCGTTCAATGCCGTAGCGAACCTGGGCTGCGTAGCCGCCGAATTCTTGGCCGAGGGTGACCGGAGTGGCGTCCATCAGGTGGGTTCGACCGGACTTGACCACGTCCTTGAATTCGGCAGATTTAGCCTCCAACGCCGAGGCCAAGGTTCCAAGGGCTGGGATCAAATCATTGATCAGCGCGCCGGTGGCGGCAACATGGACCGAGGTCGGGAAGACATCGTTGGAAGACTGCGAGGCGTTCACATGGTCGTTAGGGTGAACCTCGGTGTCGCTGTTTTGAGCCTTCAGCGCACGGGTTGCCAATTCGGCGAGCACTTCGTTGGTGTTCATATTCGAACTGGTTCCAGAACCGGTCTGGAATACGTCGATGGGGAAGTGCTCATCGTATTGGCCGGTGGCTACCTGATCGGCTGCGGATACGATGGCTGCGGCACGTTCTTCGTCCAGAACGCCCAGGGCCAGATTGGCCTGCGCCGCGGCCTTCTTTACTTGTGCGAGGGCCTTGATATGCGAAGATTCCAAGGTCTTTCCCGAGATCGGGAAGTTCTCAACAGCGCGCTGGGTCTGTGCGCGGTACAGAGCTTGAGCGGGGACTCGAACCTCGCCCATGGTGTCATGTTCGATGCGGAAATCGTCACTGTTAGTCATGAGCCCAGAGTACGCCCGAACCGCAATCAAAAGACAGGGCTCTGACGCAAAGGTCACAACCAACAGTGACGTTTCCCCGAAACGGGAATAAAAGCCGTTTTACAAGGCTTTCTGTAGAATTTTTGAGCGCTTAGTCCAGACCCAGACTGGAGACCAGCTGGGCACGCCCGTCATGCAGGTGGTAGGCCACGCCGGCGACCGCGGTGCGGCCCTCTTCGATAGCCAGTGCGATGATGCTGGACAGATCGACCAAGCGGTCGGTGGTCTGCTTGACGTGTTCGACGACGGTACCGTTCACATCGGTGATGCCCTTGCGTTCGGCAGCATGAACCGACGGGGTGATGTGCTCAACCAAGTCACGGACGAAGCCCTTGGGCATTTCTCCGGTTTCCTTGGCCTTGATGGCGCTGGTGACCGCGCCACATGAGTTGTGTCCGAGGATCACGATCAGCGGCACATTGAGGATATCGACGGCAAACTCCAAGGAACCCAAGCTCGCAGGGTCCAAAACGTGCCCGGCGGTGCGCACCACGAACATGTCGCCCAATCCCACATCGAAGATGATCTCTGCGGCAAGGCGGGAATCCGAGCAGCCGAAGATGACCGCAAAAGGTTCCTGGCCGGAAATCAGCTTTTGCCGACGGGCGCTGTCCTGGTTGGGGTGCTGGGTGTCTTCGCTGACGAAACGGAGATTACCTGAGCTGAGCTTTTCCCAGGCCTCTTTTGGTGTCAGTGACTGTTGTGTTGATTCAGGGAGCATGTCTCAGATTCTACGGGAAGTTATTCGAATCCCTCTCGGTCAGGCTGTAAGTGAGTCAACCACGACCCACCACTGACCAGAAGGAACCACCATGAGCACCGTCGGCGTCACCCGCGAAGAAATCAGGGACTACGTCCACCAATACAACCTGCAGCCCCACGGCACCCGGACTGCATGGCTGCAGCAACAGCCCTTCTCCAGGGCCACGTTCTACCGCTGGAACCAGCTCGTCTTCGAAGGGGACCTCGACCGCAACCTCGTTCCACGAGATCATGGACAGATGAACACTACCCCGAGCCAACGCTCAGCCTTCGAGCAAGCCCGTGCCAAGGAACAAGCAGAACACGAGGACGAGCTCAAGGCGCTGCGTGAACGCGTCCGCCAGCTCGAAGGAACTAACGAGGCCCTGGGAAAAGCTATCGGGCTCTTGCACGCGTTGAACGAGCAAGAGCCCGCCACGTCAACGACGGACGAGCGCAAGAATTCATCGCCACGGAAAACGAACTGATCCGAGCCCTAACGAGCCTTAACGGTTCGCAACGCCAAGCCCTCAAAGTCACCGGTCTTTCCCGTTCGACCTGGCACTACCGGAGCAGTCCGAGGCCCAGGGCAACGAACCCGATCCACCAGGCGGATCGCGCCTATTCCACCAGGATCAGCCCCGGGGACTGTGAGCGCATCGAAGAGCGTATTCTTGCCGGGTGGGCCGAGGGGAACTCGGTGGACCATTCCTTTGCCACAGCCTGGGATGAAGGACTCATGCTCGCCTCGCGGCGCGCATGGTGGCGTATTGCCGCAGCGCTCGAAGAGCAGATGCTCCGCCCGAAGGTGCCCACCCGAAAACAAAACCGCACAACACGAGGACAAAAGCCTGTGTTGAAAGCCACCGGTCCTGGGCAGATCTGGTCGTGGGACATTACCGACTTGTATTCGCCGTATAAGAACCGCGTGTTCAAGGCCTATTCGATCATCGATATTTTCTCCCGGCAGATCGTCGGGTACCGGGTGGAGGAGCGCGAAGCGGATCATCTGGCCGTGGAGATGTTCCAAGACGCTTTCAAAACCTACGGCGTGCCCCATGTAGTACATGCCGATTCTGGGCCGGCCATGAAGTCCAATGCCTTGAAAGACGCGTTGGAGGCCAAAGGTGTTGAGCTGAGCCATAACCGGCCCTACGTATCGAATGACAACCCGTTCAGTGAGTCCGGATTCAGGACGATGAAGTATCGTCCCGATTATCCAAAAGTATTCTCCGCGCTTGCCGATGCGCGAGCCTATTTGGATGGGTACGTGCCGTGGTACAACGGGCAGCACAAGCATTCGGGGATTGCTTTGTTCTCTCCGGCGCAGGTCCACGACGGGTCTTGGGAGCATGTTTGGCAGGTGCGGCAGCAGGCATTGGAGGATTATTACCGGTTGCATCCGGCACGTTTTCATTACCGTCCGGTGACGCCTGCGCCTGCGGGGGTCGTGGGGATTAACCTGCCGTCAGAAGAGGCGGGTGTTGCGTTGCAGGCAGCTTAGTGACTCCACACAGCTTGACATTTTTCGAATATCGAATATATGACTGCGGATGCCCGGGAAAGTGACTTATTTCAGGTCGTTTGCGACCTGTTCAGCAACGCTGTTCAGCTGCTCAACGGAAGTGTCACTGGACAGGACGACGGTGGAGTCGGCGAAATCAGCGATCAGGTAGGTGCTCTGGTCCTTGACCCGCACCTCCCATTCAGTGCCTCCAATGGTGCGCTTCTCGGTGGGAGTGGCAGCGTCGGTGATCAAGGCGATCCACGTTGGATTGGATTCAGCTGCTTGGCGAACCCAAACGAAGTTCTTATCTTCCGAGACCAGGCCGAATTCCCAATAAGGAACGCCCTGAGCGGTGTTGGCCTGCCAGCGCGCGAAGTTCGCATATTCCTTCTCGCCCAGTTCGGGAGCGAAAATTTCAAAACCGGAAATCTGCTCGGTCTGCTCTGCGGTGGCCTGCAGGTTGACGTCGCTTTCAAAAGCGTCGTCCTTCGGTGCGGGATTGAGCATCAAGACTGGAATGAGAATGGCAACAGTGAAGCCGATGGACAGCACCATGCCCTTGAAGGTCTGATTTGCACGCTTCGCCTGCTTCTCGGTCAGCTGCGGCTTGAACGGCAGATCTTCAAAGGTGGCATTGGGATCGTCCAGGCTTCGAGGGGATGCAACAGGCAGGCCGCTACCGCTTGCTGCGTTCTCGGTTGCCGGCGCGTTGTTCTCGGTGTTGTTCTCAGGATGCACGCCTTCCATTCTCCCCGAAGATTCTGTGGATTTCGAACGGGAGTGCCCAACCACACATAGGACTGCGTGCAGGCGCGCCCGACACGAACTGTAAAGCTAAAAACTAAGGGGATATAATGTGGGTGTTTGCATAGGCGCAATGACTACGACTCAGTGATGGGATCTTTCGTGACCGAAAAGAACAATTATGCCCACCTTTCTTCGCGACTGTCGGTTTCCGACGCGGAGCCGGACCGCAACCTAGCACTGGAGCTGGTGCGTGCTACCGAAGCGGCAGCCATCGCTTCCTCGCCATGGGTTGGATTCGGTGACAAGAATGCCGCCGACGGCGCGGCAGTGGATGCCATGCGTGGCCTGCTTTCCACCGTGAACTTCAACGGTGTTGTCGTGATCGGCGAAGGCGAAAAAGACGAAGCGCCAATGCTGTTCAATGGCGAACAGGTCGGCAACGGCTCCGGAGCCGAATGTGACGTCGCAGTAGACCCGATTGACGGCACCCGACTCACCGCACTGGGCCTGAACAACGCACTGTCCGTTCTGGCTGTGGCCGACCGCGGTTCGATGTTCGACCCTTCCGCAGTGTTCTACATGGAGAAGCTGGTCACCGGGCCAGAAGCCGCAGAACTTGTTGACCTCCGCCTGCCGGTGAAGCAGAACCTGCACCTGATCGCCAAGGCCAAGGGCAAGAAGATCAGCCAGGTCACCGTGACCATCTTGGACCGCCCACGCCACGCTGGACTGATCGAAGAGATCCGTGCAGCCGGTGCGCGCACCAAGCTGATCATGGACGGCGACGTTGCCGGAGCCATCGCCGCAACCCGCGAGGGCACCGGCGTTGACGCGTTGATGGGCGTTGGCGGCACTCCTGAAGGCATCGTGACCGCCTGCGCCATCAAGGCACTGGGCGGCGTGATCCAGGGCCGCTTGTGGCCAACGGACGACGATGAGAAGCAGCAGGCGATCGACGCCGGCCATGAACTGGGCCGCGTGCTGACCACCAACGACTTGGTGACCTCCGATAACTGCTACTTCGCAGCGACCGGCATCACCGATGGCGACCTGCTGCGCGGAGCTCGCTACAAGGACAACCGCATCCACACCCAGTCGATCGTGATGCGTGCCAAGTCCGGCACCATCCGCTTCGTCGATGGTGAGCACCAGCAGGATAAGTGGGAAGCTTACACCCGCTAAAACCAGCTCATGCTAAAACTGCGAGCTATGGACCTTTTGCAGGTTCATAGCTCGCAGTTTCGGTTTAAGGCCTTGAATGCCGTGAAGATGCAGGGCCGGCAGTACTAGTCGATCTGCGCGCTGGTCGCGAAGAGCTGACCTGGAACGGTGCCCTGCAAGGTGGCGGTGGCAGGCAGCTCAGCGGCAGTAATGAACAGCGACTGCCCGCGGCTGATGCTGCGTTCCCCCTCGCGGGTTGCGACCATGAACTCGCCGGCGGTGCACAGCACAACGGCTGCACCGTGCAGCTGCAGATCGGCGGCAAGACCTGGTTCGGTAGGATCGAGCACCTGCAGCTGGAACTCTTCAAAGTCAGGCTTGTAGAGGCGATCATGGGTATCGAGCGCCACCGGCTCCAGGATCGGAGCGGGGGAGGGCTGGGCAATGGTGACGTCCAATAGCTCGGGAACGTCAATGTGCTTGCTGGTCAGTCCGCCGCGCAGCACGTTATCCGAATTGGCCATGACTTCAATTCCCAAGCCGCGCAGATACGCATGGACATTGCCCGCGCCCAAGCTGATGGCCTGGCCTGGTTCCAAGAAGACCAGATTCAGCAGCAACGCCACCAGAACGCCTGGGTCACCCGGGTAGACCTTGTTGATGGAAACCAGCTCGGCAAACTGCACATTTCGCTGCAATTCGGTGCTGGCTGACACCGCGTGGCTGATCTGCTGTGCCAGCTGCGAGATTTCTTCCCCAGCGGTCAGCACGTGCTTGAAGGTGCTGGCGAGCGGGTCACTACCCTGCAGCAAGGCCACCAGTTCACCCACTATGCGATGGGACTGCTCTGGCAGGTGCGGTTCCAGAACCTGGAGGTCTTCAACGATCTGCGCTGGCTGCCGGAAACCGGACAGTGCCACGAAGTCGGTCAATGCAAAGAGCATTTCCGGCTTGTGGTTATCGTCGCGGTAGTTGCGGTCCGCAGCGTCCAAAGCCTTGCCGCTGGCCGTTTCCTGGGCGAAGCGTTCCTTTGCCTGCTGCAGCGTTGGGTGCGTCTGGATGGACAACGGCGAAGTGGCAGAGAGGACCTTGAACAGGTATGGCAGGCGTCCATAACGCTGGGCGACACCGGCCCCCAGAATATGTTCTGGGTCCTGCGCAATGAAGTCATTGAGTGCTGTGCCGTCAGTGGAGATCCGGCTTGGGCACCCAGGGTGGGCGCCGAGCCACATCTCGGCCTGCGGGGTGGTGTCCGCAGGCAAATCGAGCAGGTCGGAGATCTGCGAGGCAGAACCCCAATGGTAGTCGCGGATAGCGTTTTTCAACTCGAACACGTCGTTTGACCATAGCCTTTCAGGAACGGTATTTGGGTCGCATTGGCGGTCGGGGGGTCTTAACCGTTTATGGAACCGAACATTCGTCGTTGTTGGCTGCAATCTCAGAAATCAAGGTGCGGTAGCCAGCCATTTCCAGATTCACCAGGTATTCCTCGGTGATCGGGCTTCCATCTGGCTTGGTGAACTCTTTGTCATCGCTATTGGACAGCTTCGGAGCATTATTCACATCGGTGCTGTCCTCACTTTCTTCAGAGGCCTTCGTGGTCTCCTCGGACTCTGCAGACTTGGAAGAATCCTTGCTCTTCTTCGGCTTGTCTTCCTTTGGCTTATTCTGCTTGGCGATCAGGGATTGGATGCGCTCCTGCAGCTCATCGAATTTCGGGTAGGTGGAGAAGCTGCGTTCGAAGTCCGGTGCGCCAAGGGTCAGGCGAGTCATTGGCTCATTTGAAACCTTCTCGGCCAACGAAACGAACGATCCGAGCTGCCCGGCAGGAATATCGGTTTCCACCAGCTGTTCGCCAGCGGACATGATCGAAGTGAAGTTGCTCAGGATGGTTTGCGGCTTGACCTGCTTGATGATGGCCTGCTGCAAGCACTGCTGGCGCTTGATGCGGTGGTAGTCATCGGTGAAGTCACGCGAGCGGGCAAACCACAAAGCCTGCTTGCCGGTGAAGGTGTGGGTGCCCGGGGCGAACCAGTGGGTGCGCACGGTGCTGTTCGGGTAGTACTTGCCGTTGTAAGGGACCCAGCCGCCGGAGTTGATGGTGACTCCGCCGAGGGCATCAACGAACTGCTCGAAGCCGGCCATGTTGATCATGACGTAGCCCTGGACCGGAAGGCCGGTAGTGCCTTCCAAAGCGTCCATGGCGGCCTGCGCACCGATGTTCTTTACGGTGTCAGGGAACGCATCGGCGTGTTCGGTTTCGGCATTGCGGTAGATCGAGTTGAAGATGCACTCGTCACCGCAGTTGTAGCCGTTCGGCCAAATTTTCTCCATCGGAGAGCCAGCTGCGAAGCGTGCGCTCTGGAAGTTGCGCGGTACCGAGATCAGCAGGCTCTTGCCGGTTTTCGCATCAACGGAAAGCAAAGCCGCAACGTCGGTGCGCACGCCTTCACGGTTGTCCCCGGAGTCAGCTCCGAAGACCGCGATGTTGTAGCGTCCGTCAATCGGGTCGAAGGCCGGGCCTTTGTCGAAGACCGCGGTAATGGTTTCGCGTCCGGTGTTCAGCAGCGAGGCGCCGTAGACGAATACCCCGCTGGTGGCCACCACGGCTGCCAGGGTAAAGACCGAAACGATGGCTCGCATGCCCGGGGCCAGCAGCTTGGGCCGGATGATCACCAAGGTGTTGATGAACATGACCAGCCAGCCCAGGGCCAACGTGCCGAGCACGATGATCAAGAACAACTGGAAGTTCGGATGCGCTACCCGGCCCAAGATGATCGAACGATCAATGAAGTACAGGGCGGCCAGCGCGATGATTGCCAGCCAGCACAGCATCGTGATGGACACTGCGATCCGTCCGAGCTTACGATTTCCGGCAATCAGCTGGGCGCTTCCGGGGAAGAAGATGGTCAGCAAGACCAAAATCATTGCGCGCTTGCTACGCTGCGGAGAGCTGATAGTCTCCGGCTGGCGCAACGGACTTGGTGCGCGGTGGCTGGCAGAACCCATGTACTTGTGGACTTTCCCTAGGAAGCGAAATTCTCGTTGGCAACTTCAGCACGCAGAGCCGCGCCCTTGGCGTGGGCCTGCTCGCGCAATGAATCTGCAAACTGAAGCAACTTTACCTGTAACGACTCGGCTAGCTCGTCGGTTCCCGCTGAGAGCATGCGCACAGCAAGCAGGCCTGCGTTGCGAGCTCCGCCAATGGAAACAGTTGCTACGGGGACTCCTGCAGGCATCTGAACGATGGAAAGCAGGGAGTCCATTCCATCTAGTTTAGCCAGTGGAACTGGAACTCCGATCACTGGCAGCGGGGTAACAGCTGCAAGCATGCCGGGAAGATGCGCTGCGCCGCCGGCGCCGGCGATGATTACACGGATCCCGCGTTCGTGGGCTTTCTTGCCGTAGTCGATCATTTCGGTGGGCATGCGGTGCGCTGAAACGACGTCCGCTTCAAAGGGGATTCCGAATTCTGCCAGGGCCTGCGCGGCGAGGCGCATTACCGGCCAATCCGAATCAGAACCCATTACGAGGCCGACAAGTGGTGCTTCAGACATGAGATTTTCCTTGCAGTGTTCTAGTAAGAGCCGCGGCCAGACACCTGGCAACGGCTCTTGATCAAAATAAAGACTAGACGGTGGCGTCGGCGCCATCGCGGATCAGCGCGGCAACCTTGTTGGCCTGGGAGCGAAGTTCATCCACACTTTGCCCGGCGTTTGCCACGATGTTCACGTGGCCGATCTTCCTCCCGGGGCGTACCGACTTGCCGTAGGCATGCACCTTGACCTCCGGGGCGGCAGCCAGCGCCGCCTGGAATGCGGAGTACAGATCCTGGTTGGCGCCGCCGAGGTAGTTCTTCATGACGGTGACGCCCAGTGCGCTGGTTTCGCCCAGCGGCAGGTCCAAGACCGCACGCAGGTGCTGCTCGAACTGGCTGGTGACCGAACCGTTCATGGTCCAGTGTCCGGTGTTGTGCGGACGCATGGCCAGCTCGTTGATCACGAAACCGGCGCCGACACCGGGGGTTTCGAAGAGTTCTGCAGCCATGACACCGGTAACGCCGAATTCCTCGGCGATGCGCAATGCCGCATTGGCTGCGGTGGCCGCGGTGGCATCGTCGATGTCCTGGGCCGGTGCGATGACTTCGTCGCAGACGCCATCAACCTGGATGGTGTGAACTACCGGCCAGGCCTTGGCCTCGCCGGAAGGGGTGCGGGCGACCAAAGCAGAGAGCTCGCGGGAGAAATCGACCTTGTCTTCGGCCAGCAGCGGACCGTTGGCAAACCAGTCGGCTGCGTCCTTGGCGTCCTGCGCATTGTCGAGCATGCGCACGCCCTTGCCGTCGTAGCCGCCGCGCGGAGTCTTCAAAACAATCGGCCAGCCGGCCTTCTCGCCGAAGGCGATCAGCGCCTCGACGTCCTCGACCTTGGCCCACAGCGGGTTGGGAAGTCCCAGGCGCTCGATGGCTTCACGCATGACCAGCTTGTCCTGGGCATGGATCAGGGCTGCCGGGCGCGGCTGGATGTTGACGCCCTCGTTGATCAGGGTCGTCAGGAAATCGTTGGGAACGTGCTCGTGGTCAAAGGTGACTACGTCCTTGCCCTTGGCGAATTCGCGCAGGGTTTCGAGGTCCTTGTAGTCGCCTACCGGGGCGTCCGGAACGCAGCGCGCAGCTGAAACGTCAGGACCCTCGGCAAGAATATGCAATTCAAAACCTAGGTTCAGGGCCTCAGGGGCCATCATTCGGGCTAGCTGCCCGCCACCAATCACACCAATTTTTGGAAAGCTCACGAGTACTAGGGTATCGAAAGCGGCGTTGAGAATCGCATGCGCGATGTCTGATTACTCTCACAATCCGGTCAATTTTCAGAAAGTACGGATAAAATAACAAGATCGCGGGCTTCTCCTAGCATGTAGCGCGCGTTGTTACTGCTAGCCAGACGGGAACAGAATTCCCTGGAGGACAATTGCTCGAGCGCATTAAACTCAAAATAGCCGGACTCATCTCGTTGCTGTGGCGCGAGGTGGCGAAGTTCGGTGTCGTCGGTGGCATCGCGTTCATCATCGACTCGGGCATCTACGTCTGGCTGCTGCATGGCCCCATGAGCGATTCGCAGGTTAAGGCAAAGATCATTGCCGGCATCGTCGCGACGATGTTCTCCTGGGTGGCCAACCGCTATTGGACTTTCCGCCACCGCCGCCAGGCCAATGTGCTGCGCGAGCTGGTGATGTTCATCATCATGAATGCTATCGGCTTGGGCATTGCCGCCGCCTGCGTATGGGTCACCAAGTACTGGTTGGGCCTGACCGATCCAACGTCGGTGTTCATCGCCGGTTCGGTCGTCGGCTTGGTGCTGGGCACCATCTTCCGTTTCTTCGCCTACCGTTTCTGGGTCTTCGGCAAGGAAATGGACCAAGAAGAAAAATTTGCCCATGACCACGAGATTCTGGACAAAAATCGGGCAGATACCGGCACTGGCACGATGGAATCCACCGCCCAGGCCGATACCGGCACCCTCCCAACGGTGGTTCGCTAGCCAGCTGGCTGGTAGTCGGAGGTGATGCGTTCGCCTTCGCGAAGACGCTCGGTCACTTCCAATCCATCTTCCACTAGCACAATTCCGTCTCCTGCTTTCCACTGGCCAATTGCATAGGGAAGCAAGGTGAGCACGGGCTGCTGGGCACGGACTAGAATAGTTCCTTGCGCCTTAGCCGCGGCATCGAATAGCGCGGCAAGGCCGATGGGGGCGTCACCATTGGTTGCGATCGCTGAGGTATCACCAGAAACTGGCGAGGGATAGAACTGATCCCCGTAGGTACGCACGGAGGCGTTGAAGTCTTCTGCGACAGGGCCGAGATCCGAGCCGAAGGACAGCGCGAGAGCTGCCGGGTTCACAGCGAGGATTTCAGAGCTATTGGGGATGCGTGGGTCATTTGGTTGGGCCGTGACCCAAACCGAGGCCTGCTGGGCGTCAGCCTGCTCAGCGTCAACCAGCGTGGCGCCGTGATGCAGTGCAGCTAGCGCCAGGACCAGGGACTTCCAATGTGCTGGCAAATCAAGAACCACGACGGAGTCCTCATCGAGGTCGAAAACTTCACCCAAAAGGTTGGCGCTTTTCGCGACCCAATTGTCAAATACCCGTCCGGAGAGCTCTATGCGTTCCCCGATAACGGAGTACCAGGTGAGCCAAGGCGAGGCCGAGCCGCGTCGCGGGGAGAGCAGATTCTCCACAAAAGTCCCTGATTGTAGGCTATTGCTCATCGAATGTCCTTAAATTTAAATACTGAGAATTCACCGAGAATTCAGCTAAGACGGGACTCGCCCATCTCATATGCGTCTTTTGACGGCGTGTTGTGCCGGGAGTTTCCTGAGAACTCTTCTTAGAATGACCTCCCCACTTGACTCTAGCGGAGTTACACGGCTGTAATTAGATGGTGCGTCCGAGCATGTTCATCACTTTTCGCTAGTTCGATGGAATTCGATGGAATAAATGCTGCCGGATGGATCGGGAGCAGTGACGGCCTGATCTACTCAAACCAATCGAAAGGTCAACATCACCATGGCGAATCTGGAGCACGGGTACTCCGAATTTTCGACCTCGGCTGTTGCGTCGGCTCAATACGGGCTGGAGGACGCACCATCCGACTGGTTTGTCGATCCTCAAGCCGGTGAGTCCGCACGGGTTGCAGTTGCAGCCGATCTGGAGACCGCGGCCGACAACTTCTTGAAAGTGCATGACGCATCATCGGAACCAGAAGAAATTTCTTCGGTCGGTTCGTGGGCACCTGAGCTCGACGAAGATGATGAAGTGCGCGAAACGATCAAGGCTGTATGGCTTGGCGTTGGCGGAGAAGTTGATGAGGGCGAACTGGGCTGGCAAGCCCGTGCACTGTGTGCACAGACCGACCCCGAGGCATTCTTCCCTGAAAAGGGAGGGTCGACTCGTGACGCGAAACGTGTCTGCGGCGCATGTGTTGTCCGATCAGAATGTCTAGAATATGCCTTAAGCAATGACGAGCGCTTCGGAATCTGGGGAGGGCTCTCAGAGCGCGAACGTCGCCGTCTACGGAAACGAGCAATCTAATTCGTCCGCCAATTCATGTCACCGCCATCGTTGCTTCGCACGATGGCGCTGACTTTTTACCACGCACTTTGGCCGCATTGCGAAACCAATCCCGGCCTATCGAACGCTTTGTCGGAGTTGACGCTTCGTCCTCTGATGCCTCGCTAGAGGTCTTGCAGGCCAACCTGCCTTCCAATGCAGCCTTGCTGGTTGCCGATGAAGGATCCTTGGGACTCTCGCTGGAAGTGGCCGTTTCGCAACTACCAGAAGCGCGTTTGGACCGTGATGAGTGGCTATGGATTATCCACGATGACTCCATGCCGGCTCCGGACGCACTGGAACAGCTGACTCGCGCCGTCGAGGCATCCGAGTCGGTATCCATCGCCGGCTGCAAGCTGCTGGACATCGACAACCCGCGCCACCTGGCCGAAGTCGGCTTGAGCGTGGACCGCAAGGCCCAGCGCCTGACCCTGATCGATATCGACGAAGTCGACCAGGGGCAGTACGACGGACGCAGCGACTACTTCGCAGTCTCCTCGGCTGGCATGTTCATCCGCCGTGAAGTTTTTGAACACCTGGGCGGATTCGACCCGGCAATCCCAGGCCGCGGCGACGACGTTGACCTCTGCTGGCGCAACCGCTTGGCCGGACACCGCGTTGTTGTGGTTCCGAGCGCCAAGATGTACCACCAGGTCGAGGTAGTCGACTCGCTGGCCGGTCCTCGCGAAGCCAAGCGCGCTGAAGTCTTCCAGCGCTTGAAGTTCGCATCCCCGCTGGCTTTGCCATTTTTGTGGATCGGGTTGCTGCTCGGCGGCATCGGCCACTTCCTTGTAGCTCTATTGGCCAAGGACCCAGGCCATGGGTTCAGCCATTTGGGCTCGGTACTTCGTGGCCTGTTCACCCCGGGCAAGCTGGCCGCTTCACGCCGCAATGTTGCTCAAATCCGTGAAATTCCCCGCCGCCAGGTTCGAAAGCTCATGGCCACCGGCGCGCAGGTGCGCGAATACCGGCGCAATGTGACCACCGGTCGCGGCGACGGCGAAGTCTATGGCGACGGCAGCGGTGCCGACGCGATGGTTGAACCCAGCGGTGACAACTTCTCAGATTTCGTACGGATCGCCCGCCCTCCACGCACCACCGCGGTGCTTTCGCTGATTCTGGCGCTGTTGTTCTCCGGGGCAGCCTCGATGATCGCTTGGCGCAGCCTGCTCGGGTCCAGCGCATTATCCGGCGGTGCCCTGCGCCCGTTCTCGAACACCAACCAGGAAATCGGCGCTAACGCCCTGTCCTGGTGGCAGAACACCACCACCGGTTTGAGCGCACCACCAGATAACTCGGACCTCTTGTTCTGGCTGTTCTCGCTGCTGACTTTCGACCATGCCAACGAAGCATCGGTCTACCTCTTCTTCGCCGCGATGCCGCTGGCAGCCTTGAGCGCCTGGTGGGGCATTGGCGCGGTGAGCCGCTCCCGCGCCGTACGTTTCTTTGCCGCCTTGATCTGGGCACTGCTGCCTTCATTGGTCTCGTCGCTGGCTTCGGGACGTGTCGGCTCGGTATTGATCCATATCCTGCTGCCGCTGTTCTTCCTGGCGATCATTCGCGCCATGAATGCCCATGTGGCTATTGACGGTGCCAAGCCCAAGACCGCCAAGCAGCAGTCCGTCTCCGCGTGGACTGCTTCGGCAAGCGCCGCACTGCTGCTCTGGGTGATTTCCGCTGGCTCCGTCTCCTTCTTCCTGACCGCCAGCATCCTGATCTACGTCTTGGCCATCTTCTCGGTGCGCCGGGCACGAAGCCTATGGTGGATCCCGCTGCCTGCCCTGGTATGGAACCTTCCACTGCTGTTCGCCGGTCTGGGAGATCTGCGACTGCTGTTCACCGAGCCCGGTGCCGCGCAGGCGTTCTCGCCAGCTGCTCCATGGCAGATGCTGCTGGGCTTCCCTGAATACTTCAACGCGAACGCGTCGTTGGTGGGCTGGGACTTCTTGCCTACTGGACCATGGGCCCTGGTTGCCGCGCTGCTAGTTGGCGCGCCGATTATCGGCCTGGCCGTTTTTGGAACCCTGAGTTCTTCGTTCAGCCACAATGCGAGCATGCGCCGCAACTCCCGCCGCCTGCTGTGGGGTGCTGTACTTTCGTTGGCTGCCGGTTGGGCTGTCGGGTTTGTCCCGTACACCCTGGACTCGCATACGGGCGTGAGCGCCTACACCGGTCCGTTCGTTTCCTTCGCAATGTTCGCGATGCTGGCCGCGGCCGCCAACGCTTTGGCTGCCTTGCGCCATGAAGACCAGTTGCGTTCGGTGCGCAAGCAGGCAGCTCGTCCAGTTATGGGCCTGATGGCTGTTTTCAGCGTGCTCACCATTCTCGCTTCGGGCTCTTTCTTGCTTGGTGCCCAGCTGAATCCAGCAGCTGAATCCGAGACGCTTAGCGCCATGAACTCTGCCCAGCAGGTGCGTAGCTCCCAGCCTCGCACGTTGCCGGCCACGGCTGCTGATGCCGGCCGCTCTGAATTCCAGAAGCGCACCTTGGTGCTCAGTCCACGATCCTCCGGTGAAATCGACAGCCACTTGGTTGTCGGCTCAGGCGAAACCCTGGACGGAATCAGCCGCTACTCGCTAGTCAAGCAGCTGAGCGGATCGCTGCTGGATCCTGAACGCAATGAAGCATCAGCCACTGCGCAGGTCCAGAGCAAGGCAGTGGCCATGCTGCTTTCCGGATCCGCGTTGGATTCACGCGAGTCCTTGCGTGATTTGGGCGTGGGCTACATCGTGCTCAACGAGACTGGCGAATCCGTCCCAGCGACCGTTCGCACCTTGGATGCGGCAACGGGCCTGGCCTCGGTCGGCCAGACCGACAGCGGCTGGCTCTGGCGTGTGGACTACGAATCCACCGAAGACTCGCAGAGCGCAGGCTTTGCCCGCATTGTCTCGGAAAATGGCGACGTGACCATCTTGCCGACCCAGCGCGGCAAGATCACTAACATTGAGATCCCGGCCGCTGATTCGCAGCGCACCTTGGTTCTGGCTACCGCGTCAGATCCGCAGCTGCGCGCCAGCCTCAATGGCGAATCCTTGCGTTCGGTCGCTTACCCGCAAGACTCGGAAACACGTTGGGCCCAGGCCTATGAGCTTCCTGCCGAAGGTGGAAAGCTGGCTTTGACCCATAAGGATTCCATGGCCATTCCTGTTCTGGTGCTCAGCGCGATAGTGCTGCTGATTACCGTTCTCTTGGCCATCCCAGTACCAAGTTCGCGACGTTTCGCCAACTACCGGAATACCGAGTACCGCTTCCGTGAACCACGCGGCGAAACTGAAGAAGTCGCTGATGGATCACAGGTTCTGGCCGCAGCTGAAGTACAAAGCCCAGCAACCGGAACCATGCCGCAAAGCCGCCGAGAGGCACGCGAACGCGCCAGCGAGATTCGTGAGAACTTGACCCCGAAGCTCAGCGACCGTATTTCGGACGCTGAAGCCGAGCAGGAGAAAAAGTAGTGAGCGACGAGAAGAACGTGAACTCAGCGGATTCTGCTGACCAGCCCGCTGAACAGACTCCGGTTCCTCAACCAGCAGCCGCGCAGCCCGAACCCAAGGACTCCGCTCCGGTTTCGGCTGCGCTCTCACGCGCTGAGGAAAAGGCAGCCAAGGCGAAGGCCAAGGTCGATGCCAAACTGGATAAGATCCGTGCCAAGGAAGCTCAAGCCCGGGCCAAGGCAGAAGCTAAGAACTCAGCGAAAGCTGCAAAATCCGAGGCCAAGGCCTCCAAGCAGCAAGAAGCCAAGGATCAGCCCAAGCCTGTAGCGCAACCGGCAGCCAAAGACGCTTCTAGCCCTGCAGCGGATTCCAGCTCCGCAGCAAAACCTGACGCCAAAAAGACTGAAGACCAAAGTGCGCCAAAGCCAGAGGCGGCTGGCTCGGTGACTGCGAAGTCCTCGGAAGCACAGGAAAAAACTGCAGCGGGGCTCCCAGCCGCCGCTAGCAAAGATGACGCGGTCGCCAAGCCGGTAGCCAAGAGCGCTGAGCCTGCCAAGGACCCCGATAGCGCGAAGGCGAAGAGCCTGCCCGAATCCGCGATTGGCAAAGCCCCGGAACAGGCTGCAGATGATCCGGTGACGAAACCGGTTGCCGGTGATTCAGCGGGCTCTGCAACGAAGCCGTCCGATGCCAAGGATTCCTCGGCACGGCACAGCACCGTTGCGCCGGTTGCCGCTACGGCTGCTCCGAGCGCCGCTATGAGCTCTGCGGAGGCAGAGACCGAACCGAAGCCGTCTGCAGAATCCAAGTCGGAGGACGCCCCAAAGGCAGCCGAGGCCGAGGATCCCAAGGCCGCGAAGCGGCGCCAAAAGCTGGAGAAGGTCCGCGCCCGCAACGCGGCCAAGGAAGAAGCAGCCAAAACCAGCGCCGTCGCTGCGCCAGCAGCCGCTGCTGAACCAAGTGCTGCAGAACCTGCCGATGGGAAGGTCTCCCAGCGTCGTCTCAAGCTAGACAAAGCTCGCGCCGCCGCGTCCAAGGACGCAGCTTCTGCCACCACCCGCAAGAAGACCGGCGCGGTTCTGCTCAGCTTGGCTGCAGTACTCGCTGCCGGCGCTGTTGTGGGCGCAGGATCGATCTTTGCTCCGGCGCCGGCTGAAAAGTCGCTGCCAGCTGCGGTGACCAACCTGCCTGCAGGTGACTCCAGCAGCGTGTGCTCGGCAACCCCGAAATTGCTCAGGGGCGTGGAAGGCACGGACGCGCAGTTCGCTCCGGGAGCCAAGGAAATTTCCAGCAACCTGCGCAGCGTTGTCGTATCGGATCTCGCTAAGCGTATTCCAGGTTCTTCCTTGTCCAAGCTTGATGGCAGTGACGTGCACGAGCTGACGGAACGAATCGATGACGCCGAAGCTGCTGAAGCTCGGGGCGCCGATGATGAAGGCCTGACCGGATTCATCAGCAAGATTTCAACGCTCAAGGACATTGATGATGCACAGGTCTATTCCTTGCAGCCACTGGGCGAACTAGCTTCCAAGGGCAGCACCTTGCGCAGCTACCAGGCCAAGGACGGCGATTTGGCCGGCTTGGCAGCAGGAACGTGCCAGGCTCCGGCCTCGAATTGGCGTTTCACTGGCCTGCAGACCAGCACTGGGTCCACGAGCGTCATGCATTTGTCGAACCCAACTCACACCACCGCCCAGGTATCCCTGCGGCTTCGTGGTCCAGAAGGCTTGATTGATACTTCGACGTTGCAGAACATCGTGCTGGCAGCGGGGGAAAGCCGGGCTATCGTGTTGGGCGGCTATGCCCAGGACCTGAATTCCATTTCAGCTGAAGTCACTAGCATTGGTGGAAAGATCACCGCTTCAGTTCAGCAGGCTGCATTGCGCGGGTTGACTCCTTCTGGTGTTGAACTGGTAGGCGCTAACGCGTCAGCTTCCAACAGCCAGGTGATTCCTGGGGTGTGGATTGAGAGCAAAGAGAATCTTTCGAAACTGAGCAAGGACAACAAGTCCTTGGTGCCGCAGCTGCATGTCTCCGCAACCGGCGCCTCAGGTGCCGGGTTCAAGGTGAAGGTCTTGGGCGAAGACGGAGAAGTTGCCGCCAGCTTCGAGGATAACCTCGCCGTTGAATCGGACGCCACGAAGAGCATTGACCTGTCGCAGCTAGCCGGCGGTTACTACACGGTGGTTGTTGAATCGGATGCTCCGGTCACCGCAGCGGTGAAGATGGTTCGCGGTTCCGATCCGAAGGATTCCTCCGATACTGCGTGGGCCGCAAGCTCCAACGTGCTGTCCGGGACTCAGGCCATGCCGCTGTCTGCTAACGGCACCGGCAAATTCGCCATCGCCGCCGTGGCATCAGACTCCGAGGTGGAAGCCGTGGTGGTCAACAAGGACGGCAAGCTTGAAAAGCCGAAGAACCTTCAGATTGACGCCGGGCAGAGCATCGTCTTTGATCCGAAGTCCGTCTCTGAAGATGCCCAAGCGGTCATCTTCTCAACGGATGCCAACGCATATCTGGCACAGCTGGTTCTCGGTTCCGAGCGTTCCATTGCCTGGGCGGCCATGCCACAGGCGAATGCCGGACGCGACGGCATGGTGGTGAACATCGGCGGCTAAATTACCGCTATTAAGGAATTGGACTTTTGGTAACCCCATTTGCGTGGCTTGCTCAGCGAGTTGCGTTGGAACGAAAATCGCTCAAGGCCGCTTCGCTTTCGGCAATGATCGCAGCAATTCTGATCATTGTCGGAGGCGGTGTCGTTAGAGTGACCGGTTCCGGCCTAGGCTGTCCAGACTGGCCGACCTGCACTGGTGCTTCCATCGCGCCAACGGCAGAAATGGGAATCCACGCGACCATTGAGTTCGTTAATCGGTTGCTCACCTTTGTCCTTTGCGCGGCCGTTGGCTGGGTCATTATTGCCGCCCGCCTGCAACGCGAAGCAGTTCCCCAGATCACCCGCTGGGCGTGGTTCCAGTTCTGGCTGGTCGTGCTCAATGCGGTGATCGGCGGGGTAACTGTCTGGGTGAAACTGAACCCGTATGTTGTTGCCGCGCACTTCCTCGCCGCTACGTTGCTGCTCACCGCTGCGGCAGCGACCTGGGACAAGGTCCAGAATCTGGGAAGGACCGAGCCGCAGTTCAGCACGGAATCGGTTAGGAAACTGGGAAGCGCGCTGGTGGTTCTCAGTGCTGTCCTGGTAATTCTCGGTACCGGTGTGACCGGTTCAGGCCCGCACGCGGGTGATTCGGCCGAGGTCCCGCGAATGGGCTTTGACTGGTTGCTGATCACCGTGGTGCACGCATCGGTGGCTTTCGGGGCCTTGAGCGTTGCCTCGGTGTTGTGGAACCGTGCACGACGAGATCAGATCACTGAGGTGGAGCGCAAAGCCAAGCTCTACGTTTACGTATTTGCCGCACAGGGCCTGATCGGCGTGATCCAGTCGGTGACCAGCCTTCCAGAGTTGCTGGTGGTCGCGCACTTGGTTGGCTCAGCGTTAGTTTGGATCGGCGCTGTGCGTGTGGGCATCGCGACTCATGCGCCGTGCCGTGAAGTTCAAAGCCCAGCCAGATAGCAATGCCTTGAATCAGAAGTCCGGATCCTCGGGAAAATACGACGGGTCCACTTCTGAGATGGGTTTCATCCATAGCTGCGCTACCTCGTGCACCACGCACTGGTGGACCAGATCCAAGAGCTCACCGGTGTTCTCTGCAATCTGCTCAATGGGCAACCGGTAGATGATGATGCGTGCCGGGCTGCGAGCACCAGCAGGTACCGAAGAAGCAAGCGGAACCCGTTCGCCGAGTGCCGAGGCCTGATCCAGCAGTTTGTCACTGGGGACTGGATCAATCAGGAATTCGATCTTTTCGATCTTGCCGGGCCAGCGCTGCGCCAGTCTTTGCGCGCTGGCCATCACGGCATCATCGAATCGCTCCGGCCGAGAACGGTACGCAGGAAGATGCATCGGAATCAGCGGCCCCCGCCGTCCCCTCCCATGGCGATTACGCCGCGGGCCGCTGGGACGATCAGGCAACTTGGAGTTCATTAACTCAGCCTAACCCTTGCGACACTGTGCTGATGGTCATCAGCCCGCAAAAGGCACAAGATCCCAAGGAAGTGCGGGCCAGCCGAGTAGAATGGCAGACGTGGAAGGTCTTCGTCTTTGTTCTCGCCCAGCTTGCCGTGAAACGGCTCGTGCAACTCTTACCTACGTATACGCTGATTCAACAGCAGTTCTTGGGCCCTTGGCGACTTACCCGGAGCCGCACTGCTATGACCTGTGTGCCCGTCATGCCAATCGCTTGACCGTTCCCAGCGGATGGAACCTGATCCGCGGTGCCATCCCGGAGGTACTGGAACCAGAAGATGAGTTGAACGCGTTGGTCAATGCCGTCCGCGACCGTGAACCGAAGGTTCGCGAACCTCGCCACGCATCAGAATCGCCGACAGATTCGGTCCGCGCCCGCGATAATCGGACCCAGCGATTCGACTCGCGAGTACGCCTGGCGGTCCTGCCTGCCGGCGACGACGAAACCTAGGCAGTCTTCGCCAACGAATTTTTGAACCTGCAACTGCGCTTCTGCCAGGTCCTTCGCTCCTTTTTGTGTCCTAGCTGAAATCCAATTTTGGTGTGGTAATCCGTCAGAAGACTCGACTCGCTGGATATGCTAAAGGCGCATGGGCCGTATGCGGCCTGAAAAGTAACCCCAAAACAGCACACCATCGCGCGAATTGCAGGAGGACTCCTCATGGCTGAGGCGGCGAAGAACCCTACTGGAGGGCAAGGACCTACGGGCCAGCCGGCAGCGGCTGCCACTGGCAATGCGCCGCGCTCACAGGCCAGCCTGAGCCAAAAAGCTGAAGAGCTTGCTGCGCGTTTGGAAGAGCATAAGAACCAGGCCCAGGCGAATGCCGCAGCCGAACGGGAAGCCGCGCGTAAAGAGGCGATCCGCCGAGCGATGTCCGGCAAGACCGAAGCCGAAGCCCAAGCAGCCGCCGCGAGCAAAACGTCTCCAGCTGCTGCCAAGCCTGCTGAAGCCACCAAACCAGCGGCCGCCGCTGCTAAACCAGCGGCCGCCGCTGCTAAACCAGCGGCCGCCGCTGCTAAACCTGCTGCTGCCAAAACCCCGGCCGCTAAAGCGCCGGCCGTCAAGCAACCGGTCAAACCAGCAGCTGCTAAGCCCGCGGCTGCAAAGCCTGCGGCTGCAAAGCCTGCTGCGGCAGCCAAACCAGCCACGGCAAAACCAGCGGCAGCCAAGCCAGGAACCGCCAAGCCAGCTGCTGCCGCGAAACCTGCTGCGAAGGCTTCCGCTGCGAAGCCAACGGCTAAAGAGCCTGTAGAAGACGTCATCCGTGCGATCAAGCTACCGCACGAAATTGAAGCTGAGAAGCAAGCCCAAAGCAAAGGCAAGGAAGCTGGCGCCAAGAGCGCTCAACCAGCAGCGAAGGCTGACACCACAAGCACTGCTGAACAAAGCGTTCCGCCGGTGTCTGTGGCACCGAAGACCGGATCGCTGCCAACGACCAAGGCGGCCGTGGCCCAGGCCCGAAATCGTGTGTTCGGCAGCTATGAACCAGAGCCAGAACGTTCCGAAGCTGCGGTAAAGCGCCGGGTCGCACGCGAGCGTGCCTTGAATTCCAAGCCGGCCCTGGGCCGTACCGCTCAGGTGATCGTAGCTTTGGTCTTCCCGTTGCTGACCCTGATTGCCGCGATTCGGTTGATTGCTACGCCAGCGTTCTTGGCGCTGTCCTATGGCCGTCCTGGTTTCCCAAGCGACTCCTTCGGCTTCACCGATCCTGAACGCCTGACCTACGGCAGCTACGGGGTGGACTACCTGAACAACTTCGCCGGTCCGGAGTACTTGTCGGGTCTGAAGCTCCCGACCGGTTCGAGCATGTTTACCGACGGGGAAGTCCAGCACATGGTGGACGTCAAGAATCTGATCGGATTCGCCTACATCCTCGGCGTTGTTCTTGCCATCATCTTGGTCATCGGAGTTTGGTACCTTGCCAAGCGATATGCCGGTGGCGTGCGCCGGGCACTATTCGCCGGGGCAATCCTGACCTTGGCGGGGATAGCTGCGCTCGTGGTCTTAGCCATCATGGGCTGGGACGCCTTCTTCACCCAGTTCCACGCATTGTTCTTCTCCGAAGGCACATGGACCTTCAGCGTCAGCGACACTTTGATCCGGTTGTACCCAGAGCAGTTCTGGCTCGATAGCGCCATCGGTATCGCAGTGCTCGTACTGGCTGCCATCATCGCCGTGCTGATCAGTTGCTGGCCTACTGGCCGCCGCCGCGAAGCTGCCAGGCTACGCCAGGAAGCCCGCGCCTTCGGCATCGGGAACTAGGGCATAACAAAGCACAAAGCACTGGGGAGCAGTTCAATGAACTGCTCCCCAGTGCTTTTGCGTTGAGTACTACTTGCGGTAAAACGCCTCGATGCGATCCTCGAATTGATCAAGAACGCTCTGGCGCTTGAGCTTCAGCGAGTTGGTCAGATGCCCGGAAGCTTCGGTGAATTCATCTTCCAAGACAACGAACTTGCGGATGGACTCGGCCTTGGAGACGGTCAGGTTAGCGGTATCGACGTAGCTTTGGATCTCGGCGATAACAGCCGGGTTGATGGCCGCTTCAGCCAGAGTCATGGTTCCAAGCCCGTTGGCCTTGGCCCACAGCACCAGCTCTTCGCGATCCAAGGTCACGATGGCGGAAATGAATGGCCGCTGTTCGCCAACCAGCACGCACTGGGCGGCAATGCGTCCGGCACGGACCATTTCTTCCAGGGGACCGGGGGAGACGTTCTTCCCGCCTGCGGTGACAATCAGTTCCTTCTTGCGCCCGGTGACCTGCAAGAAGCCCCCGTCATCCAGGACACCGGTGTCACCGGTCTTGAAGTAGCCATCTTGATCGAAGACGGCCGCGGTGGCTTCCGGGCTGTTGTGGTAGCTGGCAAAAACTCCGATGCCCTTGACCAGGATTTCTCCATCTTCAGCGATCTTGATGGAGGTGCCGGGGAGGGGGCGGCCCACGGTGCCCACACGATTGCGTGATGCCTGGTTCACGGTGGCCGGCGCGGTGGTCTCGGTCAGTCCGTAGCCTTCGAGCAAGTCAATGCCTGCACCGCGGAAGAAGTGCGCCAAATCCTGGCTCAAGGCGCTGGCTCCAGAGATCGCGTAAGCGCATTGGCCGCCGAAAACCGAGCGCAGCTTCGGATAGAGCACCTTGTTGAATAAGGCATGGCGAGCACGCAGGCCCAAAGGCATCCGCGCTTTGATCCCGCGCGAACGAGCGTCGCGGATCTTGGACACCTCGATGGCGGTCTGTTCTGCCTTGAGGAATAGCTCAGCCTTGCCACCGCGTTCGGCTGTGGCCAAGGCGGTGGTGCGGATCTTTTCAAAGACGCGCGGCACAGCCAGCAGGAAGCCAGGCTTGACCGCTGCCAGATCCTCGACCAGGTTGGCCATGGAGCTGGAATGCGCAATTACCGAACCGCCGTGGATGCAGGTCTGCTGGACGGCACGGGCCAAGACGTGGGCCAGCGGCAAGAACATCAACGTGCGGCGCTCTTCGCCCAGGACTTCGAGCATGTGCTCGGCCAGGTTGTGTGCCACCATGGCGAAGTTCGAGTGGGTCATGTTGCAGCCCTTGGGACGGCCAGTGGTCCCTGAGGTGTAAACCATCGTGGCCACGTCTTCCAGGGCCATGGAAGCGCGACGGGACTCGATGAGCTGCTCATCGACCTGCGAGGCTGGAACCATCAGCTGATGCAGGCCGGCGGAGGGGATCAGCGACTTGTCGGCAGTATCTGAACCTTCAAAGATATGGGTGCGGACCGATTCGCCGAGCTGGGCTGCTGCCTGGCGGACATTCGCGCGCAGCTCATGGTTCTCAGCGAACACCACACGGGCACCGGAATCGCGCAGGATCCATTCGATTTGGAATGCGCTGGAGGTTTCATAGATGGGCACGGTCACGCCGCCGGCGAACCAGATCGCTTCTTCTGCCAGAGCCCACTCATAGCGGGTGCGTGAAATAATCGCGACCTTGTCCCCGGGCTGCAAGCCGTCATTGATCAGCGTCATTGCAAGTCGCTTGACATCGGTGAGGAAAGCGCAGGCGCTTAGCTCGTGCCAAACACCGTCGCGCTGCACGCTGAACAGCGGGCGCTGCGCACCGCGTGCCACGCGGTCAAGGAGCAGGTTCGTCGTGTTGACCTCTGGTGCTAAAGCGGTGAGAAGTTCGACGGTGACTTCTTGCATGGAAGAGTTGTCCTTTGAAAATCGGTGATCAGCTAAGTGGCCTATTTCATGTAAATAGGTGGCTAAGCCGCAGGTGGCCTAGCCCCAGCTAGGCAGCCACACGTGCAAGCGCCAATAGTCATCCGCGATCATTTCTCCACTCCAGATTGGCCAGAAGAAGGCCGACGTGACTAGTAATAACGCCATAAATATGGTCACTATGATGACGCGTGAGCGGTACACGGCACCGGAATGGGGGTCGCGCGGAATGAACCTGCCAATCATATACGTCAACGCGAGCACCATGAACGGAACCAGTGGCAGAGTGTAGAAGAAGAACATCGTGCGTTCTGGGTACATGAGCCATGGCAGGAAGCCTGCAGCTACCGAAGAAAGGATTGCTCCGGCGCGCCAGTCGCGGGCACCAATCCACCACAAGATCAGCAAGAACATGCTGATGGTGCAGGCCCACCACATCAAGGGGTTAGGCAAGTCCGTGATGACCTCGGTGCAACGCTGCAGTTCGCAGCCGTTGACGCCCTTGTCGTAGCCTTCGAAATAGAACAGCACCGGACGCCCGGCAAAGGGCCACGTCCATGGCGAGGACTGCCAACCGTGCTCGGAGTTCAACCCGGTATGGAATTCATATCCGGCTTGGTGATAGTTCCACAAGGAGCGCAGCGGCCCGGGCAGCCAGCTGATGCCTTCGCCTGGATTTTCCTGAGCCCAATTACGGTAGCGTCCGCCCTGGGTGATGAGCCATCCGGTCCAAGTGGACAAGTAGGTCAGCAGGACCAGCGGCATCATGGTGATAAATGAGTACAGGCCGTCACGGGTGAAGGCCGCAGACTGCCATTTGTGGATGCCTGCGGTGCGCCGAGCGGCAAAGTCCCACAGCACCGCCATGAGGCAGAAAACAGCGACAAAGGACAACGCCGACCACTTGATGCCAACCGCTCCACCAAGCATGATGGCTGCGACCAGACGCCACGGGCGCCACCAGAGCATCGGACCGTGGATTAGCAAGAATTCATCGGGGCGGTTGCCTTCAGGAACTGCAAGCTTCCGCGCTAGTGCGGTTCTGCCTTGGGCCCGGTCTTTGAGCAATGCATAGAACGCGGCAATGACGAAGAACATCAAGAAGATGTCCAGCAGTGCCGTGCGTGACATGACGATGGAATGGCCATCGACGGCCATGAGCAGGCCTGCGATCGCGGCAAGGATGTGGGAACCGAAGAGCAAACGCGCGCACAGGGTCACGAGCAGAACCGACAGGGTGCCAAGAAGCGCCGTGGAAAAACGCCAGCCGAAGCCATTGAAATCGCCGAAGAGCAGCATGCCCACGCCGATCATCCACTTGCCCAGTGGCGGATGGACCACAAAGGATGACTCGTCCTGCAACTGCGGGTCACCGGCAATGAATTGCTCGTCGCTCTCGTCAGCCCACTCACGCTCATAGCCGCTTTGCAGCATCGCAAAGGCATCTTTGACGTAATAGGTTTCGTCGAAGATCAGCAAGTGCGGGTGGGCCAAATTGATGAAACGCAGGAGTCCGGCGATAAGGGTGACGAGCAGCGGGACGATCCATATCAGCGGGCCGCGAGGAGCAACCACGGGTAGGAGCCGTTGTTTCAAGCTCTCAAAAGTGAAGGCCTGTCGCGCCGAGCGTACATGGCCGGTGTCCGGAGTGTTCAATACCGAGGTGCCCATCACCAAATCATGCTACCGGTGGATAGTCCAGAAAGTAGGATTTTCCTGCGTCGCGTAGGCTTAAGAATGTGCAGAACTCAGATAATGAGGGCGTAATCGTCCTGGGCGCCACCCCGATAGGCAATTTGTCCGACGCTTCGCCTCGGTTGCGGGAGATCATGGCCACCGCCGATATCATCGCCGCGGAGGACACCAGAAACTTCCACCACCTGGCTCATGCCTTGGGCATTAAGATCAATGCCAAGGTGATGAGCCTGCATGAGCACAACGAGGCTCATAAGCTCACCGAGGTGCTTGAGCTGGCTACCGAGGGTGCCACGGTTCTGGTGGTTTCCGACGCTGGAATGCCAGCGGTTTCGGATCCCGGATACCCATTGGTGGCTGCTGCCATGAGCGCAGGCATCCGAGTCACTGCAGTACCTGGCCCCTCCGCGGTGCTGACCGCGCTGGCCCTGTCCGGTTTGCCAACTGGCCGTTTCACTTTTGAAGGTTTCTTGCCGCGCAAGACCGGGGAGCGCCGGAAGCGTCTTGATTCCTTGCTCAACGAAGATCGCACCATGGTGTTCTTCGAAGCCCCGCACAGGCTCAATGATTTCCTGGACGCCGCGATTGAGGCTTTCGGTCCGGAACGCGAGGCGGCCGTGGCCCGCGAGCTGACCAAGAAATTCGAGGAAGTGCGCCGTGATTCGCTGAGCGGACTGCGTGCGTGGGCTGAAGACGGCGTGCGCGGTGAAATCGTGGTGGTGGTCCACGGTGCGCCAGAAGCCGATGCCGCTTCCATTGAGGATTTGTTACCCAAGGTTGCGTCGTTGGTTGATGAAGGCGTGCGGATGAAGCAAGCAGTGGCTGACGTCGCCGAAAAATTCGGAGCCAAGAAACGTGAGCTTTACGAGGCTGTTCTCGCCTCACGTCACGAAGCGGAAAAATAGCCGCGTTCGCATAGGCTAAATGCACAATGAATGCTCGCTTTCATCGTGCAGACGGCAATTTACATTCGTGGCCTGCCGGGAATAGCGTAGACATCAAAGACGATCAGTTTTCATTACTTATTATCAGGAGACGCACGTATGTCGATTACGGCCCAGCGCGAAGCAGAGTTGCTTGCCAAGGTACCAACCGGCCTTTTGATTAATGGCGAATGGCGAGATGCCTCGGATGGCGGCACCTTCGACGTGCTTGATCCGGCGACCGGAGAAAAGCTGCTGACCCTGGCCAGCGCGACCAGCGAAGACGCCATGGCGGCCCTGGATGCCGCTGACGCAGTTCAGGCCGAATGGGCGCTGACCGCGCCACGCGAACGCGCCGAGATCCTGCGCCGCGCCTTTGACCTGGTGACCGCGCGCAAAGACGACTTCGCGCTGCTGATGAGCCTTGAAATGGGCAAGCCGCTGGCCGAGGCTTACGGCGAAGTGACCTACGGTGCTGAATTCCTGCGCTGGTTCTCCGAAGAGACCGTGCGCCACTACGGCCGCTACGTCACCACCCCAGAGGGCAAGAACAAGGTGCTGGTGCACCACAAGCCAGTTGGCCCATGCCTGCTGATTACCCCGTGGAACTTCCCACTGGCCATGGCCACCCGCAAGGTCGGCCCGGCCATTGCCGCCGGTTGCACCATGGTGCTCAAGCCTGCCAAGCTGACCCCGCTGACCTCGCAGCTGTTTGCGGCCACCATGATGGAAGCCGGCCTGCCAGCTGGCGTGCTGAACGTGGTCTCCGGTTCTTCGGCTTCGAAGATCTCCGGCCCGCTGATGGCCGATGACCGCCTGCGCAAGGTTTCCTTCACCGGCTCCACCCCAGTGGGCAAGCAGCTCATGAAGGATGCCGCGGACAAGGTTCTGCGTACCTCGATGGAACTGGGCGGCAACGCACCATTCCTCGTGTTCGAGGATGCTGACCTGGATGCAGCTGTTGAAGGCGCCATGGCTGCCAAGATGCGCAACATGGGCGAGGCCTGCACTGCAGCGAACCGCTTCCTGGTCCACGAGGACGTAGCCGAAGAATTCACCGCGAAGTTCGCATCGGCCATGAAGGCCCTGAAGCCAGGACGCGGTACCGACCCGGATACCACCGTTGGCCCATTGGTCGAGGAAAAGGCCCGCGACGAAGTCCACGCACTGGTCGAGGCCGCTGTCGCAGCCGGCGCAACTGCCGTCACCGGTGGTGCGCCAGTAGACGGACCAGGCTACTTCTACCAGCCAACCGTGCTGGCCAACGTGGCCAACGACGCGACGATCCTGACCCAGGAAATCTTCGGCCCAGTGGCACCGGTGACCACCTTCAAGAACGAGGCCGAAGCCATCAAGCTGGCTAACGCCAGCGAATACGGCCTGGCGTCCTACATCTACTCGCAGGACTTCAACCGCATGTTCCGCGTTTCGGAGCAGATCGAATTCGGTCTGGTCGGCTTCAACGCTGGCGTCATCTCCAACGCCGCGGCACCATTCGGTGGCGTGAAGCAGTCGGGTCTGGGCCGTGAAGGCGGCGCAGAAGGCCTGGCAGAGTACACCACGGTGCAGTACATCGGCATCGCCGATCCATACGCAGCCAAGAAGTAAATTCTTCAGCTACAGCCAAGGCCCACCCGGAACGTTCCGGGTGGGCCTTGGCTTTTTAAATTCAACTGCTAGGCATTGATTCGCGGACGCTTGCCTGGGCGGGCAGGGCGCACCGAATTAGGGAACAGGAACGCTGAGCAGCGCTGGATGAAGCTCAGTTCGCTGCGCAAGTTTTCTTGAACCGCACGCAAGGCATCAAGCAAGATCGTGCTGTCTTCGGCACCCAGATGCCTGTTGGCGTAGAAGCTCTCTTGAACCACGGTTTTCAACGTCTGCAGTTCATCGGCCACCTGCGGATGATTTTCGCTCAATCGCGTAGTGTAGTCGCCAGCTGACTCGTGATGGCCTGCTGGTTCCCGATAATCCGCGCCAATGGCCTGCAGCTCGGCCAATAGCGCGCGGGCAGCCGAATCCCCGCCCCTGCGCACCCGCTCCAGCCGTTCTTGGCGTTGCCGATGGCGGATCCACGGAGAAACGCTCAACGCGAAGCAAGCGGCCACGAGCAGAACCGGAACCAGCCAGGCAACGAACGAATCTTGAGCTTCATTGCCAACGGCATCAGCCTGGGCCGTTGGCGTGGCACTGGCTGAAGCGCTCGGGACGCTGCGTTCGGTGGGGACCTCGGGCGCAGTACTTTCTTGCGGGGTAGAGGTAGGCGTTGGTTCCGGAGCATAGCTTGGTGAGTAGCCACGCCCCGGGGTCGGTTCGAAGGAAACCCATCCCATGCCGTTCAGGTACAGTTCCGGCCACGCATGGGACTGCTTTCCACTGACCGAGTAGCCGGTGAGCTCTGTGCCGTCTTCAATGCTCCGGTCCAGCATGCCCCGGGACATGTCGTCGTTGAAGTTGATGCTCTCTCCGGTAGCTTCACCTGGCGCGTAGCCCACTACGATGCGCGAGGGGATGCCTGCCTTGCGCGCAAGCAGCGCCATGGCGGAGGCAAAATGCACACAGTATCCTTGGCGCCGGGACAAGAAGGCTTCGACGACACGGGAATTGGCGCCGTCATAGCCTTCGCGCAGGGGCGTGCGTTCGGAGTAGACGAAGTCGCCGGAACGGAAGAAATGCTGCAGCGCTATGGCGGCATCGATATCATTGGCAGGAATCCCGCCCTGGCCGAAGACTTCGTTCAAAGTTTGCTGCAATAGCGGTTCCAGCCCATTATCTGGATCTTGGGGAAGCTTCAGATATTCGGGCAGCTGCGCAGCTGCACTGATTCCCAACTGGCCGATGTTGCGGACCATTTCGGTATTGATGAATAAGTCCGCATAGGTCACGGAAATATCGTTGGTGGATGCCCGGGCCTCGGAGGAGAGACCGGCGACGGAAGTCTCATAAGTCCAATTCCAGTCCCCAGCGATGCCCTGCACGAAGTGGGCTCGGTTGGGCAGGGGGAGCACGGAAGTGCTGATTCCACCGGGCCAGTTCATTTGAAGCAGTTCATTGGTGCTGTTGAGCTCGTTGAAATTCTTCGGAACTGCTGTGGTGCCGTTAAGCGTGGATGTCAGCATGTCTTCGCTTGGTTCCCAGCGGTCAGCGGAGAGGTCCTTGATGACCTGGGTGCGCAGATACGGCGCCTTTTCTGCGGTCGTGTAGTAGGTCAAAATAGGGACGCCGCTGTTTGAACGCAGGTCTCGCCCCAGATTGATCAACGGGTCGACATTGCTTGCCAGCAAGTCTCCCGACGGCCGTTGCCCTTCGGAGAACATACCATTGCGGAACCCTGGCATCCAGGAGCTGGCGGCCAAGAGGACACTGATGCAAGCCATGGCGGTTATACCTAGAATTCCCAACGTCCTGGGCTTGGGCAGGGGCACTCTGGCATGCTTGGCGGATACCGGGGCGAAGAGATAGGGAATGAGAGCGATATACCCGAGCATGCCCAGCAAAATCAGCGCCAGATAACCAATTCCGGCTCCTTCTTGCTTGAACAGCGAGGCGATAATCGGTGCCAGCGTTATGGGAATGATGCTCAGCATGGCCAGCCGGCGCGAACCGGCCAGCAGCTCGACGGCCAAGCTGATGGCCAGCGTGAAGCACAGGACGCTGAAGGCTACGGGCAGGGAAGTGGCCACAGGCGGAACTTGAGTGGCCAGCTGCATGCCAGCTTCGCTCAACATCGCCCAGACCCACTGGGTAAATGGCAAGTTCCCCAGGTTCAGTGTGCGGGCTTCGCTGAACGCGACGGCAAGCAGTGCCACGATCGCCGCCGCGGGAAAAGCAGCCCAGCGCAAGCGGGGGATTGCGCGCAATACAGCGGCCGATAAGTGCAAGGCAAGAATCGGGACGACCAGGGCCGGGAACCAACGAGCACCTTCGACAACGCCGCTCAGCGAGGCCGAGCCGGCCAGCACTGCGACAGCAAGGCAGCACGCGGCGGCAATCGGAACGAGCAACCACCGCAGTGCCCGCTTGTACCCTGGCTCCGGAGTGGGAGCTGGAGGGTTTGCAATTTGCGCGAGGCGCGCGGCAAGGTCAGCGCTCATCGTTCCACATCGAATCTATGGACATGTTGCCGGGAAGGATGTGTATTTTCCATCCGGTGCGTGCCAATTCCTGGTGCACGCGCAGATAACGTTCTGGGTTGCTGACCAATAGGAACAGCTCACCGTGGCGCACGGTGCGGGCGAGGGTAGCCAGCCATGCTGCCTGAGCCGTGTCGAGTTCACCGAGGATCATGATGACAGGTTCGTCGCGGTAGCCCAGCAATTCCTTGTGCAAGGAACTGCCGAAGATTTCTGCTCCATTGGCGGGCATTGCATCATTGACCAAGGCCAATTCCGACGTTGCAGCATGGAAGTCTTCAAAAGAATCCAGTGCGCCCAGCTCGGAGATGCTCTGCTGGTCGCGTTCAGCCAAGGGCATTCCGTCCAGATTGCGGAAGGCGAGCTGGTAGCCGCTGTTGGCGTAGCGCAGGCCAATGCTGCTGGCCAATGACAATGCGTTCTCGAAGCGGCGACTGCTGGTCAGCGCTTCTGCGCGAGCCTGCGGCAAGGAGAGCTTCAGATCCGATCCGCTGTGGATCCAGCGGTCCAAGGAAGTATCCAAAGCCAGAAGGGCTTGGGCTGTGGCGACGTGGTTTTCTTGGCGAACCATGAGCTTGCCGTGGCGGGCGCTGGCTTTCCAATGGACCTGGCGGATGGAGTCTCCTTGCTGGTAGTCGCGGGTGGCGACATCGTAGTAATCGGCGGTGGTGCTCCGGGAGAATTTGGCATCGCCGGTCAGCGTGCGTTCGCCCAGCGAGGCCAGCCGATCCAGGGCATGCAGTTGCGAACGTACAGGAACTTCCAAATCGTCCCCGGTGCGCACCATTCCCCGGATAAGTCCCAGCGGGTCGCCGACTATTTGCTGGGCAGGCCCCAATAGATGGATTCCGCGCGTGCGGAACACCAACTCGTATTCAACGGATCCAGGAGCTTGGAAGCGCGGGCCGGGGCCAAAATCTTCTGGCAGTTGCTCTTGGATGGTTGCTGGTTCGGCACAGGTTAAACGGAACCTGCTGACCTCGCCAACGCTGGGAACCACAGAGAGCAGTTCGCGGTGCAAATTCGTTCGTCCACGCAAGTTGAAGGCCAAGGCCCAGCTGGCCAACGCCAACGTCAGCAGCGCCAGGCCCAGCGCCATCATTTCGTGCCGTCCCAACAGGTAGGACACGAATACCAGCAGTCCGCCAGCCGCTGCCGTGCACCAGCCACGCACAGTGAACAGGTCAAGATGCCACCGCCGCAGGGCCGGCGGTGTTGTCTCGGTCCGCGTCCACGACAGGGCATCGCGCGAATCGTAGCGGGGAATCTTTTCCATGGCTGTTGTGCTAGTTCACGGGGGTGCTGGCAACCAGCTCTTGAATCACAGCACTGGTATCCATACCGTCGGCAACCGCTCTTCGGGTCAGAATCAGGCGGTGGTTGAGCACCATTTGGGCTACGCTGCGAACGTCTTCGGGCAATACGTGGTCGCGTCCTTGGATTGCGGCACGGGCCTTGGCGGCGCGGACCCACTGGATCAGAGCGCGCGGGGAGGCGCCCAAGGCTACTTGCGGATGCTCGCGGGTGGCCCGGCCCAGATCCACGACGTAGGAGCCCAAGCGTTCGGTGACAATGACCGTTTTGACCTGCTCAATCATGTGCCGTAGCTCCGCTAGCTCCACCACGGCCCGCAGTGCTTCCAAGGGGTCGAATTGGTGCCGGCCGGCAAGCATCGAGATTTCCGCGTCGCGTTGCGGATACCCCAGCGACAGCCGTGCCATGAATCGGTCACGTTGGGCTTCAGGCAAAGCGAAAGTGCCTTCAGAATCAACGGGATTCTGGGTTGCCACCACCATGAAGGGCTGCTCTAGCCGGTGGGTGATTGAATCTACGGTGACTTGTTGTTCTTCCATGCATTCAAGCAGTGCCGACTGTGTTTTAGCGTTTGCCCGGTTGATCTCATCGGCAATGACAATATTGGCGAAGATCGGCCCCGGGTGGAAGGTGAATTCGTGTGTCTGCGGGGAGTACACCGAAACGCCGGTGACATCGCTGGGCAGAAGATCCGGGGTGAACTGAATGCGATGAACTGAACCATTGACACTGCGCGCCATTGATTTGGCCAGCATGGTCTTGCCGACTCCTGGGACGTCTTCGATCAAGAGATGGCCCTGTGCCAGCAATACGGTCAATGCGCTGGTTACGGCCTCTGGCTTGCCAGTGATGACGCTTTGGACCGCATCGAATATCCGCTGGCAATTCGACTGGAATGCTGAATCGAGCGACGGCACTGTTTGGTTCGCACTCATGCGCGGCTCCTTCTGAAGAATGAATCACCTGCGAGATCATTCGCAGTTACTGCATTCGATTGCGTCTTGCATCACATCATATGGGGTTCTTTTATCCAGCAACAGACTCTTATTGCCGGGGAGTGAGCGCCGGATTATTGCCAATGCACGAGGTGGTGCCACAATTAACCGCAGGGTTGACCTCAGTACTGATGCGCAAAGGATTACCGTGTCCAAGAAGAAACATACCGATCTCACGCTGGTTCCAGCAGCTTACCGCCCTGTGGACGAAGCGCCGCAGGCTCAGCAGGGGGAGCGGGCGCGCGCTGCAGACAGCGAAGAAGGTGGAAGCAAGCGCAATTTGCACTACCCGGAAGCGCCCGAGGCGCTGCCAGTTCCCGTGGTCGATAACCACACGCACTTGGACTTCCTTGACGGAACCGTGAAGGTATCGGCCTCCGAGGCGCTAGCTGCGGCAGCTGCCGTCGGTGTTAAAGGGCTGATCCAAGTTGGCTGCGATGTGCAGTCATCTGAATATGCTGTTCAGGTCGCCAACGAGCATGCGAATATTCTGGCAGCCGTAGCCATTCATCCCAACGATGCGGCCCGCCTTGCTGAGCGTGCGCAGCTGGACCAGGCGATCGGGCGGATCGAAGAGCTGGCCTCGGATCCGCGGGTGCGTGCCATCGGGGAGACGGGGTTGGACTACTACCGGACCGGTGAAGAGGGACGTGGGGCGCAGGAGCATTCCTTCCGCGAGCACTTGCGCATAGCCGTAGAACAAGGCAAGGCTCTGCAAATCCATGATCGCGATGCCCATGACGACGTCGTTCGGGTGCTGCAGGATGCGCAGTTGCCGAAGAAAGTGGTCTTCCACTGCTTCTCAGGCGATGCGCAGCTGGCACGCATCTGCAACGACAATGGCTGGTACATGTCGTTCTCGGGAACGGTGACGTTCAAGAATTCCCATGATCTTCGCGAAGCTCTGGAACTGGCTGATCCGAAATTGCTTTTGGTGGAAACCGATGCCCCGTTCTTGACGCCGCACCCATTCCGCGGACGCCCTAACGCGAGCTACATGATTCCCTACACCACTAGGTTCTTGGCGGAAACCAAGGGGATTGAACTGGCCGAATTCTGCACCCAGATTGATGCCAATACCCGCGAAGTGTACGGAGGATTCTAGACCGGGACGGTGTGGGTCTCGTTACAGGACACTTGCAAGAATTATAACAATTCGGTTACGGTGGATGAGATGTCCGAAGATGTTCCTGCCAGAAAATGGCATGGTGCGTCCAAGGCAGCCTGATCCTCTCGCCTCGATGCAAACGGAAACACGGCGCAATTTTGATTGAAGAACAGGCAGCGAAAGCTGCCGGGCTCAACCAATGAACCGGAAAGACCATCCGGCGTCGGGCCTACAAACGATGGGGATCTTACTACCGTGACTCACTTGCTCAAGAAAACATGGGTGAAATACCTGGCTCAGGCGCTCGCCGTAGCCGTGGTTATCGCCGGTGCAGTGTTCTACATCTCCGGCCAGATGTCGGTCGTCGTTTCCGTTGACGGGCAGCGCGAAGAAATCACCACCCGTGCAGCTACCGTTGGCGCACTGCTCGAACAGCAGGACATCAACTTGGCCAAGCGCGACGAGATCTCCGCCGCACTGGATTCCGATCTTGCCGATGAGCAGCTGGTGGATATCAAGCGCAACAAGTCCATCGACGTAACCGTCGATGGCACCGAGCGCGTCGTGCACACGACCGGCATGACCGTTGCCGACGTTGTTGCACAGCTCGATATTGACAAGGATTCCGAGATTTCCCTCGATGGAGACATGGAGCTTGCTGCCTTGAGCGACGAACTGGAAGTCGTCACTCCCAAGGACATGACCCTGATTGTCAAGGACAAGAAGAAAAAGATCGCATCGACCGCATTGACCGTCAAGGAACTGCTCGCAGAGCAGAAGATCGAAGTCGACGGCAACGATGAAATCAACGTAAAGATCAAGGGCGAAACCGATAAGAACGCCAAGGACAGCGTCAAGCTGGCTGCCGACGCGACCGTCGAGGTCATCGACGTAACCGTCAAGACCTGGGATGAAACCCGCGACATCGACTTCGAGACCAAGAAGGTCAAGGACAGCTCGCTGGACAAGGGCGAGACCAAGGTCAAGACCGAAGGCGAAAAGGGCGAGCGTGATCTGACCCTGCGCCAGGAATCCCGCAATGGCAAGAAGGGCGAGGAAGAAGTCCTCAAGTCCAAGATCACCAAGAAACCGGTTGCTGAAGTCATCAAGGTTGGTACCAAGGAAGAAGAGAAGGAAACTACTTCCAAGAAGACTCCAACCCCGAGCAACATTTCCTCAACCTGGGCTGCACTGGCTAAGTGCGAGTCCGGTGGCAATTGGTCGATCAACACCGGCAACGGCTACTACGGCGGCCTGCAGTTCTCCGCATCTTCGTGGCGCGCAGCAGGTGGCGCCCAGTACGCACCGCTGCCGCACCAGGCAAGCCCTGCAGAGCAGATTGCGACCGCTGAAAAGCTGCGTGCCAACGGCGGATGGGGCCACTGGCCACACTGCTCGGCCAAGCTGGGTCTGCGCTAAACACAAAAGCTGAATAACAACGCGACGCGTCCACCATCACGGTGGATGCGTCGCGTTGTTATGTTTGGATCAATCTAGCTGAACTAGAATTGGATTTGTGATGTCTAAGGAATCTTTGCCGCTGCTTGGGGCCACCGAAATCCGTCGTCTGGCTGAAGAGCTGGGAATCCGCCCTACCAAGACGCTGGGGCAGAACTTTGTGATCGATGGGAACACCATCCGCCGCATCGTCGCCGCCGCCAAAGTCGACCCATCTGAAACGGTGCTGGAGGTGGGCCCGGGACTAGGATCCCTGACCTTGGGCATCATGGATGCCGCCGCCAAAGTCGTGGCCGTGGAAATCGACCCACCGCTGGCCAAACGCCTTCCGCAGACCATGGCCGAGTTCCGCCCTGGCCGTGAAGATGACCTGACAGTGATCCTTTCCGATGCCATGAAGGTCACCGAACTTCCCGGAGAGCCGACCTCTCTGGTTGCAAACCTTCCATATAACGTAGCTGTGCCCGTCGTGCTGCACCTGCTGGAGCACTTCCCATCCATCCGCAATGGCCTGGTCATGGTGCAGGATGAAGTGGCCGACCGGATGGCAGCCACCCCGGGCAATAAGATCTACGGTGTCCCATCGGTCAAGGGCGCCTGGTACGGAACCATGCGCAAAGCCGGCGTCATCGGCATGAACGTCTTCTGGCCCGCTCCAAAGATCCATTCCGGCCTGGTGGGATTCACCCGCGACAAGGATCGCAGCGATGCCCCGGATCGCAGGGAAGTCTTTGCCATTATCGACGCGGCCTTCGCACAGCGTCGCAAGACCCTGCGCGCGGCCCTCTCCGGCTGGGCCGGTTCCGGTGCTCGTGCTGAGCAGATCCTGGTTGCCGCCGGCATCGATCCGAAGGAACGCGGGGAGAAGCTGGATATCGAGCAGTACATTGACATTGCCCGAGCTGCACAGGCTGTTCCGGCGCAAGCCCCGTCGAGCGAGGCATAAGCATGTCCAAGCAGCATGTAATTGCCACCGCACCGGGCAAGATCAACTGCTATTTCAAGGTAGGCCCTCCGCGTGAGGATGGCTACCATGAAGTCGCCAGCCTCTACGTGGCGGTTTCCCTGACCGAACAGATCGAGGCGACCCTGCGCACCGATGGGGAACTGCTGCTGAGCTTGGAGCCTGATTCTCCGGTGGTCTCGGAACCGGAGAACTTTCCGCTGGGGTCCAATAACCTGGTGCATCAAGCAGCAGAACTGCTGCGGGAGCATACCGGCTGTACCCTCGGAGCGGACCTGCACATCACCAAGCGGGTGCCGATTGCCGGTGGCATGGGTGGCGGCTCCGCTGATGCAGCAGCCACCCTGGTGGCGTGCAATGAGCTGTGGGGAACCGGGCTGGACCGCGAGGAACTGGGCCGCTTGGGCGCACGCCTAGGGGCTGACGTACCCTTTGCCTTGATGGGTGGAGCGGCCATCGGCCTGGGCATCGGGGACAAACTGGCCCCGCTGCTGACCCGGGGAAAGACCCATTGGGTGCTGATCCCAGCCAGCTACGGCCTGTCGACTCCGCGAGTCTACGGCATGCTTGATCGCCTGCGTTCAGGCACCGAAGTTGAAGTCCCCCAAGAAATCGACCCAGCGGTTATCGAAGCGCTGATGGCTTCGGATGCACCAGCGTTATCCCAGGTGCTCGCCAACGACCTGACCCAGGCTTCCTTGGCACTGGCTCCAGAACTGGGCACCATGCGCGATATGGCGGAAGGTGCCGGCGCCCTGCGTGCCATGGTTTCCGGCTCAGGGCCAACTCTGGCGCTGCTGGTCAAGGATGGAGAACATGCCCAAGAGGTCATGGCCCAGCTCGGTGACGAGGTAGGCGTTGCCACCATTCCGGTCACTGCTCCAGCTGCCGGTGCGCACATCATCTTGTCTGAATGACATGTCTGGAAATCCCTGCCTGCATCGATGCAGGCAGGGATTTCTTTTGCTGATTTGCCCCTGGGGTCTTGTTGCGCCTCCAGCCTGGCCCTAGGCTGAATCCCAAGACACTTATTGATTGCCATTCATTTTTGATTCTGGGGCGGAACACAACATGCTCAACGGACGAGTCTCGCACTGGTGGGAAGAAATCGGACTGCCAGCGCCACGCGAGCAGTTGCGCGGCCATAGCACCGCTGATGTCGCGATCGTCGGTGCAGGATTCACCGGATTGTGGACCGCTTACTATTTGGCCAAGGCCAATCCGAAGCTGGATATCACCATCCTCGAAGCCCGGCACGTGGGCTATGGCGCCTCGGGGCGCAATGGGGGATGGCTTACCAATACCATCACCGCTGGCCGCGACCGCTACCTGGCTTCCCATGGCCGGCAAGCGGTCAACGACTTCCAGCTGGCCATGAACCAGACCGTGGCCGAGGTCATTGCCGTTTGTTCAGCCGAAGGCATCGATGCGGAGCTGAAGCAAGGCGGGGAACTGGAAGTTGCCTACACTGCTGCCCAGGAACAACGCCTGCGGGACGATGCGATGACCGACGCGCGATGGGAGCATTCGGATACCGTCCTGCTGGAAGCCGGTGCAACGCAGGCAAAGATCAACGTCGCCAATGCCCGGGCTGGGCTGTTCCATCCGCATGCGGCCAGGATCCACCCGGCTAAACTGGTGCGCGGACTGGCCGAAGTCGTGGAACGGCTCGGAGTGAAAATCCATGAGGACACGCGCGCTACCGCACTGCAGCCGCACCACGTCGACTTCGAAGCCGGTACCCTCAAGGCCCAGTCCGTCATCCGGGCCACCGAAGGATTCACCGCCGGATTGGCCGGGCACAAGCGCTTGTGGCTGCCGATGAATTCGTCCTTGATCGCTACCGAACCACTGCCTTCATCCATTTGGGATGAACTGAACTGGAAGCATGGCGAGGTGCTGGGGGACTACGCCCATGTTTACATGTATGCGCAGCGTACTGCCGATGATCGGATTGCCATTGGCGGACGGGGCGTGCCGTACAAGTATGGTTCGCGCACGGATACCGATGGCGTGACGCCGCAAAAAACGGTACAGGGGCTGCAAGAAATATTGCACCGGATGTTCCCGCAAACCCGGGGAGCAAGGATCGAGCATGCATGGTCCGGGGTCCTTGGCGTGCCACGGGACTGGGCGGCTACCGTCGGGCTGGATCCGGACACCGGCCTGGGCTGGGCCGGAGGGTATGTCGGAACCGGGGTTGGCGCGGCGAACCTGGCCGGACGCACCCTGCGCGACTTGATCCTCGGGGCCGAGACTGAATTGACCAATTTGCCATGGGTAAACCATCGGGTGCGCAAATGGGAGCCCGAACCCTTGCGCTGGCTGGCAACCAAAGGACTCTATGCCGCCTACGGCGCTGCCGACCGAAGCGAACTCAAGGGCAGGACAAGCACCTCTGCACTAGCGGTGCTTGCCGATAGGATCACCGGAAAACCTTGAAGGGTTCCAGCGGCGGGCATAGACGGTGGCCATGGGACGGAAAACGCGTGGATTCTATCTATGGGCTGCAGCACTAGTTCTTATTATTTCTGGTGTCTTGATGATCACGCTGATGCAGGTCGGAATTCTGGGATGGTTGCTGCAAGGCGCGGGGATCATTCTCTCGGCTTTCGCCATCGGCGCCCGCAGCAGGCCCCAGACTCATGCCTGAGGGAGGCAAAATGCTCCTGAACGACGGCAAGTTATCCGTACAGGGCCGGAACTACCTCGTGCGCGAAGCGCGAATAGAGGATCTTGAACAGGTCATTGCCTTGATGGAACAGGATGAAATACGCCGTGCAGAGCATTCTGGGGCAGCCGGCGGGCCGGAACACTATCTGGAGGCATTCGGTGAAATTGATGCTGACCCCGCGCATGCGCTGATTGTGCTGGAAGGCGAGGGCGGAAAAATTGTTGGCACGATGCAGCTGACCACCTTGCCGAGTCTTGCGCGCCGAGCGGCGAAACGGATGCAGATCGAGGCAGTTCGAGTGGCCAGCGAGTCGCGCCGAAGCGGACTGGGCACGCAAATGATCCGCTGGGCTATCTGCGACGCGGAACACAAGGGCATTTCACTCATCCAGCTGACAAGCGATGCGCAGCGTCAGGACGCGCACCGCTTCTACCAGAGGTTGGGATTCATCCCGTCGCATGTGGGCTTCAAAATGCGCCTTGCTACACGCCCGTGACCTCGTAGCTGCGCTGTAATCCGGAAGTCCTGCGGCCCCACGTGCTTGCCGTGGCCCGCTGCTGGTGGGCTTCAAACGCAGCGCCGTCTGCAAATTCCTCGTTCACCAGCCAAACCCAGGGATCCTGTGATTGCGTGACTGTGAAAGAAATACAGCCGGGTTCAGCCTTGGTCAGCCGAATATGCTCCGGCAGTAATTTCTTCACCAGCTCGACTTCGGCCGCATCCTTGCACAGCAGCTTCCCCTCCAAAATCACGGTTCCCATGCTGGAAAGTCTGCCATGATCCCGGCGTGCAGCGGACAAGTTACCTAAAGAAAAGCCGATGGCTCGGAAATAAATTTCCGAGCCATCGGCGCGAGCCACAGATCAGGTGCTATCCGAGCAGCTCGGATAGTTCCAGCCAGCGTTCTTCCAACTGGTCAATCTGCGATTGGTATTCGTTGATCTCAGCGGTGAACTTGCCCAGGCCCTCATAATCGCTTTGGTCATGAGCTGCCATCTTGGCATGGACCTTGGCGATCTTCTCCTCCAGCTGTCCTACCTTGCGCTCGTTGGCGTTCAGTTCCTTCTGCGCGGCACGCAGCTCGGCGCCCGAGGGGCCGGCAGGCTTAGCCGGGGCTGCGGAGGAAGCCTGCGAAGGATTGGAACCGCCGGTAGAGCCCTCGGCGCTGCGAAGCTTCAAGTACTCATCCACGCCGCCTGGCACATGGCGGAAGTGGCCGTTCAAGATGGCGTACTGCTGGTCGGTGACGCGTTCAAGCAGGTAACGGTCGTGGGAAACGACAATCAAGGTGCCCGGCCAGGAGTCCAACAGGTCTTCCAAGGCGGCCAGCATGTCGGTATCGACATCGTTGGTCGGCTCATCGAGGATCATCACATTCGGCTCGTCCATCAGGATCATCAGCAGCTGCAGGCGGCGGCGCTGGCCACCGGAGAGCTCGGCGACCTTGGTGGACAGGTGTGCCGAGGAGAAGCCCAGACGCTCCAGCAGCTGTGCTGGCGTCAGGTCCTTGCCATCGACGTTGAAGGTGGTGCGGTAGCGAGCCAGGACTTCGCGGACCTTGTCCTGGCCGATCTGCTCCAATTCGCGGAACTGCTGGTCCAGCACGGCAAGCTTCACGGTCTGGCCGCGCTTGATCTTGCCGCCGGTCGGTTCCACGGTGCCGGCGATCAGGCCCAGCAAGGTGGATTTGCCGGCGCCGTTGGCACCGAGCAGGCCGGTGCGTTCGCCCGGGCCGATACGCCAGGTAAACGGCTTGAGCACCTGCTTGGCACCGAAGGACACCTCGGTATCCAGCAGGTCGATGACGTCCTTGCCCAGGCGGCTGGTGGCCATCTTCTGCAATTCCAGCGGGTTGCGGGCCGGTGGAACATCGGCAATCAGCTGGTTAGCGGCCTCGATGCGGAATTTCGGTTTGGAAGTACGGGCCGGGGCGCCGCGGCGCAGCCAGGCCAGTTCCTTCTTCATCATGTTCTGGCGCTTGTTTTCGGTAACCGCGGCGATGCGGTCGCGTTCCACGCGCTGCAGCACGTACGCGGCGTAGCCGCCTTCGAAAGGCTCGACCAAGCGGTCGTGGACTTCCCAGGTCGTGGTGCAGACCGCGTCCAGGAACCAGCGGTCGTGGGTGACTACCATCAAGCCGCCGGAGCTCTTGGACCAGCGCTTGTCGATGTGCTCGGCGAGCCAGGAGATGCCCTCGACATCCAAATGGTTGGTCGGCTCGTCCAGGATGATGACATCCCAGTCCTGCACCAGCAAAGCGGCCAGTGCCACGCGGCGGCGCTGTCCGCCGGAGAGGGTTCCGATTTTCGCTTCCCAGTCCAGATCGGCGACCAGCCCGGAGATGATGTCGCGGATGCGGGCTTCGCCGGCCCACTGGTGATCATCCATCTCTCCGACCACGCTGAAGTGCACCGTTGCTTCGGGGTCCAGGGTGTCTGACTGGTCAAGCACACCCACGCGCAGGCCATTGCGCTTGGTCACACGCCCGGAGTTCGGTTCAATCTTGTCACTGAGCATGCCAAGCAGCGAGGACTTGCCTTCGCCATTGCGGCCCACCAAGCCGATGCGGTCGCCATCGGAAATTCCGATGGTTACCGAGTCGAAAACGACGTGGGTGGGATATTCCAGATGTAGGGCTTCGCCCCCGAGTAAATGTGCCACGATTTCTATTTTACGTTCCGGGGGCAAATCGAGATCGCGGCAGGGCACATGGGGTCCGCGCGGGGCCAGTGAGCGGCAGGAGAATAAAACAGAGAATAAAAGTGAGTTTAGCTACGGTGTTTTGCGATTTCGCACATCGGGCTGATCATGGCAGAATAATTAGCGTGCTTGTTGGGTATGACCTGCACAAGCCATTTTCCGCCCTGGTGTAATGGCAACACGCCAGCCTTTGGAGCTGTGCATTCTAGGTTCGAATCCTAGGGGCGGAACCAATCAAGAAGCGTCACGCATGTGGCGCTTTTATTTTTTGACCAGTTCAGCGCATCCCGGAGCTCGCGATAGACTTGCTTTGAGGTTTTACTTTTCTGCCCAAAACCTTGAATCCAATTTGCAGGAGAATGCACTTGAGTGATCAGGTCAACGCACCAGTAGCTGTCATCGTCCTAGCCGCCGGGGCTGGTACCCGCATGAAGTCGGCGAAGCCGAAAATCATGCATGAAATCGCAGGTCGGTCCATGATTGGCCATGCGCTTCATGCGGCTTCAGCTTTGCAGCCGCAAAACCTGGTTGCGGTTGTCCGCCACCAGCGCGACCTGGTTGCAGAACACATTCTGAGCCAGTTCCCTTCCATCACCATTGCCGACCAGGATGAAATTCCAGGCACCGGCCGTGCAGTCCAGCAGGGCTTGGAAGTTGTGGACCCGGCACTTGAAGGCACCGTTGTGGTGACCTACGGCGATGTGCCATTGCTCACCAGTGAAGTCCTCCAGGACCTGGTCGCCACGCACGAGTCCAACGGCAATTCGGTCACCGTGCTGACCACCGAATTGGATGACCCCAATGGCTACGGCCGCATCCTGCGCGATGACAAGGGCGAGGTTGCAGGGATCCGCGAGCAGAAGGACGCTTCGGCTGACGAGCTGCTCATCAAGGAAATCAACTCTGGCATCTACGCTTTCGATGCCAAGATCCTGCGTTCGGCGCTGACCGAGGTCACCACCGAGAACGCGCAGGGCGAAATGTACCTGACCGACGTGTTGGCAATTGCCCGCGAACGCGGTGGCCGTGTGGCTTCCTCGCAGATCGCGGACCGCTGGCAGATCGAAGGGGCCAACGACCGCGTGCAGGTTTCCAACCTGGCTCGCATCTACAACGAGCGCAAGACCGAATTCTGGATGCGCCAGGGCGTGACCATCGTTGATCCGGCCACCACTTGGATTGACGCTGATGTGATGATCGGCCAGGACGCCACCATCAAGCCAGGTACCCAGCTGCACGGCGAGACCATCATCGGCGCTAACGCGACCGTCGGCCCGGACACCACCTTGACTAACGTCGTGGTCGGCCAGCGCGCCACCGTCAAGCGCACCGACGCCACCGACTCGCGCATTGCAGAGGGCGCTTCGGTAGGTCCGTTCGCCTACCTGCGTCCGGGCACCGACCTCGGTGTAGATGGCAAGATCGGTGCCTTCTACGAAACCAAGAATGTCACGATTGGCCGTGGCTCCAAGCTCTCGCACCTCGGCTACGCCGGAGATGCTGAAATCGGTGAATTCACCAACATCGGCTGCGGCAACATCACCGCAAACTACGATGGCGAAAAGAAGCACCGCACCAAGATCGGCTCGCATGTGCGCACCAGCTCTAACACCGTATTCGTTGCTCCGGTTGAAATCGGAGACGGCGCATACACCGGAGCCGGAGCCATCGTCCGCAAGAACGTCCCGGCCGGTGCCCTAGCACTGTCTGTGGCACCGCAGCGCAACTCCGAGGGCTGGACGCTTGAAAAGCGCCCGGGCACTTCCTCGGCTGACGCAGCGTTCAAGTCCTCACTGAACTCTTCGGCCTCCGAGTAATTCAGCTACAGACTTCATTTCCTCGACAACAACCTCATACGTGATAGCGAAGCGAGCGAGAAAGCAAACCCCATGAGTGAAATCAGCCATAACGTCGACAAGAAGCTGGTGCTGGCCACCGGCCGTGCGCACCCCGAGCTGGCCGCCGAGGTCGCCAAGGCACTTGATACCGAACTGCTGCCGCTGAACGCGTACGACTTCGCCAATGGCGAGATCTACGTCCGTTCAGATGAATCGGTTCGCGGCAAGGAAGTCTTCTTGCTGCAGTCCTACCCGGCACCGCTGAACAACTGGCTGATGGAACAGCTGATCATGATTGACTCGATGAAGCGCGCTTCGGCTCGCCGCATCACCGTCGTGGCGCCATTCTACCCTTATGCACGCCAGGACAAGAAGGGCCGCGGCCGCGAGCCGATCTCGGCCCGCCTGGTCGCGGACCTGTTCAAAACCGCTGGTGCTGACCGCGTGATCTCTTGCGATCTGCACACCGCGCAGATCCAGGGCTTCTTCGATGGTCCAGTGGATCATCTGTTCGGCTTCCCGCTGCTGGCTGACTACATCAAGTCCAAGGTAGACGTCAATGAAGTCACCGTGGTTTCCCCTGATACCGGCCGCGTGCGCGTCGCCGAGCAGTGGGCAGACCGTTTGGGCGGCACCCCGCTGGCGTTCGTCCACAAGTCCCGCGATCTGACCGTGCCTAACCAGGCCGAGTCCAAGACCGTGGTGGGCCAGGTCGAGGGCCGCACCGCGATCCTGATCGATGACATGATCGACACCGGTGGAACCATCGCAGGTGCTGTGCGCGTGCTGAAGGAAGCCGGCGCCAAGGATGTCATCATCGCCGCGACCCACGCAGTGTTCTCGGATCCAGCCGCGCAGCGCCTGGCCGAGTGCGGTGCCAAGGAAGTTGTTGTCACCAACACCCTGCCGATCCCGGAAGAGAAGCGCTTCGAGAACCTGACCGTGCTGTCGATCGCTCCAACGATCGCTCGCGCCATCTCCGAGGTATTCCACGAAGGTTCGGTTACGAACCTGTTTGACGGCCGCGCCTAGCAGCCCTCGTTTCGCAACGCCTCTGGCCGGCACCCGCATGGGTGCCGGCCAGAGGCGTTTAGACAAACATCCAAGGAGCCTTTTAGTGAGAACGCTCTGTGGTTCAGTCGATCAGCCTTTGAAAATCATATGGTCGACATGACTGTAAACGTATTGTTGTGCAACTGGTTCGCCGGGACTTCCTCAACGGTAAACGGAGTGTGATTCAGCAAACCGTTACGAGCCACCAGTGCGGTCTCACGGTCATTCCTGATAGTGAAAGTCGCAGATGAAACTCCTAATACGACACCGCAGCCTCGGTAGCGGATACCTGCGCCGACAACATGGTCGCCCGCTTCCACAATGCCTTTGCAAGGAGTACCCCACGTGGCGGGATGTTCAACGCCGTCCACGAGAACGAATGGATTAGCAAAAGCACGAAGGAATATCGAGGAAAGCCAGTACGGCGCCACAGTGACTTTTAGGGAAGGGGTCATATTCATAGCCTATTTGTTTCCGAAAGCCTCAGTAAAACCGTCCATAGTCCTCAGCACTGCGCCGAGCCGCCCGTAAGAGTAACGCTATCCGTGACGTTATCCGGCGACAAGTTCGATTCGATCAACCCCTGTCGCGGTCGTCCGCATTTCCTATGAGAGCCAGCCTCTAACCAACCGGTTTTCCATGGGAAGATGGTTCCAGGGCCTCCCTGCAGATCGGCGTTCAACCGTGGACCCATTCAGTCGTCGGCTTCGATCGGGGCGAGTGGGAAACTTGCCACGTGAATTCGCGCGTTGAATTCGTGCTTGACGGCTGCGGTCTCACCGACTTGATTGGTCCGGATGCCCTATCTGGGTACGTGAGCATATTTGATGCGAGCGACATTAAACTTGCTGCTGAAGTGCTTATGGGAAGGACCCGGCTGACGGACTATTTTCCGTCGGAAGGTCGGATTCCGCTTCTATTTTGTTCCTGTGGCGATCCCGGTGAAGGGGCAATGACCGTGCGTTTGTCAATTACGAAGGACACGGTGACCTGGGACCAATGGGCTTGGGAACATGACAGTTTTCCGATCGAATGGCTCCCGCATCTACCTGCTTACCATTTTCCGTTTGATGGATACGAGGCAGCACTAGATGAAGCTGGGCAAATGGCCCTGGAGATAATGGGCACGGCCAGCAGCATCATCCGGATTGCTAGCCCCGGGCAGGGCATCATGCATTGGCTGGATAAACGGAAACGGGGCGAACTAGCTTGCCAACTCGACCTCTTGGACATTGAAATCATCCAACCGGCACCAGACCTGCAAGTCACCGACTTACGCCAGCTCATCAACGAGGTTCAAGCACTCCGAACTGCATTGGGCGCGTCCCTGAGTAATCGTCGCTATGAACCGACACGAGAACAGAGCCAACAAGTGGTTTCCTCAACAGCCAAAATTCTCGATTCGACCGAAGCCTTCCGGCTTCCTGGGCAGACGCAGGAAAGCCTGGAATGGCTGCGGGACAGATTTCAGAGCGGCGCATAATCCGTTGATCCAACGGTCCTGACTTTTGCATTCAGTTCTGTATGGAAGCCCGTAAGAGGAACCTCAACTGGGACGGTGCAAGGTAGATGCAGAGCGCCGCCCAATTGCTGATGCGACTCGGTCTCGGACTTTAGTCGAGTTTCCCAAAGGGGCCGGCGGCGTCGAGCGGAATCCGCTCTGGCTTCCTGGACATGATCAAGAACGCTATGCCAAAGAAAAATACAGCTATGGCAAGCCCAAGTAGAGCTGTGTCGCTTGATGTCGCAGGGCAGCCCGCAGAACTGTCATCAATCTCAGGACAGCTCCGCCATCGAAAAATGTCAAGCTGTGTGGAGTCACTAAGCTGCCTGCAACGCAACACCCGCCTCTTCTGACGGCAGGTTAATCCCCACGACCCCCGCAGGCGCAGGCGTCACCGGACGGTAATGAAAACGTGCCGGATGCAACCGGTAATAATCCTCCAATGCCTGCTGCCGCACCTGCCAAACATGCTCCCAAGACCCGTCGTGGACCTGCGCCGGAGAGAACAAAGCAATCCCCGAATGCTTGTGCTGCCCGTTGTACCACGGCACGTACCCATCCAAATAGGCTCGCGCATCGGCAAGCGCGGAGAATACTTTTGGATAATCGGGACGATACTTCATCGTCCTGAATCCGGACTCACTGAACGGGTTGTCATTCGATACGTAGGGCCGGTTATGGCTCAGCTCAACACCTTTGGCCTCCAACGCGTCTTTCAAGGCATTGGACTTCATGGCCGGCCCAGAATCGGCATGTACTACATGGGGCACGCCGTAGGTTTTGAAAGCGTCTTGGAACATCTCCACGGCCAGATGATCCGCTTCGCGCTCCTCCACCCGGTACCCGACGATCTGCCGGGAGAAAATATCGATGATCGAATAGGCCTTGAACACGCGGTTCTTATACGGCGAATACAAGTCGGTAATGTCCCACGACCAGATCTGCCCAGGACCGGTGGCTTTCAACACAGGCTTTTGTCCTCGTGTTGTGCGGTTTTGTTTTCGGGTGGGCACCTTCGGGCGGAGCATCTGCTCTTCGAGCGCTGCGGCAATACGCCACCATGCGCGCCGCGAGGCGAGCATGAGTCCTTCATCCCAGGCTGTGGCAAAGGAATGGTCCACCGAGTTCCCCTCGGCCCACCCGGCAAGAATACGCTCTTCGATGCGCTCACAGTCCCCGGGGCTGATCCTGGTGGAATAGGCGCGATCCGCCTGGTGGATCGGGTTCGTTGCCCTGGGCCTCGGACTGCTCCGGTAGTGCCAGGTCGAACGGGAAAGACCGGTGACTTTGAGGGCTTGGCGTTGCGAACCGTTAAGGCTCGTTAGGGCTCGGATCAGTTCGTTTTCCGTGGCGATGAATTCTTGCGCTCGTCCGTCGTTGACGTGGCGGGCTCTTGCTCGTTCAACGCGTGCAAGAGCCCGATAGCTTTTCCCAGGGCCTCGTTAGTTCCTTCGAGCTGGCGGACGCGTTCACGCAGCGCCTTGAGCTCGTCCTCGTGTTCTGCTTGTTCCTTGGCACGGGCTTGCTCGAAGGCTGAGCGTTGGCTCGGGGTAGTGTTCATCTGTCCATGATCTCGTGGAACGAGGTTGCGGTCGAGGTCCCCTTCGAAGACGAGCTGGTTCCAGCGGTAGAACGTGGCCCTGGAGAAGGGCTGTTGCTGCAGCCATGCAGTCCGGGTGCCGTGGGGCTGCAGGTTGTATTGGTGGACGTAGTCCCTGATTTCTTCGCGGGTGACGCCGACGGTGCTCATGGTGGTTCCTTCTGGTCAGTGGTGGGTCGTGGTTGACTCACTTACAGCCTGACCGAGAGGGATGGCTGCAAGAACATCACGAAACTACCTGCTGCTCCTGCGAAAGTCAGCAGGAGTCCTATTGTGGCTCTTCAGGAATAAGAGTGTAACCACCTGAAACCAACACCCCGATTCCCGGGCATGTCGCCGAGCACGAAAAAGTCGAGGTCTTCCAGAAGAATGGAAGTTACTACACTAGCCATTTTCGAAAGACCTCGACGTTGCTCAATCCTACCTTCACCGCACCAGACCTCACCACTTTCACCAATCTTGACGGCTTGGGACTGACCGCAATCGGGCAACACCTGAGCGCAGCGAAAGCCGAAATCCTCTGCCACGTCACCAACCCGATCCCTTGGTGCCAAACCTGCGGAGCAGCAGGCATTCCACGCGATACCGTCACTCGCCGCCTCGCCCACGAACCATTGGGCTGGCGTCCCACTGTCCTAGTCATCAAACACCGCCGCTACCGTTGCGCCAATTGCCAACGAGTCTGGCGTGAAGAGCTGTCCCAAGCAGTAGCGCCACGCCAGAAAATCAGCAGGACCGGGCTACGCTGGGCGCTGGTTGGACTGGTCTGCCACCACTTGTCAGTCTCCCGAATTGCCGAAGGCCTCGGCGTCACCTGGAATACCGCCAATGAGGCTGTGCTGGCTGAAGGTCAACGCTTACTGATTGATGATCCAACCCGCTTCGACGGGGTCAAAGTGCTGGGAGTCGATGAACATGTTTGGCGGCATACCCGAACCGGCGACAAATACGTCACCGTGATTGTGGACCTCACCGCGGTGCGTGACGGCACCGGTACCGCACGACTGATCGACATGGTCCCTGGAAGATCCAAAGCTGTATTCAAAACCTGGCTGGCTGATCAAGAAGAACAATGGAAACAGGGCATTGAAGTCGTCGCAATGGACGGTTTCACCGGCTTCAAAACAGCTGCCGTCGAGGAGCTACCCCACGCGGTGGAGGTGTTGGATCCATTCCATGTAGTCAAACTAGGTTCCGAGGCGCTGGACCAGACCCGGCAACGGATTCAACGTGAGCAACATGGGCGTCGAGGACGCAAGGATGACCCGCTTTACAAGTGCAGGCGAACGCTGACCACGGGACTATCCTTGGCTACGGAAAAGCAGAAGACCAAGCTTGAAGACCTGTTCAAGGAGCCGGAGTATGAGCCGGTTCAATTGGTCTGGAGCGTGTATCAGAAGATGGTGGATGCCTACCGGCAACCGAAGCCCGAGGTCGGACGGTGGGCCTTGGAGCAACTGATCAACGAAGTTGGCACGAAGGTACCGAAAGGGTTGCCGGAGCTGAAAAAGCTCGGCGGCACCCTGCGCAGGAGGAAGACGGACATTCTCGCGTACTTTGATCATATTGGTAGTTCGAATGGTCCTACCGAGGCTTTGAATGGCAGGTTGGAGCATCTGCGAGGTATCGCGTTGGGGTTCAAGAATCTGGCGCACTATATCGCCCGGTCGTTGTTGGAGACCGGTGGGTTTAGACGGCGTTTACACCCTCAATCCTGAAGAGCCCCTATTGTCAGGCAAACGGCCTTACTCGAAGCTTTCATACTTCATTCAAACACAGCACAACGTTTACCTTCTTCATCGCACCCTATGGGGAACCCTCTACGGGACAGTAAAACATGCCATAAAAATTCAGCGATTAAGTATCCTGCAAATCCACCCTGCAAACAATTGTCGCCCGGATTCTCCGACCGAAAATTCTAATAATCGGCTCCGTCGAAAGCAATCAGTGTAATATCAGCCGGAAAACAGCTGCACCCTCCCGAACTGCTTCAAGCAGTAGGCGACGTGATTGACTAATTGATATGTACCCCATATACGCGTTACCTACTTCTGGCCATTCGAAGCGCGAGTTGAAGCAACGTAGCAGACCCCGCAACAACAAAAATCGAAGCTATACCTATCAAAAGTATTTCCAGATTCGGAAAAGTCGCCAAACCAACTGGTACCGACGATGCATCCAACGATGCTCCGCTCAACAACACAACAAATAGAAAAGCCGTCAATGACGCAGCAAGCAAAAACATCACGAAGTGCTCGAGCACTTGCTTACTCCGAATGTTTCTCCACCGAACTGCTGCCGATCGGGTAGCAACAACCCAATCTGAAGCCTGGCGTTTGAGATCAGACTGGGTAGCGGTTGCAAGAATCAAAATCCCACTGCCAGCCGCGGCAGCGCAAGACACGACAGATGGCCCAATAATGCCAGAGGCAATCTCTTTCCCCAGCTCCGTTGTTCCAAGAAGATAATTGCTTCGCACCACTAGATCCACCATGAAAGCAATAGCGACGGCAATTAGGGACAGAGCTACGGATTTAGTCAGAAGCATCGGTAACCGACTAGAAATAACGCGTACCAAACGGGGAAGCCTACGTCCCATATCCGTTCTACTTTCGGAAGAGAACTGTCCCTCTACGCGAGCTGACAGCGAAGCACCAACAAGAGCGGCTAGACCAGTGACAACCAGGGGCACTACGCTATCCCACCGCGTAAAATCAGCATTCTGTAAATGCGCCCTTTGACCTAAGGTCGCAACTAAAACTAAAACAGCTAGAACGAGATAGATATCTTCTGAAAGATGCCACCTGAAACGATGCCAGTACGATAAGGACTGCCCGACTAGTAGATTATTGTTTATTCGTCGTTTTGGATACTGGATGATGATCAACGCGATTAACGATCCCAACACGAGGAACTGGCTCCAGCTTGCCACTTGAGCACCCGAAGTAGACACGGCGTCGCGAGCTGTAATTCCGGCACCCAAAGTGGTGTATTCAAGAGCAACCCACCCTAAAGAATCGACAACCTGAGCCTCGGAATCTGAATCCGTACCGAACGCGTATTTAGGAACAAACGCTTGCACACTTTGTGGTGACGAACCAGCTACAGGGTAAGCACTAAGACCCAAACCCGCGATAGATGCCGCGACGGCATCAATCTTCTCTGAATCTTGTTCCATCTCTCCGGTCAATCCACCTACTCGAACACGTATTGCGTTCACAGGGTCTTTGATCCCGAGGGTGTGGGCTCCGTTGAGAGTAGTCAGCGCACTTGATGCCTGCGCAGCCAGACCCAAGCCGTGCAAAGTCGGTTCCAGTGCCTCTTGAGTGTTCCCTTCCTCGTCCAAGACATTTACTTTCGAGGAATCATAAGCGCCTAGGGGCAACGTACCCGCGCCAATGATTTTGTGCGGTTCAAAATGTCCGGTGACTATTGGAGCTGCTGCAGCTTTTCCTTTGGGCATTCCTGAAAACCCCCACGGCAGCATCCCGTCTTCGTCTTGATCTATCGGGCCAGTGGATCTATATGTTTGACTGTCGCCTAAAGAACGCCCGGTGGCAGAGCCTGCGTTGCCGAGCTTCACTTGCTCATTCATCCTTGATGTCGCATATGTAAATCCTTGTGGCTGTACCCCTATAGATGTGAGGCGCTTGTCAGGCCCACTATCTGAACTTGGACTCCATTGCAGTGGACCGATTGTTGAAGCCTCGTATTTTCCGGCGTAGCTATTAAGTGCGATTTCATCTGTGCCTGGCCATGGAAGACTCAGCTGGGAACCCGCAAAAGGCTGGAATGCGGTCGAAAGGTTCAGGGACTCCGTTCCAACGTTCTGAAAATCAGCCGTTCCCATAGTTCTCAGAATGTCCTCAGCATCTCCGCTGGTACTGCCCATAAGCTTCTCAACCTTTGTATCCAAAGTGGCCGGCGGGTAGGCGTCACTATTTTGGACGATTGGCACAGCCAGGCTTTCCATGCCATATATGCCAAACCTGAGTGCTGGATTTGAGGCGTAGTCAACACCAATTTTGGATAGATCCTGGCGTACCGGGTCGTTGGCGTCCAGCTCGGCTAAGTCCCGAGCAGTGGCTACACCCGTATTATCAAGTGTGGAAACTGCTGATTCGAATGCAACCAGGCGGTCGAGAAATCCACTATTTTCCGCGCCAAGTAGCATTTTTTCTTTGACCGGGTCTACAGCGAAGAGCGTAGTTGAAACATCTGGCAACTGGTTGAGAGCAATCCTGAGATTACCGTCGCCCACGCTGACATATGGAATGTCTCGATTCCCAACGACCATGAAGTTTTCGCCAAAGGGCATGATTGGGCCACCCTCGTATTCTGAGGAGTCGAGCACCATGGTATCTGTGTTGACCGTCGCAAGTCTGTCAGTTAGTCCATCGTTGATGACTACCTTCTGTGTCAATCTCAACGCTAATTTTGAGTTCTGATCAAAAATGTCCAAGGGAATTGTTAACGTGGGCACTTCCGATGCACCAGAGTACCGGGCGATAAAACCGATGGGCGCTGCGACGTCCACGTTCTCTAGCTTGTCGATGGACTGCAAGAGTTTGCTGGGAATCGGGTCGCCTGAAACGTTGGCGAAGTTCGAGTCAAGCAGTGTGCGGCCTTCTTCATCTGTCAGCTCTTGGTTAGATGCTGAAGCAGGCAACACGAGGATGTCGTAGGCACCGCGCCACGTTTCGGCAATTTTTTCTTGGGCATTCCCTTGGACAACCATTTGCGAGAGGAACATAGCAGTGATGGCTGCGATAGCGATGATACTTGCGGCGAGTTTGGGTGTATCCCGCATCAGTCGTAGGAATGACTTCATGGATTCGCAATGTCAGACATAGTGAGAGTGTGGTCTAGCTCGATTATATGTTCGGCGCGGGCAATGACTTCTTGGTCATGCGAAGCGATGACCAAGGTTGCACCATTGTGGCATTTCCGCAGCAACAGATCCATGACGAGCTCTGTAGAGTGCAGGTCCAAGGCCGACGTTGGTTCGTCGAGAATGAAGGCAGAACGACTCTGGTAGATCAAGGCTCTGATAATGGCTGCACGCTGACGCTCTCCGCCAGAGATATTCATTGGTCGCGATTTCAGAACATGGGTGATGGCAAGCGCTTCGGCCAGCTCGCAGACCATTGGACGCAACGTCTTTATCTGGCCACGGCTACATCCCAAAACTATGTTCTCTTGGACGGTCAGTGAACTGATCATTCCGTATTCTTGATCAACCCATCCAACATTTTCCTGACGAAGACTCTCGCGCTTGGACTTGCTGAACGAGTAATAGTCTTGCTCGTCCCAGTAGACATTGCCACTTTCAGGAGCCTGGAAGCCAGCCATGGTGTGAAGGAGCGTAGTTTTTCCTGTTCCGCTTCGTCCCCGCAACACGGTGAATGCACCAGTTGAGAATTCGTACGAGATAGGTTTTTCCGCCATCGTGCCGAACTCTAGCTTCACGTCGGAAAGCGTTATGTTCAATTCTGGGCTCCTTCTAAAAACCCGAAGGGAAGGTTGGAACAACTTCGCCATGCCTTAATGAACATATAAAATTTCCTGGCCAAACCTTGGCTCCAAATGTGATAGTCATAACAGTAGCGTTTAAAATACCTTACGACATGCCTATTTGGCAGGCAACAAGTCATCCGTTGGAACAGCCCAGATGCGAGCTTTCAATTTGATGTTTAACAGTTGCACGCACTTTTCCCGTTCCTAGCTGACACGACTGTTCCATATAAGAGTCGATTGATCGGTTCAAAGCTCGTCTTCGACTTGGCCATGATGAAATTCAATAGGTATGAGCGAGAGTTTCTACCGCCCGTAAGAGGAACGCTATGCGAGAATCCTCTAGGTCAGTCCAGTTGAATTTTGCAGATCTTGCCGGTTGGCCCGCCATTAACGGTGAATTCGAGAGTGAGAACCCGTGCCGTTTTTGGAGGTGCGGGAAGATATACCCAAGTGGATTCCCAGCCGGACATGCCCCCAGCAACCTGTCCAGCGCTCAACCGATATGTGGTGCCTACGTCATCCGAGATAACCGCTCCAACTACTCCAAGAACGAGCTGTCCGGGCATTGAGGGCGGGTCTCCTGCAGCTTCGACTCCAGAGAGTTCTCGAAGCGCACCCCATTGGTTTAGTTGTTCTTCGAAGCGAGCGTCGCGTTGCCGAGTTTCGTCGCTACGTATTCCCTGAAGATAGAGCCTAAGTCCTTCTTTCCCCAGCCATTCGTCAGAAACGATGGGAACATCTGCAATCGATTCGATACCAGCAAATCGGACGCCCACACCTATATTGGTTGCTACGACGAGATCCGCTGGCGCTGAAATAACTGTCATCATGCGACTAGCCTAGCGTCGACCAGAAACTTCTCCACTAAAGCTGATTCAGCGATCCCATAGGTCGAACGCTCTACGGGACGGCACACAGAGAGCAAGATGAACAGCTGGATCTTGAGTGCCCACGGCTGAGTAACTACCGCGATGGTGCCTTTTAAAACTCGGTTTTGGATCGCTCTGCCGTCATATTGACCTCCAGTTTGCGAATTCCTGGCTTGCTTGGCCAAGCTGCCAAACTCCGGTCCGCTCTGAATATTCAGTCCAGACCACGATTTAGGATATTTCCTGCGCCTTCAGTATTGACTCAGAATCAGCATGAACGTGTCAGAACAACGTATTGGGCTACTCCAATCGGGAGTATTCGAATCCATCCGCCGGAGGTGGTCTACCCCAGGATTAAAGTTTGTGAAATAATCGCCGCATGCATGAGAGCGAGCTGCAGACGAAACAAGAAATGATGATCCTCGAGGCTTTAGTTCAAGCGATCGATCGGCGTGAGGAGGTTTTCGACGCGATAGGAAGTTCTGAGAACCTGGACGAAGCTAATCTTCGTGTTGGTTGGGTCCCCGGAAAGTAGTCCAGTGACTATGTGAGTACTCGTGTCCGACAATGGACACAGGAGGAATCACAGAAACAATGGCACGCAGACACACACCAGACCAGGTCATCGCTAAAGTCCGCCAAGGACAAAAGATGCTCAACGACGGACACCCGATGATCGAGGTCATCAAGGAACTTCAGATCACTGAAGCTACTTGGTACCGCTGGATCAACCAGTACGGGTCCGAGAAAAACGCTGAAGCCAGCAAACGTACCAAGGAGCTAGAGAGGGAAAACGCGCGCCTCAAGAAGCTGCTCGCTGATCAGATGCTCGCCAACGACATCCTTACTGAGGTTGCCAAGGGAAAATTCTAAGCCCCGAACCACGCCGCCGTGCTGTACGGATGGCGATGGAAAAATTCGGGGCATCCGAACGCTTCGCTTGCCACGTTCTGGGCCAGAACCGCTCTGCACTACGTAAGAAAAAAACACCGATGAGCTTTGACGAAGCGCAGCTACGAGCCGACTTGAGGGCTGTCGCGTCTAAGCATCCAACGTGGGGCTGGCGCAAAGCCCGCTGGCACTTGCTGGCCACCGAACGATGGAAAGACACTGTCTTGAACAGCAAGCGCATCCGACGATTATGGCGAGAAGAAGGCTTGGTCTGTAAGCCCAAGCGTCGAAAGAAGCGGCGCACCGGCCCAGACGCTGGGGAACAGAAGCGGTTGACCGCCGAGTACCCGATGCATGTACTGAGCTTTGATTTCCAGTCGGATGTCACCTCTTGTGGCCGTCATATCCGGTTCTTCAATGTCATTGATGAGTACACGCGGACCGCTTTGGCGATCATTCCCCGCAGGTCTTTTAAAGCTGCTGATGTGGTGGCTGTTTTGGAGGACATCATTGCTGAAATTGGGATCCAGCCAACGTTTGTGCGGTGTGATAACGGGCCTGAGTTCACTGCTGGCGCGCTGGTGGATTGGTGTAACACTGTGGGGGTGTCCACTGCGTTTATCGATCCGGGCTCACCTTGGCAGAACGGTTTTATCGAGTCGTTCAATGCGCAGTTCCGGCGTGAACAGCTTTCCGGGGAAATTATGGACACTATGGTGGAAGCGAAGTATTTGGCTGATGAATGGAAGGACATTTACAATCATGAGCGTCCCCATGGGTCTTTGGATGGGTTGACGCCGTCCCGGTTTTGGGATGAGTGGGTTAGAGAGAATCAGTTAGCTATCGCATAGCTGCTGGACTGCTTAAAGGGACCCAACCAGTGTCTCTCAGCTGTTGGGAGTGGGAGAAAACTGTGGTCGAGTGGTTCTCGATATGCAGGCCAGAAGGTTCACCCGAGACCAGCGTCAAATTTTAGCTTCGCACTTAGAGGAACTCAGATCAAAGTTATCTCGTGCACAATGAATGGATCATAAACGCCGGAGGCTGCTCTACTCAGCATAGGCGGATAGTGAAAATATGCTTCAGTGGTTGGCTTGGTTCCCGGAAAGTTCATATCTCTTGGACCAAAATGAGTGGGCCTTGCAAAAGAAATATCAGTTGAACCGCCAGCCTGACTTGCACTGACCTTCATTCCTTTGCTGTCCTATAAACGAACGTCTTACGGGACGGGCTCAAACAGCTATAAAGAGAGACCCGTTCTGGAGGAAGCGAACGTTCCGGCAGTGAAGACTGTGTTTCGTCAAGTTTAAGTAGGCCATTAAAGCGCTAAAAAGTAGGCCATCTCAGCGCAGAAATAGACCATAACAGCGCTAACGCCACCGCGGCAGGCCAAAAACCCCGTAAACACAACGATCCATGGCCTGCCACGGCAATAGTGCACGACTTAGAACGGTGGCTCGGCACCGTCCCACTCATCCAGTAACTGCTCCAGGGGCTTCACTTCCGGAACCTGGGCACCTTGCACCCAGTCAACAGCCAGCACCCCGTCTTGGGACCAGCCCGCAGCAGGGTCAAGAAAATCCTGTGGCCATGGAGCTGGCCGGCCGGACTCATCCCACCAGCCAGTTCCTTCCCCGCTGGCCAGCAACGCCAAATCCTCCTCCAAAGTGAGCCCTTCAGGATGCCACCGCCCCGGTATCTGCACGCCCATCACCTGCCCTTCCTCAACGTGTTCTCCGCTATGTTCCTCAACTGGTTCATCATGATCTACGCTCATTTCATCAACGCGTGCTTCACCCGGTACGACTGCCCACGGAACTGCAACAGCCTCCCGTGATGAACAATCCGGTCAATGACCGCGGCAGCCATATTGTCATCGCCAAAGACGGTACCCCAACGTTTGAACTCCAAATTTGTTGTCAACACCAGACTGCGTTTCTCATACCCGTCAGCAATGACCTGGAAAAGCAGCCTGGCCCCGTCACTATCGATCGGAAGATACCCAAATTCGTCAATGACAAGGAGCTGATTCTTCGCGATGGAGCCGAGCTCCTTATCCAACCGCCCCTCATCTTTCGCCCGGCGCAGCGTCATCACCAGCGACGCAGTCGTGAAGAACCTCGCCGGAATACCCCGCAGGCACGCAGCGGCAGCCAACGCAGTGGCCAAATGCGTTTTGCCGGTACCCACGTCGCCGAACAGCACCAAATCCTGGGCATGGTCCAAGAAATCCAAATCACTCAACGCTTCCCGCCCATAATCAGTCGGGAAGGTCACCGAGGTCCAGTCATAGCCCACCAACGATTTCAACGCCGGCAACTTCGCAGCCTTCAACAACCGTTGATGACGCGACGCCGTGCGGGACTCATGCTCGGCTTGGAGCAGCTCATAAAGGAATTCACGCTGCTTCGGGGTGCCTTTATGCGCCCACTCAGAGATCACCGAAGCGGTCATCGAAGCCGCCCGTCCAGCCTGCACCAACTCTTCAACGCTCACCGGATTCATGCCAACACCGATTCTTCCTGGGCTGCGAAGAGCCGATCATAAACAGACAGGTCAACATCCCCAGTTTCCGGTTCGGTACCTTCGGCCAACCTCCTGGCGAGCATGCTTAACGTTTCATGGCCAGGATCATCACCTTGCTCAATGATCTGCCCTGCTGCCTGTATTGCGGTTTCAAACCCGGCAGTCTCGCTGGCCTTGTCCAGCGCGGTCAGTAGCCGGCGCCGGTCCTCGGTGTGCGCGGTATCCATCCAGTCACGCACGGGGTCAGAAACCACCGCCCGCACTGGGGAGTTAGCCCACGCTCCCGGACGGTGAGCCAGCAACGCGAGCACCCCGGATGGTTCCATGATTATTTCCGGGTGATCCCCGAAAATTCGGGGAAACCTTCTCAACACCGAGGCTTGTTCGTCGAGGATCTCCACGACGTCGTGACGGATCCCGACCGTCAACGACCTCCTAGCGAACACCGGGCCAGCGGCATACGTATTGGATCCCACTTTCAGGTGGCCGTATTTATCGGCCTTACGGCTCTCGTAACGCACCGGATCAAAACCTACCCCCGGTAACGCCAAACCAGCCTGAACATCTTGGGCGAAGAGGTCCTTGATCAGAATCTTGCGCCGCCAATGCGGCTTGTCTCCGAGCCGGTCACAACGTTCGAGCAGTACTTTATTGAGCCCTTCCAAGCTCGCTGCAACAGGCAGTGGAACCATCAGATTGCGGCGCAAGAAACCGACCGCATTTTCAACATTGCCCTTCTCATTACCGGAATATGGATTGCAATACTTCGCCTCGGACCGGTAATGCGCTTTGAACGCAGCAAATAATTTCGTTTCCAGCACCTTGGTTTTGACCCTGCGCCCCACTCCGGTGGCGTTATCAAAGATCATCCGATGCGGCACCGAACCGATGTGTTCGAAGACGGTCCGCAACCCGTGGCACACGCATTCAGCAGTCTGCCCGCCGTAAGCCTGCGCGAAGCGCATATTCGAATACGGGAAGGTAACTACGAAAAGGTGCACGACTTTTTGTTCGCCATTCAAGATGACCTCAGCTTCGCCGAAGTCCACTTGAATGGTGCCCGGAGCCCAATCCAGCTCGAGGAATCCGTCGTTGTCGCTTTGGCGTTCCTGCTTATATCGTTTGATGAATCGCTGCACCGGTGAATACGTGCCTTGATAGTTTTCTTCATCCACGAGCCGGTCAAAGACGCGTTGGGCGGTATGGCGTTGCTTGCGTGGCCGGCCTCTGTCGCCTTCGAGCCAGGTACTGATAGTCTCCTCGAAGCCTGTGATGACTGAGCCCGCGGGACGTTGACCCGTTCTGGGTGGGGCCGGTGAATAGTTAGTGATGCTCAAGTATTTGGCGACAGTGGCTCGGCTGAGGTTCAGCTGAACGGCGATTTTTCGCCCGGAGATACCCTCTGAGTCTAATTTCCTGATAGTTTCTTGCACGGACATGGGTTCCGTCATTTCCTTCCAGACCTTCCGGCGCCGTACATAGGCAAAAATGGGGCGCCGTAAGGAACTTATCTGGCCAGACGGGCCCATGTCCTTTGCTGTCTTCTTCGTGACAGGAACGACAAGCAAAGGGCGGGAACCGTCTGGGTGTGGTGATCAACGTGGTGGCCACGGTCGAGGCTGCGAAGGATTCTTGGCAGACCCGGTGGCGTAGGTGGCCTACTTTTACCGCTTTAATGGCTCAAATGTGGCCGCTTTAATGGCCTATTTCTTCAGCCGTGATGGCTTACTTAAAGTTGATCACACACAGAAGACATACGGTGGAGGGTTACACCGACGCACAACCATTCGACCATGCCAGCGGTGCCAAGACCAGCAGGCCCGAGCTCGACAAGGCCCTCGCCCCGACCATCCGCGCCGGCGACCAGCTGGTCATCACCCGAATGGACAGGCTCGGACGCTCGGTGCTCCACCTGGTGATCCTCGGTGCGGCCCTAAGCGAGCGTGATGTGGGATTACGTGTCCTCGAGTAGGGCATCGACACCAGAACCGCAGAAGGACTTGCAAGATTCGGAATGCTCTCCGTCGACTGACAGTACTGTTTGCGATGATCCGCGATGGTTCCCTTTATGACGCTCCGGAGCAGAAAATTGCTTGACTTTTAACATAGGGGCACCCCCCGGCGTCTCGTACAACAAAGCGAACGGCTCCGAGTCCAACACTTCGAGACTCGCATAGCGTTGTATCCAAGAAACCCGCCGATCAATCTTCAAACCTCGAATCGTAACAAATACCGGATAACAATTCACTCTTAAATCCATATGGCAATGATTAAGTTCCCTAGGTAAAGCAAATTTTTCCGCATTTTCAGAACGTCGGGAGAAGTTAATCGAAAACATGAATTATTCTGTGCATTGGGCGCACAACCAGTGCCAACCCATCGTCTCCTTGCACGAAAGGTGCATTCATGAAAAAGCGTTTAGCCATTGCCGGCCTGGCGTTGTCAGGATTGCTGCTCGTAACTTCCGCGATCCCAGTTTCCGCCGCAACTGAATCCAAAGCCATCCAGGAGCTCGCCGCTATGAGCCCCGGCTTGCCCATCTCCGAGCTCAAGTCATCTCTCACGACATATGCCAAGGAAAATGGCTTGACCCTGAGCCAAGCTACCAATAAGGCACTTGCTGAAAATCGTCAATCGGTTGCGGCTGCCGCCCCTGTTGCGAGTAAGAGCTCATCGCTAACCCAGGGCGCTGCGCCAGCAAATGCCGGCGGGGGTAGGATCTACAACTTGGGGTCCGCAAAACAAGGCGGCGACGTATTCGTGATGCCTGCCGGTTATGGCATTATCAATCATGGCCACACCGGTATTTTTATTTCGAAGACAGTCCTCGTCGAAGCCCCCGGAAGAAACAAGAAGAGCAGGTCAACAAGCTCCCTCAATTACAAAGTGAGCAAAGGCGCGGTCAAACAGCAGGTAAACCACATTGCGTCAGTGAAGACCAACGCTGCCAACCGCGCAAAGGGATTGACAGGCAAGAACTACAACATGAATTTTGCTGTCAATAAATCTGCCAGTGGCAGAGACATGAACTGTTCACAGCTCGTATGGGCGGCGTTCAAATTAGTAAACAAAAGCATTGACTTAGATGGAAACGGAGGGCTCGGAGTCTATCCGTACGACATCAAGAAATCGAGCCGGACGACAACATACAAAACCTTCTAACCCAACACCACCAATAATGTAGTGGGTCGGCTGACAAGAAATCTGCCGCCGACCCACTGCAGCTGATCGGAAGAAACGCAACATGACTCGAACCCGCCCCGTGGCAATCACATTGGGAACCCTGCTTGCCCTGGCTTTGTCTGGCTGCACAGGGGGTGTAGAAACGCGTGCCCCTGCGGAATCCAATCTGCAGGATCTGGGGCAAACCAAGTATGCGGTATACCTCAGCCCGCCAAGCACTGACTTGGACGCGGAGAAAGGGTCCCAAGGAAAAGTCCTGCTCTTTGAGCAAGATGGCTCCTACCAGCTGGTTGAGACAGATGGTATGGACAACGGGCTGTTCGCTTGGAACGAGAAGGCGTTGTTCTTCAGCGACATGAACAATGACTACAAGATCGATGATTCTGGACTCGAAATTTCTCCGAGCCCCAAAACGGACAGTCAGAATGGAATGTTTTCAACCGATAACGGTTCATCGATTGGAGTCTACAACGACGGCTTCATAGAAAATGGATACGCGAGTCAGGTTGTGATCTCCTCAGACGGAAAATCGACGTTGCATGAAGCCGAGGGCAACTACTTCATCACTTCCCAATGCGGTGACATGATCTATGGCGCCAGCCGCACGACAGGACGATACACTCCTCCTGGGGAGCTTGAAAAAGAACCCATGATGTTCGCCCAATTGACTGGGACCAAGAACGGGTCCGAGCACGTTCTTGGTTCAAGTAACTTAGCCACTGAAGGCGCAGTGGTTCCCGATGCACCCTGTGTAGACGGAAGTGTATATTACCTTTCCGATGCCAGCTCCCAATCGATAGGTGATCAGCCCAAGCCTGTTTTATCGGCCTGGGACACACGCACCGGTAAGTACACAGAAGTGCCTCTCACAAATGTTTCGAACGATGAACCCCTCATGCGTGATGATGGAACAGGTCTACCGCAACTGGGCTCGGCTTCCATCCGCAAGGGTGCCATTGAATGGTACGGGGCAGGAAATGCAATATTTACCACTGATCTGAAAACAGGCGAAACGACCCATAAGTTCAATGTGGAGGGGCACACCAGTCAAGCATCCTCATCCCAAGCAGTCTTCACTCCCTCTGAGGTTGTCCAGTTGGTGGACAACAACGACGGTTCCGACTACCGCATCATTGCCTATGACCGTGACACCGGACGCGAAGTTTCTCGAACAGTCCTTCCGGGCCTAGTTGACGAGTTCAGCAATGACCTCATCCTCCGAGGATTCGCGGTGCGCCCGTAACTTTGTTCCAGGCAGCCAAGTTGAATCCGGGTCGCCGCAGAAAACGGAAAAAATCGTACGCTAAGGGCGAGTGGAGCCAGATAGCAATTGGACTTCAGCTTGCCGACGGAATCAAGTCAAAGGCTGTCCCGTAGCAGGACCAGGTAGAGCCCTCTGTTTGGCTGCGCAATCAGTGGCGTCGTCCCGCAAGGGGTCTGACCGCATAATTGAATTGCAGTGTTCCGATAGCCGGTCCTTATGCGGGACCTCTGTCTCTGTGACTCATTCATTTTTTGAAACTCTGAGGTTTCAAATATTTGATATTCCCGTATACCCCGCCCGATAAAATGCCCGGTGAGGGTGCCTTATACGGACACCGAAAACGATCGTTTACGCGACAAGAAAACCGCCGATTCATGGCTCTTCAGGATTGAGAGTGTAACCAAGGCCTAAACCCGCCAGTCTCCAGCAACGACCGTGCGATATAGTGCGTCAGATTCTTGAACCCCAACGCGATACCCCGCAAATGCTCTAACCGGCCATTGAGCGCTTCAGTAGGCCCATTTGAACTGCCGACGTGGTCAAAATACGCGAGGATGTCCGTCTTCCTCCGCCGCAGGGTGCCACCGAGCTTCTTCAGCTCCGGCAACCCCTTCGGGACCTTTGAGCCAACCCCGTTGATCAGTTGCTCCAACGCCCACCGCCCGATCTCTGGTTTCGGTTGCCGGTAGGCATCCACCATCTTTTGATACACGCTCCAGACCAGTTGAACCGGCTCATACTCCGGCGCCGTAAAAAGGTCCTCAAGCTTGGCTTTCTGCTTGTCAGTGGCTAAGGACAGCCCCGTGGTCAAGGTCCGACGGCACTTATACAGCGGGTCATCCTTGCGTCCCCGCCGGCCATGCTGTTCGCGCTGGACCCGCTGCCGGGTTTGATCCAGGGCCTCGGAACCCAATTTGACGACATGGAACGGATCCAAGACCTCCACCGCGTGGGGAAGCTCTTCGGCAGCTGCGGTTTTGAAGCCGGTGAACCCGTCCATCGCGACCACGTCAATGCCCTGCTTCCACTGGTCGTCTTGTCCGGCCAGCCAGGTCTTGAATACGGCTTTGGACCTTCCTGGAACCATATCCAGCAGGCGTGCGGTGCCGGTGCCATCGCGCACGGCGGTGAGATCCACGATGACGGTGACGTATTTGTCGCCGGTGCGGGTATGCCTCCATACGTGTTCGTCTACGCCTAAGACCTTGACGCCGGAAAACCGTGCAGGGTCATCGATCAGCAGGCGTTGGCCTTCAGCCAGCACTGCGTCGTTGGCGGTATTCCAAGTGACGCCGAGGCCTTCGGCGATCCGTGAGACGGAGAGGTGTTGGCAGACCAAACCGTTCAAGGCCCAGGCCAGGCCGGTCCTGCTGATTTTCTGGCGTTCCGGTGCAGCTCTGGACAGATCTTCACGCCACACCCGTTGGCAGTGGCCGCAGCGGTAGCGTCGGTGTTTGATGACCAGGACGGTCGGACGCCAACCGAAGGGTTGGTGGGCAAGTCTGCGGGTGACGGTATCCCTCGGTGTTCCTTCGCCCCCGCAGGTGCGGCACCACGGGTTCGGGGTGGTGACGTGGCAGAGGATCTCGGCTTTCGCTGCGCCCAGGTACTGCCCAATTGCGGTGAGTCCTAAGCCATCAAGTCCGGTGAAAGTGGTGAGGTCTGGTTCGGTGAAGGTAGAATTGAGCAACGTCGAGGTCTTTCAAGAATGTTTGTGTGGAAACTTCCATTCTTCTGGAAGACCTCGACTTTTTCGCGTTTTGGCGACATGCCCGGGATCCCGGGTGTTGGTTTTAGGTGGCTACACTCTCAATCCTGAAGAGCCTCTTTAGTGGACGCAACAATGAATTTGCCTTAGGCGTGACGGCCAAGGTGACGAGTTCCAAGATCCCTCAATGGCTGAATAAGAACGCTTCGCAGAAAACGTGGAAGACTTTTGCCTACAGGATTGCTAGAGAAGCGAATAGGTAGGCCAAGAAGCAGCCTAAGATCGCATATTTAGCGCCTCATGAGGTGGCGGGATTGCCAAAGCAGACTCGCCGCCTCTGCTTATAAGAATAAGGGTTTGTTAAATGTCGGCGATTCGCTGCCACGTCGAGTAGATTGATCTTGACTCCTGTTCTAAACAGGGTTGTACGACCATACCAACAATGGGTATACGGACCACTAGCAGAGGCTGCGATGCGCGAAACTGAACTAAAAATTTCCAGAATAATTATCAATTCATTATTATTCTCAATTTTAATCCCATTGCTAGTTGTCATCGCTTCTCTGCTTGACCCCCAGTACAATTCAATCTCCCAAGCATTTTTGGGATATTTAGCATTCTATGCACCTTTCTCACTCCTTGGATCCGTTGCCTTGTCTGTAGTTTCTGTCTTGGTCTTCATTTTAGGGATGAAGCGGTGGAGGGCTTCCCGCAGCGTTCTTGCATCTTTTGTAGCTGTATCCACAGTTGGCCTACTTACAGCGCTTGCAGTTGGACAATTTCAGGAGTTGGATATTTTAAGCGTTGTCATTGCAGGGACTTGCCTAGGTTCGTTAGTCGGCCCTATCGGATCTTTGGCGTACAAAGATTCCCATCTAATGTGACGTTACGTCTGAGTTCCATGTGACATCGTGGGCCTCCTCGTTGTTACACGGTAGTTCAGACGTGAGTTAAGGGGGCAGGCAAAATAGTGGAAAACAGGATCAGCCGTTTCTAAACGGTCGTTTTTTGATTCAGTGTCTTTATGCGCTTGAAAAATTTCGTATTCATCGTTTTCTGCAAAGGGTTTTCGGCATCCGTTGTCTGCGCGGCAGCCACGTAACCGCGAATCAGCTCGTGGTCTTATCCATCCTTTACACTCGTCTCCCTACGCCAACGAAAACTGCCCGGGTTAAGGTGCCGAACTAGGTCCTTTGATGGCTCTTCGAGTTTAAGCGTGGTGCAGGATGCTCAGCACGGCCGTAGCCCCGCCGTGTATAACAATATCCTGACCCGGTAATGACCATGATTCCGATAACCCCGACCGATCCGTTTCAAGTTCTTCGCCGTCAGGTTCGCCGCCTCGCTCCGAGCATTCGTCAACCGCGTACGAATGAACACCAGCAACTCGCGCCTCCACGCAGTCAGCGTCCGGAACAACGACTTCGCTTCCACCATTTTCGTTGCCTTCACCGATTTCTCCAGCACCGCCCACCTCGATTGAAAATCATGGATATCCCTGGTTTTCAACAGCTCCCGCACGTGTTCCTTAATCCCATAAATCACGCCCAGCTCAGGATCTGCTTCAAGGATCAACTTCAGCCGCTCAACTTGCCTAATCGACAAGTTCTCCAAATTGCAGGTCAACAGTTTCCGATACTTGTAGGCCGGATCAGCGGCCCTTCCTCGGCGCTGGAGCACCTCGTGGGAGCGACGCCGGCGCACCTGAGTAATCATGAGATTCGCCCGCTGAATGACATGAAAATGGTCCACGCTGATCTTTGCTTTCGGCAGGTTCTCCCGCACCGCTTTGCGGAACTCAGCAGACATGTCAATGGCCACGTACTGTACTCGTTGACGCCAGTACCGTGGCCGGGACTTCAACCACTTCTTCACCGCTGCACAGCGTCGTCCGTCCACAATATCTAGAATTTTTCCGGTATCCAGGTCGGTGAAGACAATAGACCACGGCTCAATACGGACCACTTTCCCGGTGCGGCCGCGTGCGTAGCGGACCTTACGAAAACGGTGCTCATCAATACCGAGACGGCGGATGAACATGCGGTCCACGTTGCCTACAAGCTCACCGACCATGTTCACTCTTGCCATCACGGTTGGCCAGGAAACTTGGTACGCAGAAGCGACCCTGGACACGGCTCGCAGTTCGCAGCTCATCTCGTCCACGAGCTTTTGAGAGAGCCTGGTAGTGATTCTGGCCCTCAACGGTAGCTGTTCGGTGGTTTGCACGAACGAGCGGCGTTCGCAGGCGGTCTCTTGGCAGGCCATCCGGCGTTTGCGCACCAGGACCTTAATGTCGTTGCCACCGGTTGGGAGGTCTTTGACCCGGTGCACTGGTCTGGCGTGGATGCGGGTGGTGATCACCCCACAAGTTGGACAGGCTGCCTCTGTGGCTTTGGGCTCGATAAGGACTTGTCGTCCGGCTGGTTCTTGGGTTGCGTCGATGACGCGGTAGTCAGTGAGGTTGAGAAGAATCGACGCAGCGTCGTTTCCACCGGTATCCTTAAACACGGCTCGTAGTTCCTTGCTGATGGTTTGTCTAGACAACATCCATTTTCGCAGAGGACTGCGGGCCTTACTTATTTTTCGGGCTCACCACGCTAAAACTTGAAGAGCCCCTTTGATAGAGATTCGTGAGGAGATGGGCCGGTAATTATTGCGCCCATCTCTTTATTTTTTCTATGAAATCAGCAACGATTAGGTGTCTTCTGCTCTCGGTTTCAATGGCCACGGAGCTTTGAGAATAGGGCCGAAGCTATATATCAATTGACCTAGCTAAGCGCGAAAGCTGAGAGTGCTGATCTAAGGAAAGATGTTAGCGGCGGTCTGGGAAATCGCCTTCGTAGTCATTCCAAGTGCCTGCCAGCTCCTGCATCGCCCAAAGCTGGTTCTCCACGGGAGCTTCTTTACCCGCAAAGTCCATCACGATGTAGTTGATAACGAACCCGTCCTTTACGGTAGCCCCATATTCCTCGGCACGCTTTTTGCTCTCAAATCGAAAATAGTCTGCCTCGGCGGTGCTATACGCCTCAACGCAATCGACCGGGGGTGCGCATGCCGTTTTTGTGATGTCTTCCGGCTGTGTCGTGGCATCCTCAACTCCTTCATTCTCGGAGTTTACGAACGTGTGCAGAGTCAGGTCGCGTTGCGGGTCCAATATGGAACATCCAGCCAATATCGGCATGGTAAGGAGAAGTGCGGCGGAAACGACACTGCTTAAGCGTGAATTCATTCTTCTACTTTCTCAGCTTTCGCTGGGTAAAAGAGCTTACTTAGGGATGATTTTATCCAACCAGACAGCAAGATGTTTCGTGGCTTTTCTACGAGATGCAGGGATGGCGAAACCGCTACCGGTTAATGGCCAACTAAAGTTATCCATCACAGCTGGTTCTTTTTCGCTTTTCCTAATGCTCTATAGACGGTGCTACGGCTGACGCCAAGAACCTCACCAATTTGAGTCACTGTCATATCTCGTTGTTCATAGAGTCTTTTGGCAGTGCGCAACTTGTCGGGGGAGAGGGATGCTGGACGGCCTCCAGTGCGGCCGCGGGCACGAGCTGCTTGTAGCCCGGCGTTGGTGCGTTCGCGAATGAGATCGCGTTCGAACTCAGCGAGGGACGCGAAGATGTTGAACACGAGCCGTCCACCGGAGGAACTGGTATCGATGCTCTCCTGAAGGGATTTGAATTCGATGCCTCGTTGCTGCAACGCGTCCATATGGTTGATCAGGTGCCGGATGGAGCGTCCGAGACGGTCCAGGCGCCAGACCACCAGAGTGTCGCCGGGTCGAATCTGGTCCAGGAGCTTATCGAGCTCAGGGCGTGACTCGAGCGCGCCGGATGCGGTGTCGGTGAAGATCCGATAGCAGCCAGCTGCACTGAGTGCATCAAGTTGAAGTTGTGCGTCTTGATCCGTGGTGGAGACTCTGGCGTATCCGAGGAGGTGTCCCATGAACCTAAATGTATCAATACTCGTGGAATGGTCACTGTTTCGACGCATAGTTTGTGGCACTGGGTTTTGCGACTAAATGACCTTGAAAATCTGTTGAGTTCTCAACTGTCGAGGATTTTTAGCCAAGCTGTCAGATCAGCGTGTCATAAACGACCATTTATGATGGACCAAGGACCAGGAGATGACAGCATGGAATTTGGAATACGCCAGGTTGCTGTCGGCGGGCTGGAACGCGCTGAGCTGATGCAACACCTGGCCCAATCCGGAGTGCAGCTCAATGGCTTTGCCAAACAGCTGCTGGAGCACCAAATCTTCGATGAGCTGGTGCCAGCCCATAATCTAACCCTGACCAGCCGCAACCTGCAGCAACTGGGTCTGGACGCCGGAGCTACATTGCCGCAGATTTTTGAGCGTGCGGTCAGTGTCGGATTGAAGTTGTGCCCTGCTTATGCCGGGCCATATCTGCGCCTGGACTTCTTGGATCAAGCCGCTTCCGACGATTCGGTGCTCAGTGCTGGGAAGAAGCCGGACGGATCGTTGACCATCGCTTCTGCTTCAGTGGGAGACGAAGATTTTCCTCGTGGGTTCTATCTGCGGGTTGTGGATGAGGTGGCGTGGTTGCGCGGTTATCGCTGCGATGACACCAACGGCTTTGCGTTAGCCGATACCTTTGTTTTCCGGTGCCGTTGAATTGTAATCAGGGTTTAGTGGCGTTCGCTACAGGGTTTCTCGTTGGGGATTTCAGCTGGTAGAATTGTGGACTGTGCCCAGGCGAGGGAAACACCAGCAATGGTGGGACCGTTATCGACAAGGCCGGAAAAGTTTTCTCATCTCCTAGATGTTGATTGCTTCCCGAGTCCACGCAAGGGCCTAAACGAAGCAATTATTTCCTAAGGAGAATTATCATGGCATCTGTCAACCTTGACGCCGTTGTACGTAGCGATTTCGGCAAGGGCGCTGCTCGCCAGGCTCGCCGCGACGGCCAGATCCCAGCAGTTGTCTACGGTGCAGGCTCCGAGCCACAGCACGTCCTGCTTCCAGCACGCGAAACCACCTTGGCCGTTCGCGACCGCGGTGTTGAGCTGGTTCTGAACATCGAGGGCAAGACCGTAAAGACCACCATCAAGGACATCCAGATTCACGCGCTGAACCGCACCGTGGATCACATGGACCTGATCATCGCTGCCTAATTCCAGCGAACTAGGTTTTAGCTGAGCATCATGAGTGATGGCACTTGGCTCGTAGCCGGACTCGGGAACCCCGGGGCCGGCTACGCTGGCAATAGGCACAATATTGGGCAGATGGTGCTCGATGAGCTGGCCCAACGGGTCGGCTCCAAATTCAAGACCCACGCCTCACGGTCGCAGATCGTAGAGGGGCGCATGGGTGTTGGCGGACCGCGCATCGTGCTGGCCAAGCCGACGGTCTTCATGAACCTTTCGGGCGGGCCAGTGGCCAACGCGGCGAAATTCTTCGGCATTGGTGTCGATCGCCTGATTGTGGTGCATGACGAGATCGATATTCCCTTCGACACCATCAAGCTCAAGCGAGGTGGCGGCGAAGGCGGACATAATGGCCTGCGCGATATCTCCAAGGCCATGGGGTCCAAGGACTATCTGCGCGTCCGTGCCGGCGTTGGGCGTCCACCCGGCCGCATGGATACCGCCAAATGGGTTTTGCAGGACTTTTCCAAAGCTGAAAAAGCGGATCTTCCGTTTCTGATCGACAATTGCGCGGATGCCGTGGAATTGCTGATGACCTCAGGTTTGGAAGCGGCCCAGGCTAAATTCCATACCAGCTGACTGTTCCCACCACGGGGCTGCATTGAAGCAAAGTGAGGGCTGTTGTGAACTGAGCGAGTTCGCAACGGTCCTCAACTTTTTTAAATTAGGAAAGCTATGGAGCGAGGCGTTCCTTACTAAGGCCTAACTTAGATGTGCTTCGAGGCCCAGAGTGGAATAATTACCCAATGTACCCCTTGCCTAATAGGGCTGTGGCCTTTGATTGCCATAGCTGGACAGGCATCCATGATAATTATTCGGAGGCCCACGTGCACACGATGACCGGTCACCAAGAAGCCCTTGAAGCGCTGACTGCTAAAGAAGTTGCGCGCATCAAGGCCGACTTTGAGATTCTGGACCACCAAGTCAACGGAGTTGACGTTGTGTACCTGGACTCCGGTGCCACCAGCCAGAAGCCGCGCTGCGTCTACGAAGCGGAGCAGCACTACTACGAGAACGCCAACGCCGCTGTTCACCGTGGGGCGCATTCATTGGCCGTTGAAGCCACCGAGATCTATGAAGAAGCCCGCGAGAAGGTAGCCAAGTTCATCGGTGCACGTACCAATGAACTTGTCTGGACCGCGAATGCCACCGAAGCGCTGAACCTGATCAGCTACTCGATGTCCAACGCCTCGCTGGGTCGCGGGGGAGAAGCCGCAGCGCGCTTCCGCTTAGGGCCAGGCGACGAGATCCTGACCACCGAGCTGGAACATCATGCGAACCTGATCCCATGGCAGGAACTGGCCTTCCGCACTGGTGCAACCTTGCGTTACGTGCCGATCACCGAAGACGGGGCACTGCGTTACGACCTGCTCGACGAATTAGTCAACGAAAACACCAAGCTGGTTGCCTTCACCCACGTTTCCAACGTGCTGGGGACCATCACCGACACCCAGAAGTTCGTTGACGCCGCCCGCAAGGTTGGCGCCCTGACGGTGCTGGACGGGTGCCAGTCGGTGCCGCACCTGCCGGTAGACGTTAAAGCCCTGGACGTGGATTTCATGGCCTTCTCCGGGCATAAGATGCTCGGCCCCACCGGCATCGGCGCACTCTACGGGCGCGAAGAACTGCTCAACGCCATGCCGCCTTTCCTCACCGGAGGATCGATGATCACCGTGGTGGACATGGAGCATGCAGAGTACATGCCATCGCCGCAGCGTTTTGAAGCCGGCACCCAGCGCATTGCCCAGACCCATGGCCTTGCTACTGCGGTCAGCTACCTTGATGAAATCGGCATGGGCCGCATTGCGGCCTGGGAAGAGCACTTGGGGCAGATGCTCTATGAAGGAATCTCGAAAATCGAAGGCGTACGCGTCTTCGGCCCGGCTAATGCACCGCGCATCGGCACGGTTCCATTTGAAGTCATTGGCGTACACCCGCACGACGTAGGCCAGTACCTAGACTCGCGCGGCATCGCGGTGCGCGTAGGCCATCACTGTGCCCAGCCATTGCACCGCGCTCTGGGCGTGAATTCCACGACCCGCGCCAGCACCTACCTGTACAACACGGAAGCCGACATCACGGCCTTGCTAGAGGCCTTGGGCTCCGTGCGCGAATACTTTGGAGTCTAAATGAACGAATTAGATCAGCTATACCAACAGGTCATCCTGGACCACGCCAAGCGCCGCGTCGGTTCGCCGCTGGTAGAGAACACCGAAGGGCTGCTGCACGGCGAATCGCACCAGCACAACCCCATCTGCGGCGACCAGATCCGCGTGCGCGTTGAGCTGGGCGAGGACGGACAATTCACCTCGATGAGCTGGGAAGGCGATGGCTGTTCCATCTCCATGGCCTCGGCCTCGGTCCTCAGCGAAATGCTCCCGGAACTATCCAAGGACGAATTCCTGGACAAGCTGGAGATCTTCCGCGAAATGATGCGTTCCAAGGGCACATTCGAACCCGATGAAGAAGTCCTGGAAGATGCTGCGGCCTTCGTCGGCGTCTCCAAGTTCCCAGCCCGCGTCAAGTGCGCAATGCTCGCTTGGGTGGCTGCTGAAGCGGCCATGCTCGGAGCCGGCAAATAACCTGGTAAACAACTGCGGCGCTTGCTTTCACATAAGTGAACGCAAGCGCCGCAGTCGTTTCAGCACCCAGCGGGCAAGCTAGATCTGCTCGTCGCCCTGCTGGTAGACATCCGGGATGCCATCCTTATCGGCATCGCGGGTCTCGCGCTCCTGCAGGACCTTGTAGCGGCGGTTGCGCGGAATCAGCCACAGTGCGCCGAGGATGGCTGCAATGAACGAACCGGCGAGGATCGCGACCTTGGCATGCTCGTAGTGCGGGGATTCCAGCCCGAAGGACAGCTCCGAGACCAGCAGCGAGACCGTGAAGCCGATGCCCGCCAAAAGGGTGACGCCGAACAGGTCGCCCCAGCCGGCATCCTTATCCAATGAAGCCTTGGTGAACTTGGTCAGTACCCAAGTGAATCCCAGGATGCCGATCGGCTTGCCGAGCACCAGGCCCAGCACGATGCCCCAGACGACCGGATCGGTCAGGACACTGCCGCTGCCTGGAGCAGGCGAAACTACGGTCACGCCAGCGGCGAAGAATGCGAAGATCGGGATGCAGAAGCCAGAGGAGAGCGGGCGGAAACGGTGCTCGAAGCGTTCGGCCAGGCCGATGCCTTCCTTGCCATCGGTACGCTTGACCGGAACGCAGAAGCCCAAGACCACGCCGGCGATGGTGGCATGGATGCCAGAACCGAAGACGAAAATCCAGGTGATGACGCCCAATGGCAAGAGGATTGCCCAAGCAGCCCAACGCCGCTTGGCGAAGAACTTGCCCAAATAGCGGGCCAGCACGGTGAAGAGAATGATTGGAATCAGCGACAGGCCCAGGTAGCCCAGATTCAACTCGTCGGTGAAGACGAAAGCAATGATGACAATCGCAATCAGGTCATCGACCACGGCCAGAGTCAGCAGGAAGATGCGCAGCGCAGTGGGCAGTGCCGAGCCGATTACGGCCAGCACGGCTACCGCGAAGGCAATATCAGTTGCTGTAGGGATCGCCCAGCCGCGCAAGAGCTCGCCGCCGCCGGACATCGAGGCGATGGCTACGAAGATCAATGCCGGAACGAGCACGCCGCCAAAGGCCGCGGCTACCGGAACAGCGGCTGTCTTGACGTTGCGCAGGTCGCCGATGACGAATTCTTTTTTCAGCTCCAGACCGGTCAAGAAGAAGAACACTGCCAGCAGGGCGTCAGCTGCCCAGTGTCCGATCGACAGATTCAGGTCGACACCGAACAAGGTAGGACCGAAATGGAAGTCGCGCAAGGCGAAATAGGATTCGCGCAGCGGGGTGTTGGCCCAGACCAAGGCCAGCAGGGCGCCGGCGATGAGGACCATGCCACCGACGGTCTCCTTGCGCAGAATATCTCCGATGCGCACGGACTCCCTGTAGCTAGGGCGCGAAAACAGGTTCTTGCTGGAACCCGAAGACGGAGTTTGGCTCATGCGTTTAACTCGCTTACTTCGTTAAATGAATATTTATCGCCGACCAGACTTCCCGGCACACCTGTATTCAACCCTAGCGCGAACCGTGCCTCAGACCACAAATCCCCGGACGCTTTGCGAGAAATCGCACGTCCGGGGATTAACAGTGAGCGTAATTATATTTTCGCTAGCTTACTTCGACAGCCAGGCATTAACTTGATCGGCCTGCAGCTTCAGTGCCTTGCCCAAGTATGGCTCGGCAGCCGAAGCCAGCTTGCCGCCAATGAACGGAATCGAAGAGGAGACCTTCGCGTCGATGGCGAACTCGCTGTTCTCACCCTGGGCCTTGAGCTGCTCGGTGCCGCTGACGGTCACCGGGACGCCGGCCACGGTGATCTGCACGTTGGCGGTACGGTTGCCGGCGGCATCCGGGGCGCTCCACTTGTCGACCTGGGTAATTTCGATGGTCGCGCCAACGAACTTGCGGGCCATATCGGGAACGCGGTCGGTAGGCACGGAGCGGACGGTGGTCAGGGTGAAGGCGCCGGCGGTATCGCCGTTGACCGTGAAGTCGTTCAAAGTGCCGTTGGCGACCTTGGTCAGGTGCTCGGCGAAGCCGCGATCGCTCAGCGTTGCGATGACCTGTTCAGCCGGGTGTGCGATCTGAGTGCTTGCGTTCAATGCCATGGAAGCTAATCCCCATCTGGAAATCTGAGTGGCCGGGTGAACAAGCAGTTCATGCCCGGCAACGGACAGTAATAACCCTATCTGGTGCAGGGCATTCGGTAGGCTAGGACTGCACCGAAAACTACATATTGGCATTGAGCCGGCCGCGGAAAAACTTTGCGGTCGGTGTTCGTGGTGTCGTATCGGCGCACCACGGCTTCAACCTGCCAATGGGAACGTCTGCACGAGAGGATACACAAGCAACCATGAGCCTGACCGGACTTCATGACTTCCTGCGCGAGGAGCCTTCCTTCAGGCGCATCCGCCAAAGTGCAACCCACGAATATGCAACGCGCAGTGAGGCGCTGGAGATCGCAGCACCCCAGGGCATGCGCTCGCTGCTCTCGGCCCATATCAGCCAAGCGCTGGGGGAGAGCAAGAACCCCGGGGTGACGTTGATCGTGACCGCGACCGGCCGCGAAGCCGAGGAAATTTCGACTTCGCTGGGCGCCTACCTGCCCGCAGAGCAGATCGCTGAATTCCCGTCCTGGGAAACGCTGCCGCACGAACGCCTTTCCCCGCGCAGCGACACCGTCGGACGCCGCCTGGAAGTGCTGCGCCGGCTGCATGATCGCGACCAAGCGCTGAACATCATCATCGCGCCCATCCGTGCCGTGCTCCAGCCGCTGGTAGCGGGCCTAGGCCAGCTGCGCCCGGTGCGCTTGGAACTTGATGATGAGCCGGGCTTCGACGCGGTAATCAAGGATTTGGCTGCTGCGGCCTATGCGCGGGTGGACATGGTCACCCACCGCGGTGAATTCGCGGTGCGCGGCGGCATCATCGATGTCTTCCCTCCGACCTTGGACCATCCGGTGCGCATCGACTTCTTCGGTGACCAGATCGACTCCATGCGCTACTTCTCCATTGCCGACCAGCGCTCCACCGCTGAGGACGGCCCGCAGCGGATCATCGCCACCCCATGCCGTGAAATGCTGATCACTCCGAAGGTGATGAGCCGTGCGGCCAACTTGAAGAACCACTTCCCGGCAGCCCAGGAAATGCTCACCAAGATCGCCGGCGGCATCGCAGTGGAAGGCATGGAATCCCTGGCCCCGCTGCTGGTTGACCAGATGGTTCCGCTGCTTTCGCTGCTGCCCGAATGTTCCATCGCCTTGGTCATGGAACCGGAGCGCGTACGTGCCCGCGCCCACGACCTGAATGCAACGAATGCCGAATTCCTGGCCGCCGCATGGGCTTCGGCCTCCGACGGGGCCAGCGCGCCGCTGGATCTGAACACCGCTGATTCCGAGCGGAAGCTGGCTTCGGGTGATTTTGCCTCGCTGGCCGAAACCGTGCAGCATGCCCATCAGGCCAAGGTCTCGTGGTGGGCCCTGACTTCCATGGGCGCCGATGAGGAATTGGAACTGGGGTCCTCCACGATCCGCATCCCGGCCCGCGAACCCCTTGGGTACCAGGGCGATATTGAAGCCATGATGGAATTCATCGCCGGACGCGTCAAGGACCAGTGGCGCTTTGTGGTGGCCACCGAAGGCCCGGGCCCGGCAGCCCGCCTCTCCGAGCTCTTTGCAGACTTCAAGATTCCGGCCCACCGGGTCGAAGACATTTCGGCTACGCCAACGGCCGGCCTGATCGAGATCACGCAGGCTACCGCGGGCCGCGGCTTTGTCTTCGAAGAGCTCAAGCTGGGCCTGCTCACCGAGGCGGACCTGCTGGGCCGCTCCAGCGCCTACCCGAACCGCAAGGGGCGCAAGCTCACGGTCAAGCGCAAGCGCAATGCGGTGGACCCGCTGAGCCTGCAGGCAGGGGACTTCATCGTCCACGAGCAGCACGGTATCGGCAAGTTCGTTGAACTGATGGCCCGCAAGGTCAACGGCTCGGGCAAGGATGCCAAGCGCGAGTACCTCGTGGTGGAATACGCGTCCTCAAAGCGCGGGGCACCCGGAGACCGGCTCTTCGTGCCCATGGACCAGCTGCACATGGTCACCCGCTACGTAGGCGGCGAAGCACCGACCCTGTCCAAGATGGGCGGCTCGGATTGGTCCAGCACCAAGTCCAAGGCGCGCAAGGCGGTCAAGGAAATCGCCGGGGATTTGATCAAGCTGTACTCGGCACGCATGGCCAGCCGCGGCCACGCCTTCGGCCCGGACACCCCATGGCAGAACGAACTGGAAGAGGCCTTCGCCTTCATCGAGACTCCGGATCAGCTCACCGCCATCAATGAGGTGAAGTCCGATATGGAGAAGGAAATCCCGATGGACCGGTTGATTTCCGGTGATGTGGGCTTCGGCAAGACCGAGATTGCGGTCCGTGCAGCGTTCAAGGCTGTCCAGGATTCCAAGCAGGTTGCCGTGCTGGTTCCTACCACCTTGCTGGCCTCCCAGCACCATCAGACTTTCACCGAACGCTATTCGGGCTTCCCGGTGCGCGTGAAAACCCTCTCGCGCTTCCAGACGGCCAAGGAGTCCAAGGAAATCCTGGCCGGTCTCAAGGACGGCAGCGTAGATATCGTCATCGGCACCCACCGCTTGCTCTCCAAAAACGTGGAGTTCAAGAACCTTGGCCTGGTGATCGTCGATGAGGAGCAGCGCTTCGGTGTGGAGCACAAGGAAGAGCTCAAGAAGATGCGCACCAATGTGGATGTGCTGGCGATGAGCGCCACCCCGATTCCGCGCACCTTGGAGATGTCGCTGACCGGCATCCGTGAAACCTCCACGCTGGCCACCCCGCCAGAAGAACGCCATCCGGTGCTCACCTATGTGGGCCCGCGCAGCGATAAGCAGATTTCCGCCGCGATCAAGCGTGAGCTGATGCGCGATGGCCAGGTGTTCTTCGTGCACAACCGCGTCTCCTCCATTGAGCGGGTCGCCGCAGAACTGCGCGAATTGGCACCGGAAGCCAGGATCGAGGTGGCTCACGGCAAGATGAGCGAATCGCGCCTGGAACGGATCATCCAGGACTTCTGGGAGAAGAAATTCGATGTGCTGGTCTCCACCACTATCATCGAAACTGGCCTGGACATCTCCAACGCGAACACGCTGATTGTGGACCGTGCCAACAACTACGGGCTCTCCCAGCTGCACCAGCTGCGCGGACGCGTGGGGCGCGGACGCGAACGTGCCTACGCCTACTTCCTGTGGGATGTGGAAAAGCCCTTGGGCGAAGTCGCCTTGGAACGCCTGAAGGCCGTGGCCGCGCATAATGAGCTCGGCTCGGGCTACCAGCTGGCCATGAAGGACCTGGAACTGCGCGGTGCGGGCAATCTGCTCGGCGGCGAGCAGTCCGGGCATATTGCCGGGGTCGGATTCGATTTGTATCTGCGCCTGGTGGGTGAAGCTGTCGCCGACTACAAGGGCGAAGGCGAAGAAGAATCCACCGAGATGAAAATCGACCTGCCGGTCAATGCCCATCTGCCGCACAACTACGTGCCAGGCGAACGCCTGCGCTTGGAGGCCTACCGCAACATCGCGCAGGCAGAAACCAATGAGGCGCTCGCCGAAGTGCGAGAAGAGCTGGAGGACCGCTACGGCAAGCTTCCAGAACCGGTAGAGAATCTGCTGCGCGTAGCCGCGCTGCGCATCCGTGCCCGCGCGGTGGGACTGCACGACATCCAGCAGGTCGGCAACCACATCAAGGTGTCGCCCGCGAAGATCGAGGACTTGCCGGCCAGCCGCCAGGTGCGCCTGGAACGGCTGTACCCGGGTTCGGCGAACAAGCCGGCGCTGAACTCCATCTTCATTCCCAAGCCCAAGACCTCGCCGGTCGGCGGACGGGACCTGGCGGACGAAGCCATGCTGGACTGGGCGGAGAACCTGGTCTACGCGATCTTCGAACCCACCCCGGTGGCTGCGGCGAAGGGGTAGCGTACGCTCGGCGTCTTGCGTCGGCAAACGCAGGAACTAGCAGAACGAAGCATCGGGAGTTGTCCGCAGCTCCCGATGCTTCGTTGCGAAGCCAGCCGGCGGCACCGGCAGGGCTGAATTCTCCTGGAACTGGTGCCCCTGCCATTTTTGGCGTCAGCAACCCCCATTCGCCACGGATTGATGGGTAAAAAAGACGGGGGCGATGAACACCATGCAATCCATCCATTTCTGGCCCCGCCGACCACAAAATGGCGTGGCATCGACCGTAGAGTTACCTGACCATCGAGGCTATGGCCGCCGTGCATGCACTGAGAACTGGCGATCACCCCCAGAGCTTGTCGCAAGCTTCCAGCACGCGACGCTTGGCGGTCCGAATACCGATGAGCGGGTATTTGGACAGGGGCTTCGAGGGGATATCGTTTCCGAGGTAGTCGATCAAAATGATCACGGCCAGTACGGGAATGGAAAACAAGCTCAGAAATGACAACAAGAGCGCGTAACCTTTTCCTGGGGCTTGACCTTGGTTTCGTTCGAACCGGATCCCTGCCGCAAGCGATCCCACACTGGTTCCCTTGACATACGACGCGAAATTGACGATCGAAACAAGTGAAACCCAGGCGATGGCCAACACCAGATCGTTGCCGGTGTCCAGGAAGAGCGCTCCCCACGCCGGTAGCCATATCAATAGCGAATCAACGAATATCGCGGCTATGGCGGATGGCCAATTCACGAAGCGTTTGCGGGGTCGACTCAGCGAATAATCATCGCATGCCTGCTCACGACATTCGCCAGCCCAGCTAATGTGTCCATCGCGTGAGGCTGATGCACAGGCGACAGCAAAATATCCTGCCCCTTAACTGTCGATACCTTCTGTTGCCGGGCGTCGTCTGCCTGGCCGCATCTGGGGGCCGGGGCGAACCCTCAGCGGTTCTTGGGCGGCCGGCAGTCCTCTAGCTCCTGCGCGTAGCGGCGTACCGGTCCTGCATATTGTTGCAGGGTCGGTGCGAGTGCCGCCAGCGCGGTTTTCAATGCCGCCGACTCTTCCCCGGCGTCGAAGAGCGCGAGGGCCAGGAACGCCTGCGCATCGGCATACAGCGGGTCATCGGGGTCGACCTCGTTGAGAGCCTTGGCTGCTAGTGCCGGTTCACCGATATTCCTCAGGCTGCTGCCGAGCTGGATACTCGCCTCGCTGCGCTTGGCCCTGCTCAGCGTCCCGCTGTCCAGCGCCGTTTTGTACAGCGGTATTGCCTGTACTTCCTCGCCGAGGTAGTCGTGCAGGCTGGCCAGTTCGAATGCCGCGTGCCCTGCGGGAATCGCGGGCTCCAAGAGAATACCCAGCTCCGCACGCAATGCCGCGGCATCCTTGCCCTGGGCCGATTCCCAAAAATCATCGATCCGTTGTTGCCAATAGTCCATGCCCATCTCAATCCCTGCTGCGCACATGCTGCGCCAAGGCGACGGTCGACTGGGTCGGCAGCGCACCGTGGAAGTCGGCGGGGCGGGGCCCGCGCAGCGTGCGCAGCGCATAGACGATGACCACCAGATCCACGACCTCCTGCAGCAGGGCTCCGGTCACCGCCGGAATCACACCGGTGGTGGCGACCAGCATGAGCCCAACGCTCAGCCCGATGCCGATCCAGATGGCGCTGTGCGCCACGCTCAGGGTGTAGCGGCTGATGGCCATCACCTGGGCCACCGGTCCGAGCGAATCACGCAGGACCACCGCGTCGGCGGCCTGCCCGGCCGCGGTGGAGCCGCGCGAGCCCATGGCCATGCCGATGTCCGCGGCGGCCAGTGCCGGGGCGTCGTTGGTGCCGTCGCCCAGCATCAGGACCGGCCGGGGCTGCATGTCCTTGAGCAGCTGGACTTTCTGCCCCGGGCGAAGCTCCGCTTCGACCTTGCCGATGCCCACCTGGGCGGCGACGCCCAGCGCGGTCTGTTCCACGTCGCCGGTGAGCATGACCTGGTTTTCCACGCCGTGGTCGCGCATCCAGCGCAGCACCGCGGAGGCTTCAGGGCGCGGTGCGTCGGCCATCAGGATCACGCCGGCGAAGCTGTTGTCCACCGCGACGTAGGCCGCGGACTGCCCCGGCTCAAGCTCGACCCGCTCCAGGGCAGGGTCTATGGCGGCGATGAACGACGGCTTGCCCACGGCTACCCGGCGCCCGTCGACCAGGGCGCTGACGCCGTTGGTGGCCACTTCCTGCGCGTCTTCGGCAGGAAGCAGCGGCAGCCCCCGGTCGGCAAGCGCCGCGGTCAGGCCCGCGGCCATGACATGGGTGGAGAACTGCTCAGCGGAGGCTACCAGTTGCAGCAGTTCGTCCGGATCCAGCTGCGTCTGGATGCCGAGCAGCGCGGGCCGGCCTGCGGTCAGGGTGCCGGTTTTGTCGAAGGCGGCGCTGCGGACCTTGGCGAGCTGCTCAAGTACGGCCCCGCCCTTGACCACCACACCTTCCTTGGACGCGCGGGACATGCCGCCCAGGAAGGCGACCGGCACGGCAATCAGCAGGGGACAGGGGGTGGCGAGCACCAGGACCTGGGCGAAGCGCACCGGGTCTCCGGACACCGCCCAGGCGATGCCCGCAATCAGCAGGGACAGCAGGGTGAAGGGAATCGCGAACTTGTCGGCCAGCCGCACCACCGGTGCCTTGGAGTCCTGTGCCTGCCGTACCAGCGCGATGATCTGCTGGTACTGGCTGTCGCTGCTGCGTCGCAGCGCCTGCAGGTAGACGGCCTGCGATCCGTTGACCGACCCCGACATCACCTCGGACCCCCTGGCATGGATCACCGGAAGCGGTTCGCCGGTCAGCGAGGATTCATCGAAGCTTCCAGCCTCGGAACGCATCAGGCCGTCGACGGGAACCAGTTCGCCGGGACGCACCAGCAAAAGGTCGCCGACCTCCACCTGTTCCACCGGGACGTCGGCGACATCCTGACCGGACTCATCCGCGGCGAGGTGGGCCTGCAGTGGGGAGCGGTCCAGCAGCGCGGAGAGCTCGCTGGTGGCCCGGCGCTGGGCGAAGTCCTCCAGGGCTTCGCCGCCGGAAAGCATCAGCACGATGATCAGGGACGCCAGGTACTCGCCGACCAGCAGACAGGCGATAATCGCCACCAGCGCCAGGATATCCAGTCCGTAGTGGCCGCGCAGCAGGTCCTTGACCATCCCGGCGCCGATCCATAGCACGGCGCCAGCGATGGCAATCCATGCGATCCACCGGCTGGCGGCGTCCATGCCGGCCAAGGCGGCGGCTCCCGTGGCGAGCAGGGCGATGACCGCCGCGGCCAACAGCGGATAGCGTCGAATCAGTTGTCCCAGTTTCACGATGTCTCCCTATCGACCGGTCAGCGCCTGTGTATCGAATAGTCTCACCATAGCAATGATGGCCGGTCCGGAGCCGGGATTCGTCTGGCGGTGAAGTCCAACAGGGGAGTCGTGACGGTAACTTCAAACAGCTCTTCAGAACCGCCTAGGAGTCATAATCGGGATGCTGATCATCACTATTCCGGTGGAGTTCCGTTTCCTTCGTGGATCTCCTGATCAGCTTATAGACCACGATGGCCAGAACCACGGTGATGACCAGGGGGAGGACGTAGAAAACAACTACTTCATACGCGTTGGGTATTAATGGATTCATGCGCCCCCACACTACAGGCAGGGGACGTCGGCCGTGCTGGAATCTGGTCCCATTCGTGGTGCAGTTGTTCGGGGCTTTTGCCCTTGGCACAGTTCCAGAACTCTTCTACGCGCTGATCCCAAGTTTCCATGGCATCAGTCTAGATGTGGGAATAGTGCTTAAACGAAAATCAGGGAAACCCGCATTGGGGTTTCCCTGATTCTAGAAGTTTTGACTAGTTCTGGTGAGCGTTAGCCGCTGCAACCAGATCCTCGGCCTTTTCAGCACGACCCATGAGGTGCATTGGGATTGCGAAAGCCAGGAACATCAGAGCGAAGCCAACCAGGGTTGGCCACCAAGCGACCTCAAGGGTCCAGTAGCCCAGAACGTAAATACCCGCTGCGAACATCACAAAGAAGATCACGAGGGTAACAATGTTGCCGACAAGGCGGCCTTCACCAGAATGGGCAGTGTTCTTGCCGTTCGAGTACACTTTTTCTCCTTGAGGAAACAGGTAGGTGCGATGTCCTAGTAGCTGGAACCGCTTTGCTCTCCTTCTAGGATAGCAACTCCTGAGCTAGAACCTAGTCGAGTTGCGCCCGCTGCAATCATGGCACGAGCAGTTTCGACGCTGCGCACGCCACCGGAAGCCTTGACTCCCATGTCCGGACCAACGGTCTTGCGCATCAGGGCAACGTCTTCAACGGTTGCGCCACCGGTGGAGAAACCGGTAGATGTCTTGACGAAATCGGCGCCAGCGGCCTTGGCGGCCTCGCATGCCAGGACCTTGGCTTCCTCGGTCAGCAGGCAGGTTTCGATGATGACCTTCAAGATGGCTCCACCCTCATGGGCGGCCTGGGCAATGGCGAAGATCTCGTTGACCAGGGCATCGCGATCGCCACGCAGGGCGGCGGCAACGTCGATCACCATGTCGATTTCATTGGCACCGTCAGCTACAGCATGCTTGGTCTCGAAAACCTTGGTGTCTGTTGCTGAAGCGCCCAGTGGGAAACCGATCACTGAGCAGGTCAGCACCTCGGAGCCTTCCAACTCGCGCGAAACGGTAGAGACCCACAACGGATTGACGCAGACCGACTTGAACTCGTACTTCTTGGCTTCCTCGCAGATCTGCACGATCTGTTCACGGGACGCGTTCTGAGCCAATAGGGTGTGATCGATGTAGCTTGCGATCTCGCGGGCGCTTAGTTCAGTCATCATTTCCTCTAACAATAAAGATTTCAATCAATTCAAAAGAAGGTCTCGAAGGGGCAATCCTAGTTGGCATTCAGGTAAGCTGCCAATTCATCCTTGATGGCCAAGACCTGGGCGGTGGCGCGCTTGCGAGCTTCAGGGACATCAGCCAGATCATCAACCGGCTCAATAGTTTCCAAGTAGCACTTGAGTTTAGGCTCTGTGCCCGAGGGGCGCACAATCACTCTGGCACCAGCGAAGGTATGCAAAACCATGGCGTTGGTCGCGGGAAGCTTCTCGGTGCCTTCGGACAGGTCGGTGACCTCGGAAACATCGGAGCCGCCCAACGATGCCGGGGCGTTCTTGCGGATCTTGTCCATCAGTACCGGGATCTGCGCCAAGTCGGTGAAACGCAAGGACAGCTGGTCGGTAACGTGCACGCCGTGCTTGGCGGCCAACTCATCCAGGCGAACCGAGATGGTGCTTCCATCTGCCTTCAACTGGGCTGCCAGATCAGCGAGGACGATACCCGCTGAAATGCCGTCCTTGTCGCGCACCAGCTCCGGAGCTACGCAGTAGCCCAGAGCTTCCTCATAGCCGTATCCCAGGTCTTCAACGCGGGAGATCCATTTGAATCCGGTCAGGGTCTCTTCGTGCTCGCGTCCGGCATCCTTGGCAATGGCCGCCAGCATGCGCGAAGACACGATGGAATTGGCCAGCTTCTTGCCTTCTGGCAAGGTCTTGGAAACCTGGTCTCCCAGCAGCCATCCCACTTCATCGCCGCGAAGCATTCGCCACGCATCGCCATCGAGGATGGCCGCGGCGCAGCGGTCAGCATCAGGGTCATTGGCAATGACCAAGTCTGCCCCTACCTTGCGGGCCAGCTCCAACGACAAATCGATGGCGCCGGGTTCTTCGGGGTTAGGGAACTTCACGGTGGGGAAGATCGGATCGGGATGTTCCTGCTCGGCGACCATGTGCACGTCAGGGAAACCAGCGTTGAGCAAAGCCTGGCGCATGGTGTGGCCACCGACTCCGTGCATCGCTGAAACCACGATGCGCAGGTTCTTGCGCGCCGCATCCTGTTCGTTCGGGGCATCGATGATCGGGTGGATCGAGGCAAGGTATGCGGCTTCGATATCGCCCTCGGTGCCAATCGCCGGCAGTACCTGCCAGCCGGAGAGAGCACGCGGAATCTGGGCCACGGGCTGCTCATGGTCGATCAAGGACGCGATTTGCGCATCAATCGGCGAGACGATCTGCGCACCACGGCCCGAGGCATCAGTGATCCTGCCACCGACGTAGACCTTGTAGCCGTTGTCTCGTGGAGGGTTGTGGCTTGCAGTGACCATAACGCCGGCTTCGGCACTGAATTCGCGTACGGCCCAAGCCAAGACCGGGGTGGGCAAGGCCGATGGCATGAGCAGGACCTCAAAGCCGGCAGCGGCGAAGACACCGGCAGAATCCTGGGCAAAGACATCGGAGTTGAAGCGCGCATCGAATCCGATGACAACCTTAGGGGTGTACTGTCCGTTGGCCTGTTCGCTCAGGAACCGGGCGATGCCTGCGGCGGTGCGCATGACCACCACGCGGTTCATGCGCATTGGGCCGGCGCCCAGCTCGGCTCGCAGGCCGGCGGTGCCGAATTCCAGCACGCCGCTGAAGCGCTCGGAAATGTCCTCGAAGGCCAGCGCGTCACCCTCGGTGACGCGCTGGATCAGCAATTGCAGTTCTTCCTGCGTTTGCGGATCGGGATCCTGGGCTGCCCACTTGCCCGCCGCATCAAGCAACTGGATCTTCTGCGTGTGATTCACTGATTTCCCTTCAAGGACACTACTAACTTCTTGGTACGCAAATATGGCGGAGCTTAGAGCTTCGCGATGATCTGTGCCAGCAATTTGGAAATGCGCGGACCGGCAGCCTGGCCGGCTTCGATTACTTCTTCGTGGCTCAGCGGTACCGGGCTGATGCCGGCGGCCAGGTTGGTGACCAGGGACATGCCGAAGATCTCCATGCCTGCGTGGCGGGCCGCGATGGCTTCCAACGCGGTGGACATGCCAACCAGGTCGGCGCCGATTGCCTTGGCGTACTGGACTTCGGCCGGGGTTTCGTAGTGCGGTCCGGTGAACTGCGCGTAGACGCCTTCATCCAAGGTGGCATCGACTTCGCGAGCCAGGCCGCGGATGCGCGAGGAATACAGATCGGTCAGGTCGACGAAGGTCGCACCTTCCAGCGGGGAAGTGGCGGTGAGGTTGATGTGGTCGGAGATCATCACCGGGGTGCCCGGGGTCCAGTCCGGGTTCAGGCCGCCGCAGCCGTTGGTCAGGACCAGCTGCTCGCAGCCGGTGGCCGCAGCGGTGCGGATCGGGTGGACAACAGCGCGCACGCCGCGTCCTTCGTAGTAGTGGGTGCGGGCACCGAGGACCAGTACGCGCTTGCCGGTGGCAGTCAGGATCGAGGAGATGCTGCCCTTGTGGCCGGGTACTGCCGGGGCATGGAAGCCTGGGATGGAGGTGGCATCCAGGGTGTGGGTGGTTTCGCCGATGAGTTCGGCGGCCTGGCCCCAACCGGAGCCGAGAACCAGCGCAATGTCGTGTTTTTCGACGCCGGTCTGTTCGGCGATTGCCTGGGCAGCCTGTGCAGCCAGGGCCTGTGGGTCATTATGCATATCAGTCACGGGAAATACGCTACCTGCAGCGGGCCGCTTTGTCAGGTGAAACCAGTGCTTCAGAACCAAAATCACGTTCCAGGATTGTGCTTCGATGTGCGCAATCACCGTGCATGGTGAACAATAGTGAATGTGAGCGCAGATCGTAGGAATGAAGCAACCCGTTTAGTTATTCTCGGTGGTGGACCTGGCGGATACGAAGCTGCCATGGGGGCGGCCCAATTGGGCGCCAATGTCACCGTCGTAGAACGTGCCGGCATGGGCGGTTCGGCAGTCTTGACCGACGTCGTGCCTTCCAAGACCCTGATTGCTACCGCAGACGCAGTGCGCCGCGTGAAGCATGCCGAGACTTTTGGAGTGCACGTTGATGGCCTGGATTCGGCCGTCACTGACTTCTCAGTGGTTAACCACCGCCTGTTGGACCTTGCCAAGGAACAGTCTTCGGATATCCGAACGACCCTTGAGCGTGCCGGCGTGCGCATCGTGATCGGTGAGGGCCGGCTGCTCGATGACCATACGGTTGCCGTTTCGCACCCAGATGGTTCCGAGCAGAAGATCGAAGCCGATGCCATGCTGATTGCCGTAGGCGCCCACCCGCGTGAGCTGCCTACCGCGAAGCCGGACGGCGAGCGGATCTTCAACTGGACCCAGATCTACAACATGAACGAGGTGCCCGAGCACCTGATCGTCGTTGGTTCCGGTGTGACCGGTGCTGAGTTCGCTTCGGCCTACAACTTGCTCGGTGCCAAGGTCACGCTGGTTTCCTCGCGCGACCGCGTGCTGCCCGGCGAGGATGCAGACGCAGCGGGCGTGCTGGAAGATGCTTTCAAGGAGAACGGCGTTAACGTTGTTTCCCAGGCTCGCGCCGAGGGCGTGGAGCGCCAGGGCGACAGGGTGCTGGTCACCTTGGCGGATGGTCGCGTGCTCGAAGGCAGCCACTGCCTGGTTGCAGTGGGCGGCATCCCCAATACCGCCAACATGGGTCTGGAAGAAGCCGGTGTGCAGCTGACCGACTCGGGCCACATCAAGGTCGATGGCGTTTCGCGCACTACCGCAACGAACATCTACGCCACCGGTGACTGCACGGGCGTCTTCGCCCTGGCTTCGGTAGCAGCCATGCAGGGCCGCATTGCCGTGGCCCACCTGCTCGGCGACTCGGTAAAGCCATTGAACCTGGATCTAGTGGCATCCAACGTCTTCACCTCCCCGGAAATCGCTACCGTGGGTGTGACCCAGCGTGCGGTTGCCGAGGGCAAGTACCAGGCCAACATCATCAAGGTTGATCTGAACACCAACGCTCGCGCCAAGATGATGAACGTGGACCAGGGCTTCGTGAAGATCGTTTCCCGCAAGGGCTCGGGCACTGTTATCGGCGGTGTTGTGGTTGCTCCGCGTGCCAGTGAATTGATCTTCTCGCTGGCACTGGCGGTCCAGAACAGCCTTCATGTTGATGACGTGGCTGAGACCTTCACCGTTTACCCGTCGTTGTCCGGTTCGCTGGCCGAAGCGGCACGTCGCCTGCACCGTCATCGGTAGGTTCTGAAGAACTTTTCCAGGGCGGCATTTCCCTTGCATTCAGGGAGATGCCGTCCTTTTGCCATTAATGCCGTAATACGGGGCTATAGGCAATAAAGTGTGTCTGGCCCGGGCGTGTTCCCGGGCCAGACAACCTTAAAACCCTGCTCTAGTAGATATTTCTCATCCAACCACTGCGAATGAATTGCCCGTCCTCAGCGCTGGGGCCGGTGCCATAAAGCTCCGGGCCGATTGGTGCTTCATCAACCATGTGCTGCGCCTTCTTCTTCGTTTCGGGAGTGTAATGCTCCGGACGCAACAGTGTCCGCAAGGCCGGGCGGTTTCCTTCATCCGCATGAGTCCAGCAGAACCACTCGCACGCCCGCCGGCGATGCTCAATGGGCATCCCGCGGTGATAGAAAATCATGGCCCGGATGCCGGAATTCACCGCACCTTCAATCATGTTCGTCGTCGCGTTGATTCCCAAGCCGTTCAGGTCCTTGTCCAGGTAGGTGAACAGATGCCCGCGTCGCAGGGCTTTGTTCATCGACTCGTAGGCGCTGCGTAGCCGATCGTGGGTGTACCACCACTTGCGGTTGCGTCGCAGGCCCCGCGGCCAGGCACCGGACCAGTCAGCAGCGTAGGTGCGTTCATTGATCAGCTCGTGGTTTTCGGCATGCCACGCAGCGAAGGCGGCAATCCATTCTGCCGCAGCTTCCTGGGTCCGGATTTTCGTGAGTTTCAGGCTCAAACGACGTAACGACTTCCCTGCAGGCAAACGCGGATTCAGGGTCAGGTAGGTGCGCACGTTGCGCTGGATATGCACCAAGCAGCGTTGAATTTTCACGTTCGGCCAGAACTCTTTGAGCGCTTTCATCAAGCCTGATCCGCCGTCGGTCACCACGACTTTCGGTTCGGGGAAATGCTGCACCAACACGGTCCACGCCTCGGCTTTTTCGCGGTCGCACCACTGCCATCCGATGACACGTCCGTGAGCGATGGCGATCAGCAGGCACCAGCCTTGGCGCAGATAGATGCCGTCGACTTGGATCTCGTCGAAGACCTCGCCGGTGTGATGCAGGTAGGGGTGCACGTTCCAGCACCAAGCGGTCTGATGCCGGAAGGTGCGGCCGGTTCCGCCGCCGAATTCGGCTTGGGAATGTTTGCTCATCAGCCAGGAGACGAAGCCGGTGAGTTGGTTGCGGGCGGTGGTGTCTTCGCGTTTGAAAACGGTGCTGGCATTGCAGGTGATGCAGCGCCAGCGCTGGGTTCCTTTGGAGGTGGTTCCGTTTTTCTTCAGTCGGGAATGACAGATAATACAAGTATGGGATTGTCCAGTAAGCTTCACACTTATGGATTCAATACCCATGTGAACCTTGATCCTGCCCCGGCTTTCCGGGGCAGGATCAGGTTTTCAGACATGCTTTATTGCCTATAGCCCGTAATACAAGCTCTTGTGACGCCATTCACTTTGGCGACCGACTCTGATATAAGTGTAAAAACCGTTTTCTCAGGTCACGTCTCAATATGTGGAAGCGCATATTCCTGCTAGTAGGCCCGTGAATTGCCGTTTGCTGTTCAGTTTCATTTCATCTGGTGTCCAAATGCTGGACATCAATATCCGAATACTGGTCACCGAGGTTTACGATTATGGCAACGTAAATGAACATCTGACTCGTACTTTCACTCTAAGGAGCAGCCTCCATGTCGCAGGCTAACCAAGCAGTGGCGCCGAAGGAAAACACCCGCGGCCGCGTGCTGTTTGCCAGCATGATTGGCACCACTGTCGAATTCTTCGACTTCTACGCCTACGCCACCGCGTCGGTTCTCGTTTTCCCGGCGTTGTTCTTCCCTAACGCCTCCACCATCAACGCGATCCTTTCATCGTTCGCGATCTTCGGCGTGGCTTTCGTGGCTCGTCCACTGGGTTCGATCATCTTCGGCCACTACGGCGACAAGCTCGGCCGCAAGGGCACCCTGGTGGCGTCACTGCTGCTGATGGGCATTGCCACCTTCCTGATCGGCTTCCTGCCGCCGGCCGCGGGCAACTGGACCGTTTTGGCTCCGACCGCACTGGTGCTGCTGCGCTTCGCACAGGGCCTGGCGCTGGGCGGCGAATGGTCGGGCGCGGCCCTGCTGGCCACCGAGAACGCTCCGAAGAACAAGCGCGCCATCTACGGCACTTTCCCTCAGCTGGGCGCTCCAATTGGCTTCATCATCGCCAACCTGCTGTTCGTCGCCCTGCAGACTTTCTGCACCCCAGAGCAGTTCATGGCCTGGGGCTGGCGCGTTCCGTTCTACTTCTCCGCAGTAATGGTCGTCATTGGCCTGTGGGTACGCTTGAAGCTGGTCGAATCCGCATCCTTCAAGAAGGTGCTGGATCAGAAGAAGGTCGTCAAGTCGCCTTTCGCTGTGACCATGAAGAAGCACTGGCGTCCAACGCTGGCCGGTACCTTCATCATGCTGGCCACCTACGTGCTGTTCTACCTGATGACCTCCTTCACGCTGACCTACGGCACTCAGCCGGCCACCGTTGAGCAGGCCACTGCAGCGGCAGAAGCCAAGGGCAAGACCTTCGACGCGACCGGTTTCGTACCGGGTCTGGGCATCGAGCGTCCGACCTTCCTGACCATGCTGATCATCGGCGTTGTCTTCTTCGGCATCTTCACCGTGGTTTCCGGCCCATTGGCAGAGAAGTTCGGCCGCCGCAAGTTCCTGATCTGGGTTACCGCGGGCATCTTCGTCTTCGGACTGTCGTGGACCCTGTTCTTCGGTCCAGGCCAGGGCGCTGCCATGGCCGGGCTGATCATCGGGTTCACCCTGATGGGTCTGACTTTCGGTCCAATGGCTGCGTATCTGCCTGAGTTATTCCCGTCCAATGTCCGCTACACCGGCTCGGCTGTTGCCTACAACATGTCCTCGGTGATCGGTGCGGCTCCTGCTTCCTTCGTGGCTGTAGCCCTGTGGAAGGCCGGTGCGGGCAACACCACCGGCGTTGGCCTGTACTTGGCACTTGGCGCGGTACTGACCTTGGTCGCGCTGTTCATGACGCGCGATACCTCTGACATGGACATGGAAGAGTGGGTCGAGTAGTTCGACAGTCTTGCTGAGGGAACGGCTCGGCGAATCATCAAGCCATGATGATTCGCCGGGCCGTTTCCCGTTTCCGTGCTGCCTGGATGAATACGAGCTGAAAAGGGCTATCAACCCCTGAGAACTTGATGCGCGGCATGGAAGCATGGGACGCGGAATATCCAATACCGAAGAGGAATGCTCATGCGTATTGCAGTTGCCGGAGGCACCGGCGCTATCGGCACGCTGGTGGTCGAAAAACTCAAGAGTGCTGGCCACGAACCAGTGGTGCTCGCACGGTCCGTGGGATGCGACCTGGTGAACCGCAACGCGGTAAAGCAGTGGCTGGTGGACTGCCAATCGGTCATCGATGTTTCCGGAGTTTCCACCACCAGCTCTGCTGCATCCATGCGGTATTTCACCCAATCGACGGCAAACCTCGTCAGCGTGGGGCGCGAGTCCGGGGTGCAGAACCACGTGGCGCTCTCGATCATCGGAGCGGCCGAAGTGGATTCCAGCTATTACGCGGGCAAAGCCGTGCAAGAGCGGATGCTGCACATGCTTCCCGGTGGCTACACCCTGCTGCGCACGACCCAATTCCACGAATTCATTGGCCAGAATATCAAACGTCTGGGCGCGGGTCCGGTGCAGATGGCGCCGAAAATGCGGATGCAGCCCATCGCGGGCATCGAAGTGGCCGCAGCACTAGTGGATCTTGCTGAGGCGCCGGCGCAGGGCGTGGTGTAAGACCTTGCTGGGCCGCAAGAAGAATACGCTCCCGACCTGTTTGCCAAGTACCTGCAGGCCCAAGGCAGGTCTCCAAAGATGGTTGAAGTGCCTGTTCCTGGCCCCATGGGCAAGGCCATGCGTGATGGGGGACTGCTGCCAGGCGGTTCCGCCCGGCTGGGCCACGAAACCTTCGACGCCTGGCTAGCGCGGCAGTAGCCCGAACCAGCCTCCTTATTCAGTATCCACTGGCTGGCGAGCTGGAACTTCCAGCATCCGAATAGCCGTGACAAAACAAGTGGATTCTGGAAGCATCACGTCATGGACGAAAAAGAACCGCATGTTCCCTACAATCCCACGCCTCGGGACTTTCCCGGCTTTGCGATGCCAGCTTCAGTGCCGCAAGGCATGCGTCTGGAGCTGAGCCGTTCAAGGATCAAGGATGGGCAGGATGAGAACTTTGGCGCCTGGATGGACATGCTCAATGCGCGCTACGAGGAATGCGAAGCATCCTTATCGGCACAACGGGCAGCGCTAGAAGCAACATTCAGGCATGTGGAAGCCGATGGTTCAACATGGATCTACCACCTGAGCCTGGTAGGCGAGAGCGGCGGCGGGCTCGATACGCAGCAGGAGATCGATGCGGCGCACGAAGCAGCTAGCCGCCAAGCGAAAATGCCTGACTGGGAAGAGCTTGAACCGAAGTTCCTGCTCATGCCCGATCATCTGAAGGCATCAATGGCGCACTGGGCAGAACATGGACAGGTGCCAGAGTAGAAGATTCCAGTGACAGAACGACGCAGGGCCTGGACAAATCTGTCCAGGCCCTGCGTCGATACAAACGAGTGCTACTTGGCTTCTTCGATCGAAGCGATGACCGCGCCCGAGGACAGGGTCTCGCCCGGGGCAACTTCCAAGCCGCTGACCACGCCATCACGGTGCGCAGTAATCGGCTGCTCCATCTTCATCGCTTCAAGCACGACAATCAGATCGCCCTGGGCCACGGCCTCGCCGTTCTCAACGGCAACCTTCACGATGGTGCCCTGCATCGGCGAACGCAGTTCTGCGCTGTTCGCGCCAGCGGAGCTGGCTGCCTTGCGGCCCGGCTTGCGCTTCTTCTTGCCTGCGGCCTTCTCGGCACCGTTGGAGGATACCGAGCCCAGCGACGAAGGAAGGGTGACTTCCAGGCGTTTGCCGCCCACCTCAACGGTCACGCTGGTGCGCTCGTCCTCGGCTGCGTCCTCGCCGTCCATTGGCATCGGGTGGGGCTCGATGGCGGTATCGAATTCGGTTTCGATCCAGCGGGTGTGGACCTTGAATGGCCCCTGGGCCGGAACGAACGATGGATCGCTCATCACTGCGCGGTGGAATGGCAGTACGGTAGCCATGCCCTCGATCTGGAATTCTTCCAGCGCACGGCGGGCACGAGCCGCAGCCACTTCACGGGTGCTGCCGGTGACGATCAGCTTGGAGATCATCGAGTCGAAGTTCCCTGAAACGCTTTCGCCCTGCTCGATGCCCGAGTCAACGCGAACGCCGGGCCCCGATGGCAGGTTCATCTTGGAGATGGTGCCTGGGGTCGGCATGAAGTTGCGGCCGGCATCTTCGCCGTTGATGCGGAACTCGAAGGAGTGGCCGCGGATCTCCGGGTCGGTGTAGCCCAGTTCTTCGCCGCGGGCGATGCGGAACTGCTCGCGAACCAAGTCCAGGCCGGTGACTTCCTCGGAGACCGGGTGCTCAACCTGCAGGCGGGTATTGACCTCGAGGAAGGAAATGACGCCATCCTGGCCTACCAGGAATTCGCAGGTGCCCGCGCCGTTGTACTTCGCTTCGCGCAAGATGGCCTTGGAAGCTTCGTACAGCCGGGTGGTCTGCTCTTCGCTCAAGAACGGGGCCGGCGCTTCTTCAACCAGCTTCTGGTTGCGGCGCTGCAGCGAGCAGTCGCGGGTGGAGACGACAACCACGTTGCCGTGGATATCGGCCAAGCACTGGGTCTCCACGTGGCGCGGTGCGTCCAGGAAGCGTTCGATGAAGCATTCGCCGCGGCCGAAAGCCGCGACAGCTTCACGCACTGCCGAGTCGTACATCTCGCCGATTTCTTCGCGGTTGCGGACCACCTTGATGCCGCGTCCGCCGCCACCGTAGGCAGCCTTGATGGCCAGTGGAAGTCCGTGCTCGTCGGCGAAGGCGTATACCTCGTCGGCCGAGGCCACCGGATCCTTGGTGCCGGGAACCAGCGGAGCGCCCACCTTTTCAGCAATGTGGCGGGCCTTGACCTTGTCGCCGAGCTGGTCGATGGACTCTGGCGAAGGGCCAATCCAGGTCAAGCCCGCGTCAATAACAGCCTGGGCGAATTCGGCGTTCTCCGAGAGGAAGCCGTAGCCCGGGTGGATCGCGTCGGCGCCGGAGCGTTCAGCTGCGTCCAGGATCTTCTCAATGCGAAGGTACGATTCAGCGGCGGTGGTCCCGCCCAGCGCGTAGGCTTCATCAGCCAGACGCACATGCAGGGCATCGCGATCCGAGTCGGCATAGACCGCAACGGACTCGATTCCTTCATCGCGTGCGGCACGGATAATACGCACTGCAATCTCGCCGCGGTTGGCGATAAGCACCTTCGTCAATGGATTCATCATGAACCTTGTCTTTTAAAAATAGGGTTTCTCAGCTACGAGCCTATCGTTTTTGTGGGAACTATATGTAGTTATCGCATAGAACGAGGGTGTTAGGGCGAATTTTTTGGAGGAATCCTACAAAGGAGCTTGACGCTGGCTCTTCGCGGAACCTGCCCGGCGAGGCTTGCAGACCCTGTCGCCGGCGAGGCCGGGAAAGGGGGGTGCCCCTATGTAAAAAGTCAAGCTATTTTCAGCTCTGGCACGTCATAGAGTGACCCGTCACGGATCATGGCGAACAGGACTGTGAGCCGTCGGTGGGCCAGTGCGATGAGTGCTTGGTTATGGCGTTTGCCTTGAGCACGTTTCCGGTCGTAGTAGGCCCGGCTGGTCGGGTCGAACCTGATCGAGGCAAACGCCGAGAGGAAGAGCGCTCGCTTCAGCCGTTTGTTGCCTGAATGGCTGACGCGCTCGGACTTGATCGAGGTGCCAGACTGGCGCGTGTTTGGCGCAAGCCCAGCGTAAGAGGACAGTGATGCGGCACTGGCGAAGGTCTTGCCGGAGGTCTCGGCGATGATGATCGCGGCGGTCCTGACGGCGACCCCGGGCATGGATGTCAGGACCGGGTAAAGAGGGTGGGCCTCCACCATTGCCTCCAAATGCGTGGCCACGTCCACACGCTGAGCATGCAACGAGATCATCTGGCGGGCCAGATGCGGGAGGACCAGGCCGGCTGCGTCGGTGCCGACCACGACCACTGTTTGCTCATCCAGTGCATCCATGATGGCTCCGGCCCAAGCAGTGTGACGGCGGGCTCCCTGCTTTTTCAGCTTCGCATCGATCCGCGCTTTGCCCGCGTGCTTCAGTTGCGCTGGGGTGGGCCAGGTGGCGAGGACCTCCAAAACAGCATCATGCTCCAGCCAAGGTCCGATCACTCGTTCCAGGGGTGGGTGGATCTGGGTGAATAGCCCGCGGATCCGGTTGCTGGTCTGAGTGATCTGACGGGCCAGGTCCAGGTCGAAACCGGTGAGCATGCCTAAGGTGGCTTCGTCCTCGTCAGAGACCTGGATGCTACGCAAGGTATGCGGCATGGTACGGGCCGCATCCGCGATGATAAAGGCATCTTTTTCGTCTGTTTTCGCCGTCCCAGGATACATATCTGCGATGCGCCGCATCGAGAGCCCAGGCAGGTATGCCACCGGAATGCCGAGGTGCTGAGCGACCGCAACGGCCAGGGCGCCGATGGTGGCTGGCTGATCCACGACCACCAAGACATGTCCTAGAGCTAAAAGCTTCTGATACACGGCGGTGAGTTTGGCTTCGTCGTTGGGTAGGGTTTTGTTCCAGATTTTGGTGCCGTCTTGGGTGACAGCGCAGGCCCAGTGGTCGGTTTTCCCGACGTCCAGGCCGAGGAAAATCTCGATGTCTGTGGTGATCATGACTAGTGCTCCTTTGAACTAGTTTTTGTTCAAGGTCGACCAACCGTCGGTAGCAAAGTCTTACATCCACGTTATGACAGGCGTCCATTTTGGCGCCGCGCCCCTAATTAGCAATCACCTCGCTGCCATCCCAATCTCGGTGGCAACACCCCCGGACTATTGGATAAGCAGGGGCAAGACACCATGCCGAGATTGGTCGGCCGACAGCTCCTATATTCCTCGGAGTTAAGGAGCTGTCAACAACATAACGGGGCGGCTCTCGGCTGGTGCGCTGGCAACGCTGGCCTCTGCCCTAGTCTTCGCGCATCCGGCGAACTAGGCTATCGACAAGATGGAAAACAAGGAGGCTGCCGTGGGAAATCGAGGCAAAGCGCTCTGTGCGCTGCTGGCTGCTGGAATGCTCGCCTTGGCCGGTTGTTCCAGCGCAACCGGCATCCCGGCGCTTGACCGCGAACCGGCTGGAACCGACCAGTGGCCGGGGGATAGGAGCCAGTTGGAGAATCTTGGCATGCAATCCGTGTGTTTTCTGGTCATGCACGGCAACGCCGACTACTACGCCGCCGCATCGGCAGATGAGCAAAAGGCTTGCCTGTTCAAATTCGCCCAGGGAGAGGTCTCCGCAGCTGGCGGATGCGGCGGGGCCGGGGACGCGGATGCCATCGTCGAGGTGAGGGCCCTGTTACGAGGATGATGCTGGTCCGGGCCGGAAGCGACTTCTCGGACTTGGAAGAGGCGGGCTGGACCAGGATCCACGAGAACATTCTGGTGTTCTAGCTGGTCGGCAGCCCGGATCGCGCTATGGAATGGTGTCCTGCCCGAGATTGGCGCCCGCCGGCCAACCAAGTGCCGCGCCAAACCCCTTCCCTCGCTGGATTCATCAACCCAAGCGTGGCCAAGCCGACCCGGCCTTCCTCCGTCGGCCGCCACGGCATGGTTCCGGTCTGGAAGGAATCAGCCCGGGCCGCTACGCCTGCCGTTCGCGGTGCCGCCTGACGGCCGCGCGATTGGCGCAACGCACCGAGCAGAAACGCTGACGCCCGTTGCGTGTCACGTCCACGACCACATGTCCGCACGGCGCTGCCTCGCAGCGCCGCAGCCGGTGCATGCCCCTGGTTGTCAAGTGCAATGCCGTGCCGACGCAGATCACCGAGCGCAGAACCTGCGGCATGCTCTGGCCGTCATCGCGGTAGTGCAGGTGCCATCCCTCTCCGTCGTGGTCCACGAGCCGCGGATAGGCTGAGGCGCGGGCCATTTGCAGGTTGAGCAGCATGGCGCGTTCAGGCTCCGAAGGAGCATCGACGATGTCCAGCCAGTCGTCCACCACGCAGCGGGTCTGCGCGTAGTCCGAGGCAAGCCGAGGAAAGGGCATGGTCATGCCGACATCCCGGGTGCGCTGTTCGATGCCGTCGCGGTTCGAAGGCCAGTCGTTTGCCAGCGACGCGGCGAGCCGCACCGCATATTCACCGTAAGGGTTGAGTTGCATAAGAGCATTACATCATGCTTGAGCCATGACCACGACACAGCATAGCCAAGCCACTGAATCCCGAGAAGCAACCGATGCGCACGAGCACTGCTGGGAAGTTGAATCAAGCCATCAAACTTCCACTGGACTTGTCGAATACTTCTATTGCCGCCGCTGCCGGCGACATGTCATGCGCCAGCGCGGGTTCGGAGACGAGCAGATGCTCCTGAGCAAGGAGCTGCAAGCATAGAAAAGGTGCCTCCCGCAATGCAAGCGGAAGGCACCATTTCGTGCCTGGAACCAGTCTATTTCCAGAGGTCCACGATGCTGATGCCGCTTTGCGCGAGCAGGCTTCGCAGGACAAAGACGTCGAGACCGACCACGTTCTGGAAGTTGCCTTCAATGGACTCGATGAAGGCGGCAGCCAGCCCGTCAATGGTGAATGCCCCGGCACAGGGCAAAGGCTCCCCGCTGGCGACGTAGGCCTCGATCTCGGCATCGCTCACGGTGGAGAAATGCACCACGGTGGAGGAAACCTGGCCGCGGGCCTGGTTCGGGTGAGCTGGATCAATGAGCCAATGGCCCGAATGCAGCACTCCGGTGGATCCGCTCAGCTGCTTCCAGCGTTCGCGGGCGACCTCTTCGGTGTGCGGCTTGCCGTAGGCCACACCCCCCAGCTCGAAGACTGAATCGCAGCCCAGCACCACGGTTCCTGCCGCATGGCCGCCTGTTGCGACGTCCTCCGCCTTGGCCCGGGCCAGCAGCAGCGCGGTCTGCGCCGGGCTCTGCTCGCCGTCTGCGGCCACGGCTGCTGCGAGCACTGCATCCTCATCCACGTTCGAAACCTGGGTGGCGAACTTCAGCCCAGCATCGGTGAGCACCTTTTTGCGCCCCCATGATGCCGAAGCCAGCAGCAGGCTGGGTTCGGTCTTCAGCTGTTCACTCATACGGCGGCGTTCTCCTTGGTCTGGTTCGGCTCGAAGCCAGCATCCGAATCATCATGTCCGGATTCGAGCATTTCGTTCAGCTTCGATCCTTCCACATCAACGTCCGGCAGGATCTTATCCAGCCACTTGGGCAGGTACCAGGCCTTGTCGCCCAGCAGGTGCATGACCGCAGGGATGAAGGTCATGCGGATGATGAACGCATCGAAGAGCACGCCAAATGCCAAGGCGAAGCCCAGCGGGCGGATCATCGCCAGATGCGAGAACACGAAGCCTGCGAAGACCGAGATCATGATCAGCGCAGCGGCCGTAACCACCGGAGCGGCCATTGAGAAGCCGGAACGGACCGCTTCCTTGGCCGGCTCGCCGTGGGCAAAGCGCTCGCGCATCGCAGAAACCAGGAACACCTGGTAGTCCATGGCCAGGCCGAACAGGATGCCGGTCAGCAGGATCGGCAGGAAGCTCAGCAGCGGACCTGGAACATTGACATCGAAGACGCTGGAGAACCAGCCGAACTGGTAGACCATGACACTGGCACCGAATGCAGCCGCGAGCGAGAGCAGGAAGCCACCGGTGGCCAGCAGCGGAACGACCACCGAACGGAAGACCAGCAGCAACAAGATCAGCGACAAGCCAACCACAATGCTCAGGTATGGCACCAATGCGGCGGTGACCTTCTCCGACACGTCAATCTGCGCGGCAACCTGGCCGGTCACGGCGATATCGGCACCCGTAGCCTCGGAGAACTTCGCGTAGTCAGCACGCAGCTGGTGCACCAGCGCTTCGGTGGCTTCCGAGGACGGACCGTCGGTAGGGATCACCTGGATGGCGGCCAAGGTGCGGTCCTCGGTCATGGTGACCGGAATCGCCGCTACCACGCCGCTGTACTCGCGCAGCTTGTCGGCAACGTCCAGGCTCATTTCATCGGCCTGGCGCTCGCTGAGCCCAGCAGGCAGATCAGCAAGGACAAGCAACGGACCGTTGTAGCCGGAGCCGAATTTATCGCTGGTCTGCTCGTAGGCCTGGAAGGCCTGCGAATCAGCAGGTTCTGCACTGCCATCGGGCAGGGCAGTGCGCATCTGGGTTGCCGGCAAGGCGATGGCGCCCAGCACCACGACAACCAGCAAGGTTACCGGCACGGCAATCTTGGTGACCATGCGAACCCAGCGGATGGAGAAAGATTCCTTGATCTTAGGATTCGCTGCTTGCGCAGCAGCCTTCTTGCGGGCTCGCTTGGACACCAATTTGTTTCCGGCCAAGGACAGCAGCGCCGGAAGCAAGGTGATATTCAGGATGACCGAGCAGAATACGGTGAATGCCGCAGACAGGCCCAGGATGGTCAGGAACGGAAGGCCTGGAACAGCCAGGGCCGCCAGGGCGATGATCACGGTCAGTCCGGCGAAGACCACTGCGTTTCCACTGGTGCCCACTGCGCGTGCAATGGATTCGCCAACCTCCATGCCACCGAGCAATTGCGAGCGGTGTCGGTGGATGATGAACAACGCGTAGTCGATGCCCACCGCAAGGCCCAGCATGAGGGCCAGCGCTGGGGTAATCGAGGCCATGTCAATCAGTGATGAGAAGGCCATGGTCGTACCGACGCCGGCGCCCACGCCCAGGATTGCCAGCAACAGCGGAAGACCCGCAGCGACCAGTGTGCCCAGCATGGCGATCAGGACAATGGCAGCGATAATCACGCCAATGATTTCCGACGCGCCGAAGACCTGGGACATGTCCTGCATGATCTCCTTGGAGAACAACACCTCCACGCCGTTAGCTTGTGGACCGGCGGCGATGGCCTTGATCTGCTCGCGGTCATCAGGGGTCAGGGCATCGGTCTGGACCTTGAAGGTCACCTGGGAGACGGCGGTGCTTCCGTCTTCAGAAACGAAGCGCATATCGGAGCTTGCTCCGACCTGGCGGGACGCGAATTCCAGTTCAGCACGGCCGGATTCCAGATCCTTCAGGCCCTGTGCAACGTCTTTCTCGCCCTGCTCGAGTTCTGCGGTCTTTTCCTTGATGGTCTTTTCGCCGGCGTCCAGCTGCTTCTTTGCCTCTACCAGCTGTTCCTTGCCTGCAAGGAACTGCGCTTTCTTGGCATCGAATTCACGCTGTCCAGCTTCCAGCTTGGTCTTGCCGGCATCAAGTTCGGCTTGGCCCTGGTTCAGCTTCTCCTTGTTGCTGGCGATTTCAGTCTTCGCGGCATCCAGCTGCGCCTTGGCATCGGCCAGCTGTGCTTTGGAATCAGTGAGCTTGCTGCGGTTGGCTTCCAGCTCTTCGCGTCCCGCCTGGGCTTGGGCCTGGCCCGCGTCGAGTTCCTTGCGGGCGGCGTCGAGTGAACTCAGTCCGGCCTCGGCCTTGGCGATCTGCTTAAGAGCTGCGGTTGCCTGCTGCTTGCCAGCAGTTGCCTGTTCGATCCCGCTTTCCGCGGCGGCCTTGCCAGCTTCGGCCTCGGCTAGACCGGACTGCAAGTCGTTCAGTGCCTTGGTGTACTTCGCGATCTCTTCTTGATTTCCGGCTTCTTCCGCGGCAGCAAGCTGCTGCTTCACGCCAGCAATCTGGGTAGTGAGAGTTTCAATGGCGGTGTTGGCTTCTTCAAGGCCAGCCTGTGCTGTTGCCAGAGCGTCATCGGCCGCTTTCACACCCGCGGTCGCTTCCTGCTTGCTTTCCGCCAAGGTTGCGGTGAATTCTTCACGAGAAGAATCGCCTAAGAGCTGGTCCAGGCCAGCCTGGTACTCTTTTTCGCCTTCAGCCAGCTTGGCATCGGCCGCATCGAGCTTCTGCTCGCCAGCTTCAAACTGCTTTTGGCCAGCTTCGTACTGCGCCTTGCCGGCGTTGTACTGGGCTAGGCCGTCTTTGTATTTCGCTTCTCCGGCTTCCAGCTGCGCACGACCCGAGGCCAGCTCGCGCTGGCCGGCTTCCAGCTGTGCCCGGCTGTCTGCCAACTGCTTTTCGGCGGCGGCGATCTGCGGCTCTGCGGACTGGATTTCCTTCTGTCCGTCGAAGTACTCTGCCCAGCCCTTGGTCAGTTCTTCGCGACCGTCCTTGAGCTGCTCCTTGCCGTCGGCAATCTGCTTTTGAGCATCATCGATCTTGGCCTGTCCATCGACAAGCTCCTGCTGCGCCTTGTCCAGTTCAGGCTGTGCCTTATCCAGCTGTTCCTGCAGCTCGAAAGGGCTCATGGCTTCGACAACCTGGGAGTGCAAAGCCAGCTGGTCCAAGGACTCGGCAATGGCATTCTGCTGGGTTTCGTTCAGCGGTCGGTCCGAGCTTTCGCGGAACACGATGGAGCCTGACCCACCGGAAAGATCCGGAAGCTCTTCTTTCATCCGATCCAAGGTGCGCTGGGTTTCGGTGCCCGGAAGGGTGAAGGTATTGGAGAGCTGGCCCATGAACAAGCTGGCGCATAGGCCGATGAAGATGAACGCTGCCAGCCACATCGAAATAACACGGTAGCGGTGCAGATGTGCCCATCGCGCGAGGCGGTAGAGGAGGGAAGCCATGAGCTTAGATGTCCTTCAAGGTGCTAGTGCTTGTCAGCGGCAAGGCGGTGAATCCCTGGTCAAGGGTTTTCATGGCCCGGGTAATTAAAGAATGGAAGACGGAGATGAGCTCTGGGGAAATATCCAAACCGTGCGTTTCATCGACGGGCAGACGCTCGATCCACTCATCAAACGCCGCTTGGCCTGCGCCGAGCATCGCATGGGTAAAGACTCTGATGGAAAAACTATCGGCCTGCGGATAGCGGCGGGCGACTTTTTCGATAACTTCAGCGGTGGCATTTTGCCATTCGCCCATCATGGCGGGGAAGCCGCATTTAGCTTCCTCCGTTCGCAAGAACGCGCCAAACTGCGCCACCTGCCCAAGCAGCTGCGAGACTTCATCGGACTTGAGCGATTCAAGGATCGCCTCGACCAGGGGCATGGAGTCGGTCAGGTCGCTGATGGAATCGACCATGCTTCCCAGGACCTGGTGCAGGGGATAGGAAAAGACCGCATCCACTGACGGGAAGTAGTTGAAGAGGGTCCGGCGGGATACGCCGGCCGCTTCGGCAATCTGGGTGGCGGTCAGGGCCGTGCCAGCGCCGTTGCGCAGCAGGTCTGCAACGGCTTCAACGATGGCCTGCTTCGTTGCTCGCTTGTTCAGTTCGCGGCGCGTGCCGCTACTCGGGGAAGTCACATACTTACACTACGTGCAAAGTTGCACCCTGTGCAAAGGGAGCCTATGTGATCTTTAAAAGGAAATTGTGATGTCTCAAGACACCGGTGACACTTCTGTCCCAGGACATCGGTAACACTCGGTGTCTCAGGACATCGGTAACAGATCAGACCGGGTCAGGCATGTTTTGGAACTTCTCCGTGGCATGCTTCAAACTCAAATACTTCACGCCCTGCGGGAACGGGTAATCGAATTTCGCGACCAGTTCACCCTCCATGCTCAGCACCATCAAGTCTGTCGGGTCCCAAACCACATTTACCACTGTGGAGCGCAGTAGCTTGCCCAGATAAATTTCAACCCCGGCAACCCGCAGGCAGCGGTTCTTATTGGCTCGCAGCACGTGGCTTCCGCTCTCGCCCATGAGTTCAGAACGCAGCGTGGCGCTGAGCTTAGCCGGCTCTGGAGGGGTTCGTGCAGCAGCCAGCTGCCGGGCCACGCGCTCACTTCCGGCTTGGACGCCAAGAGCTACTTGAGCCTGGCTCGGTCCTGGTTTCGTGCTCAGTTCCTTCCATTGCCCAAGCTCCAGCGGCTCAGCTGCGGGCGTTGCATCCCACGCTTCTTGCGGAGTCATCCGATCTTCCAGGGACTGGTGCCCGCGTTGGGTGTTATAGGCATGGTCGAAGACATCCAGCTGCGCCTGCAACTGTGCTAGATCGGTGGCGAACGGCTGCTTTTTCAGCCATTTGAACAAGGTTGAATGAAGCCGTTCGTTCTTGCCCTGGGTGGTGGGCTTGTGGGGTTTGCCAGTGATCGTCGCGATGCCCAGACCGTTGGCGTAAGCGACCAGCTCGCTCAGCACGCCACGGCGGATGGGGTTCAGCGCATCACCATTATCGGTGAGCAGTCTTTGCGGCACGCCGCACGATTCGATGCCTTTGCGGAAGACCTTCACTGCATCTTGGCCGTTCTCGGTCTTGGCGGCCAATGAAGCGACCGCCAGCCGGGAATGGTCATCGATCAGCTGGAAGATCACGCATTTGCGTCCTCCTTCCAGCACGTATTCGGTGGCGTCCAGCTGCCAGCAGGAATTGGGCATCGGATAGCGGAAGGACCGGTAGGAGGAACGCGGACGCTTCTGCGGGGCTGGGGTAACCAGGCCTCGTTCGGAGAAGATCCGGGCCAGTGCCGAGATCGATACCGTGGGCATGCCCAGCTTCTTCATGTGATCGTGCACGCTGATCGGTCCGTGATCCCAGCCCGAGGCTTGCAACGCCTTGCGCATTGCGACCGCTTGGTCCTTGACGGCTTCGTTTGTTGCGGTAGGCGCTTTTTTCGGCCGTCGGGAGCGGGGTTCCAGGGCTGCTGCTTGGCCTTTGGTTTGGGCTCGTTTGCGGATTTGGTAGAAAGTCTTGCGGCTAATTTCGTGTTCCGTGCAGAAGGCGGTGACCGCGCCTCTGGGAGCGTCTTGTGGCCATCGGGCGATGGCTAAGCGTATTGTCGAGTTGACTGGATCATTTTTCACACTTTCCAGTTCATCAGCCCGCGTGCTGGCCGAGAGGCCGGTAGGCGGGCTGTGTCCTTCGGGGCGTTAAATCCCGGGGAGAAGTGTCACCACTTTAAATGTTGAAGTGTTACCGATGTCCTGAGGCAGAACTGTTACCGATGTCCTGAGAGAAAACATCTTTAAAAGGAAATCGGCGCACGAGCGGTTGCTCGTGCGCCGACCTCCGTCAACAGTGCCTACTTGGCGGCACCGGCGGGGGAACGATCCTCCGTTGGGTCAACATTTTCCTCGGCAAATGGGTTGCCATTGCGAGGAGCGTTGTACATCTCGATGTCCAGGATGCCTTCGCGCTTGGCCACGATGGTCGGAACCAGCGCCTGGCCAGCCACGTTGGTGGCTGTGCGGCCCATGTCAACGATCGGATCTACTGCCAGCAGCAGGCCGACGCCAGCCAGTGGGAGGCCCAAGGTCGAAAGGGTCAGGGTCAGCATGACCACGGCGCCGGTGGTGCCGGCGGTAGCCGCCGAGCCCAGTACCGAGACCAGAGCGATCAGCAAATAGTCGGTCAAACTCAGCTGCACATCGAAGAACTGCGCGACGAAGATGGCCGAAACAGCTGGATAAATTGCAGCGCAGCCGTCCATTTTGGTGGTGGCGCCCAGTGGAACCGCGAAGGAAGCGTAGCCCGAAGGCACGCCCAGATTGCGTTCGGTCACCCGCTGGGTCAATGGCAGGGTGCCGATGGATGAACGGGAAACGAAGCCCAGCTGGACCGCTGGCCAGACACCGGAGAAGTACTGCTTCACGGACAGGCCGTGGCTGCGCACCAGAATCGGATAGAAGACGAACAAGACCAGTGCCAAGCCGAAGTAAATGGCTACGGTGAACTTGCCCAGGGCGCCAATGGTGTCCCAGCCATAGGTGGCGACGGCATTGCCGATCAGGCCCACGGTGCCGATAGGCGCAATGCGGATGATCCACCACAGCACCTTCTGGATGATGGCCAGTGCCGAAGCCGAGAATGCCAGGAAAGGTTCTGCGGCCTTGCCGACTTTCAGCGCGGCAATGCCCACAGCGATGGCAACTACCAGGATTTGCAGCACATTGAAGGCTCTTCAGGAATAAGAGTGTAACCACCTGAAACCAACACCCCGATTCCCGGGCATGTCGCCGAGCACGAAAAAGTCGAGGTCTTCCAGAAGAATGGAAGTTACTACACTAGCCATTTTCGAAAGACCTCGACGTTGCTCAATCCTACCTTCACCGCACCAGACCTCACCACTTTCACCAATCTTGACGGCTTGGGACTGACCGCAATCGGGCAACACCTGAGCGCAGCGAAAGCCGAAATCCTCTGCCACGTCACCAACCCGATCCCTTGGTGCCAAACCTGCGGAGCAGCAGGCATTCCACGCGATACCGTCACTCGCCGCCTCGCCCACGAACCATTGGGCTGGCGTCCCACTGTCCTAGTCATCAAACACCGCCGCTACCGTTGCGCCAATTGCCAACGAGTCTGGCGTGAAGAGCTGTCCCAAGCAGTAGCGCCACGCCAGAAAATCAGCAGGACCGGGCTACGCTGGGCGCTGGTTGGACTGGTCTGCCACCACTTGTCAGTCTCCCGAATTGCCGAAGGCCTCGGCGTCACCTGGAATACCGCCAATGAGGCTGTGCTGGCTGAAGGTCAACGCTTACTGATTGATGATCCAACCCGCTTCGACGGGGTCAAAGTGCTGGGAGTCGATGAACATGTTTGGCGGCATACCCGAACCGGCGACAAATACGTCACCGTGATTGTGGACCTCACCGCGGTGCGTGACGGCACCGGTACCGCACGACTGATCGACATGGTCCCTGGAAGATCCAAAGCTGTATTCAAAACCTGGCTGGCTGATCAAGAAGAACAATGGAAACAGGGCATTGAAGTCGTCGCAATGGACGGTTTCACCGGCTTCAAAACAGCTGCCGTCGAGGAGCTACCCCACGCGGTGGAGGTGTTGGATCCATTCCATGTAGTCAAACTAGGTTCCGAGGCGCTGGACCAGACCCGGCAACGGATTCAACGTGAGCAACATGGGCGTCGAGGACGCAAGGATGACCCGCTTTACAAGTGCAGGCGAACGCTGACCACGGGACTATCCTTGGCTACGGAAAAGCAGAAGACCAAGCTTGAAGACCTGTTCAAGGAGCCGGAGTATGAGCCGGTTCAATTGGTCTGGAGCGTGTATCAGAAGATGGTGGATGCCTACCGGCAACCGAAGCCCGAGGTCGGACGGTGGGCCTTGGAGCAACTGATCAACGAAGTTGGCACGAAGGTACCGAAAGGGTTGCCGGAGCTGAAAAAGCTCGGCGGCACCCTGCGCAGGAGGAAGACGGACATTCTCGCGTACTTTGATCATATTGGTAGTTCGAATGGTCCTACCGAGGCTTTGAATGGCAGGTTGGAGCATCTGCGAGGTATCGCGTTGGGGTTCAAGAATCTGGCGCACTATATCGCCCGGTCGTTGTTGGAGACCGGTGGGTTTAGACGGCGTTTACACCCTCAATCCTGAAGAGCCACATTGAAGCTGATGGAAGTAGTTGCAGTGGCATCATCCACCAGTTTGGTGCTGGCACCCAGGCCCAGGAAATTCGATGGGATCAGGCCGGTGAGGAAGCCGAGCCAATCGCCGGTCTTGCCTGCGTAGTCCTCAGGTGCTGCCTGTCCGGTATTGGCGCCGGGGCGGAACACTACACCGAGCACCATGCCGATGATCACCGAAACGAGGGCGGTGATGGCGAACCAAAGCAGGGTCTGCCACGCCAGACGCGCAGCGTTGGTGACCTTGGCGAGATTCGCAATGGAAGCGACCACTGCGAAGAAGATCAGCGGAATGACCGCGGTCTTCAGCAGGGAGACGTAGCTGGAGCCGATGATCGATAAGGCTTCGCCCAGCCCGTTCGGTTCTTCGGCGGTGCTGCCGGTGTACTTGGCGAGCAGGCCCAAAAGGAGGCCGGCAATCAGTGCCGCAATGATCTGCGGACCGAAGCTGGTCATCCAGCGAGGCAGTCTCGATGAAGTTGCTGAGTTAGACATGCCTTCTACGGTAAAACCCATTTCTAGGCAGCCCTCAGTCAACGTTACTGAATATGACTATATTTCGCCGTTTGTGTTTGATGACACCGTAAAACGGTGCTTGGCGTCACGGGATCGCCGAAATCATGCAGAAGAATTCACTGTGGCTCAATAGGGGGAAATCTTTCGCCATGCGGGAATATTCTCATCGGAGGGGATCCCGCTGGACTATTTTTCGCAACTGTGGACGGCGAGCTCTTTCGTTTCGGTGCCGATTACTGGCGGAGCTGGGCGCGCACTTGACTGCGCTTGGCAATGAGCAGCACGGTGGCTGCGGTGCCGCACGAAACGGTGGTGAAGACCATGAATGCCACACCGGGCCCGCCTGCACCGTAGATTCCCAGCAGGTGCACCCCGAGTGCCAGGACAAGGAATGTCCCAAGGGCGGCCATCCAGATGATGAGGCTGATCCAAGGAAGCGCGTCGTGCATCAGCTTGTGGTTGCGCGCGAACTTGGCCAGAAGGATCCAGGTGGCGATGATGGCAATCTGGAAGCAAAGTATGCCTGAGTTCACAGTCCACTGGTACGGTCGGGCAAGTGGTTGGACTTCGGGGTGGATGTGCAGGCTTTCTTGGATGAAAGCAGGAAGTGCAACGAGTTGCACGAGGAATGCGCCGAGGAAAGCTGCAACGAGAACGATTCTGCTTGTAATGATGGCCATTGAAGTCATATATCGATTATCAATTAAGATCTATCGTTTTTCAATAGATGCACACTGGTGAATTCAACGAGTCCAAGAACGGCACACTTCTTTCTCGTAAGCGCTACCATTCGGCCTGAACATCGGGGAAACTTGAACATGGCAATATTCGGCGACTTTGCCAGTCCTCGAATGTCTGGCGTAAGCCGGAAGAGCTGCTAGCCGGGCAAATGCGGCAACCGCCGAATTTCGGAATTGCAGATTGGAGTTTTCGTGCCAGCGAGCGCACTGTTTGCGGTGAGCATCGAATCGGGAAATGCTCGCATCGCCACCTCACCCTTGCGTGAGCTGTGCAAGCGCGAGGGGCCGGACGGGGTAAAAGACCTCCGCATCGTTCCTTTGCTATATTCGGATGGCCGCAGAGATCCTGATCGCACTACAAGAATTGCCGTCGGATACTGCCGCCTTTTGCAGCTGAATAGCGGTGCCCTTAAGTTGTCCATCGTGCTCCAAGATTCTTGGAAGCTCGAAGACATACCGGTGTTTATCGAGGGGGTGCAAAACGACTTCCAAGTATTGCGCCAAGTCCATGGGGCGGGGCAAAAGCAAGACGTGCAAGAAATGGAGTCTAGCGTCCAGCATGACCTCGAGAAGCTGGTCAATGAAAATGCGTCGCATGGAGGCGAGTACCTGCTGCCGCGCGTTGCCAAGACCCTATGTGAAAGCTCGCGCGATGTGATGACTGCCGTGCGCGACTTGCGCTACGAGTTCGAATCGGGTCTCGCACTGTCCAGCCTTGAGGCCCATGCGTCCGACTCATATACACACATCGTTGCGTCCTTGCTTTCAGATCAATGTCCTGTGTGGACGAGCCTCGGATCAGGCAAGGGAAGCCAGCCGAGAGGGGCTATGGGTTTATCTGTGCGATAGGGAGGTTTACCATTCTTATCGGAAACTGCAGGACCCCACCATACTCAATGATTTTGAGCCCGCCACTTTTGGAATGCGGCCTTGGATCCGCTCGCACGATGCCGCCATACGTCAATGCGTGCAGCTGCAACAGCAAGCCGAGATGGAAACGATCGCCATACAGTCGTTGATTTCATCGGCTACGGGAATCTCCAGTTCGCGCGAGGCGGATGCGCAGAGTCGATTCAACTTGCTGGTTGCGCTATTGTCCATTGGTATTGGTATTGGTATTCCGGGACTTTTCCTAGCGATGTACGGTGCATCGGAGCTACTTCCGCTGGATAGTATGGGGAAACTGCTGCTTTTTGCACCAGTGCTAGTTTCCCTGCTGGGTGCTGCCGTGATCGCCTGGTGGAAGGCCCCTAGAGGGCGGCTCGGAAAGCTCTGGAAACAGTGCGCGGCACTCACCGTGGTCATCTGTGCATTCATGGTGGGGTGTGCCTGGTACTTCCAAAGGCTCTGAGAAGCCGCGAGGGTGCAGATCAACGAACTTGGCAAGAACGCCCCATGCGGCGGCTACGGCCGGCTGGTACTCCGCTAGGCGCGGATTCACTGTTTATCAAACATACGGGAGGAAAGCATGCGCATCTACATGACAAGTGTCTTTGTGGATGACCAGAAGCTCGCTAAGAATTTCTATACCGAGATTCTTGGCTTCAAGGTCAAGAACGATATCCCCATGGGCGAATTCAGTTGGCTGACTTTGGTTTCTTCCCAGGAGGAGCAGGGTACTGAACTGCTGTTGGAACCTTCCGCCCACCCGGCGGTAGGCCCGTACCGTGATGCACTGAAGGCAGACGGCATTCCTGCCGCATCATTCGCGGTTGAGGATGTCCAAGCCGAATACGAGCGGCTGTCGGAACTGGGCGTGCAATTCACCCAGGAGCCCATGGACGCAGGACCGGTCATGGTTGCGACCTTTGACGATACCTGCGGCAACCTGATCCAGATATCCAGCAACAAGTCCTGAAAGCGTTTTGGCGGCCCTGCAGGATTGCAGGACCGCCAAACTGTTGGAATGAAAGCTATCTGACTAACGCGCGCTTGAGGGTATCCAGCCCCACCGAACCGAGCTTCAACGCGGCGGTGTGGAAGTCCTTCAGCGAGAAGTTCTCGCCCTTGGCTGCTGCCAGGTCATCGCGGATCTGCTCCCAGAGGCGCTGGCCGATCTTGTAGGACGGAGCCTGGCCAGGCCATCCGAGATAACGGTTGAACTCGAAATCCAACTGTCCCTTGGACATGTCCAGATTCTTTTCCAAGAACTCGTAACCGTTCTCGGCATTCCACGTACCGGTGCCCCACTGCTCGGGAACTTCCAGCCCCAGATGGACTCCGATGTCGAAGACCACGCGGGCGGCGCGAATGCGCTGGGCATCAAGCATGCCCATGTAATCTCCCGGGTCATCGAGATAACCCAGCTGGTGCATGAGTCGTTCCGAATAGAGCGCCCAGCCTTCGCCGTGGCCGGAAACCCAGCACATCAGGCGACGCCAGCTGTTGAGCGTAGCGGCTTGCATTTGCGCAGTACCGATCTGCAGGTGGTGTCCTGGAACGCCTTCGTGGTAGACCGTGGTCAGCTCTGCCCAAGTGGTGAACTCATCCTCGCCAGGGGGAACGGACCACCACATGCGGCCCGGACGGCTGAAGTCCTCGGACGGGCCGGTGTAGTACACCCCGCCGTCCTGGGTCGGCGCGATCATGCATTCGATGCGGTCCATCGGCGCAGGGATCTCGAAATGCGTTCTGGACAGCTCACTTATCGCCTGGTCGGCTTTGCCCTGCATCCATTCGCGCAGCGAATCGGTGCCTGACAGCTTGCGTGCTGGATCCTCATTGAGCAGCTTCTTGGCTTCCTCAATCGTGGAACCAGGCTTGATCTGCTGGGCTACCCGCTGCTGTTCTTCAATGATGGCATCGAGTTCTGCAACACCCCAAGCGTAGGTCTCTTCCAAATCCACGGCGGCGCCTAGGAAACGACGGGACATCAAGGAATAGTACTCGCGGCCCACGGCATCTTCCTGCGGTGCTTGGGCGAGCAGCTCGTCTTCCAGGAACGAGGCGAGCTGGCGGTACGCCTGCTTGGCTGCCGCTGCTCCGGTTTCCAACTGCTCTTGCAGTCCGGAATCCACCGTGCTCCCGGATGCTGCCAGCTGGTCGAAGAAGCCGCCATCCTTGGCGTAATCAGTAGTTTGGGTGATCACGATGGACACCTGGCGCCGGGCTGCAATCAATCCGTTCGAAGCCGAATCGCGCAAGGAGGCGATGTAGCCCTCGATGGCAGCAGGAATGTTGGCCATTCGCTGGGCAATGAAGGCAAAGTCTTCAGATGACTCCTGTGGCATCAGATCAAGCATTGCGCGAATATCCTGAGCCGGGCTGGCAATGTTGTTCAGCTCGGTGCGTCCGGTGAACAGGATTTCCAATTCGAGGCTCAAGCGCTCGGTCATGGCGTCAAGAGAAACCTCATCAATGGCATCCACTGGCGTGGCATTGGCCAAGGAACCCAAGGTTTCACGCAGCAAGTTGATCTGCATAGTGGTGGCAGCGGGGGAGTAGTCGCTGTAAGTGGTTTCGTAACCTGGCATGCCCAAGCTGACGCCCAGCTCGGGGGTCAGTTCCAGGGATTTGGCGAAGAAGGTCTCGGCAATCTGGTCAATTGCCGATGGCTCGCGGTGCGGTGCAGAGGATGTCATGTAGCTAACAGTAGTTGATGTGAAAGATTTGTTGAAGACTTCGATACCGGTTCGTTATCAACTACTTCTCGCGAGGCCAGCCCGGGGCGCAAAGGCGATGCGCACGGAGAATTTGTGTGGCGCATCGAGCCACGGGTCATACCCCGTGGGCTACAGGCCGTGCGGGGTCTGGTAAAGGCCGAAGGAGCTGTATTGCGTCGGAGAAGTGCCTAGTCATTACCCATGGGGAGAAGTCTCCATGGCACAGGTTTTGTCAGTTCGTTAGAATTGGAAGGCGTTGGGTCCGAAAATGGGGAAATTGATCGGCTCGACGCGCACTCGTACTATCAAACCAAGGACTGACCTTTAGATGGCCAAAGCCGCTTCGACCGGATGGACTGGACTGCTTAAAAGCACCGGGTTCAAGGTGACTGCAATTCCTGTGGTGGCAGCACTTGCTGTCACCGGTGCCATCATTTACCCGGGATTCGAAACTGCTGACGTCGAGCTGAACGATGGTGGCGTTTGGGTAGTAAACCAGTCTGAAGGAAAAATCGGTCACGTCAATTACCAGTCGCGCACTATTGACGGCGGCGTTGCCACTCCGCTGGCCAACTATGACCTGGTGCAGCATGAAGAAAACGTACTGGTCCGCAACCTCGAGCAAGCGTCGCTGACCACGATTGACCCCTCGATGGTGCAGTTCGCCGGGGACAACAACTTGCCAGCGAACTCGTCCTTCTCCTTCGGTGCAGCTGTTGTGGCTGTCACCGACGCAGAACACGGTACGGTGCACGCCAGCAACCTCGATCAAATTGCCGACTTCAAAGGTGAAGGCGCCGAACCGCTGATCGAATCCAAGGGTGAAGTTGCCGCCGTGGTTGGCGCTGACGACAGCATCTGGGCCGCAGATATGGCCGCCGGAACACTCTCCAACTTCGCTTTGGATGATGATGGCGCAGCAGAACTGACTCTGGAAATTGAAGTACCTGAACTTGTTGGCATGAAAGAGCCGCAGCTTTCGGCAGTGGGCACCATCGGTGTGGTCTTTGATGCCTCAAGTGGTGAGCTGATCACTTCCGAAGGCGATTCGGCAAGCATTGAAAACCCGGCCAACGCCAAGATCCAGTCCCCGGGCCCGGAAACTCAAAAAGTTGCTATTGCGCTGGATCAGTCGCTGGCAACGGTCAGCCTGTCCGGCAAGGATATTAATTACGAACAGCTGGAAACCGCTGGCACCCCAATCCAGCCGGTACGCGTAGGCAGCTGCACCTATGCAGCCTGGCAGACCAGTGGCGAGTACCTGCGCTTCTGCGATGACCCCGGCAATAACCAAAGCACCAAGATCCCAGAGATGTCAGAAGGGGCAGAACTTGCCTTCCGGGTTAATCGAGACGTAGTCGTGCTCAACGATGTGCATTCGGGCCAGGTCTGGCTGGCCAATGAAGGCATGGAGATCGTGAGCAACTGGAGCGATCTGGAACCGCCGGCGGGCGAGGGTGAAGCAAAGGAAGAAGAAACCAAGGAAATCACCGACGCCATCGAGCTGCCTAACCGCACCGAGGAGAACAAGAAGCCGATCGCTGAAGACGACACCTACTCGGTACGTCCCGGACGCACCACTTTGTTGCCGGTGCTCTATAACGATGTGGATCCAGACGGAGATCTGCTCACTGCCAAGCTGGAAGGCGCGGAACCTTCCATAGGCACAGTGCAACCGGTCCATGACGACACCGGATTCCAGATTGTGGTTCCCGAAGACGCCAAGGGCGGCGCGAGCTTTGTCTACACCACCAAGGACGGACGTGGGGGACAGGACACCGCCTCCGTCAAGCTGAACGTTGTCGACGAAAAGACCAACAAGGCCCCAGAGCAGCAGCGCACCACCGTGCTTCGTGTCCAGCAAGGCGAATCGGTAAGCCAGAACCTGCTCACCGACTGGACCGATGCCGAAGGCGATGACCTGCGTCTGCTTGGCGGGACCTCCGAAGGCGATGATGTGATCCGCGTGCAGCCCGATGGCACCTTGACTTTCCAAGACGACGGAAAGAAATTGGGCCAGAAAGAATTGGCCATCCAGGTTTCCGACGGCCAAGAAGGCACCAAAGGACGAGTCCTGGTTGAGGTCCTGGCCGACACCACCGTCAAGCCAGTCACCGCCGCTGATCACGTGGTAGCCAATATCAATGAATCCGTGAGCTTCTCCCCGCTGGAAAATGACACGGATCCCACCGGTGACGGGCTGCGTCTTGCCGGAGTCGATGATGTTCCCGGTCTGGAATTGAAGACCAACGCACAGACCGGTACCGTGACCGCCCGCGCTGAACGCGCGGGAACCTACTACGTCGAATACATGGCCACCAATGGTCCGGCCAGCGCCCCGGGCCTAGCCCGCATTGACATCAAGAAAACGGAAGAAAAAGCCGAAGATCCCATCGCAGTCCGCGACGTAGCGCTATTGCCTGCCGGCCAGGATGTACTGGTCAACGTGCTGGGCAACGATACCGACCCGGCCGGTGGGGTACTGGTGGTCACCGGCGTGCAAAGCGCCAGCGACAAGCCGTTCACCACCTCGGTAGAACGCAATACCTTTGTGCGCGTCACCGACGTGCGCGGACTGACCGACCCGACCACCATCAGCTACACGGTCTCCAACGGCAGCCGTGAAGCAACCGGTTCCATTCGCGTCATTCCGATTCCGGCACCGCCACGCATGGACCCGCCGCAAGCCAACCCGGATACCGTGACCGTGCGCGAAAACGACGTAGCCACCGTTAAGGTCCTGGAAAACGACATCCACCCCAACGGTGCCGAACTGATTCTGCGTCCAGAGCTGGAAGAAGCAGATGACCTGGGTGAAGGATCCTTGATCTCGGTTGCTGATGAAACCATTCGTTTCCGCGCCGGAGACTTCGGAGGCAAGGCCAAGCAGGTCTCCGCGGTGTACACCGTGGCAGGACCGGACGGCCAGGAAACCAGTGCCAGCATCACCTTCAACGTCCAGCCAGAGGCAGAAGCCAACGACCTGGAAAAGAACAGCCCACCGAATCCAGAACCAGTCACCGGACGCGTCTTCGCCGGATCCAGCACCAACGTGCTGATTCCCATCGATGCCATCGACCCTGACGGCGACTCGGTGTCCCTGGTCCAATTCGGAGATTCACCCCGCATGGGCACAGCGAAGATCAGTGGTGCTTCCATCGACTACACCGCGAATGCCGATGCCTCGGGCACCGATGAATTCAGCTACGTCGTAGAAGACCGCTTGGGCGCGCGAGCAACCGGCACCATCAAGATCGGTGTGGCACCGCTTGCCGAGTCCAATAACTCGCCAGTCGCAGTTAATGACTTCCTGACCGTGCGTCCCAACCGTCCGGTAGCCGTAGATGTGATGGACAATGACACCGACCCAGATGGCGACCCCATTGCACTGATGAGTGAAGTTTCCACCGAATCCAGTGCAGATGTGGAAGTTGTCGACGGCAGGGTTACGCTGACCTCGCCGCCAGAAGACGGCAACATTTCGGTGCGCTACATGATCTCTGATGGCCGTGGCGGCACCGCCGCGGGCACGCTGAGCATCAAATCTGATCCTGAGGCCCAGTTGCTGGCCCCAATCGCCCGCGATGACCGCGTTTCCTTGGAAGAAATCATTGGCGATGAGCAGGTCAACGTAGACATCCTGCGCAATGATGAAGACCCTGATGGCAGCACCAGCGAACTGGAAATCACCCTGCCGGATAATCCGCAGACCGCGCAAGTCTCCGAAGATGGCCTGGCGATCACTGCCACTGAAGACGCGCAGATCATTGCCTACACCCTGACCGACCCCGACGAATTGACCTCGACAGCTTTCGTGCACGTGCCGGGAACGGCCGGGGCACGGCCAATCCTGCGCAGCGGATTGAACCTGCAGGTTGAAGCCGGGCAGGAGCTGCCGCTGGATCTGAACGATCTGGTGCTGGTGCGCGAAGGCCACAGCCCGCGTTTGACCACCGAAGAATCGGTGAGCTCCATGCCGCAAAACGACGGTGAACTGGTCAAGTCCGCGACCGAGCTTTCCTTCAAGGCGCCGATTGATTTCGACGGCTCGGCTACCGTGAGCTTTGAAGTGACCGATGGCACCGGCCCCGACGACGACAAGGGATTGAAATCCAAGCTGACCCTGCCAATCAATGTCACCCCGGCTCCGCGCAGCCAGGAGACTGAGGACCGCCAGAACCAGAACGAGGAAGGCCAGCCTGAGGAAGAAGAGGAAGAAGAACAGGAAGAAGAAGAGGAAGAGCAGCCAGAGGAAGAGAACTTCGCTCCGACCCTGCAAGCGAATTCCTTGGCTGTAGGCCAGGGCGAGGAACCAGCGTTCCTCGACCTGCGGATGGCGGCCAATGATGCCAATGAGGAAGACGTGCAGAATCTTGAATTCGCCATCGCCTCCGTGGACATCCAAGGCGTGCAAGCCGAACTGGTTGAAGGCCACAGCCTGAAAGTCAGCGCCGAAGCCTCCACGCCGAAGGGCACCACCGGAACCGTGACCGTCACCGTGAGCGACGGAGTCAACCCGCCGGTTCCAGCAGCCATGAACATCACCGTGACCGGATCGGTCCGCGAGCTGCCTGTGGCCGTCGCCGATAACGTCGCCGATGCCGCCCAGGGCAAGACCGAAGTTGTCGACGTGTTGGCCAATGACCACAACCCTTACGCCGATGAAGGTCCGCTGCGCCTGATCAACGCCCGCGCAATGGAAAACACCGGTGAGGTGAAGAAGACCGGCGATAAGATCGCGATTACCCCGAATGATGATTTCGTGGGCACCATGCGGGTGGAATACACCATTGGAGATGTCACCGAAGACGTGGCACGCAATGTCATCGGTACGGTAACGCTGAACGTGAAGGGCGCACCTCGAGCCCCGGGCTTGCCACGCGTGCAGTCCACCGGGGACCAGAAAGTGGTCCTGCAATGGGATCCGCCAGCCAATAACGGCTCCAGCATTACCCACTACACGGTGAGCGGCGGCGGGCACACCCAGCAGTGCGCCACCACGACTTGCACCATCACGCCGCTGACCAATGACACCGTGTACAACTTCACGGTGACAGCGACCAACGAGATCGGTGAATCGCCAGCTTCGGCGCAGTCAGCTGATGCCCGGCCAGATGTGGAACCGGAACAGCCAGCGGCCCCGACGGGCACCGATGGAGACCAGCAGGCGGCCTTCAAATGGACCGCCCCGGTCAGCCGCGGTTCGGCCATCCAGAGCTACACCCTGGAAATCTCCCCGGCTCCGGCCAACGGCGTCACCCAGATTACCGGCATCACCGGCACTTCCTACACCTGGAAGGGCCTGAAAAATGGTACCGACTACCAGGTGCGCGTACGCGCGGTGAATAAGGCGTCCAAGCCGTCGGCCTACAGCGCCTACTCGGCTGCGGTAACCCCGGCCGGCAAGCCCTTCAAGCCTTCGGCCCCGACGGCAGTGCGCAAGGAATCAGCGGTGGATGGCGGCGTAGTCAACGTCGCGTGGAACGCCCCGGGCACCAATGGTGCACCTATTACCGGCTACACCCTGCGCGTATTCAAATCAGGAACTCTGGAAAAAACCATCGGTTCAATTCCGGCTAACCAGACCAGCCAGTCGGTGACCGGCCTGAGCACGTCGGGTTCCTATACCTTCAGCATTGCAGCCAGCAACCGCAAGGGCCGCTCGGAACAGAGCTCCAAGTCAGTGGCCGTGACCCCGTATGGGCGTCCGAAGGCAGTTTCCAGCGTGAGTGCCACAGCCACCGGTGCCAACCGCATGGTGAAGCTGAATTTCGAGGCTCCAACGGCCAATGGCTCGAAAATTACCGGATACCAGTATTCCACCGATGGGGGCGGATGGAACTCCTTCGGCGGGCCCGGAGCGGTAATCGACACCGGTTCCAACGGCACCGCGCACACCTGGCGGGTGCGTGCGCTGAACGCTGCCGGGGCAGGTACTGCCAGCCCTGCCAGCAACAAGACCAGTGCCTACGGTCCGCTGCGCGATAATGCGAAGATCTCCTCTTCGCATGGCAAGGACTGGATTGCCTTCAGCTGGAACCAGAACGCTGGTGAATCCAACGGGCGCACCGTGACTCAAACGGTGAAAATCGGCGGATCAAAGACCAAGAATGATGGATCCGAGAAGGTGACTGGTCTGGGCTACTCCACCAGCCGAACCATCAAGATCGTGGCTACTGATACGGAGGGCCAGAGCAAGTCCTGGTCCAAGACCGATAAGACCGATCCGAAGCCAGCACGTTCGGTGATCCTGAGCAAGGGGCCGCTGTACAACGGCTATTCGAATTCCACCTGCCCGCCGAACTGCTACAAGTACCATGTGGAACTCTACGACTTCACCCCTGGCACGTACACCTATCTGGCAACCTGCCATCATTCCGGTGGCCAGTTCTCCCAGGACCATTACCTGAGCTTCACCATCAACGGCCAGGGCCGGGCCTCGAAGGACCTGCCATGCGTTGTGGAACCTGGGTACGCGGAACCGTACTTCGCAAGAATCGACGGCACCGAATCCAACCGGACCACCTTCTAACCACGCATTTTCCAAGCAATTGAGCAGTACGCATAGAAAGAACTTGACGCACATGACCATGAGCACCGAGCAGGCCACCTGGTTCTGCGATACCTTCGCCAAATTGGTGTCCAACGTCGGCCAGTCCGTGCTGGGCAAGGAACAGGCCATCAAGCTGGTGCTAGCGGCCATGCTCACCGAGGGCCATGTGCTGCTGGAAGACGCCCCGGGCACCGGCAAGACCATGCTGGCCCGTTCGCTGGCTGCCACCGTGCAGGGAAGCAACTCGCGTATCCAGTTCACCCCGGATCTCTTGCCTTCTGACGTCACGGGCATCACCATCTATGACCAGCGCAGCGGGCAGTTCGACTTCCACCACGGACCGATTTTCGCCAACCTCGTGCTGGCCGATGAAATCAACCGTGCGTCGCCAAAGACCCAGTCAGCCTTGCTGGAAGTCATGGAAGAAGGCCGGGTTACCGTCGATGGAACCACCTACCCGCAAGCCCGCCCGTTCATGGTCATCGCGACCCAGAACCCAATTGAGCAGGCCGGCACCTACCGGCTGCCAGAAGCACAGCTGGACCGCTTCCTGATCAAGACCTCCATCGGCTACCCGGACCGCGAAGCGACCGTGGCCTTGCTCTCGGGCAGCGCCCAGCGAGATCGCTCGGCGGCACTGAAGCCGATCATCACCACCGAAGCAGTGGTGGAAATGGCGCAGCTAGCCGCCACCGTGCACGTGGATACCGCCGTCCTGGAATACGTGGCAGCCCTGTGCGAAGCAACCCGCGAGGTTTCCGAAACCCGCCTGGGCGTCTCGGTGCGCGGAGCACTGGCAATGGTTCGTGCTGCGAAGGTATGGGCCGCCAGCCAGGGCCGCAACTATGTGCTGCCCGATGACATCAAGGAATTGGCTCCGCACATCTTCACCCACCGCCTGGTGCTGGACCCCGAAGCAGAATTCACCGGCACTACCGCCACCCAAGTAATCTCCTCGGTCCTGCGCAAGGTTCCTGCACCTACCCGCCGAGGTAGCGAAGAGTCCTCGCCAGTTGCTGGCAAGGACCAGGACGAGCGTTAATGAACCGAAGAGCAAAGCGTTCTACACGGAGCACCAAGCTGAACCGCAGGGCCGAAAAATCGCTGACCATGGCCGGTGAGGTACTGGAGGTACTGCGCGAGTACTTGCGCCCGGCCATGTCCCGCGCCAAGGAATTCAATTCCCGCTCCCTCGCCCCGATTACCTCGGTTCTATCTCCGCTGGGCTTCGTGCTGCTGGGTACCGCGGTTCTCTTGTGGATCCTCGGCGCCAGTTTCGGCTGGCAGGAAGCCCTGCTTGGCGCCTTCATGGCCAGCTTGCTGCTGGTGGCCTCGGTCGGATTCATCCTGGGCCGCAGTGAATTCAGCGTGGAGCTGGACCTGCACCGCACGCGTGTGGCTGTGGGGGACCGGGCCGTTGGCGCGTTGCAGGTGCAGAACAAGGCCTCGCGCAGTTCGGCTCCAGCCATGATGGAACTTCCGGTAGGCCACGGTGCCGCCCAATTCCGGATTCCTCGCTTGGATTCCCAAGAAATCCACGAAGACTTGTTCACCATCCCAACCCAGCGCCGGCAGGTACTGGACGTGGGACCGGTGCGTTCGGTGCGCCAGGATCCCTTCGCGATTCTGCGCCGCCAAGTGAAATGGACCGACAGCTACGAGCTGTTCATCCACCCGCGCACCACTGCCTTGGCAGGTTCCTCGGCCGGATTCATCCGGGACCTCGAAGGGATGCCCACCTCGGACCTGTCCAACTCAGATGTTTCCTTCCACGCCCTGCGTGAATACCAGTCAGGCGATGACCGCCGGCATATCCACTGGAAGTCTTCGGCGCGAACCGGTGAACTGATGGTCCGCCAATTCGAAGAGACCCGGCGCTCGCACCTGGCCCTGAGCTTGAGCACCAACCTGGAAGAGTACAGCCAGCAGCACGCCGAAGAGGATTTCGAGCTTGCCGTCTCAGTTGCCGCGTCCATCGGCCAACAGGCCGTGGCCGAACAGCGCAAGCTGGCCATCCTCACCCAGCAAGGTCCGGTACGTACCGAAAGCGGCCGGATGATGATGGACGGGCTGACCCGCATAGAAGCAGCTGCCAGCCTGCGCGAAAACCTGGTTGATGTAGTGCGCCACACCGCGGACACTGTCCCCGGAGCTTCGGTGATTTTCTTCCTGACCGGCACCGGAACCAGCGCGAAAGCGCTGCGCGAAGCGTGGATGCACGTGCCATCCGGTGTGCGCGCGATTGCCATTCGGTGCGAGAGCGGCACTGAGCCGACCCGTTCGAGCATTGGCGAACTGACGGTGCTGAGCCTGGGCAAGCTCGATGAGCTTGGCCTGATGCTGCGAAAGGCCGTGGCATGAAACAGGCTATGCCTTTATGGCGATTCGGCGTTGACGCGGCCTGCCTGGGGTTGGCCTTGGTCCTGGGAGCGCTGGGACTTTGGGAAGCCTATGGCGCGAGCCTGAACTTCACCCTGGCTGCCGTCGGCGGCATCGTCGCTGGGCTGGCATTGGCCTGGGCCAACGTGTACTTCAAATGGGGTACCTGGCGGACTTTGGGCATCTTCGCCCTGATTTACCTGGTGCTTGGTACGCCGTTGGCGACACCACGCGAAGCGGCCCTCGGCATCCTGCCTACCGGCCAATCGCTGCGGACCTTGCTGACTGGCCTGATCTTCAGCTGGAAAGACATGCTGACCGTGGCACCACCGGTAGGTTCATACGGTGGCGTGCTGATTGTGGCTTTCCTGTCAGCCCTGCTGACTGCGCTGCTGGCAGGCTTGGCCGCATGGCATCTGCGCTCGCCGTATTGGACGCTGTTGCCGCTACTGGCAATGTTCGTTCTGGGCATCGTCTTTGGCACCCGTGATGTGCCGATGCCTATCGCCCGCGGTGTTGCCCTGATTTCCGTATTGGTCGGCTGGTTGGCCTGGCGCCGGTTCATGTCCACGCGCATAACTGGCGACTTCAGCTCGTTGAACCATGAGCAGCTTGGTTCCCAGGGCAGCCAGCAACTGTTGCTGCGCCGTGTCGTTGCCGGCGCCTTGGTGCTCACCGGTGCCGGCGTGGTGACCGCGGCAGCCACTCCGCTGCTGGCTCCGGAGACCCCGCGCCAGGTTTTGCGTGATGCACTGGAACCACCGGTGGATCTCTATGATTATCCAAGCCCGCTGACACGTTTCCGCATGTATGTGAAAACGATGGCTGATGACACCTTGCTGACCGTCAAGGGGCTGCCGAAGGATGAACGCATCCGCTTGGCCGCTTTGGATTCCTATAACGGCATGGTCATCAACGTGGATCCAGCTGCCGGTGGCAGTTTCGCCCCGGTGGGCGATGCCAGCGACATTCGTTCAGCTGACACCGGTCAGGACCGCACCTCTGCGGAACTTGAAATCTCAATCCAAGACTATGACGGCGTGTGGGTTCCGTCCGGCGGCAAGCTCATGGGCCTTGAACTGACCGGGGGCCGGGAAGATGAACTGGCCCGCTCCCTGTTCTACAGCGATACCTCCGAAAGCGCCTTGAGCTCGATTGGATTGGGCAAGGGAGATGCCTACACGGCCAAGGTTCTTTTCCCTCAAAAGCCAAGCGATGAACAGCTCGCCGATCTTGATTTCGAGCAGTTCCGCATGCCTCAACTAGCCAATGTGCCAGCCATCGCGGGAGCGAAAGCCGCTGAATTCACCGGTTCGGCACGTGGAGATCTGCAGCGGGTGCGAAGCATTGAGTCCATGCTTTCGGGCACCGGGTACTTCTCGAATGGCGCCGAAGGCCAAGTCCCTTCACTTTCCGGGCATGGCGCAGGACGAATCACCAGTTTGCTCGATGCAGAGCAGATGATTGGCGATGACGAGCAGTATGCGGTGGCGATGGCCTTGATGGCTCGTGAACAGGGAATTCCTGCCCGTGTAGTCATGGGCTTCTATCCAGAGAAGTACGCTCCGCAGGAAACCGTTGAGATCAAGGGCTCGGATGTCCATGCCTGGGTGGAGATCGCTTTTGAAGATATCGGCTGGGTTGCTTTCAACCCGACTCCGGATGAAGACGAGCAGCCCACCCCGCCAGAGCAGGAGCCCAAGGCTGTACCTCAGCCGCAGGTGCTGCAACCGCCTCCGCCGGGGCAGGAAGAGGCTGATTTGCCTCCGCAGACTGCACCGGAACCGCAGGAAGTAGAAGAGGAACCGCAGACCTTCTGGGAACGCTGGGGACAGGTCATTATCATCGCCTGCATTTCGCTGGGCTCGGTGCTGCTGTTGCTCTCGCCGTTGCTGTTGGTTGCCTTGCTGAAGCTTCGCCCCGCAAGAAACGTGCCAAGAACGGAACCAATGGTGAGCGCATGAGCGGTGGCTGGCAGGAAATGCTCAGCCATGCCACTGATCACCGCATCGCGACCCTGAACGGTGCGACCCGCAGGGAAAATGCTAGCGTGCTAGCTGATGGTTTCCCTGCGCTGGCACTGCCGGTACAGTCCTTGGCACAGCGTGCAGATGCTGCGAACTTCTCAAATGAGGAACCAACGGACGAGCAAGTGAAGAAGTATTGGGAAGATGTCATCGCGCATACCCAGAACATGCAAGAACCGCTAGGATTCTTCGGCAAGATGCGCGTGAAGTATTCACCACGCTCACTGATTCATGAACTAGCAGCTAAAACCGCCACGACGGCACGAACATTGCAACGGAAAAACAGGAGTAAGCCATGGCAGTAAAAATGGACCTGGTAGATGCCCGCACTACGCAGCGACTGGTCTCGTGGCTCATTGATTTCCTGCCGGTGCTGATCCTCTCGGTGATCTTCTTGCCGATGATCGCATCCGAAATGATGAAGTCGTTGAGCACCGACCAGGTCGTGGGCGAGGTGGCCGGAACCTATTTCCTGTATGGAGCACTGACCTTGGCGTACACGATTTTCTTGTGGTGGTGGGAAGCTACGGCGGGCAAGACCTTGGGCAATGCGCTGCTTGGGCTGCGCACCACCACCGTTGCAGGTGAGCGGCCGGGCTGGGGCAAGACTATTATTCGCCGCTTGCTGATTGCAGTTGCAGGAATTGTGCCAATCCTCGGATCGGTATTGGTAGTGATTTCGAATCATTTCGATGAGAACGGCAAGAAGCAAGGCTGGCACGATAAAGCTGCCGGGACTTTGGTGCTGGATATCAAGGCGGGCAGAGATCCTCTGACTACCGGTGGTAGCGCAGGACCAGCGTCTTTCGCTCCTGAACAGCAATATGCCCCGGGCCGTCGCTTTGTTGGTGAGCCTGAAGAGCAAAGCCAGTCTTCAAGTGTCATTGATTCGGTGCCTGGAGCGGCGCGCACCAATGCTCCTCAGGTGCAGAAGGTCGCCAGGCCTCGTCCGGTTGCGAAACCGAAGCCGAAGGCGAAGATCGTGGTGGTTTCCCCGTCCAAAGCTGATGCGGACCCGGATGCAGATCTAGGCCATACCCAGATTCGTTCTGAGGCACCTGAGGCACTGCATTTGCTCTTTGACGATAGCCAGTGCCTTGAAGTCTCGAACAGCATCTTGCTGGGACGCAATCCGTCTTACGCAGATGGGGATATCGGAGTTCATTTGGTTGCGGTGGATGATCCGGAACGAACCGTGTCCAAAACGCATCTGCTGATCCAGCCAGGCGTTGACAGCGTCTGGGTTACCGACCGGGATTCAGGCAATGGATCCAGCATTGTCGATAAGGACGGAAATGTCCGTGAACTGGTACCGGGCAAGCCGGAACAGGCGATGGCTGGCCATGTGGTCTATTTCGGTGACCGCTACTTCCAGGTGGAGCGACCGTGACTGATCTTTCTCCCGGGGTTAGCCTCGGATTTATCCACGGACAGGCAACTGACCGTGGACTGCGCCGAACCTTGAATGAAGACAGCCTGCTGGCCTCCGAACGCTTGCTGGCTATCGCAGACGGCATGGGCGGTCATGAGGCTGGCGATATCGCGAGCGCACTTTGCCTGAAGATCCTGGGCGACGGTTTTCAACAGGCAGGCGCCCATCTCGATCCGCAGAGCCTGGACACCCTGTTGATCGAAGCCGACCGCAACATTGTGGAAGCAGGGTCCGGCCGAGCTGGTACCACGCTCACCGGAGCACTGCTGATCGATGCCAGCAGCATTGAGGACGAGCCAGTAGAACAACCGCAGCTGCTGGTGTTCAACGTGGGGGATTCGCGCACTTATCTATGGGCCCAAGGCATACTTCAGCAAGTCAGTGTCGACCATTCCGAAGTGCAGGAATTGATGGATATCGGCCAGCTGGATGCCGCGCAGGCAGCTACCCATCCGCGCCGCCACGTGATCACCCGCGCATTGGGGATCAACGCTGATAACCGTCCCGATTATTGGATGGTGCCCTTGAGCGGGTGCGAACGAATCCTGGTCTGTTCAGATGGGTTGAGCAGTGAAATTGGGGATAGCGCGATCCAGGAAGTCCTCGCGCATTTTCCTGATCCGCAACAAGCCGCCGAAGAACTTGTCCAAGCTGCACTGGACTCCGGGGGACGCGATAACATCAGCGTCATTGTCGCTGATGTGCAATATGGGCATCCCGATGACGTTGGCATCACCGTCCCACGCATAACGACCACGAGTCACCAAGAGGAGAAATCATGAACAGCCTGCGTTACCTTCCCGGAGACTGGTACGCCTTGGTCAATGACGAACATATCGTCTTGCTGCCGGCAAACACCAGTGCCGAACAAATCAACGGGCTGTGGACCAAGCTTGCGGGAACTACGACGGTCGAAGCCCTGCTTTCGGAGCTGCTATCGATGTATCAGATGAACATCGCCGCACTGCCAAATTTCGCACTAGTATCTCGTGACAGCGCCCCGCATTTGGTGCTCCGTGGTGCCCTAGAATTTGCCGCCCAGAGTGCCGCAGGGGTTGAAGAAATCAGCGGTGCGGGTGTCACAACTTGGACAGAACGAAAACTCGGTGAGGCGACGTCGTGGACTTTGCGCACTGGTTCGGCGAATCTTGAAGTCGCCTTTGCGCTGCCAATTGGTTCCGGAATCGTGCGAGTCTCCAGCTTGAGTTGGGGCACCGCAAATGGCTCCAAGGCAGGGGGCCCTGCCGATGCTGCAAGCACCGAATCCGGCGCCGAACCGCAGAAACCAACGGTTGCTACGCCAAAGACGGCTGAACCTGATAAACCGGCGGCTGCTCCTGCTATCGCCAAGACTGCTGAACCTGCGAAGGCTCCTGCGCCGGCTGCTAAACCGGCTGCTGTTGCTCCTGCGCCGACTGCTAAACCGGCTGCTGTTGCTCCTGCTGCTAAGCCAGCTGAGCCCGCGAAGGCTCCTGCGCCGGCTGCTAAACCGGCTGCTGTTGCTCCTGCTGCTAAGCCAGCTGAGCCCGCGAAGGCTCCTGCGCCGGCTGCTAAACCGGCTGCTGTTGCTCCTGCCGCTAAGCCGGCTGCTGCTCCCGCACCGGCTGCTAAACCGGCTGCTGCTCCTGCCGCTAAGCCTGTTGTTGCCCCGGCAACAACTGCAGCCAAGCCTGCCGAAGCTCCTAAAGCACCAGCACCGGCAACGGCGCCAGAGAAGAAGGCAGAAGCTCCAAAGAGTGCATCTGATGTACTGGCTAGGGCTGCTAAGGCTGCAGAGGCTGCTAACGCCCCGAGCTATAACGAAGATTCCGAAATAACCCAGGATCCACGGCAATATGAGCAGGAAGCCTATTCAGAAGAATTCTCACTGGCCGGGCAATTGCTCGGCGCCAGAGGTGCAGCAGAAACTGAATACGCCACCAACGACGGCGATGATCTGGAAACGATTATCAAGCCACGTCCGGCAGCTGTCGCTGCAGCGTATCCGGTTGAATCAGCAGATGACGAGCACACCATCATCCGTGGCTCCAGCGTCCCCAAAACGGACACCTCTTCAAGCCTGGATGCCAAGGACGGAACCGAGAATTCGGTATCCCTGAATGAATTTATATTGGCTCGTTCTTGCTCCAAGCAACACCCCAACCCTCCAACTTCCTCGACCTGCCGCGAGTGCGGCGAGCGACTATCCGGTCAGGCTCAGCAGGTTCGCAAACCGTCCATGGGCCGCATGATTGTCAGCGACCACGGTGGCGCCCGCGAATTTGCCCATGAACTGAACCGATCGGTGATCCTTGGACGCCAGCCCAACGCTGCAGCACTTAAATCCGATAAGGAACCGCGCTTGCTGCAGGTCGAGAGCCCTAGCGGTGACATTTCCCGTTCGCACCTGTGCGTGCGTGTGGAGGGCTGGCATGTGCAGCTGGTTGACCTTGGCGCGACCAACAGCACGGTGCTGCTGCGTGAAGGACAGCGGCCACGCCGCTTGTCCCGACACCAGGAGATCATGCTGATCAACGGGGATGTGGCTGATTTGGGTGATGGCGTGAGCATACGCTTTGAGGACCTGCCGTGAGCAAACGGCGCGCGCCCGCTGAGGCTCCGCAGATTCCGGGATTCACCTACGTCAAGCCACTAGGCACTGGCGGATTTTCCGATGTCTATTTATACGAACAGCACCGCCCTAACCGGCAAGTAGCGGTCAAGGTGCTGTTGGCAGATGTCAGTGAAGAAGAAGCTCGCCAACAATTCGAGACTGAAGCTAACTTGATGGCTCAGCTGTCCACGCATCCGTATATTGTCACGATCTACCAAGCGGAGATCACGCAAGACGGGCGGTCCTATTTGGCCATGGAATATTGTTCCAGGCCGTCCTTGGATGCCCGCTACCGTCGGGGTGTGCTGAGCATTGACGAAACGCTGTCCTTGGCGATCCAGCTGTGCTCTGCGGTGCATACAGCGCACCTTGCCGGCATTGTGCATCGGGATATCAAGCCGGCAAACGTGCTGACCACCGACTACAACAGACCGGCACTGACCGACTTCGGAATCTCCGGAACTATCGGTTCACATACCGCCGGTCTCTCGGTGCCGTGGTCCGCTCCGGAGGCATTCGGCGACGGCATGGCTCCCGGAGTGCGCATGGATGTTTACTCCCTAGGTGCCACGATCTATACGGTTTTGGCCGGTCACTCGCCCTTCGTACGCCCAGGACAGGACAATTCGCAGGCCGTGCTCATCGAGCGCATTTGCAATACACCGTTGAAACCACTGGAACGGCTGGACGTTCCCGACTCGCTGAATCAAGCACTGGCCGCATCGATGGCGAAGAACCCGGCTTCGCGCTTCGGCTCAGCAGCCGAGCTGGCCCGGTCCTTGCAGCGGATCCAGATCGAGTTGGGCTTCTCGGTCACGCCCTTCGAAATACTCGAAGAACCCAGCGAATCCGCCGATGAACAGAATGGTGAAACCACCCGGGTGCGCAGCGTGACCTCGATCAGCGATGCGCAGCGCCCATTATCTGGTGGCCCGCTGATTTCCTTCGTCCCCGGACAACGTCCGCAGCAGGAACAACCGCCACTGCCGGCACCGCAGCAGCAAGTACGTGAACGATTCCAATCGGCATCCGTAAAGGAAAATGAATCCCGAGATGATTCAGCTTCGCCAGCCGAAGCGCCGGCAACACCCAATACACGGCAGAGCTTGCCGAAGATTTTCATCGCTGTGGGCGCTGTACTGGTTCTCTTGATTGGAGGCGCCGCCATTGCCAACCAATACCTGCTTGAGCCAGAGTCCACACAGCGTTCAGGCCCACCCATCACCGCAACGAACGAGCCTAAGGATGCCATAGTAGGCGGAACTGTGCCTATGGTGGATAACTTTGCATTCTCCACGGTGGGGGAGACGGTAACTTTCCGTTGGTCCAACCCGGAACCGAACCAGGGCGACCACTACCGGTGGGCACATATCACAGCCACAGAAACCGGAAAATTCGAGCAGACCACGTCTCCAAGTGCTACCACCAGCATTGGTGAAGGCGGCCAAACCTGTATTGAGGTCAAACTTGTTCGAGATGATGGACGCATCTCGGATGGGGCACGGTTCTGCACCCCTGCAGGTTCAGGAAAGTAGGGACGGAAAATGGCTGAAGTAACTATCGAATATTGTGGGCAGCACTATCCTGTCCATGACGCCAAGCCCTTCACCATTGGACGCGAAGGGGACCTGGCCATTGACGACAACCCCTATCTGCACCGGCGCTTCTTGACCATTACGAAGCAGAACGGGCTGTGGTGGTTGAATAATGTGGGCAGCCGCCTGACCGCGACAATTGCGGACCGAACCGGTGGATTGCAGGCATGGCTTTCACCCGACTCGAGTTTGCCGCTGGTGCTCAATCGCGTAGCGGTGGTCTTCACTGCTGGCCCGACCACCTATGAGCTGTCGGTGCATGTTGCTCAGCCAGCCTTCAGGCAGGCCTCCCCGGAATACGATGACTCGGGCGAAACTACCATCGGCCCGGTGCTGCTGACCCGCTCCCAACGTGCCTTGGTTGTGGCCTTGGCTGAACCGATGCTGCGCCGTGACGGTACAGGTTTGAGCTCAATACCCACCAGTGCCGCCGCGGCCGCTCGGCTGGGATGGGGAATTACAAAGTTCAATCGAAAACTCGACAACGTCTGCGACAAATTGGACAAGGCCGGCGTAGTTGGGCTGCGTGGAGGTCCTGGAAACCTGGCTACCAACCGCAAGGCCCGGCTCGTGGAGCATGCCGTGAGCTCGCATCTGGTGACCCGTGCGGATTTGGCCGTTTTGGACAGTGAAGTGCTGGACGAAGACTAAATGCCAAGGCACTAGAACAAAAAGCAATGGCTCGGAAAAGTATTCCTTCGAGGAATCTTTTCCGAGCCGTTGCTCTTAGGCAGCTTTAGCGCCGGCCGATAGTCCAGCCCAGACGCGGGGCCAGAGCCCTGCGACGGCGGATCCGCGCTACGCGCTTCTTGGGTTCAACGGTCTCTGGTTCTGCAGCCGGAGCGTTGCCCATGGCGGCGAGCAGAGCAGTTACCACCGCTAGTTCTTCATCACTAGGGTTTCCCTTGGTGACACGAATCTGCGGGGCAACAGGCAAAGCAGTGTTCTGTTCCATTGGCGTGCTCCTTGCGATGCTTTAGTAAGTGTCCGTTTGCTCCTGCTGCTTACAGCGGGATGTTGCCGTGCTTCTTCGGCGGCAAGGTCGCGTGCTTCTCGCGCAATGCACGCAGCCCGCGAACCAGCTGGAAGCGGGTTTCGCTCGGTGCGATGACCGCATCCACGTAACCCAGCTCAGCTGCCTGATAAGGGTTGAGCAGTTCGGCCTCGTAGTCGTCGATGATCTGCTTGCGGCGTGCCTCGACGTCTCCGCCTTCGGCTTCCACTGCGGCCAGATCGCGGCGGTAGAGGATATTTACCGCACCCTGGGCGCCCATCACGCCGATCTGCGCGGTAGGCCAAGCCAGGTTGAGATCCGCGCCCAGCTTCTTCGAGCCCATCACGATGTACGCGCCGCCATAGGCCTTGCGGGTGATCACGGTCAGCTTCGGCACGGTGGCCTCAGCGTAGGCGTAGAGCAGCTTCGCGCCGCGGCGGATGATGCCCTGGAATTCCTGGTCCTTGCCGGGCAGGAAGCCGGGCACGTCCACGAAAGTGAGGATCGGGATGTTGAAGGCGTCGCAGTTGCGCACGAAGCGCGCGGCCTTTTCCGAAGCCGCGATGTCCAATGTGCCGGCGAACTGCATTGGCTGGTTGGCCACGATGCCCACGGTACGTCCTTCGACACGGGCATAGCCGATCATGACGTTGGGTGCATACAGGGACTGCATCTCGAAGAAGTGCGCGTCATCCACAATGGATTCGATAATAGTGCGCATGTCATAAGGCTGGTTGGCCGAATCCGGGATCAGCGTATCGAGTTCCAGATCATCTGCGGTGATCTCCAGCTCTTCGTCGAACTCAGCGATCAGCGGATCGGCGAGGTTCGAGGAAGGCAGGAAGTCCAGCAAGTCCTTGCAGAAATCGATGGCGTCTTCTTCATCGGAAGCCAGGTAGGTAGCGGTACCGGTGTTGGCGTTGTGCTGGCGCGCGCCGCCCAAGGTTTCCATGTCGATTTCTTCGCCGGTGACGGTCTTGATGACGTCCGGTCCGGTGATGAACATGTGGCTGGTTTTGTCCACCATGATCACGTAATCGGTCAGTGCAGGGGAGTACGCCGCACCGCCGGCCGAAGGGCCCATGATCAGCGAGATCTGCGGGACTACACCGGAGGCGTGCACGTTGTTCCGGAAGATATCGGCGAACATGGCAAGCGAAGCCACGCCCTCCTGGATGCGGGCGCCGCCGCCATCCAAGATGCCGACTACCGGGCAGCCGTTGCGCAGCGCGAATTCCTGGACCTTGACGATTTTCTCGCCGTTGACCTGGGACAGGGAGCCGCCGTAGACGGTGAAGTCCTGCGAGTAGACGGCCACCAGGCGGCCATCGACGGTGCCGTAGCCGGAGACCAGGCCGTCGCCCAGCGGCTTCTTCTTCTCCATGCCGAAAGCGGTGGAGCGGTGGACTGCGAGGGCATCGAACTCGACGAAGGAGTCCTCGTCCATGAGCATTTCAATGCGTTCGCGGGCAGTGTGCTTGCCGCGGGAGTGCTGCTTTTCAATCGCTGCTTCGCCACTTGGTGCTTCGGAGAGCTTCTGGCGGCGGCGGAACTCAGCAAGCTTTCCGGCGGTGGTGGACAGGTCGATTGACTCGGCTGCCTCGGTTCTGCCCTGCGTCATGCCTTCGACTCCCTCGAGTTGTCTTCAATGTGTAGGAATGGCACAAAGAAAAATGCCATCCAAGCCAGTCTAGCTGGGCAAACAGCTCCAATGTTTGTAGGAACCTTACAAAGTGGCCCAGAATCTGGTGCGAGGCACGCCAGAATAAGTTACTGAACGGTAGCTTAGTGGCGGATCATCGCGTAATCTATATCACATGACTAGTGAATCGCGTACTCATATCGCACCTGAACCTGGAAACCTTAAAGGCCGCACTATTTTGATGAGCGGCGGCAGCCGCGGCATCGGCTTGGCCATTGCTCTTGCTGCTGCCAAGCAGGGCGCCAATCTGGTGCTGCTCTCCAAGACCGATACACCTCATCCGACTTTGGAAGGGACCATCCACACCGCTGTGGAGCAGATCAACGCCGCTGGCGGCAAAGGGATGGCCGTAGTTGGAGACGTTCGCGAGGACGCAGACGTGCAGCGCGCGGTTCAAGAAGCGGTAGTGAAATTCGGTGGCATCGATATCGTCGTCAACAATGCCTCGGCCATCAATCTGGCCAAGACCGACCAGGTAGACATGAAACGCTATGACCTGATGCAGGACATCAATGTCCGCGGTACGTTCCTGCTGTCCAAGACGGCACTGCCATACCTGCGCGACTCTGCGCACGCTCATATCCTCACTCTCTCGCCTCCCTTGAACCTCGATCCAAAATGGGCCGGGCAGCACCTTGCCTACACCATGGCCAAGTACGGCATGTCGCTCACTACCCTCGGCCTGGCTGAAGAACTGAAAGACGAGGGTGTTGGCGTGAATTCGCTCTGGCCAGAAACCCTGATTGATACAGCCGCCATCCGAAACCTGCCCGGCGGGCAGCAGATGGTCCAGGGAGCCCGCGACGCCTCGGTGGTCGCAGATGCTGCCATGGCCATTCTTGCAAGCCCACCAGCAGGCGTCAGCGGCAACTTCTTCACCGACGGCCAGGTGCTTACCCTGGCCGGTGAAACGAACCTGGAAAAGTACACCCTGAATCCAGAAGTCCCACTGGTCCAGGACATCTTCCTCTAAGTCGGAAGCCAGATCCGCCACGCGTAATATACGGTCGGTGCCATAGGGTTGGAAGCATGGAAAACCCGCATGGCACCGACCGCGCAGTGATCGATTCCCAACTTTTCACCAAGCTCACCGCTGAGTTGGGATTGGGATTGGTGGCGCTCAAGAAAACTTCCGGCTCCACCAACACCGAGCTGGCGCAGCTGGCCAGCACCGGAGAAGCCGGGCACCTGAGCGTGTACTTCACCGAGCACCAGCAAGCGGGCAAAGGCCGGCTGGGTCGAGAATGGGTGACTCCGGAGGGATCCTCGCTCACCCTCAGCGTCCTCGTCGCGCCCGGGGCGGGTTTCCCTGCCCAATCCTTGTCCTGGTACACCATGTTGGCAGCACTCGCATGGAGCCGGGCCGCTGAAAATATCTCCGGCGTTAAGCTGGGCATCAAGTGGCCCAATGATCTGTTGGCCGGTGAGCAGAAAGTCTGCGGCATCCTGGCCCAGATGGTTCCCACCGGAGATAGCTACGCAGTGGTGGTGGGCACCGGCGTAAATGTGAACCAAGAGCGAAAAGAGCTTCCGGTCCCTACCGCAACCTCTTTGCGCCTGGCCGGCGCCAAGGACCTCAACCGGACCGTGCTGCTTGCTGAGTATTTAAAGCAATTTGCCGCCTTGGATCAGAGTTTCCGCCAAGTTGCGGGCGTTGCACAGATGCCGTTGCCGGGAAATGGCGGCAAATCCTTGCTTGAGCTCGTAAGTGAAAAACTGGTCACACTGGGGCATGAAGTACGCGTGGAATTCCCTGATGGTTCCACGCTCGTTGGCAACGCGGTGCAATTGGGTTCCGATGGCTCGTTGGTTTTGGAGTACGGTGCCGGAGAGCGAAAGCACGTGCTTGCCGGAGATGTGCACCATGTGCGGCGCGCCGACGGAAAGTATGCCTAAGCGGTCTTGGGCATTGACCCGGGACTATTATTGAAAATGCTGACCGAAGCATGGAGCCTAGAACAGGAGGGGCGAGGAACACCGCGATGAAGTTGCCGTTGCATGAGAGGGAACGAGTGATTATCAAAACTCGCGAACATTCCCGAGTGTTGCGGCAGCCTGTGGGCGCATTCCTCTTCCTGACCGCCCTGTGCGCTTTCTGCCTGGGATATCTTTCGCGTGATGATCTCTCCGAATGGCTAGCAGCCAATGCTGATGTGTGGATGATCGTTTCAGTAGTCCTATGGGCCGCACTGGTGCTCATTTGGAGTGTCATTCCGTGGGCGCGGTGGTTGCGCAGCCAAATTGTGCTGACCACCGAACGAATCATGTTCCGACCCACGTACAACGATGGCAAGCTGCAATCTGTAGGATTATTTACAGTTCGAGACTTGGTTGCACATACCAAGGCGAAAAACGCGATGACGCGTGCAGGAACCTTGGACATTGTGCTCAATCAGGGATACGTGAGATTGGCACATGTTCCATCGGTACCGTATTTCCGTTCGCTGGCAATGGATGCGATGACGAACCTGCGCAGCAACCAGCATGTGGCGTACACCGAAACGACGAACAGTGAGGGCATGGGGGCATGAGCACCGAGCACACCAATACACCCCGAGCAGACTCTCCGCAGTCAGCCGCGGAGGCTGTCCGTGGCGCCAGGCAGCACCCTCCCGTAGCGACCCCTGCCGAATCGGACCCTATTCTGGAACTGGCCCAGGCCATGGAAGGCCCGCTGCGCATTCCAGCTCACACACCAGATGCCGTGCGCGATACCGTCGCTTCGCTGGAACGGCGGCTGATCGGTGGCCAACGCGAATTCCGCCGTCGCGAGGTAGCCTCCGAAGCCGGAGTCTCCTTGCACTCGGCACGCAAGCTGTGGCGCGCCATCGGCTTCCCGGAGCTGAGCGACGATGAAGTGTTCTTCACCCAGGCAGACAAGGAAGCGCTGGGAACCATGGTGGGCATGGTCCGTGAGGGCAAGCTGACCGAGGAAACCGCGATCTCATTGATGCGTTCGGTCGGCCAGATGACTGACCGCATGGTGGTCTGGCAGATTGAAGCCCTGGTCGAGGACATGATCGCCAACCAGAACATGTCGGACCGGCAAGCACGCCGCCAGCTGTTCAGCTTGCTTCCAGAAATCATTCCAGCCATTGAAGACCTGTTGCTCTACTCGTGGCGACGTCAGCTGAACTCTGCAGTGCACCGCATGGCCTTGCGCGTGGAAACTGGTGTGGCCGCCTACCAGCAAGACAGTGGCGAATCAGATGGCGGCACCCCGCTGCCATTGGCCCGTGCAGTGGGCTTTGCTGATTTGGTCTCCTACACCTCGCTTTCGCGCCGGATGAACGAACGCACCCTGGCTCAGCTGGTGCAGCGCTTTGAGGCCAAGTGCGCAGAAATCATCTCGGTTGGCGGTGGACGGCTGGTCAAGACCATCGGCGATGAAGTGCTCTATGTGGCAGAAACTCCGCAGGCCGGTGCCCAGATTGCGTTGTCGCTCTCGCGCGAACTGGCAAAGGATGAAATGTTCCCGCAGACTCGCGGCGCCGTGGTCTGGGGACGTCTGCTTTCCCGTCTTGGCGACATCTACGGCCCAACGGTGAATATGGCCGCTCGCCTGACATCCTTGGCAGAACCGGGTAGTGTGCTTACCGATGCGATTACCGCAAATACCCTGCGCAATGATGCACGCTTTGTGCTCACCGCCCAGGAAATTACCGCGGTACGCGGCTTTGGAGACATTCAACCCTATGAACTCTCCGCAGGTGAAGGAGAAGGGTTGGTGATCGACTAGTGAGCAAAGAACCAGCGCCGGTTCCATTCATTCTGGCCGCGGCAGGACTCACGGATGTGGGCCGGAAGCGAACAGAAAACCAGGACCGAATCCTGATGCATGACATCGTGTACGCGGTGGCTGACGGCATGGGCGGACACGAAGCAGGTGAAGTGGCCAGCCAGCTCGCAGTTGAAACCATGCAGGAGATCTGCGTTTTCGCCAATAAGACCTCGGTGCGGAAACTACCCACCGTGCCAGACGTCCAGCGCCAGGTGCAGCTGGCCGATGACCGAATCCGCGAAGCCCTTGAATCCCGGGGTGGAACCACCCTGTGCGCCCTGGTGCAGATCAAAACCCCAGGCAAGAGCCGTGACAGCGTCACAGCTCCCTTGGCCGCGGTACCGCCATGGACCTCAAGCTTCGCGATGACTCAGAACACCGATGTCATTTCCAAGATCACTCCGCAAATGCTGGAGCACCACCGTGCCAATCTGGCCCCGGCTACCGAGCCGATCACGGTGGTCACCGAAGAAATCCCGAGCTTGCTTCTGGTCAATGTGGGTGACTCGCGCGGATACCGCCTGCGTGATGGCGCACTGCAGCAGCTGACTCGGGACCACTCCGCCGTGCAGGAAATGGTTGACGCCGGACAGATCACCGAGTTGGAAGCCCGCAACCACCCGCATCGGAACCTGATTACCCGCGCACTTGGCGCAGGCGCTGAAAGCCAGCCCGATGTCACCGTCCTGCATCCACGCATTGGCGACCGCTACATGCTGTGCAGCGACGGATTATCTGGCGAGCTGACCGAAGATATTCTGCAGACCTTGCTGGTGAACTACAAGGACCGCGCTGACGCGGCCCGGGTTTTGACCGGGGCAGCACTGGAAGCAGGCGGCCGTGACAATATTGCGGTGATCGTCATCGACGTGCTGGCAACGCCGAGCGTGGAAACTGACGCACCGGAGAACTAGTAGTGCAAGCCAGCTAATCAGTGCTCCGGTGGGGCACAATTGAATACGTGAGTGAAAAAGACGTAGCACCAGTTGAGACCACCAACGTTCCGCCAGAGGCTGATAAGACCCGCTATGATCAGCTGGTCGAGCAGATCCGTGCGCACCGCGATGCGTACTATCAAAACGATGCTCCGCTGGTCTCTGACGTGGAATACGACGCGCTATTCCACGAGCTGCAACTGCTTGAAGCAACCTATCCCATCCTGGCCGGCCAGGACTCACCCACTCAAGAAGTCGGCGGTGAAGTTTCTGCAGCCTTCGCCTCGGTGACCCATGCCAGCCGCATGTATTCGCTGGAAGATGTTTTCTCGCTTGATGAACTCGAAGCTTGGCTAGAACGTGCCCAGGCCAATGCCGAACGACTGCACCCGCAGACACCGGTCAGGTGGCTGTGCGAGGTCAAGATCGATGGACTGGCGCTGAACCTGACCTATCGAGATGGCAAGCTGGTTCGCGCAGCGACCCGTGGCGATGGAACCACCGGTGAAGATGTCACCCACAATGCGCTGACCATCAGCGATATCCCGCAGCAGCTGGAAGGTTCGGGATGGCCCGCAGAATTCGAGGTCCGCGGCGAAGTTTTCATCGCCACCGAGGACTTCAACAAGTTCAACGAAGCTTTGATTGCCCAGGGCAAGGCACCACTGGCCAACCCGCGCAATGCCGCCGCAGGATCCCTGCGCCAGAAAGATCCAGCACAGACCGCCAAGCGTCCCTTGCGCATGTTCGTACATGGCCTAGGACGCAGCCGCGACTTCAAGCTGACTGAGCAATCGCAGGCCTATGAACTGATGCGTGGCTGGGGGCTGCCTGTTTCGCCTTACGGACGCGTTGTGGACAGCCGTCAGGCAGCCAAGGACTACATCGCCGAACACGGCGAGAAACGCCACGATCTGATCCACGATATCGACGGTATCGTGATCAAGGTCGATGACCTGGCTACCCAGGAACAGCTGGGCTACACCTCGCGTGTTCCACGCTGGGCCGTGGCCTACAAGTACCCGCCAGAGGAAGTGCACACCAAGCTGCTGGACATCCAGGTCCAGGTCGGACGTACCGGCCGTGTCACGCCCTTCGGCGTGATGGAACCGGTCCTTGTTGCCGGCTCAACCGTTGCCCGTGCGACCTTGCACAATCAGGAAGTCGTCAAGGCCAAGAACGTGAAAATCGGTGACACCATCATCCTGCGCAAGGCTGGTGACGTGATCCCGGAAATCGTGGGCCCGGTACTTCCATTGCGTGAAGGCAACGATGAGCTGCGCGATTTCATCATGCCTACCGAATGCCCTTCTTGCGGCCAGCCTTTGGCTCCGGCCAAGGAAGGCGACGTGGATATCCGTTGCCTCAATGCGGAGTCCTGCCCGGCACAGCTGACCGAGCGCGTGGCGTACCTTGGCGGACGCAGCGCCCTGGATATCGAGGCGTTGGGATATGAGGCCGCCGCTGCACTGACCAGTGGCCCTGGCGAAGACCCTGCGACGCTGGGCGGAATCATCTTGCCTGCCGGACCTGGACCGCTGAAGAATGAAGCAGAGCTGTTCAACCTCAAGGACAAGCTCGAAGAGCTCGGCGAGGTGAAGGTCTGGCGCGAAAAGCGGGTCAAGGGCGAAGGCACAGGAAAATTCGAGCTGGTCCCGTACTTCTATTCCAAGGCCACCGCTAAGAAGCCATCGGCACCGACCAAGAGCACCATGAAGCTGCTCGATGAGTTGGAAAAGGCCAAGGACAACCCGCTGTGGCGAGTCTTGGTAGCCCTGTCCATACGCCATGTCGGCCCCAATGCCTCGCGGGCCATCGCTACTCGGTACGGTTCCATGGACGCCTTGCTCGAGGTGCTGGACTCGGGCAATGCCGAAGCTGAACTCAGCGAAATCGACTCAGTCGGGTCGATTATCGCTGAAGCACTGGTGGACTGGTTCAAGGTGGATTGGCACCGTGAAATTGTCGCTTCGTGGCAGGCCGCCGGGGTCAAGATGCAAGACGAGCAAGACGAGAACATCACCAAGAACCTCGAAGGCTTGGCTATCGTGGTGACCGGAACGTTGGAAAATTACTCGCGTGATACCGCTAAAGAAGCCATTATTGTGCGCGGAGGCAAGGCGACCGGTAGTGTCTCGAAGAAGACCGATTTCTTGGTCGCTGGCGAAGCAGCCGGCTCAAAACTTGATAAGGCGCAGTCCCTGGGCGTTCCAGTATTGGATGAAGCTGGTTTCGGCGTCCTGCTGGAACAAGGTCCTGACGCAGCGCGCGAGGTAGCACTCGCCGCACCAACGGAAGGGTAGAAATGGAACGTGCAGTAACTCATGATCCGCTGGTATTGGTTGCCCGTCGGGCTGCTGCAGCCGGCGCTGAGGTGCTCGGCCGCCGCGATGAATCGCAGTTCAACCTCACAGACAAGTCCGCGGCCGGGGACTGGGTAACGGACTTCGACCGTGCTTCGGAAGAAGCCATTCGTGCCACCATCCTGACTTCCCGTCCCAACGATGAGTTGACCGGAGAAGAATACCCCAGTGCGAAGCCAGCGAACCCCAGCGGCTTTCGCTGGAGCATTGACCCGCTGGACGGCACCACCAACTTCGTTCGCAATATTGCCTATTACTGCTCCTCGGTGGGCGTCTGCCAGCGCAACGCTGATGGCAGCGAAACCTGGGTAGCGGCGGGAATCGTCGCACCGGCCTTGCAAGTTGAGTACTTCGCGGGGAAGGGGCTGGGAGCGTGGAAGCAGGACCTGCGCACCGGAAAGCTCACCCAGCTCGCCGGCCCAGCAGAATCGGAAGCCAAGATCCTGGCAACCGGCTTTGGCTATGATGCCCAACGCCGCCAATTCCAGGCCAACGTCCTGGGGCAGATGCTTGAGGACTACGTCAATGTGCGCAGGCTGGGTTCAGCTGCATTGGACTTGTGCCTGGTCGCTGAGGGGTCCTTGGATGCCTACGCAGAATACGGCACGCAGGAATACGACTGGGCTGCCGGCGCCTTGATTGCCGAGGAAGCCGGGTGCCTGGTAGGACGCCCCTCGACCAACCCCGGCTGGCAGTACGCCGGACTGGTAGATCCAGCCAAGCTCACCGAACCGGAAGCTTAACCAAGTACGGTTGCCAGCCCTTGATGGGCATAGTGGATCACCACGCCAACAGCCACACCGCCGCACACCTGTGTGGCGGTGTGCTGGAAGCTGCGGATGCGAGCCCAGGAAAGCACCGCGATGAAGCACAAGATAAGCGGCATCAAGGCGGACTGCGCCCCGGCGATCTGCAAAATTACGTAGGTGCCCACCGCCAGGTGCACCGAAACCTTCCACCGGAAGTTGATCACCGCCACCACTGCCAACCCCAGCAGGATGCTGAGGACCTCGATGAAAATCCCGGCACCGGCATCCATCAGCTGGAGCACGAGCAACCCGCAGAGGATCAAACCTGCGGTGTAGGCGTAGATGCGGTGCCTCTGATGGCGCACGGTCACGTGCATGTCGGTGACCTTGCCACGCAGTTTTGCCCCGGCCAGGATCAGCCACGGAATAATCGTGGTGAACAGGGCGGCAACAACCGATTCGCTCCAGCGCACCGAAGAATCGCGCCAGGGGGTTACCAGCAGCAAGATGGTCGCCAGGATAATGGGGGAGAGCAGGTGCGAAACCAGTAAGGCAATTTTTCGCACTGTGCTGGTCGAGCTGGCTGCCGTTCTCTGCTGCATTGAGGACTCAGGCCTTGGGTGTGGGGAGCGGTTATCAGTCGCCTATGCGACTTATCCACTGTACATGCGCGAAGATAGTTTCAAACCGCCTTGCCTGCATCCTTCCCCGCAGGTCCTTTCATGTTCCTACTGCGCTTCTGCTGCGGGGAAGGTGAATATACGCTGAACAGAACGACCCGAAAATTGGTCTCTGGAGGGTAGGTAGCATGCGCAGCGTTTCATCGCTGATCATCAGAAACAGCATGATTTCAGCGGTGCTTGTTGCCGTGGCTGCGACCGGGATCTTGCTAGTCATTGCCACACCGAAGAGCGTCGCAGACAAATATTGTGAAGCTGAGCAGCCGCAGCTGATCTATGAAGAAGGCAAGCAGGGAACCAAAGCCACTGTCATGGCCGTGGCTCCGGCCTGCGAGCTGGACCTGCCCGAGGGAACCGAATATCCGCTGGCCCTGGGGCCGAGCGAAACCGTCTCGCGGCACAGAGCGGATCTGATGATTCCCGTTAATTCCGATGGATCCTTCAGCCACGAACTTCCGCTGGATGCCAGTGATTTGACCGGATAGCTCACCGGACTGATCGAGATGGAATCATCTGGCGGTGAATGCGCTGGCTTCAACTCATGCGCGGTACGCCAGTGGACTGTGCTCATCGAGCAGCAGGACCGCTAGCCGGCAGGCTCAGCCTTGCATCTTGACCAAATACTCGTTGCGGATCCGAATGAGCTTGGGCATGTACCAGCCAAGTACGAGGCGTTCTGCCAGCCATCCCAACGGACCCAACGGGGCGCTGAAATGGATCTTGTCCACCATCAATGTTCCATGCTCCAGCTCATGGAAATCATGGACGTGGTGGAAGGACTTGAATGGCCCGCGCACCTGCTGGTCGGTGAAGGTGCGCGGGGCCTGCAGATCAGAAATCCGTGAAGTCATCCTGAATGGAATGCCGAAATGCTTGGCACGCCAGGTGACTTGTTCGCCCAAGCCGATGCTTCCGCTGGTAACCCCGGCCACGGCTTGTTCTCCAGACTCGGCCATGGAGCCGGTATGCGCGTCGATGCTCAACGATTTTTCAAAGAGCTCGGCGCAGGGGGCGTCTGCGTGCGTAACGCATTCAAAGTAAACGGCCATAGCTAAAGTATGCCAGTGACTTGGTGGTTAGTGGACGGCGAGGTCTACAATGGTCAGCTCTTCGGCCGCGTCATCGTAGTATTCACGCAGCTTCAGCCCTGCGGCTGCTGCTTCGTCGACAACCACCACGGCGTCCTGGTGCAGCTGCAGCACCGAACCTGGGCAAGAAGCCGAGATCGGTCCCTCTACCGCTGCTGCGATAGCATTGGCTTTGCCCGCTCCGATGGCAACCAGAACCAAGCGGCCGGCATCCAAAATGGTGCCCAGCCCCTGGGTGACGCAGTGGGTCGGGACGTGCTCGACGCTCGAAGAAGCGGGCATTGTCTTCACGCGTGTTCGCAGCCAGCCGCTTGATGCGGGTACGGCTGCGCAGGGCGCTGCCGGGTTCGTTGAATCCCAGATGCCCATTGGATCCGATGCCAAGGATCTGCACCTGGATGCCTCCGGCCTGGGCGATGGACGCATCATAGTTGCGGGCCGCTTCCTCAATGGCCTCCACCGATTCAGCCATGCCTTGCGGAACGTGCAGGGACTGGGCGGGCAGGCCGATGGTATTGCAGACCTCGTTGACCAGGGTCTGGCGGTAGGACTGTTCGTGGGTATCGGGAATGCCGATGTATTCGTCCAGGGCGAATCCCTGGGCCTGGCTGAAATCAGCCCGTTCTTCCTGAACCGCACGAGCAAGCTCGCGGTACAGTCCCAGCGGGGATGAGCCCGTGGCGAGCCCCAGAACCGGATCTGCTCCAGCGCCGTGACGGGCTAAACCAGCCAGCACGTTTTCGGCCGCGATTCGTGCAACTTCGTCAGGGGTGGAACCTATGAGTACGCGCATGGTGTGCACTCTCCGATCTGTGGCAGTGATGATTTTTGGAAAATAAGGGCAAAATGGCGGGGCGGCCGGGGAACTAGGCAATTCCCAACTCGTGGAACAGCACGTTTACTGCGCTGCCGCGAAGGACCAGATGCTCTGGATCTTCGCTGAGCACGAGGCGGAAGTCGGAAGCGCGCGCCGTATGCGATCGCAAGGCCAGGGCCTCGTGCAGTGCTTGGGCCAGCGCCTGGTCGACGACATCGCGGGGGCCGGTGAAAATGACATTGCGTATGTCCAGGACCGACAACAGCGGAGCGACAGCGCTGGCAAGGTAGGCCGCGACCTGCTGGTCCAGCTGGTTTTTCGGCTGTCCCTCGGAGAGCGCCTTCCAGATGGCAGGCAGCGAAATGCAGGTTTCCAAGCAGCCGATATTCCCGCAGCTGCATTCGGCGGTGTCTTGGGCGTGCAGCCGCACATGGCCCAGCTCGCCGGCGGCGAATCCGGCTCCTCGCACCAAGGTGTTATGGGTGATGACACCGCAACCCACGCCACGGCCCAGGCGCAGCAGGATCATATGGCCGCTGCCCTGGCCGAAAGTGTGCTCGGCGAGAATTGCGCAGTCCGCGTCATTGAGTACATGGGTGCTGATGCCGGTCGCCTGCTCGACTGCAGAACGCAGGTCGTAATCGCGCCAACCGAACTTTTCGGCTGAGAGGACAATGCCCTTATCGGTCACGACTCCGGGGGAGCCGATGCCGATGCCCAGTACGGGGACCTGGCATTGCGCTAATGCGGTGTCGAGCAATTCCAAGAGCTGGTCTGCCGCGTCCTGGCCGGTTGCTCCGCGTCCCTGGGACGAGAAGCTTTGCAGGATGACCCCGTCCAGATCCATGATGGCTGCCCTGAAGGGGATTATCCCGGAGAGGTCTACGCCGATAATCCGCAGTCCAGGGCGGTTCAGATCGACCAGGGTGGATGGCTTGCCCGGGCGCTTGCCTTCTTGCGTCCCGGTCTCGATGACGTGGGACCGGTGGAGCAGTTCGGCTACCAGCTCTGAGACGGTGACACGGGTCAGCCCGGTGGCGCGTGCTAGATCTGCACGGCTCAGGGCGCCTTGGTCTGCCAGGGTTTGCAGGACCAGCGAGAGATTGTGTTCCCGTCCATGGGAGGGCAAAATGGCGCTGCCGTGTGACAGCACATTCCAGTCCTTGCGTGGGGAAGTCACAGGGTTAGTTAACTCTATTAACAAACTTCTGGGCAAGTTTCCGCCTCCGGAAATTGCACAGTATTTTTCTCCCAGCTCACTTCACTACAGATCAGCGGGGTATCGACGGGCAAAAAAAGGTAAAAATCATCGACTGCGTCCGCTGCGTCCGCTGCGTCCGCTGCGGCAGAACGCGGAAAAGCGTGTGAAGCCGTGGCAAAATTAGAGCATCATGACTGACGCGCAAACCTTTTCATTCAGCACTGGCGATTTGTCGATCGAGCTGGCGGCTCCCGAGCACTACCAGCGTGTGGGGGAGCTGACCGCAGAATCCTATTTTGCTGCCGGTCATTTCGACAGCCCGGATAACCAATACCTGCAATTCGTGCGCAAGGTGGCCGAGCGTGCAGCCCAGACAGAAATCTATGTGGTGCGCAGGGCCGGCGAGATCATCGGTTCCATGACCTTGATCCGTGCAGGCAGCGAGTATGCGGACATCGCCAGAGCGGACGAGCTGGAAATCCGCATGCTCAGTGTAGATCCGGCAGTGCAGCGCAGCGGTGTCGGACGGTTCATGGTGCAGGCCTCCATCGAACGAGCCCGGCTTCTTCCCGGAATCAACGCAGTCTCCTTGACCACCGGCAGCAGCTGGAAAACTGCCCGCAACCTGTATGAGTCGATGGGTTTCACGCACTTTCCAGAACGCGACTGGGTCGTGCCCAACACCGAGATCAAATTGGTTGTCTACGCCTACAGCCTGTAGGCACTGAATCAATCCCGAATATTTAAGATCAGTTGATGTCATCGGCGGACATGCGTTGTTCTGGCTCACGGCGCATGAATAGAATGGCGCCATGAGTGCTATTCGCCGAAGTGTTGTTGCCCTTTCCGTAGCGTCCCTTGTCATGGGTTCGCTCAGCGCCTGCAGCGCAGGTGCTCCCGATCCGGCACCTTCGGCTGATGCTTTGGCCTCGGCTATGAACAGCGGTGATTTCAGCGGCGTGCAATTCGCCGGTTCCAACGCTGAAGAAGCAGCCAAGGCATTGGAGACCGCCTTTGGCTCCATGGGCGAGATCAAGCATACGAGCACCGTGAGCTCGGCGGCCGAGGATGAAGAAGAGCAAGACGGCGTCAAGACAGCGACGGTCAATATCACCACGGTGTGGGATGTCGACAAGTCAGACAAGGACCTGAGCTACGACACCCAAGCCGTATGGGAATTCGATTCAGAGGCGGAAGCCTGGAAACTGCGCTTGGATCCAGCGATCTTCGCCCCGGAGTTTGAAAGCGGGGACTACCTCAAGGCAAGCTTCGAACCAGCTGCACGAGGCAACATCACCGATGCAGAAGGTGCAAGCATTGTCACCAACCGACCGGTGATTCGTGTTGGCATGGATAAGACCCACACCGAAAAAGAGAACTGGGAAAGCTCGGCAAAGAAGCTGGCCAAGCTCGTGGACATCGATGAAAAGGCCTATGCGCAACGAGTGATGGCAGCCGGTGAGAAAGCCTGGGTGGAAGCGATCGTCTTGCGCGATGACGCAACCCGGGAAGTCACCGACGCTGAAATCAAGGATATTCCCGGTGCCAACTTCCACAACGATGAGCTGCCGTTGGCTCCGACTCGTTCCTTCGCACGCCCGCTGCTGGGCAGCGTCGGAAAGGCTACTGCGGAGAATATTGAGAAATCAGAAGGAAAGGTCAAGGCCGGGGAGCAGATCGGCCAATCAGGTCTGCAAGCCGCCTACAACGACACCCTCGCGGGAACTGCCGGAGTTTCCGTCTCGCAGTACACCGCTGAGCATGATGCCGTAGCGGAACTGTTCACCACCGCTGCAGCAGCCGGTGAGGATGTAAAGACCACCCTGGATGTGAAACTGCAAGACGCCGCCGATGATCTGCTGGCCGAAGCTGACTCGAACTCGGCCATTGTGGTTATCCGCCCTTCTGATGGCAGCGTCCTGGCCGCCTCCTCGGGCCCGGTTTCTTCGGGGTTGAATACGTCCTTGCAAGGCTCCTATGCCCCGGGATCTTCCTTCAAGGTCGTCAGTGCCTTGGCGATGCTGCGTGATGGCGCAACACCGAGCACCAAGGTCAAATGCCCAGCGACCGCAGTGGTCGATGGCAAGAGCTTCAAGAACTATGACGGCTATCCTGCCTCGGCAGTTGGCACCATCCCGCTGGCCGAAGCCATCGCCCAGTCCTGCAACACCATCTTCGTGAATCAGGGGCAGGATATCGGCGGCAAGAAACTGGCTGAGGCAGCTGCGGCCCTCGGCCTGTTGGCAGAAGACGGAACCGGTACCGGCGCTGTCTTCGGTTCGGTGCCCGAAGACTCTGAAGGCACCACCCAAGCGGCGAACATGATTGGCCAGGGCGTGGTGGAATCATCGCCGCTGGGCATGGCCACCGTGATGGCCTCGATCCAGGCAAAGTCCACGGTGCAGCCCAAGCTCGTGCTGGAACCGGCACCACAAGCACCAGCCAAGCCGGCCTCCACGCTGACTGAAGAGGAAGCTGAGCAGCTGTCCACCATGATGGCCGAGGTCGTGGACCACGGAACCTTGAAGGACTTGAAGTCAGCAGGCAGCGGCAAGATCATCGGCAAGAGCGGCACCGCTGAATACGACAGTGAGAAGAACGCGCACGCGTGGGCTATCGCAGCCCAAGGCGATCTGGCGATTGCCGCGTTTGTTGAGGACGGAGATGGCGGCGCCCAGTCCGCCGGACCGCTGGTGAAGTCCATGCTGGAAGAAGCCGCCAAGTAGCGCAACGAAGTGCTGCCTCAACCCTGCCGAGCGAAATATTCGTGGGACAGCAGGCTGAGCAACACCTGGTCATGGAATTGGCCGTTGTGGAAGTACACCTCGCGTTGGCGCCCTTCGAGGGTGAACCCGGCCTTTTCGTATGACCGGATAGCTCGGGGATTGAACACTGCCACGCACAGGCTGATCCGGTGCAGCCCCAGTTCGCGGAAACCGTATCCGGTCATGAGCTTGATCGCGCGGGTGCCGAACCCCTGGCCTACGAAGTCCGGGCCGATCATCACCGCCAGTTCGGCGGCACGATGCGGAAGCACGCCGCCGTGCAAGGTGATGTGCCCGATGAAGGTTCCGGTGCCGCGCTCGAAAATGCTGAACCCGGCATCACCTGAATAGGGGATGTTGCGGCTCCACTGAGCGAACATTTCCGCCAGCGGAGCTTCGGGGCGTGGCTTGATGGTGCGTTGCTGGAGCACTGCCCAAGCCGGGGCGTTCCACCAACCGGCCATGTGCGCGAAGTCTTCCTGCTCAGATTCGCGTAAATCAATGACGGCATCGCGCAAGAGATTTTCGCCGTACTGCTGGGCCTGATCAATGCTGTTCCATCCCTGGGATGTCTCCATGGGCCCATCTTAGGAGCAATCAGCAGGCCAAAGAACTATTGCGCCAACTCTTGTGCCTAATCTGCGCAATTGAGAGACTATGCTCATGGGAATCGTCTACAACACCACTATGTCTCCAACCAAGGTCGAACTTGTGACCCAGTGGCTTAAGGAGCAAGATTTCTATGCCGGCCAAGGCGCACCGGAACTGGAGAATATCGGGGGATTCCGACTAGAAGATCCCCGCGGAGAAGTGGGAATCGAACTGCTGATTTTTGCAGATCATTCCGACACCTCCGATGTGGTCTACCACGTGCCGTTGACCTATCGCGATGCGCCTTTGGAAGGTGCCGAGACATATCTTCTGGGCACCAGCGATCACGCGATCTTGGGGGAGCGTTTCATTTATGATGCTGCCGGAGATCCGGTCTTCGCCGCCCAAGCCCGTGAACTGCTCGCCGGCAAGGTCAGTGCGCAGCACCGCCACGAATCGTTCACCGAAGATCCGCGGATCACGCTGTGCGCCGACACCGCAGGGAAAGACGCTGTGATTATCCGCCGTCCCGTTGCCAGCAAACCTGCCCAAGCAGGGGTGCTGGGGATCTGGGAGAACGCACTGGGCCAGGAACTGAGCGGTTTGGTATTGCGCACAGCATAACTAATGCATCGCATATAGGCTTTGGGGTGCTCGGGTAAGGGATAGACTTGTCTATGAAACCCAACCGCAATTCTAGGGAGATATATGTCTGCCATCAGCCGTGAGGACATTGTGCATCTGGCACACCTTGCCCACATCGAGATGAGCGACGCAGAGCTGGACAAAATGACCGGTGAACTCGACGCTATCGTCGGTGCCATCGCGTCCGTCAGCGAAGTCGCCGCCTCCGACGTCCCAGCCACCAGCCACCCGATCCCGCTGACCAACGTGTTGCGTGAAGACACGGTGGGGCAGACGCTGAGCATTGAAGAAGTTCTGCTCAACGCGCCGGATTCGGACTCGGACCGCTTCAAGGTCCCGGCAATTCTGGATGGTGAATAATCCCGTGAATGAACTGATTAAGCTTTCCGCCACTGAGCTGGCCGCCAAGCTGCGCGCTGGCGAAACCACTTCCGTCGAAGCAGTCCAGGCCCACCTGGACCGCATCACCGAGGTTGATGGCACCCTGAACGCCTTCTTGCACGTGAACGCCGAAGAAGCGCTGGCGGTAGCCGCAGAAGTTGACGCCATCCGTGCCGCCGGCGGCTCCGAAGCCGAAGCACTGCACCCGCTGGCCGGCGTGCCCATCGCCATCAAGGACCTGATCGTCACCAAGGGACAGCCAACCACCGCGGCATCGAAGATGCTCGAAGGCTGGATGAGCCCTTACGACGCGACCGTGATCGAGAAGATCCGCGCGGCCAAGCTGCCAATGCTGGGCAAGACTAACTTGGATGAATTCGCCATGGGTTCCTCCACCGAGCACTCCGCCTACGGCGTGACCCGCAACCCGTGGGACCTGAACCGCATTCCCGGTGGTTCCGGCGGCGGTTCGGCCGCCGCGGTGGCTTCCTTCGAGGCTCCGCTGGCGCTGGGCACCGACACCGGCGGCTCCATCCGCCAGCCAGGGGCGGTCACCGGCACCGTGGGCGTGAAGCCTACCTACGGTGCGGTTTCGCGCTACGGTGCCATCGCCATGGCCTCTTCGCTGGACCAGATCGGCCCGGTCTCCCGTACCGTGCTGGACTCGGCCTACCTGCAGGAACTGATCGGCGGGCACGACCCGAAGGATTCCACCTCGCTGCCCAAGGACCTCGAAGGCCTGGTGTCCGCCGCTGAATCCGGTGCCGCTGGCGACCTGACCGGCCTGCGCATCGGCGTGGTCAAGGAATTGCAGGGAGAGGGCTACCAGGATGGCGTGCAGGCACGCTTCGACGAGTCCCTGGAACTGCTCAAGGCAGCCGGCGCTCAAATTGTCGAGGTTTCCTGCCCTAACCTGAAGTACGCACTGGGTGCCTACTACCTGATCATGCCTTCGGAAGTCTCCTCCAACCTGGCCAAGTTCGACGGTGTGCGCTTTGGGCACCGCGTGCTTCCAGAAGAAGGCCCGATGACCATCGAGCGCGTCATGGGTTCCACCCGTGCCGCCGGCTTCGGCGACGAAGTCAAGCGCCGCATCATCTTGGGCACCTACGCCCTGTCGGCCGGCTACTACGATGCCTACTACGGCTCGGCGCAGAAGGTCCGCACCCTGATCCAGCGCGACTTCGACGCCGCTTTCGAGCAGGCTGACGTGCTGGTTTCCCCGACCACGCCAACCGTGGCTTTCGAGCTGGGCGCGAACGACAACGACCCGCTGGCCATGTACCTCAACGACGTGGCCACCATTCCGGCCAACCTCGCTGGCATCCCGGGCATCACCGTGCCTGGCGGCCTGTCCGAGAACCTGCCGGTGGGCATCCAGTTCCTGGCTCCGGCCTACGAAGATGCCCGCCTGTACCGTGCCGGCGCAGCACTGGAAACGCTGCTGGAAAAGCAGTGGGGCCACTCGCTGATTTCGCAGGCACCAGCCATTGACACCGCTTCGATCGCGCAGGAGGCCTAGGCACCATGAGCAACTACACCGATGAACTGGTCGACTTCGATACGGCACTGGATCGCTACGATCCGGTCCTGGGCTTCGAAGTCCACGTTGAGCTGAACACCAAGACCAAGATGTTCTCCGATGCGCCCAACGCTTTCGGCGATGCCCCGAACACCAACGTCACCCCGGTGGACCTGGGCCTGCCCGGTGTCCTGCCGGTGGTCAACAAGACCGCCGTGGAGTACTCCATCCTGATCGGCCTGGCACTGAACTGCCAGATCGCGCAGAAGTGCGGCTTTGCCCGCAAGAACTACTTCTACCCGGATACCCCGAAGAACTTCCAGACCTCCCAGTACGATGATCCGATTGCCTTCGACGGCTACCTGGACATCGAACTGGAAGACGGCGAAGTCTTCCGCGTCGAGATCGAACGCGCCCACATGGAAGAAGACGCTGGCAAGCTGACCCACATGGGCGGCGCCACCGGACGCATCCAGGGTGCGGACTACTCGCTGGTGGACTACAACCGCGCTGGTGTTCCCCTGGTGGAAATCGTGACCAAGCCAATCGTGGGCGCCGGCAAGCGCGCCCCCGAGCTGGCCAAGGCCTACGTGGCCGCAGTGCGCGAAATCGTGAAGAACCTTGGCGTTTCCGACGCCAAGATGGAACGCGGCAACGTGCGTTGCGATGCCAACGTTTCGCTGATGCCAAAGGGCGCAGACAAGTTCGGTACCCGTACCGAAACCAAGAACGTGAACTCCCTGCGCGCGGTGGAGCACGCGGTGCACTTCGAGATCGAGCGCCACGCGGCAGTACTGGATTCCGGGGCGAAGATCGTCCAGGAAACCCGCCACTGGCATGAGGACACCCGTTCCACCACTTCGGGTCGCCCGAAGTCGGATGCCGATGACTACCGCTACTTCCCGGAGCCGGACCTGGTGCCTATCGTCACCACCGCCGAATGGGTTGAAGAGCTGCGCGGCCGTCTGCCGGAGCCTCCTGCTGAGCGCCGCAAGCGCCTGAAGGCCGAGTGGGGCTACGCGGACAAGGAATTCCGCGACGTGGTCAACGCTGGTGTGCTCGACGAGATCGAGCAGACCATTGCCGCTGGCGCCAGCGCCGCGGTGGCCCGCAAGTGGTGGATGGGCGAGATCGCCCGCCTGGCCAAGGCCGCGGACAAGGACATCGCCGATCTGGGCGTAACTCCTGCGACCATCGTTGAGCTGAACTCGCTGATCGAAGCGAAGAAGATCAACGACAAGATCGCCCGCCAGGTCCTGGAATTCGTCATCGCTGGCGAAGGCACCCCGAGCGAAATCGTCGAGAAGCGCAGCTTGGCTGTTGTGAACGACGATGGCGCCTTGGGCAAGGCCGTGGATGATGCCATGGCTGCCATGCCTGATGTGGTCGAGAAGATCAAGGGCGGCAAGATGCAGGCCATCGGTGCGCTGATGGGCCCTGTCATGAAGGCTACCCGCGGACAGGCCGACGCCGGCCGCGTGCGCGAAATCGTGATGGAGAAGCTGGGCCTCTAAGCCACAAACTCCAAAGCTCTGACGCCAGCCCCCGGGCCTTCCCAACAGAGGAAGTCCGGGGGCTGTCGCATTTCGAACCTTGGTTCCACTACTGGACCAAGGAAGCGGCCTCGAAGACCGCTAAGAAATAGAAATACGTATCTCTTTGTAGATGCGTACGTCCGATGATGACTTTCGAAAAACGATCCTCGTAAAAACGGAACTTCAGGCCGGTCTAGATGTACAGCCCGATAATGCCGCCCACACAGCTGAATGCGCCGGCAATGCCGATCCTGCGAATCACGAATTTGACCGCGTTCGCCGGGGTCGCGAGATAACGGACCAGGGCTTCGAATCCCATGCCGCCAGCGCCGCCAAAACCGAGGCAAGCACCAATGATTTTCTCGACTTGAGGGTGAAGCCATCCCGCAGGCTGAGCGACATTCAGCCCAGTTCACGGTTGAACGGTGATGGCGTTGGCCGTGCCCAGAGCGCGAACGGATTCTCCCGCAGCGTTCAGGGTGTGAATTCCAAACTGGTGATACATCAGGCATTTGAGGCTACCTGCATGTCATCAAACTGATTTCGCAATTCTCCTAGCGATCTACAATTTAGCGGGGTTTACCATTGGCATCAATAAACTGTATGTGAGATTTATGTATTATTAACTTTTCGCCGGAAGGTGAATAAAAAAACCCGACAGATGGCTGTCGGGAATTTTTCTACGAAGTTAGCGTAAATTGTCAGTCTCCCTCATTGCTCTTCTCATCTGGGGTTACTCTGGTGAGCGACCGCTCAGCAATTAGGGTGCTGATAAGTAGAGTGCCAGCGCTGATCAGGAGCGCAAGATAGGTGGGAGCGCTGGAAGTGCCTTCAAGGAGCCAATTCGTGATCAGAAAAGCGACAAAGGCAATGCCCATGCAGACGAGCAGAGAGCCCCATTTCGTTTTCTCGTCGACACCGTGCCAAAGCGGCAATGACTCATTGTTCTGCCTGTTTCCGAGTCCAAGCCAAGTTAGCATGCGTCCCACTGCTCCTTCATTGTGATTCGGTCAGTCCGCCACGAGGTTGCAATTTATCGGTAAGCCTCAAGACAATATCGGGCTCTTCAGGATTGAGGGTGTAAACGCCGTCTAAACCCACCGGTCTCCAACAACGACCGGGCGATATAGTGCGCCAGATTCTTGAACCCCAACGCGATACCTCGCAGATGCTCCAACCTGCCATTCAAAGCCTCGGTAGGACCATTCGAACTACCAATATGATCAAAGTACGCGAGAATGTCCGTCTTCCTCCTGCGCAGGGTGCCGCCGAGCTTTTTCAGCTCCGGCAACCCTTTCGGTACCTTCGTGCCAACTTCGTTGATCAGTTGCTCCAAGGCCCACCGTCCGACCTCGGGCTTCGGTTGCCGGTAGGCATCCACCATCTTCTGATACACGCTCCAGACCAATTGAACCGGCTCATACTCCGGCTCCTTGAACAGGTCTTCAAGCTTGGTCTTCTGCTTTTCCGTAGCCAAGGATAGTCCCGTGGTCAGCGTTCGCCTGCACTTGTAAAGCGGGTCATCCTTGCGTCCTCGACGCCCATGTTGCTCACGTTGAATCCGTTGCCGGGTCTGGTCCAGCGCCTCGGAACCTAGTTTGACTACATGGAATGGATCCAACACCTCCACCGCGTGGGGTAGCTCCTCGACGGCAGCTGTTTTGAAGCCGGTGAAACCGTCCATTGCGACGACTTCAATGCCCTGTTTCCATTGTTCTTCTTGATCAGCCAGCCAGGTTTTGAATACAGCTTTGGATCTTCCAGGGACCATGTCGATCAGTCGTGCGGTACCGGTGCCGTCACGCACCGCGGTGAGGTCCACAATCACGGTGACGTATTTGTCGCCGGTTCGGGTATGCCGCCAAACATGTTCATCGACTCCCAGCACTTTGACCCCGTCGAAGCGGGTTGGATCATCAATCAGTAAGCGTTGACCTTCAGCCAGCACAGCCTCATTGGCGGTATTCCAGGTGACGCCGAGGCCTTCGGCAATTCGGGAGACTGACAAGTGGTGGCAGACCAGTCCAACCAGCGCCCAGCGTAGCCCGGTCCTGCTGATTTTCTGGCGTGGCGCTACTGCTTGGGACAGCTCTTCACGCCAGACTCGTTGGCAATTGGCGCAACGGTAGCGGCGGTGTTTGATGACTAGGACAGTGGGACGCCAGCCCAATGGTTCGTGGGCGAGGCGGCGAGTGACGGTATCGCGTGGAATGCCTGCTGCTCCGCAGGTTTGGCACCAAGGGATCGGGTTGGTGACGTGGCAGAGGATTTCGGCTTTCGCTGCGCTCAGGTGTTGCCCGATTGCGGTCAGTCCCAAGCCGTCAAGATTGGTGAAAGTGGTGAGGTCTGGTGCGGTGAAGGTAGGATTGAGCAACGTCGAGGTCTTTCGAAAATGGCTAGTGTAGTAACTTCCATTCTTCTGGAAGACCTCGACTTTTTCGTGCTCGGCGACATGCCCGGGAATCGGGGTGTTGGTTTCAGGTGGTTACACTCTTATTCCTGAAGAGCCCAATATCGATGCTACATAGTTGGTCGAATGATGACTATGATCCATTCGGATGATCCTACTGACTAAAGTTTATTTAACCCTTTTCCGTAACTGGTAGATACTGCTACGGGATTCCTGAGCTTCTTCTCGCAAAGCTTCACGGTGCGGGGTCGATCAGCCATTGGTTAGAAACTTCGAACTCGTCGAGGCTGGAGGAATCGCAATGATCGAAATCAAACGGGTTGATGCACTGGGCCGCTTTGAGCCATCGGGCATTGCCTCGGTTCTCTTTGGCAGCATTGCATAGGACTCCGCCTACTTCACGAAAGATCAGGGAACTTTGGCGCCGACGTTTGCTCACATGATCATCCCGGAACGTTTCTACGTGGCGTTGTTGGACGGAGTTCAAGCCGCCATTGCAAGTCTCACCGAAGCTGTTCAGAAGGGCTTCGCACCAGGTCGAGTCGAATTCAAGAGCTATTTCGGAACATGGCACGGGCTGGTTTAGACGATCGCATACGCTGATTCGAATCTAGACTGGGACAAGTGCGTTGAGGGGGGGAAAATTAGCCTGTCTTGGATTCGACGTCATTGTCCCTCTCGACGCCACACGAACTTTCGATCTGGCGGGGCCCGATGGCACAGTCATTCCGGCAGCTACTCTGATGCAGGTGACAGCTACAAATCTTCACGGTGATGGCTTCGCGCAGGTGATTTCGACGCAAGACGTTTTGGAGTCATTGAAGGAAACCTGAAAGGTCAGCAGGTAGATGGCCGGGTACGGTCGCAATGGGATTCATATCGATGCTGACTAAGTCCGATTTATATTCCGTAGGCTTGCCCCCGAACATCTCGTTCAGGTAGATGCGCCCGGAAGGCAGCAGTGCAATTCTCGCGTTTTACCCAGCGCCGGCTTGCAGTTCCCGAATCGCCGGGGCTATGTCCGGGCACTTTCATGCTGTGGTAAATAAGTACCAAGGTCTTAGTGGCAGCCTGTAGATTATGCGCTTCGAGTGGCAAACCAGGGAAGGCAACATTGCGATGCGCAAGACCCTTCTCCGAGCTGGATTCATCATGGAGACACATTGTCGGATGGGATGGCCTTCAGGGGGCAGGCGGTATCTCTCATTGGTTGCCCATGCAATACTGCGCCAGGACTGGGCATCTGGAACCACAACCCGGTTCGACTGGGAAGACGTAAGATTCTAACCCCAATAATACCCACGCAGGTGGACGAATTTATTCCGCTGTCTCTATGAAAGAATTTTCTCCGATGCTATCCTGAGCAGACTTGCGTAGATGGTTACGCGGGAATCTGACAGTTGGAGTTGCGCTATGAAGTCATGGCCTAAAGTTGCGGCACTAGCCTTGTTGCTGGCAGCAATGCTCGCGCTGCTAATTTTCCAGTGGGTACCGGCCATAGGTTTCCTTCCTGCTGCTGGGGCTTTGCTCATGTGGGAGCGTAACTCGACGATGAATCCTGCGACAGCTAAGGGCGGCATGAAGCCGCCGCCCACAAATTGGCCCAAGTAATTCACCAAGGAGTTTTGCGTAGCAATTTCCGTACGCCGAGCAGATGAAGCAGATATCCCTGCTATCCAGGGAATCGGATTACTGACGTGGCCGGCAACTTATCTCCCTTTTACTTCGCCGGGATTTGTCCTAGCTAATCTGAATTCCTGGTGGACGGAAGAAGCGGTACGGCAGACCGTTGAAGAAGACCTGACCTTCGTGGCATGCGTCGGCGAAAAGGTATTGGGTACTTTGACTTTGGGGGAGTTTGAAGGCGAAGCAGTGATTTGGAAGATCTACGTTCTTCCTGAAGCGCAAGGCAAGCGAATTGGTCTTGCACTCATGAACACCGCGTTGCAACATGTCGGCGATCGTCACGATGTACGTCTTGAATTCGTCAAGGGCAACGAACATGCACAGGGATTCTATGAATCCGCGGGCTTCACTTTTGACTTCGAAGAAGACCCCGGGGACGGGAGCACGACAGTTTGGATGCGCAGGAAGGCTCCAGCCCCAGTCTCCTAAATCTCTCAGATACCAGCTCGGCGGATGGTCGAGCAATCAATACGGGATTAGGATTAAACGATGAGCAGGACATCCGCCAACAAGCCGGCAATGCCTGAAGCTGAAATCGCTATCGGCAGCGATCTGGTCCGCGACCTCATCAGCACCCAGGCCCCACAATGGGCTAGTGAAGAAATCACTTACCTGGCCACGGGCTGGGATAACGAAGTGTTCAGGCTTGGTTCGGAACTGATCATCCGGCTGCCTCGTCGAGTGCTGGGCGAAACCATTGGAGCGAAAGAACGCAAATGGCTCCCAGAACTCGCCTCGGCATCCGGACTTGAGATTGGAGTCCCGCTCTTTGAGGGCAAGCCGACTTCGGACTACCCATTCACGTTTTCTATTTGTCCTTTTGCGCACGGGAGTAGCGCCGCAGAAATGAAGCGTCGCCAAAGGGACGCGTACGCCAAAGAATTTTCCGGGCTTCTCAAAATGCTTCACCAACCAGCTCAGCCGGATGCTCCTGCCAGCGAATTCCGAGGCTGCCCGCTGGACACGGTCGATGCCCGAACACGCCTGCAAATCACACAGCTGGCAACAGAGTTGCAAGCACCGGCATCCAAGCTTTGGGACGAAGCTCTGGCAGCAGAAGTATATGCGGGGCAACCGGTCTGGCTGCATGGTGACCCACATCCGCACAACACGATCGTTGATGACTCGGGAAGTCAAGATTCCACGGTGACACTGGTTGATTTCGGAGATCTCTGCATTGGAGATCCGGCCAGCGATCTTGGCATGTTCTGGATGCACTTCAGCCCTGCCGGAATTTCGGAGGCATTCGACCAGTACGGAGCAGAACCATACAGCCCGATCTGGCGTCGTTCTCGTGGTTGGGGACTGCGATATGCAATGCTGACCGCCGGCCTCGGCCCTAATGACCTTTTGGGCATCGTTGGCCGAGAAACATTGGGAATCCTGCTAGCCGACTCCGATTCGCCTGCGATTGCCGGATAGAGAAGCTACTCTGTTACTGTCCCTCGACCAGTTCAGGTCCGGAGCACTAAGAAGCATACGACTGGATCATCGCGGGAATCGCAGCTAAAGTCGCGAACAGCCCAAGTAACCCAATTCCGTACCCCACTATCAGGGCGCTAATAGCTAGCCAACGGCCCCTCTGACCTGAGTGCGCAATCCGGTTCAATGCAACATGACCAGCGCCCACCGCAAAGACTGCCAACCCTGAAGTTGTAAAAAACCAAAGACCTGCCACAGCCATCACGGCGAATACGAGGGACATGACCGACAGCCTGTTCAGGGTGGTTGCTTCTGAACCAAGCACGTTCTCATGGGCAGGCATGGTGTTCCTCCGTGTTTCCGTGCAAAGTTCGTATTCTTTTAATTGAGCCTAGCCTTGACCTTCAGCTCAAAATTGTGACTATTGGTTTGCCAAGATCTTTCGTGCGGCTTTGGTTCCTTTGACTGTTCCATAGAGGATGCCGGCTAACAGCAATAAGCAACCGAGGATAATAGCCAATGATTGCGATTCTAGATTCGGTAGGAAAACTGCAACAATGGTGAGCACGATGGCTCCAATGGTACCGGCTAGAGACGGATTTCTGGCTGCTTTATGGCCAGCTAGCCAGGTCTGTTCGTCGGTCATGATCGTCGGCGTTCTGATTCCCGCTATGCTGTTGATGCCGATGCGTCCATCCGCGCAACGTACGATGACGAAGACGAGGAAAACGTAGCTGGCAACAAGTAGCAGTACGGCAAATATCATCTTTCCAGTCTAGATTGAGGATTGCCTGAGTAGGGAATTCGGCATTAGCTTGGCTCTTGGCTTGTCCGGCCATCCTTGGATTCTTCCGTGAGTTAGGCGGACGAGAGCATGCAACACGACAGCAAATTGCCTGGTTGGTCCGTAGGCCATGTGCTGACGCATCTTGCGAGAAATGCCGATGCACATGCACGGCGTTTGGAAGGAGCCTTGAACGGCGAGGACGTTCCCAAATACGCCAACGGTGCAGAGCAGCGTCGCCAAGAAATTGAGGTTGGTGCGCGGAATGCAGCATCTGAAATCTTGGCGGATCTTGAATCGAGCGTTCGTCGTTTAGACGGTCTTCTTGAGCAAAGCGAACAGGCTCACTGGCCTAACGTCGGTTTCATGGGCGGCGGGCACTACGGAGTTGGTGGTTGTCCAGCTCATCGCCTGCGCGAAGTCCAGATGCATCTTGTAGATCTTGGGCTGGGATACTCGCCAAGCCAGTGGCCCGAAGAATACGCAACGTGGGATCTGGACAACCTGCTGGCCACGGTTCCCGAACGCTTGGCGAGCTCGGAAGCGCGCACCATGATGGTTGTGTGGCTGGCCGGGCGTGGTCCGCGAGGCGAGGAATTCACCTTGGGCCCTGAGGCTGATCTGCATTGCTTGTGGCATCCAAATGGCCCTGGCCTCAGCTATTTTTGCGTGAGAAGCCCGGGTAGCTGATCCATGTTGGTAAATACTTCAGCAGCGCCCGCAGCCAAGAGCTTTTCCTCGGTGCTGCTGATGGGTCCACCCGGGCAGTAGCCGAAGACCGTAGCTCCTGCCGCAACACCGGCGGTCACTCCGGTGACTGTATCTTCGACAACTGCTGCTTGGCTCGGATCAATATGCAGGCCAGAAGCAGCTGCCAGATAGACATCGGGCGCAGGCTTGCTCTGGGCATACTCCATGCCGCTATAGACCCGGTTGCCGAAAAAGGGCGCCATCCGAGTTATCGATAGCTGCATCTCGACCTTGGCCCGGTCGGCTCCCGTGGCGCAGGCGATCTTTTCGCAGTAGGCGGCAGATATCTGCTTGACGGCTTCCAAGGCACCGGGCACGGCTTGCAAGTTTTCGCGCAAGGCCACATCGCGGCGTTGCCTGAACCCGGTAATCCACTGCTCATCAATCCGCACACCGGTATGCGCAAGGATGGGCTCCCACTGGTCCTTGAGGGCCTTGCCGATGAAGATACTGATGCATTCTTCCTGGCTGATGTCCCATCCCAATTCAATGAGCATCTCTCGGAGCACTGCGTTTGTGATGGACTCGGAATCCACCAGTACGCCATCGCAATCAAAGAGCACAGCGGAGAATTTTGGACGCGGCAAGTTTGATCCTTCCTGCGGAATCATCGATTGGCTAAGCGGCAGAGAACTCGTGGAGAATGCGGGCCAGCGGCGCCAGCTCGGGCTGCTCCTCGGCCTGCTTCAACACGCGTTCCAGCGTGGCATCGTGGATGGGCTTGGCCTTCTGGTACAGCTCGTGCCCAGCGGCGGTGAGTTCGGTGTAAATGCCGCGGCGGTCATCAGCGCACAGCACGCGCGAGAGCAGATTGCGATCTTCGAGCCGAGTGACCAGGCGCGTCGTTGCGCTGGGGCTCAGGGCTGTGGCGCGGGCCAGCTGCGCCATGCGCATATGCCAGCCATCCTGCCGGTTCAAGGCGTCCAATAATGTGTACTCGACCACAGAAAGTCCAGCCTGGGAGGTTAGGTCTTTTTCAAGTGCGGCATCGATTAATCCGTGTAATGACGCCAAAGTACGCCATCCGCGGGCACGGATTTCGACAGCATCATCTGCGATTCCCATGGGTTCCTCCAAAAATACTTGCTTGCGCTGGTTAGTTGCGCATGCAACGATAGTATTCTTCGCGCAATAACAAGCGTGTGCAACTAATTTATCTAGTCTATCAGGAGTAACGCTATGCCGCTCGGTCTTATTGCGTTAGCCATCATGGGACTCTTGCCGGACGTCGCAGCAGACTTTGCTGTCAGCGAGGCCGCAGCTGGCTGGCTCATTTCCGGATATGCTCTCAGCGTCGTGGTTGGTGCACTAGGCCTGACCGCAGCCACCGTCCGCTTGCCGCGCAAGCCGGTGCTCGTGGGCTTGCTGGTGCTCTTCATTCTCGGCAACTCGCTCACCGCCATGGCCTCGACCTACGAAGTGGCCATGATCGGCCGCGTCATTGCCGCCCTGTGCCACGGTGCGTTCTTCGGCATCGGCGCGGTCGTGGCAGCTGACCTGGTCCCAGCCAACAAGAAGGCCGGCGCCATCGCGATCATGTTCACGGGCCTGACCGCCGCCAACGTGCTGGGTGTTCCCTTTGGAACCCTGCTGGGGCAGCACTCCGGCTGGCGCTCGACCTTCTGGGCCATCTCCGGCATCGGCGTAATTGCCTTGATTGGCATCCTCGTCCTGGTGCCAGCCATCAAGCACGCTGCTGAAGGCATCTCGCTTCGCAAAGAACTTGGCGCCTTCACCTCACTGCAGGTTTGGCTCTCCTTGGCGATCACCGTCCTGGGCTACGGCGGAATGTTCGGCGCTTTCACCTACATCGCCTACACCTTGACCGAGGTCACCGGATTCAATGAGACCAGCGTTCCCTGGCTGCTGATGCTCTTCGGCATTGGCCTGTTTGCCGGCAACTGGATCGGTGGCCGCATGGCTGACAAGAGCATCGACCGCACCTTGCTGTTCTTCATTGCCGCCTTGCTCGCGGTACTGATCGCCTTCGCTGCATTGGCAAGCAACCCGGTGGCCACCATGGTGGCCCTGTTCCTGATGGGCGGCTTCGGCTTCGGCACCGTTCCAGGACTGCAGAGCCGCATCATGCAGTTCGCCGGATCGGCTCCGACCTTGGCCTCTGGTGCCAATATTGGTGCCTTCAACCTCGGCAACGCACTCGGCGCGTGGGCTGGAGGCCTAGGCATCGCCGCAGGACTGGGCTACACCTCGCCGATCTGGATTGGTGCCGCAATTACGGTCGCCGCACTGCTCGTGGTTTTGGTCGCCATGTCACTGGCCAAGAAGTCTGCAAAGACGCCCGAGTTGGTTCCCGCCTGCTAGGCCCAAAGATTTTCCACACCGTCAACAATTTCAAGGAGTTAAATATGACTACCGCCATCCCCACCATCACACTGAACAATGGCGTTGAAATGCCGCAGGTAGGTTTCGGAGTATTCCAGGTTCCCAACGAAGAAACCACCGCAGCGGTTAGTGCCGCGTTGAAGGCCGGGTATCGCAGTATCGACACCGCATCCATCTACGGCAACGAAGAAGGCGTGGGTGCAGCACTGGCTCAGTCCGGCATTGCCCGCGAAGACTTGTTCATCACCTCCAAGGTCTGGATCTCGGACATGGGCTACGAGCAGACCTTGGAAGCCTTCGAAGCCAGCTTGCAGCGATTGGGTCTGGACTTCCTGGATCTGTTCCTGATTCACTGGCCAGCACCGGAGAAGGATCTTTATGTTGAGACCTGGAAGGCGATGGAGAAGCTGTACACCGATAAGAAGATCCGAGCCATCGGGGTTTCAAACTTCCAGCCAGCGCACCTTGCCAAGGTGATCGCCGAGGGAAGCGTCATTCCGGCCGTGAACCAGGTGGAACTCCATCCGGCCCTTCAGAATCGCGAAGTGATTGCAGCCAACGCGCAGCACGGTATCGTCACCGAAGCATGGAGCCCGCTGGCTCAGGGCGCAATGCTCACCGATGAAACCATCGTGGGCATCGCTCAGGCGCATGAGGTGTCCGCGGCTCAGGTCATCCTGCGCTGGCATCTGCAGCAGGGCCGGGTGATCATCCCGAAGTCTGTCACTGAATCACGCATCATCGCCAACTTGGACCTATTCGGCTTCGAATTGACCAGCGACGAACTGGCAAGCATTGATGCCCTTGATCGCGATGGACGCACCGGCCCAAACCCGGACGCCTTCAACGGCTGATTTGATGACAACAACCTAGATGCTGCCCGTGCCCTCAACCGGCCACGGGCAGCAACTCTGGCTTGGATGGTCCGGGGCGTTGCGAACGCCGCGTTCTAGGCATCATCCCCATGTGGATCGGAATGACCGTCTAGTCGGCATCGGCACGAGCGGCCGGGTATGCCAGAACCTGGTTCGCCAAGTCGCCCCAGCCGATGGCCAGCATCGAACGCATTAGCGGCGACTACCTCATTGGCGAGGGCGATCATCAAATAAGGAGACCATCGACAGGGCCTGAGTAACAAAGTTGTTGCCTAGACCAATTTGCCCGGACTAGGCAACAACTGTAGCGGTCCTCCTATGGGACTCTGAACGTGTCATGTCCTACATGTCAGTCAGCCGCTGCGTGACTACTGCCTGAAGTAGGGGTCATTGGCAGAAGACGATCCTGCCTCTGTTGGTATCCAGCCGTGGAGTCGAGTCATGCCGATCCCGCCTTCATAGGTGTATTCGACCCAGATCACGGCGTAGCGGTCGTGGCGATTCGCTTCTGTCCACGCGAGGACGTCAACAATGCTTTCTGCGTCTTCAATTCGGTTCTCGTAGCAGACACGGTCCTCGTCCCAGAAGTCCACCCGATACACGGGATTCGGGTTTTCCTGACTGACGTATCGAGGATCAACGAGAGTTGCCCTGATCTTTTCTGCACTCATGCACACAATCTATCGCGCTCGAGCGTAATCAAGCAGGCGTTCTAGAGCCGTCCCAAAAAGGGAATCTCCTGTGGGACACTCGCCACAATGTATATGGGCTGTCCTGCATTGGTCACTCTCAGTATCGCCGGGGCGTCCACCCCGATGGCAGCATGCCAGTGATCTTTCCCCGTTCAGAATCAACCTCGGCTGACCAGCCTTACGCTGCCTGTTCCTCATCGAAGGCACCCCGGGCCATGCGCAGACCAAGGTCTGGGTGGCTCATCCCAGGCGCACCACCGCGACGCGTCGAAGCCCGCACGCTCCACGACTTATCAGCAAAACCTCCCCCACGGAAGACTCGGTAATCGTCGTAGCGGGCCGGATCGAGTAGATCCCAGCACCATTCCCAGACGTTTCCAAGGGTGTCGTGGAGTCCGAAGGCATTGGGTAGTTTTTGACCAACTTCCTTCGGGTTCTCTAGCTTGTCATCCGCTGTCCACCCAATGGCATCGAGGGAGCCATAATGTGGCCCCACGGTGCCAGCGCGGCACGCGTATTCCCATTCGGCTTCGGTAGGCAGGCGGTACCCGGAGGCGTTGGTCTGCCAACTTACCTCGCCTGCCTCGAAGATGTATGCAGGGGCAAGCCCTTCATTGATTGACGCTGCATTGCAAAACTTGATGGCTTCCAACCAATTGATATCTACCAGAGGTGCTTGGGAACCTGTTTCGCTAGTACCCATCAGTTGCCCGTACTGCGCCGTGGTGACGGAGATAGCCCCAATTTCGAAAGGTTCTAGATCGACGGTCCAGCGGCGTTTCCGCCGAGCGTCGTGCAATTCTACTTGTCCGGCCGTTAACGGACGGAGGTCAAAGGTAGGCATTCCATAATGTTCCCATACCGTCCCATAAGCCGAACCTCCAACGGGACAGAGTGTGGCGTCAAGCGCTGAATGGATGCTCGGGTCGCAAGTGGTGCCCTTCTTTGACGTGTGAGTAGTCTCGCGCCGTTGTTACTAAGCCTGAATCGTCGAATGAAAGCACTGTGCATCCTGAAACGGTCATTGGTTGGTCCTCGATGAACATGACGACCCAGTACTCGACTGAAGCAGAACTTCCATTGACGATTGGTTCGCTGAACCATGTTTCTGCCGGTTTGGTTTCCGCCGCGAAGCATTCCTCCAGATAAGCACGCAGACCGCTACGCCCACGCAATGGTCTGAACATTGAGGCCCAGTGCTCGCCGTCATCAGCTTGCAGCCCAACAATTGCATCCACGTTCTTGAATGGCCAAGCATTGGCCCATGTTGTCGCCCAGCGTTGCGCGGCTTCGATGGTTTGCATGTTGAATTCCTTTTGACGTAGATGATTGGTGACTGCCGGTTGCTCGGGCTGCGCGAGCAACCGGTTTCCATAAGACTTGCAATTGCTTGCAACACTACTATCGGCCGAGCAGATTCACGTTTTAGGTTCGTTCAGTGTTGCTCCGTACTGACTTTTCAAACCGTCCCGCAAGCGGGTCCCCGAGAGGAACGCCCGTAAGAGGAACGCTAACTGGGAAGCTGACGCCGCCAATCTGGCGCGTAGGATGACTAACTTTCGTAGGCGTTGAGTCTTTCGGCAAGCCCGAATTTCACGGTTGGCCATTCGGCTTCGACTATGGAGAACACCACGGTGTCCCTGACGGTGCCATTCTCGAAGATCGTGTGGTTGCGAAGAACGCCGTCTTGCTTGGCACCGAGTCGCTCGATTGCGTGCCGGGATTGGTGATTGTGCCAATGCGCCCGGAACTCCACAGCGATGCATCCCAGTTCCTCAAACGCTCGCTGGAGCAACAGCATCTTGGCTGCGGCGTTGATTCCCGTTCCTTGAGCTCTCGACCCGATCCAGGTTGACCCGATTTCAAGACGACGGTTGGCGGGTTCGAGGTTCAAATACGTGGTCATTCCCACCGCACGAGAAGTCCGTGGATCGATGATGGCCCAGGGAACAATCCGACCCTCGGTGTGCAAGGAAACCCGACGTTTGATTTCCTTTTCCATGGTCGCAGGAGACGGGATATGCGTGTACCACGTCCGCCAAAGCTCATCGGTTTCAACTGCTGTAACGAGGTCGTCATGGTGCGTCTCGGAAAGCGGTTCGAGTCGAACGAACGGGCTTTCAAGCACGGCTACGTCTGTAAAGTCCACCTCTTGAGTCTAGCGTCGCTCAACATCAAGACGTTTTTCGGAGTGAAGGCTGGATATGTCCCGTATGACGGTCCCCGAGAGGAACGCCCGTAAGAGGAACCCTCACCGGGACAGTTTCACTCAGATGCAGAATGACGAGCCAATCCATGTCATACGATGTCCTGATGACGACAAATATGGAACTCGCTTGGGATGGTTACGTCAATGCCCGGGATCTGGGCGGATTGCCAACCAGTCTCTCCCGCACGGGGACGACCGTACCGGGCCGGATCGCTAGGGGGCCACGTCGCGAGCGCCTCACTCCGGCAGGTTGGGAAGCCGCACGCGCTTGGGGCCTCACGTCGATTGTGGATCTACGCTGCTCCTATGAGGTGGGGAAACAAGACGGGGATCCAAGCACTTTGACCGAAATCCTTGCAGAACTGGCAATCACAAGCGCCCCGACAGAAGACCATAGTGATCGCGAGTTTCAAAAAGTCTGCTTTCCGATACTCGACTCTCCCGAGTATTGGAGCCACAACTGGCGGCTCCAACCTCACCTTGTGCGGGCTGCTCTGGAAGCCATCGCATCCGCAAATCCGGGGGTGCTGGTGCATTGCAGTGCAGGGCGGGACCGCACCGGAATGATCAGCGCATTGATTCTTGGGAATGCGGGTGTTGAGCCCCAGGCTGTCGCCAACGACTATGCCGCGTCAGTCCGCGCAATGGCGGGCATTGCCAGTCATGCCCCGACGGTTGATGACCAAGCGAAGTGGTCCCAAAAAACCGCAAATGAGTGGCTGAACGACAAGCTTCCTATCGTTCGTGATGTGGCAGTCAATGCACAGGACATTCTTGACTCACTCAATGTATCTGCTGCAACTCGGGAGTCATTACGGGCGAAACTTATTGACTGCTAGTGTCATTTTTCTCTAAGGCGAATGCACTGACAATCCAAAGCCCTCTACACTGCGCTGGGTCGTCCGCAGGGGGACCCTTCACCGGGCATTTTGTCGGGCAGGGTATACGGGAATTCAAAATATTTGAAAACTCGGAATTTCGTGCCAGTATCCGAAGCCGTCAGCACTTCTGCCCGTAGTCCTCCGCAACGCGTCGCACCGTCCGCTGTGGAATGTTCAACAGAACGGTGCTGCACTACTTGGGATTAAAATTTGGTGTTTAGGCCGTTCCTTCACTTTTGGTATTCTTCGCTAGCACGTCCGGTACAGGAGAGTCTTCTCCTGTACCGGACGGCCCATAAGCTAATTGTCCAAGGCGCAATTGACGAATGGAAGGCAGTAAAAGTGGCACCAATGCAGCGACCACTAGGATCCCGGACATGAGGCTTACCATCACGGTGTTGCTGAAGTATCTGCTGAGTAGCCCAAACAGCAGATAACCGATTGGAACGGGGAGCAGCTGCCCAAAAGTGCTAATCGAGGAGAGCCGAGACTGCAATCCTTCCGGTATCTGCTCTTGGAAGAATGCCGACCAGGAAACGATCGAAATATCCAGCGCGATGCCCGCCAATACGGTCGCCACGACAATCAGCCAAATCGGGGCGATAAAAGCCAGCACCACGAGTGGTAACGCCTGCGCCGCCAGACAGAGGGATACCGTAATTCCCACTCGCTGGGGACGAACTGCCACTGCGACCAGTGAGCCTCCGACCAGTCCGAAGGCAAATCCACCACTAATCAAACCCCAAGCGAAAGCTCCACCAAGAGACGAGTGAGAAACCACGGGGCCGAATAATTGGAAACCTACGAGCCACATGAGAACAACGATGGCTGATTGGACCACCATGATGACGTACCAACGTCTAGCGCTGAATTCTTTCCACCCAATACGGAAATCTAAGAGAGCAGAAGACTTGTTCTTGATCGGTTGCGGCAACCGAACGGAAGCGAGAAAGAATACGGATATCAGGAAGGTTAAGGCGTTAAAGGCCAGTGCCCATCCCGGACCAACCAGGGCGACCACTAGACCGCCAAGTGCCTGACCTAATACTTTTGCGACGTTCAGGGGTAGGCGGAGTACCGCGTTAGCGGCGACACGAAGTTCAGCTGGAACAAGCTGGACGATTGATCCTTGGGAAGCAGGCTGGAAGAACACCGATGCCACGCCAAGAAGGAATACGGAGGTGGCCAGCATCCAAAGTTCGGCTACGCCTGTCAGTATCAAGATGGCTATAGTCACTTGAACGGCGCCAGAGACGGCGTTCGAAGTAACCATCACTCGATCGCGGCGGACCCTGTCGCCCAACACGCCCCCCGATAAGCAGGAGAAGTACCTGCGGAGCGACGCTTAGCGCGAGGATAAAGCCCAACCACTCGACCCCGCCGCCTGATTCTAGGGCAGCAAATGCAATTGCTACCGGGGCAGCGGCAGAACCGAGGGATGAAACTACTCGTCCGGGCCAGAAGCTTCGAAACTGTCGGTGAAGTAGGACGGTAGTAGCTTCTTTGAGGCTGTTCATGTTTCGGGCGACTCCGCTTGTCGTTGCGTGTGACAGATCACTTAGTATCTCAGCTCGTGAATGACGAGAGTGCCTTTGACACTCGGTGCTGCAATAAACCAAATGCAGAGTTGAAACAGACTGTTGTTGCACGACCGCAAGAAGGGCCAAAGGAAGATTCGTCTTGACCAAGTCTCCGTACTCAGGTCCTATGGATGAACGCCCGTTAGGGGAACCTTGACTGGGACACCGGGCCTGACTGAGGGCAGTCGGACCAACTATCAAATTTGCTTGAGCAGGCGTCGTTCGATTTGGTCGGAAAATTCGTCGAGTTTCACCTGTTTCGTATCCGCAAATCCTGCCCTCTCGTAGACACCGAGGGCACGGTCGTTGTCATTGATGACCCAGAGTTCGAGAGCGGCCCGACCTAGGCTCCGGGCATGCTCTTCCGCGCCGACGAGCAAGGCGCTTGCCACGCCGCTGCCCCACGAATCTGGGCCCACTGCCAGGTAAAAGATTTCCAGATTTTCTGCCTGTGGTGCGAATAGCGTGAAACCCACGTACGTGTCGGCTTGCCTTGCAAGGAGTAGCCGGGATCCTTCCAAACTCAGGCGCCTTTGGATCCCTGGCATTTTTTCCTCGCCAGTTGCCGGCTCTGGAAGCCCGTCACGCAGTGCCGTGGCGCGAGCCCAAATCAATGCGGCACTCCTGACCGCATGTGGCTCAAGACTCACGGCCAGCTGTAATTCATCATTCAATTCCATCACCCCAACATCCTGCCACAACGCCCGCTTCCTAGTCAGGAACCTACTGCGGTACAGCCACAGTTAAGGTGCGCCTGCTGCTCAGTTAAGAATCTTGCGAATGAAGAAACAGTCGGGGAACCGGGTCGAAGCCGCTTCCCATCCGTCACTTGCAGCAGGCAGGGGGCGCAATGAGAAGATCGATACTCGCGTGACTTCCCAGGTGTCGTCATCGAGTTCGAGTGCGTGTTCGCCGTGTAGCGAACGGATTAGCTTCCAGCCTTGTCTTCCGGCCGCATTGATCTGCTCCACTTCTTCATTGCGCGAAACAGGACCCACGATCCGCATGGTCTCCATGGCTTGGATTGCCTCGGTTCGGCGGGTGTCGAAACGCTGCTGGGCAGCCTGGCGGGAAATCCCAAGCACTTTGCCGATTTTTGCCCAACTCAATCCAGAAGCTTGAGCAGTCGCAACCGCCTGCGATTGAAGCTGTGTGGATACACGGGCTATGTCGCCAAAAGCGGCTACGGATCGAAGGACGGCCTCTGGTGATTGCATGGAGTCCTCGTCCGAGGGGCTTGGCCCCAGGTCGGCCGCGAGTTTCGATAGTCGTACGGAAAGGGAGACGTCGGCTTCGTTGCTCATAGCTCTTCCTTGTCCGCTGGACGCCAAGGGTTTGCACGTGAAGCCGCGGTGGATTTCTGAACGAAAACCACTGCGAAGCCGATCAAGCTGGCTATCAGGGCAATCCACCCAGCCACGCTGATGATGAAACCCGGGAGTCCGAAGCCTACAAAAGCCGCGAACACTACCATGCAGATGCCGAGCACTAGGGCGACCAGAAAGACTTTTCTTGCAGTGCGAATTCTTGTTGATGTAGTCATGTGTCAAGGATAGATTGACGCACCGATGATGTCAATGAGTTGTTGACACTCTCGGGTCTCGCCCACTTGGCGACGAAAGGGAACCCCTGCACTCAGGTACAGGTTGCCATAAGCAGGCTGTCCCGTAAGCCGGTCCCCGAGAGGAGCGCCCGTAAGGGGAACGCTCTACGGGACGAAACCATCACCACGGCGTATCCCGAAGATAGATAGCACCTTTGCGGACACCGGCCCGGCACGTTGTTGTTGGGCAAAGCGTCATGCCTGATGTCGCGCTGGCTTCCTCGCCTGGAATGCTCCTGAGGAAACAAGACATAGACTGAGTCACTATGAGAGAGACCGATCAAGAAGTTGGTTACGTCCGGTTCGAGCATGTTGCCCCGGACGAGATTTGGGCTGAAGTCACAAGTCTCTTCGTCTTGTGTTTCGCAGCCCATCCTTACAATGAATCAGCAGATGAGCTACAAAGTATTGTTCAATGGGGCCCAGAGAAACTTGCTAGTCCTGGTGGGCGGCTTGTCGTGACGAGGCACGATGGTCAACTGGTCGGCTTTGCTTTATCTCAGAGGCTTGACCAGGACAGCTCTTGGTTGCAACGACTCAATGGGATGCCGCCAATGCTAGATTTGGACATCTTGCCTTCGAGAACCTTGGTTGTCCAGGAACTCGCTGTCAACAAAAACTTTCGAGGCCGTGGGATAGCCAAACAATGCATCCGTGAACTTCTCTCTAACCGAGCCGAACAAGATGCCGTCCTAGGTGTTTTTGGCCAAGCCACCCAAGTCCGAGAAATGTATAGGCACTGGGGTTTTTCGGAGCTCGGCACCTCTCCCATTTACGGCGGAACCGTGACCCTGCATGCCTTGCATCACAAACTTCCATGGACGGCCTAGGTTTCCAGCTTCAGACCAGTCCGTATGCGGGAACCCGCAAGCAATCATCTTCACCTCTGCAACAGTCGCATCGTCCCACAGGGGTATGTTGGGACTATCGTTCGGGACCGTCCCGCAAGACGGTCCCCGAGCGGAACGCCCGTAAGAGGAACCTCCTGCGGGCAGTCGAAGGGCTATGCCTCGAGAATAACGCTGGTTTGGGTTCCTACGTATTCGAATCCTGCGCGGAGTGCCGTGCGAATCGAAGCGGTATTGTCCGTGCGGGCGCGCCACTGCGGAATGAGACCGCAGTTCATTGCTTGTTCCATTGCGATTGCAACAGCATTAGAACCGAACCCACTTTGCCGTTTCTCGGGTGCTGTGAGGACTCCGAGGTGAGCCAGTTTTCCTTCCCAAATATCGTAACCGGCACCCGCCAGTGGTTGTGGCCCATTGTTGCAATCGCTGAGTAGGACAAAGGTACTCTCCATCTCGCTCAAGCCTACTTCCGCCGAATCGTCGGGCAGGCAGATGTTCTCCAGTGCAATAGCGTGCTCTTGCTGGCGGCTCGCTGTCGGTCGGAGACTTGGGGCCGGTGGTGCTGTGTCGCAGTAATACAGTTCCGCTTCGCCGAGAGCTTGGCCGCCATATGGAGCGCTGATTTCCATCAGTTTCGCATGACTGGCAAGTTCGGTGTCGGTCAAGTTTTGGGCAGCTTCTTTCGCCCAGGAAGGGCCTACCAGAATCCCAGTTCCGAACAAGGAAACAAACATGAGCAGGGCACTATCGTCCTTTTCGCGATACACCCGATTGCCTTCGATTTCCAGAGCTTCCGGGGGGACGCCAAGGATCTGCGCCCAAGCCAATTGAATACTTGTGATGGTGCTGGATTCTAGCTTCATCCAGAAAGACTATCCGATTCGAGAAGTAAGGATTGCTTAACTAATTTCAAGGAAAGAATATGAATAATGAATCCGGCCAAATATCAATGAACCCCAATTTAGTTTCCTAGCAGTCGACCTGAATTTGGGTGACATGCTCCTATAAGCCTCATGGCCAGCCAAGGATTTTTACATTCCCGTAAGACGGTCCCCGAGAGGAACGCCCGTAAGAGGAACCTTCTGCGGGACAACCACGACGACACCGGCATAGTTCCTGTCACGAAACGTCCCGAGCGCCGGACGGGTGCCCTGAGGTGCTTGCCTCAGTCCGTGTGGCGTACTGAGAGATGGGAAGTGAAGAACTCGACGGTCTCGGCTGCGACATGTGGTCGCACACCGGTGGCGTCCTCTCGGTCGCCAAGGAATACGTAGTGCCCGACATCCGAGCCAAGGCTCTCTCCATGAGCATGAGGAATAAGGTCCCGGTAAAGGTGAGCGTTGTCCTCTGGCGGTGTGTTGCTGTCGTCGTCGCCCCAGCGCACCAACACCGGGACAGAAATCTGCTGCAAGGACCGGGGGAGCAGGAGCCTCCCGATGGCGGGCGCCAGAAGGATACCGACCCGCACGCGCGTGTCGCTCATCGACCGCGCACCGGATTCCGCCAACGAGGTCAACTCGGCATCGGAGTACTTGCTCCGCAACGCCTTGATCAAGTCAGGGAACTCCGGAACCTCGGGCGCTGGGATTAAGCCGCGGAACATCGCACCCATGATGTCTACATCAATCCTGCCGCCGAGCAGCGCCGCGACGGTGTAGCCCCCGAACGAGAATCCAGCCGCCCCGATCCGGTCAACATCTATGTCATGCTCCGCCACAAGGTAGTCGAGTAGGAGGCTGATGTCCCGCGCTCGCTCCCACGCGAAGGAGAATCCTTCGACGAGGTATTCGTCGTTGTAGCTGTTGCCGGGATGGTCGACCGACGCCACGAGGAATCCCGCGTCGTTCAACGGCTTGGCGAGCCAGTCCAGGTCCTCTCCCGCGCCACCGGTGCCGTGCGAAAGTACGACAACCGGCGCGGGCGTTGGCCCATTTGTGGGCCAGATGCGCGCCTGCAGCAAACGATGCTGGGCCGGCGTTGACCAGCTTGGACGCGAGCGATCTCGAAGTTGTACCGTCTCTGGGCTCATTCTCACAGCCTAGTGCAACGGCTTCTGACGCTGTCCGCAAGCCGAACCTTCTGCGGGACGCCAGTGCGTCAACCCACGAAAAATAGAGTCAGTATCTAGATCGCAGCCAACGTAGAGCCGTGAAACTGGTAGATATTTTCGTGCTTATAACCGTACTCGCCGTCAGGTCGCTTAATATGCGGTTCGAAAGTGAAAAGTTCAGTTTCACCGAGTCGTCGTGTGTTCCCAGGCTCGATGTATACCCTGTCGGCACTATTCCGTTCAATTGAATGCCCGAGATTACCCAAGAAATCAATGTTCTCAAATCCAAGTTCAACGACATAGGCGTTCATCCGTGCATGTAGCTCCTCGAAAGTCATTTCTGGTCTGGCCACGCTGACGAGGATTGTGTGCAGTTGTTCTTCAGCAAGGATCCCTTCGCGCCACTCCGCGTTCTGGGTTGACTTCGAATTTTGTAGCGGTTCGCCGCCCTCAATGATGATGGTGCGAGCAAAATCTCCCCATATGCCGTCTTTCTGTGGACTGAGATCGATGGTGATAATGTCGTCCGACGCGATGGTTCGGTCTGCAGTTTCGTAGTTCTTACCCGGTACAGAAAGGGTCGTATCTTTTCCGCAGAAGACAAAGGCGCCTATTCCCCAATACCAAAATGAATCAGCACCCAGGGACAACATCGTCTCTTCGCAGAGGTCGCGAACTGCAGTTAGATGCTGCCCCGGATAAATGCTTTGCTGGGCAACGTTCATTGTTTCCCGAGCGATTGATTGAACTTTTCGATGAGACACGCTGATCCTGCTCTTTCCGCGACAATTGCACATACAGAATGGTTGTGTCGATCCTATCCGTCATGCCTGCGACGGCTTGGGAAGGCACTACATTAATCCCTCCGTAGGAGGAAGGTCTATCGAACAGTCCGGATCGCTTCGAGCCAAAGGGACTCGTTGTTCCTCACGAACTGGGTCACGGTGTTCCAGTGATCACCGTGGCCAGTCGTGAACATCGTCCCCCACGGTTCGATTCCCCTGGCATGGGAATTTTTGAGCAGTTCGTGCATAGCTGTTGTCCGTTGCCACATCGTGGAGGGCAGCGCTGCCCGGAGCTCTTCGTCGGCGTCGTAGCCGTCAATGAAGGCTGCCAGTGCTTGTGCGGCCATATGAGGGTCGGCCGATGCGTCGTTTAGCGTGAAGGACTGCGCGGCGTATGCGAGATCCCATAGGCGTGTACTAGGTGCGGCCGCGTCCCAATCGATGAACACCCATCGGTCTCCGATGAGGAGATTCCACGGGGCCAGATCGTTGTGGCAGATCAGGTCGGCCCCGGGCGCCGGAATGTGTGTGATCCAAGTTGAGCCGAAGTCCGTCTCATAGGCCGCACTGGCATCATGGATAGTGCGCACCAGGCGACCTACCCGGGAAAGCTCTGAGAGCGATAATGGCCCCGAGTCCATGGCAAGGCAACCGGGGACAAACTCTGTCACTTGTCGTCCCTGGGCGTCTTGCCCATATACCGCGGGCACATCGACGCCTGCGTTGCGCACAGCCCTCATATATGCGAGCACACTCGGAGTGGCTGCCGACCACGGTTTACGTACCGTGGAGCCGACGCGCACCACGCCATCGGTGGCGTTGCCTCCAGCCAGGTGAACCTCTTCCATCCCACAAGCCTAGCGCTCACGCCTTGCCGCTCCGCAGAGGGAAGCTCCACGGGGACGTCCCGCAAGCCGGTCGTCATACGGGACATACGTGTTCTTGACTCGGCTAATTTTTGAAACTCCGAGTTTTCAAACATTCCAGATTCCCATATACTCCGCCCGAGAAAATGCCCGGTGAAGGAGCCTTATGCGGGACATGGGAAATGAGCGAAAGGCGCCACATCGGTTCTGGGGAAGGAAACTTCTGTTGTTGCTCGATCGTGCGCTGGTGCTCGTGCGCTATTCGTGGGAAATGTTGATTCTTGGACACTCTCTTTTACGGAGACTAGCCCTCTGTTCATTTGGCCTGAAGCCCCGGTCCTGATGAAAACGTTCGCCAGGCTGTTGCCTGTTTCCACTGTTTGGAAGATGCATTGCCGACGGCCGACCAGCCGGTATATGCCAACAGCCGAGGCTATGAACGAAATAGATTAAAGAGGGTTCCGCTTGTTCGGCAATTCACTTCCAGAGTAGCCAGCCACTTCCGTTCGCAGGGCTTGGAAAGTGAAACGAAGCAGCGAACTGGCCGGCTTGCAGAACCCGAATTCCAAGGGTGGCCGTCGGTACGGAGCCGGAGACCGTCAGCCGCACGGTCTAGAACAAAATTGATGCAAGGCATGCTGAGCGAGGGCTTAGCTGTTCAAGGTGCAGCAGTTGGAGAGCGCGAGTTTCTCGATCAAGGGAGCTTGGTAGCCGCGTACTCGGAACGGTTGAAACCGCGTGTTGCCCGAGGTGCTGAATCAGTTGATGACCAAGCGTTTCACGGTGCTCCTGATCGCCTCGATGACATCATTGATAGTAATTCGATGCAGGTGCTCGGCTCTCAATAAAAGGTCGATTTGTCTCCCTGAATTCAATCCCTTGATTGGTCGTAAAGTCACCGTTTCATCCAAAGTCTTTCGTGCTGTGAAACGTGGGAGGATTCCCAGACAACCACTGGCTTCAACTAAGGCGCCGGCGGTGGCGTAATCGTTGACCCGGTGCTCGATCCGCGGGGCTTTACCGGCAAGCGCGGCGATGGTTTCCAGAACGTCAGCCGGTGAGAATCCTGAGCGGGAAACGACCCAGGGTTCGTCGATCACCTGCTCGGGGGAGAGCTCTCCGAATTTGGCCAGTGGATGATCTCGGTGGATCGCCACGTCCAGCGGTTCGAAAGCCAGAGGTATAACACTGATTCGGTCTTCGGGCCATGGGTCCGTGTGCGGCATCCGGTGCGCCAGCACCAAATCGTACGTCGAGGTCAGCGCCGGAAAATCCTGCTGCGAGACATCTTCGTCGGAAAAGTGCAGCGGGGGCAATTGGCCTTCCGGGTAGGTTAGCAACGGGGCGAAAATGGTCTGCCCAATGGAATGGAATCCCGCGATGCGAATGGGTGTGTCCCGCTCTTGCTCCTGGGTGCGGATCCTCGCCGACGCCTCGGCCAGGGTCGAAGCGACTGACGTCGCGGCGGAGGCCAGCAGTTTTCCCTCGGTTGTCAGGACCAGCCTGCGTCCGTCCTTCTGTGTCAGTGGCACAGGGAAATTGCGCTGCAGTTGGGCCAAATGCTGCGAGACCGCCGAGGGCGAGACAAAAAGGGCCTTCGCCACGGCGTTGACGCTGCCCAAATCCGCGAGTTCACGCAGAATCCTCAACTGATGTAATTCCATGAAGTAAATTCTAAATCGTTGGATCAGTAAATCAGTGATCTTCTAAGGTGTTGTACCGTGCTGTCGGGTGCGACACTTGAAGCGACCCCATGTCTGTGTTGCGCGCACCCAGGTGCCCAATCCAAAGGAACCCGCATGAAAGCACTGTACAAGTCCGGCCCGCACGCGGGGCTGGAACTCGTTGATCGCCCAGAACCAGAGACCGGCGCCCACGAGGTCAAGATCCGCGTCATGACCGCGGGTATCTGCGGTACCGATCTGCACATCGAAGCCTACGACGATGCAGCCAAGGCCATGATCAACACCCCGCTGGTTCCGGGCCACGAGTTCTACGGCGAAGTCGTGGAAATCGGCGATTTCGTGCACGGGGTCAAGGTTGGCGACCGTGTTTCCGGTGAAGGCCACGTAGTGTGCGGCCTGTGCCGCAACTGCCGCGCCGGACGCAAGCAGATGTGCATCAATGTCGACTCGGTCGGTGTGCAGCGCGACGGCGCCTTCGCAGAATTCGTCGTCATTCCCGAAAGCAATGTCTACATCCACCGCGATGAGCGCATCACCCCGCTGCTTGGCGCGATCTTCGATCCGTTCGGCAATGCCGTGCACACCGCACTGCAGTTCCCCATGGTTGGCGAAGACGTGCTGATTACCGGTGCTGGTCCTATCGGCCTGATGGCCGCGGCAGTTGCCCGCCATGTAGGTGCACGCAACATCGCCATCACCGATGTTTCCGAGCAGCGCTTGGAACTGGCAAAGACCATGGGCATCGACCTGGCCGTGAATGTAGCGAACACGCGCATCAAGGAAGCCCAGCAGAAGCTGGGCATGGTTGAAGGCTTCGACTACGGCATGGAAATGTCCGGCCACAAGACTGCCCTGCCGGAAATGATCGAGAACATGAACCATGGCGGCAAGATCTGCATGCTGGGCCTGCCAAGCACCTCGATCGATATCAACTGGGGCAAGGTTGTCACCCACATGCTCACCCTGAAGGGCATCTACGGCCGCGAAATGTTCGAGACCTGGTACGCCATGAGCGCCATGCTGACCTCTTCAGAGGTCATGCGCGAACGCATTTCCTCGGTGGTCACCGACTTCCTTCCAGCTACCGAGTGGCAGCAAGGCTTTGAAGCGGCCCGCAGCGGCCACGGCGGCAAGGTCGTGCTCGACTGGACTGTTTTCTCAGGCTAAGAATTTCCCGCATCAACAAGGAGCATTTGCAATGTACACGGATCTAAAAGGCCAGCTTGCCGCCGAACTCGAAGAGTTGAAGACCTCTGGCCTGTTCAAGGCAGAACGCCACATCGATTCCGCCCAGTCGGCCTCCATCATGGCCGGCTCGCTGGGCGATGACGCCCGTCAGGTGCTGAACTTCTGCGCCAACAACTACCTTGGCCTGGCTGACAACCAGCAGATCATCGATGCGGCCAAGAACGCCATGGATGAGCGCGGCTTCGGCATGGCCTCGGTCCGCTTCATCTGCGGCACCCAGGACCTGCACCTGGAATTGGAAGCCAAGCTCTCCGAGTTCCTGGGCACCGAGGACACCATCTTGTTCTCCAGCTGCTTCGATGCCAACGGCGGCGTTTTCGAATCGCTGTTCGGCAAGGAAGATGCCATCATTTCCGATGCGTTGAACCACGCTTCGATCATCGACGGCATCCGCTTGTCCAAGGCAGCGCGCTTCCGCTACGCCAACCAGGACATGGCGGATCTGGAAACCCAGCTGCAGGCCGCCGCGCAGCTAAATGACGGGGCTGGTGCACGCCGCACCATCATCGTCACCGATGGCGTGTTCTCCATGGACGGCTACCTGGCCCCACTGGAAGCCATCTGCGATTTGGCCGACAAGTACAACGCACTGGTCATGGTCGATGACTCCCACGCAGTGGGCTTCATGGGCGCAACCGGCGCCGGCACCCCGGAGCACGCAGGGGTTTCGGACCGGGTGGACATCTACACCGGCACCTTCGGCAAGGCCTTGGGCGGCGCTTCGGGCGGCTACGTATCCGGCCGCGGGGAAATTGTTGCGATGCTGCGCCAGAAGGCCCGCCCGTACCTGTTCTCCAACTCGCTGGCGCCATCGATCGTGGCTGCTACGTTGAAGGCGCTGGATCTGGTTGTTGATTCCGGGGACCTGCGCGAGAAGCTCTTCGAGAACGCAGCGCACTTCCGCCGCCGCATGAGCGAAGAAGGCTTTGAATTGCTCGAAGGCGAGCATGCCATCATTCCAGTGATGTTCGGCGATGCGGTCAAGGCCGCAGAAGTTGCAGGCAAGATGCTGGAGCGGGGCGTCTTCGTGACCGCCTTCAGCTTCCCTGTGGTGCCAAAGGGTGCCGCGCGTATCCGAGTCCAGCTTTCTGCTGCGCATTCGGCTGAGGATATCGAAGCCTGCGTGCAGGCATTCGTAGCCAGCCGGTAGCCGGCATTTGCACAGCTGTTGACAGTGCGCCCGTTCACTGACGTGTTTCAATAGAAGCTACGTAACTGCATGTTGAAGCGGAGGACAAATGGCTACAAGGGATGATGTTGCACGCCTTGCCGGCGTATCTCCCAGTACCGTTTCCTACGTGATCAGTGGACGGCGCACCATCTCAGATGCGACCAAGACCAGGGTTTTGGCCGCCATGCGGGACTTGAATTACACCCCGAACGCTTTTGCTCAGGGGCTGGCGGGTGCACGTCGCGGCATCCTTGCATTGCATTTTCCAACCAGTGTTGACGGCTACTCATCCACTGAGTTCGAGTATGTCACTGCGGCCATGGAGCGGGCTCGTGCCCTGGGCTATCACATGCTGCTCTGGTCCAACCCGATGACCGACGTCATGGGCATGGAAAGCCTTGTTGCCCAGAAATTAGTGGCCGGAGTGCTGCTCATGGAGGTTTCAGTTTCTGATCCGCGCTTTGATGTTCTGCGTCGCGCCAAAATTCCTTTCGCTTCCATTGGCCGGCCCGATGACAGCGATGACGTGATTTATGTTGACAATGATTTCGCTGAAGCAGGACGCCTAGCAATAGAGCATCTGGCCGGATTGGGTCACCGATCCATCATGTACATCAATGTTTCCCAACAAGATCAGGCCGCTGGCAATGGCCCGGCAATCCGTACCGCACGAGCCATCACCGAATCAGCGCAGGCACAGAATATGTCAATTGTTGAGATGCCCGTGGAGAATAACGCCCGCGGTGGCCGGCAAGCCTTGGACGGCTACCTGAAATTCAACCCGCGCCCGAGTGCGGTGGTAGGACTCAAAGAGTTCGCCACTGCTGGTTTCCTGAATGCTGCAGGAATGGCTGGCTTGTCGATTCCAGCGGACGTCTCGGTTGTCGCTTTGGGAATCGGTGACCGTTCGGCAGAAATGGTTTCGCCTGCGCTGACCACGGTGGCACCTTCCGGTGAAGTTATTGCCCACACCGCGGTTGACGCGCTGGTGGAACAGATCGAAGGCCGATCCAGCGACGTCATTCAACAGCTCTTCACTCCCGTCATGGTGATCAGGGAAAGTTCTGGAATAGCTCCCGTTTAGCCCCCTCTTGAGGATTTTCTCCGGGTCTCGTGCGCTCGGCAGTTGACGCGCGTCGATGATCTGCGTCACTATGGAGGGGATCACTCGTGCCAAGCTGGAACTTCCCGCAGGGTACAACTCAAAAGTGGAAGGCATCATGAAGAAAACAAAACGTGGGTTGAAGCTCGTTCCCGCTCTTTCCGTGGCCTCAATCGGTTTGCTGCTGGCCGGTTGCTCCGGGGGAGCAGATCCCAATGATCCCAATGCCCAAGGCGGGGAGACCCAGGTTGCCGAATCCGACGGCGTGGTGGATGTCTACGGACCAGTCACTGGCACCGAAGCTGAGCTGCTCGAGAAGTCCTGGGCCGACTGGTCTGAAGAGAACGGCATCAAGATCCGCTACACCGGCGACAAGAACTTCGAATCCCAGTTGGGCATCAAGGTCCAGGGCGGAGATACGCCTGACCTAGCAGTCTTCCCTCAGCCAGGTTTGCTGGAAGCTACCGTAGCTTCGGGCAAGGTGCAGAAACTTCCTGAAGGCGCCCAAGCTGAAGTGGGGAAGAACTGGTCTGAGGACTGGCAGAACTACGGCAAGGTGGACGGCGTCCAGTATGGTGCTCCGCTGATGGCCAGCGTCAAGGGCTACATCTGGTATTCGCCCAAGCAGTTCGAGGAATGGGGCGTCAGCGTTCCCAAGACTTGGGACGAAATGACCGCGCTGGGAACCGAAATTACCAAGAAGACCGATGAGCCTGCCTGGTGTGCAGGATTTGCCTCGGGCGAAGCATCGGGTTGGCCAGGCACTGACTGGATTGAGGACGCTGTCCTGCGCCAGTCGGGCACCGAAGCCTATGACAAATGGGTGTCCGGAGAACTGGAATTCACCTCGCCAGAAATCACCAGCGCATTTGATTCAGTTGGCGAGATCTTGCTGGATCCAAAGCAGGTCAACGCAGGCTATGGAGATGTAAAGTCCATTAATGCCACCGCGTTTGGTGACATCGGCACCGCAGTTGCCAAGGGCACTTGCCCGCTGACCCACCAGGCTTCATTCCTCGAAGGCTTCATCCTTGATGCCAAGAACGCAGACGGTGAAACACCTACGGTAGCTCCTGACGGAGATGTCTGGGCATTCATCGCACCACAATTCAACGAGGGTGATCCAACTTCGGTTGTCGGCGGTGGCGAATTCGTCGCGGCCTTCTCGAACGACGAAGACACTGCGAAGGTGCAGGAATACCTGGCCAGTGCAGACTGGGCCAATAGCCGAGTTAAGCTCGGTGGCGTGATCTCGGCAAACTCCGGCCTTGATCCAGAAAATGCCAGCAGTGATCTGCTGCGCTCTGCGGTGGAACTGCTGCAGGATCCAAGCACCACTTTCCGTTTCGACGGATCTGACCTGATGCCAAAGAGCGTCGGTGCCGATTCCTTCTGGAAGGGAATTGTGGACTGGATCGATGGGAAGCCCACCAAGGAAGTTCTAGAGAACATCCAAGCCGGTTACGACTCTTAGTCACCAGTGAATAAGTGGGGGAGGCCGGTTCAACCGGCCTTCTCCAGCTTTAAAGGAGATATGACTCTTGTCTGATTTTTTCCAGTGGCTTGCCGGCTTGTCACCGCTTCTTCAAATACCGGTAACTTTGCTTTCCTTTGCCGTGGTGATCGGCCTGGTACTTGCGTTCGTTGAGGTTTCTACGAACCGTGGACGTGGCTTCGCAATTCTTCGTTTGCTCGCCTCCGTGCTCGTTCCTGTAGTAATACTCTTATTGCTCGGGCTATATGCCTCGGTCATGTGGGTCGCCGCAGTGGCTGCCGTTCTCGGTCTTGCCGTGTATTTCTATGACCGCCGCTCACGGTCGGGGGCCGGCACTTTTCTTCAGCTAACAGGATTCCTGGCCCCGGCCATGATCTTGCTGGCAATAGGGCTGATTTACCCAACCATCCGAACAGCAATTAGTGCTTTCATGACCAACGACGGCTCCGGATTTGCCGGGCTGGCGAACTTCGCCTGGGTCTTTACCAGCCCCGATGGCTTGACCGCCCTGCTCAATACGCTGGTCTGGGTCTTGGTAGCCCCGGTGGTTTCAACGATTATCGGCTTGGCCTACGCCGCCTTCATCGACAAGAGCCGTGGTGAGAAGTTCTTCAAGCTGCTCGTTTTCATGCCGATGGCAATTTCATTTGTTGGCGCGTCGATCATCTTCAAATTCTTCTATGATGCGCGGCAAGGCGAACAAATTGGCGTATTGAACGCAATCATCACCGCCTTCGGGGCGAAACCGGTGGACTGGCTAGGACTGGAACCATGGAACACCCTGTTCCTGGTCATCATCCTGATCTGGACCCAAGCTGGCTTCGCCATGGTGATTCTGTCCGCGGCAATTAAAGCGGTCCCTGCCGAACAGCTTGAAGCAGCTGCCTTGGACGGTACCACCCCGTGGCAGAGCTTCATGAATGTCACGCTGCCGGGAATCCGCTCATCGGTCATCGTTGTGCTGACCACCATTTCCATTGCTTCGCTGAAGGTCTATGACATCGTGTCCTCCATGACCGGTGGACGCTCCGAGACCACGGTTCTGGCCTACGAAATGGTCCGGCAGTTCCAGCTGGGCAGCCGCACCGGTTACAGCTCCGCATTGGCAGTAGTCCTGTTTGTCCTGGTGCTTCCGATCATCATCTACAACGTTCGCCAGCAAAAGAAACAAGGAGGCACTCGATGAGTACGGTCAGTGATTCCTCGCGCCGCTTGCTTAAAGCCACCGAAAAAACCGGCGGGAAACTGCGCAAGGCCAGTTCGTCTCGAATTGCCACGGCCGCTGCGTTCCTTATCGCCGCGATCTGGACCATCCCGACATTTGGGCTTTTTGTCTCCTCATTCCGTGAAGCCAACGACATCAAAACCACTGGTTGGTGGACGGCCCTGTCCAACCCGTCATTTACGCTGGAGAACTACGCGCAAGCGTTCGTCTCGGGCGACAGCTTGCCGCTGTCCAAGGCGTTCTTGAACTCCTTGGTCATTACGATCCCGGCTGCCATCATCCCGATCATCATTGCCAGCTTGGCGGCCTACGCTTTTGCCTGGATCAATTTCAAAGGGCGCAACACTCTATTCATCTTGGTCTTTGCATTGCAGATTGTCCCGATCCAGATGGCGCTGGTTCCACTGCTGCAGATGTTTTCCGATGGCGTGAAAATCGGTGAGTTGTATATCCTTCCCGGGCTAGGCGTTAATGGGCTCGACGGCGCCTATGCCAAGGTTTGGATTGCCCATACGATTTTCGCCTTGCCTCTGGCGATCTTCATGCTGCATAACTTCATTTCGGAAATCCCGGAAGAAGTCATTGAAGCTGCACGAGTAGACGGTGCCGGGCACGGAACTATATTCACTCGTATCGTCCTTCCGCTGGCGACTCCTGCCATCGCGTCGTTTGGAATTTTCCAATTCCTCTGGGTATGGAATGATTTGCTGGTGGCCACGGTCTTCACCTCCGGTGGGGAACTTCCGATTACCAAGGCGCTTCAAGACCTCTCAGGTTCTTATGGCCAATCGTGGGAGCTGCTCACAGCCGGAGCGTTCATCTCGATGATCATTCCGCTGGTTGTCTTCTTCGCACTGCAACGATTCTTCGTGCGAGGTTTGCTGGCAGGAGCCAGCAAGGGCTAAGTCGAGCTCGTTCCAGAACCAGAGGGTGTCCGTCTGAAATCTCAGACGGACACCCTCTGGTTCTCTGTTCCCAAGCCATGGATCCTAGGTAGGCTCATGCCTAAAGGACCAGCAACACCACGAAGGCGGAATTCTCATGGCAACCCTGTTGCTTACCAACATTGGACAGCTGACTACGGTTGACCAAAACGCCCGGGTGCTGGAACACGCCGCGGTGCTGATCCAAGACAGCCTGATCGCATGGGTCGGTGACATGGGCCAGGCACCGCAAGCCGATGAATCGATTGATCTCGGCGGGCGTGCGGTTTTGCCCGGCTGGGTTGACTCCCACAGCCACCTGATTTTCGGGGGCGACCGGGCCGAAGAATTCGTGGCACGCATGGCCGGGCAGTCGTATGCCGCCGGCGGCATCGCGGTCACCACTTCAGCTACCAGCCAGCTTTCCGATAACGAGCTGAGCGAAGCTGTGGCTGCACGCCGGGCGGAAGCTCTGGCAATGGGCACCACATGGATGGAAACCAAGACCGGTTATGGCCTGGCAGTGGATGAAGAGACCCGGCATTCGGTGCTGGGCAAACCGCTGGTTGATTCCTTGACCTTCCTCGGTGCGCACTTGGTACCTGCAGGATGGGATGCCGATGAGTACACGGAGTTGGTAACTGGCCCGATGCTGGATGCCGTGGCAGATAACGTTGACTTCGTCGATGTCTTCTGCGAACGCGGAGCTTTCACTGAAGAACAATCGCGCCGGGTCCTGGAAGCGGCAAGGGCAAAGGGACTGGCGACCAAGGTCCACGGAAACCAGCTGGGTCCTGGCCCAGGAGTGCAGCTGGCAGTGGAGTTCGGCAGCCACTCTGTAGACCACGTGAATTATCTGGAGGAAGAGGACATCCAGGCGCTCGCCGGAAGTTGGGCCGGCTGGGACTCAGCCACACGGACAGGAACTCCGGGCACGGTAGCAACCTGCTTGCCCGCCTGCGACCTGTCTACGCGACAGCCGCTTGCCCCGGGCCGCGAACTGCTTGATGCAGGTGTGCGAATTGCTTTGGCCAGCAACTGCAATCCGGGTACCAGCTACACGAGCAATATGAACTTCTGCGTGGCTACCGCAGTGCTCCAAATGAACCTGTCGCTGGCTGAGGCAATCGAAGCGGCAACCTACGGCGGCGCCTTGGCCCTCGGAGTTGCCGGCCAAACCGGTTCCATCGAGGTAGGCAAACGTGCTGATCTGCATGTGCTTGACGCTCCGGTTGCTGCGCATCTGGCATACCGTCCCGGAATGAACCTGACCCACAGCGTATATCGGGCCGGCAAAGCAATCTAGCGGTTTGCCGCAGGCCACCGAGAACCGTGCTGCACCGGACACTATGCTCGGGGATTCCCGCCGGCGAGTGAGGAAGCCGATGAAATGGTAGCCGCCATTTCGACTCTCACTGTCCATGAGACTAGGACGGCAATACGAATATTCCGTCTGGGATCGGGAACCCGGAACGCTGCTTGATGTGCGCGTAGACGCTGACCGACCACGGGGAATCTGACTGGTAGGGAGATAAATGCCAGTCGGAGAATCGTTGCATCAGTTGCAGCGAAGTACCTTGGCGAAGCTCGTCCTGGTCTGCTGACCCGCCTTTGGTATGGCTGGTGGTGCCGATAATGAGCACGCCCGAAGAACTGAGCACCTGATCGGCCAAACTGAAAATTCCCCGTAGCTGTTCGCGTGGGATGAATGCCGGAACATTGCCGGCCAGCAAAATGGCGTCGTACTGTTCGGGCAGGCCATGGCTGCGCAAAGAGGCGCTCTCCAGCTGATTCGCTGACAGCTGCCTGAACCAGGTCCCGTCGAATAGCTCTGCAGCTACTTCCAGGACTTGGGGTGTGGGGTCTATGCCGTAGGCATGGTGTCCCATGCGGCGCAGCGCATTGACCGTATTGCCCACGCCGCAGCCGATGTCCAGAACCTGTGATTCACGGTGGCATAGCATGTCAGTGAATCGGGCGACTACTTCCAAATCAGTACCGTCCAGAGTCAGCGCTCGCATCTTGGCCGCATATGCATCGTAGTTCGTGCCCATCTCCACAGTCTTGCATGAGCACAAGGCGTGAGCGACTTGTTTGCGCTTGTTGGCTGAAAATATGGCTCCGGATTAGGCATCCATGATAAACAAGACCTATGGCTAATACTGCTTTTAAGGGAACTCCCGTACAGACCATTGGTGAACTGCCAGCCGTAGGCTCGCAGGCTCCAGCATTCACCCTCACCGACACCGGCCTTGCAGATGTCACCAGCGAGTCGCTGGCTGGCCGCCGCGTAGTCCTGAACATCTTCCCATCAGTTGATACCGGTGTCTGCGCTGCCAGCGTTCGCCGTTTCAACGAACTGGCTGCCGGCCTGGAGAACACCACAGTAGTGTGCGTTTCCGCTGACCTGCCATTCGCATTGGGCCGCTTCTGCGGTGCCGAAGACATCGAGAACGTCACCGCTGCTTCGGTCTTCCGCTCGGACTTCGGTTCGGACTACGGCGTGACCCAGATCGACGGTCCACTGGCTGGCCTGCTGGCGCGCTCGGTCATCGTCTTGGATGAGACCGGAAAGGTGACCTACACCCAGGTAGTCCCTGAGATCACCACCGAGCCAGACTACGATGCAACCATCGCAGCCTTGAGCTAAAGCTTTATTGCATCGGCGACGATGCACCGAAATGCCCACGCGAGCCGCGAACTCGGGTGGGCATTTTGCGTTTTCAACGCGTTGGAACAAAATAATGTTTCGCTAAAGCCTGATATACGAAGACAACGGGAAGGACCATCATCAAGTGCTAATTCGCAGTTGAGGCAATTGATACCGTAAGTTCGTATCCTTGCAACTCGCTGGTGACGAAAGTCAGCGAACTTGAGTAGCCGTTAAGAGAAATCTGTTCGCGGACATTTACGCCTTCAAATGTGCAAGGCACGCTGATTTCTCCGTTCTCCTTTTTATCATCGCTTTGCCATGCGATGGTGGACAACGTATCTTTGCCCGAGCATTCGAGCGCAACCGCGTAATCGCCGCCGCGGAGCGGAATCGCAAGGGAGATATTCTGGTCCTTCTGGTCAACTACCGTGGTGAGGGCAGCTAGCTCGTGGCCTTGCAACGGCATCATCGATTCGGTAGCTGGCGTAGCCGGGCTGCTGGAATCGCTGGCAGAACAACCGGTGAACGCCATTGAAGTTCCTACGATGATTGTGAGCGCGAATGCATTTTTCAGTGTCATAATTTCTCCTCGCCTAGGAAGCTACGACTCGAAACTGGATTCCGGTTGGGGAGAACACGGTTCCTGAGCCGCTCGAGGTTTTAATTTCCGCGGTGTACTTACGCCATTTGAAGACATAAAAAGTTCCTTGAGGGCGCACGACGTACATCTGACGCGAATTCATTTTAGGTACCAACTCTAAGCATAACCCTGCGGCAAAGCCTCCTGTGCCTGCGTGAAGCCTATAGAGCCTGCAGCAGGATCCGAACCCTATTGAGGAATACACTGGCAAGTTCTTCGTTCGGGCTCACCGAGGTGAAAACACCGGCCAGCATGAGAGCAGCATCCAGACGCAGCACCGCCCAAGCGGTCGTGGACTCATCGATGGTTCCGCCATAAGCACGGTAGCCGGCAAGGATGTCCATGTAGTCCAGAGCGTTTTCTGGTATCTGAGCGTATTCGCGAATACGCGCCATCTCGAGTTCTGGAGCAGCAGTGAGTGCGTTGCTCCAATCAAACAATGCCCGCGGTTCACCGGCAGCCACACGAATGTTCTGCCGGCGAATATCCAGATGCAGCTGGCTGACCCGGTGCAACGAACGTTGGAGCACCTTGGCCAGATGAGTTGGTTTAGGCAAGGCTGGCAGCTGATGATCGGTACTAATTCTCGAATGACGATCACCGATGCGCTGAGCCAGATAATCATAGATATCCGGGCATCGGGCTACTTCACTAGCTAGTGGCTCAACCTGGTGCATCTTGGCCAGGACAGCCCCCAACGCCTGCTGGTTTACCGGCGTCTGGTCGTCGTCGATAACTTCGGTGACCAGCACCGAATACCCGCCTTGATCCACCAGCTCCGTCGGATTCGCAGAAGGCACACCATGCCCCAAGGCCCAGGCGCTGAGCCGCAGTTCTTTGCGTTGGAGCTCCAAAGCCTGAATCCCTGGATTATTCACGGTGTCAAAAACACGTGCGCGAGGTACGCGGTAGCCTTCACGCCGTGTCCCTGCCCGCGTGCTGAAAAACAGGAACTCCACGCCTGCACCCAATAGCCTCAGCTCGTGCGCTCCACGATTCAGCGCAAGCTCTTCCGCTGCTTGCTGCGGGGAAGTGATCTGGGAATTGAACGTCAAACCAGAACAGCTTCCGCCGCATTCAGGATCCGCGGACCAATCTTGCGCATGAGCTTGCCCATCTTCGGGTTGTCGGTGCGCGAGAGGGTATCCGAAAGCCGTTCCAAACTCATCAACCCCAGCCAGATCTTCGCACGGCAGGCCTCATCCGGACTCGGCGCAATCAAGTCCACCATTTCCAGTCCATGCCACAGGCTCAGGTATGCGGTGTTAAGCGCAGGATCCCACGCCGCGGCCAGATCCCAGTCCAGAATGCCAATCAGTTCTTCGCCAACCCAGTGCATATTGTGCCCGGCCAGATCTCCGTGTACTAGTGCCGCGGGCACCTGTGCCAACTCATCAAGCTGTGCCCACAGGCTTCTGGCCGCCGGGCGCAGTTCATCGGGCAGGGCGTCGTAGCACTGCTGCTGGCGTTCTTCGGTCCATGGGCCGCGGAAGGCAAATGGCGTGGCCAGGTGATCGCTGATGGGTTCCAACGGAATCTCGGCCAAGTCCTTCACTACCTTGCCCAGAACTTGCGGATCTCCATAGTGCGGTTCGTGGGCACTGCCTGGAATGAATGACATCGCCACCGTACTCAAGCCATCAACGCTCAGGATCTGAGAGGTGGCCACCGGGATCTGGTAATCCAACTGGCTTTCGAGACGGTCCAGAAGGTCCAAGGTGCGGGGCATCTGCTCGGTGGCTTGCGGCGTGCGTGCCATGCGAATGGCTGCCTGCGGGTTGGCAATGATCACCTTGTGGAACTGTCCGCCCTCGTTTACTGCCGCGTCATCCCATGAGAGATCGGGGCAAAGCTGGCGGGCAATCTGCAATTCTTCTTTGGTGGCAGGTCGGCTCACTGGCACTCTTCTCATGTAGCTCGCTGGCGGTCTTGATCTCAGGCTATCGCAGGTTTGCCACGCGCTTCCTCAGTACGCGCACAGCCAGATCAGCCTATGATCGAAAACGTGAACGCTGAACAAATTGAGCAGAAGGCAACCCGCAAGACCTTCGGGTTTGAGATCGTCTTGGTACTTGCGCTGTCCTTGGGGCAAAGCGCGGTCTACTCGCTGCTCAGCTTTGCGGACAAAGTCACCCGGGCTCCATTGCGCGAGCAGACAACGTCGCTGAATAACCAGCTGAGCACCCGGGAATTCTTTGACTTCTCCTACCAGCTGCTGGACATCATCTTTGCCCTGGTTCCAGTGGTGCTGGCGTTGTATCTGATGAAGCGCACTACCGGGAGAACCATCCGCGATATCGGTTTCGATATACGCAAGCCGGGCAAGGACGCGCTGCTTGGAGCAGGACTGTTCTTGGCCATGGGCGTAGGCACGCTGGGAGTCTATGCCGCGGGGCGGGCTTTGGGCATCACGACGGCACTGTCTGCAGCGAACTTGGGAGATTATTGGTGGAGCGTGCCGGTGCTTCTGCTCTCGGCCGTACGCCATGCGGTGCTCGAAGAAGTCCTGATGCTCGGATTCCTGTTCACCTATACCAGGAAATTGAAAATGGGCCCGTGGTCCATCATCATCCTTTCCGCTGTCATCCGCGGCAGCTACCACCTGTACCAAGGTGCAGGTCCGATGATCGGCAACATGCTCATGGGCGTGGTGTTCGGCTGGATCTACCAGAAGTACGGGCGGGTCATGCCGCTGGTCATTGCGCACTTCCTGCTCGATGCCATCGGGTTCGTCGGCTATGCATTGATTGGGCCGGCCATCGGAATCGGCCAATAGTGCCGTTATGCTGGGCTGATGCAGATTACCGAGCTGAGCGAGAAATACCTCCACCAAGCTGTTGACTTGTGGGAAACCACCGGGCTGACTCGTCCGTGGAATGATCCGCTCGCTGACGCTCGACGGGCTTTGCGCGAACCCACCTCTACGGTGCTGGCCATGATCGAAAATGATCAGGTTGTGGGCACTGCGATGACTGGCCATGACGGGCACCGCGGTTGGCTCTACTACGTTGCGGTGGATCCGCGCAGGCAGGGCAATGGCCTGGGCAGGTCCTTGGTGGATGCGGCCAGCCGGTGGCTGCGAGAACGGGCAGTGCCCAAGGTGCAGCTCATGGTCCGCAGCGAAAACGCTAGCGTCATCGATTTCTATGAACCCCTGGGCTTTGAAGACCAGCAGGTCGTTGTCTTGGGCCGGCGTCTGGACCAGTCTGAGGCAAGAGCCGGAAAAGAATGAAGGCGGGGACGCCATTGTCCCCGCCTTCGTGAGTTCATTTTTGAACTTCTTACAGCACCACGGTGCCGGACTCGGTTTCAAAGGTTACCGACATGATGCCCGGAGTGCCATTCGGAGCTTCATATTGCATGGTGACAGCTCCCAAATTGACGTTCTGCGGCTGGCCGAGCCAATCCAGCACCCGTTCGCGCGAACCGGCGATGGCTATCTCGCTGATGGCACCAACCGGTTCAAGCGACTTGGACGGATGCAGGTCCTCAGTACCGTCATCCCATGAGATCAGGTATGGGCACTGCGGGTCGGCGATCAGGCCCTTGATGCCAATTTGCTGCCAGGTCAGTTCGCGGCCATCAGGGAACTTGCGGTTGCCAGGCACTGACTTGCGGCCCAGGCGGTCTTCGGCGCTGGATAGATCCTCCACCGAGACGCACCAGCCCATCCAGCCACCGCCGAGTTCCGAGCGGGCGCGAACAGCCTGTCCGAAGGGTGCCTTGTCGCTGGCCGGGTGGTTCAGCACCTCGACTACTTCCAAGTACTGGCCGTGCTTGAGCGGGAAGATGACATTGCGTGTTCCGAATCGTGGATGCACGCCACCCTTGACGAACTCCAAGCCGAGCGACTCGGAGATTCTTTGCGCGGTTGGCATCAGCCCATCAGGGCCGCATGCATAACTTACGTGATCTAGCCTCATCATGTGCCCATCATGGCAACATGTGATGACAGTCTCTACTTAGGCAACCCTAAGCGGGGTGAATGCTATCGAATAGTCTGCGGAAAAGTCCTCAAAAATACGGAATATGACCGATTGAGTCCAAGATCAAGCGCCTGCATTGCAAAGATCTTCGGTTCTCGGGCAAACTGGATGCAGGTCATGAGTCCCAGTAACAAGCCCCGGCTTACTGGGCGGCAACCCTCCACCGCGGTGGGGTGCCCCGGGTGAAGACCTGGCCCTTGAATGCGCAAGGCATCAAGGACAAGCGCGGGTTACCCCTGGAAGTTCTCTCGATACGGTGCTTCCTGTCGGTGTCTTTTCAGTGGCGTACCCCCATAGTCATGAAACGCTATTTGGAGGAAACCATGAGCAGCAACTGGTCATTTGAAACCCGTCAGATCCACTCCGGCCAGACCCCGGATCCGACAACTGGAGCACGAGCTCTCCCTATTTTCCAGACCACTTCTTTCGTCTTCCCTAGCGCCAAGAGCGCTGCTGCGCGATTCGCGCTGCAAGAATTGGAGCCGATCTACACGCGTATCGGAAACCCGACGACCGACGCAGTGGAAACCCGCATTGCCGACCTTGAAGGCGGTGTCGGAGCACTGCTGCTCTCATCGGGACAGGCAGCAACCACCTTCGCCATCTTGAACTTGGCCGAAGCCGGCGACCACCTGGTTGCCAGCCCAAGCCTTTACGGCGGAACGCAGAACCTGCTCAAGCACACCCTGAAACGCCTGGGCATCGAGGTCACCTTCGTCTCTGATCCGGATAACCTCGATGAATGGCGTGCCGCCGTCCGCCCGAACACCAAGGCATTCTTCGGAGAGAGCATCTCCAATCCGCGTCAGGATGTCCTGAATATCGAGGACATTTCGGCCATCGCCCACGAAGCCGGCGTGCCGCTGCTGGTGGACAACACCCTGGCCACCCCGTACCTGATCCGCCCGATTGAGTGGGGCGCGGATATCGTGATCCACTCGGCTACCAAATTCCTTGGCGGCCACGGAAATGCCATCGCAGGCGTCATCGTGGATTCGGGCAAATTCGACTTCGGCAAGGATGCGGAACGCTTCCCAGGATTCAACACCCCGGATGAGTCCTACAACGGCCTGGTCTTCGCCCGCGACCTGGGTGTCAATGGCATCCTGGGCGCGAATCTGGCCTACATCCTCAAGGCCCGTGTGCAGCTGCTGCGCGACTTGGGCGCCTCGGTTGCACCGTTCAATGCTTTCCTGATCGCCCAGGGGCTGGAAACCTTGTCGCTGCGCATTGAGCGCCACGGCCAGAACGCCGTCGAGGTTGCCAACTGGCTCGAAGCCCGCGGCGAAGTGCGCAAGGTTGCTTACGCAGGCCTGAAGTCCTCGCCTTGGTACGAGCGTGCGCAGAAGTACAGCGACCAGGGCGCTGGCTCGGTCATCGCCTTCGAATTGGAAGGCGGCTCAGAAGCAGGCCAGGCCTTCGTCGACGCGCTGGTGCTGCACTCCAACGTGGCGAATATCGGCGACGTGCGCTCCTTGGTCATCCACCCGGCCTCCACGACCCACGCGCAGCTTTCCGAGGCCGAGCAGGTTGCCGCTGGCGTCAGCCCGGGACTGGTGCGCCTGAGCGTTGGGCTGGAGAACATCAAGGACATTCTGGCCGATTTGGAACTGGGCTTCGCAGCTGTCGGCGCCCTTGAGAACAAGGAACTGCAGGAAACTCTCTAGGCATGGCATCCATTGTGACTACTGAAGATACTCTTCGCGCCGAAGAGCTCGCTGGCGGACAAGACGGCATTTTGCGTCGTAGTTCCGTGGGGGAGCACCGCTTTGAATTTGGCGGATACCTTCCCGAGGTGGAGCTGGGCTTTGAAACCTGGGGAACCCTTGCTGCCGACGGTTCCAACGCGGTACTGGTGATGCATGCACTGACCGGTGACGCGCACGTTGCCCAAGGCGATTCGCAAAGCGACGGCTGGTGGGAAGGTTTCGTGGGCCCTGGCGCCACGATTGACACCAATGAGTACTTCGTCGTGTCCATCAACATGGTGGGCGGTTGCAATGGATCCACCGGCCCGGCGTCCCTGGATGAGCAAGCCGTGCCCTACGGTTCGCGCTTCCCGTTCGTGACCATCAAGGACTCGGTGCGCCTCGAAGCGCGTCTGGCCAAGCAGCTGGGAATTGATTCCTGGCATGCGGTCATCGGTGGTTCGATGGGCGGGGCGCGTGCTCTGGAGTACGCGGTGCAGTTCCCGCAGCAGGTGAAGAATCTGGTGGTGATGGCATCCAGCGCGCAGGCAACTGCCGAGCAAATCGCCTTCGCCCAGGTGCAGACCCAGTCCATCCGCTTGGATCCGCACTTCTGCAATGGCGATTACTACGGCAATGAGGCCCGCCCGGACGCTGGTCTGGGTTTGGCCCGCCGCCTGGCCCACATCACCTATCGTTCTGAAGCCGAGCTCGAAACCCGTTTCTCGCGCAACCCGCAAGAAGGCGAGAAGCCAACGGGCCAGCTCGACGGAGCGCGTGGGCGTTACCAGGTGGAAAGCTATTTGGATCACCAAGCCAGCAAGCTGGTGAATCGCTTTGATGCCAACAGCTATCTCGTGCTCACCGAAGCGCTGATGAGCCACGATGTGGCTCGCGGCCATGAATCCTTGGAAGCTGCGTTGGCCCGCTTGGCGAAAGTCAACGTGGTAGTTGCAGCGGTGACCAGTGACCGCCTGTACTTCCCAGTGCAGTCGGTGAAACTGGCTTCGTCGCTGGCCAAGCCGAAGCCTGTGCACTACATTGATTCGCCCATCGGACATGATGGCTTCCTGACCGATGCCAAGCAGCTCGATGGAGTCCTTCGGACGTTGGTATTCGGAGACTGATCATCGGCCGCGTAGCCGTATCGCTTGTAAAGCCAGAAGCAGTTCCACCAGTTATCGGTGGAACTGCTTCTGGCTTTTACTAGCTAATTTGCGCTGTCGCCTGCACCGAGGGAATCATTGGGCATGGTGTTCGCAAATGGTGCAGCCGAAGGACGTTTCGCGGTGATGCCATCGCCGGAGGACTGGTGGCGCAAACGGCGCAATACCCACGGCGCCAGATGCTCGCGTGCCCACTGCAGATCTTCCTTGCGGGCTTCTCGCCAGCTGCGCTGCTCGACAACCGGGGCGATTTCGGTATCCAGCTGATGCGGGACATTCAGCGAGTCCAAGGCCATGGCGGCAATGCGCTGGTGGCCGATAGGGGAGAAGTGCAGGCGGTCCGGTGCCCACATCTGGGACTGGTGCAGCTCCTGCAGAGCCCACATATCCGCAACGATGGCGTCATGGCGTGCGGCTACGGTGCGCACGTTTTCGTTGTAGATTGCCACCTTGCCGCGGATGCTTCCAAGGACCGGGGTATCGCGGATATCGGGTCCGGTGAACAGCAGGAGCGTGGCGCCGGTGGAGGTGAGCTTGGCTACCGCGTTATCGAGGATGTCGGCAATCTTGTCGGGGTCGCCGCCAGGGCGCAGTACGTCGTTGCCGCCGGCGCAGAGGGAGATCAGATCAGGCTTCAGCTCAATGCAAGGATCAAGCTGCTCGGAAACGATTTGCCCGATGAGCCGCCCACGAATCGCGAGATTGGCATATGCGAAGTCCGGAACCGTGCTGCTCAGTTCATGTGCCAAGCGATCGGCCCAGCCAAGATGCCGGCCAACGTTTGCGGGATCCGGGTCCCCAATGCCTTCGGTGAAGGAGTCTCCGATGGCGACATAGCGGCGCCATGGATGGGCTGGGGTTTCTAGGGATTCTGTTGATTCAGGAGAAAATTCGTTTGGCACGAATCTATTGTTACCAATGGGTAACTTCTAGTCAATCATTCTCAAGGATGATTCCTGGGGCTGCTGCGCTACTCACTCAGCGCGTCCCGGCGAGCCTGCAAGTACTCATCGCGGGTAATGACTCCACGCGAGTGCAGGGATTCAAGTTCGGATAGCTTATCTTCAAGGGATTTTTTCGGTGCAAGCATGGCTGAATTGGCCGCCCTTGCCATCAGTTCGGTTTCCATCGTGAGTGGATCGAAGCCGGCACTCTTGGCCTTGCGGTAGTTTCGGACGCTGACGAAGATGATGAATCCGAGGACGGCCACAAAAAGGATGCCAAACAGGGGAAGTCCGATGGAAAATACAGTGTCTGCGCTCTCGTAGGGCGACGACGTGTTTCCAAGGTCGGATTCGATATATCCGAATTCTTCGATATACCCGAAGTCTTCGAGATCCTCGGGTGCAAGCCCGGGCAGTGCGATGCGGTATTCAATTTTTCCCATGGAGCTTTTCTCTCAATCGGACTTCGTCGCGTCCGGTGCGGGCGCGTTTCCAGTGGCCGTGATGCCATGGGATTAGCTAAGCATGAAAAGTTCAAAAAACTAGGGAATTTTTGAAGATTTATTATTTTGTAACATGTCACCTTATAAATGTGTGATCCTCCAACAAATTTTGTGACGAGGAGTGAATACTACATCGCGCCCGCTTGTGTCACCCTATTGACACAAGTCGGTGATATTGCTTGTATTGGTCTAGTGGTACAAGCGGAAAGCTGCCTGCCTTCCCAATCTCGAAGGGAACGACGATGAGTAATCTATTGCCGATTATCGTGATCGTTGGAATCGGAATTGTCCTTGTCGCGTTGACTCGACGCGGAGTGCTTTCGCAACGACGCGCACACCTCACGCTGCAATCCAGGGAAGCCTCGGGACCTGATAGGGAATTGGTGCTTCGAATACTCCGGGCAATCAGGACCCGCAATCTCACTGCAGTCGGAGCAGCAGTTCTTGGCGTTGTCCTGGCAGTTGTCGTGCATCAGGGTTTCACCAAAGCAGCGGGATTGCCCTTGGTTCTCGCGCCTGGGGCGGCGGGGGTCCTTTCTACGCTGGTATTTCTGTGGTGGCCGCTTCCCCATGAAGCCAGAAGCACCTCGCAGCTGAAGCATGACCAAATCTGTGCAGACCTGACGCCGCGAACCAAGGGGATGTTTGGCCCCGGCTGGGGAGTTGCTCTTCCAAGCGTGCTTTCGGCAATAACCGTCGTGGGGTTGCTTCTCGGTGGCATTTTTTCGTCGCCGGACGAGCGAGGACTCTACCGCCAGTTGCACTACGTCACGCATAGCGGAGCGTCAATAGATGCGAATTCGGTGGTTACCGAAAACTTGGTTGGATACGGAAGCAGTGGGCCATTCCCGGGCTGGTACTACGGGATCCCGGTGGGAGCGGTAGTGGTGCTCGGGTACATGCTGACGATGTGGGCGCTCAATAGCAACGTCCGGCGGCCCAGCCTGCGCAGCTTGGAGCTGCGCGAATTCGACAAGGCGGTTCGTACCCATAACGGATACGTGCTCAGTACCGGATTCAGCGCACTACTCTGTTTCCAATTGGTTCCACTGCTGGCCATGGCCGCCATCTCGACCTATGGGGCTTCCTATAACGCCATTTACGAGGTGGGGCAGAGGTTTGACGCGGGTGCCGACATATTCCGCGATCCCTGGCTAGCGACGCTCGGATGGACCATGGGTGGCCTGTGCATGTTGCTTTTGATTATTGGCGTCCTGCTTCTTGGGCATCTCGTTGGGTGGATGGCAGCTGCCTACGGAACCGAAGTCCAGCACCAATCCAAGGGTAGGGAGATGCCGGCATGATCACGCTGGAATCGGCTCACCCAGCGGGGCCTTCAGAACAGATCAGAGCTCAGCTTGCTGCCATGATTCGTAGCGGTGAACTGGCAGAAGACGCGAAGTTGCCTACAGTGCGACAGTTGGCCGGCGATCTTCGAGTGGCGGTCGGCACGGTGGCTAAGGCCTACAAGGAACTGGAAGCCGCCGGACTGGTTCGCACCGGCCGTGCCAATGGCACCCGAGTGAACGCCGGACACATGCTGGCACCAAGGCTGCTATCGGATGCCAGGGTATTGGCATCCAGCGCGAAGGAATCGGGAATGGGCCTGGAAGAACTGCAGAATCTCGTCGAGGCGGCATGGAAGTCAGCCCAGGCAACTTAGCGGGCGGAACCAGCGCTCAGTGCTTTTCAGGGCACTTATCCAATTACGCGGTCTTCGATAGTCTTGGGTCACTATGACTAACCAAGAACATGCGCCGGTGGCCATCATCTCCCGTAACGACGAAACCCGCCTGGGAACTCCGCTGCTGGTGTTCCTGCACGGCTATGGTTCGAACGAGCAAGACCTCATGGGGCTCTCGCAGCACTTGCCTGAAGAATTCACTTACCTCTCGGTCCGTGCACCGCTGCAGGCAGGCCCGGGCTACAGCTGGTTCCCGCTGACCCAGGAAATCGACTACTCCATCGACGCGGTGGCGCACAGCGTCCAAGCGCTCTGGGTCCTGCTAGAGCCTTTGGCCCAGCAGCATTCCTCGGTGACCTTGCTTGGTTTCTCCCAAGGCATGGCGATGGCCACCTCGCTGGCCCGCTACCAGCGCGATTCCATTGACGCTGTGGTGGGACTTTCGGGATTCGCGGTGGATCCGCAGCCATTGGAGATTTTTGACGATGCGAAGCTGGAGGAATATCCACTGCCGATGTTCTGGGGCCGGGACTTGGCAGATCCGGTGATCACCCAGGACAAGATCGAGTACACCTTGGCTTGGGTTCCGAAGCACACCGAACTGACCAGCGAAACTTATCCGCAGATTGGCCATTCGGTGTGCATGGAAGAACTGCAGGACGTTGCCGAATTCCTCAACACGGTCGTCCTGAAGAAAAACTAGCTACTGCTGGGCGGTGACTTTCACGCATTCACCGTTCACGCACACCACGTCGCCGGGGCGGATCTGCGCCCCGCGGCGGGTATCCACCTGGCCATTGACGGTGACAATTCCGTCGGAAATCATTTCCTTGGCGTGGATGCCGTCCTCAGCCAGGGAAGCAAGCTTGAGCAGCTGGCCCAAGCGAATGGACTCGTCACGGATTTCTAGGTCAAAAGCTTCATTGGCACTCATGGCTTCCATTCTTCCCTAAATATGCTGCTTTCAACGCGAATATCGGCCAAAGGCGTGGAAGTTCACGTCAGCGTTACCTGATTTCGCTTCGTTTGCAGGCCATGGAACCGATACCCTTGAAAGGTATGTATTTTTCTACGGACCGCAACCAGCGGCCTCGTAATTTCCATTGGAGTTGATATGGCGCCACAGTCCAAGCTAGACCAGGTTATTTCCCTCGCAAAACGTCGAGGATTCGTATTCCAGGCTGGTGAAATCTACGGTGGTTCCCGTTCCGCGTGGGATTACGGTCCCCTGGGTACCGAACTGAAAGAAAACATCAAGCGCGAATGGTGGCAGAGCTTCGTCCGCGGCCGTGAAGACATGGTTGGCCTGGACTCCTCGATCATCCTGCCAAAGGCTGTGTGGGAAGCCTCCGGACACGTGGCAACCTTCACCGACCCGCTGGTCGAGTGCATCCAGTGCCACAAGCGCCACCGCCAGGATCACCTCATCGAGGCCTTCGAAGCCAAGAAGGGCCGCGCACCCAAGGATGGCATGAGCGAGATCGCCTGCCCTGACTGCGGCACCAAGGGCCAGTTCACCGAACCACAGATGTTCTCCGGTCTGATGAAGACTTTCCTGGGCCCAGTGGATTCCGAGGCAGGTCTGGCATTCATGCGTCCAGAAACCGCACAGGGCATCTTCGTGAACTTCGCCAACGTGCTCACCGCCAGCCGCAAGAAGCCGCCATTTGGCATCGGCCAGATCGGCAAGGCCTTCCGCAACGAAATCACCCCGGGCAACTTCATCTTCCGCACCCGCGAATTCGAACAGATGGAAATCGAGTTCTTCACCGCTCCAGAAGATGCCCCGGCATTCTTCGACCAGTGGGTCAAGGACTGCTGGGCATGGTTCCTTGACCTTGGAATCAAGGAAGAGAACCTGCGCCAGTTCGACGTGCCAGAAGACGAGCGAGCACACTACTCGGCCGGCACCATCGACTTCGAGTACCGCTTCGGCTTCCAGGGCTCCGAATGGGGCGAGCTGATGGGCGTTGCCAACCGCACCGACTACGACCTGTCGTCCCACGCGAAGGCTTCGGGCGCCGAGCTGTCCTACTTCAACCAGGCCACCGGCGAACGCTACACCCCATACGTGATCGAGCCTTCCTTCGGCCTGACCCGTTCCATGATGGCCTTCCTGGTCGATGCCTACACCGAGGACGAGGCACCGAACACCAAGGGCGGCGTGGACAAGCGCACCGTGCTGAAGATGGATCCGCGTCTGGCACCAGTCAAGGCCGCCGTGCTGCCGCTGAGCCGCAACGAGAACCTCTCGCCAAAGGCCAAGGACTTGGCTGCCGAGCTGCGCAAACGCTGGAACATCGACTTCGATGACGCCGGTGCCATTGGCCGCCGCTACCGCCGCCAGGATGAGATCGGCACCCCATTCTGCATCACCGTGGACTTCGACACCCTCGATGACCAGGCCGTGACCATCCGCGAACGCGACACCATGGCCCAGGAACGCGTCTCCCTGGACCAGGTCACCGCCTACCTTTCCGAGCGTCTGAACGGAGCCTAGAGCCCGATGAACGAACTGGAATTCCGCCCATGGCGCTCCGGGGATGACCTGCAGCTGCTGCAGATCTTCGGTGACCCGCGCTCGCCGCAGGCCCACCAGGACCGCACCATGCTGCGGGAGAACAGCGATGCGCCGTTCTCCCGCACGCTGGTAGCCACCATTGATGAAGTGGCTATCGGCGCCGGCGTGGTGTTCGCCTCTTCGCTGCACCCGCAGCGGCTATGGCTCTATGTCGAGGTGGCTGCCGAACAGCGCCGCACCGGCGTAGGCACCGCGCTGGTTCAGCAACTGCGCAAGCAGATCCCTGCGGGCCAGGCTACGGAGCTCAAGGCCCGCTATACCGTGACCGCCGGAGATCCGGCGGCCGCGGCGGCAGGCTTCTGCCAATCGCTGGGCCTGGGCGAAATCCAGGTCTCGCGCGATGTCATCCTGGAACCGGGTGCCTTGGCTGAACCGGTTTTCGACACCAATGACCGGGTGATCGAGGACCTGTCCACCGGCAGCGTGGAATTGACCAAGCTGGTCATGGACTTCTACAACGCCGTGCACACCGATTGGGATCCGGCCAAGATGACCGTGGGTTCGGCCCAGAGGATGCTGCTCGACGAGCACACCGGTGCGCAGGGCGCGCTGGTGCTGCGCGACAAGCCCAAGCGCGATGGCGGCGTTCCGCTGGCCTTCGCCGTGAGCTACGTGCCGGCGCGTGAGAACGCCCCGACCGACGTGCTGGTAGGCCACAACCCTGCCTTCAGCGATGACGAAGTGGCCGAAGCGGTGCGCGACATGGTCGCCATGCTCATCCACCAGTACCCGGTGAAGCTGGAAGTCGACTCGTCGATGTTCGTTCTCTCATCGTTGATCGATGCGTTGGCAGTGGTTGACCAGGCCACCGTCATTTCCACCACGCATATCCTCGCCAGCGACGCGGCGAAGTAGTGCAAGCAAAGACGGGACTCGCCTAGCGGGTCCCGTCTTTTGCCATTTCCACTCAGACTTCTCCTCTTGAAAGAACACCGTTGACTACCACCACCATGACCGCGCAGGTACGTACCGGCGGAAAGTTCCTGTTCACCGTGCTGGCCATCGCCTCGGGCTTGCTGCTGTGCGTGCAGTCGCGCATCAACGGAGCGCTGGGCGCGAAACTAGGCGATCCCATCGCGGCCTCAACCATCAGCTTCGGTGTGGGGCTGGCGGCATTGATCCTGCTGGCCCTCCTTGTTCCCGCAGTGCGCAGCTCGGTACGGCAAGTGCCCCGCGCCTTGGCCCAAGGCAGGTTCCCGCGCTGGTATCTGGTGGCCGGAGCGGTGGGCGCCTTGATTGTCTTCAGCCAGGCCGCAGCAGTTCCGCTGATCGGCGTCGCGCTGTTCACCGTCTGCCTGGTCACCGGCCAGGCCATCGGTTCCATGTTCATGGACCGAGTGGGCTTCGGCGGAGCCACGCCGCGCAAAATCAATGCCTTGCGCCTGCTGGGCGTGGTGCTGACCATTCTCGGAGTGATTTGGGCTGTGAGCCCGCGTGGCGCAGATGCCCAGCTTTCCACGTTGCTGCTGCCAATGGCGTTGTCGATGGCGGTCGGGATGCTCATGGGCTTCCAAGGAGCGGCCAATGGCGTGCAAGCAGCAGCCTATGGCAGCGCAACCGCGGCCACCTTGGTGAACTTCGCGGTCGGCTTCGTGGTCCTGGTTCTCGTGATGATCGTGCGGCTGCCCGCTGGCGTAGAGCTGCATCCGCTGCCCAGTACCTGGTGGCACTACATCGGAGGGCTGCTTGGCTGCCTGTTCGTTGGCATCACGGCGATGGTGGTCAAGCGGCTCGGCGTGCTGGTCACCAGCCTGTCTGCCGTGGGCGGCCAGCTGGTGGGTTCGCTGCTGCTTGACGCGTTCTTCCCGGCCCCGGGTTCGGTCATCACCACGGCCACGGTCATGGGCACCTTGCTGACGTTGCTCGCCGTGGGCCTGGCGTCGGTTTCCGGGGCGCGGAACGCGAAGAAAGTGCACTCCCAAAGCTCAGCTGCGTGACGCGAAGAGCGCACCGCGATCTCGCCGTTTACCCTCCGTTTTCCTCGGCGACCTATGCTGGAATCCATGAACTCACAGCAGTTGGAAAAGGGCTCGGCCGGTGAAGTCTTCAAAGTCTTCCTCAAGCTCGGCCTGACCTCTTTCGGCGGTCCCATAGCCCACCTGGGTTACTTCCGCACCGAACTGGTTGACCGCCGTCGCTGGCTTGACGACCAGCAGTACGGCCAGCTGGTCGCGCTAAGCCAGTTCCTGCCCGGCCCCGCATCCAGCCAGGTCGGTTTTGGCCTGGGGCTGCATCGAGCCGGAATGCGTGGAGCACTCGCGGCGTTCCTGGCCTTCACCCTGCCTTCAGCGGTAGTCCTGGCGGTCTTTGCTTTCGGCGCGTCGCTGTTTTCCGGACCTGTTGGAACCGGGCTGCTGTCCGGATTGAAGATCGTTGCCGTTGCCATCATCGCCCAGGCGGTATTGGGCATGGCGAAGAACCTGACCCCGGATCGCACACGCGCTGCAATCGCTGTTGTGGCCGCCGGATCGGCGCTGCTCGTGGCCGGGACCTTCGGGCAGATCCTGGCCATTGTTCTCGGCGCGCTGGCCGGATATTTCTGGTGCCGCGACTTGGAGAATACTTCTGCCACGGCGTTGCACTTTCCAGTATCAAAGGCCATGGGCATCAGCTGCTTGCTGCTGTTTGCAGTCTTGCTCTTTGGGTTGCCGGTGCTCGCCTTGGCCACCGGCTGGGACCTGGTGGCCTTCATTGACGCGTTCTACCGTTCCGGCGCCCTGGTCTTTGGCGGCGGGCACGTGGTCCTGCCGCTGCTCCAAAGTGCAGTTGTCGATCCCGGGCTGATCAGTTCCCAAGAATTCCTCACCGGATATGGTGCAGCCCAGGCTGTGCCCGGACCGCTGTTCACCTTTGCCGCGTTCCTCGGTGTCCTGGTCGAATCCGGACCGGGCGGAGCGCTCGGTGCACTGATTGCCCTGCTGGCGATCTTCCTGCCCGGTTTCCTCCTGCTGCTTGGCGTTCTGCCTTATTGGAATCGGGTGAGCCACTGGCCTGCAGCGCGGGCCATCATGCGCGGCGCGAATGCGGCAGTGGTCGGGGTGCTCGCTGCCGCGCTGTACAACCCGGTCTTCACCTCAGCGATTACTTCCGCTTCCGCCTTCGTGCTGGCCTTGGCCTGCTTTGTGCTGCTCACCGCGTGGAAGATGGCCCCATGGATTGTCGTCGCCATCGGGGCTCTCGGGGGAATGCTGCTGGGTGTGGTTGCCTAGGCCAGCTCGGTGAACTGCACCGTCCCGTCCTCGTTGGCGATGGCCAGTACCGGGCCGGATTCGCACGCCAGGTATTCATCGATTCGGGCCAGCACCGATACCTCGGCCCGGTCATCCAACGCGGAGCCGGCCGAAGCAATCCATATTAACGACAGCTCGGGGCGTGCTTTGAGCTGTGCGGCCATCGGTTCGGAAGCCGCGGGAGCAACAATGACCACTGCCCGGCGCGTTACAGCGTCCCGGGTGGTGGTGGACTTTCCGGAAGACCCTGCCTTCGCATCCTTGTCCGTGCGCCACAGCGCAAAGTGGTAGCTGGCCACGGCTGCGGTCGCTACCAGCCAGCCCAGCGGCGCGCGTACCGTGTTCAGCAGCGAATCAAGACGCGATTCGGGTTCCAGATAGAACTCGAAAATCCGGTACCCGAAGACCAGCAGGGAAATCAGGGCAACGAGGGAACTGGCTCCGAAAAACAGGACCAGGTAGGCGCTGCGTGATTCTGCAGGGGAGGGTTTCCAAGGCTTGAAATGCCAGAGCCAGGCCGCGGTTCCGAACCCGAGCAATCCGAGGCCATGGCCTAGCAGGTCCGCGGAGTAGCTCACCGAGACGGTGGACCCGATTGCTGCGAAGAGCGCATTGACCACCATGCCCAAGCCGGTGGCCAGCACGGCCAAGCTGACGGCACTCAGCGCCAGCCGCGCAGCACTGATTACCGCGCGCGAATGCAAACCCGTATGAAGCTGGGATTGGTGGTAGATCCATACAACCGCGCTGGCTATGAGAATTGCCAAGAGGTTGGGGCCGCCCTCGTGGAAAAGGCCGGCGCGTTCCTGCGCGGTCCACGCTTGCGGCCAGACCCAGGAAAACAGCTCCGCGATCATCAGCAAGAATGCCAAGGCCGGTGCGGCCAGACCCAGAACAACCAGCAGAATATTGTTCAGGAGATCGGCCATCTGCTGGACTCGGCGCAGCTTCCAATGCCAAACCCACAAGCCCAGGGAACCTGCCAGCCAGATCAGCGCAGCCAGCAGATTCGGCATGCCGGTGGGGCCCGCCAGAGTGCCTTCCGGCCGGATCAAGATTTCCAGCGAGGCCTTCAGCGTCGCCACCAGCGACAACGCAAAGAGCACCAGGCTGAAGTAATTTCCAACAGTGGCCGCCAGCTGCGCGAACTGCCGTGGTGCGGTTCGCGCAGAAGTGATCTGGCGGTGCTGCCACAGGCACACCGCACCCCAGCCCAAGGCCACAGCCAGCGTCGACTGCCACGCATAGTTGGAAGAAGGAACAAATCCCGCCAGCAATCCCAGTAGGGCGCAGCTGCTGGCGGCCAGAGTGACAAGATAGACGGCCGAAGCCTGCAAAGACCAGATGGCTGAATCGAAGGCTGTTGGCCGGGCCAACCGCTTGCGGACAGAACGCCACAACAGCCATGCCAACGGGATGCCGACCAGGGTGAAGGTGAGGGCCATCGCCAGCTGATCGGTGCTCACCTGTTGCGCATTGAACCCATGGAAGACAGCAGTGAAGAGGGCGGATAGACCGGTGGCTGTGACCATGAGCAGCACGAACAGCAAGCTGTGCAGGATTACCGGACGCAGCACGCTGCTGCTTTGCGCGTTAAGTACCGGGGCGTTGGTGGCCATCAGTAACCCATCTCCTTCTCGGTGCACAGCCCGACCTGCCACGGCATGCGCTCAATCAACCAAGTTCCATTAATCTTGCGCAGTTCGAAGACATCGTCGTAGGCGGACAGATCCGGCAAGGGAAGGAATTGGCTGTCCCGGGTATCGAACCGTACATGGACGGTTGCGCTGTTCGTCCCGACCGAGCTGCGCAGCAGCTGCACGTCAAGGGGCTGGGTGTTGTAGGGTTCTGGATTGCATAAGGACCGGGACTGGCCATCAATGGTGTAGTCCTGCATAGTCTGCATATTCTCGGCCTCAAAGGCAATTAGATATCTTTGCACCACTCCTTCGGGGGTGCTTTCCTCGTAGGGCTGCGGGGCAGAGCGCAGGGACACTACGAGCAACGCGGCTATAACCAAAGCCACAATGGCGGCAGCCAGGGCGAGCAGGACAGCCCGAGCCGCCGAAAATTTACTTGTCATTGCACTATTCTGAGCCACCGGAGGGTATTAATCCAGTGCCGGGACATCAAGGTTTGATGAAGATCTCAGTTACTGATTTGCGTTCATGCGGGATAATGGATGGGTGACGACCCTGACTGATGCGCCAACCAACACTCCGACCCTCAAGCTGCCACCGTTGCAGCTGGGCAAGCTGACCATTGATACCCCGGTGGTTCTTGCCCCGATGGCTGGGGTGACCAACCGCGCCTTCCGCCGCCTGTGCCGCGAATACGGCGGCGGGCTGTACGTGACCGAAATGGTCACCGCCCGCGCGCTGGTGGAACGCAACCCTGAATCATTGCGCATCATCTCGCACGATCCCGACGAGGAAATCCGCTCCATCCAGATCTACGGCGTGGATCCTGGAACTGTGCGCGCTGCGGTACGCATGGTGGTTGATGAGAACCTTGCCGACCACGTTGACTTGAACTTCGGCTGCCCGGTCCCCAAGGTCACCCGCAAGGGCGGCGGCTCGGCCCTGCCTTGGAAATCAGACCTGTACACCTCGATCATCGAGGCAGCGACCTCAGAGGCGGCCAAGGGCGATATCCCGCTGACCGTGAAGATGCGCATCGGCATCGACAAGGACCACCTGACCTACCTGGAGTCCGCCAAGATTGCCCGCGACCACGGCGCCGCGGCAGTTACCTTGCATGCGCGCACCGCCGGGCAGTACTACGCTGGACACTCCGACTGGGACGCCATCACGACCCTGCGCGAAGCCATGGATGACATGCCGGTGCTGGGCAACGGCGACATCTTCAGCGCCGAGGACGCCATTGAAATGGTTGAGCAGACCGGTGCCGCCGGCGTCATGGTGGGCCGTGGCTGCCAGGGCCGGCCATGGATTTTCGGCGACCTGCAGGCGGCCTTCGAGGGCCGTGAAGACCGTTTCCGCCCGGGCGTGCGCAAGGTCGCTGACACCGTATACCGCCATGGCGAACTGCTCACCGAGTTCTTCGAAGACGAGGGCAAGGGCATGCGCGATATCCGCAAGCACATCGCCTGGTACTTCAAGGGCTACCCGGTAGGCGGCGAAATCCGCTCGCAGCTGGCCCAGGTGCCATCCCTGGCAGTGCTGCGCGAACTGCTGGACCAGCTCGACTTGGGCCTGCCGTACCCGGGCGAAGCCGCTGAAGGCACCCGTGGCCGTGCCGGGCATCCGAAGAAGACCCACGTGCCCGATGGCTGGCTGGATAACCGCGTGATGTCCGATGCCCACCGTGAAATGATCAAGGCCGCCGAGCTGGATATCTCCGGCGGCTAGCCAACGCCGGATAATCACGGCTACGCCACTAGTGGATAACTCCTCAATGCTGGCAAAGAGTTACTAGACTAGGAACTATGACTCAGATCCCCGGATATACCGAAGCCGACCAGCAGCGGTGGGTGCCTGAACCAGCAAAGAAGTCCTACCGTACTGCCTTTGAGCGTGACCGCGCCCGCGTGCTGCACTCTTCGGCCTTGCGCCGTTTGAGTGCCAAGACCCAGGTTGTGGCGCCGAACCAGAATGACTTCGTGCGCAACCGGCTCACCCACTCCTTGGAAGTGGCCCAGGTGGGCCGCGAGCTCGGTGCGGCACTTGGCTGTGATCCGGATGTTGTCGACACCGCCTGCTTGGCGCACGACCTGGGTCATCCGCCCTTTGGCCACAATGGCGAGAAGGCATTGGACAAGGCCGCCAAGGACATTGGCGGGTTTGAGGGAAATGCGCAGACCCTGCGTTTGCTCACTCGCTTGGAAACCAAGACCTTCCGGCATAACGGGCATTCTGCCGGGCTGAACCTCTCGCGCGCTTCACTGGATGCAGCGTGCAAGTACCCGTGGCTCAAAGCCGATGCGCCAGAGGTCAACGGCAAGAAAACCAAGAAATTCGGTGTCTATGAAGATGACGCGATCGTCTTCAACTGGCTGCGCAATGTTCCTGAAGCCACCGCCGGGACTGTTTGCATGGAAGGCCAGGTCATGGACTTGGCTGATGATATTTCCTACTCGGTTCACGACGTGGAAGATGCAATTGTCGGAGGCAAGCTGCAGCTGCGCTGGCTCAACCAGCAGCTGCAGCGCGAACGCGCGGTGCAGGTCACCCAGGAGTGGTATCTGCCCGGCATCGACGAGGCAGATATCGACGCTGCCTTGCGCCGGCTGGAAGCCAGCGAAGAATGGGTGGCGCATTACGACGGGTCGCGCCGGTCGATGGCGGCCCTGAAGGACATGACCAGCCAATTCATTGGCCGGTTCGCCTCGGCGGCAATGGATGCCACGCGGGCGCGCTTTGGCGAAGGGAATCTGACCAGGTACAACGCGAGCCTGATCGTGCCCGAAGAGACCGAGCATGAGATTGCAGTGATGAAGGGCATCGCGGCCAGCTATGTGATGACCGACGAGGTGCGCCAGCCGCTCTACGCGGATCAGCGCACGCTGCTGGCTGAACTGGTAGAGCTGCTCTTCGAGACCGGCAGGGACAATCTGGAGCCGATCTTCGCCGCGGATTGGGATGACGCAGCCGATGAGGCCGCCCAGCTTCGCGTGGTGATCGACCAGGTCGCCTCGCTGACTGACATTTCAGCCACCGAATGGCATTCGTATCTGGTCAAGGGCGAAGCCCCAGAGACCAAGTTGTTCTAGAAGGGAATCATGGCAGGGCTGATCAAGCGTGAAGACATCGACGAGGTGCGCAACCGGGTAGACCTGCGCGAGGTCGTCGAATCCTATGTCACGCTCAAATCTGCGGGCATCGGCTCGTATAAAGGCCTGTGCCCTTTCCATGATGAGCGCAGTCCTTCTTTCCACATCCGTCCGCAGCTGGGAACCTTCCACTGCTTCGGCTGCGGCGAGTCCGGCGACGTGATCGCCTTCATCCAGAAAATGGACCACTCCTCATTCACCGAGACCGTGGAACTGCTGGCCGCACGCATCAACTACGAACTGCATTATGAGGATGGGGGACCGGGCCCGCGCCGCGAGGACTACGGCAAGCGCCAGCGTCTGGTCGATGCGCACAAGGTCGCCGAGGAATTCTTCCGCGCCCAGCTGGCTACCGAGGAAGGATCCGCTGGACGCGAGTTTTTGGCCGGCCGCGGCTTCGACCCGGAAGTGACCGCCCAATTCTCCGTGGGCTATGCACCCAAGGGCTGGGACGCGCTGCTCAAGCACCTGCGGTCCAAGGGCTTTGCCGATGATGAGTTGAAGCTGACCGGCATGTTCTCCGAGGGCAACCGGGGAATCTATGACCGCTTCCGCGGACGAGTGATGTGGCCGATCCGCGACCTGTCCGGTGCCACCATCGGTTTCGGTGCACGCAAGCTCTACGAAGATGACCAGGGCCCGAAGTACCTGAACACCCCCGAGACCTCCTTGTACAAGAAGTCCCAGGTGCTCTACGGCCTGGACCTTGCCAAGAAGCAGATCTCCAAGAGCCGGCAGATTGTCGTGGTGGAAGGCTACACCGACGTGATGGCCTGCCATTTGGCCGGCATCACCACTGCGGTGGCTACTTGCGGTACCGCCTTCGGCACCGACCACATCAAGATCGCCCGCAGGCTGCTGCAGGATGATGGCACCGGGGGAGAAGTGATTTTCACCTTCGACGGCGATGCTGCAGGCCAGAAAGCCGCGCTGCGCGCCTTCGAAGAGGACCAGCGCTTCATTGCCCAGACCTATGTCTGTGTTGAACCAAGCGGCGCTGACCCTTGCGATCTGCGGCTGCATCGTGGAGATGAAGCGGTCCGCGAACTGATCGAGCTCAAGCGGCCACTGTTTGAATTCGCCATTCGTGCAGAGCTGAAGAAATTCAATCTGAACACCGTTGAGGGTCGAGTGCAGGCACTGCGCCAGACCGCCCCGATCGTCGCCCAGATCAAGGACTCGGCCATCCGCCCGGCCTATGCCCGTGAATTGGCTGGCTGGCTGGGCATGAACAACGAGGACGTCAACCGTTCGGTGGGTGCGTCGATCAAGCGTGCCCGACTGCCGAAGAACGCTGAAGCGCAGGCACCGCGCCCGCAGCCTGGAGAGGCTGAGCAGGCGCTCCCGGCTGCACCGGCATTCGAGCGTCCGGACCACCGCGACCCGGTGATGCGGCTTGAACGCCAAGCCCTGGAGGTCGTGATCCAGCAACCTCAGCGGTTGAAGGATGAGCAGTGGCAGGCATTCTACGAGGCCCGGTTCCTGGCCCCTGCGCACTCTGCTGTCCATGATGGCATCGTGGCAGCATCCAGCGCTGGGGCATCTGCGACCTCTTGGGTTGAAGTGATTCGCGACGAGGTTCCCGAGCAGTTGCGCAGCTTCGTTTCGGAGCTGGCGGTGACCAGCATTCCGGCCTCGGATGAACACAGCCTGAACCGCTACTGCGCCGACATCATCAACGGATTGATTGAGCTTCAAATCACACACCGCAAGGCTGAGCTGATTGGCCGGTTGCAGCGTGCTGAAATGATGCCCGAGGGTGAAGAATATGCCCAGATCAACCGGGAACTGATGGAATTGGAGATGCGCCGAAGGATCCTTCGCGGAACCTAGGGTGCCGATTTTGCATTAGCGGAAATCTTCGGTAAAGTTATATCTCGTTGCATTCCTCCATAGCTCAATTGGCAGAGCATTCGACTGTTAATCGAAGGGTTACTGGTTCAAGTCCAGTTGGAGGAGCTTACAGAAAAGTTCCGGCTCGCATCTGCGAGCCGGAACTTTTTATTTTCGGCTGAAAAGCCCGGAATCCACGAGCCGTGCATCGGGGCCATCTGCCGGGCATGCCGGTGCAATTTTTCCCAGTAGCAGTCAGTTCGCTGGGTTCCACAAGCGCCGGGATTCCAGATACCAGAAGTACGAGAACAACCCGATCTCGAACCATTCGACAATGAACAACGCTTCTTCAATGCCCAGCGCCAGCAGAATCGGCCAGCCAATCAGCCCGAGCAGCATCAGCACCAAGACGATTGCATAGTGGGTCTTCTTGCCGCCGCTGGTATCCATCGAGCACAGCGGCCTATGATCCAGATGGCTTGCAATGGCGATGCCCATGGAGAATATCAGCAGGAACGCGGCGCTGGCATGCACTCCGGCGAACTGCTCGCCTTCGATGGTCCGCCACAACAGCAGAAGGACAAAGGCGATCAGGAGCATGGTGCTGAGCAATCCCAGGATTTTGGTCAAGTTGCTCTGGAACAGCGCGCGGTGCGGAGCGTTGCTGGTCCGGATTCCCAGCCAGACGAAAACCACGCTGACGACGAGTACCGCAATGACCGATACCTGCACGGAGAAGATCAGCCGCCGTTGCTCGCCGATTGGCAGGTCTGCCAGCGTTTCTCCCAGCCTGGTGGGGACCACTGCAACGAACATGGCGTAGAAGCCGGCTAAATTCAGGGCCAAATCTTCCATCTCTTCTCCGGTATAGACCACCAGCAGCACCCCGGTAGTCACCAGCATTGCGACGAAGAGGTCTCGTGCCGGTCCCAGGTAGTAGGAACTCAGTGAGTCTTCGATGCGCTGGTTTGCAATGCCATAGATGACAATGGCGACGACGAGGAGCAGGGGCACCACGAGCAGCATCAGGCGCACATAGCGCAGCGTGCTGCGACCTGGAGAACGTTCAATTGAAGTGGCCATGACTGCATTCTGTAATTAATCGCCCGGGTTGTGCGAACGGCCCGCCAAGGGCACGAGAATTCTCGGCAGAATCGCAGGCAACGAACCGCGGAAAGCTAAATTGTCGGTGCGCAATGACAAGCTCTTGACGAGTCAATAAAGACTCCGAATCGGCGGGAGCAGTCATCCGCTTGAGCCGATCGTCGACTCGGCGCCAGCTTGGCGCCGTCTTCACTCGAAGGAAGCTTTCATGTCTGTACAAAATCCGCTCGACCCGAACGTGGTGCCGCCGGCGCCCCAGACCAAGACCACGGCAGGCAAGGGCCTCGGCATCGCGGCCCTGGTCGTCGGCATCGTTGCCTTGGCATTGTGCTGGGTGCCGATCGTCAACAACATCGCTGCAGTGCTCGGCTTCATTGCGCTGGTGCTCGGTGTCATCTCGCTCATCGTCGCCTCCAAGCGCCGTGGCAGCAAGGGCTTGGGCATCGCATCGAGCATCATCTCCATCGTCGCCATCATCCTGGTGTTTGCCACCCAGGCAGCCTACGTGAAGGCGATCGACGAGGTTGCCAACGATATTGCCGACGCCTCGGACGGCGAGGTGGCAGCCCCGGTGGAGGTCATCGAGCAGGCCAAAGATGAATCACAGGTACTGGCCTTGGGTGAGGCGGCTACCGTTGGCGAGTATTCGGTGAACGTCAGCGCAGTGGACCTGGACGCCGGAGCAGAGATCGCCAAGGCCAACGAGTTCAATGAGAAGGCCGAAGGGCAGTACGTCCTTGTGGACCTTTCGGTTGTCTACAACGGAGACGAAGAAGGTGATGCCTGGTTGGATCTGAATCCAGAACTCGTGGGATCGGATGCCAGCATCTACAGCACCGGCAGCGCGACCGTGATCCCCGCGAAGCCGGGCATGGACCTGCCTACCTTGGCCAACGGCGGCAAGGGAAGCTACCAGGTAGTCTTCGACGTGCCGGCCGAGGCCGTGGAAGATGCGAAAATCCGCGTGAGCGAGACGATCTCTTTCTCCGATGAATCGGTGCTCTGGGCTACGAAGTAGCTCGCATTCGCAGAGGCTCCGCCATCCAATCAAGGATGGCGGAGCCTCTTTTTTGTGCCGCTTTTCATTCGCGCCAACACCTCAAGAGCCTTGCATCCGCGGACCTCGTTGATTGCCTGCCTTCTTCAGTGGCCGAAGGCCAACCAACAATTGTTACAGCACCAAGAACATGGAAATCTGCGGGATTGAACAAATTTTCATGAAATTCTCCGCGACTCAGAGTCCGGGGGAAAGCGCGAGATCACGGGGTTTTTTAATGTTCAAAACATGATTCGTCGCATATTTCTCATCCTCGTCGTGCTGGCCGTGCCAGCGGGACTGGCAGGTGCCAGCCAGGCTCTTGCCGACAAGGCCAATCCGCCCATCCCGCATCATGAGCCAATCGTTGTCCAGCTCTCTACCGCCCCCGCGCCACATGCTGCAAAAGTGCAGGGCCAGGAGCGAGGCAGCCATGACTGACCTTCAGGAAAACCAAGGATCAACAGTTTCGGCGCGTCTGCGCATTGTCGGCTGGATTGTGCTGACTACTGCACTTGCGCTGCTGGCGGTGACAGCTTCGATGCGTTCGATCATGTCCGGCCAGGTTGCCGAGTCCGCCAACGTGGGCATCGCGCAGGAAATCGAGGAGTTCCGGACCTTCGCGGCTGAGGGGCTGGATCCGAAGACGGCCCGGCCATTTTCCTCCATGGACGAATTGATGGAACGCTACCTGGCCCGCCAGCAGCCAATGGCCGGGGAAGCGATCATCGGCCAGGCCAATGGCCGAGTGCTCGCCGCAGGAACCGCCGCAAACCAGGCCGGGAGCTGGCTCGCTGAAGATCCGGTGCTCCTGGGACGGATTCTCGATGACGCAAAGCCCTCTGGAATCCTGGAAAGCAACCACGGGACGGTCCGCTGGGCGAAAGCCGAGGCGAAGGATGCTTCCGGAGCCAACGGAGCTGGTCACCAGGCCCACCTGGTCGTTGCGCATTTCATCGGCGGTGCCCAGGAAGAAGCGGACCGGCAGGCAACCATGCTCTTTGGCGTAGCTGCCGGGGGACTGGCGCTGACGGCGGGAATCGCCTGGCTGGCGGCCGGCCAGATCATGCGTCCCATCCGCACCATGAGCGAAACCGCTGCATCGATTACGGCCAATGACCTCTCGGCCCGCGTTCCTGTGGAAGGACGAGACGACCTGGCGCAGCTGGCCAGCACGTTGAACGCAATGCTTGACCGGGTTGAAGCTTCGCATCTGGCCCAACGCCACTTCATTTCCGAAGCTCGCGAGCACCTGGGAAGCCCCCAGCGCAAGCTGGCTGCCGCCCTGCAGAAGCTCAACGAGGAAGAGGTGCCCCGGAAGCAACGCGGCAGGATCATCAGCACCGCGCAGGCGCACATTTCACTGATGGGGCAGACGCTTGCCGACCTGGAATTGCTGGCGCAAAGCTCGGACCCGGACTTCATCCAGCGCCGAATGGTGCCCGTCGGCGAAGTCACGGCGGACGTTGCCGCGGCAGCCGCCCGCCCGGGCGCCTACCCGGACCGCCAATTCCGCATAGCCGAGTCTGCCAAGGCCCAGGCGTGGCTTGATCCGCTGCGCGTTGCCCAGGCCATGCACCAACTGATCCAAAATGCCGTCGCGCATACCGAGGATGGAGAAAGCATCCGGATCGGTTCTGCCGCAGCAAAGGGCATGGCCAGCTTCTGGGTTGCCAACGATGGACCGGCGTTGGACCCGGACCAGGCCCGTGCCCTGCTGGAAAACTATCGCAGTGCCCCGGAAGCCGGCCAGCAGGGATCCGGCATGGGCTTGGGCTTGGCCGTGGTGAAAGCGGTCGCGCAAGCCCACGGCGGCACGGCCTGGGTGGAATCCGGAAACGGCCACGGGACCAGTTTCGGATTTTCCCTCCCGCAAGCTGATGCCGGACAAGGCATCCGCTGCGAAGAAGAATTCGCCCAATCCATGGCCAGCAGCCTGGGCGGTGAGTCATGAGCATCAAGCCAACTGCGCCACGCTCGGGATTCCGCTACACCGCCCAGCGGTCCATGGACCAGGCCGCGGAACAGGGCAACGCCGGTGCGGCACGAAGCCGCTGGAGCAAGCAGAACGCAGCGCGAATCATCGCCGCACTGGTCTTGCTGGGCTTTCTCGGCTGGTGCGCCTATGGAGCCTTCGGCCCAGATGCGGGGACAGTGCAGGCATTGCCAGCCCAAGGGGCCCTGACCCTGGCGGTCTTCGCCTTGGCCATCTGGCTCTGGGTCTTCTCGCCAGTAGGCGATACCTTTATCGCCTTGGGCGCAGCAGTGGTGCTGGTGCTCATGGGCGTGCTGCCCGAAGCCGACCTGTTCTCCTCGCTGGGAGAAGACACCATTTGGCTCTTGCTGGCCGCCTTCGTGATCGCGGCGGGGATCACCGCCACGGGACTGGCTACCCGCGCCGCAGCATGGATAGCCGCAGGGGCGAACACCCCGCGGCAGCTGATCCACCTGACTACCGGCGTGCTGGTGGCTACCGCATTCGCGGTGCCGTCCACTTCCGGGCGCGCGGCCCTGGCCATTCCGGTCTTCATTGCCCTGGCCAAGGCGCTGGCGGATCGCCGCCGCATCGTCCTGGCCCTGTCCCTGGTTTTCCCCTCGGTTATCCTGCTTTCGGCAGTGGCATCCTATCTGGGCGCCGGAGCGCACCTGATCACCAGCCAGATCCTCGCCACCGCGGGCCATGAAGGATTCTCCTTCGCCGGCTGGCTGGTCTACGGATTGCCGCTGGCTTTCGTTTCCTCCCATCTGTGCGCCGAGCTGGTGCTGTGGATGTTCACCCGCAAGGAGGACCGCGCAGAACCGCTGGCGGTGGGCATCGAGCGGCTGCAGCAGTATTCGCCGGTGCCGCTCTCGGGCCCGCTCACGGTGGGGCAATCCAGGGCAGCGCTGCTGGTCTCGGCTGTGGTGGTGCTCTGGTGCACCGAGCCCCTGCACCAGCTCCATCCCGCCATCGTGGCCCTGCTTGGTTCATTGCTGGTAGCCAGCCCGGGATATGGCTCTGTAGGCCTGGCCAAGGCATTGAAGGCGGTGCCGTGGTCGATGCTCATCTTCATGGCCGCGACCCTTACCCTGGGCACGGCGCTCGCCGGAAGCGGAGCCGCCGAATGGCTGGCCCGCAAGGTGCTTGGCCCCGTCGAGCAGCTCGGCGCTGCCGCACCCTGGGTCTTCACCGTCCTCGTGGTGGTGGTCTCTGCCACGGCGCATCTGGTCATCCAGTCCCGTTCGGCCCGCTCAGCGGTGCTGATTCCGCTGGTGGTCTCGCTGGCCCCGGGCGTCGGGGTCAACGCGGTAGCCATTGCCCTGGCTTCCACCGCCGCTGCCGGTTTCTGCCACACACTGACCAGCAGCTCGAAGCCGGTGAACCTGTTCTCCGAGATCGAGGGCATCGAAACCTATAAGCCGGCAGACCTGCTGCGCCTGAGCGCGGTGCTCGGACCGCTCATGGTCCTGCTGGTCCTGGTCTTCGCCTTCTGGATCTGGCCGGCCATGGGGCTGCCGCTGTTTCTCTGAACCACCTCGTAGCTTCACATCTCATCGCATTCATCCTCACTGAAAAGGACAACGAATCATGGCACACGCACTTCCACAACGCATCCTGGTCGCCCCTTCCGGATTCAAGGAATCCCTCGACGCGGCGGCAGTCGCGGCGGCCATCGGCGCCGGGGTTCGCCGGGCCTTGCCCGGAGCCACGGTCAAGGCAGTGCCCATCGCCGATGGCGGCGAAGGCACCGCAGAAACCTTGGCGTGCGCTACCGGCGGCCACCTGGTGCCAATGGCAGTCACCGGTCCGGTCGGACAGCAAGTCGAGTCCCACTACGCCATGCTCGGTGGCGAAGCGGCCGGAACGGCAGTCGTCGAAATGGCCGCCGCTGCGGGCCTGCGGCTGGTTCCCCGCGACCAGCGGGATCCGGGAACCACCACCAGCTACGGTGTGGGCGAGCTGATCGCGGCCGCCATTGATGCCGGGGCCTCCAAGATCCTCGTGGGCTGCGGCGATTCGGGTACCTCGGATGGCGGCATGGGGGCATTGCAGGCGCTGGGTGCACGACTCCTTGATGCCAACGGCCATGAGGTCAAGGCCGGCGGCAACTACCTCGGATCGGTGGACCGGTTGGATCTGTCCGGCCTGCACCCGGCCCTGGCTGCCGGGAATGTCCGGATCACCATGGCGCTGAACCTGCACAATGTGCTGACCGGCCCGCGCGGAGTGGCCCGCGTTTTCGGTCCGCAGAAGGGGGCAACTCGGAACAGGTCGAAATCATGTCAGCAGGTTTCGAACGCTGGGCCTCGACCCTGCGGCGCGATGCGCTGGAGTCCTCGCGCTCCACGGATTTCGCTTTGGCCCCGGGGACGGGTGCTTCGGGCGGGCTGGGCGCTGGCTTGGCGGCGGTGGGGGCGGTGCTCTTGCCTCGCTTCGAGGCGATCCTGGACTCGGGCTTGGCCGGCATCGATCTGGACTCGATGCTGCGCGGAGCGGATCTGGTCATCACCGCAGAAGGCGCCATCGACTTCCAGACGCCCAAGGGCAAGGTGCCGGCGGAGGTAGCGCGGCGCGCGGCGCTGCATGGGGTGCCGGTAGTGGCCCTGGCAGGAACTCTGGGCCGCGGCTGCCGAGACGTGCACGATATCGGAATTGACGCCATTGCCTCGATCATGCCGATCCCGATGACGCTGCAAGAAGCAGTGGATGACGGGGAACGGCTGCTGATCGAAGCGGCCGAACGCTTCATGCGCACCATCATTCTGGGTGCATCAATGGCAGCAGCCCGGCTCAGCCCGCGCGAGGCTTGGTAGCAGCCAGCGGACTCGCCCTGAATAGGAACAGGCGTGCTGTCTTGCTAGAGCACGTAGGAGGCGATGAGCTGAGAGAGGGCCCGGACATCAACTTTGCCCTTGAACTCCAGACGAACTTTGCCCAACCCGCTGAACCACAGGTCCAGCTCCGCATCCAGATCGAAGGTTCCAGCTGTTTCAACGGAGAACGACTGGACTTTCGAATACGGTAACGAGGTGTAATCCCGCTTTTTGCCGGTCATGCCTTGCACATTGACGGCGATGAGTCTCTTGTTGCTGAAGACCACGTAGTCGCGTGCACCCTTGAAAGCGCTTAGTAGCTCTTCGCCAGTGACCATCATGGGTACGATCTCCGGTGCGACTTGTGAAAGGTCCCATGGGCCCAATTTGAAGACAGAGGAATTATTGAAATCAATCATGTAAAGAGCGTACGAAGGATGAGGGACAAATAGGCGACGACTGATTTCCCGAATCATGGCTGAGAGCCCAACTTGTCGGTACTTTCAGGTACGGTGAAATAATCAAATCTTCAACCAACAATGGGGGTCAGCGTAAATGCAACTTCGATCAAAAGTAGACTTCAGCACTGCGGTAGAAGATGTAAGGGACTATTTCGGGACCATGGGAAACGGTCGGCCCAAGTATTCTGGATCGCGCTTTGAAACTCTTGGTGAAGGTGTCGATACTGATCCACATCGAATCACTGCGACCGACTTGGTGGCGGTATCGATGCTCTCCGTTGACGTGCCAGCGCAGGCTTCCTTGGGAATCCTCGAAACGCTAGCCGAGCAAATCAGCGAATTGCTGTCCCAGATTCCGCAGGACTTGAAGTTCGAGAATTTGACGCCAGAATTATTCGAGAAATATCTCGATGAGGGATCGCCTGCGGATAAATTGTGGTCGCTTCTACGGCAACATGAAGACCCTTGGAAGGTCGGCCAAACCACGGCAAGCAAGATCATGGCTCGCAAGCGGCCGGACTTGATTCCGGTTTACGATTCGGTTGTCAAAGCAGTTGCCGGGATCGAAGGCAGTGGAGAACAATGGATCGTTTGGTACTCCGCCTTCCACGACGGTTCTTCCGAGGCCGCGGAATTTGTAGGCAAGCTCAGAGCGATCAGGGCTGAGGCCGGCCAACCTCATTTGTCGTTATTACGAATTTTGGATATTGCATTATGGAAGCAAGGAAAGCGCGAAATAAGGCATTTGTAGATCGCGCCTAGGGCTTGGCCCTGAATAGAAACAGGCGTGCCGCCTTGACCGTTGACAACGGCGTTCAAGGCAGCCGCCTGCTTTTCGCGTATTCGCTAGAGCTCGATAGCCGCCACGGCTCGAACAGCGCGGGCAGCCTCGGCGCCCTTCTTGAGAAAGTGCTCGAAGTAGAAGGTCTGGTGCTCATCGTTCGAGTGGAAGTGATGCGGAGTCAGGCTGACCGAGAAGGTTGGCACATCGGTATCCAGCTGTACTCGCATCAAGCCGCCCACCACTGCCTGGGCAACGAAATCGTGGCGATAGATGCCTCCGTCAACCACGAGGGCTGCGGCTACCACGGCATCGTACTTCCCGGTCTTTGCCAAGCGCTGGGCCTGCAGCGGCATTTCGTAGGCGCCGGGTACGCTGACGACATTGATGCTGTATTCCTGCCCGGAAGCTTCCATCTCGGCCTTGAAGCCTGCCAGCGACTGGTCGACGATATCCGCATGCCAGCTGGCCTTGATGAAGGCGACGTTTAATGGCTTGCTCATGAGTTGCTCCCTGATTCTGCGTGCAAATGTCTAGGACTTTTGATCCAGCCTAGTGGCGTGGGTCTCCATGTAATAAATGGGGAAGGGATCTGCGTAACGATTGAGCCGGTTCAGCGCCAGCCCATCAGCGGAGCCACGTGCTTGAGCACTGATTCGATGACGTGGGCGTTGTAGTCCACGCCGAGTTGGTTCGGGACAGTCAGCAGCAACGTATCCGCCGCGGCGATGGCCTCGTCCTCGGCGAGTTTCTTGGCTAGTTCATCTGGCTCCCCGGCATAGGACTTGCCGAAGACCGCACGGGTCTTGGCATCGATGTTGCCGACCTGGTCCGAGCTGTAGCGGTCGCGTCCGAAGTACTGCCAGTCGCGCTCGTCGGTCAGCGCGAAGATACTGCGGCTGACCGAGACGCGTGGTTCGCGCGCGTGGCCTGCTTCCTTCCATGCATCGCGGTAGAGCTGGATCTGTTCGGCCTGCTGGACGTGGGAGGGCTTGCCCGATTCATCGTCCTTAAGCGTGGAGCTCTGCAGGTTCATGCCCAGTTTCGCGGCCCACACGGCCGTGGCATTGGACCCGGAACCCCACCAGATGCGTTCGCGCAAGGTGTCCGAATGCGGCTCGATGCGCAGCAGGCCCGGTGGATTGGGGAACATCGGCTTCGGGCTGGGCTCGGCGAAGCCCTCTCCGGAGAGCACCTCGAGCAGCCGCTCGGTGTGCCGTCGTCCCATGTCGGCATCCGACTCGCCCTCGCGCGGTTCGAAGCCGAAGTGACGCCAGCCGTCGATGACCTGCTCGGGCGAACCGCGGCTGATGCCCAGCTGCAAGCGGCGGTTGGAAATCAGGTCGGCGGAGCCGGCATCTTCAGCCATGTACAGCGGGTTCTCGTAGCGCATGTCGATCACGCCGGTGCCGATCTCGATGCGGCTGGTTCGCGCGCCGATGGCAGCCAAAAGGGGGAAGGGGGAGGCGTACTGCTGGGCGAAATGGTGCACGCGGAAGTAGGCGCCGTCCGCGCCGAGCTCCTCGGCAGCGACCGCTAGGTCGATGGCCTGCAGCAGGGCGTCCGACGCGCTGCGGGTGCCTGACTGGGGGTGGTCGGTCCAATGGCCGAAGGACAAAAATCCGATGTTCTTCATGCTTGAGGCAACAAGTAATCTCGGGAGGATATTCCGCCGTCCGGGGCGTTTGGCAATCAGTGCGCCAGGATAGGGCTTTCGGGTCGGTGCCACCCATTGGCCTCTTCCAGTGCGGACCAGATTGCGTCAAGGGAGAGATCAAGTACGGAAGCGACGGCAGCGATGGTGGAGAATGCGGGAGTGGCTACACGTCCGGTCTCTATTTTCCGCAGGGTTTCGGGGGAGAGTCCGGCTTGGAGCGCGACATCAAGGATGGTTCGTTCGCCGCGTGCCTCTCGAAGCAACGCGCCGAGGTTCTTGCCCTGTTCGATTTCCCGGGCGGTAAGCGGAAGTCTGACCATAATAAGATCATTATACCGGTATTAAAATACCGGTATAGTAATTGGAGTGATCGAGATTCTCACCGCCAGTGAAGTAGAGCGCGCCCGCGAGACCGGACGCCTTGTCGGAAACATCCTCAATACGCTCAAGCACCGCGTGCAGGTCGGCACCAACCTTCTGGAGATCGACGCATGGACCAAGGAAATGATCGAAGAAGCAGGAGCGGAATCCTGCTATGTCGACTACGCCCCGTCTTTCGGCAGCGGGCCCTTTGGCCATTACATCTGCACCGGCGTCAATGATGCCGTACTCCATGGCTTGCCTCGCGACTACCAGCTGGCCGATGGCGACCTGCTTACGCTGGATCTGGCCGTCACCTTGAAGGGCATCGCCTCCGATGCGGCCATCAGCTTCATCGTTGGCACCGCTGCGCGTGCAGAAGACCTGAAAATGATCGAAACCACTCAGCGCGCCTTGGATGCGGCCATTGCCCAAGCGCGTCCCGGAGCCAAGGTCGGTGACCTGTCCTTCGCCATCGGGTCGGTGCTCACCGCCGAAGGATACAAGGTCAACATGGAATTCGGTGGCCACGGCATCGGCAGCACCATGCATCAGGACCCGCATGTCTCCAACGATGGGCGCCAGGGCCGAGGCTACACGCTGCGCCCTGGTCTGCTGCTGGCTATCGAACCATGGGTCATGGCCGATACCAACAAGCTGGTGACCGACGGCGACGGTTGGACCCTGCGCAGCGCCACCGGCTGCCGCACCGCACACACCGAGCACACCATTGCGATCACCGAGACCGGAGCGGAGATTCTCACCCTGCCCAGTGGCCCGTTGGCCTAAGTCGCGGTGACCGGGGCGGCTGCTTGCCGCCATTCCAAGGAGCCGGCGGCCCGGTGCAATGCGCCGCGGCTGCCGGCAGGATCCGCCACCAGGTTCGCGGGCAGCGCCCCGGCGAAGTGCCAGCCACGGCCTGCCGCCAGCTGCCGCAAGTTATCCAAATTCCGGGCATGCAGGACCGAGGGCTGTGCCGGATAGCTGCCCAGCAGCAGTGTCCCGCGATCAAAGCCGCGCGCAAGGCAGGCCTCCAAAGTGAGCGCGCTGTGGTTCAATGTACCCAGATCCGGCCGGGCCACCACCACCAGCTCGGCACTGAGCGTTGCGGCGAGATCCGCAATGTTCTGCCCCTGCGCCGTCAGCTCCACCAGCAGCCCGCCGGCACCCTCGACGAGCACCGCATCGTGCCTTGCGGCCAATTCGCGGATCCGCTGCACATGGTTGTCCAGACTCGGCAGGGCTAGAACAGGATCCAATCCGGCGCATAGGGCCGCGTCCGCCGGTGCCATGGGTTCGGCTAGGCGCACACCCTCGGAAGCCGTCAGCCTCTCGGGATGCCCCAGCCAGCGGGCCGCATCCTGCGCATCGCCGGGTTCTTGGCCCTGCACCCCTGTTTGGGCCGGCTTGTAGATGGCCACGCTTTGCCCCAACTGCAGCGCCCTGGCGGCCAGCACTGCGGTGGATACGGTTTTGCCGACTTCGGTGTCGGTTCCGGTGATGACGTGGATCATGGGTGCCTCGATTCATTCGGGTAGCGGCAGAACACCGCATCCGGGGCTTGGAAAGATAACGAGTAGCCGAAACGCACGGCTTTCGGGTCGGCTACCAGCGTCGGCAGCAGCCGAGCAGTTTCGGCGAGGACCAGTTCAGCTTCCATCCGTGCCAACCCCGCGCCCAGGCAACGGTGGATGCCGTGTCCGAAGGCCAGCGAGGCATCAGCGGCAGTGCCCAGCTCTCCTCCAGACAGGCGCAAGACCAGTTCGTCCCCGGCCTGGAACTCCTGGTCACCGAGCCGGATGGAGCTAGTGGCAATCCGCCGCCAGGTCGGCACCGAGGAAGCGCGGGAAAGCACTTCGCCCACCAGCTGCCGTGCGGCAGCCATACCCGTGTCCCGGTGGGCCAAGGCGCTCCAGCGATGATCGCGAAGGCCTGCGTGCAACGCGGTGGAAATGAGCATGGAAGTGGTTTCCTGCCCGGCGATGCCCAGGAAATAGGCCAGGGAGCGCAATTGCCGCTCGCCAATCCCGGTCCGGCGCAGCTGAGCGAAAAGATTTTCGTCATCGCGTTGCACCGCCTCATGCACGGCACCGTCCAGCCAGGCATAGTATTGGGCTGCGCTGCGGGCCAGTTCAAGCTGTCGAGGCTCATCGGGCCAGCCCCAGAACAGCTCCAGCGAATCCTGGCTCCAGGCCTTCAAGCTGCTGCGCGGCGGCACCGGGAAGCCGGTCATCCGCGCCATGATTTCTACCGGGACCACCGCTGCCAGTTCGGTGCCCAGGTCCAGTACCTCGCCTCGGCGCAGCCGGGTATCCAAGCCTGCGCAGATTTCGCGCACCCGGGCCCGGACCTGCTCGCGTTGGGCGCGGACCTTGGCCGGGCTGAAGAACCCGGCGGTAATCCGCCGCACCGCCAGATGCTCCGGTCCCGAGGCACTGGCCAGCACCTCGGGCAACGCGAATTTCACCCGGCTCAGGATGCGCAGTGCCGCCGGGGCAAGGGGCACCGCGGTGGCCAGCGCATTGGCGGGGGAGAAGTGCTCGGGTCGGGCCAGGATGGCGCGCACCGTCGCAGGGTCCTCGATACTCCGGTAGCGCCGGTTGATGGCGGCCGGGTAGGCGGCCGGCAAGTCACCTGCCAGCGGGGCCTGGTCCAGGGCGCTCGCCGTGGCGGCATAGGGGCAGTTCATCAATCCTCCTCGGCGATGGTTCGGGCCACCGTACGGATGGCAATTTCAAGTTCCGGTCCCTGGTGCTGGGCATGGGCGGTGAGCCTCAACCGGGAAATCGAGTCGGGCACGCTGGGCGGGCGGAAGCAGGCCACAGCAATGCCCGCGGCCGCCAGCTTGGCCGTTGCCCTGAATGCCGCGGCGGAACTGGACATCCGCACCGAGTGGACCGCTCCAGCCCCGGCGTCTACGCGGTCAGCCAGATGCGAATAACTGCGCAACTGCTCGAAAACCAGCCGCGCATTGGACTGCAGGGCAGCTAGCCGCTCCGGGGTGGCCAAGCGCAGTGCGGCCAGTGCCGCGGCCGCGGCCACAGGGGACAGCCCCGTGTCGAAGATGAAGGTGCGTGACGCGTTGACCAGCTGCTCACGCAGCGCCTGGGCGCCGGATCCGCCCAGGAGCACGGCACCGCCCTGGGAACCCAGCGCCTTGGACAACGTGGCGGTAGACAGCACATGCGAAGCACCGGCCAGCCCGGCCGCATGCACCGCCGAACCCCGGGGCACGGCACCCAGCGAATGGGCTTCGTCCACCAGCAGCAGCGCCCCGTACTGCGCGCACAATGCTGCCAGCTTCGGCAGCGCCGCGGCATCCCCGAAGACCGAATAGATGGATTCGACCACCACCAGCACCCGCGGCTTGCCCTGCGGATCTTCGCGGTTGGCATGCAGCAGGCGGGCGACATCCTCCAGGTCATTGTGCGCCGCGGTAGCCACCGCGGATGCCGAAAGCTTGGCGCCATCGATCAGGCTGGCGTGGGCATGGGCATCGATGATGAACAGGCTGCCCGGACCGCCTAGGGCGCCGAGCACCCCCAGATTGGCGGTGTAGCCGCTGGAGAAGACCAGCGCCGACTGCCGGTGGGCGTAGCTGCAGAGCCCGGCTTCCAGCTCCCGGTGCACTGCGAAGGTCCCGCCGGCCACCCGGCTGGCACCGGCTCCCGCGCCGTGCTCCAGCGCCGCATCGGCCGCGGCTCGGCGTACCTGCCGGTGTCCGGCCAAGCCCAGATAGTCGTTGGATGCCAGATCGAAGACCCGGCCCCTGGGCGCATCGTTGCGCTGCAAGCCGCGCAGTTCGCGCACCCGGGCGCGGGTGCCCAGCCAGGTCTCCCAGCGTGGAGCGGGCTCAGCCATGAACTTGCTCCAACGCGCCGACCAGGCTCTGGCCCAGGGCGGCGATGTCGCTGGGGGTGCTGGTATACGGAGGCATGACATAGGCCAGGTTCCGGAAGGGCCGCACCCACAGCCCACGGTCCACCGCGGCCCGGGTTAGCGCCGTTACGTCCACCGGTCCGTCGAGTTCGATGGCCCCCACCCCGCCGAGTACCCGCACATCGATAACGTGGCCAAGCTGCGCGGCGGGTGCCAGTGCGGCGCGCAACCCGGCTTCCAGGGCGGAGACTTGAGCGCGCCACGGCCCCTGGGCTGGGGAACCGGTCCCGGGAGCGCCGGTGAGCAGATCGAGCGAGGCGCAGGCCACCGCGCAGGCCAGCGGGTTGCCCATGAAGGTGGGACCATGCAACAGAGCGGACCCGGTGCCACCGCGGCCGCTGGCCAGGGCCGAGGCGATTCTGGTGGTGCAGAGCATCGCGGCCAGCGTGAGGTAGCCTCCGGTCAGTGCCTTGCCCACGCACATGATGTCCGGAACGATCCCGGCATGTTGCACCGCGAACAGTTCCCCGGTGCGCCCGAAACCGGTGGCGATCTCGTCGGCGATCAGCACCAGGTCGTAGTCATCGGCCAGCTCGCGCAGGATCCGCAGCACCTCCGGTGGGTAGACGTGCATGCCGCCCGCGCCTTGGAGCACCGGCTCGCACACGATCCCGGCCAATTCAGGTGCGTGCGCCGCCAGCAGCCGGCGGGTTGCCTGCTCCCACTGCTGCATCCCGGATTCGCTATGCTCCCAGCTACCTTGCTCGGTGCGGCGTGCCGCAGGGGGCTTGGGCAAGAACACCTGTGCGGCGGACAGCGGCGCGAAAGCTGAATGCATGCCATCCACCGGGTCGCAGATGCCCATGGTGGCGAAGGTGTCCCCGTGGTAGCCGCCGCGCAGCGCCGCGAAACGGCTGCGTCCACTCCGGCCCTTGGCATCCTGGTATTGCAAGGCGAGCTTGAGCGCCACTTCGACGCTGATCGACCCGGAATCGGCCAGGAACACATGGCTCAACCCCTCGGGGGCCAGGGTGACCAGTCGTTCGGCCAGCTCGATCGCCGGGCGGTGGGTCAGCCCGCCGAACATCACGTGGCTGAAGCGCTCCAGCTGGCCACGCGCGGCGGCATCCAGCGCAGGATGGCGGTATCCGTGCACCGCGGACCACCATGAGGACATGCCATCGAAGACCTCGTGGCGTTCGCCCCGGGCGTCTTCCAGGGACAGCCGGGTACCGCGTGCTGCGGTGACCGCGTAGCGGGCCCCGTCATCCAGCGGTGCATAGGGGTGCCAGAGCAGCCCGGCATCCCGGGCGAGCAGCTTCGAACCGGTGGCGATCATGCGTTGGGGGTTTCCCGGGTCCCGGCGCCGCGACGGCGCAGAAGCGGCTGGGAGGCGGCGGGGCCGCAGCCCGAGGACCCGCTGCCGCAGGCAGGGGAAGCATCCGAAGAGCAGCACGATCCGCTGCACCCATTGGCCCCGGCGTTGCCCGCATCTTCCGGCTGGCGCGCGGCATGCGCGGCGGCTTCGCCTAGGGCGCGGGCGATGCTGGCTGGGTCCTGGTCCTCTTGGCCCAGCACAACGAATCCGGCATCGGCAATCATGGCCAGATCGGTTTTCGCATCCTGCCCTTCGCTGGTCAGGTAATCGCCGAGGAATAGCGAATTGGCAACTTCCAGCGCATTGGCCTGCAAGGAACGCAGGTGCATTTCGCGTCCGCCGGCCATCCGGATCTCCTTGTCAGGGCAGGCCATGCGCACCACGGCGAGGATGCGCAGGCACGCCAACGGGGTCAGGTTCCAGGTGCCTTGAAGCGGGGTGCCGTCGAAGGGCATCAGGAAGTTGACCGGGATGGAATCGGCGTCCAATGCGCGCAGGGCGAAAATCGCCTCAACCAGCTGCTCAGCGGTTTCGCCGAGCCCGACGATGAGTCCGGAGCAGGGGGAAAGCCCAGCAGACTTGGACTGTTCCACGGTGGAGACGCGCTCGGCGTAGCTGTGGGTGCTGCAGATGTCCGGGTAGAGGGACTCTGCGGTGTTCAGGTTGTGGTTGTAGGCATCCGCGCCGGCGGCCTTGAGCCGCTGCGCTTGGCCCTCTTTGAGGATGCCGATGCAGGCGCAGACTTCCACCTGCGGGTGTTCTTCCTTCAGGCTTCCGATCATCGCGGCGACGCGGTCGATATCCCGGTCGGTCGGGCCTTTGCCCGAGGCGACCATGCAGACCCGTGACGCTCCGCCGGCGATGCCCAAGCCGGCCTGGTGCACCGCCTCTTCGGGCTTGAGCCAGGTGTATTTCAGGATTTCGGCCTTGGAGCCCAAACGCTGCGAACAATAGGTGCAGTCTTCCGGGCAGAGACCGGATTTCAAATTGACCAGGTAATTGACCTTGACGGTGTTGCCGAAGTGCTTGCGCCGCAAGATGCCGGCGGCAGCGACGAGCCGGAAGACCTCTGCGTCATCCACTGACAATAATTCCAGCGCCTCCTCGGCGTTGAGCTCATGGCCCTGCTCGATGCGGGTGGCCAGTTCGGTGCAATCAATCGTGGTGCTGCGCTGCGGGGAGATGCTCATGGGTTCCTTCGCCTGGTTCCTTGGCCGCTGAGGTGACGCGACTTCGACTTGAACGGTGTTCAATTAAGGCACTAATGTACACGAAAAAGCCCCTGCATTGAACATTGTTCAATGCAGGGGCTTGAGTCGCGTCGCGTACAGCGGGTGGTGCTAGTTGATTCCGAAGCCGCCGGTCCATTCGATCTTCTCGCCTGCGGCCAGCGAGATCTGCATGAAGCCGATGCCCTCCAGCTCGCGAGCGCGCTTGGTGGCGCCGGCATCGATGGCGCGCAGTCCGCCGGCAGTGACCAGTGCGGACAGCTCGCCCTTGGCCGTTTCGTCGTCACCGGCGATCAGCACGGCGGTCTGGGTGCCACCGACCTGGCCTTCGGCGATGGTTGCGGCGAAGTTGGTGTTGAAGGCCTTGATGACCGTAGCTTCCGGTAGCGCCTTGGCGATTTCGGCCGTGGCTGAGCTGTCAGCTGGCACAGTGAGCGAGTCAAAGGTCTCGAAGTTCAGCGGGTTGGTGATGTCGACGACAACCTTCCCTGCGAACTGCTCGCCGCGTTCGGCGATGATGCTTTCGATGGCTGGGTACGGCACGGCCAGTACGATGATGTCGCCGTAGGCTGCGGTAGCCGAGTCGCCCGAGCCGAGCATCTGGATGGTGGCGCCGCCCTTGTTGAGGACCGATGAAATTGCCTGACCCATATTGCCGGTACCGATGATGCTGACGTTGACCATGAGGACTCCCTGAGTTGATTGGTTGAAGCTTTAACTAAATACTAAACCTACTAAAGTTGAAGTGTCAAGTATATTTGGGAAAATTCTTTTTACCTTTCCGCAAGTGCCCTCGTGCCGGCGCTGAAACAGGGTCGAGGAACAACAGATCCTGAGCAGAAACATAATGATCAGAAGCGACGTGAGGCCCCGAGAAATCGAATGAGGGTAGGATGGCAGAAACAACGAGAAGAGTGGGAAAGCGAGTAACTCGATGGACACAACGCAGCTGTGGTCGCTGGTACGCGCCGAACGCGAGACGCTATGCGAATTCTTGGGAAACCTGAACCAGAGCCACTGGCAGCAAGAATCTCTGTGCCCGCCATGGACGGTACGCCACATCGTTGCCCATATAGCAGCCGCGGGGTCTACGGCCACCGGGGCCTGGCTGGCCAATATGCTCCGCAGCGGCTTCAATACCGATCGGCACAATGCGCGGCTGCTGGAGAAGTTCCTTGGCGATTCCCCTGACCAGACCTTCGATAATTTCCAGAATTCTTGCGGCAACTCCATAGCGGCACTGAACTCGGTTCCGGCACTGCTGGGGGAAGTGGTGGTCCACAGCCAGGACATCGCGGTTCCCCTGGGGATCACACTGCAGCCGGGAGCCGAATCAATAAGGGAAGTGGCCGAATTCTTCGTATCCGATAATTTCGCGGTCAACAGCAAAACTTTGGCCAAGGGTCTGAAAATCGTTGCGGTCGATCAGGAATTTGCCGTTGGAACCGGTCCTGAGGTGCGTGGCAAGCTGCTGGATATTGTCATGGTTCTGGCTGGACGGAGGCACGGCTTGCCGCAGCTGGAAGGTGACGGCGTTCAGGAGCTGCAACGCCGGCTTGGCTGAGAGACGCATCAGATAGAAGCATCGCGCCGCACGAATACCGTGCGGCGCGATGCGGATCTGTCAGGGGCTAGCCCAGCGGGGCTAGCGCGCTAGCCAGTGGATTCTCCAAATCACCGGCGTAGAGCAGTCCGCCGGACTGGTCAGTGAGGTCAAGCATCTGCTGGTTATTGCGCAGCTGCAAGCGGTTCAGGCAGGACAGGGGGAAGCTCTGGGCAAACAGGCCCAACTCATCGAAGCGTTCGGTGAATTCTGGATGCCGGTCACGGTAATCCAGCAAGCGGCCAACGACGGACTTCCAGAACTCTTCCTCGCTTATCAGGCCCTCGGCATCCAGCAGCGGCGCAAGGAAGCGGAAGAAGGAATCGAAGACATCTGTGAAGACCGAGAGCACCGGGTCGCCGCCGGTGCGCACGCGGCGGATTTCTTCGGGCAGTTCCACCCGGTCCGAAAGCACCGCAATCTCTTCTCCCAGATCCTTGAGCAGCACCTTCTTGACGGCACCGTTTTCCAACACCATGATGACGTTCTCCCCGTGCGGCATGAACACCAAATCGTATGCTGCCAGGCAATGCACCAACGGGATGAGATAGGCATCCAGATATTGGTTGAGCCACGTCTGCGGGTCCAGGCCACTGCGCCGGATCAGCGCTCCGGCGAAGGACTTGCCGTGGACATCGACATGCAGCAAGCTCGCCATGGTGGCCAGCTTCTCGTTGTTGCCCAGCGTGCTGATCGGGGATTCGCGCCACAGGGCAGCGAACATCTTTCGCTGCGGCGCGCTCTTGTCCGTGGCGGCTTCGAACTGCGGGTTCCGGTAGCCCACCGCCGCGATTTCTCGCAGCAAGGCCACAGGCTGGCTGGAGAGCACCGGATCATTCTCGAATAGCTCGCCCAGCCATTGGTTGATGGCCGGTGTGACCTTCATGTATTCAGCGCTCAAGCCGCGCATGAAGCCCATGTTCAAGATGGACATGGCGGTCTTCACGTAGTTCCGGGTGGGATTGGAGAGGTTGAAGAAGGTGCGGATCGATTGTTGTGCCTGGTATTCGTCTTCGCTGGTGCCCAGCCAGATCAGCTGCTTGCGGGCAATGTCGTTGGCGAAGGTAATCGAGAGGCGGTTTTCCCACTGCCAAGGGTGCACCGGCATGAAGATGTAGTCTTCTGCAGATAATCCGGTGCCGAACAGGGCAGCCTCCAGCGCGTCGTCCAGGCGCTGGCGTTCTGCCGGGTGCAGCTCGCCGGAGAGCAGTGATTCGTAGTCCAAGGTGTCGATGGCATCGAACTGCGCCCGGGACTTGTGGGCCGCGGCCCAGCCGAGGCGCAGCGCAGCACCGGTTTCCGGTGCATAGCGCAGGTAGTCGCTGCGGCCCACGCCCATGCGGCCATTATTCGCAACGAAGCATGGATGGCCCTCGGTCATGGAGGATTCAATGAGCTGGAAGGACTGCGCTGCATCGCCGGGGAATTGCGCGAGCTGCGCGGCATCATGGGTGGCGTGGACCTGCTTGTAGCAGTGGCTGGACAGGGTAGAGGAGAGCTCTTCGAGGTAGGTGGGCAGCTGGGCTTCGGAGAGCGTCAGCTCCCGGTAGAAGAGAGTGATGAAATCAATGGCATCAACTTCGGCCTGGTGCCAGATCCCGTCGGCGAACTGCTGGTGTTCCAGCGAATGCGGATCAACCAGCCAGTGATTCAACTGGTAGCGGCGGGCGGTGAAGCTGTAGCGGTGTCCGTCCTTCTGCACCGAGTAGCGGTTCTCGCCGTGATCGGCCGGTTCCAGCAGGCGCTCGTGGGAGAACTCGCCCAAGGCCTTGGCCAAGACATGGCGGTTGGCGCGCTCCCAGCGTTCCGGGCTGAGGAAGGAAGAATCCAGGCTGCGACCGGTTGCGGTTTCAAAGTCGTTGCGGGTGCAGATCGAGAGCAGAGCCTGCTTGGTGGAACCATCTGGTTCAGCCAGCTGTACCGGGCGCACCGGGCGGAAACCGACTCGGGCGTTCAGGGCGTGAATCGCCTTATTGCGCTGGTCAGGTTCCACGATGATGCGTTCGGTGCCCGGACGGGAAAAGGCCTGCTGCACCGCAGCGCTCAGCGCATCGAGGGTGAAGCCAGGCTGCGGGGTGCTGGCGGCAGGGGCCAGGAAGTGCAGTCCGCGATCGCCGCGCACGTAATTGTAGGCTTCAGCGAGGGCAGAGGTCGCCGGGTTGTAGAGCTCCACGAGGAAGCGCGCGCTGCCGGCGCCGTCCAAGCCCAGCAGCACTTCGTAGTCATCGGTCTCCAGCAGTGAACGGTATTCGGCGGCAATTTCGGTTTCGCTTGCGGTGGGCATGCCCCAGAATGCTGCGTGCTCGGTGGCGATCCAGGAATGCAGCAGCGCGGTGTCTTCGGGCAGGGAGATGGTGCGGAAGGTGTAATTGGTCATTGGGCTTTGATCCTTAGGCGCGGGAGTTGGCAGTGTCGGCGGTTGGCAGGCCGGCGAGTTCGGCGGCGCCGAAGCGCTGGAAGGCAATTTGCGCTTCCACCGGGTAGACCGTGCGTCCGGCCACGCGGTTGATGATCACCGAATTGCGGTAGGCTCCCATCCCCAGATCCGGAGCGGTGAAGCCGTGGGTGTGCAGTTCGGCGTTCTGCACGAAAATGTCTTCGTCCAGCCCGATGGAGTATTCCCGATCCACGTTCAAGCGCCCGTCGTCCAGGTAGTTGATGCGCTCGGTGATGCCGTCCAGGAAGTCGGGGGTTCCGGCACGGTAGCCGGTGGCCATCACCAGATTGTCGGTGACGAATTCCAGATCCTGCGCGGTGCGTTCATGGCGCAGGGTCACGGCCAGCTGTTCGGCTGCGGCCTCGATGCTGGTCGCCGTGCACCCGGTGCGCAGGTGGACATTGGCCGCTCCGTTGACACTGCGCTGGTACAGCTCTTCATGGATTTCATTGATCAGATCCGCATTGATGCCCTTGTACAGGCCCTTTTGCTCCGCAGAGAGCACGTCGCGCTGTTCCATGGATAGGCCATGGAAATGGTCAATGTATTCCGGAGAGGTCATTTCCAAGGTGAGCTTGGTGTATTCCAGCGGGAAGTAGCGTTCCGAGCGGGTGGCCCAAATCAGGTGGCCGTCTTCGGGCAGGCAGCGCAGCAGGTCGAGGAAGATTTCCGCGGCGCTCTGGCCGCTGCCCAGTACACAGGTCACCTGCGGGCGGGATTCGGCTGCGCGTGGGGCCAGCAGCTGCTCGCGGTGGAACATGTAGTCGCTGGAATGCACCACCTTGCCCGTGCCGCGAGCTGCGTCGCTGACCACCGGCGGCAGATAAGGCTGGGTGCCGGTGCCCAGCACCAGCTTGTTTGCGGTGAAGCTGCTCAGCCCCGAAGCGGTGAGCACCGATAAGTGGTAGCGGCCCCCGCGGTATTCGACTTCCAGCACGCGGTGCCCGAAGCGCACGCTGTCGATGTTCGTTGCGGCCCACGCCAGATAGTTGGAATATTCTTCACGCAGCGCGTAGAAGTTCTCGCGGATGTAGAACGGGTAGATCCGTCCCTGTTCCTTCAGGTAGTTCAAAAAGGAGTGCTTACTGGTCGGATCGGCCATGGTGACCAGATCAGCCATGAACGGAACCTGCAGGTGGGTTCCGGGCAGCATCATGCCCGGGTGCCAGACGAACTTCTCGCTGGCATCCAGGACCGCGACCTTGAGATCGTCGAGACCGTCGGTGAGGGCGGCGAAGCCAAGGTTGAAGGGACCAGCGCCGATGGCGATGGCATCGAAGTGTTCGGCTGGTTGATTCATTTCTTCTCTCCAAGGGTGCGTTCGGCCAGGATGCTGGTGCCGATACGGCAGATCGCGTCGAGGATCTGGCTGATATCGGCCAAGGTGGTGTTGGGATTGAGCAAGGTGAGCTTGAGCATCCGCTTGCCGGCGACGGTGGTGGCGGCAATCATTGCTTCGCCGCTGGCATACAGGCGATGGCGGATCTGGTTGGCCAGCGCATTGTGCTCGGCCAGCTCCAGCGGGTGCTGCGGATCTTCGAAGGAGAAGACCAAAGTGCTGAGCTGGACATCGGCGGCCATATGCAGCTGGGTGCGCATGGCGACTTCCTGCTGGGCATCCTCGGCTAGGGCAATGACCTTATCGAACATGTCGCCGAGCCGGGTGGCACCCAGGGAACGCAGAGTGACCCAGAGCTTGAGCGCATCGAAGCGCCGGGTGGTCTGCAGCGACTTGGCCACCTGGTTGGGGACGGCTTCGGCCTCGGCACGCGGGTTGAGATACTCCGCGTAGTGCGCGATGGATTCAAGGGTTGGAGCGTTGCGGACCACCAGGGAGCTGGAGCCGATGGGCTGGAAGAAGGACTTGTGATAGTCCACGGTGACCGAATCAGCCTGCTCGATGCCGTCCAGCCGGTGGCGGTGCTTGTTGGAGATCAGCAGCCCGCAGCCATAGGCGGCATCGACGTGGAACCAGGCACCGGCTTCGGTGGCGATCGCACGCAATTCAGGCAGCGGGTCAATGGCGCCAAAGTCGGTATTGCCGCTGGTGGCGGAGATGGCCATCGGTACCAGGCCGGCGGCAAGGTCTTTGGCCAAGCGGTCGCGCAGTGCTTGCGCGTCCATGCGGTGCTGTGCGTCGGTGGGGATGGCGACGGCGGCGTCGTAGCCCAAGCCAAGCAGCATGGCGGCATTGCGGATCGAGAAGTGGGCATCCTGCGAGCAGTAGATGCGCAGGTTCGCCAGGCGTTCGGGCAGCGAGCCCTGCAGCTTCGCAGTGGCGGTGTTCCGGGCTATGAGCATGGCCTGCAGATTGGACTGCGTTCCGCCCGAGGTGAAGACGCCGTCGGCTTGTTCGGCATCGAAGCCAATGAGCCCGGCAGTGAAGGCGATGAGCTTGCGTTCAATCAGGGTGGCGCCGGCGCTCTGGTCGAAGGTGTCCATCGAGGTGTTGATGCTGGTGACGAAGTTTTCGGCGACAACAGCCGGGATGGCCACAGGGCAATTGAGGTGGGCTGCGTACTTCGGATCGTGGAAGTAGACCGCGTCCTTGAAATACAGCTCATGCAATTCGGAAAAAGACGCTTCGCTGGATCCCAGCGGCTGATGCAGATCGACTCGGTCGATCTTGGCTGCGAGCTGTTGCGGGGTCGGGCCGGTAGTTGGCGAAGTAACTGCGGCGAATTGCTGGGCTACAAGGGAGGCCGCCAGATGGGATGCGGTTTCGTAGCTTCGGGCGGTGTCTGCACACAGCAAGGCATCGTCGTAAAGCGGAAGGGGGAGATCAGGGATTTGCAGGGTAGGCAGTGAGGTACCCATGAGCATGCTCCTCAGATAGAGACGATTAAAATTTGGTCAGGCTCACCTAACAAGGATCTATCAACATCACAGGTAAGTTAGTTAATGCAAGCCGAGTAATCCGGGTTCTGCCGAAGATGGAAAAGTTTCGCCATTTTCCACTTACGCAGGGAAATGTTGTGGTAGCTTATGCACTGACCTGCTCATTGATAGTTGACAAGCGTGCCGCACTGCCTACTCAAGCGGAGTTCGATCCGCCGTTTATTGGCGCTTTCAGTTATCGCTAATCGTTTGATTGCTTTTTCTCTCGAAAAAGGTATGCTCAAACGGTTGGAGCAAGGAGTGACACGTGACCACCGAAAGTCAGGGGAAAATTCAGGGTGCCCAGCGCCTACTGCTGGGGTCCAACGCGACTGATGCCGCGGGACGCTCACTGGTGGACATCACCATTGACCTCGTGTTCGTCGGCACCTTGGGCGCCACCGCCATGCATATGGGGCTGCTCAATATGCTCAGCTCACTTGCTTTCGTCATTGCCAGCCTTCCCGCCGGACATTTGGTGGACAAGTACTCGGCGCTACGTGTCTTGCGTATCGGACTGGGCACAAAATTTGCGCTGTTGATCTGTCTGGCACTGCTGGCGTTCACCGGGACACTGTCGATCCCGCTGGGAATGCTGCTGTGCACCTTGCTGGGTATCTGCAATGTCTTCTCCGAAACCTCGCAAACCACCGCAGTGCCGCAATTGATCGAAGAAGATCCAGCCCATCGGACTTCGAGCATCAGCAAGCTCATTGCCCGATTGAGTGCCGCAGACCAAACCATGACCGTGGTCATCCCAGCAGTAGCTGGCACCGGGTTTACGCTCTTGGGAGCCCCCGCAATGCTGGGCCTGGCCACAGGCCTGGCCCTGCTCGGCCTGTTGCTGGCCTTGCGGGTTCGCAGCTATCGGCAGCAACTGGGTGCTGGACCAAGCGATGCGGCACCAAAGCAAAAAGCAAAGGTACTCTCCGGACTGCAATATCTGGCCAAGCACCGTACGCTGATGGCAATCACTCTCGCGGTAGCCCTGGCAAACCTCGGGCTGGCCATCGGCTCCGCGGTAGAAGCAATCTTCATCATCAAGGATCTGGGTTTCGGTGAACTCGGATACGGCCTGCTCGCCTCCGTTGGCGGCGCCGGCGGCCTGGTAGGTGCTGCGCTCGCCGGGAGAATTTCCGGTGCCTACTCTCCGGCGAAATTGCTGGTATTCACCGGAAGCGCCCAGGCACTGCTGGCCGGCTGCGTCCTGCTGGCAGCCTTCACCACCGAAGCCATCTCCCTGATCCTGCTCATCGTCCAAGCTTTGGGTTGGGGCGTGGCTGCTTTGATGTTCAATATTGCCTCTTCCTCGTGGGTGGTGGACATTGTCCCGGAGGAGTTGCTCGGGCGGGTGCTCAGCGCCCGGCGGCTATTCACATTCGGCGCAGTACCCCTTGGCGGCCTGCTGGGCGGATGGCTGGGATCCAGCTTTGGAACTACCGCAGGGCTCATCGGGTGGGTTTGCGCCACCAGCTTGGCGGTGCTCTGCTTCCTGCTGATGCGCAGCTCTGCGACCCGCTAGGCTGGAAAGCGTAAGCCCGACGAACCAAAGGCAACTGCGCACGTGAAACTCGTTATCGATGCCCGATACACCCGCATCACCCACCATGATGGAATCAGCCGCTACACCGCAGGCCTGATCGAGGCCACAAGCAAACTTGCCGATGTCACCATGCTGATCAATGACACTCGTCAATTGGCGATGCTGCCCGAAGTGCCGTATCTGAAGATTTCAGGCCCAACCAGCGTGCTGGAACCGCTGGTGGCCTTGCAGATCAACAAGCTCAACCCCGATGTCGTGTTCTCGCCGATGCAGACCATCGGAACGTTGGGACGCAAGTACCCGGTCATCCTGACGCTGCACGATTTGATCTACTACTCGCACCCGCATGCGCCGAAATTCCTTCCTGCCCCGATCAGGGCCGGCTGGTTCCTCTTCCACCAGGTGTACTGGCCACAGCGCCTGCTGCTGAACCGTGCCGATGCGGTCGCCACCGTTTCCAACACCACCGCAGATTTGATGCGCAAGCATCGACTGACCAAGAAGCATATTGGCCTGGTGTCCAATGCTCCAACCGGACACTTCGCCCGCCGCGATGTGGCGAAGAAACCCAAGAAAACACTGCTGTACATGGGCTCCTTCATGGAATACAAGAATGTGGAAACTTTGATCCGTGCCATGGAATACCTGCCGGACTATGAGCTGCATCTGCTCAGCGGTATCAATGAGCAGCGTTATGCCGAGTTGGCCGCGCTCGTCCCGGCCCCAGGCCGCGTCCATTTCCACAATGGTGTCAGCGACGCAGAGTACGAACGCTTGCTCAGCGAGTGCACTGCACTGGTCACGCTGTCCCGCGAAGAAGGCTATGGGCTGCCTTTGGTGGAAGCCATGAGCATGGGCACCCCGGTAGTAGTCACCGACATGCCGATCTTCAAAGAGGTTGCCCAGGATGCGGCCCTGTATGCATCGGCTGATGACGCGAAGGGCTTTGCGGACCAAGTACGCATTTTGGATGAGCAGGCTACGTGGCAGGAGTATTCGCAACGCGCCGTAGAACGAGCCGGGAGCTACTCCTGGCAGCGGTCAGCGCAGCAGCTGCTGGACTTGGCCGGATATGCGGCAGATCACAAAAAGTAGTTCGATGCTGCCTGGTTGGCAAGGTCCGGGTTTCTGCTGGATAAGGGCGGAAAATCAAGGGATGAGACGGGTGTTCTGCGGTGCTGGCCCCGATTTGAAAACCGGACTTGGCCAGTGCTAAAGTATTACTCGTTGCATTCCTCCATAGCTCAATTGGCAGAGCATTCGACTGTTAATCGAAGGGTTACTGGTTCAAGTCCAGTTGGAGGAGCCAAGGAAACCTCCCAGCTGCATTAGCAGCTGGGAGGTTTTGTTTTACCCGAAAACGATCGTTGCTGTTGGAAAAAATGAAGCGAAAACCCACCAACGCCCGAATCTCCTATAACCACAGGTGATTAGACGATAGACTTTCGAACCGTGAACAGATACACCCACAGCATGAGATAAGGCCGTGGGTTTTACGCCTGAAGACTGAGTCGTCCACGGCAACCGGGGTGTTAGCGTTTGATGTACCGGTTGCTGAGCGATCGAGAATATGGAGAAACCATGTCTGAAGCTGAATCGACGCAAGCTGACGAAAGCCTTAAGTCGAGCGTCAAGAGTGCTAAGGCGCAGGTTGATGGACTCAAGGAGCTTGTTCCTCAACAGCTCTCGGACGAGATCAAACTCGCGACTACTGTACTCAAAGGCAAGGGGATCAGCATTGGCATGGCGGCGGCGCTTGCCGGTGCCGCACTGCTGGTAGTGCTGCTCTTCGTAATTGCCGTTGTAGTAACACTGGTCAATGTTTTGGCTCTTTGGCTGCCAGGTTGGGCAGCTGCATTGATCGTTGCAGGATTCTTCTTGCTGATTGCTGTCATTTTGGGATTGGGTGGATACGCCAAGGTCAAGAAGGCACTGCCGTTGAAGCCGGAAGCAGCTATTCGTGGCCTGCGCCACGACTTGGGCGTGCTCAAGGATGGCAGCGCCTTCGACGTCAGCACTCTTGATGAGCCTCTGAAGAAGAAGCCCGCTGAGGACGAAGACGAGGCTGATAAGAAGAAGGAACCGAAGCCACCGGCACCAAGCGCTGACGAACTGCTGCTGCGTACCAAGCGCCGTCGTCGTCAGATCCAGGCTCTGCGCGACAACCTGGGCGAGAGCGTCCAGGCACCGCTGGCCAAGATCGACAAGGTTCGTTCCTTCACCCAGAGCGCTGGGGAAAAATTCTCCGGAGCTGCGGCCAAGGCCAAGGGATTTGTCCGCCCGTCATCCTCTTCGTCTTCCGAAGACCAATCGGAGGCTGACAGAGCCGGCTCAAACCGTTTAGAACAGGTCCGTCCGTATATCGTGATGGCCGGTTCTGGGGTAGCGCTGGCGGCTGTTCTCCGCGCATTGTTCAAGCGCTCCTAGGTTTTTGCCGACGGGGCGGTGCGCTGGCCAAGACCAGCGTGCACCCGCCCCGTCGTCATGAAAATTTAGGTTAGAAAGGCACTGACATGGTTTGGATCGCTATTGCAGCGGCACTATGCAGTGCCTTTTGTCTTGCCTTTGGCGCGCACTTCCAGTCGCAAGCCGTACGCAGCGCCGTTGGTGGCCTGGACCTGACAATCAAAAATGTCGGGAAACTAGCTAGCAACAAACGCTGGACGAGCGGTCTGGGACTGATGGGCCTGGGGATGGCCTTGAATGTTTTTGCCTTGGCCAGCGCACCGCTAACGGTGGTGCAGCCAATTGGTGCTATTGCGCTGGTGATCACCGCGATGGTTAATGCCAAGGAAACTGACCTGACGATGAATCGGCCAACGGTTGTTGCGATCATCAGCTGCATGATTGGTTCCGTGGGATTTGTGCTTTTGGCTGTGACGGTGACCAACGGCAATCAGTCGGTGTCCGAGGCTGAAGCGCACTTGATCGAAATGATCCTGGCAGTGGTCGTTGGCATCGTGGGATTGGCCACGATTTTCTTCCATAAGAAGCTGGGTGCCTTCTTCTACATCCTCAGCGCCGGCGTGCTTTTCGGGTTCGTCGCCGTGCTGGTGCGAACCATTGCAATTGCCGTACTCGGCCTTGGAGACAGCAGCTTCATGCAGCTGCCTTGGCTCGCTGGACTGGCAGTTGTCGTTGCAGGCCTGCTTGGTTCGTATTTTGTCCAGAAGGCCTACTCAAAGGGTCCTCCTGATCTGGTGATTGCCGGTCTGACGGTGATTGATCCGATTGTTGGCATTGCCATTGGAATCGGCATCCTTGGAGAACTTCGTCCTGATGTCCCAATGGTGGTTACCGTGCTGATGCTGGTGGCTGCAATCTTGGCCATCGTGGGCGTGACCGCATTATCCAGGCATCACCCGGACGTGATTGAACGCCGGAACCAGACTGAAGCTGGAAAAATCATGCCTGAATCCAAATAAACTGAAGATTCAGAATTCCTATCAAAACTACAACGCGTGTGAACGCCGAAGGATGCCCATGGCCAAGGAAAAACCGCTGACCATCGTCATTGCTGCTGACACCTATCCGCCAGACGTGAACGGTGCGGCGATGTTTTGCTACCGGTTGGCCACTGAGATGCACGCTCGTGGCCACCGCATGCATGTGCTGGCAGTACGTGGGGACAAGGGCAAGACGTATACCGAGGTCCGTGACGAAGCTATAGTGCACCGCCTTGAATCGCATTCGGTACCTACGCATGAATACTTCCGCATCGTCTTCCCATGGGAAGTCAACCAACAGATCGACAAGCTCTTGGCTGATATCAATCCCGATGTCGTGCATGCGCAGAGCCACTACATGATCGGCCAGCGAACCCTTGGGTGGGCCCGCAAAAACAAGGTGCGGTCCGTTGCCACGAATCACTTCATGCCAGAGAACCTCGATCCTTTTCTACCGTTCCCGCGATGGTTCAAGCGAATTGTCGCCCACAATTCGTGGAAAGACATGGGGAAAATTTTTGGACGTGCGGACTTTGTCACCACTCCAACCCCGCTGGCGGCCAAAGCCATGCGCGAACGTGCCAAGCTAAGCAAAGTGCTTCCGCTGTCCAACGGAATCGAGGTCGGCAACTACGAGCTGGCTGCGGGTGAAGTAATCACTAAAAATGAGTTCCCCACGATATTGTTCGCCGGCCGTCTCGCCGTTGAAAAGAACATCAACGAACTCATCGAGGCATTGCCTTTAATGAGCAAGGTGCCCAACGCCATCATCGAAATTGTCGGTGGGGGAGAGCAACGCACGCATCTGGAAAAGACTGCCGACGATTTGCAACTGCGCGATCGGGTTCGTTTCCTTGGACATGTCAGCGATGAGCAGTTGCGCCAGGCCTACCTGCGCTGCGATGTGTTCTGCCAACCGGGCACCGCAGAATTGCAGTCCTTGGTGACACTGGAAGCCCTTTCCGCTTCCAAGCCCGTCGTCCTTGCTAATGCGATGGCGCTGCCTCATCTGGTGGATGAAGGCGTCAACGGGTACATGTTCACTCCCGGGGACAGGCAAGACCTGGCCGACAAGCTGGACCGGATTCTGTCCATGGAGGAACAAGAGCGCGCCAAGATGGGTGAAGCGGGGCATAACAAGGTGAAGAACCATGCACAGGAAAAGACGATGAACTCATTCGAGGCCCTTTACCGCGGCCAAGAAGTCTCAACCCAATAGCCGCTTCGTCATCCTAAGGTGCGTCAAATCGATGTTTTGGCTAGTGATGCCCTAGAATATTTCGAGTGTGGTTACTTCCGCTGCGGTGGATGACCCATGTGGGGAGTTAGCTCAGTTGGTTAGAGCAGGGGACTCATAATCCCTTGGTCATGGGTTCAAGTCCCATACTCCCTACCGATGAAAATCGTCCGGTAACTTGTGTCAACGAGTTATCGGGCGATTTTTGTTAGTCCAGGGGATCTTTAAGGGGTCGCTGGAGATCATGTTGAACAATGCCGGGATGAAACTCCGAGTCTCGGCCTACCACTATATTCTCAAAAGCAGTGCTGGCATCTCTCAACGGTTCAAAACCTTCGCGAAGATTTCCCGCACGCCGTGCCACGATAAGCCTTCGAATGAAGCCTGCAGCTAACGCTATGCCGAACAAAATGAAGGGCACGATACCGAAACCGGGTTTCGTTCCGTCTTGCCACAAACCGTAGATCATGCCAAGACCTAACGCAGCGATGCACGCGGTCATGATCAGCGCTTTTTTCATGGACCGCCCGTCTCTCTGTGCCTGACTTGATGGCTTTCATCTTACCGAGGAACTAAAGGGAACTAGTAGTGCGGCGTTGTTCATTGATTCAACGGCAACAAGATGGACGGGCGCAGATCACGAATGAGCAGAACCGGATCAATATATTCGCCGTTTAATCGCACTCCCCAATGGATACATCGAGCAGAGCAGTGTGCTCCGGTTCCCACGTTTCCCACGTGGGCTCCGGCCTGAACCCAGTCGCCGACTTTCGCCTCGGCGATGACAGGTTCGATGCTCGTTTTGAAACCATTGCCGTGATCAATCACCAGCACAGGGCGGTCCACTACCCTCGAAGCGAACGTGACTTTCCCTCGCTGCGGAGCAAAGACTTTGTCTCCTTCACTGGCGCCTAGGTCAACTCCTCGATGCCCAGGAAGCCAATTTTCCGCTGGCTTATCAAAAGGCCCGACGATTTTAGGTTCACCGGCTAGTGGCCACCGCCAACCGTTACTGGCCGATAACGCTGCCGGCGCCGGTGGCTGTGGTTGGCTCGGTGGGACGGTGCTAACCGTTGTCAGCGCAACACTGACGGTCATCGTCAGGAGCCTTATGAGGCGCAAAAGAACTACTTTGGTTTTCATTCTTTCAGCGTCTGACGATGCAACGCTTGAGGCTTAGAGCCCGCGACGAATTGTGGGTAAGCCGATGGGCTCTAGATCACGGTACTAAGTGCCTTGAGTAGCGATGCGTGTAGTACACTTGAAACAGCAGTTTCCTGTCATTGTTGTGTCCAAAACTGGGTGCAATAGGTAGGAGATTGACTTCGCGTATGAGGTTCCACAGTCAAATATGTCTGTGGCCTGAGGTTCCAGTGGTCCGAGAGAATCGGTGGACTGACGGCGAGATGCCAAGCATCTTCGGGGCTCATACTAGGGCAGATATCCACAATGGCTATTTGCATCAACCCGAACAACTAAGAGCAGTTACCGCGGGCGCTTGTGCGCCCGGTCCGCCACTGCTGAAAGGAGTTGCGACATGCCAGTCGTAACCATGCGAGAGCTGCTTGACAGCGGCGTCCACTTCGGCCACCAGACCCGTCGCTGGAACCCAAAGATGAAGCGTTTCATCTTCACCGAGCGCAACGGCATCTACATCATCGACCTGCAGCAGTCGCTGTCGTTCATCGACCGCGCTTACGAGTTCGTGAAGCAGACTGTTGCTCACGGCGGCACCGTACTGTTCGTTGGTACCAAGAAGCAGGCTCAGGAAGCAATTGCTGAGCAGGCTAACCGCGTTGGCCAGCCATACGTGAACCAGCGCTGGCTCGGCGGTATGCTGACCAACTTCCAGACCGTCTCCAAGCGCGTTCAGCGCATGAAGGAACTGGAAGAGATCAACTTCGAGGACGTTGCTGGCTCCGGTCACACCAAGAAGGAACTGCTGCTGCTCAAGCGCGAGCTGACCAAGCTGCAGAACAACCTCGGTGGTATCCGCAACCTGACCCGCACCCCTTCGGCGATCTGGATCGTTGACACCAAGAAGGAACACCTGGCAATCGACGAAGCTCAGAAGCTGGGCATCCCTGTTGTCGCCATCTTGGACACCAACTGCGACCCAGACGAAGTTACCTACCCAATCCCAGGCAACGACGACGCTATCCGCTCCGTCAACCTGCTGACCCGCGTTGTTGCTGACGCTGTGGCCGAAGGCCTCATCGCCAAGAACAACAAGGCTGCAGGCAAGTCTGAGGGTGCCGCTGAGCCAATGGCTGAGTGGGAGCGCGAACTGCTCGAGGGTGAGAAGGCTAAGGCTGAAGCTCCTGCTGAGGAAGCTGCAACCAAGGCTGACGAAGCTAAGTAGTCACCTGCGTGACTCTAAGAGTTTGCCTTGAGACACTAGCGTGTTGATTGAGGCAAGTTCTACCAAGTCTTGTGGGACGGGCCGGAGAACCGACCCGTCCCACAAGCAAATCAAACTTGAAACTCCTAGCTGAATGGGATTGCACGTGGCAAACTACACCGCTGCTGATATCAAGGCACTGCGCGAGCGCACTGGCGCCGGCATGATGGACGTTAAGAAGGCTCTGGACGAGGCTAACGGCGACGCCGAGAAGGCCATCGAGATCATTCGCGTCAAGGGTCTGAAGGGCGCTACCAAGCGCGAAGGCCGCTCGACCGCTGAAGGTCTGGTTGCAGCTAAGGTCGACGGCAACGTTGGCGTTATGGTTGAAATCAACTGCGAGACCGACTTCGTAGCAAAGAACGATAAGTTCATCGCACTGGCTGACAAGGTTCTGAATGCCGCTGTTGCATCCGGTGCCGCTGACGCCGAAGCACTGTTGGCTTTCGAGCTGGAAGGCAAGACCATCGGTGACACCGTCATCGAAGAAGGCGCAATCCTCGGTGAGAAGATTGTTGTTCGTCGCGTAGCCCGCATCGAAGGTGCCAAGGTTGCTTCGTACCTGCACAAGACCAGCAAGGACCTGCCAGCTCAGGTTGGCGTTCTGATGGCTGTGGATGCTGACAGCGAAGCTGCTGCAACCGTTGCCCACGACGTTGCTGTGCACACCGCTGCAATGGCTCCTACCTACCTGTCCCGCGAAGAGGTTCCAGAAGATAAGGTCGCCGATGAGCGCCGTATCGCTGACGAAACCGCTCGCGCAGAGGGCAAGCCTGAAGCTGCATTGACCAAGATCGTTGAAGGCCGTCTGACCGGCTTCTTCAAGGAGATCGTCCTGGTTGATCAGGCTTTCGCTAAGGATGCAAAGAAGACCGTAGGCAAGGTCTTCGAAGAAGCTGGCACCAAGCCAGTTGCTTTCGCACGCTTCCGCGTTGGCGCCTAAGCTTTCAGCTTCAGGCACTACATAACACGCATTAAGCGACTCGCATTCAGAGAAATCTGAGTGCACAAGAACAAAGGGAGGTGAGCACCGAGAAATAACTCGGTGACTCGCCTCCCTTTTCTTGAGCCCGGATCACAAGATAACTTGGGAACTGGGAAGTACTACCCACAGCTTGATTCCGACCTCCAGGAGTAAGACAACTTATGCCAACCACCCCAGCAACCAAACGTCGTCGCGTCCTGCTAAAGCTTTCCGGTGAGGTGTTCGGCGGTGGCAAGGTCGGCGTTGACCCAGACACCGTTCGTGGCGTGGCTCGGCAAATCGCCGAAACCGTGGGTGAAGTAGAAGTGGCCATCGTCGTTGGCGGCGGTAACTTCTTCCGCGGCGCCGAACTTTCGGCCGCAGGCATGGACCGCTCCCGCGCAGACTACATGGGCATGCTCGGCACCGTGATGAACTGCCTCGCTCTGCAGGACTTCCTGGAACAGTGCGGTGTGGAAACTCGCGTGCAGTCCGCCATCGCCATGGCACAGGTCGCGGAGAACTACATTCCACGTCGCGCCATCCGCCACATGGAAAAGGATCGCGTCGTCATCTTTGGTGCGGGCGCAGGTCTGCCATACTTCTCCACCGATACCGTCGCCGCCCAGCGTGCGCTGGAAGTGGATGCTGACGAGGTATTGATGGCTAAATCTGGTGTTGACGGCGTATACACTGCTGACCCGAAGAAGGATCCAACCGCGCAGAAGCTGGACACCCTGACCTACAGCGAAGCACTGCTGAAGAACATTCGTGTGATGGACCAGACCGCCATGACCATGTGCCAGGATAACAAGCTGGATATGCTCGTCTTTGGTATGGAAGGCGAAGGAAACGTGGCTGCAGCTATCCGCGGTGAGCGGATCGGTACCACCGTCACCGTTTAATTGGCGATCGTGGCCTAGGATTGAAGTAGATTTATTTCCCGTTGCGGAAACACAGATGAAGAACTTGAGGAGTACCGGTGATTGAGGAAACGCTGGCGGAGACCGCCGAAAAGATGGAACGCACCATTGACGCTGCCAAGGAGGACTTCGCGACGATTCGTACCGGTCGCGCGCACCCAGGCATGTACTCGAAGGTCATGGTTGACTACTACGGTTCGCCAACCCCACTGCAGCAGCTGGCATCATTCGCAGTACCTGAGGCACGCACCATCACCATCACCCCATTCGATGTGACCGCTTTGCGCGAAATCGAAAAGGCTCTGGGTGACCCAGAGGTTGGTGCCAACCCATCATCGGATGGCAAGATGATCCGCGTGGTCCTTCCGGTGCTGACTGAAGAGCGCCGCAAGGAATACGTCAAGCTGGCCAAGGCCAAGGGCGAAGACGCTCGTGTTGCACTGCGTAACCACCGCCGCAAGGCCAAGGACACCATCGACAAGCTGGTCAAGGATGGCGAAATTGGTGAAGATGAGGGGACTCGCGCAGAAAAGGACCTGGACGCACTGACTAAGAAGCACGTCGATTCGGTCGATGAGATTCTGAAGAACAAAGAAGCCGAGCTGCTGGAAGTCTAATGCCGGGCTCGACAGAGAACACTGGGGGCAACGCTTCGGCGGTGCCCTCAGTGGCATCCGGTAACGCCCAGCCGATGACTCGCCGTGAGGCCCGCGCTCTGCGTGAAGCGCAGGAAAAGGCTGAGAAGCGTGGCGGCAAAAAACGTAGCGAGCCTGCACAGGCCCCTGCGCCACAGGCTTCCCAAGAGCAGCCTGCAGTTGACCTCGCACCATCGGCTGAGGACAAGGCCAAGACTGCCCATGCTAAACAGCGCACAAAAATAGTTTTTGGGGCCGATAAAGAGCAACCGAAGAAGGTGGCTCAACCGGCATCTGGGCAGCCGGTGTCAGTCCAGCCCGAGCCGCCGCAGAGCGATTCTGAGGACCTGGCCGAGACCGGGGAACCCGATGCGCAGGAAGCGGCGATTCCGCCGGAACTGCTGATCGGTAACCCGGAGCCGAAAAAGTCGCGGGCCGGACGCAACCTTCCCGCGGCTATTGGCGTGGGCGTGGTGCTACTTGGCATCGTGCTCGCCGGGCTGTTCCTCTATGAACCGCTGTTGGTTTTTGCGGTGACGGTGCTTAGCGGCATTGGTTGCTGGGAAGTAGCGCGAGCCACGACCCACGCAAAAACGGCGGTCCCGCAGCTTCCGTTGTACCTTGCCTCGGTGCTACTTCCAGCCAGTGCCGTGCTCGGTGGAGTGGAAGCCCTAGGATTCAGCTTTGTTGCCTGTATTCTCATTGCTTTGCTCTTCCGGGTCATGGAAGGGCTCAAGGGTGCCGTTGCCTCCGTGATGAGTAGTGTCTTTATCATCACCTGGGTGCCATTGTTGCTCTCCTTCGCGTTGTTGATGCTTGAAGGGGATAACGGTCAGTGGCTGATCGCCACCATCTTGTTGTTGGCGGTGGCCAACGATACCTTCGGGTACATCGTGGGTGTTTTGATCGGCAAGCATCCCATGGCACCAAAAATCTCACCTAAGAAGTCCTGGGAGGGCTTCAGCGGATCGATGATTGGATCGATGGCCATCGGCGCCTGCGCCATGTATTTCTGGCTTGATATGCCATGGTGGACCGGTGTCATTCTCGCCTTCTTTACCACCATCGCCGCCACCACTGGCGACTTCGCGGAGTCGATGGTGAAGCGCGAATTGGGCATTAAAGACATGAGCAATCTACTGCCTGGCCATGGCGGAATCATGGATCGACTGGATTCGGTACTATTTGTCATCCCGCTGGGATACCTGATTTCGCACCTACTTGCGTGGAGCGTTGCGGTTTTCTGATCCGTTGATGACGCTGCCTAGGTGTGGCCATTGAGCTAAGTATGGCTCGACCAAATAGAATGGAGTGGGTGCCGTCTTCGGGCGGTATTCCACTGACCTCTGACTAAAGAAAAAGGAACTGTCGTGTCGCAGCAGCAAGATGCTCCGTTTTCCCACGTACCGGATTCGGAATTCGGCTACAACGCAAAGCAGGTTGATGCGTTCCTCAGCCGTGCCCGGGCCACCTTCAACGGTGGGGGAAACGACGACAGCGTGGTCACCAGCCACCTGATCCGCCGAACCACCTTCGCCCCACAGAAGGGCGGTTATCAAGCCCGTGAAGTGGATGGCGCGTTGGACCGGCTAGAGGATGTTTTTGCCAAGCGGGAACGCGATGACCTCATCGCTCACCAGGGTGAGGAAGTCTGGTTGCAGCAGGTTGGACGCCTGGCGGCCATTCTGCGTGGCCGTTTGCACCGTTCCAAGGGCGAGCGCTTCCGCCGCCCTTCACGGTCCAATGCGTCGAGCTACAACGTCGAAGACGTCGACCGGCTCTGCGACCAGCTGATTGACTACTTCGAAAACGATGTGCCGATGGCCGTGGACGCCGTGCGCCGCGTTGAGTTCCGCTCCGCGCAGGGTACCGACGGCTACGAAGAATCCCAGGTTGATGCCTTCCTCGATCGCGTGGTCGAGTTGATGGCATCCATCGACTAGTTCAGGTACCACCAACTGAATATTTTCCGTGGGCACCGGATGTTATCGTTCGGTGCCCACGGTATTTAAGCTAAGTCGCATTTGGGATTCGCAAGCTGCGTGCGCAGTAGATGGCGCAGATGCCGCAGACCGCGGCGACTAAGGCAAGCGAAACCGCATAGGACATCAACGGAAGTAGCGTTGCCAGAAGGGTCGGAAGCAAGAACCCGCTGTAGGCAAGTGAGTAGTACAGGCCTGAGAGGCCGGCCAAATCTTGTGCTGTGGCGATAGTCTGCACCTGTATTAAGCCCGCAACCGTGCAGATGCCGTATGCGGCACCTAGCAACACGGCCGCACACAAGGCCAGTACAGGGGTATCGACCCACGCGACCAGTACTGAGAGTAACATTCCGATGGTCATCAATGTCATTCCCACGGGTAGTGCCCGACCGCCAGTGATTTTTGCGATCCACGGCACCAAATTCTGGCTCAACGCTCCGGTGCCCAACGTCAACACGGTCAGCACCGTGGCATAGAGCGTGCTCCAGGTACCAAGGCGATCTTGGACGGCGGCCGGAATGATCGCATAAGCGACTCCTGCAGCGGCAAAGATCCATGGGGCAGTGGGAATGATGACCTTGCGGAATCGATGATGAGATGCCGAGGGGATTCGTAAATCCTTATACCAAGCTCCTTCAGTCCGTTGTGCCGGAGCTAGGGATTCTTGGGCCCTGAGTAAGAAGGCCAGCGCTACGAGTGAGAGAACCAGATGAATGAAGTAGGGCGCTTGTTCTGGCATCGGGGCCCACTGAGCCATGGCCCCGCTGACGGCTGCTCCCAGACCGAATCCGAGCGTCAGAGTTAAAGATGAACGTTTTGCGCCGGCAGTGGGACCAGCATGAGTGTCGAAGGGGTGGCTTGAAAGTTCTTTGATCCAGCTTGAACCAACCGACATAGCCGCTCCCACGCCTACCCCTGACATAAGTCGCCCGAGGCAAAGCAACAGCAACGAATGAGAATCAAGGGCCAAAAGTAGGCTGGCAAAGATGCTGATAACCGTCCCAGCAATCAACACGGGTTTGCGCCCGTGCTGATCAGATAAGGGACCGAGCAACAACAGGCCCGGGATCAGGCCCCCAACATAGGTGCCCAGCAACAAATTGGCTTGCCACGGGTGGAAACCTTCAAGCACCTCATATAGGTGTAGTAGGGGCGTGAAGTGGTTTCCGCCCCAAGCGATCATGAATACAGCGCAGGCGACATAGAGATATCCGGTTTTGCCTCTGGTGGACGTGAACAATTAATTCGCCTTTTTCGGGAAATGAGCTTTGGTGAGGTGAGCGTTGAGGCATTGAGCAAATTCGGTCGCATTGGCCTGGCTAGCCAGATCGGCTAGTCTTTCATGCTCTTGGAGGTAGGTGGCTAGTTGCTCCGGGTGTTCAAGGGCAGCCTCGAAAGTAAGTCTTGCCAGCCGGGGCGCCAATTCGGTGAGCAGGTCAGTGATCACATAGTTGCCCCCAGCCTGAACAAGCGCAGCATGGAAAGCGAAGTCAGCACTGGCAAAACCCAAGAGATCTCCGGACGCGAGGGCTGCGCGCTGTGCTTGGAGCGGTTCGTTCAGCGAATTGGACAGCTCTGCGAGTCTGCCGGGTGTGGAGGTGAGTGCTTCTAATGCTCCACGCTCGAACAGGCCGCGTGTCGCAAGTAGGTCTCTGCGTTCTTCGAAGGTGATTGCGGTGACTACAGCGCCTTTTTTGGGCATGAGTCTGACCAATCCCCATCGAGCCAGCTGAAGCATCGCTTCACGAGATGGCGTTCTACTGACTCCCATTTCTATGGACAGCTCGGCCTCGGTGAGTAGATGTCCAGCGGGTATGGAGCGTTCGACAATACGTTGTGCAGCATGAGCTGCGACGCGACGGGCCAATGACCCATCGGCTTGATCGGGTTCCCAAGGTAGCAAATAGCTCATACATTCACTGTACTCCTTGATGCATGCATCAATAAATTCTTGTTTCAGACTATGAAACTAGCGCATGGGGGAGAGGGGGATCTGGCTCGTGGACATCAGGAGAAGATTTTTATGAATTTCTCGACGGATCAGGTACGTGCAGGAGTGCCATAACCCGATCGGTGTTCTGCGGAACCGCGCGTCGAGTGCGGCGCGACACCACGATCATCACCACAAAGGCCAGTGGTACGCTCCATGCTGCAGGCTGACGCAGAAGGTGAACCCACCACAGATCGATCGTGGGCAGGAAAATGCCGATGGATAGCGAAAGACCGCAGGTGATGGCGCCGGTGAGCAGGCCGGCGATCGCTCCCTTTGCGGTCAGCGAGCGCCACCAAATCCCTAGTAACAGTAACGGGCAGATGGTGGAGGCGGTAAAGGCAAAGACGTTGCCGATGGCTCCAGCAAGGGCCAGTGAACTGGTGAGTACCGCGATGAGCACGGGCAGGGCGGTGGCAAGAATCGTGGAGATCCTAAAACCACGTACGGTGCCGTTGAAGAATTCTTGGGAGATCGCGCCGGCTAAAGAGACCACGAGACCCGAGGTGGTGGAGAGGAACGCAGCAAAGGCGCCACCCACCACAATCGCGGTCAATGCATCGGCCACCACACCGTCAAGCAGTCTGCCTGGCAGTAACAGAATCGTCGCATCGGTCTCGTTGTTCGCGCCGAGCTCCGGGGTATAGAGAATCCCCAGGACCCCCAAGGTGGTGGGCAGCAGGTAGAAGGCCGAGAGCAGGCACAGCACGATCACCGTGGTGGTGCGGGCGGTCTGGCCGGTGGGGTTGGTGTAGAAGCGCACCAGCACATGCGGAAGGCCCAGGGTGCCGAAGAGCAGCGCGAGGATGATCGAGACCGTTTCGTACAGGTTCATCGTATTGACCGATTCCAGCTGCGCATACAGGCTGTGGGCGCGTTCGCCGGCTGACTGCTGCGGGATGGCGCGAACCAGCAGGAAGATCGTCGGAATCACCAGGGCGGCGAGCTTGAACCAATATTGGAAGGCCTGGACAAAGGTCACCGAGCGCATGCCGCCGGAGAGCACCGTCACGCAGACTACCGTCGCCACCACCACTGGCCCAACCCAGCCCGGAAGGCCCGTGGCGATCGACAGGGTCAACGCCGCGCCGTGCATTTGCGGAACGATGTAGAGCCAGCAGATCACCACCACCAGGTAGGTGGTCAGCTTGCGCAGCATCGGCGAATTCTCGAAGCGGATCTGCGCGAAATCCGGGATCGTATAGGCCCGGGAGCGGCGCAGCGGTGCGGCCACAAAAAGCAGCAGCATCAGATACCCGGCGGTATAGCCGATCGGGAACCACAGCCCTGATTGCCCCGAGAGCACGATCAGCCCGGCCACCCCGAGGAAGGAGGCAGCCGACAGGTACTCGTCGCCGATGGCCGAGGCATTCCACCACGGGCGCACGGTGCGCGAGGCGACGTAGAAATCCGAGGTGGTGCGTGAGATGCGCAACCCGTAGAAGGCGATCAGCATGGTGGTCAGGCAGACCACCACCAGCGCGGAGATCGACAGCGCGCTAGCCACGGCTGATGCTCCGATACCGTTGCTCATTGCGCGCCGCCGCCCGGTTGTAAAGCAAGCCGGCGACGATGATCAGCGGGTACATGCCCACTCCCAGCACCCACCAGGACAACGGGATGCTGAACAGCTGGATAATCGAGACCACCGGCCAGAAGACCAGCAGCGAGCAGATGCCCACCAGCAGGGCCAGAAGGCCCGCGGCCACCGCGCAGGCCAGGCGCAGCTGGGAGCGGATGAGCTGGCGGACGTAGAATTCCTCGGCGGTATGCTCCGGGCTCTGGTTCGGCGGCAACAGCGAAGCATCCTGGGGCGCCTGGACGCGCACGCGCTGCGGACGCTGCTGGGCAAAACGCCCGGGAGGCTCATGGGGCTGGGGCTGTGGCCCGGCGTCGGATCTGTGCACTGGCGGCTCGGGATCCTAGAGCGGGCGAACGCGGTTGGCGGCCAGGCGCTCGCGCAGGTAGGGCAGGGCGCGGCGCGAAATCGGCAGTTCCGCGCCATGGACGATCACCGCGGCCTTGCCGGTCTGCAGTCGCACCGTTTCGATCTTGTCCATGCACACCAGGTAGGAGCGGTGGATGCGCACGAAGCCGGATTCGCCCCACTGCTGCTCCAGGTCGTTGAGCGGGACGCGGATCAGGTAGCTCGAATCCTTGGTGTGCAGCCGGGCGTAGTCGCCCTGGGCCTGCACATAGGCGATATCGCTGCGCGGGATCAGCTTGGTGATCCCGCCCTGGTCGACGGTGATCATTTCGGGCTTGGCCGGGGTTTCCTCCACCAGCTCGCAGATGCGGCGCACGGATTCGGCCAGGCGCTGCGGGCGGATCGGCTTGAGCACGTAGTCGATGGCGGCCAGCTCGAAGGCCTGCAGGGCCTGGTCCTCGTCGGCGGTGACAAAAACGATCAGCGGGGGATGGGTGAAGCGGGAAATGACCCGGGCGATATCCAGGCCGGAGAGCGCAGGCATGTGGATGTCGAGGAAGAGCGCATCAACATCGTTTTCTTCCAGGGCCTTGAGGGCCGCGGCTCCGGAGGTGGCCCGGTGGATCTTGCCGATCCGCGAATCCTGGCTCAGCAGGAAAGAGATCTCTTCTACTGCCGGGAGTTCATCGTCGGCCACGACCACATTAATCATGCAAAAATTCTACCGTTTTCCGTGGTTTTCTAAACATCTTGGCCACTGGTGTCTGGCGCTCGGAATTTGGGAACGCGCAGGGTGATCAGGGTTCCGGCCCCCGGAGCGGTCTCGATCACCAATCCGTTGGAGTTCCCGTAGAGCTGGCGCAGGCGCAGGTCGACATTGCGCAGCCCCACATGCATGGTGGTGGTGGTCCCCGCCAGGACGCTGGCCAACTGTTCGGGATCCATGCCCATTCCGTCATCCTCCACCGAAATCACCGCATGCAGGCCATCCTCGGTGGCGGTGATCGAGATGACGCCGCCATCGGGCCGCGCTTCCAGGCCATGGCGCACCGCATTCTCCACCAGCGGCTGCAGGGCCAAAAACGGTATCTGGGTGGGCAGCACCTCGGGCGCGATCTGCAGGGAAACCTTGATGCGTTCGCCGAACCGGGCTTTTTCCAGCAGGAGATAGCGGTCGATCGCTTCCAGCTCTTCGGCCAGGGTCGTGAATTCGCCGCGGCGCCTGAAGGAGTAGCGGGTGAAATCGGCGAACTCGATCACCAGTTCGCGGGCGCGCGCCGGATCGGTATTGATGAAGGAAGCGATGGCGTTCAGCGAGTTGTAGATGAAGTGCGGGGAGATTTGCGCGCGCAGAGCCCGCATCTGGGCTTCGAGCAGCATGGCCCTGGATTCGTCCAATTGCGCCGTGGAGACCTGGGCGGAGACGAAGACCGCCACCTCCGATACCGCGCGCACGAAGCTGGCCCCGGCGCGCACGGACAGTGCCACGACGGTGCCCACGCCTTGATCGCCGACGGTGATCGGCGCGGCCACGATATCCATGCCGGCCGAATGCTTCACCTGGGTCTTCCCGGTGGCCAGGGTGCTGGCCGAGGCCTTGGAGGCATCTTCCTCCAGCTGCGCGGTGAAGTCGATGCCGGCATCCGTGGCCAGGATCCGCGAGGTGTCGCTGATCAGCAGCACCTGGCAGTTCAGCAGCCGGCGCAGGGCCTTGGCGCTCTTGGCCGCGCCTTCCTCGGTGAGCCCGCGCTCAAGGTGGGGGACCGCCACCGACATGTGGTGCAGCGTTTTATAGGTCGCCTCTTCGGCGTCCGTGCCCATCTCCCTGGTCGAGCGGGAGATCTTGAAGCCGAAGTAGCCGACGATGGTTATGCCAAGCACCACGGTGACCGCGATCAGGGTGACTTGCAACGCTGGAGACATGATCCCATCTTAGAGCCCCGCTGAGCGCGGACCGCTGAACGGTGCCCAATGCGCCGTTGGGCGCAGATTTCGCCCCGTTGAGCCACGCGCCACCGGATACCCCTAGTCGCGAACGGAATCTTCGCCAATAGTGAAATGAGTCACACAATAGATGTGCGCTCGATCACATCTCTAACTCGCTCAAGGAGGGCATCAATGAGTGCCAACCCGGAACACGACGTCACCGGCGACGTCGATTTTGTTACGGAGAGCCAATCCGAGGAATTCCAGGAACTGCGCAAGACCCACCGCAGCTTCGTCTTCCCGATGGCCATCTTCTTCCTCGTCTGGTATTTCGCCTATGTGCTGCTGGCCGACTACTTCCATGACTTCATGTCCATCAAGGTCCTCGGCAATATCAACATGGGTATTGTTCTCGGGTTGCTGCAGTTCGTGTCGACATTCGCGATCACCGCTGCCTACGTCAGCTTCTCGAACAAGAAGCTCGACCCGAAGGCAACCAAGATCCGTGAGCGCCTTGAGCGCGAGGGAGTGAACTAAATGAACCAGCTCAGCATCCTGGCCCAGGCCGCAGGCGAGTCGACCCAGGTCGGCAACCCCCTGGTCAATATCGCCATCTTCCTGGCCTTCGTGGGCGTCACCTTGGTGATCGTGCTCCGCGCTTCAAAGAACAACAAGACCGCAGCGGACTACTACGCTGGCGGCCGTTCCTTCACCGGAACGCAGAACGGCACTGCAATTGCCGGCGACTACCTCTCGGCAGCTTCCTTCTTGGGCATTGTCGGCGCTATCGCCATCAACGGCTACGACGGCTTCCTGTACTCCATCGGCTTCCTGGTCGCTTGGCTGGTCGCACTGCTGCTGGTTGCTGAGCTGTTGCGCAACACCGGCAAGTTCACCATGGCCGATGTGCTCTCCTTCCGCCTCAAGCAGCGCCCGGTGCGCATCGCGGCGGCAATCTCCACCCTGGCAGTTTGCGTCTTCTACCTGCTGGCGCAGATGGCTGGTGCTGGTGCGCTGGTTTCGCTGCTGCTGGGCATTGACGAGAAGCTGGGCCAGTCGCTGGTCATCGTGATCGTCGGTGCGCTGATGATCCTCTACGTACTGGTTGGCGGCATGAAGGGCACCACCTGGGTGCAGATCATCAAGGCCTGCCTGCTGATCGCCGGCGCGCTGATCATGACCGTGTGGACCCTGGCGCTGTTCGGCTTCAACTTCTCCGAGCTGCTGGGCAAGGCAGCTGAAGTTGCCGGCAACCCTGAGATCCTGAACCCGGGCATGAAGTACGGTGCTTCGGATACTTCGAAGCTGGACTTCATCTCGCTGGCGCTGGCCCTGGTACTTGGTACCGCAGGCCTGCCGCACGTGCTGATGCGCTTCTACACCGTGCCTACCGCGAAGGAAGCCCGCAAGTCCGTAGTCTGGGCCATCTGGCTGATCGGCGCTTTCTACCTGTTCACCCTGGTCCTGGGCTTCGGCGCTGGCGCACTGATCGGTCCAGACCGGATCGCGGCTGCACCGGGTGGCGTGAACTCGGCTGCACCACTGCTGGCCTACGAACTGGGCGGCACCGTCCTGCTGGGTCTGATCTCGGCAGTAGCCTTCGCAACGATCCTTGCTGTGGTGGCCGGCTTGACCATCACCGCGGCGGCTTCGTTCGCACACGATGTCTACGCTTCGGTGATTGCCAAGGACAAGTCCACCCCGGAGAAGGAAATGAAGGTGGCCCGCCGTACGGTACTGGTCATCGGCGTCTTCGCTATCGCCGGCGGCATTGGTGCCCAGGGCCAGAACGTGGCCTTCCTGGTAGCACTGGCCTTCGCAGTGGCCGCATCGGCCAACCTGCCAACCATCTTGTACTCGCTGTTCTGGAAGGGCTTCAAGACCCGCGGTGCAGTCTGGTCCATGTATGGCGGCCTTGGTTCGGCACTGCTGCTGATCATCTTCTCGCCAGTGTTCTCCGGTTCCGAAACCGCGATGATCCCGAGCGTCGATATGGTCATCTTCCCGCTGGCTAACCCGGGCATCGTCTCGATCCCGCTGGCCTTCTTCCTGGGCTGGTTGGGTTCGGTTACCGATAAGGGCATCGAAGATGTCACCAAGCAGGCGGAAATGGAAGTTCGTTCGCTCACCGGTGTCGGCGCTGAAAAGGCAGTCGATCACTAAGCGGATAAATCCAGAAACTGCATAGCAAAAGTCCCGGGAACCAGCCATCAGGCTGGTTCCCGGGACTTTGTGCTGTGCTGCCAATTAGGCGTCAGTGGACAACGAGTGCTTGATTAACGCGGTGGTGCGGTAGGGGACCAGTTCGGCCATGGACAGTGCCGAGTCGGCACGGTTCACCCCTTCAATGTGCAGCAGCTGGCCGTGAACCCGGAACAGCTCCTCGGCGTCCTTGGCGGCAACGCGCACCAAGATGTCGGCCGAGCCGGTCAAGCCGTGGGCTTCAAGCACCTCGGGGATGGTTTCCAGTTTGGCCGCTATCTCTTCGAGGCAGCGTTGTTCAACGTGCAGCTCGACAAAGGAAAGCAGCCCATAGCCCAGTGCTTCGGGCGGGATGCGGCGGTCCACCGAATCCAGGACTTCATTCTCCAGACGGGTCATGCGTGTCTGCACGGTGTTGCGTCCAAGGTTCAACGCGGTGGCGATTGCTGAACCGGTACGCTTGGCCGTCGTGGATAGGGTGAGCAGGATGCGCCGGTCGGTACTGTCCAAGAGTTGCATAATGTGCACGTTAGCACTGGTTGGGTCACAGAAACAGTGCGTTTTGCTCTAATTTTAAAATCACCATTGTGCATCCTGCCTTGCGTGAGTAGCATCACATTTAGCGGTGTTTGTGAATAAAAACCCGCAACCGACTACGTGAGAGTAAGGATGCCGATCGTGTCCACACAACACATTGACGTAGCCGCCGGATGCCTACCCACGCATCAGCTGCTGAACGTCGACGGGAAACGAATCCCGGACGAAGAACTTGACCACTATCTCAAGGACCTCAAAGAGGCGGACCTTGCAGATTTCCTGCGCGACATGGTTGTCCTGCGTCGCATGGATAATGAAGCCACCGCCCTGCAGCGACAGGGCCAGCTGGGCCTATGGGCTCCGCTATTGGGACAGGAAGCCGCGCAAATCGGCTCGGTCCGCGCCACCGAGGATGATGACTTCATCTTCCCTTCCTATCGTGAGCACGGCGTTGCCTGGGCCAGGGGAGTGAAGGCCGAGGACCTGCTCAGCGTCTGGCGCGGAGCCCAGGCCAGTGGTTGGGATCCCAACGAAGTCAACATCGCCTGCCAGCAAATTGTGATTGGTTCCCAAGCGCTGCACGCAGCCGGCTACGGCATGGGCATCAAATTCGACGGCGGCAAGCAGGTCTCCGTGGCCTACTTCGGCGACGGTGCCACCAGCCAGGGTGATGTGAATGAGGCGATGGTCTTCGCCGCCAGCTACCAGGCGCCGGTGCTGTTCTTCTGCCAGAACAACCAGTGGGCTATTTCCGAGCCTGTGCACCTGCAAAGCCGCACTCAGATTGCTGACCGCGCCCACGGTTTCGGGCTGAAGACCTGGCGAGTGGATGGCAATGACATCCTCGCCGTCTACGCGGCAACCAAGGCGGCGCTGAATCACGCCCGCAATGGCTTGGGTCCGACCTTCATCGAGGCGGTCACCTACCGCATGGGTTCGCACACTACCGCCGATGATCCGACCCGCTACCGGAAGAACGAACAGCTCGAAGAGTGGAAGGCCAAGGACCCCATTGACCGTCTGGTGAAATACCTGCACGAGATGGGTGCCGATGTGCAGTCCTACGAGCAGCGGGCACAGAATGCAGCCGATGAACTGGCCGCGAAGCTCCGGGCTGCAATCACCACCATGGAAGACCCCAAGGTGGAAGAGCTGTTTACCAACGTCTATTCCGAGAAGCATGAACCAACCGAACGCGCAGCCCGGGATTACCTTGGCTACTTGGCAGAATTTGAAGGTGGAGAATAACCGTGGCAACCACCATGCTCAAAGCGCTGAACAAGTCGCTGCATGACGCACTGGCCGAGGATGAAAAGGTCATCCTGCTCGGCGAGGATATCGGCACGCTTGGCGGAGTCTTCCGCGTGACCGACGGGCTGAAGAACAAGTTCGGCGAGCACCGGGTCGTGGATACCCCGCTGGCCGAATCCGGCATTGTCGGCAGCGCCATTGGCCTGGCCTACCGTGGCTACCGCCCGGTGGTGGAGATCCAGTTCGACGGGTTCACCTACCCTGCCTTCGATCAGCTGGTATCCCAGCTGGCCAAGATGCACTACCGGTCCAAGGGCCGGGTAAAGATGCCGGTGACCGTACGTATTCCTTATGGCGGTGGCATCGGTTCGCCTGAACACCACTCCGAATCCCCGGAAGCCTACTTCGCGCACACCGCCGGACTGCGTGTTTTCGCGCCCTCCAGCGTTGAAGACGCCTACACCATGCTACGCCAGGCCATCGACTGCGATGACCCGGTCATCTTCTTCGAGCCCAAGCGCCGCTATCACGAGAAGACCGACGCGGAACTTGCAGCCCCGGCCCCCGATGGGTCGCCCAAGGCCAAGGTCATCCGTTCAGGTGAAGATGTCACCGTGGTTGGCTACGGTCCGACCACCTACACCCTGATCGACGCCGCTATGGCGGCTGAAGATGAGGGGATCAGCATGGAAGTCATCGACCTGCGGACCCTGGACCCGCTGGATATTGATACCGTCGCCGCTTCGGTGCAGCGCACCGGCAAGCTGGTAGTGGTCCATGAAGCCAGCCGCACCAGTGGCATTGGCGCCGAAATCTGTGCCGAGATCACCGAACGCTGCTTCGACTATCTGGAGCATGCACCGCTGCGCGTGACCGGATTCGACATCCCGTATCCGCCATCGCGGCTCGAAAGCCATCATCTGCCCGATCTTGATCGAGTGATGCACGCGGTGGACACCGTGATGCGCCACCACGAGGCAACCGAAGGAGCTGCCAAGTGATGACCGCCCAAACGTTCAAACTCCCAGACCTCGGCGAAGGGTTGACCGAGTCCGAGGTGCTGAATTGGAAAATCAAGGTTGGCGAGCATGTGGCGCTGAACCAGATCATCGCCGAGGTGGAAACCGCCAAGGCAGTGGTGGAGCTGCCCTCGCCTTTCGCTGGATTCGTCCAGGTGCTGCACGCCACCGAAGGTGAAACCGTGCAAGTTGGCGGTGCACTGGTGACCTTTGACGATGCACCTGGGGGAGCCGAGAGCCAAAGCCCAGGCGAAGGCCAGAAAATCGCTGAACGCACCCCGACCCTCGTGGGCTACGGTGCACCTGCGGCCACCGGGAGTCGCCCAACGCGCAAATCCCGTACCGCTCCAGCCGCCCGCCCGGCCCCGGCTTCGACACCAGTTCCGGCAGCAAGCCCGGCACCAGCAACGAAGATGCCAGCGGCTCATAAGGCCGCAGGAAGTGCTGTCGCGCGCTGCACGCCACCGGTTCGCAAGCTGGCTCGTGATCACGGCATTGATATTTCGTCGTTGTCCGGTAGCGGTGAGGATGGATTGGTTCTGCGGCGCGACGTGGAACAGGCTATTGAATCAGGCGGTGCTGCTGCGCCGGCCTCGTCGGCTTCAACCGCCTCAGCGCTGGCTGCACAAGAAGGCGATCGCCATGTGAAGATCACCGCAGTTCGACGAGCCACCGCCAAAGCCATGGTGCAGTCGGCCTTCACTGCGCCGCACGCCACAGAATTCTTGACCGTGGATGTTACCGACTCCATGGATTTGGTTGAGCGGATGCGCGCGCACCGCTTGCTCAAGGACGTGAAGCTGAATATCACTACGCTTGCCGCCTTGGTGGTGACGCGGTTGTTGAAGACCTATCCGGCGTTGAACTCGACGTGGGATGAAAAAGCTGACGAAATCATTGAGTTCGGGTCAGTTAATTTGGGCATGGCTGTGGCAAGTGACCGCGGCCTGCTGGTTCCGGTGCTGAAAAATGCTCAGGCCAAGACGTTGCCGGTGCTGGCAGCGGAACTGAGCGAGATTATCCTGCAGGGCCGTGAAGGGACTCTGTCTCCAGCGCAGCTGACAGGCGGCACCTTCTCTATTACCAACGTGGGAGTCTTCGGCGTTGATGCCGGAACTCCAATTCTTCCTCCTGGGCAATCCGGCATCTTGGCTCTAGGCCAAGTCAAACGCAGGCCTTGGGAATACCAAGACCAAGTGGCTCTTCGCCATACCATGACACTGGCTCTATCTTTCGATCACAGAGTGGTCGACGGGAAGGAAGCAAGTGAGTTCCTCGCAGGTGTCGGGAGCGTTCTGGAAGACCCCAGAATGACGAATATTTTTATTTGACGATAACAACTAGCTGGCGAGGCTGGAATATATTCAGTCGGGTTAGAAAACCAATTTCAAGCATTGCTTTCATGACTATTCATTGGTTGTTTCGCATTATTTGATGTAATCTCATTCACTACGTGCCATGGCTCACGCCTGAACGCACGGCTCTGCGAAATGCAGAAGCAGCAACGATCTGTTGAGGAGAAATAGGATGCGATACTCGCACGCATCTAAGGCTGTCGTATTATCCGCAGCCTTGGCGTTGACCCTGTCGGCTTGCGGCGGCGGTTCCAATGAAACCGCTGGCGGCGAAGGTGACGGCTCGTACGTCGTTACCGCAAACACCACTGAGCCGCAGAATGGCCTTCTGCCGGCTAACACCAACGAAGTTGGTGGCGGACGTGTCATGGACCTGATCTTCACCGGCCTGGTTAGCTACGACGCAAACGGTGCACCAGTCAATGAACTCGCTGAGTCCATTGAGACTGAAGACTCCCAGAACTACACCATCAAGCTGAAGGCCGATCAGACCTTCTCCGATGGTTCTCCAGTAACCGCTGCTTCGTTCGTAGACGCCTGGAACTTCGGTGCAGCCGCGAAGAACGCACAGCTGAACTCGTACTTCTTCGAGTCCATCAAGGGCTTCGACGAGGTCAATAAGGAAGGCTCCAAGAAGGAAGAGATGGAAGGCCTGAAGGTCGTGGATGACACCACCTTCACCGTCGAGCTGTCCCAGCCGGAATCGGACTTCCCGCTGCATCTGGGCTACACCGCCTTCATGCCGCTGCCTGAAGCTGCATTCGAGGATCCAAAGGCCTTCGGCGAAAAGCCAGTGGGTAACGGACCATACAAGCTGACCGAGTGGAACCACGACGTCAACCTGAAGCTGGATGTCAACGAGAGCTATGACGGTCCTCGAAAGGCAGCCAACGGCGGCATCGACTTCAAGGTCTACCAGTCCACCGATTCGGCATACAACGATCTGCTCTCGAATAACCTCGACGTGCTGGATCAGATCCCGCCTAGCTCGCTGGCTTCCTATGCCACGGATCTGGGCGATCGCTCCGTCAACTCGCCTTACGCCGGTAACGCGACCATCACCATCCCGGGTTACCTTGATCATTTCAAGCAAGGCGAAGAGGGCAACCTCCGCCGTGCAGCGATCTCCCGTGCCATCGACCGCCAGCTGATCATCGATAAGGTGTACAGCGGTGGCAAGGTCAAGGCTGATGACTTCACCGCGCCGGTGCTTGAAGGCTACAAAGCCGACATCCCAGGCAAGGAAGTCACGGACTTCGACGCGGATGCAGCGAAGAAGCTGTGGGACGAAGCAGACGCAATCAGCGAGTGGAAGTCCGGCGATGAATTCTCTATCGGCTACAACGTTGATGGCGCCGGCAACAAGGAATACGTCGAAGCCGTCGTGAACCAGCTGAAGAGCAACCTCGGCATCAACGCCGTGGCAAAGCCATTCTCTTCCTTCAAGGAACTGCGCGAGAAGGTCACCAGCCACAAGATGACCGGTGCGTTCCGTACCGGTTGGCAGGCTGACTACCCATCGCTGTACAACTTCCTGGGCCCGCTGTTCGGCACCGGTGCAGGTTCCAACGACGGCCAGTACTCCAGCGAAGAATTCGACAACAAGCTGAGCGAGGGCCTTGCGGCTACCGATCCAGCTGAAGGCGCGAAGATCTTCAACGAAGCCCAGGAGATCCTGTTCAAGGATCTGCCAGCTATTCCACTGTGGTACCTGGCGGTCCAGGGTGGTTGGAGCGAAAACGTGGATAACGTCGAGTTCGGCTGGAACGGCGTTCCGTTGTACAACGAGATCACTGGCAAGTAAGTTTCTTTCGGTTCTCCCCTGCTCACTGGGTGGGGAATGGGCTGAAAACATGTCAAGGGAGACCCGAGCACCTCAGGGTCTCCCTTTGGCGTGTTTGTCCTGCCTCGCAATAATAAACGTCGATTAATTATTCGACGGAAAGAGGATAATTATGGCCCTGTGCCCTCACGTATCTCGAGGTGAGATGCAAGCATGTTAAGTTTTACCCTGAAGCGAATCGTGCAGTTGTTCCCGGTATTCCTCGGCGCAACACTGCTGGTGTACTTCCTGGTTTTCGCAACCCCTGGCAATCCGATTGCCGCCTTGTCAGGCGGCAAGCCGATGAGTCCGGCAACCGAGGCCGCACTGACCGCGCAATATAACTTGGATAAGCCATTCTGGGTTCAGTATGGCCTCTACCTGAAGAACCTGGTGACGTTGGACCTGGGAACCTCGTTCTCCGGCCAAGAAGTCCGCGACCTGCTGGCTCGCGCCTTCCCCGTAACCGCTCGTCTGGCAATTCTTGCCCTGCTGATCGAATCGGTTTTCGGTATCCTTTTCGGTGTTATTGCCGGTATGCGCAAGGGCAAGCTGTTTGATTCCACTGTGTTGGTTGCATCGCTGCTGGTAATCGCAGTTCCAACCTTCGTACTTGGCTTCTTGCTGCAGTTCGTTGTCGGCGTCAAGCTCGAATGGGCCAAGCCCACCGTTTCCGGCGCTGCGACCTGGGGCGAGCTCTTCTTGCCTGCGTTGGTACTGGGACTCGTATCGCTGGCCTACGTTTTGCGCCTGACGCGCACTTCGGTCATCGAGAATAAGACAGCTGACTACGTGCGCACCGCCACTGCCAAGGGCCTTAGCCGCAACCGCGTCGTTACCGTGCACATCCTGCGCAACTCATTGATCCCAGTCGTAACCTATCTAGGTGCAGACTTGGGCGCGTTGATGGGCGGCGCCATCGTCACCGAAGGCATTTTCAACGTCCCTGGCGTCGGACATCTTCTCTACCAGGCAATCCAAAAGGGCGAAACCCCTACGGTGGTCGCGGTCGTAGGCGTTCTGGTGATCGTCTTCGTGCTCGCCAACCTCATCGTGGATATGCTGTACGCACTGCTTGACCCAAGGATCCGTTATGCCTGAGAACCAGAATTTTAACCCAGAAGACGGTCTGCCCATCCGCAGCAACCGCGCCGGCAAGGTTTCCAAGTACAAGATCGAGCACTATGTTGCTCCGCTGGATGAGGCTCCGCTGCAGGCAGTGGACTCGGTGAAGGAAACCGGCAAGCCGCTGTCCATGTGGGCCGAAGCATGGCGCTCCCTGCGCAAGCAGCCGTTGTTCATCATTTCCACGGTCATGATCCTTGCGGTCGTCATCGTTGCCGCTTTCCCGCAGCTGTTCACCTCCATCGACCCGAATGGCAATCAGGCCTGCCTGCTGGAAAACTCCAATGAGCCCGGCCGTGCCGGGCACTTCATGGGCTTCAACCTGCAAGGCTGCGACATTTACGCCCGTACGATCTACGGCACGCGTGCTTCGCTGCTCGTAGGCCTGTTCACCACCATCATTGTGGTGCTCCTCGGCGGTGCGATCGGCGCCTTGGCCGGCTACTACGGCGGCTGGATCGATATCATCCTGGCTCGCCTGGGCGATATCTTCTTCGCTTTGCCTCTCATCCTTGGTGCCATCATCGTGATGCAGCTTCCTGCATTCCGCGAGAACCGCAGCGTATGGACTGTGATCGTCACGCTGTCGATCTTCGGCTGGCCGCAGCTGGCTCGCATTACCCGTGGCGCTGTGATCGAGGCCCGCAATGCGGACTTCGTGAAGGCCTCGCGCGCGCTGGGGCTGTCCAAGTTCAGCGCACTGGTCAAGCACGTCATCCCGAATTCGCTGGCCCCGATCATCGTGGTTGCCACCGTGAACCTGGGCGTGTACATCGTGGCTGAGGCTACGCTGTCCTTCCTCGGTGTCGGACTTCCACCTGACGTCATGAGCTGGGGCAATGATATTTCCTCGGCGCAAACCCAGCTGCGTAACAACCCGACGATGCTGATGTGGCCAGCGCTGTTCCTTTCGATAACAGTCCTGAGCTTCATCATGCTTGGCGATGCAGTGCGTGATGCGCTGGATCCCAAGGCCCGGAAGGGAGCCTAAGCAATGACTGAAACTGCAACTCCAAAACCGCTGCTGGAAGTCAAGGATCTGGCGATTACCTTCTCCACTCCTGACGGCCCGGTCCATGCAGTGCGCGACGCCAACTTCACCGTGATGCCTGGCGAGACCGTGGCCATCGTGGGCGAATCCGGCTCGGGCAAGTCGACTTCGGCGTTGGCTGCTATCGGATTGCTGGCAGGCAACGGCAGGGTTTCCTCCGGACAGATCCTCTTTGACGGCGAAGACATTTCCAAGGCCAGCGAAAAGCGCTTCGTTGAGCTGCGCGGCAACCACATCGGCATGGTGCCGCAGGACCCGATGTCCAACCTGAACCCGGTTTGGAAGATCGGTTTCCAAGTCAAGGAAACTCTGAAGGCAAACGGCTTGGCGGGAGACAACCCGAACAAGCGCGTGGCGCAGGTCCTGGCAGACGCAGGTTTGCCTGATCCTGAGACGCGTGCACGCCAGTACCCGCACGAGTTCTCCGGCGGCATGCGCCAGCGTGCGCTGATCGCCATCGGTCTTGCTTGCCGTCCGCGCTTGCTGATTGCCGATGAGCCAACCAGCGCCCTGGACGTCACCGTGCAGCAACAGATCCTGGATCACTTGGACACCATGACCAGTGAGCTGGGCACCGCGGTGCTGCTGATCACCCACGACCTGGGCTTGGCAGCAGAGCGCGCCGAGAAGGTTGTCGTAATGTACAAGGGACGCGTTGTCGAATACGGCCCGGCCTTGGAAATCCTGCGCAACCCGCAGCACCCTTACACCAAGCGCCTGATCAATTCCGCCCCTTCGCTCTCTGCACAGCGCGGGGACAAGCATGAGGCGATCGTTGACGAGGTAGTGCCTGGCAAGGCCGAGCCGCTGCTGAAGATCAGCAATCTGACCAAGGTCTTCGACATCCGCAAGGGCTTCGGGAAGAAGGAGAAGTTCACTGCGGTGGACAACGTTTCCTTCGAGATCCCCAAGGGCACCACTACCGCTGTGGTGGGAGAGTCCGGTTCGGGCAAGTCGACCATCGCCCAGATGGTGCTGAACCTGCTGGACAAGACCGCGGGCGAGATCATTTTCGATGGCGAACAAATCGGCAATCTGAACGAGAAGCACTTGTTCAAGTACCGCCGACGCGTGCAGCCGATCTTCCAGGATCCATATGGTTCCCTGGACCCGATGTACTCGATCTTCCGAACCATTGAAGAACCGCTGCGCATCCACGGCATTGGCAACGCAGCCTCGCGCGAGAAGAAGGTCAAGGAGCTGCTGGAACAGGTCTCCATGCCGGCTTCAACCATGCACCGCTTCCCGAACGAGCTCTCCGGTGGCCAGCGCCAGCGCATCGCCATCGCGCGCGCTCTGGCTTTGCAGCCGGAAATGATTGTTTGCGACGAGGCGGTTTCGGCGCTGGACGTGCTGGTGCAGGCCCAGGTGCTGGAGCTGCTCGACGAGCTGCAGCGCGAGATGGGCTTGACCTACCTGTTCATTACCCACGACTTGGCTGTCGTACGCCAGATCGCAGACAACGTTTGCGTGATGGAACGAGGCAAGATCGTTGAGCAGGGAACGGCGGATGAGATTTTCGCTTCGCCGAAGAGCGCCTACACCCGCAATCTGCTGGCTGCGATTCCAGGTGCTTCGCTGATCTAGCATCCGGCGATTACCTGCAATGGGCTGGTGGAACCGAAAGGTTCCACCAGCCCATTTTGCGTACGCCCAGCATGGGCATTTACTTGGAGGTGAAAGTCCTCTGGCCGGGAAGATGGTTTAAGGCCTAGCTGAAGGCAACTGCGTCACCGCGAGGTGGGGTGGGAAGGAAGCCGGAGGCAAACCTCTGCACTGAGGAACACGAATCACATGTGAGGCATGTCTGTCGGGGTAAGCCAGCGCAAGATGGTGAAGCCCGCTCCATCGAAACGGCAGATGTGTATATGTGGCGGGCGCAGGGAGAAAGTGAATGCTCTTATCTGGGGAGGTCTGTCCTAGTGCACCACCTGTCTTCTGACTGAGTGGGGCGGTTCTGGCCGCGAGGTCAGTAACTGATGGGGCAGAAGTCAGCAGAGGTTATAGTACCTGCCTAGGAATCGCGTCGGGTGAGGAACCTGATCGTTTGCCTGAGACCCATTGTGGTTGATGAGGGAGGCAGGGAAGGGCTGAACGCTGGGAATTGATGGACTGAAGCATGAGTTCTCGTGCTCACGTGATTATCGCAGAAAACCCACGGACGTGGTGGGGCAGAGAGGGGATGGTACCGGTGAATCCGGGAGAGTATTTTCTTGCGTGTAGCGTTGAGCCGGCGGCTGATGGGAAAGACATCAGGGATCAACAAGTTGATCTGTGGGAGCAAGTGTTCTCGCGAGGTAATTTGTTGATTGCATTGAAACGTGTTGAGCGGAATAAGGGTTCTGCTGGTGTTGATGGGCTTGAAGCGCATGAATTGCGTGATTGGTGCCGTGAGCATTGGATCGAGACTCGGAAGTCGCTTGATGCTGGAACGTATGCGCCGTTGCCGGTGCGTCAGGTGATGATTCCGAAGCCTGATGGTGGGGAACGGATGCTGGGTGTTCCGTCTGTGTTGGATCGGTTGATTCAGCAGGCTCTCGCGCAAGTGCTTTCCCCGATTTTCGATGAGGGGTTCGCACCGATGTCTTATGGATTTCGGCCGGGCAAAAGCGCCCATGACGCTGCTTCGATGGCTCGTAAGGTTATTGAGCAGGGGTATCGGTGGGTTGTGGAGGTTGATCTGGATGCATTCTTTGATCGGGTGAACCATGACGTGCTGATGTCCAGGATTGCGCGGAAGGTGAAAGACAAGCGGGTTCTGAAGCTTGTTCGGAAGTATTTGACGGCTGGGATCATGGCGCAGGGTGTTCGTCGGGAAACGGCGGAGGGTACCCCGCAGGGGTCGCCTTTATCGCCGTTGCTCTCGAACATCATGTTGGATGATTTTGATCAGGAGTTCTGGTCGAGGGATCACCGTTTTGTGCGGTATGCCGATGACATCAGAATTTTTGTGAAGTCGAAACGTGCTGCCGAACGGGTGTTGGATCAGGCGACGAAAGTCCTTGAACAGCGCCTGAAGTTGAAGGTTAATCGGCAGAAATCAGTGATCAATCCGGCGAGTGTTGCAACGTTGCTGGGTTTTGGTTTCTACTTCGTCAAAGGTTCGAAGGTCAGGATCAGGGTTGCTCCGAAGGCGTGGATACGCATGAAGGAGCGGATTCGGAGGTTGACTTCTCGGCGGTGGAGTGTGTCGATGGAGTACCGTATCGAGCAGTTGAATCGTTTTGTTCGGGGTTGGATGGGTTATTTCCGGTTGTCGATGACGGCGGATAAATTTGCCACACTCGATCAATGGTTTAGACGTCGGTTGCGTCAGATCCGTTGGGTTGAATGGAAGCGTCCTCGTACTCGGGTGGCGAATCTTCGCCGTCTGGGGATTGTCAAGGATAAGGCTTACCAGTGGGGAAACAGTTCACGTGCGTATTGGCGTGTGGCGAAGTCCCCGATTCTTCATCGTGCCTTGCCAACTTCTTATTGGGAGGAGTTGGGTGTGCTGTTCTTTCGCCGTGCTTGGGATCGTTTTCAGTGACTTGGCGAACCGCCGGATGCGGGCCCGCATGTCCGGTGGTGTGAGAGGCGGGGGCTAGACACCCCCGCCTACTCGATGCTTAACCTCCGTTGAACGATCGTCATATTCAACGAATATTTCAGATTTAATCAATCTGAAACAAACGTTGCAAAAGTGTTATAAACCACCCTTCGTGTCAACGTGCGCGAAACATGGATCCGATTGATTTTTCCCAATCTGAAAGAAATCCTTGAAATCTAGGGGGTGTGAGCTACATCTCGTGAACTGGTGGGTAACAAGCGCGTTGCGAATGACTCTCAAGGATGTCGACATCCCAATATCTGAAGCGCTTCTTTCTATATCCAAGCCAGCAAATTCGGGTTAGTCTATTGCTCAATGGATTGATCCTGTGATCTGATCCACAAAGGATCTTCTGATCCTCAACTCGTATCATTCAAGAACTCAAGGAGGCGAAATGCGGTTTCAGCGCGTTTCGAAAGCAGTAGCTGTAGGCGCCGCTCTGGCCCTGGCCCTTTCGGCCTGTGCACCAGGCGGCGGGGACACTGGCGCCGATGCATCCAAGGATGCTGGTGCCGGCAACGGCTCAGCAGAAGCAGCAAACAGCGGCAAGGCCGATCTCGGTGATATCAAAACTGCTGAAGACAACATCAATGTCACCGTAGGCGCTGTGGAGTTCATCAGCTACAACGGCTTCACTCCAAACACTTACTCCACGTACAACTCGGCAATCGTTGACCGCATGTTCAGCGGCTTCGCCTACACCGGCACCGATGGAAAGCTGTACCCGAATGAAGACATGGGCAGCTACGAGAAGATCAGCGACGATCCTCTGACCATCAAGTACACCATCAACGAAGAAGCCAAGTGGTCCGATGGCACCCCGATCACCGTTGCGGACTCGGTACTGGCTTGGGCTGTGCAGAACCTGAACCTCAACGAAGGTTCCAAGGATAAGCCACTGTTCAACTCGGTCTCCGTTGACCTGGGCGACACCGTTCCTGAAGGTCCGCAGGGCGACTGGGATGGCAAGGAATTCACCGTTGAGTTCACCGATCCAGATCCTGACTGGGCATTGCAGTCCTGGATGCTTCATCCTGCGCACGTCGTCGCTGAAGAAGGCGGCCTGAGCACCGAAGAACTCGTCACCGCGATTCGTGAAGGCGATTCCAAGAAGCTGGAGAAGGCTGCCAAGTTCTGGAACGAAGGCTGGATGACTGATCCAGGTACCTTGACAGACGAGAAGATCGCCCCAGTTTCCGGCCCATACAAGCTGGGTAGCTGGAAGGCCGGCGAATCGGTAACCCTGGTCGCCAACGAGAACTACTACGGCACCCCACCTGCAACCAAGGAACTGACCTTCCGCTTCATTGAAGACGCAAGCATGGTCCAGGCATTGCAGAACAAGGACGTCGACGTCATCAACCCGCAGCCAACGGTGGATACCCTGGCACAGCTGGAGAACCTTGGCGACGCGGTAGCAATCCAGAAGGGTGACACCCTGACCTGGGAGCACCTGGACTTCAACTTTGCTGAAGGCAACGCCATGACCAACCTGGAACTGCGCAAGGCCTTCGCCATGTGTGTTCCTCGCCAGCAGATTGTGGACAACCTGGTCAAGCCGCTGAACCCTGATGCCGTTGTGATGAACGCCCGCGAAGTCTTCCCATTCCAGGAAAACTACCAGGAAGTCGTCGACGCAGCCTATGACGGCCGCTACGACGAGGTAGACATCGAAGGCGCCAAGAAGATCCTCGAAGAGCAGGATGCTGTTGGCACCGAAGTACGCATCGGCTACTCGGCACCTAACGAACGCCGCGCCAACCAGGTCTCAACGATCAAGTCCTCCTGCGACGAGGCTGGCTTCAAGATCTCCGACGAAGGCTCAGCTGACTTCTTCTCGCCAAACGGTGCACAGGATCGTGGCGACTACGAAGTAGCACTGTTCGCTTGGGCAGGTTCGGGCCAGATCACTTCTGGCCAGAACATCTACGCAACGGGCAAGCCGCAGAACTTCGGCAAGTACTCGAACGAAGAAGTTGACGCTGCTTGGAATACCCTGGCAACCTCGCTGGACCCAGCGGTCCACGCAGAGCAAACCAAGAAGATCGAGAAGCTGCTGTGGGATGACCTGTTCGGTATCCCGGTATTCGCCCACCCAGGCCTGAGCGCCTCGGGTTCGGATATCCAAAATGTCCGTCACACCGCCGCCCAGGACCAGATCGTCTGGAACGCCGAGCAGTGGGTACGTGCAGAGTAGTTGCCACTAGGCAACGAACCAGCACAATGTGAGTGAGCACTCGTGGGGCCCGATCAAAAAATCGGGCCCCGCAGTGTGTTCAAAGGTCCCCAACCTCAAGGACCTGCTCACCTCCGTGAGATGAAAGTAGGACATTAGAACCGTGTGGAAATTTATCGCCAAGAGATTAGGCTCAGCCATTGCCGTGCTGTTTGCCGCCTCGCTCTTGCTCTATGTACTGGTGATCAATTCAGGTGACCCGCTCAAGGACCTGCGTGAAAGCAACGCAGATAACCGCGAGTACCTGATGGCCCAGCGTATGGAATACATGAACCTGGACGAGCCTTGGTACGGGCGCTACTGGGACTGGCTGACCGGTGCCAGCAAATGCCTGATTGGCCAATGCGACCTCGGGCGCAATATCAACGGCGTTGAAGTCTCCGGGCTGCTGGCCAACGCCGCTTCCTCCACTTTGCGCCTGGTCGTCCTCGCGACGGTCATCGCTGCGGTTCTAGGTATCGCCATCGGTGTCTTGACTGCAATCCGCCAGTACTCTGGCCTAGATTACATCGTGACGTTCATGACGTTCCTCTTCTTCTCACTTCCGGTTTTCTGGGCAGCAGTCCTGCTCAAGGAATACCTGGCCATCAGCTACAACGACTGGTTAGCTGATCCGCAAATTTCGGTGGGGACGTCAATAGCCATAGGCATAGTTGTCGGTCTCACCCTGCAGATGTTCCTCGGCGGCTCGCTCAAGCGCCGTGGCATCACCTTCATTGCCGCCGCCGTGTTTGTTCCGCTGGTGCTGCAGTACAGCCTGTGGCTGAACTTCTACCGCTACCCGCAAATGGGACCGGCAATCATCGTGGTACTGACCGCTTTGGTAGCACTGAGCGCCACCACCATGAGCGTTGGCCTGAAGGAAAAGCGCGTGCTGTACCCGGCACTGATCACCGTCGTGCTGGTCCTGGCCATGTACTACGCAACCTTCTACATGCTTCTGGAACCGAACTCCTGGATCCTGCTGTTCGGACTGATCCTTGCAGTTCTCATCCCGGCAGCTATCGGCCGCTTCATGGGTGGACGCCTGCGCAAGGCCGCCATGTCGGTCTCCATCGCCACGGGCGTCGTCGGTGCAGGCCTGACCATCATCGACCACATGTTCCGCGCCTGGCCAGGATTCCTCGATGTCAAGGGCCGCCCCATCGCAACCATCGGTTCCTCCACCGCGAACCTCGAAGGCGGATTCTGGGATCACTTCCTGGATAACGGCACCCAGCTGCTGATGCCCACCATCCTGCTCGCAGTGATCTCGTTAGCCAGCTACTCCCGCTACACCCGTTCCTCCATGCTGGAAGTGCAACGCCAGGACTACATCCGCACTGCACGCTCCAAGGGCCTGAGCGAACGCACCGTGATCTTCCGCCACGCATTCCGCAACGCGATGATCCCCATCGCCACCATTGCCGCTTTCGACTTCGCCGGCCTGATCGGCGGTGCGGTGATCACCGAGCGCGTCTTCGGCTGGAAGGGCATGGGCGAAATGTTCGCCACCGGACTGGACCACGTCGACCCGGCACCGGTGATGGCATTCTTCCTGGTTACCGGTACCGCCGCGATCCTCTTCAACTTGCTGGCGGATATCGTTTACGCCCTGCTTGACCCACGAATCCGAGTCTAGGAGGCATGAACTGATGAACTTCCTTCATGCCTGCAACCCTAAGGACCAGCGATGAGCACTACGAATAAGAACTTGAACGAGCGCGAGCCACAGAACCTGACATCTGTCGCCGAGGTGGAAGACGCCAAGCTCGCCCGGATCCACGAAAAGCCCAAGAGCCAGGGACGCATTGTTCTTGAGCGCTTTGTCAGCCACAAACCGGCGATGGTTTCCTCGGTTATCCTGATTTTCATCACCGTTTTTGCCTTCAGCTCGATCGGCTGGGGGCCGCTACCGGGCTGGTGGGGGCAGAACTTCTACCAGGCAGGCGCCGTCATTGACGGTGGCAAGCCGACTTTGAGCCTGGTCCCTACCTGGCTGGGCGGGGAAGGCATCCGCATCGGCGAGCACCCCTTCGGGCAGGACTCGGTAGGCAAGGACTACTTCGCACTGGTCATGAACGGGACGCAGAAGTCCATCATCATCGGTGTGGTCGTCGGCTTGGTCGCCACCTTCCTGGGAACCGTTATCGGTGCAGTTTCCGGCTACTTCCGCGGCTGGGTTGATGAAATCCTGATGCGCATCACCGACCTGTTCATCGTGATCCCACTGCTGGTTCTGGCAGCTGTCCTCGGTAAGATGGCCGGCGCATCCACCGGTTCCATCATTATCCTGGCCCTTGTCCTGGGCCTGGTCACCTGGACCGGCCTCGCCCGATTGGTGCGCGGTGAGATCCTCTCGCTGCGCGAACGCGAATACGTTGCTGCCGCCCAGGCCATGGGTTCGAAAACGAGCCGCGTGATTTTCAAGCACCTGATCCCGAACACCATGGGCGTGATCATCGTGAACGCGACCTTCGCAATCGCCGGCGCGATCCTGCTCGAATCCTCGCTGTCCTACCTGGGCTTCGGTGTGAAATCACCAGAGTCCTCGCTGGGACTGCTGATCAGCCAGTACCAGAATGCCTTCACCACCCGTCCGTACCTGTTCTGGTGGCCGGGCATGATCATCGTTACGATCGCACTGTCGGTGAACTTCTTAGGCGATGGCCTGCGCGATGCGTTTGACCCGCGCCAGGTTGGAAAGAAGCGCCGTCGTCGTGCAGGGATGTTTGCCCTGCCAACCCGCAAGGAGAAGCCATGAGCCACGCAGCACCAATGAATGAACAAGGCTCCGAAGACTTCGCGCTGAGCTTCGATGACCTCAACGTTGTTTTTGAAACCTCCGGTCCGGAAGTCCACGCCGTCAAGGGCTTGTCCCTGGCCGTGCGCCCCGGACAGGTGGTGGCGCTGGTAGGCGAGTCCGGTTCGGGCAAGTCGGTTACCTCCACCGCGGCGATGGGCTTGCTGCCAGGCAACGCCAACGTTACGGGTGTGGCCAAGGTCGGCAATGTCAACGTGGTGGGCCTGGATGAAGGCAAGTTGCGCAAGATGCGCGCCACCGACATTGCAATGGTCTTCCAGGAACCGATGACCGCACTGAATCCGGTGCTGACCATTGAGCGCCAGCTGACCGAAGCACTGGAACTGCACGACATCGCCTACGGCAAAGAGGCAACCGATCGAGCAGTGCAACTGCTTGAGATGGTTGGCATCCCAGATCCGGCCAAGCGCATTAAGCAGTATCCGCACCAGTTCTCCGGTGGACAGCGCCAGCGCATCGTTATTGCCATGGCGATCTCCTGCGATCCGAAGGTGATCATCGCCGATGAGCCGACCACCGCACTGGACGTGACGGTTCAGGCCGAGATCCTTGACCTGCTGCGTGAGCTGAAAGACCGCTTGAACACCGGTATCTTGCTGATCACCCACAACATGGGTGTGGTTGCGGATATGGCTGATGAAGTCGCGGTGATGTTCCAGGGAAACCTCGTGGAGACCGGGACCGTGGAGCAGGTGCTGCTGCATCCAGAGCATCCATACACCCAGCGACTGCTGTCGTCGGTTCCGCGCTTATCTGCTCCGGCAGTGACCTCCGTGCAAGGAACGCACAGCTCCGAAACTGCACCGGCAGGACGGGAATTGGTGTTGGAAGCCAAGGACCTGGTGTTGGAATACGACATGCGGGGAAAGATCTTCCGTGCCGTTGAAAACGTCAGCTTTGATGTTGCCAAGGGCGAGGTTCTGGGCATTGTCGGTGAATCCGGTTCGGGCAAATCCACCATCGTCAAAGCCGTGCTCGGCCTGCTGCCGGTAGCCAGCGGTACCTTGTCGGTGAAGGGGCATGATCTTCCCAAGCTCTCGCCGAAGGAAGCACGCAAGGTCCGCAAGCAGATCGGTGTGATCTTCCAGGACCCTGCCGCATCGCTGAACCCGCGTTTCCCTATTGGCGATTGCATCACCGAGCCCATGGTGGTTCATAAGGTGGGCACAAAGGCCGAACGCATCAAGCGCGCCGAAGAGCTGCTTGATGCCGTCAAGCTCCCGCGCAACGTGATCAACCGCTACCCGCACGAGCTCTCCGGCGGCCAGCGCCAGCGCGTTTGCATTGCGCGTGCATTGACCTTGAATCCGGAGCTGCTGATCGCTGATGAGCCCACGAGTGCTTTGGACGTTTCGGTTCAGGCAGTTGTCTTGGAAATGCTCCAGGACCTCCAGCGCGACTTCAACTTCGCCTGCTTGTTCGTCAGCCACGACTTGGCTGTGGTGGACATGCTCGCTGACGCGGTCGTAGTGATGCGGTCCGGCAAGGCAGTGGAACAGGGCATGGTTGAGTCGGTGCTGCACGCACCAACGCACGACTACACCAGGCGCCTGTTGGCAGCGGCTCCAGTTCCGGACCCGCATGAGCAGGCATTGCGCCGCGAAGCTTGGCGCGTGCTGAACAGCACCAAGTAGCAGTCGCCAAGGAGCCGGGTATTCGCAGGATCATCTGCGAATACACGGCTCCTTCCATTTTCCGGCTACCGAGGGCTAAGCTGAAAATGAGGCTGGGTGAAGGCGCCAGCCAACAAGGGAAAAGAGAATGACATGTCCGCACCGAACTCCGGTACTGCTGCTGGCCGGCTTGCCCAGGCGTTCACCCGCGAGCATCATCAAATTGATGAGGGCATCGAGAATTACATCGCGAATGCGGGCGCAGATCCTCACGCCCGGGCACAATCCCTTCTCTCCGGCATCGATGCGCTGCGCCGGCATATCTATCTTGAGGAAGCCATCGTCTTCCCGCATTTGCCGCAGGATACGCTGATGATGCCACTGATGGTGATGCACCGGGAGCACGGCGAGCTGTGGCGCAGGATGAATGCCTTGGAAGCTTCCCTCAGGGCCACTACGGCACCGGAACAGCTGGAAACCAGCTGCCAAGAGCTGCTGTCCGTTCTGGAACAGCACAATTCCAAAGAAGAGCCTATTATCTATCCGTATATGGATACCGCCCTGAGTCCCGAGGAGCAAAGCCATCTTGAAAGCTTGCTCGACGGTGGAGGGCTGCCCGAGGGCTGGGTTTGCAAAGCTGCATGAACTCACGGAACTGAAAGCGAGTAAACGCCAATGGACCTTGCCTCGATTCTCATTGTGCTGGCAATTATCGTGTTGTGTGCACTTCCATTCATCTTCGGCTCATTCAGGGGATTGGATCGCACCGCAGATGACTTGGAAGGCCGCGATCCGCAGACCGCCCGGGCGCTGCGCAAGGCCCGCAAGGATATAGATCACGGCAAGGGGTACTACGGCCCAAGACAATAATTCGGCGTTAACGCACCAAGAGCTGGCCCTCTTCGTTGAGGGCCAGCTCTTGGTGTTTTTCGTTGGAAACTAGTCCAGCTGCATGATGTTCTCGGTAACGACCTCTGCACGGGCGTTGGAGAAAATCTGCTCGGTACCGACGGTTTTGAATCCGCGGCGTTCCAGTACCTTGATGGAGCCAAGGTTGTCCTGGACCACGTGCGCAGTCAGCGGACGCTTGGTGTACTCAGCGAGGAATGCATCTACGGCGCTGGTGGTCAGACCCTTGCCCCAGTACTTGGTGGATGTCCAGAAATTGATCTCAGGCATGTCTCCGTCGAAGACCAAAATGGAGCCAACAACATCGCCTTCATGCTCAATGGTGCGAACCAGAATATTTGGATCGTTCAGAATCGAATTCCAATGGTGGTCGAATACCGCGCGGTCGGCTGGGTTACGCGCCTGATAAGCGGCCATGAGGTTCGCCTCAGGTTCTTGCTGGTGAGCGAAGAATGCGTCCAAGTCGGAAGGGTGGACTTCACGTAGCTGCACGATAAAGGCCTTTCAGTCTGATGGGGCAGCGTGCCGGTTTCGGCACGCCAATAAACAATGGCTTGAAACCTACACTACCGGGGAAGTGAGCGCCGCGAGTGCCATGTTGGACAATAACGGCTTCAGCCCGGACTTTTTGGTCCTCGGCGAGTGGGCGGAATGAGCGGTTGAGTTCAGCAAGCCGAAAACAGCATGGGCGCGGAATCGGTGGGACTGCTTGCTTCCGCTGGGATGCAATTTGGCCAGTTCGGTAGTCCAGAGCCCAATGTAGGAGTTCTGTAGTTTACGAACCAAAGCCAATTCGGCCTTCGGCAATGATTTCAAATCGCGGTCTTGGACCTGCAAGATATCCGGGCGGGACAGCGAGAAATCAGTATGGAAATCAACTAGGCGCGAAAGAATTTCCAAGGGAGTGCCGCCAGCTTCGGTCGCCGCGCAACCGCCAGCATAGATGTCTTTAGACATATCCACTAACAGTGCGATGAGCACTGCCTGCTTGCCGGCAAAATGCCTGTATACCGCTGGACCTGAGATACCGCACGCAGCGCCCAGATCTTCGAGAGAAACCCCGGCATAGCCGTTCAAAGCGAACAACCGAGTGGCTTCGCGCAAGAGAGCTTCACGTCGTTCAGCTTTGGCGCGCTCACGATCAGTTGGTTCGTTGAGCGACTGATATTTACTCGCCAACACCATCATCTCCTTACGTTTGCCAAGGACTGCTCTGGACAACTGTGACGGCTGCCACTAGTGTCAAAAATGCAGCTGTTTGCAGACGCGCAAACAGAAGCCAGTTAATAAATATTAACCATACTCGTCAGGCACCGTGCTTCCAAGAAAAGCACGTGTCCCGAGACTTAAATGACCTACACCGGAATCTCCAAGAAACAGTTGCAGGGTGTTGGTTTGTCCATCAACAAAGAGAGAGCCTCATGATTGACCTCGAACTCGATGATCAGCACCAAGACCTGGTCGACATGGTCCGCGAATTCGCCCAGGAAGTTGTTGCGCCGCAAAGTGCGCAGCACGATGCAGACCATACTTTCCCCTACGACATCGTCAAGCAGATGGGGCAGATGGGTCTCTTCGGCCTGCCGATCTCTGAAGAACACGGCGGATCCGGCGGAGACTACTTCCACTTGGCGCTGGCCCTGGAAGAACTGGGCAAGGTAGATCAGTCCGTGGCCATCACCTTAGAAGCCGGTGTGTCCCTCGGGGCCATGCCGATCTATCGTTTTGGCAATGAAGCGCAGAAGCAGAAGTGGCTGCCGGCATTGGCAACCGGTGAACGTTTGGCTGGTTTCGGCCTGACCGAACCCGGCGCGGGTTCTGATGCCTCAGCGGCCTTGACCAAGGCAAAGCTTGAAGATGGCCATTGGGTCATCGACGGAGCCAAGGAATTCATCACCAACTCCGGAACCGATATCACTTCCCATGTCACCGCCACCGCAGTGACCGGAGTGGATGAAGCTACCGGCAAGAAGGAAATCTCGGCGATTATCGTGCCAACCGGCACCGAGGGGTTCACTGCTGAAAAGGCCTATAACAAAGTGGGCTGGCATGCCAGCGATACTCATCCACTGAGTTTCAATGGTGCGCGCGTTCCCGAGGAGAACCTGCTTGGAGAGCGAGGCCGCGGCTACGCCTACTTCCTGGAAATTCTTGATGAGGGACGTATTGCCATCGCCGCCCTGGCAACAGGTGCAGCCCAAGGCTGCGTGGACGAATCGGTGAAGTACGCAAAGACCCGTACTTCCTTCGGCAAGACCATTGGCCAGTACCAGAGCATCTCCTTCATGATCGCCCGCATGCAGTCCCGTGCTCACGCCGCCCGTTTGGCCTACTACGCCGCTGCAGCAAAGATGCTCGCTGGCAAGGATTTCAAGATCGAGGCCGCGCATGCCAAGCTCATCGCCAGCGAAGCGGCCATGGATAACGCACGCGAAGCGACCCAGATCTTTGGCGGCTATGGTTTCATGAACGAAACGCTGGTGGCGCGGCACTACCGCGACTCGAAGATCCTGGAAATTGGCGAAGGCACCACACAGGTTCAGCAGATGCTGATCGCCCGCGGCTTGGGTCTCTAGGACCCATCCGTTCAAAGAGCGCCATACCCCTTTGGCTGGGGGCGTGGCGCTCTTTGGGCGCTCACAGTAAAACGGCCCATAATGGATTGGGTGAGCTCCCAGAAAACTTTCATTCCAGCCGGACACCCACGCCGGGTCAGCCTGATCGGTTCCACCGGTTCCATCGGCACCCAAGGGTTGGACGTCATCGACGGCGCCCCAGAACTCTTCACGGTGGCTGCCATCAGCGGTGGCTACAACCTTGAACGGCTCGCGCAGCAGGCAGTCAAGCACCGTCCCGCCTTGGTTGGCAGTGCTGTTGAATCCAAGGAAGAGCTCGCAAGAGCAATCCAGCAGGCTGCAGAACAGGCTTCCGTGAGCGGCTATGCACCGGAACTGGCGGTCGGCGAGCTCGCTGCCACCGAGGTGGCGGCGTACACCGAAGCCGATGTGGTGCTCAACGGAATTACCGGTGCCATTGGACTGGCTCCGACCATCGCAGCTTTGGAAGCAGGGCATTTGCTGGCCCTGGCCAACAAGGAATCCCTGATTATCGGCGGACAGGTAGTCAAGCAGATCGCGGCCCCCGGCCAGATCTCACCGGTGGATTCGGAGCATTCGGCGTTGGCCCAGGCGCTGCGTTCTGGTGCTCCTGAAGAAGTAGCCAAGTTGCTGGTCACCGCCTCCGGTGGCCCGTTCTTCGGCTACAGCTACGAGCAGCTGCGCAACGTCACCCCAGCGCAGGCACTGGCTCACCCTACTTGGGACATGGGACGCATGGTGACCACTAACTCGGCCACGATGGTCAATAAGGCACTGGAAGTCATCGAAGCCCACCTGCTCTTTGACGTGCCGCTGGAAAAGATTGAACCTGTTGTGCACCGCCAATCCATCATCCATTCCATGGTGGAGTTCATCGACGGATCGGTCATCGCGCAGGCCTCGCCGCCGGATATGCGCCTGCCAATCGCCTTGGGCATCAATTGGCCCCACCGTGTGCCCGGGGCTGCCAAGGCCTGCGATTTCTCCACCGCGGCAAGCTGGACTTTCGAACCGTTGGATGAGGAAGTCTTCACCGCCGTCAAACTGGCTAAGCAGGCCGCCTCTGCTTCCGGTACTCACATGGCCCTCTACAACGCAGCCAACGAAGTTGCCGTGGATGCGTTCCATGACGGAAAGATCGGCTTCACCGACATCGTGGAAACCATTGAACGCGTACTGAACGAATACACTCCGGCCAGCGATGAGCTATCGGTTGCAACGGTGATGGACACGGACCGTTGGGCCCGAGCCCATGCCGCAAAGATCGTGGAGGCCAAGGCGTGAGCGCACTGCTATTCATTGGCGGGGTCCTGTTCATGGTCGTGGCCGTAGGCCTATCCATTGCCCTGCACGAGATCGGCCACTTGGTCCCCGCGAAACTGTTCAAGCTGCGCGTGCCGCAATACATGATCGGCTTCGGCAAGACCCTGGTTTCATTCAAGCGCGGAGAAACCCAATACGGCATCAAGGCCTTGCCCCTGGGCGGTTACATTTCGATGGTGGGCATGTACCCGCCACGTGAGCAGGTAGCTTCCGAGAAACCGGGCAAGAAGCCGAACCTCTTCCAAAAGGTTTTCGGCCAGATGGTTGATGATGCGCGCTCGCAGGCCAATGAAAACGTCCTGCCCAGCGACGAAGGCCGGTTGTTCTACCAGCTGCCAATCTACAAGCGGATCATCATCATGCTCGGCGGGCCCATCATGAACCTGATCATCGGGTTCGTGGTCATCACCATTGTGCTGACAAGCTTTGGCCAGGCTACGCCGACCACCACGGTCGCCGAGGTGTATCAGTGCATCGCCAGTGCGCAGAACGCGAATCAGACCGAATGCACCGATGAGGATGTCACGGCACCAGCCTATGAAGCTGGATTGCTGCCGGGAGACACGATCACCGCCGTAAACGGTGCCGCCGTCGCACAGGCTGAATGGAACAAGCTCACCGACGTCATCCGGGATCATCCTGGAGAACCCATCACCCTTGACTACGTCCGCGACGGGCAGAGCCACTCTACAGAGCTGACTCCGTATCTGACCGAGCGCCCGGCCACTGACGAAAATGGTTACGTACTGCTCGATGAGCAGGGCGAGTACATTATGACCAAGGTCGGTTTCGTTGGCATGGGATCCTTGCAGCAGGACCTGACCCAGCCCTTGAGCGCGGTTCCCGGAGTGATTGGGGATCAGCTGCTGAAAATTGGCGATGTCATCTTGCATCTGCCGCAGCGCATGGTGGATGTCGCCCAAGCCGCGTTTGGCAGCGAGGAACGCGACCCCAACGGTCCGGTGTCCATTGTGGGCGTAGGACGCATCGCAGGCGAGATCAGCGCCGAGGGGTCCATTTCGGTCGCCGACAAGTTCGCAACCTTGCTTTCACTGGTCGGCGGGTTGAACCTGGCCCTGTTCGCTTTCAACTTGATTCCGCTCTTGCCACTTGATGGCGGCCACGTCGTAGGCGCGCTCTATGAAGGACTCAAGCGCATGGTCGCGAGGATTTTCAAGATCAAGAAGATCAAACCCGTTGATACGGTCAAGCTCTTGCCGCTGACTTACGTGGTCGTGGTGGCAATGCTGGTCATGGGCGGGCTCTTAATATATGCAGATATCTTCAAGCCAATACAGCTGTTCTAAGCGTAGAGAAATATCATGTAGGCATGACTGTTTTTGCTGTTGAATACGCATACGCTGAGAACTCGACCGAGCTGCGCAACGAACATCGTCCAGCGCACCGGGAATACCTCGGCGGCTTCTTGGGCGAAGGCGCTGTACGCCTGCTGGCTTCGGGTCCAACCCCGGTCAATGACGGCGCACTGCTGATCTTTGCGGCAGAATCACCAGAGGCGCTGAACGAAGTGCTCCTGAACGATCCATTCAAGAAGGTTGGCGGTGTCGGCAAGGCTACTGTCACCGAATGGAACCCAGTGATGGGCTTGCTGAACGAATTCGCTTCCTAAAAGCTCGGTGCGGTGCGCTGGCCTCCGTTGTTCTCCCGGGAGAACAACGGAGGCCAGCTGCGTTAACCAGCGTTCATGGCTCAGAATGATAGGGGAGAGGAAGTGGGAAACACCATGGATGTTCAGATCACCGCTACGCTGGCGATCCCTGCGGCAGAGCTGAACTGGCAGTTCTCCCGTTCCTCCGGCCCGGGCGGGCAGCATTTGAATACTACTGACTCCCGTGTGGAGCTTTCCTGGGTCATTGGCGCTTCACGGGTCCTGTCTGACTGGCAGCGCCAGCGGCTACTGAGCAAGCTCGGCTCCAAGCTGGTGGCCGGAGCGCTCGTCGTAACCGCGGCTGAAGAACGATCGCAATGGCGCAACCGCCAGATCGCCCAAGAAAAATTGGCGCACCTCATCCAGCGGGCGCTGGCCCCTGATGCGCCGGTGCGCAAGGCGACAAAGCCTACACGCGGTTCGCAACGGCGGCGGTTGAGCTCCAAGGCCAATCGCTCGGCCACGAAGGCACTGCGCCGCAAGCCCGGGATGGAATAAACTCCTAGCACCCCACCGTGTCCCATGTCACTTGAAATGGTGGAATGCATTGGACTGGCATGGTGGTTGAAAGTAGGTGAAGCGTCAGCTTTCTATGCTTTCTAATCTTAGGAGAACGCCAATGGCCACCAAGGTCCTCACTCTCGTCGGTTCCCTGCGCGAGGGATCGACTAACCAGCAGCTGGCAGAGGCCGGCTCCCGTAACGCACCTGAAGGTGTTGAGGTGGCCGTGTTCAGCGGGCTGGAGAACATTCCTTTCTACAACGAGGACCACGACATTGAGGGCGGCGTACCTGCTGCCGCCCAGGCCCTGCGCGATGCAGCTGGCGACGCCGACGCATTGATGTTGGTCACTCCTGAGTACAACGGCACCATGCCGGCAGTCTTGAAGAACGCCATCGACTGGCTGTCCCGTCCTTTCGGCGCTGGCGCGCTGAAGGACATGCCAACCGTAGTTGTCGGCACCGCTTTCGGCCAGTATGGCGGCGTCTGGGCCCAGGATGAAGCCCGCAAGGCCCTGAACATCGCCGGCGCAAACGTGCTGGAAAACGTCAAGCTGGCCATCCCTAACTCGGTAGTGCGCTTCGCCGAACTGCACCCAAAGGATGACGTTGAGGTTGTTGAGCAGGTTTCTGGCGTGCTCAAGAGCATCCAGGAAATCGCGGAAGCCAACTAGGCTTTGGCGGCACCAACTGCTAAATAGTGCGAGATAGGCCACGGTAACACCGTGGCCTATCTCGCATGAGTACCCGCTCACCGCGATACGGTGACATACTTGGACTAGAGAAATACCCACAATCTATTCGGAGGCGTCCATTGACTTCGGTCAGCCTAGGCATGCCGGCAGGCCCACCGCCGGTACTCGCACCACGTCGTAAGACTCGCCAGTTCCAGGTTGGATCCGTAGGTGTCGGCTCCGACTCGCCGATTTCGGTTCAGTCGATGACTACCACCAAGACCTACGACATCAACGCCACCTTGCAGCAGATCGCTGAGCTGACCGCTGCAGGCTGCGACATTGTTCGTGTTGCGTGCCCAACTGATAAGGATGCGGAAGCGCTGAAGATCATTGCGATGAAGTCGCAGATCCCGGTCATTGCCGATATCCATTTCCAACCAAAGTACGTCTACGCTGCCATCGAGGCCGGCTGTGGCGCGGTGCGCGTGAACCCGGGCAATATCCGCCAGTTCGATGACCAGGTCAAGGAAATCGCCCAGGCTGCCAAGGACCATGGCACTTCCATCCGCATCGGCGTTAACGCCGGTTCGCTGGACCGCCGCCTGCTGGCCAAGTACGGCAAGGCCACTCCTGAAGCGCTGGTTGAATCAGCCGTTTGGGAAGCCTCCCTGTTTGAAGAGCATGGCTTCCATGACTTCAAGATCTCGGTGAAGCACAATGATCCGGTGATCATGGTTCGCGCCTATGAGATGCTCGCAGAACGTGGCGACTGGCCACTGCACCTGGGCGTGACCGAAGCTGGTCCAGCATTCCAGGGCACCATCAAGTCAGCTACCGCATTCGGCGCTTTGCTCTCCAAGGGCATCGGCGACACCATCCGCGTATCGCTGTCGGCTCCTCCGGTTGAAGAGGTCAAGGTCGGCAACCAGATTCTGGAGTCGCTGAACCTGCGTCCGCGCAAGCTGGACATCGTTTCCTGCCCGTCATGCGGGCGTGCCCAGGTTGATGTGTACACGTTGGCCGAGCAGGTCACCGCTGGTCTGGAAGGGATGAAGGCACCACTGCGCGTGGCCGTCATGGGTTGCGTTGTCAATGGTCCGGGCGAAGCACGCGATGCCGACCTCGGCGTCGCCTCGGGCAACGGCAAGGGACAGATCTTCGTCAAGGGTGAAGTCATCAAGACTGTTCCCGAAGACCAGATTGTCGAGACTTTGATTGAAGAAGCCAACCGTTTGGCAGCAGAAATGGGACTGGACAATGACGAGAATCCTTCCTCGGGTTCTCCCGTGGTCTCCGTCAGCTAGAATCAGCCGGCGAAGCGCCGAGGGGGAGCCGCGCACCTTGGGTCGTCATGATACGACAGCCCTCATTGAGCTGCTCGATCGCGACCCCGTCGCCAATATCTTCACCCGTTCCCAGATGAGCCTGCACCGTTCAGCCGTACCAGATGGGTTCTCCCACATCATTGGGCTGGACGGCGATGATGGTCTTGAATCGGCATGCTGGGTGGGCGCCAATTTGGCGCCCACCGCCATGCCGGCCGAAGACGCCAAGAGGTATGCGGCGCATGCCCTTGAATCCCGGCAGCGTTTCGCCTCGGTCTTCGGGCCGGCAGAAACCGTTTTGGCGATGCATGACGTTTTGCAAGGCGGTCAGCTAGAAATTTTCGACGTCCGTGATAATCAGCCGTTGATGGCGATCACGGAATGCCCGGCGAGTATTCGCCGTAACCAGCTTCGCCCAGCGCAAGTTCAAGAATTCGATCTGGTGCTGCCGGCCAGTGCTGCGATGTTTGAAGAAGAACTTGGCTACTCGCCGTTGGAAAACGGCGGAAGCTTTTACCGAAACCGAGTCCGGCAGCTCATCCGTGATGGGCATACCCTGATCGACTGCGATCAGCGGGGCAACATTATTTTCAAGGCTGATCTAGGCACTGTCACTGACAAAGCAGTCCAGATCCAGGGTGTCTGGGTTAACCCGAAATACCGCGGGCAGGGCCTCGCCGCCGGCTATATGGCTGCCACCGTGGACTATGCCAAGCAGTTCGCCCCAATTGTGAGCCTGTACGTCAACGATTACAATACCGCGGCGATCAAGACTTATCAGCGCATCGGTTTCGAGCAGGTCGGCACCTTCGCCACGATCCTGTTCTAGCACTTGCCCTCCGGGTGATTGTCTCGAAGTTTTCTTAATTTGCGTGAAGTGCGTCAGGATCTCTTAGACTCGTAGGTATTGCAACCACAGGCAGGGAGAATTGTGCCAGCAGTATTTACCGGCAAGAAGATCATGGCGGTGTCCTGCGTATTCTCCGTACTGCTCTTGGCTTCCTGCTCAGAAGATGGTCCAATCGAAGGCAACAACAGTAATTCCACGGCGGTAGTGCTGGATGCAAAGCAGTTGGAGACTGAATTGCAGGAGTTCGCTGAATCCATGCCTGAGGCCAAGGTGTTCGGGGACAAAGCGTTGCGTTCCAGCATTCCAGCTGCACAGGACTGGATGGAAAACATTGAAGTGAATCCCAGCAAATGCGGCGTTACTTTTGCCGCGCCTATTGCCGAGCAACTGGAAAATGCCACCATGGGCGCTATTGAATATCCCGGCGGTTACCTGACCGTTGCCCTATTCAAGGACGAAGAAGTCCTGAAGGAACAATGGCAGGCCAAGAGCGAAGAAAGTTCAGGCTGCTCCCGCTATACGGTGAAATCCGGAGATGAATCCCGCGCCTACCACCTGGCTAAGCAACCTGTAGATACCCAGGCCGCGCTGAACGAAAGCTATGTAGTGACCAGCAGCGACGGCTCAACTACAGAACAGCAACTTATCGTTCGTTCGGCCAACTCGAACGTTCTTATCGGGCTGCAAGAGAAGCGGAAATCCGGGACAGCTGCCGAACAAGTTTCATCAGCAACCGTGGCTGTGCAAACTCTCCTGGGCCAACTCAATCAGTGACCGGCGCCAACCTCCCAATGCAAGCCCCGGAGAAAACAACAGAAAGACCGAGATGACTAAGCGTTTGACCCTATGGACTTTGCCGATTGCCTTCATGCTGGCTGTAACCGGCTGCTCTGCAGAACAAAGTTCGGAAAGCACTGATAGTGCAAGCGGGCAAGCACAGTCGCAAAAAGCATCCCCACCGGCGGGAGAAGGCAAGGCCGGAAAATTGTCGGGGGAGCAGATTGAAGCCATCGCCAAAAATCTTCTCGACGGAGACCAAGCAGTACAGGTCATTGGCAACGCGCAAATGCAGCAACAACTGAAAATCGCCAAGGAAGCGGATCTGCCCAGCGGAATCAAGCCGGAAAAATGTGCTGAGCTGAACGCCAAGTACACGGTGACCGATTTGACCGCATCGGTATCGGCAACGGCAACCAGTTCCTCGCAAGCCGTCGGTAAAGTTGTGCAGATATTCGCTTTGACCGATGACGCTACCCGCCACAACATCTCGAAGGCCTTGAAGCTTGATGACCTGGAGGGCTGTGAAAAAGTGAAGTTGCAGCTCGGTGGCGAGCAGATCGAAGCTGAACGACAGATCCTGCCACTGGATGTCAAAGCCGACCAGTCGTTGACCATGTCTACCTCGATGGATGCAGGCGGTGGACAAACTTTGACTTCGGTAGCTGTGCAGGCCTTGAAGGGTGACAAATTCGTGTTGGTTACCTTGCAGACCGGAACACAGCAAGCAGCCGAGCTGTCCGCCCAGGCAGTTCAGCTGACTGATCAGGCATTCGCTGGGCTTGAAGCGGCACAGTAGCTTCTATCCGATGACAGCAGTTCCCCTGAGTGCGCGGTGGTTTAGCAACAGGTAGCAGTACCGCGGCCATTCGAATCAAGGCTCTTCTAGTCATAATAAAATCCCCGGCGATGGAATCATTTCCAACCCGTCGGGGATTTTTCTGCGCGCAGGGGGAAGAATCTCGTTTGACTGGTGGATTCCTGGGGCTCTGTACAAGGGGCTAAACTTTTGACCCTTCAAATTTAAAGTTGGTACTATTCAATTCGCTGTAACACTCCTTGGTAGTGCTTTTATTTCCAACATATTGTGAAATGCTGTAACTGGCTATCCAACCACAACGTGAGGAAAACACCATGAAGAAGCGTTCACTCTGGGTGCTGCCTGTTGCAGCTGCCTTTGTCTTGGCCGGTTGCGGCTCTAACGCAGGAACCGAAGCAGAAACTGGCTCGTCCGAAGCTCCTCAGCAGTAGGAAAGCACTGGCGTCCCGGCATTGAGCGCTGAGCAGGCCGCTGCAGTTGCCAAGACTTTGGGTGGCGAGGGCGAGAATGTGCAGGTATTGGATAGCGAAGCGCTCAGCGGCTCGTTAGAAAGTGCCAAGGGCCTGATTGATCAGATGGAGATCAAGCCTGAAAAATGCGCTGAGTACGTCTCCCAGCAAGGAACCCAGGATCTTGAGGGTATCAATATGGCTGTAGCGATCGAGGTGAATGCAACTGGTGAGAGCAACAGCTACTCCGTGGCCGGCTACGAGGATGCCTCCAAGTTGGATACGGTCAAGAAGATGATTGATGCCAAGGACTTGCAGGGGTGCGATGAGTTCGCGATGAGCGTTGCGGGCCAAGAGGTTTCCGCTTCCGCCCAGATCCTTGAGGCCGACTCCGATGCTGACTCGACCATCGCGACGCACACGGCTGTGGTGATGAACGGAACTGAAGTACCTGGTGGTTCGTACCAGATTCAGGGTGTTGTAGGCGAGAACGTGGTTTCCGTTTCGCAGACCATAACTGCCGAACAAAGCGGCTCTTCACAGATGAGGGTGTAGTTGAGGTCTGAATCCGCCGGACTCGAGCAGGGATCTGGCGATGTAGTTGGTCAGGTTGCGGAAGCCCAGGGCCGAGCCGCGCAGGTGCTCCAGGCGTCCGTTGATCGCCTCTGTGGGGCCATTGCTGGTGCCAGGCCGCTCGAAGTAGGCCAGCACGTCGGTGGCGCGAGCCTTCAGGGTCCGACCGAGCTTGCGCAACTCGTCCAGCCCGGCGGGGACGTCTTGGCTGACGGCGTCGATGAGCGCCTCCATCGCCGCGCGGCCGAGGGATCGGTCCTTCTCGCGGTAGGCCGCGATCATCCGCTGGTAGATCCCCCAGGTCGCCTCGACGGGCACGTGCTCCTCGAGCACGAACAGCTCCTGCAGGCGGGTCTGCTGCTTGTCGGTGAGCAGGCCCGCGCCGGTGTGCAACGTTCTACGCGCACGGTAGAGCGGGTCGTCTTTGCGGCCGCGGTGCCCGTGCAGTTCCTGCTGGACTCGGCGTCGGCACTGGTCGAGGGCATCACCGGCAAGGCGCACGACGTGGAAGGGATCCATCACCGCAGCCGCGTCGGGCAGTTCCTCGGCGGTGGCGCTCTTGAACCCGGTGAAGCCATCCATCGCGACGACTTCGATGGCCTCACGCCATGCCTGAGGGCGAGCGGCGAGCCACTCCTTGAAGACTCGCTTGGAGCCGCCAGACGTGCTCGTCGACGCCGAGCACGCGGACGCCCTCGAAGCGGTTCGGGTCCTCGATCAGGACGCGTGTGCCCTGGGCCAGGACGGCATCGTTGGCGGTGTTCCACGCAACCCCGAGCCCCTCAGCGACCCGCGCGACCGTCAGGTGGGCGATGACGATGCCCTCCAGCGCCCACGCCAGCCCTCGCCGGGAGAGCTTCGCGCGTGGCTCGGCCGCCAAAGACGTGTCTTGGCGCCACACGTGGCCGCAGCCGGTGCACCGGTAGCGGCGGACCGTGACCTCCAACGTCGTCGGACGCCACCCCAACGGCTCGTGGGCCAGCCGGCGGACAACCGTGCCGCGCGCGGTTCCTTCACAGCCACAGCGTCGGCACCAGCGGTCGGGTTCGACGACTCGACAGGCCAGGACCGCACCGGCGGGCTCGAGGCGCTGACCGGTGGCCTCAAGGCCGAGCTCATTCAAGCGGCAGAACATGGTCAGGTCAGGGTCGGTGAAGGTAGCGTCAGGCACGTCGAGGTCTTCCAGATGGGCAGTGTGAGAACTTCCATCATCGGAAGGCCTCGATGCCTACCCGGGCAGCGCCACGCCGTTCGATCCTTGACTACGCGCTACACCCTCATCTGTGAAGAGCCAACAAAGCGACGATGAAGCCGTGAAGGCTCTCGTTGAAGAACTGAATAAGGCCGTTGAAGAGGTCAAGGCCGCGGCCAAGTAAGAACTCAACAGTCAATCTAAGCCCTTCCTGTTCCCAGAACCGGAAGGGCTTTGACGTCTTTGAACAGCAGAACGCTTCCCAAAGATGCGCAAACCGTGGCATTCTCAGTAAATGACTCTGGAACATGGGATAACGCGCGAGCCCATACAAGCTGCCTTGACAGCCGGCGAAGACCCGGCAAGCAAAGTGCGCAGTCTCAAGAACCTGTATCAGCATTGGGCTCAGGGCGCTAGCATCCCGGAACTGGTACGTCCCGTAGTGGCCCGCTCATGGTCGCGTGCCGGTTCGCTAGGAAAAGGCATCGTGCCGCTGGATTCTGCGGCCATCGGCGAACGCAGGGAGTCCAATCAAGAACTCAACGGACTGGTAGGGCTCTTCAGGGACCGTTTGCTCTCCATGGCCACGCAAGCCGGAAACCAACTGGTGATATCTGACCAGCAGGGCTATGTGCTGTGGGTCCATGGCCCCTCGACGGTACGGCGCCGCAGCGACGGCATTGGATTCATCCCCGGGGCGCGATGGCGCGAAGCCGATGTTGGAACCAATGGAATCGGTGCCGCCATGGCCGAAAGGGCGCCAGTCCAGATCTTTGGTCCCGAACATGCCCGCGAAGAACAGCATTCATGGGTCTGCACCTCTGCGCCGGTCATCAATCCTTGCACGACGGGCTTGGTTGGCACGATTACCCTGGCAGGATCTTTCCGCACAGCGCACCCGCATTCGCTGGCCCTGGCCACATCCGTGGCCCGAGAGGCCGAATCCATGCTGCGCGCCGCACATGCATTGAAAATGCAGCATCTGGCGCTGAGTGCCGCAGTGCCGAAGGGTGAATACCTGCTGGTGGATGCACAGGGATCAGTGGCCGCCGCCCATGGGTATAGCGTCGGTTCCCGCGTTAGCTTGCCGCGGTCCATGAGCGAAGGGCAGAACTGGATCGCAGGAGTGGGACTGGTCGATGCGCGCAGCACCGCTGGAGGCTGGGTGCTGCTGCGAACCCAAGAGGATGCCAGTTTGGAATTGATCGCTGGAACAAATCCGCAGGCCGTGGTGCATTCGCCCAGCGGAGCAACTCGCATTCCGCTCAGTGCAAAGCACTGGCAGATCCTGGCTTTGCTCGCTTCCTGCCCGTCTGGGGTAGCACTGCAGGAATTGCAACAGCTGTGGCCAGCTGGAACGCCCAACGTCACCATTCGCGCTGAAATCTCCCGGCTGCGCTCTAAACTGCATGGGCTGATCGTTTCCCGCCCCTATCGTCTGGTTGTGCCGGTGCTGCCTTAACCCCATCTGGAGTGCAACGTTTTGCAACGCTTCTTATTTGTGGCGTGGATCATAGTATTGCTCTCACGCGGCCTCCCGTCGCATAGATTCTCCTCCGGCGATGAAGTGAAGTGATGAGCATGTCCAGCAATGAACTACAAGCACAAGCCCAAGCTTGGGCCACCCAGTTGCAGCAAGCCTTGGAAGTGGGTGACGTGCAAAGCGCCACCGAGCTCTTTGGTGATGAATGCTATTGGCGGGATCTGACCGCACTGACATGGAACTTGCACACCAGCGAAGGCAAAGAGGACATTGCCAAGATGCTTCTGGGTATAGAGCGGGGCGCTTGGCCCAGGAACATCCAGGTGACCAGCGCGGCAGATGCTGACGGGGTCATTGAAGCCTGGTTTAGTTTCGAAAACGACCGGATGGAAGGGCTAGGGCTCTTCCGGCTGCGCGATAACAAGTGCTGGACCCTGCTCAGTACCGCACAAGGGCTGCGCGAGTTTCCGGAACCAGCCGGGCTCCGGCGCGAACTCGGCGCGGAGCACGGTTCGTCAATGAGCAAGGAAAACTGGCTGGATCGGCGCATTGCGCAGCAGCAATCGTTGGGCATTACCGAGCAGCCCTACACGCTGATTATCGGCGGCGGTCAAGGCGGCATCGGTCTGGCGGCTCGGCTCAAGCGCATGGGAGTGCCCGCGCTGGTCATTGACAAGCATCCGCGCCCGGGCGACCAATGGCGTTCGCGCTACCACTCCCTGGCCCTGCACGATCCGGTCTGGTACGACCATATGCCGTACATCGAATTTCCCGACCACTGGCCAGTCTTCACGCCCAAGGACAAAATGGGGGATTGGCTCGAAAGCTACACCAAGCTCATGGAGCTGGACTATTGGCCGCTGACCGAGGCTACCAGCGCCCGCCAGGATCCAGAAAGCGACGGGTGGATCGTTGAGGTTCAACGAGATGGCGTCCCATTGACCCTGCGCCCTACGCAATTGGTCCTCGCCACCGGCATGTCCGGAATTCCCAACATCCCGCAGTACCCCGGTGCCGAACAGTTCACCGGGGAGCAGAACCACTCTTCGACGCATCCGGGCGGTGAACGCTACGCAGGCAAGAACGTCGTGGTGATCGGCGCAAACAATTCCGCACACGACATTTGCGCCGACCTGGTGCAAAACGGGGCCCATCCCACCATGGTCCAGCGCTCCAGCACGCACATTGTGCGTTCTGAATCGCTGATGAAGCACGTACTTGGCGGACTGTATTCCGAAGAAGCGCTCGCCTCCGGAATCGACCACAACAAGGCAGATTTGATCTTCGCGTCGATCCCGTACAAAGTCCTGCCCGAGTTCCACAAACCCGCCTTTGCGCAGATCCGCGAACAAGACGCTGGGTTCTATCAGTCCTTGGAGAATGCAGGATTCGACCTGGACTTTGGAGACGACGACTCCGGGTTGTTCCTCAAGTACCTGCGCAGAGGCTCGGGCTACTACATCAATATCGGAGCCAGCGAGCTGGTAGCCGACGGATCCATCGCCCTGGCCAAGGGCGAGGTCTCCCATTTGACCGAGAGCTCCGTCGTCCTGGCAAATGGCACGCAGCTGCCGGCCGATGCGGTGGTCTACGCGACCGGCTATGGGTCGATGAACGGATGGGCTGCGAAGCTGATTTCGCAAGAAGTCGCAGACGAAGTGGGCAAATGCTGGGGCTTGGGATCTGACACCGCCAAGGACCCCGGCCCATGGCAAGGTGAACTGCGCAACATGTGGAAGCCCACCAAGGTCAAGAACCTGTGGTTCCACGGAGGGAACCTGCACCAGTCCCGGCACTATTCCAAGTATTTGGGGCTGCAGCTCAAAGCCCGGTTTGAAGGAATTCCGACACCGGTCTACGCGCTCGCCGAAACCCACCATCGCGCCTAACCAGGCCGCTGCTTGGCGAGCAATGGCACTAGCGGACCCGGAAGATCATGCAACTTTGCAGATCCTCCGGGTCCGCTGTGCATCAGCCGCGTGGTGGCCACAAGGCTTTATCTCGAAATTCTTTTGAAATAGAGTGGCCTGAATACCTCTCCCAACTTGAAATGAATGCAATGAAAATGCGCGCACTGCCGGTGAATTCAGCGATCGTTGCCTTCACCCTTGGGGCGGATGCACCGGCCGGCAATGTTCGGCCTGCTCTGACTTCTGCTCCAAAGGCTCCCTGCGCTCCAAGGTCATTGGCTGATCACGCCGTGGGCGGCGCGATCCCTCGCGGACAGCGCGCGTGCACCGGTTGCATGGGGAGCAAGGAATCGGGTTTCGGCCAAGTGGGCGGGAAAATTCCACACCATGCGATCAGCTTTTTGTTGAATCCGTCTCAACGGCCACCACCCCGAGAGGCTGCAGGATCAGTCGCATTGGCTCGAATCCCAGAGACCGGAATATCAGCCATATCTGTTGCAATCCCGGGGCTGAACAGGAAGAAACCGCGTCGCTGGGGCAGCAATGCACGAAGAGACTCCCAGTGGTAGCGGGATTCAGGACGGCCGCCATGTAGCCAAGGCCACGAATTCCACGGTGCGAAAGCACCTGAACTATCGCAACACGATCCCGCTAATGCCCTTGAATTTATTGGGAAGTCGTGGGAAGCGGTAGCATTGATCCAGGCCGGCTTTGCGGCCAAAACCCATTTGATTTTGCATAGCTAGTCGGCACCCGAAAACGATTCGGGAGTCGACGGACGGAAAAGGACACCCCGAGTGGTTTTGAAGCTTTCCACTACCTTCTTGCGCACCTTGCGTGAAGATCCGGTTGACGCCGAAGTCGCCAGCCATAAGTTGCTGGTACGCGCTGGTTACATCCGTCGTGCGGCCCCGGGTATTTATACCTGGTTGCCGTTGGGTTTGAAGGTCCTTGCGCGAGTTGAAGCTATCGTTCGCGAGGAAATGAACGCTATTGGTGCACAGGAAGTTCACTTCCCGGCACTGCTGCCACGTGAACCTTATGAGCAGACCGGACGTTGGGCTGAATACGGCGATGGCCTGTTCCGCCTCAAGGACCGCAAGGATGCGGACTACCTCCTGGCTCCAACCCACGAGGAAATGTTCACGCTGCTGGTTAAGGACCTGTACAACTCGTACAAGGACCTGCCGGTTTACCTGTACCAGATCCAGAACAAGTACCGCGACGAAGCACGCCCACGCGCTGGCCTGCTGCGCGGCCGTGAATTCATCATGAAGGATTCCTACTCCTTCAACATCGATGATGAAGGTCTGGATGAGGCCTACATGGCCCACCGCGGTGCGTACCTGAAGATCTTCGAGCGCTTGGGCCTGGAAGTTGTTCCAGTGTTCGCTCAGGCAGGTGCCATGGGCGGATCCAAGTCCGAAGAATTCCTGCACCCTACCGCTATCGGCGAGGACACATTCGTGCGTTCGCCAGGCGGCTATGCTGCCAACGTGGAAGCCGTCACCACCGTGGTGCCAGAGGCTATCGAGTACACCAACGCACCGGCGTTTGAGGTACTCGATACCCCTGATACCCCAACCATCGAGACCTTGGTCGCAGCAGCCAATTCGCTGCGTCCACGAGAATCCGGTGCTTGGGAAGCCAAGGACACCTTGAAGAACGTGGTTCTGGCTGTCATCGATCCAGAAGGCAACCGCCAGCTGGTCGTTATCGGTGTACCAGGTGACCGCCAGGTCGACCTCAAGCGCGTTGAAGCAACGGTTGGCATTGCACTGGACATCACCGGTGAAGTCATCGTCGAGGCAGCGAACGCCGCAGATCTGGCCAAGCACCCAGAACTGGTTGCCGGGTACATCGGCCCAGGCAACGGCCTGGATAACGCTGTCCTGGGTACCGAAGGCACCAGCGGCATCACCTACCTGGTTGATCCTCGCGTGGTTTCGGGCAGCTCGTGGATCACCGGCGCCAACGAAAAGGGCAAGCACGTCTTCGGCCTGGTGGCAGAACGCGACTTCAGCTTCGATGGCACCATCGAGTCGGTCAACGTGGTTGCTGGCGATCCAGCACCGGATGGTTCCGGCCCGCTGCGCACCGAGCGCGGCATCGAGATGGGACACATCTTCCAGCTTGGACGCAAGTACGCTGAAGCGCTGAACCTGAAGGTCCTGGATCAGAACGGCAAGCAGACCGTGGTGACCATGGGCTCCTACGGCATTGGCGTAACCCGTGCGGTCGCAGCGCTGGCTGAGGCATACCACGACGAGAACGGCCTGGCCTGGCCAAAGCAGGTCGCCCCGGCCGACATCCACATCGTGGTTACCGGCAAGGGCCCGGAGCTGCTGGAAGCTGCCGAGAAGCTGGCTGGCCAGTTCGAAGCCGCCGGCAAGGAAGTCATCCTCGATGACCGTCCGAAGGTCTCGGCCGGCGTGAAGTTCTCAGACGCAGAACTGATCGGTATTCCAACTATTGTCGTTGTGGGCCGCGGCCTGGCTGACGGTGTCGTCGAGGTCAAGGACCGCGCCACCGGCGAACGCCGTGACGTCAACGTCGAGAACGTCGTTGCTGAACTGACCGCCTAGGCCGAAACAGCACACAACTGAATAGGGAGCAGCGCGGTGCAAGAGATCCTGGAATTCCTCTCCGTCAACGGCGAACCCGTCTCCATCTGGCCCTTGGTCCTCCTGCTTTTGGCGGCCTTGGGTGCGGGATGGATCGACGCGGTGGTTGGCGGAGGCGGCCTGATCCAATTGCCCGCGCTGCTTCTATTTCCCGGTGTTACCCCGGTCCAGGCGTTGGCAACCAATAAGCTGGGGTCCATTTTCGGCACCACGACCAGTGCCGTGACCTACTATCGGCGCACCAGTCCGGATCTGAAGACCGCTATCCCAATGGCCATAACTGCGATGGCAGGAGCCTTCGGCGGAGCCGCGTTGGCCACGATCCTGCCGGCTGAAGCCATCCAGCCGATTATCATCGCGGCATTGATCGCGGTGCTGCTTTTCACCATTCTCAAGCCCAAGGCGGGGGAGCTGTCCCGGCTGCGCTACACCGGTCGTGCGCATTACCTGCGGGCGATCATGATTGGCCTGGTCATCGGCGGATACGACGGCATGATCGGACCGGGCACCGGTTCATTCTTGATCATCGCGATGGTCACCGTACTGGGGTACAACTTCCTGCAGTCCTCAGCCAAGGCCAAGATCGTGAATCTGTGCACCAATATGGGTGCGCTGCTGCTCTTTGTTCCGACGGGGCACGTGCTGGTGGGGCTGGGGCTTGCCATGGGCGTGATGAACATGCTCGGCGGCTATCTGGGCGCACGCATGGCAATTTCCAAGGGCAGCGCCTTCATCCGCATAGTCTTTGTAATTGTCGTTTCCGGTCTGATCCTCAAACTCGGATCGGACTTGATTCTGGCCGGCCGCGCGTAGCTAGCGGCCGTTGACTGCGGAAATATTGACGGGCCGGTAACCGGCATGGTTCCTGACCCGCTGCGGTTCCATTGCATGGACCACTGAACTTGTTGGCATCTGGGCAATCCTGAAGGTCAAGAAGCTGGAGCCCACGGCCATTTTATAGAGTTCTCCGATGCTGGTGTGCTCTTCTAGCGGATCTTCGACCTTCAACGCCGTGCAACCAATGGCAACGTACAAGAACCACAACTCGTTGTCTTCGGGATTGAACGTAGCAACAAGCACCGGTGGCTGGTGTGCGGCCACAAGCGACATCACATCCTTGACGATTTCTTCGGGTTGCGCGATCACAATCGGCATTCCCTGTACCCACCCGTGCGCGCTGAGTTGCTCGCGGCCCTGGCGCGAACCGATTGCTTCGCTAACCAGTTCAGCTATCTTCGAACGCATGAATCGACCTGGCATTATCCAACCTCCAATTGACGACCTAGCTGCATATTGATATGGCGGGCACAGTTCAAAATCGGATTCGATAACCTAAACCCGACCGGCGCGTTAATCCTCTAACGCCGACCAGAGAATGTTAATTTTTGGGTATGCGAAACCCCGAGGTCACCGATAAAGAACGCCAACAGCTCAAAGACTACAAAAACACCGCACCACACAAGCTCGTCGTGAAGAAAGCAGAAGCTTTACTACTGCTGTCTGCTGGTGTTGATCCGGTGATTGTTGCTGACTTCGTGGACCGTGAACCTTCCACGTTGGAGGACTGGGTCCGAGACTGGTGCACGCAGCGCATGGCGTCCTTGTTCACTGGTCACGCGGGAAATCTGAATCGAAGCTTCTTGACCGCGGAGCAAAAAGAAGCCGTGGAACAGGTGCTTTCCCAGCCGCCGGGTGATGAGTATTTGCCGGCGCAGTTCTGGGATGTTCCTAAACTAGATCGCTGGTTATCGACTACGTTCAACGTTGAGTATGCTTCGCCCACGTCGTATCAGTTCTTGTTGCGTATGGCGGGGTTGTCTTTTCATAAGCCGGAGAAGTTTGACCGGCGGCGAGCCGATGACAAGCTCATTGACCAGCGAATCAAAGAGATCCGGGAAGAACTCGCGGTTCCTTTGGCTGATGAGGATACGTTGGTGTCCGCTGCGGACGAGGTACGTATTGATCAGGAAGCTGTGGTGCGGCGGGCTTGGTATGAGAAGAATACGAAAACGGTGTTGCAGGTGGACCGGCAGAAGGCTTCGCAGTCGTTTATTGGGTTCTTGGATCAGAACACTGGGCAGTGTTTGACGTTGAGGTTGGATTGGCAGAATAGTGCCACGATCTTAGAGGCGGTGCAAACCTTGGTGGGGTTGTATCCGGGGAAGAAGATCGTGATTGTGTGGGATAACGCGACGTGGCATAAGAATCAGTTGCTGCGTGCTGAACTGGGCCTGGGGCAGTCGTTACGGGATGTTCATTTGATCAATTTTCCGCCGTATGCTCCGGATCATAATCCGATTGAGCATGTGTGGAATGATGCGAAGAACGCGATTAGCAATGTTCAGCGGGATGATTTTGAGTCGACGGTGACGGCGTTTGAGGCGCATACCCGGTCGCGGTCGTTTGATTACAAGATTTGAGGGTTGGCCGACCGTTTTTGAAATAAGAGAGCCATAGTTCCTCAATAAAGTGGCGGGAAGCGGAGAATTGCAATCCGAATCTTCGGATTGAAAACCAAACCTCGAGCACTTGTAATTCACGATAAACCTTTTCCCTGAGAATTTCGAGGGCAGGGAAATTGGAGCGTCATTCATTTATCGCTGCAGTCATTGAAATAAGGAGTGGAAATTTATCCCCTAAAATTTAAGTTCGTTTCCGAATTCTAATATACGCATGTGAAGTACCAGTTTTACGAATCTTCGGAGATGGGACTGCATGAGCAGGAAAAGCATCCCATGGACCTTGGAACTTCGTGGCAGCTTTGAAGGTTGGACTGATTCCCCGGTGGATAAATAGTCCTTGTGATTATTTTGTAATAATTTTTTGTGACCACTAAGCATTCAAGGCCGGTCGCTTCGGGTTTATTCTCCGGCGGCGGCGTTTTTCAGTATGCGGTTCGCTGGATCGGAGCTGTGCAGAGCTTGAACGACGCTAAAGGCTGTAGCGGAGATCTGTGTTCCGGCCTCTCCATCGGTATTTCCTGCCGCGATGACCAGCGCATCGGCGAAATCCTGCTCGGCGCCCTGGGCTAGCGCAGCTAAATTGGCTAAACCATCTTCCGGCAGGGCATAGGCAGGTTCACGCAGATCCGCGCACTGTCCATCAACAATGCTACGCAGAGCGTGAAGCTGCCGGCCCAATTCACTACGTCGAGCCTCAATGGCATCCTTGGCTGCATCCGCCCCGCGGGCGGCCTTGAGCTGCAACAGGAAATCAAGTGCGTAGCCACGATCCAAAGCCCGGGCTACTGCCGTTGGCTCGATGTTCTGCGCTTCGGTGATCTTCTTCGCCGGATCCAGCAAAGCGGCATCGGGCAGGCATGCTACCGGTTGATCATTCTGATCTGCTTCACCCGAGACTTCGCTCAGCGGCAAGGCCAAGCCGAGATCCTGTTCTTCGCCAAGGGCGGCGACGGTGCCGCGCGCATCGAGATTAATTTGGAAAGCTATCTGAGCCAGCATCGAGTCCCTGCCAAGTTCGGCCTGGGAAAAATCAGGCATCGAAGCGGACACGGCACTGACCTTCGAAGCAAGCTCAACCACTGCTTCGGGGGAGTAGCTTTGCGCAAGTGCTACGGGCTGCTGATCATCGAAGCGCAACTGGCCCAGCAGAGCCGAACCCTGAGATAGGGAACTTGCCAACGCAGCCACGCTCGACGCGGATTCCCCCGGAGCCAATTCGGCTAACTTCCGGGCTTGGGAAGCCAGATCCTCCAGCTGTGTGCCCAGCTCCCACATCGTGCGTTCATCGTCGCTGGCCTCGTTGACAGTCTCGGGCAGTCCACGCTCAACCAACGCACTGCGAAAGACTGTGCTGCCGATGCCCCAAGTCACTGCCGCGACTAGCACCCCGGACAAAACTGGAGCGATCCAGCCTGGAGCGCGGCGTACAGACGTTGTGGTGCGAGAAGGCGAATGCGGCGATTTTTCAGTCATAGCGATTCGATCATGCCATGCTCAATGCGCAGAAATGGGGCAAGTACGGTGCTGCGCGCCACGATGAAGGGAAATTGGGCGTGAGTTCCTTCACCTGAGACCGTTTAGATGTTCTCAATGAGCGCAACGCAATATAGGCTTAACGGACAACATCGAATAGCGTGGGAGGATATCCATGACCGGAATGCCGGCCGATACCGAACAGGAAGCGCAGCGCCTGACTGCATTGCTCTCCAAGGAAGTAGAATCCCACGGGCTTCTCTTAGAAGAAGTGAGCCTGCGTCCCTCCGGCAAGCAGATGATCGTGCAGATCATTGTCGACAAGGCCGACGGACATGAATCGCTGAACCTAGATGAACTCGGTGAAGTTACCACCACCATCTCCAACGCCCTGGACAAGGATGCCGTCTACGCGTCGGCCGCTCCATATGAGCTCGAAGTTAGTTCCCCAGGTCTTTCCCGCCCGTTGACCGCCCAGCGCCACTGGATCCGCGCCATCAACCGCATGGTCAAGATTTCGCTGGCCGACGGCACGAAGCTTCGTGGACGCCTGCTTGAGGTCAACGACAGCGACGTTTTGGTTGCTGAACACCGCGAGCCGGCCAAAAAGGGCATGAAGGTCAAGGTGCTTGATCCTGCCACCCATGCCTTTGAAAATATCCGTAAAGCTGTTGTCGATCCAGAACTGAACTTCGATGACGCACTATTAGACACCATCGATACTGAAGATTTGGAGGGCTAAGCGTGGATATTGATCTGAATGCGCTGCGCATCCTGGAAAAAGACCGAGACATCCCAATGGATGTCCTGATTCCAACCATCGAGTCCGCCCTGCTGCTGGCTTACAACAAAACCGAAGGCGCAATGCCCGGTGCCCGCGCACACATTGAGCGCAGCAACGGACACGTAGCGATCCTGGTTGAGGACCGTGACAATGCAGGCGTGCTGCTGGGCGAATTCGACGACACCCCGCACGGCTTTGGCCGTATCGCGGCATCGACCGCCCGCCAGGTAATCATGCAGCGTTTGCGTGAAGCAGAAGACGCACAGGTTGTTGGCGAATACGCAGCCCGCGTTGGCACCTTGATTTCCGGTGTAATCCAGCAGGGCTACTCCTCGCACATGGTGCAGGTCAAAATCGGTGATCTGGAAGCACTGCTGCCACCAGTGGAGCAGTCCCCGGGTGAGAAGTACCAGCACGGCAACCGCCTGCGCGCCTACGTTGTGTCCGCAGAACGCGGCAACAAGGGCCCGGCAGTGACCCTGTCCCGCTCGCACCCGAACCTGGTTCGCCTGCTCTTCGAAATGGAAGTTCCAGAAATCGCCGACGGCACCGTTGCCGTTGAAGCACTGGCACGCGAAGCTGGCCACCGTACCAAGATTGCCGTACATGCAACCAAGGCCGGCGTTAACGCCAAGGGCGCTTGCATTGGCGAAATGGGAACCCGCGTTCGTGCAGTGATGAATGAACTGAACGACGAGAAGATCGACATCGTTGACTACAACGAGGATCCAGCGAAGTTCATCGCAGCTGCCTTGTCCCCATCGAAGGTCATCTCGGTAGAGATCCTGGATGCAGAAGAACGCCGTGCCCGCGTGGTTGTTCCTGACTCCCAGCTCTCGCTGGCCATCGGCAAGGAAGGGCAGAACGCCCGCCTGGCCGCGAAGCTCACCGGCTGGCGCATCGACATTCTCGCTGCGTCCGGCGGCAAGGAACCACAGCTCTAAGGAGCTCGTGGTATAAATCCAGTTCAGCGTATTGGCCGCCTAGCTTCGTGTGAGCCACAACTCATGCGTGCTATGGCGTTCAAACGCGCTAGACTAGTAGTTGGCTCGTAATAACTTGGGAAGGTGGGGACGGCGCTCGCATGAAGCTGCATCAGCAACGCACGTGCATTGGCTGTCGAACCGTAACCAGTAAAAATGAGCTGATCCGTTGGGTCTTGAAAGAAGGTGCACCGCTGCGCGCGGTGAGCCTGGACCAACAAGGTTCCGCCTCCGGGCGGGGCACTTGGACCCATGGAACACAAAAGTGTGTGCAGCAAGCAGTGCAGCGTCGGGCGTTCGCGCGGGCTTTCAGGTCCGCGGTAGACGATTCGCAGGTACTGCAGGAATTCACTGCATACGAAGATCAGCTGGCAGGAAACCAGCTATCTGGCAAACATGATGAAAGCGGGTCAGAAATCTGATGGCAACCCGATGAGTCGGCAATGCTGAGCGCACAACGATGAACAATCAGTTCTGCGTGATCCACCGTGCGACGGAAGAATTTCACGAATTACACAGCTGATCTGCCAGACCGCTGATCCTAAGATTTATCTTTTGATACCGGGGTTTGAGCAGATCACATCGACACAGGAGAGATGTGGCTAAACCCCGCGTTCACGAGCTCGCGAAAGAGCTCGGAATCACTTCAAAAGAAGCACTAACCAAACTGCAGGACATGGGCGAATTCGTTCGCTCGGCATCCTCGACCGTTGAACCACCAGTAGCGCGCAAGCTGCGCGATGCATTCCCAGGTTCCAACGGCGCCGCTAAGCCAGCAGCTGCGAAGCCAGCCGCTGCCAAGCCAGCAACCCCTGGAGCACCAAAGCCTGCTTCCAAGCCAGCTGCCTCGGCTCCGAAGCCTGGCTCCAAGCCAGCTCCGGCCGCGCCAGCAGCCCCTGCAGCACCAGCTCCAGCTGCGCCAGCTGCGCCAGCTGCGCCAGCTGCGCCAGCTGCTCCAGCTGCTCCAGCAGCTCCAACCGCGAAGGCAACCCCCGGTGCACCATTGCCGGGCGCAGCCCCAGCACCGAAGCCAGGCGCCAAGCCAGCTCCAAAGCCAGGTGCACCACGCCCAGGCAACAGCCCGTTCTCGTCCCAGCAGGGCATGCGCGGCGCTGAGTCCGGCGAACGCCGTGGCGGAGGCAACCGCGAAGGCGGTCGTGCCCCACGTCCAGGCGCACCACGTCCAGGCGGTCCACGCCCGGGCAACAACCCATTCTCATCGCAGCAGGGCATGCGCGGCGAAGGTGGCCAGGGCGGTCCTCGCCCACCACGCGACGGCCAGCGCAGCCCACGCCCAGCACGTGACGGCCAGGGCGGTCCACGCCCACCACGTGACGGCCAGCGCGGTCCACGCCCAGCAGGTGCAGGTGGCCCACGTCCAGCAGGCCAGGGCGCACCACGCCCAGCCGGCGCAGGCGGCCCACGCCCAGGTGCCGGTGCAGGAACCACTGCAACCCCACGCATGATGCCTAACCGCACCGATCGTCCAGCGCCAGCAGGTGGCGGACGTCCAGGTGCAGGTGCCGGTGGCCGTGGACGCCCAGGTGGCGGCAACGGCGGCGGTACCGGTGGCGGCTTCCGCCCAGGTGCACCACGCGGTCGCGGTGGCGTTGGCGGTGCTTTCGGCAAGGGAGGCGCCGGTCGCGGCAAGCAGCGCAAGTCCAAGCGCGCAAAGCGCCAGGAATTGGAGCAGATGAGTGCTCCGTCATTGGGCGGCGTGAATGTTCCACGCGGCACCGGTGACACCGAGATCCGTCTGCGCCGTGGCGCGTCGATCACCGACTTCGCTGACAAGATTGGTGCCAACCCGGCAGCACTGGTAACCGTACTGTTCCACCTTGGTGAAATGGCTACCGCTACCCAGTCGCTTGACGAGGCAACCTTCGAGGTCCTGGGCGAAGAGCTGGGCTACAAGGTACTTGTCGTCTCCCCAGAGGACGAAGACAAGGAACTGCTCGAAGGCTTCGGCCTGGACCTGGAAGCCGAACTTGAGGCTGAAGGCGAAGATGTGCTTGAAGAGCGCGCCCCAGTGATCACCATCATGGGCCACGTTGACCACGGTAAGACCCGACTGCTGGATGCTATCCGCAAGTCGAACGTTATCGAGGGCGAGCACGGCGGCATCACCCAGCACATCGGTGCTTACCAGATCACCCACGAGCACGAAGGTCGCGAACGCGCAATGACCTTCATCGATACCCCGGGCCACGAGGCGTTCACCGCCATGCGTGCCCGTGGTGCCGAGGTCACCGACGTGGCCGTACTGGTTGTTGCAGCCGATGATGGCGTCATGCCACAGACCGTGGAAGCACTGAACCACGCTCAGGCTGCTGGCGTGCCAATCATCGTCGCAGTGAACAAGGTCGATAAGGAAGGCGCCAACCCTGACAAGGTCATGGGCCAGCTGACCGAATACGGCTTGGTTCCCGAGGAATACGGTGGCGACACCATGTTCGTGAAGGTTTCGGCACTGCAGAAGCTGGGTATCGACGAGCTGCTGGACGCTGTCCTGCTGACCTCCGACGTCCTGGAGCTGAAGGCCAACCCAGACAAGTCCGCTCGCGGCGTTGCCATTGAAGCGAACCTGGATAAGGGCCGCGGTTCGGTTGTTACCGTCCTGGTCCAGTCCGGTACCCTCTGCGTTGGCGACACCATGGTTGTGGGCACCGCCCACGGCCGCGTGCGTGCAATGTTCAACGAGAACGGCGAAAACCTCGACGTGGCACTGCCATCGCGTCCGGTACAGGTCCTGGGCATGTCCTCGGTCCCACGTGCAGGCGACGGCTTCTTGATCACCGAAGACGAGCGCACCGCCCGTCAGATCGCTGACAAGCGCGAAACCGCAGAGCGCAATGCAATGCTGGCCAAGCGCCGTAAGCGCATCACGCTGGAAGACTTCGATAAGGCTGTTGCAGACGGCAAGATCGATACCCTGAACCTGATCCTCAAGGGTGACGCTTCCGGTGCTGTCGAGGCACTGGAAGACTCGCTGATGAAGATCGAGGTTGGCGACGACGTGCAGCTGCGCGTGATCCACCGCGGTGTCGGTGCGATCACCCAGAACGACGTCAACTTGGCTACCGTGGACAACGCCATCATCATTGGCTTCAACGTCCGCCCAGCCGAGCGTGTGGCAGAACTGGCCGATAAGGAAGGCGTTGACATGCGCTTCTACTCGGTCATCTACTCCGCCATCGACGACATCGAGAATGCGCTCAGGGGCATGCTCAAGCCAGAGTACGAAGAAGTGGCCCTCGGTACCGCCGAGATCCGCATGGTCTTCCGCTCGTCGAAGTTCGGCAACATTGCCGGCTCGATCATCCGCTCGGGCACCATCAAGCGCAACACCAAGGCTCGCCTGGTACGCGACGGCAACGTCGTGGGCGACAACCTGGCGATCGACTCGCTGCGCCGCGAAAAGGACGATGTCACCGAGGTCCGCGAAGGCTTCGAATGTGGTATCGGCCTGGGGTCGTTCAACGACATCAAGGAAGGCGACATCATCGAGACCTTCGAGATGCGCGAAAAGCCACGCGACTAATTGCCGACAAGCAATTAGCAGTGTGACTCACTGATTCGTGGGCGCTTGACCGATAAGCTTTGGTCAAGCGCCCACGAATTTTGAACCATTAGGAGAAAACCATGGCTGATTCAGCCCGCGCCGCACGCCTGGCTAAGCGCGTACAGGTCCTCATGGCCCAGTCGTTGCGCACCGTCATCAAGGACGAGCGCATCGACAACGTCACCGTGACCGACGCCCGCGTCACCAACGACCTGCAACACGCTACGGTGTACTACACCGTCTTTGGCGATGACGAGATGAAGAAGGACATCGCAACCATGCTGGAAAAGCGTGGCGGTGCCCTGCGCAAGGAATTGGGCCGCAACCTGACCATCCGCCTGACCCCGACGTTGGCTTTCGTAGCCGATGAGATCCCAGAGGGTGCATCGCACCTGGAGGAACTGCTGGCCAAGGCCCGTGAGAAGGACGCCGAGGTTGCAGCCCTGCGCGAAGGCAAGGACTTCGCCGGTGACCAGGACCCGTACAAGAAGGACGAGGACGCCGAAGAAGCCTAAGGGCTTGTGGAGCCGGCCTCTGCCTGGAACTACGCCCCGGCCAGCACGCACTGCGTGCTGGCCGGGGCGTTGTGCATTAATCCCGGTTCCCCTCACAGCGAAGCGCTAATCCTTGCCGTACTCTGGTCGCCGCACCCACGGTGGGATAGCGTGAGCAGAAACCATCGGATCCGATCAAAGGTGCAGTCAATGCCAGAATTCACCACCACGCTCAGCGCTGTTGTCGGGAACAACGTGGGCATCATCGTTCCTGATGACATCGTGTTCGGGTTTGGCCGCGGCAAGCGCGTGCCGGTCACCGTCTGCATCGACGGGGACTACACCTACCGCAACACCATTTCTTCCATGCACGGGCAGTTTCTGATTTCATTCAACGCCGAGACGCGGACGGCCACCGGCAAGGGCGCCGGCGATGAAATCAGTGTGAAACTCGAACTGGACGAAGAGCCGCGCACCGTCGAAGTGCCCGAACCGCTAGCGGTGCTGCTCGCCGCCGAGCCGGAACTGCTCGATGCGTGGAACCAGCTGTCCTACAGCAAGCAGCGAGGCCATGTGGATCCCATCATTTCGGCCCGTGGCGAGGACACCAGAACGCGCCGGGTGGAGAAAGTCATCAAGACGCTTCGCACGAATATAGGGGAAGATACACGAGATTAGTAAGCAGCGGTAAAGAAGCCGCTGCCCTCAATAATGGGTTCTGTCGCTGGTGAGAATGCGACTTGAAGCTGGCTGATTGAACTGCCCGCTTTGAAAATGAAGAAGCTTCCGGATATTGAATTACACAACCAGATTTGGAAGACGCCGCATAGGCAACAGCAAAGCCCTGCCAGGTTCGCCTAGCGGGGCATTGCTGCGCCCTGCCACGGTCAGTAATCGGGGAACAGCCTGGCTAGGGCCACCTCTGACCCTCGTTGATTGAAGTGAGGTAAGTTCCGTTCGAAGTGCGGGTATACGACCGAACCGAAGGATCATAATTGGGTTCACTTAGCAGTTGAGCGTTCGTGCTGTCTCATGGCGTTAGCGAGATATCAGTTTTCTGTGGACCAAGTTTTGCTCAAAACTCACCGGACAGAACTATCTCAAGGGGAGAACGAAGACAGCGCTGTCGCGTTGGGTCAGCGTCGGTGGCATCGTGAGCTGCAGGCGGTACCAGAGCTAATCCCGTGGAACACGCAGATGCCTAGTCTGAATCGCCCTGATGCCGATCCAGATGCGGACGCAGGTCTTCCAGGGCGCTTTTAAGCCGCGCGAAATTTGCGGCGCCGATCAACTGCGCCCAGCGGCGTTCGATGCCCTGTTCAATACCGCGAGCGGCCTGCTGGGCGGCCAGTCCTCGAGTAGTCAGCAGTACGCGTTGGGCGCGCGCATCGCTGGGGTCCGGCTGCCGCAGCACCAGGCCGGATCTTTCGAGCTCCTTGAGCAGATAGGCCGCGCTTTGCTTCGTGATTCCAGCGGCGTCTGCCAGTTCCGTGAGCCGGCTGCCCTGCTGGGCAATGCGCGCTGCCAGTCGGCCCTGCGCCAAGGTGAATTGGAAGCCTTGTTCGTGCAGGGCTGTGGCGATTTCCTCTTCGAAAGCACGCTGGGCAATGAACAACAAAGTTCCGACCGAAAGTTGTTGAGGGGGATCCATTGACATAGTAGTCAGAATACCTGACTGTTTAGTCAGAGTCACTGACTGCTTTGGAGGATGTGTGGGCGATGAACGAAGAACAGATCTGGGAAGCCATTATTGAGCAGCGCCTGCAGCTGGCAGAAATACTGCGGACGCTGGGTCCGGAATAATAGGGAAGTCCATGGCTGTGCGATGGGTGGACGGTGCAAGACATTGCGGCACATGTCATCAGTGCCCCGCAGCTAACCGGCGGTGCCATGCTTAACCCAGGACATCGTGCGTCCGCTGTCAATCGAGCACAGCATGCCACCGGAGGCAGCCACCGAAGTGGCCCACCGGCTTGCCCGCACCGGAATAATGCTGGGCAGCCGAGCAATCCTCAAGAGGGTGCGCATGAGCGCAACTGACGTCCAATACAACCAGGGCACCGGTGAAGAAATCTCCGGGCCGATTGCTGAACTGGTCATGCTGCGCGCTGGAAGAGCACCTCGCTGGGACCAGCTGGAAGGAGCCGGCGTGGAGCTGGCCCGGCAGATGTGGCTTAAACGCCAGCGGCATTCTGCCTAGCGCAACGTCAGTGGAACGAGTTGCCGGTATGCTCACTGCACCGTGAACTGCAGACGCTGCCAGCCGCTGGCGCCATTGGGCACCGGGTTGGCTTTTTCGCTGGTCTGCAGCTGTCCTTGCGCGTCATAGGCCCGCACTGTGGCTGAATGCATGCCGGGGGCAGCATCTTTCCACGCGAACCGCCACTGCCGCCAGGTATCCACCGAGGCCTCGGCTGCCAGCTCGGCATCTTCCCACGGAGAGTCATCGATCTGCACCTGAACGCGCGAGATGCCCCGGGTCTGCGCCCACGCGGTTCCGCCCAGCACCACTTCGCCGGCAGGGACCTTGGCGAACGGGCGGGGCGTGTCGATCCGGGAGGACATCTTGATTGGACCGCGCTCGGACCAGCCACGGGTAGTCCAGTAGGCAGCCTTGTCCTGGAATCGGGTGACTTCCAAATCCACCACCCATTTGGTGGCCGAAACATAGCCATACAGGCCCGGAACCACCATGCGCACCGGGAACCCGTGCTCAAAGGGCAACGGTTCGCCGTTCATGCCGATGGCCAGCAGCGCCATCCGGTCATCGGTCAGGGCCTGGATCGGAGTGGAAGCACTGAAGCCGTCATGCGAGGCCGAGAGAACCATGTCAGCCCCGTCCTGCGGCACCGCACGCTCAAGCAATTTGCGCAGCGGATAGCCCAGCCACTTGGCATTGCCTACTAGATCGCCGCCAACAGGATTCGAGACGCAAGTCAGCGTCAGATAGGTTTCCACCAGCTCTTGGTTCAGCAGTTCGTCGAAGCTCATGGTGAATTCGTTCTCCACCATGCCGTGAATTCGCAAGGACCACTGTGCCGGGTCGATTTGCGGTACCGAAAGGGCTGTATCGATTCGGTAGAAATTCTGGTTCGGAGTCACGAATCGGGGCATATTTGCCTCAGCAACCTGAACCCCAGCGGGCAGGGCTTTTGCCTTGGTTCGGGCTGCAGGCAAGCGTAGTGCCTTTCGTGCAGCATCGGCCATGTTGCGCGAAGCGGAGAGGGATGTCGAAACGCCGGTAGCAATGGCAGCGGCAGCCAGCGACAAGGCTGAGCTGAGCAAGAAAGTTCTGCGGCTAGGGCCGTGGCTGCCGGCATCTTCGCCTGGACGTGCTGCAGTGGCTGAGGCCAGCCGGTTGAGCCACTGCAGAACACCCATGCCGGCAACCGCGCCGAGCACCGTCGGCAGGACATCGATCAGGCTGGTGGAGGCACGAGTGACCACAGCGCTTGCCATCACCACGGCTAGACCGATAATGGCGGCGCAGGCCAATGCGAAACTTCGCTTGGCCAGAAGCCCGACCAACACGGACAGTGCCGTTGCCACCACACCTATGGAAATGAACAGCGCCAGCTTGTCGTTGGTGCCGAAAGTTGCAATGGCGAAGTCCTTGAGCCATGGAGGAGTCAGATCGATGATGGCCGAGCCCAGGGCGAAAAATGGTGATGAGGCGCTGTTGAAAAATGCCGAGGCGAATTGGGCGACAGCGAACATGACTGTCGCTGCACAGAATCCAGCCACCGCGTGGAATACGAGAACTCTGCTGTTGCGTTTCTTGGAAATGCCCACTGCCACTCACCTCATGCGTTGCGATCCATGTTCCCCTGCGGAATACAGGGGAACAACCACTCATAGTGTTTTCGGAACAGGCAGCGCTGCGGATTGGAATCGGCTACAAGAAATTGTGCAGATTTACAGCGACTGGACCATGATGGGATCTGTTGTCGGGGCAGGGGAGCCGGTGGCCGGCTCGACAGTGATCCCGAAGTGCGTGACTCCCTGCATGGGATCTGAAAGCATGATCATGCCGTCGGCATCGCCACCAGCGAGCATACCCGCAGGAATCGCCCCATCGGACGAAATCAGCCACAGCTCGTAGCCTTTGTCGCTCGACAGCTCGGGCATGCCAGAAGTGGATACTGCCATCAGGCCCTCAGCAGCGGAGTAGGACAATGTGATGCGAGCCCCGTCATCCAGTGTCTGGGTTTTCGACTTGGCATCGGGAGCGCTGAGGATCTTGGTGAGCTCTTCTTGATGCGAGGCCATGGCAGCCAACTTGTTTTCAAGCTCGCGCTGCTGGGAGGTTTGGTTAATAGCTAATCCGCCCAAGGCCACCGCTGCTAGCAGCAGCACGCCTGCTGCCAAGGCGAAGAAGCGTTGCGTACCGCGTCCTGATCCTGCCTGCGGGGCCGGAGGTTGCACCGGGGAACCGGATTCAATTTTAGCGTCACTAGTTGGAGCGCTCACGGGGGCGCTGTCCATGGCAGGCTCCTGGTCCTCAGCGGGAGGCAACTGCTCGGTGGTGCGGATGGCGGCCATAACGCTGCTCTTCAGCCGTGCCGGAGGAGCGATCGGCTGTGCATCAAGGCCTAGCAGCCCAGCAGTTTCCTGCAGGGCATCGAGCTCGTGGCGAGCCGGGGCGGAATCAGGATACTGGTTCAGCTCTTCGCGTTCATGTTCTCCCAAAGCATCCAGGGCGAAGGTATCGGTCCGCTCGTTCTCATGCTTGTCCATTACGCCACTCCCATCAGGTCTCGAAGTTTGCTCATTCCATCGCGTATTCGCGTTTTGGCGGTTCCCACCGGTATTTTCAGCATCTCGGCGACTTCCAGGTGGGTATATCCGCCAAAGTAAGCCAGGTGTATGGCCTCGCGCTGCGGTACGGTGAGCCGTTGCAGTGCTTGGGAGACGCGCTGGGCTTCATCTTGCAGGATGGCGTTTTCTTCCACGTCATCGTAACTGTCTTCGAAGTCCTTGATTCCAATGCGCAAATCCCGTGCCTGGCTTGCTTGGCTCGAACGCACCCGGTCCACGGCCCGGCGGTGGGCAATGGTCAGTAGCCACGAAGCGGCGGTGCCTCTTGCCGGATCAAATCGCCGGGCCTGTTGCCAGGCTTCGACGAAAGCTTCCTGGGTGACTTCTTCACTCTGTGCCCTGTCGCGAAGCACCCGCAGCACGAGTCCGAAAACTCGGGAAGCCATGGCATCGTAGAGCAATTCGAAGGCAGACTCTTCTCCCAGCGCGACCTGTTGCATCAGGGCGTCTGGTGTGCGAACGGAATCGTCTTCCATGGCGTCGAGTCTATTTGAACTCATGAATCCTAGAGTCTCACGCATCGGTGTCAATCGGGTTGTTTGCTCAGGCGTGGCGTTTCGCGAAAAGTCCAGCCTCGGGAATCAATCACTCATTGCACCAGCGAAGGTGATGCCTGGATTAAACTCCACGCATCACCTTCATGCCGGCGGCCTTGCGATTCTGCTGATGCTACTTCTTGGCTGGCGGCATCAGGACGGTGTCCACCAGGTACACGGTAGCGTTGGCGGTCTGCACGCCACCGCAGATGACCGAAGCGCCATTGACCTCGAGGTCGTCGCCGCTGCCGGTGACTTCTACATCCTCGCCCTGGACGGTTGCATGGGTTCCGGGAAGATCATCTGGTGCGATCTGGCCGGGAATCACATGGTAGGTCAGGATGCTGCTCAGGGTGTCCGCGTCCTTGGCCACAGCGGCCAGGTCATCCTTCGGGATTGCGGCGAATGCGTCATCAACCGGAGCGAAGACGGTGAATTCGTCGCCATTGAGGGTGTCGACCAGGTCAACGTCCGGGTTCAGCTTTCCGGAAACTGCGGAAGTCAGCGTGGTGAGCAACGGGTTGTTGGAAGCTGCAACGGCCACTGGATCCTTGGCCATGCCTGCTACCGAACCGTCACCGGTTGGCACTGCTTCGGCGTAGGCGGCGCAGCCGCTGCCCACGAGATTGCTTGCCGGATCCATTGCAGATTCGCTTGCCATCGGCGAGCTGCTTTCCGATGCGGAGGCGGTGGGTGATTCCATGGTTTCCGAACCGGTCGAGCAGGCGCTCAGTCCCATGGCGGCGACTGCGATGAGCCCGAATGCTCCAGCGACTTTGCTGTATGTGCGCTTCATGATTTTCTCCTTGCTTCGCCGCGACTGATGTCGTCGGTCCTTTTCCTGTCCGTGCGGATCAGGTTGTCAATGAGCATTCGGGGCTGGATGCTCCACGGATTGGATTCTTTTGAAAATATTCTTGCTTCCTGCCGAAAACCCGAGAAAACCGCAGGTACTGCTTGCTGGCGAACCGGGTCTCGGGCACTTGAAGCCCGCATTCTGGGCGAAGGCCGGAGCGTTGCCGGCCGCTGGGAATGGGCAGCGAGTGGGATCTGCCACGCTTGTTCCAGCGGGCAGGCTAATTTCCGGTACAGCCCATATACTGGAAGGCGTGAGTAAAGCCGGGCAGAACACTGAAGAGCAGGCCTCAGGCCTCGTATTAGTCGACAAAGACCAGGGAATGACGTCCCACGATGTGGTGGGCCGCATCCGCAGGCTTGCCGGGACCCGAAAAGTGGGCCACGCAGGTACCCTGGACCCGATGGCCACCGGCGTGCTGGTTATCGGCGTAAACAAGGCAACCCGGCTCCTTACCTACATCGTCGGACACGACAAGACCTACACCGCCACCATCCGTCTGGGACAGAACACCGTCACCGATGATGCCGAAGGCGAGATCATTTCCGAGCGCATTGCTGCTGCGGTCAGCGACGAAGACATCGAACGCGAAGTAGCAAAGCTGCGCGGCGACATCGAGCAGATCCCCAGCTCGGTCTCGGCGATCAAGGTAGATGGCAAGCGCTCGTACGCCCGCGTGCGCGCTGGCGAACAAGTGGAGCTCAAGGCCCGGCCGGTAACCATTTCGCGATTCGAGATCCATGAAGTGCGCCGCGAAAACGGCGGCAAGATCCTGGACGTGGATGTCACCGTTTCCTGCACGTCGGGAACCTACATCCGTGCACTGGCCCGCGATCTGGGCGAGGCGTTGAATGTTGGCGGACACCTCACCGCCCTGCGCCGTACCGAGGTCGGTCCGTACAAGATCGAACTCACCCGTACCTTGGAGCAGCTGGCCCAGGAATTCGAGATTCTCCCGATTGAAAAGGCCGCAGCTGCGCTGTTCCCCAACCGCACGGTCAGCGTCGATGAAGCAGTGGAGCTGTCCTTCGGCCGTACGATCCCTGCCTCGCACCTGAGCATGGATGTTGCTGAAGGCCAGACCGTTGCCGCTTTCGCTCCCAACGGCGTGCTGGTTGCCCTGTTGGAAGACAAGGGCGAGAAAGCGCGCACCGCCTTGGTCTTCACCGCCAAGTAATCCTGAAAGGACCTAGCTTGATTTCCTTGAATGGATTCTTCATCGCCGGTGCGGTGATCTGTGCGCTGGCACTGGTGGTGGCGGTTATCGCTACCGCCATTCGAAAGCACCCCGATGACTGGGCGCTCATCGGTGCGGCTGCCACCGAGCTTTTCCTGGTTGTCTATGGGATCTCGGCTGCCATCCGCCAAATTGGCGGTAATCAGGTCCAGGGCGATCCGGTGGAATTCTGGGGGTATCTGATCACGGCGTTGGTCATGCCGCCGGTGGCCTTCTTCTGGGCTATCAGCGAGAAGAGCCGCTGGTCCAACTCTGTGCTGGCCGCATCAGCCGCCGTCACCTTCGTAATGCTGTTCCGCATGGAACAGATCTGGCAGTAGGAGTACTTTGATGGGCGAGAAGCCACGCAACTCACGGATCATGCAGGCCGCGCAGAATCGGAACGCCGATAAAGCTCCGAAACCGAGCCGGACCACTGGCCTGGGGCGAGTGATCATTGCCGTCTATGGCATCCTCGCGCTGGCCGCCACCGTGCGGGCGGTGTACCAGATCATGAGCAAATTCGATGAGGCGCAGGTAGCCTACAGCTTGTCCCTGATTTCCGGATTGATCTATATCGTTGCCACGTTCTCACTGTCTTCAGCCAAGCGTGGCGCCTGGCTGGTCTCGCTGTACGCGGTGGGCATTGAATTGGTTGGCGTTATCGTGGTGGGCATCTTGTCGCTGACCCATCCCGAAGTTTTCGCGCATCCATCGGTATGGAGCGGCTTTGGCGAGGGCTATGGATACATCCCACTAGTCTTGCCGATTGTTGGTTTGTGGTGGTTGTACCGTAACCGTAGTGAGCGTCACGCTTAAAGACGTGCAAGAATTACTTCGGTGGGTTTTCATTCACCACAAGAGTTTTGTGTAAGGAGCAAAGTGCACTATTGGAAGGGCTTGGATGCCGTCCCCGCGGATATGGCTCCCACTGTCGTGACCATTGGCAACTTTGATGGCGTCCACCTTGGGCACTGCGAAGTGCTGGACGCAGCTGTCACGCAGGCCAAAGCACGCTCTGCTCAATCAGTGGCGATCACTTTTGACCCGCATCCGGCCTTAGTGCACCGTCCCGACGATGCTCCCGAACTGATCATGGGCATCGCAGATCGCGTCGATACCTTGGCCAGCGTTGGCTTGGATGCCACGCTGATGATCCACTACACGCTGGAATTCGCTGATCAAAGCGCTGAAGATTTCGTGCGCTCGATCATTGTGGAAAAGCTCAATGCCGTAGCCGTAGTTGTCGGACACGATGTGCGCTTTGGACATGGCAATTCCGGGGACTTCAGCTACATGCAGGAGCTGGGAACCAAATACGGTTTCGACGTAATTGGCGTGGAAGACGTGGGGGACAAGCGCCGCTTGTCTTCGACCTGGGTTCGCGAAGAACTGGCAGCCGGCAATGTCGAAGCCGCCGCCGCGATCCTTGGCCGCCCGCACCGCATGCGCGGGGAAGTAGTGCATGGGCATGCCCGGGGTCGCGAGCTTGGATTCCCTACTGCGAATCTTGATCCCGAAGCCACAGGCATTATCCCTGCTGATGGCGTGTACGCCGGTTGGGTCATCGACGAGGCCGAAGTGCGGTGGCCAGCGGCAATTTCCGTGGGCTCAAACCCGACCTTTGAAGGAGTGAAGCGTGTGGTTGAAGCCCATGTGATTGATCGCCCGGAAGAAGGCGTGGAAGACTTCGACCTATACGGGCAGCAGATTGTTGTGGAGTTCATTTCCCATTTGCGTCCCATGGTGGCTTACCGGGGCATCGAAGCCTTGATTGAACAGATGACTGAGGACGTTGACCAGGCACGCGCGGTCTTAGCTACCGAACGCCACTGAATTCATGGCTGAAATACCTTCGTTGCCGCAGCGGGCTTTCGTGGTGGGCGCGCAGCGCCGCACTGAACTAGCTTCTGCGTTCCAAACAGATGCCGAAAGCTACGATAAGATCCGGCCTTCCTATCCGCAGGAATCCTTGGACTTCACGTTGCAGCACCAGCCGTCCACGGCGATTGATATCGGTTGCGGTTCGGGGATTTTCACCGAACAACTGGTCAGCGAGGGGCTGGAGGTCAGGGCTGTAGATCCATCGGCAGAAATGCTCTCGGTGCTTTCCCAGCGACTGCCTCAAATCCAGATCACTTGTGCTCCGGGCGAGGACACCGGGCTGGCTAGCGACAGCGCGGATCTGGTGACCTATGCGCAGGCTTGGCATTGGGTGGACCACCCGAAAGCCAGCGCTGAGGCCGCCCGCTTGCTTCACGATGGCGGCTGGCTGACCCTGTTGTGGAACCAGCTGGATGTTTCCATTCCGTGGGTGCACCGTCTGGCTCGCATCATGCATGCAGGGGATGTGCACCGGCCAGAGCTGGAACCACCGCTGGGTGCGCAGTTCCAGAAACCGGAACATGGCATCTGGCACTGGTCCATGCCGCTGGAATTCCAAGAAATTATTGAACTGACCAAGTCCCGCAGCTACTACCGCAGGTCGTCGGAGGCTACCCGCGCCAAAGTGGAAGCAAATTTGGATTGGTATTGGCACGAGCATCTGGGACATGAGCAAGGTGAAAAGGTGCAGGTGCCGTATCTCACCCATGCCTGGAGGTCCCGCCGGCGCACACGTCGGTGATATGATTGACGATGGTTCTCGCTGCAGTCCGCGGTTGCGAGTTTCCACCGCGAACGTTTTGGCGTTCGCACTGACTTATGAACGCGGTCCAACTCTAGGAGTTTGTTATGGCATTGGATGCCACTATCAAGAACGAAATCATCAAGGCTTACGCTACCCACGAGGGTGACACCGGTTCGCCTGAGGTTCAGATTGCCGTCATGTCCCGCCGTATTTCGGACCTGACCGAGCACCTGAAGATGCACAAGCATGATCACCACACCCGCCGTGGCCTGATGGCTCTGGTTGGTCGTCGTCGTCGTATGCTCGGCTACCTGAAGAACACCGACATCGAGCGTTACCGTTCGCTGATCGAGCGTCTGGGCCTGCGCAAGTAGTCCTCTGCTTCAGAGCAAGAAAAATCCCCGTCTCCGCTTCAGGAGACGGGGATTTTTCTTAACCTCCAGGCCGTGGGACCGCGTCATCGGCTCCTGAGTCGTCGGCACGAATCTCGAATAATGATCTCCAAAACAGCATTCGCATAGATCTCTGCACCCCAGATACGGCATTGCCGGCAGGAAAAAGACGGAGTTGGCTTCCGAAAGGGCCCTGAAGCTACTCGAAAGGTTAACACCGCAATTTATTACCTGGCTGTCGGTGCTGCCTTTGTTATCGGAGGAGCCCTCGTTCTCGTAGCCGGTAGGGCTATCTCCAAGACCATCAAGGAGAACAGCAAGAAGAGCAAGCCGAAGAAGCGCGACTGCTACCTGGCAACGTGCAAGGGCAATATGATCTTCATCAGCGCCAAGTGCCTGACCAAAATCAAGAATGTCACCCGCGGCAAGAAGGGGTGCAGGTGGCGCTACCACCCGAACAAGCGGAACACTAGCGTTCATCTCTTCTACGGAATCTCGACCTAAGAAATAACCTGCACGAAGCACTGGTGTCACCAGCTACTGTTGGCGGCACTAATCGTGTTTCAATTGTGAAACTATGACTGACTACCAAGAACTCCTGCAAGCCACTCGTGCGCACTACGGGGTTTGTGCTGCTCCACGCGTGTCGGAAGCTGCAGCACTTCTCACCTCGTTGGGTGGCAAGACCTTCGACTACTCCAGGTTCGCCGGCAACCTCATCGATGAATACGTAGACTCGGCACGTGTAGTTGCAGCCTACGATATTTCCGACCCAGAGCTCCTTGCTTCCCGGTCATTGCCGGTTGAACGCGAAATGATGGAATGGCCTCCCGAAGAAGATGAAGACATCTACGACGTTGTGTTCACTAAGGATGAAGAGTTGTGGAACGTCATTCAGGACGAGCTCGGTGGGATGAGGCGAGCAATTGTCTTGCTTGAGCATGCTGAAGGGGATGCAGGCGCTGTAGGCAACTTCCGTGTAGCTGGATTCGCACAGTGGCTAAGGGAGACGCTCTGGGCTGCTACCGGTGTCGTTCCGCGAGATCCAGGCTGGCCGGATGAGAGCGCCACTCTGTATGAGAAGGCTTTTGCGATGCATGGACGGCCAGGTTGCGAACCAGACCCAATCGATTGACGAGCATTATCGGGCTCATACGGGACACCTGCCAAGCTGCTCGCATCACCAGTCTTGCCTTCGGTAAGGGCACAGCTAGTGCCGCATTTATTTTCCTTGCGCAGCTGCTTTCGCTGGTGTCCGCCGGGAGCCGTCATATACACCTGACCAGTAACAGGTTGGGCGTTTTCGTGCTGCTGCGCAACAGACCGGTGCCGGCTCTGCTCCGATTGTGCTTGTTCCTCGTAGCATTATGCGTTCCAGCTTTGCTGGCTCTAGCCGTTCGTTTCTTGCAGGTTGGAAGTGCCTGGGTTCAAATTGCCGGATTCGGCATCAGCGCTTTGCTGATGATCTGGTTGGCTGCCGGCATGGCAACCATGGCGCGTCAAGGAGAAGTAGCTCTGGGCATCCGTGGTCTACCTGTAGGGGAGCTCTACATTCTCTCTTCGCTTGCTCAAATACCAGGTTCAACCTCCGGAGTGTTAGCCGATCTTCGCTCAGCCATTTCGGTCTTGCCGTCTAAGTCCGTGGTGGCAGCCATAGCTGCGGATGAAACCATGGCGATGCGATACGAAAAACTGGGGTTCACACGAGGAAGCGGACTGCAGGTCTTCGTTCAGCGGTAGCCCGCTTCCATACCTCCCGGTTCAGCCTTCCAGATGGCTGGGCTCAAATCTGCTTGTACCTTGATGCGCCCGGTCAGTATTGCTTCAGCTACGGGATGCGTCATATCAAGGCCAGTGGAAGTTAAAAACTCTTGGATCCGCGAAATTACGCGGATCCAAGAGTTCTTTATGAATCTTCAGGCTGCATTACATTTTTGCTTATTCGGCTCCGTCTTGAGCGGCTGCTTCGGCTTCAGCGGCCTTCTCTTGGTGGATCACTTCGGCCAAGAGCTTTTCCATTTCCTTGGCGACACCGGCCGCGGAGGCCGGGTTCTGTCCGGTGACCAGGCGTTCGGAGACTTGGACATTCTCTTCGAAGTTATCGGCGGCAATATGCGTGGCGCCTTGCTCGGTGAGCTTGTCGGCCAAGAAGAACGGAATGATCTTGTCCTTGCCTACGGCGACCTCTTCATCGTTGGTGAATGCCGCAACGGTTTTGCCACTCAAGAGCTTCAAACCATGATGCAGTTCGACATCAAGCAGACCGGCCGGGCCGTGGCAGACCGCACCGACAACGCCGCCCTTGTTGTAGATGGCGCCGACCAGCTTTTGCAGTCCTTCATTGTCCGGGAAGTCCCACATGGTGCCGTGGCCTCCAACGAGATACACCGCGTCATACTGTTCGGGATCGACGACTCCCACCCGGGCGGTGTTGTACAGGCCGGCTCGGGTCGTTTCGTCTTGGGTGAATTGCACCTGGATCGGGTCATCCTGATCCACGGTGTCGCGTGGCGGCTGGCCACCCTTGATTGATGCGAAGTCGACGAAGTGACCGGAATCCCGGAACACCTTCCAAGGATGGGCGGCTTCTGCGACGTTGTATCCGGTGGGCTCCTTGTCCTCACCGATTTCGGAAACGCTGGTCAGGACCATGAGGATTTTCTTCAAGGCGTGCTCCTTTCGCATTCGTACCTCCACCCTTGTACAAAGGGCGGGCCGTTGCAAGGGTTGCACGCCAGTTCCCAGAATTCCTTATCGAAGTCCCAGCGTGTGCTAAGTTCGGCGTCGGCGCAGAAACACAAAGGCCAAAGCGGCAATCACCACAACGAGTACGGAAAGAACCCAAAGCCCCGTCGCGAGACTGGCCGCAGCAGCAATGGATCCGACCAGCAACGGACCACCGGCATCGCCCATTTCGCGGCCCAGCTCGGCAGATCCCATGGTGCGTCCCATGCGTTCCGGGGCCGTTGACGCGGCTAGATGCGCGAAGCCCAGAGGGGTGGCGATACCGATGCCGAGGCCCGCTAAAACCGCGCAGGCAAAGAGCGCCGACGTGCTTGGCCACGCAGCGGCAACAGACAAGCCCGCAGCGATGAGCAACAGCCCGCCGACCATGCCGGCATGTGAGGAAATCAGGGCCTCATCCTTCAGCTTTCCAGCCCAAGGCTGGATCGCTGCGGAGCTCAATGCCAAGACCGAAACGATGCCCGTGCTCAGCCCATTGTCCAGACCCAACTCGGTGCCCAGCAAGGGCAGGAATCCGACAGCTGTTCACAGCGCGCCGGTGGCCGCTGCAAGGACGAGGGTGGGCATGAGAAAACCCGGTTCCATCGTTTGGCGGGCAAGATCCTTGATGGTGTAGCGGGTCTTGGGAAGAACCGGGAGCGCCGGCATGCTGCGCCATACCCACAGTGAGGCAACAAGAGAGATTACGGCCATGGCCGCGAACAGGGCAGGGAAACCGCCGAAGTGGATTAGCAGTGCGCCAAGCAGCGGGCCAGTGACATATCCCAGGGTTTTCCAAGCCCCGTAGCGTCCGAAGTAACGACCGGTGTTCTATCCCGACATTCGTGCAACGGCGGCCGACGCGGCTGGTGAGAAGGCCGAGGCCGCGGCTCCTTGCCCGAGTCTTACCAGCCCCAAAGCCAGTGGCGTCTGCGCGAAGATGCCGATGGACGGCATTAGGGTGAAGACGATCAGCCCACCGATGATGATTGGTTTGGAGCCGATCCGGTCGCTGAGCGTACCGAAGATCGGTTTGAGGATGACTTCGGCGAGATCATATACGGCCAGCAAAATTCCCAAGGTGAGCAAACTGGTGCCCAGAGTACCGATTTCGGAACCGAGGCCTGCCGCGATGCTATGGGCGCCGAAAGCCGTGGTGAAGCCGGCTGCATATAGGGGAGCGGCCGTGGTTTTCTTCAACGCGGGAGTGCTCATATGAAATGTCGTCCTGACTCACCGAGCGAGGCGCCGTCCCGGGTACGGGACAAGGTCTGTGGTGTTGTCGGTGATGAAGAAATGTCAGTCACGAATAGAACTTAACAGCTGTTTAGCCCTGGTGGAAGATCCGTGACTTGCATCGACATTTTTTGGACGTTATCGCGAAATAGGAATGCCAGCAGGGAAGGCACAGTGAGAAGCGCTGCGGTGAAAGATCAGACAAGCGAAAGTTTCATTTTCAGCCAGCTCCTAGGACTGAAAAGTGTAAGCGAATCCGGAAGTGAAATTCCCCTGACGTCGCGATGAAAAATTCTGTAATGCGGAACTAATCTTTCGTTTTCCTCCTATTGAGAGGATATGCTGAGGTCTAGTTGGAACATCCCATTGAGATGAAAGAGAGTCGTCATGAGCAAGACTGTTCTTCAGCGCCACCTGTTCGGACCAGGTCCATGCAATCCCTATCCAGAAGCAACGGCGGCTCTCGGCCTGCCATTGCTGGGACACCTGGATCCGGAATTCATTGCACGCATGGATCGCGTCGCCAATGGCTTGCGCACTCTCTGGGGCACCGAGAACTCGCGTACCTTGCCGTTGAGTGCCACCGGCTCGGCCGGCATGGAGGCGGCTTTCGTCAGCACCATCAACCCTGGCGATGTCGCTGTCATTGCGATCAACGGCCTGTTCGGCGAGCGCATGTGCGAAGTTGCATCCCGCGTCGGAGCCGAAGTGGTCCGTGTAGACCATGAGTACGGCACCCCGATTAATGCCCAGCGCGTTGCCCAAGCGCACCCGAACCCAGCTGTCATCGCCGGCGTCCACGCAGAAACCAGCACCGGTGTGGTTTCAGACATTGCCGCGCTGGGTGCAATCAAGGGCGATGCCTTGCTGATTACCGATGCAGTGACCTCCATCGGCGGCATGCCAGTGCTGGCCGATGAATGGGGTATTGACGTTGGCTATGCCGGCACGCAGAAGTGCATTGGCGTTGCCCCTGGTCTGGCACCGTTCACCATTTCGGATCGGGCTTTCGAGCGCCGTGTCGAAAAGCCGCAGTCCTGGTACTTGGATCTAGGGTTGCTCGGCGGCTATGCCACCGGTGCTACCGGAGGCCAGCGCACCTACCACCACACCGCGCCGGTATCGATGGTGGCTTCGCTGGAAGCCGGTATTGACCGTATCTTGGCTGAAGGCCTGGATGCTGTGACCGCACGCCACCAGGAAGCTGGCACCTTGCTGCAGGAGGGCCTGCAGGAAGTGGGGCTGGAGCTTTTCGCCCAGGAAGGCTTCCGTCTGCCGCAGCTGACTACGGTCAACGTTCCTGAAGGTGTTGACTCGGCAAAGGTCCGTGGGTACCTGCTGGATCGCTTCAACATTGAAATTGGCGGTGGCGTCGGCAAGTATGCCAGCACCGTATGGCGCATCGGCATGATGGGCCCTAATGCGAATCCGGGATCGGTAGCACTGTTGCTGACTGCGCTTAAGGAAGCGATCGACAAGGCCTGAGCGTTTTAGGGCCTGCGATCCTTTGACATGAATCGAGGCGGGACCGACCAGGAATTCCTGGTTGGCCCCGCCTCGTGTTTTTTGTGGTCAGCTCAGCCCAACTGTTCCTGCTCATGGGCAAAACGCAACTGCACTGAACCATTATTGGATGACAGTGCGGCGTATCCGCCGATTGGCAATGTGAACATGGGCGAGGTGTGCCCGAAATCGAGGTTGGCCACGACCGGGATGCGCTGCAGAATCGGGTGCTTAGCGATAACTTGCTCCAAAAGACTGCGGGTAATGCCGGATTCCAACTGGAAACGTCCAATTGCCAGCCCGGTGATGAGGGCGCCAGCAGGCGATTGCAGAATGGAAGCAAGCTTCCGAGCGACTTCGTGGATGTCTTCTGAGCTATCTTCTTCGATGAACAGTATTGTTCCGTCCAAGGACGGCATGAATTCGGTGCCCTGCAGCAGATGGAGGGTTCCCAGGTTTCCGCCAATGACCTTGCCGGTTGCCGTTCCCGGGGTGAGGACCCATGGACCTTCGGTCGTGTGTACAGTCCTGTGGTCTTGATCCATGAACCACAAGTCATCGGTGAACTCGCTAGTGTGCTCAATTGACCATGAATGCTCGTGGGTTGCGGTTTGGAACCATTGTCCAGTTGGTTCAAAATGATCGCGCATGCCAAAAGATGACCAATGCGCACCGACGTAGGTGACCAATCCGGTTTTGGCGTGCACCGCATTAGCTAGAGCGGTGAAATCGGAATATCCGCAGAAGACCTTGGGGTTCGCTGCGATGAGCTCCCAGTCGAGGTGGGGGAGCAGTTCGTTTGAATTGAAGCCTCCAATCACCGAGATGATTCCCGCCACCGATGGATCGGCAAAGGCCGCGTGCATGTCGGCTATGCGAGAAGAGATTGGCGAGCTGTCGAAACTATCATTCTCATCAACGTGCTTGCCGAATTCCTGCTTGAGTCCCATGGCAGCGAAGCGTTCATTGATCCACTTCCTGTTGTCGAACTCCAGCACAAACGTGCGCGAGCAAGATGGTGCGATGGCCCGGAGGGTGTCTCCGGTGCGCAGTCGAGCAGGAACTATCGATGGTGACACTTGAGTTTGCATGCATTTAGTTTAGGCGTTGACATGGTTCATGAAAATGGTAAGTGCAAATTAATAGGCGCTGAACTGAAGAACTTTTCGCAAAGATTAGTAGTATTCGGCGTCAAGGACTGGGAGATCTGCGAAGAATTCGCTAACGTGGGGCGGGATAGATCTATTTCTCTAAGGAAAGTTGGAAATCAAGTGAAGTCTCTCTTCGACTTGGAATTCAAGCGCTTCATTACTCCGTCGATCATCAAGATCGTTTACATCCTGGTCATGATCTTGCTGGCCATCGGATACATTGGACTTGTCGTTACGTCCTTCCAAGCTGATGCCTTGCTCGGCTTCTTGATGTTCTTGATCGTGGGACCGCTGTTCGTCCTGATCTACTTGGTGATGGTTCGTGCAGGACTCGAGTCCTTGATTGCGCAGATTCGTACCGCGGAGAACACCGCTGAGCTTGTTCGCTTGGCTGGTGGCACCCCGCCAGCAGATGGCGGCCCGCGCCCATTCCCAGGTAATCCTCCAGCTCCACAGCAGCCTCAGGATCCAACCGCCAATGGCGGCCACACGCCACCGGCTAATCCATACCAGAAGTAATCCCAACAAAGACTGGCCCGCACCAAGGTGCGGGCCAGTCTTTTATGTGCAGTCCGGTAGAACAAAGATTTACCAGTTGCTGGACGCCTTCAAGGACAGCACAGGACAAGAGGCCTGGAGCAGAATCCGTTGGGCGTTGCTTCCCATGAGGAATTTGCCCATGGGGGTCCGCTTGCGCATGCCGATTACGATGAGCTCCGCTCGTTGAGCGCGAGCTATATCGAGAATCTGATCAGCTGCATCGGCACCTTGCGGATGGCGTTCAATCCAGAAATCGATACCGGCTTCGGAAAGCCGAGCTTCCAAATCGTGGAATTGTTTCGCATCAATGAGCTTGTCATCAATGAGCTGGTCGCCTTTTGACGTGTTCACCACGATGAGTCGGGATTCACGGCATTTAGCTTCGAGAATGGCCCGGGCTAGGGCGCTTTCACCTTCAGGCGAGGGAATGTAACCCACTACGATCGTCATGATTCATCACTTTCAGCAGCGTTGGCATGCTCTGTTCTCTTTGCTGATGGCTCCTGCTCCGATGCAGAACCGGTACCGTGCAAGACTGGTTTCGCAGTCTCTGCCGCAGTGCCTGCCAACAGTGCGTCGCTGGCTGCGGTGCCAGTGCCGCGCTTGCGTCGAATACTGGAAATCACGACAGGCAAAAGCAACAGGATTGCAATGAGCACATAGATGCCAACTGCAAGCGGCTCGCTCCACAACCCAGAAACTTCACCGGCGGAAAGCTGGAACGACTTGCGCAACTGCTCCTCGGCCATGGGGCCAATAATGACACCCAAGATCAGTGGCAGCACTGGAAGCCCGAAGCGGCGCAGGGCAAAGCCCAGCAAACCGATTAGCAGCAGCAACCAGAGATCCGCGACTTGCATGTTCACGGAGAATGCACCCAGTGTTGCGAAGAACAAGATCCCGGCGTACAGATACGGGCGAGGAATCTTCAGCAGCTTGGCCCACAGCGGCGCCAACGGCAAGTTGATCAGCAACAGCAAGGTGTTGCCGATGAACAAGCTGGCAATCAACGCCCACACCAAATCTGGCTCATTTTCGAACAACAGAGGACCGGGCTGGATTCCTTTCATGGTCAAGAAAGCCAGCATGACCGCAGCAGTAGCGTTGGTCGGCAGGCCCAAGGCCAGCATTGGAGTCAAGGTGCCAGCGGCCGAAGCGTTGTTGGCCGCTTCAGGTCCTGCAACGCCCTCAATGGCGCCGTGGCCGAACTCTTCAGGATGCTTGGACAGCTTCTTTTCCGTGACGTAGGAAAGGAAAGTCGGAACTTCTGCGCCGCCGGCCGGCAAGGCACCAAAGGGGAAACCGAACGCGGTGCCGCGAAGCCACGGCTTCCACGAACGCTTCCAATCCTCTTTGCCCATCCAGGGGGCTCCTACGGGGATGGTACGTGCCGGGCTGGTACGCAGGTGGGCGGCAATCCACAATGCTTCACCGATGGCGAAGATTGCGACGGCCACCACCACGATGTCCAAACCATCTACCAGTGGTGCGAATCCAAAGGTCAGGCGCTGCTGCCCGGAGACCGGATCCATGCCGACCAGGCCAAGGGCCAACCCCAAGCCAAGGGCTGCAAAGCCGCGGATCTTGGAGGAACCCAAAACAGCAGTCACGGTCACCAAAGCCAAGACCATGATGGCAAAGTAGCTCGGTGCGCCAAGGCTCACCGCGAACTTCACCACGATCGGCGCGACCGTTACCAGCAAGGCAGTGCCGATAGTGCCGGCGACGAAGGAACCAATGGCAGCAGTGGCCAGTGCCTGAGCTGCACGTCCAGCTTTGGCCATTTTATGGCCTTCAATAGCCGTGATCACCGTGGCAGATTCACCGGGGGTATTTAGCAGAATCGAAGTGGTTGACCCGCCGTACATGCCGCCATAGTAAATGCCGGCAAACATGATCAGCGCGCTGGATGTTTCCATTCCGAAGGTCAAAGGCAGCAGCAGTGCCACAGCCATGGCAGGCCCGATGCCAGGCAACACGCCAACGGCGGTTCCCAAGATCACGCCGGCGAAAGCGAAAAGCAAGTTGACAGGGGTCAGCGCCGAAGCGAATCCGCCCATCAGTAAATCTAGAGTTTCCATTTAGAGCACACCCGAGAGTATTCCGGCTGGAAGCTTGATGCCCAGACCTAGATAGAAGCCGTAGAAAGAACCGAAAGCCAGCGCCAGGGAAATGACCAGCGTCAAAACCCAGCGCCGGGCACCCAGGCAGGTGGCTGTCCCAAAGAACATGATCGTTCCGGAGATAACCCAACCAACCCAGTTCACAATCAGCAGGTTCAGCATGAAGATGCCGATCAGCGGAATCAGGACTTTCCAATCCGAAGGCTGCCTCAGATCCACATCCTCGCCTTCTTCGCCCGTCGCGAGGTTTCCTCGCAGCACGGTGATAGCCAAGGCAATGGCCGAAAGAACCAGAATGCCCGACACGACGTAAGGCAGGGCCTTGGGACCAACAACGTCTGCCTGGGAGTACGTCACATGGAGCTGCGACGCATCAACAAACACAATGATGCCGACGATAAGAAGAAACGCGGCGAACAGGAGTTCGACGCGTTTCATCTTTGCGGTGCTTACTTCGCTCACGCCAGACCCAGGGTCTTCAGAACGCTGGCTACGCGCTCATCCTGCTCAGCGAGGAACGTAGAGAACTCTTCACCGGTCATGAAGGCATCGCTCCAGCCGTTGGTGGCCAATGCTTCCTTCCATTCGGCCGAGTCATGCATTTCGGTGATCAGCTGGACCCACTTGGCCTTGTCTTCTTCGGAGATCTCAGGTGGTGCGACCAAGCCACGCCAGTTTGAGAAGACCAGATCGATATCAGACTCGGTCAGGGTTGGGGCATCCACGCCCTCCAAGCGTTCTTCACCACTGGTGGCCAGTACGCGAACCGAGCCCTCTTCGATCTGCTGCATGTATTCGCCGGCGCCGGATGCCGCGAACGCCAGCTTGTTGCCCAGGATGGCTGGCAGCAGATCGCCACCGCCGTCGTAGGATACGAAGTTCACGTCCTTGGGATCAACGCCCACAGCTTCGGCCAGCTGCATTGGCAGCAGGTGGTCCGGACCGCCTGGGGACGAGCCGCCACCGACCGAGAGCTTGCTCGGGTCTTCCTTCCAAGCCTTGACTAAGTCGTCAATGGTCTTGTACGGAGAATCCTTGGAAACCATGATCGCTCCTGGCTCTTCGATGAGCTTGGCGATCGGCGTGGTTTCGGTCAGCTTGGCTTCGGTCTCGTTGGTGTAGCTGGCGCCCACGACGCCCAGGCCCATGAGCATGGCCAGGTCGCCATTGCCCTTTTCATTGATCATGCGGGCCAAGCCGACGGTGCCGCCGGCACCTGCAAGGTTGAAGACCTCTGGGTTGCTGGCCAGCGATGCGTCATCCATGACCTTGGCGGCAACACGGGCAGTGGTGTCGTAGCCGCCGCCTGGGGTGTTCGGCACCATGATGCGGAGGTTCGCGATGGGGCCCTTGGACTCTGCGGCGTCAGTGCTGGAAGACTCTGATGTCACGCCGCAGCCAGTGGCGGTCAGGGCCAGTGCAGCGGCAGCTGCCAGCGCGCTCAGCGCACGGAACGGCTTGAAGGGTTTCATGGGGATTCAGCCTCTTTGCTTTCATCGGGGTTGCGAGTGATACCAACTTACGTGTCATCGTGAGCCGGGTCACTCTTGCGTACTCAAAGAAAATACTGTTCATTGTGTAACCGGAAATTGTGATCTGAACCATTCGAATCTTCGGTAAGGTAGCACAGTGCCCGGATGCAGGTGCCAGCAAGGACCTGCCGGGTGCAACGTGGATTTCTGGAATATTGGGGGCGAGGCAATGGGTGCCGTGCGTTTCTGGCTCGCTAATCTGTACACGCGCCGCAAGCTGACACTTGCAGGGCAGTACCTGATACTGCAATTGCTCATTATCGCGGTGGTGCTGGCCGGGGTCATCACGGTATCGCTGACCCAGGCCACCAATAACTTCGAAAAAATCGAGGGGCGCCGCAGCCTCTCGGCCGCCGAATCGCTGGCTGCGAACCCCCTGCTGCGCGTGCTCCTGCCCGAGGCGGAGCCGGAAATGGGTTCGGCGTTGCCTGCCATGGGCGAATCGGTGCGCAGCACCTCGGGTCTCCAATTCGTGACCATTGCCGATCCCCGGGGAACGGTCGTCACCTCCAGCTACCCGGATGAAGTCGGAACCTCGATACTGCACCCTGAATCCGCCGTCACCGAAGGCCGCGGATGGACCGGGGAAATCTGGCGCAATGGCAACCACGTCTTGATTGCGCAGGTTCCGGTGCTGGACGACGAAGGGAAGATGGTCGGCATCGTCAGCGCCGGCCAAAGCTATCCCAGCACCGGCGAGATGATCCAGGAGATCGCTCCCAACGCCTTGTTCACCCTGGTCATTTCCCTGCTGCTGGGCACCTCCGGCTCAGTCTTGCTGGCCCGCTGGGTCAAGCACCAGACCCGTGGGCTTGAACCGCGGGAAATTGCAGAGCTTTTCGAGCATCGCGAAGCCCTGCTGCACGGAGTCAAAGAGGGAATCATCTCGGTGTCGCCGGATAGCCGGGTGATGCTGGCCAATGATGTCGCCATCGAGCTGCTCCAGCTGCCCAGCCACTGCGTGGGCAAGACCCTGGACGAATTGGATGTTGTTCCGCAGGTGCGCCATGCACTGACCACCAGCCAAGAGCTGCCCGACCGGCAATTCCTTGTCGGCGAGCGGGTATTGGTCTTCAACCGGATGCCGGTCAAGACCGCCAGGCGGGATTTGGGATCGGTCACCACCTTCCGCGACAAGACCGAACTGACCCTGCTGGAACAAGAACTTGGGGACAGCAAGGCCACCGCCGACATGCTCAGGGCGCAGACCCACGAATTCGCCAACCAGCTGCACGCAATTTCCGGGTTGATCCAGCTCGGGGAATACGACGAGGTCGTGGGCTTCATCGATGGCGTGAGCTTCAGCCGGAGCAAGATCTTCGAGGACGTCTCCGCGTGCATCGCCGAACCCACGATTGCCGCGTTGCTGATTGCCAAGTCCAGCGTGGCCGCCGAGCGAGGGGTGCACCTGAAGATGGCGCCTAGCTCAACCTTGGGCAGGTGCGAGGACCAGCTGGCTCGGGATCTGACCACCGTGATCGGCAATCTCGTCGACAACGCGATGGACGCGGCCGCTGCGGCTGCCAATCCGGAAATCCAGGTCAGGATCGAGGAAACCAGCGAGCTGGTGCGAATCACCGTGAGGGACAATGGAGAAGGCATCGCGGAAGATGCCATGGACGAGATCTTTACCCAAGGTTTCTCCACCAAGGACAGTGCGGTTTCCGGCGGCAGGGGCTTCGGCCTTGCCATCAGCCGCCTGGTTTGCCGCCGCCGCGGTGGAGAGCTGGCCGCGGCCAATGTCCAAGGCGCCCGGTTTACCGCCACGCTCAGGAAGTAGGAAGCAAGAAGTGATCAAAGTACTGGTGATCGACGATGACTTCATGGTCGCCAAGGTGCACTCTGGATTCGTCAACAGCGAACCGGGGTTCACCGTGGTCGGCGTGGCGCACTCCGCCGGTGACGCGATCAAGGCCGCCGGCGCGCTCTCGCCGGATCTCATCTTGCTCGATATCCATTTGCCGGACATGAACGGCCTGGACCTCTTGCAGCGCCTGCGCGAAGTCCAGCCGGAGCTCGATGTCCTGGTGATCAGCGCGGCGCGGGAAATGGATACCGTGCGCCGCGCGCTTCGTGGCGGCATCGTCCACTATCTGATGAAGCCCTTCTCGCGGGATGACCTGCGCGAACGGCTGGAGCACTACGCGAAGGCCTACCAGCCGCTGGGCGAAGCAGCGGACCAGGAATTGCAGCAGGCCGATGTGAACATGCTCTTCGGGCTCGGCGGACAAAAGCGCCGGCCTCTTCCCAAAGGCTGCAGCGCCGAAACCATGGAACTGGTTGAGAGCATCGTCAAGGAAGCCGCCGAACCCATCTCGGCCACCGAAACCGCGCAGAAGCTGGGCACGTCCCGGGTGAGCGCTCGCCGGTATCTGGAATACCTGGCAGAGGAAAACCTGGCTCAGGTGAACCTGCGCTACGGGGGAGTCGGCAGGCCCGAGCGCCGCTACTCATGGAGGGGCTAGCCCCGGAACTTGGGTTTTGCAGATCAGAAAGCACTGTGGCTGCGTCCAAAAGCACGCAGCCACAGTGCGCGGTTCTGCTCAGCGCTACTTTGACTTGGCCTTTTCAGTGGCGGCCAAGTCTTCCACGCTTTCGGACGGAACGGGAGCCATGTAGCGTTCCAGGCTGTCGTCCAATTCGCTGAGCCACGGCGTATGGTGCGTGGCTGCCATGGTACCGGTCATGACCGAAGGATAAACCTTGTCCCGGTAGGTCATGATGTTTTTCTTCTTGTCGTTCTTCCACGCCATGAAGGTACGGGTGACCTCATCCAGATCGAACATGGGGTAATCGGTCTGCTCGATGAGATCGCGAATGTAGTCGGCCTGGAACTTCACTTCGTCTTCAGCGGTTTCAATGGCATTAAAACGCTTCAACCACGCATCGATGCTGATCCGCTGGTCGCCCGCTGCGGGGATCGAGGCCTTCCCGGTAATCAGATCACGGACGTACCATGCTTGGGCATCGAACATGTTGAAGGTGAACCACTGGTCCTGGGCGCCCAGGTAATACAGCTTGTTGTTGTTCTCGGATGCGACACCACGGTACAAGGTATCCGGATATACGTTGTTCGGCGAGTCCAGAGCCAACCCGGAGGGCAAGAACGGGTAATGGTGGAGGTAGCCGGTACAGAGGATTACCGCATCGAACTTGCGTGATACGCCATTGCTGAAATGGGCCGTGGACCCTTCGAAGCGATCGATGAGCGGAAGCTCCTCAATGCCCTGGGGCCAGTCGAAGCCCATCGGAGCGGTGCGGTAGCTGTAGGTGACCGAGCGCGCACCCATCTTGAAGGACTGGACGCCGATGTCCTCGGCAGAGTAGCTGGCGCCGATGAGCAGGATGTCCTTGCCGGCGAAGCGCTCGGCTCCACGGAAATCGTGGGCATGCATGAGCTCTCCGGGAAAAGTGCCTATTCCTGCGAATTCAGGAACGTTAGGGAAACTGAAGTGGCCGGTTCCGACCACGACATGGGTGAAGTCGCTAGACGCAGTCTTGCCGGTTTTCAGATCTTCGGTGGTGACGGTGAAGAGCTCGGTGCTTTCGTTGTAATCTACCCAGCGGACCACGGTGGCAAAGCGCACGTACTTCTTTATATCGGATTTCTCTGCACGGCCATTGATGTAATCCCAGAGCACTGCTCGTGGCGGATAAGATGAAATCGGCCTGCCGAAATGCTCATCGAAGGTGTACTCGGCGAATTCCAGGGCTTCCTTCGGGCCATTGGACCAGAGATTGCGGTACATGCTCGAGTGCACTGGTTCGCCGTATTTGTCGATCCCGGAGCGCCAGTTGTAGTTCCACTGGCCTCCCCAATCATCCTGCTTTTCGAAGCAGACGATTTCTGGGATATCCTGCCCTGTTTTCTTGGCAGAATCGAAAGCCCGCAGCTGGGCGATGCCGCTGGGTCCTGCTCCAATGATTGCGACGCGTTGAGTCAAGCGTTCCTCTCCGGCCTGTAAGCCTTGAAAATCTCGCGCCGGCCGCAGTACCGGAATCCGGGATATTTGGCCGCGCGTTACAACAAATGTGCTCTAAACCAGTTCTCTAGCCGTGCGGACGGGAGGTGCAGATTTCTATATGAAAACCTTCCATAGGCACAGGCTATAAATCCCCATTCTACCAGCCGTCAATTATATGGATCTTGAATGCAGAGGTCAGTGGGTATTTTCGGAATGAGTCAGCCGGAAGAATAGCGTGCAATCGAATGCCAAAGAGGGTGGTCAGGAGTTGGTACAGAGCAGAAGGGAACGCTGTGGTGCAGCCCCGATGGACCCCGGATCAGCTGCACAGCGGAATGCGGGTGCTGGAACTTTTGCGAGAGTCTGAAAATACAGGGGCGCAACGTTGAAAACCGCGCGTAATCATGTCGTTGAAAGGGGAGCTGTGGCAGGACTGAAGAGTCCAGTAGCTTCGTCGCGGTGCCGGGACCTGTCCGGAGGAATTAGCTCCAGGGATTAAACGAAGGACGCTACAGTATTCTGTCGGTGCTCGCTGGCCGGATAGGAGCCGAGGATCTTGATTTCCCAGGTGAAGAAGTCCAGCTCCTCTAGGGCTCGGCGTACCGGAAGATCGTCGGGGTGTCCTTCGATATCAACCATGAAAGTTGTGGCCACGAAGCCGGAACCCACCATGTAGCTTTCCAAGCGGGTGAGGTTCACGCCGTTGGTAGCGAAACCGCCCAGGGCTTTGTATAGGGCGCTGGGTACGTTGCGAGCCTGGAAGACCAATGTGGTGATCACGGATTCTGGCATGGTGGAGCGATTCGGGAGATCCTGCCGGCGTGCAAGTACAACGAAACGAGTTGTATTGGTCTGGTCATCCTCCACTCCTGTAGCCAGCGCTTCCAAGCCATAGAGTTCTGCTGCCAGAGGTGGCGCCAAGGACAGCTTGGTGGGATCATTCCAATCGCGTACCTCGCGCGCGGAACCTGCGGTATCCCCGGCAATGACCGGGGTCAGCTGGTGCTCGCGGATGATCTTGCGGCACTGGCCCAGCGCATGGATGTGGCTGTGCACTTCAGTAGCGCCCGCAATGGTGCTGCCTGGCAGCCCCAGCAGATCGAATCGGATTCGCAGGTAGTGCTCGGCCACGATCTGCAGCTGCGATTCGGGCAGCAAGACATGGATATCGGCAACGCGTCCGGCCAGCGAATTCTCGATAGGGATCATGGCCAAGTCCGCTTCGCCGTTTTCCACCATGGAGAAAGCATCTTCAAAGCTGGCGCAGGGCACCGCTTCCTTATCGGGGAAAAGTTCTGTGCAAGCCATATTCGAGTTGGAACCGGCTTCGCCCTGATAGGAAATCTTGTTGCTCATTAAAACAACATAGCCCAGCGCTACCGGAGGGCAGAAAAGCAAGTACCAAGGTTTCGTACGCGTATCGGGAAAGTGCTTCTGGAGTGCGATGGACGTTAAATCGGCTCCCTGTTGGGCAGCAACATCACTGGGGTATGATGTGGATCACTGATGAAGCAGTGGGGTCTTCTTCTATTCTTGGGGGTGCAATTTGGCGGAACCTACCTTGATTGGTTCGGTGCAAAAGGCGCTTCGCCTGCTTGAAGCTGTGGCATCCAGCGCTATGCCGTTGCCAGCGAAAAAGTTGGCACGCATGACAGAGCTTCCTTTGCCGACCACTTACCATCTGCTGCGAACTTTGGAGTTCGAGGGGTATCTGTCCAAGGTAGACGGCGGGTATGCGATAGGCGCCTCAGCGCTAACCGTCCAGAACGAGACCGTGCAAGAATTCCTTCCTCGGATAAGGCCAGTTTTGCGCTCACTTAGCGCCGAGCTGGGTGCGGCCACCTATTTGACTACCTACCAAGAAGGCGAAATCCATTTGCTCGCCATGGTCGAAGGGCCTGAAGGTCGCAGTGTGGATCTGTGGGTGGGCATCCATGAATCGGGCCATGCCACGGCATTTGGCAAGGCGATCCTGGCCAACGTGAGCGAGGAATTGCGCGATGCCTACATCAACAGCCATGACCTGCATGACCTGACGCCCCACACCATCACCAGCAAGGGCAACCTGGAGCGCAGCCTGGCCGAGAATGTTCCCATCTGGTCGGATAAGGAAGAGTACCTGCTGGGGATCAGCTGCCATGCCGCCCCGATCCGTTCCAATGGCTTGGTTGGTGCTGTTGCTGTTTCACTACCCTCGCAGCGCACGTTGGCTGCGGAAGAAACGGTGAGCCTGAAGCGCGCCGCTCGCAGGTTGGGATTGGCCATGGGGACACCTCTTATCACCATTTGAAATTCCTCCTCTTGTTGAGCATATGACGTGGGTTGCATGATTGAGTCCTCGGCCCAAGGAGGGGACATGGACTCGAACACTCAACGTGAGCTTTACCAGCAGATGGTAATGATCAGGACATACGAAGAGACGATCTTGCGTGAGTATCACGCCGATAAAAAGCCGGTATTCGATATTGGCGCTGGCCTGATTCCCGGCGAAATGCACCTGGCCGCAGGACAGGAACCAGTAGCCGCCGGAGTCTGCGCGCATGCAACCGAAGGCGACTCCGTCACCGCGACGCACCGTCCGCATCACTTCGCACTGGCCCACGGTGTGGAGATCAATGCGATGACCGCCGAGATCTTCGGCAGGGTTGACGGGCTGGGCCGCGGTCGAGGCGGACACATGCACCTGTTTGATCCGAAAGCCAAATTCTCCTGTTCCGGAATCATCGGCGAAGGCTTGCCAGTAGCCGTCGGCCAGGCCCTGGCCATGAAGCGCCGAGGCACCAATAATGTAGCCATCGCGGTAGCCGGCGAAGGCGCCGCCAACCAGGGTGCCTTCCATGAATCGCTGAACCTTGCGGCCCTATGGAAGCTGCCAGTGATCTTCGTGGTGGAAGACAATGATTGGGGAATCTCGGTTCCGCGCTCGCAGTCCACCTCGGTGCCATCCAACGCGGTGCGAGCAGCCGCCTACGGCATTCCCGGAGTCCGGGTTGAAGACAACGCTGTTGAATCCGTCTACGAAGAAGCCGGCAAGGCATTTGAACGGGCGCGTAATGGCGGGGGACCGAGCTTGCTGGAAGTGAGCACGCTGCGCCTGTGGGGCCACTTCGAAGGCGATGCCCAGGGATACCGCTCCGATCTGGAAGGAGTTCCGGGCCGCGACCCGATTCCGACCTACGAGCAGACCTTGCGCGATGCACGGGTCATTGACGATTCCTTCGTTGAGCAAACCCGCAGTGAAGCGGTCAAGCGGGTGGAAGCAGCAGTGGAATTCGCCAAATCCAGCCCTGAACCTGATCCATCCACCGCCGGCGACTACGTTTTCGCATAGCGAATAAGGAGCATGAAATGGCTACGGATGCGACAGGCACTCGCCGCCTGAATACTGCCAAGGCCACCGTTGAGGCGATCGCCCGGGAAATGGAACGCGATGAAAACGTGTTCGTCATGGGTGAGGATGTGGGACCCTACGGCGGCATCTTCTCCTCGACTACCGGCTTGCTGGAACGTTTCGGGCCAGAGCGGATCATCGATACGCCCATCTCCGAAACAGGCTTCATCGGCGCTGCGATCGGTGCTGCCACCGAGGGCATGCGCCCGATTGTGGAATTGATGTTCGTGGACTTCTTCGGAGTCTGCATGGATCAGATCTACAACCACATGGCCAAGATCCACTATGAATCCGGCGGCAACGTCAAGGTTCCGCTGGTGCTGACCACCGCAGTGGGCGGCGGCTACTCCGACGGCGCGCAGCACTCACAATGCCTGTGGGGCACTTTCGCCCACCTGCCGGGAATGAAGGTCGTGGTGCCCAGCAACCCAGCGGATGCAGCTGGACTGATGACCGCGGCGATCCGCGACGACAACCCAGTGGTGTTCATGTACCACAAGGGCATCCAAGGCTTGGCGTGGATGAAGAAGAACCGACGTTCGATTGGCCCGGTTCCTGGAGGGGACCACGTCGTGGAGATCGGCAAGGCCGCGGTACCGCGTAGCGGCAAGGATGTCACCATCGTGACGCTTTCGCTTTCGGTGCACCACGCACTTGACGTGGCCGAGGAGTTGGCCGGTGAGGGCGTGGATGTCGAGGTCATCGACCTGCGCAGCATTGTTCCCATGGATACCCAGGCGATTATCGACTCGGTAACCAAGACCGGACATCTGGTCATCGTAGACGAGGACTACCAATCCTTTGGCCTTTCCGGTGAGATCGCTGCCCGGATCGCGGAGCATGATCCAACCATCTTGAAGGCGCCGATTGGCCGCGTGGCCAATCCAGATCTTCCAATCCCATACGCTCGGACGCTGGAATACACGGTACTGCCGACGCCGGCACGAATTAAGGAAGCAGTATTGAAGCAGGTGGGACGATGAGCCAGGTACTATTCCCCGTACTTTCCGAGAAAGACCCCGATGCTGAAGGCACCGTTGCCACCTGGTTTGTGGATAGCGGAGCCACCGTGGCCGAAGGTGAACTGATTGCAGAAGTTGCCGTGGACAAGATTGACATGGAAATCAACGCACCGGCCGCCGGCGTCTTGACTCACCTAGTCGAGGAGGGTGCCGTCGTTATCCAGAACTCGGCGATTGCCAGCATCGCCTGAAAAGACCTGCAGGCTTTTCACCCGTTCCCCCCCCAAAAACGGAGAAACGCCAGCTAAGCAGGAATGCAGCCCCGAAGCTTCCCCCAAGGCTTCGGGGCTGCATCGCGCTGGTCGCTAAGCGGTGTCAGGATGCGCGGTAATGCTCCGCCAGCTTCTGCAAGCCTTCATCGATGCCCACTTCAGGTTTCCAATCGAGAACCTCGTGGGTTTCGCGCTGGTCGAACCAATGCGCGGTGGACAGCTGCTCGGCTAGGAAGCGGGTCATCGGAGGTTCATCGTGCACCAGGTTGCGCGAACCGGCGGCAAGCCACAGCTTCTCGATGACCGAGCCGGCGCCGCGGGCCAGCCAGCCTGGAACGTTCAGCTTGGGAGCCGGGGCGCCGCCTGCTTGGCAGATGCCGGCGATCAGCTCGCCCACTGGCCGCGGTTCGCCGTTGGTAACTACCAGGGCCCGCCCATGGGCGTGATCCATGCGTTCCAGTCCGCGGACAATTGCTGCAGCAGCATTGTCGATATAGGTGGTGTCGATCAGTGCAGCACCCTGATCCAGCAACGGCAGCCGTCCGGCTTTGGCTCGTTGGATGACACGTTCCACCAGCTGGGTGTCGCCCGGACCCCACACCACGTGCGGTCGGATCGCGGTCACGCGAAACGCTGGCGAATCCGCGCCCAGCGCCTGCAACTCAGCGGCGGCCTTGGATCGCGCGTAGGATCCATGTGCCTTATCCGGATCAGCTTGGCCCGCACCGGCGCCGGCCAGTGAATCGCCAAAGTGGGCCACGGAAGGCGAAGAGACGAAGACGAAATCCTTGACCCCTGCATCCTTGGACGCTTCGAGCAGGTTGCTGGTACCCGTGATATTTGTGGCGACGAAGTCTTCCCACGCACCGGTGAAGGAGACCTTGGCCGCCAGGTGGATGACCGCGTCCATGGACTCAACGGCGGCGGCTACAGCTTGCTGATCGGCCAGCGAGCCGCGGACTTCATCGGTGGCTGATGCGGAAGCTCCACGCTGGAAGGTGCGCACATGGTGGCCCTTGTCGCGCAACAGCTGGGCCACAGCGCCGCCGAGCATGCCGCTGGCGCCGGTGACCAGAACACGACGGGCAGTGCCAGTATTTTCCGATGAATTCATGGCTTGCGGATCCTTCCACCGGCGAGGGTCGCGGTAGCCCAGTCGGCGAGCGCGGCCCGGTCAATCTTGGAATTATGGCGGATATCCGTTGGCAGGTTGGGCACCACCAGGACGGCGGCCACCTCGGTGCCGGTGGCACCGACCGCGGTGCGTACCTGGCGGGCCAGATCATTGGCGGCCGGGCCCGGCTTGCGGGCAGGGGGCACGGTTTCCATGACCACCACTGCAGCCTGGGTACCGGCAGGACCGACCCCGACCAATGCGGCACGACCAGCGCCGGCAACCGATTCAACCGCATGCTCGGCAGCTACCGGGGTAATGGCTCCCTTGGAGGTGCGCAGCACGTGGCCAAGGCGGCCCTCGACCCACAGGCGTCCGGCCTCATCCAGATGCCCGACGTCGCCGGTGCGGTGCCAGCCGGGGATGGAGGTACTGAGCTGCTCGGTAATCCACAAGCGGTCATAGCGGTCCTTGACGTGGGGTGCGCGAACCAGGATTTCACCGGTGGCATTCGGGGTGTATTCCGGCTGATCGCCGGCCACGCCCAAGGCGTCAATCGGTGCGATGGCAACAGTGGCCCCGGCCACGGCGGTGCCCACGCACACTCCATTACCCGCTCCGGCAGCGCGGATCCCGGGCAAGTCGATATCGGTGACCGGCAGTGCTTCGGTCATTCCGTAGGGGGTATGGACCCGGGCGTTGGGAACCAGATCCTGGACCTTGGCCAGCAAGTGCTCGGGAATCGGGGCGCCGGCCGAGAGCATCAGCGAGACCCCTTCCAAGGTCTCTCGCTGGGCTGGGTTCAGCGCATCCTGGGTTTCCAGCACGTTAGCCAGCGCGGCAGGGGAGGCGAAGACCGTGGTTGCGTCCACCGCGAGAGCGGCATCGGCCAGTGCAGCAGCAGTTAGCGTGCGCGGAGCGGTCACATCCATATCGGGGGTGACCGAGGTGGCGCCCAAGGCGGGGCCTAGCAGCGCGAACGGGGCAAAGCCCGCCACCAGCGCGGAACCGGCCTTGAGGTTGTAGGTTTCGCGCAGGGTATCGCGCATTGCAGCCAGTTCGCGGTGCGTGTACACCACGCCCTTGGCCGGGCCAGTGGAGCCGGAAGTGAACAGTACCGCAGCGTCTGCATCCGGGGTGGCCGGTTCAAAGGCCAGTTCCTGCGCAGATGCCTTGCCGCCAGCTGCGTAGAGTTCGGGCAAGGTATGGGCGACACCCAGCAGCTTGCGCTTGGCAGTTGGCAGGTCTTCGGCAGCAATCTTGATTCCGGGCCAGCCAAAGAGCCGGGCTCCGGTCAGGGCGCGGTCGATGCCAACCAGGTAGCTTGGTCCAGCGCCCTTGATGGCTCGTCCCATGCCCTTGGTGCCAAGACCCGCATCGGCCACCACGATCACTGCGCCCAAGCGCAGGCAGGCGTAGATCAGTGTGGTCAGTTCGATGCCCGGCGGAACCAGCAGGTTCACCCGGTCCCCGGCCTTCACGCCGATCTGCTGCAGGCCTGCTGCCAGTGCGTTCACGCGTTCGCCAAGCTCGGCCCATGACAGCGAGCGTGCGGGGTTGATGTCCACGACCGCAGTTGTTTGGTCTTCGGTGCGCGAGTCCAGCTCGGCAAGCATTGGGCGGTATTCACCCAAGGCTTCGGCGCGCGAGATGTTCTTGGAATTCTGCTCGCCGGCAAGCCACTGGAAGATCGGGGTGGCGATGTCGTTGTCTTCGCCTACCAGGTGGCTGGAGCCTTCGAAGCGGTGCACCTGGGCGTGTGGCAGCCGGGACATCAAATCGCGCAGGTAGCGGTCGGAGAAGACCGGGTCCTTCGGTCCCCAGAGCATCAGTGCCGGGACCTTCAAGGAGCGCACTGCTTCGGAGATCTCATCCAATGCCGGACGGCTCGGGTGCTCTTGGGAGAACGGGATGTCGGCAACGAAGTTGGCGACGCCCTCACGCTTGTCAGCGCTCGTGTAGGGAGCCATGAAGGCCTTGCGCACTGCCGGAGCCAGCGCAGGCTGCGCCAATGCATGGGTCACCTGCAAGAAGGCGGGAGAAGTCTTGGTGCCCCAGCCATGCACGGCAGGGTGCGAGGCGAGTTTCAGGGCGGATGGAAGCTCAAAGCCTGCCGGATGGATTGCGGTGTTGGTCAGAACCACGTTTTCCAACTGGTCCGGGTGGGCGACAGCCCAGCCCAAGGAGATGATCCCGCCCCAGTCGTGGCCCACAGTGGTGATCTTGCCGGTCAGGTCCAGGGCTTGGGTCAGGTCGTTGAGATCATTGACCCGGTCAGCCAAGCGGCGGAACTTGCCGGTCCTCTCCGAGAAGCCCATATCCAGCTGGTCCACGGCCACTACGCGCCACGGCAGCTGGTGCTCGGAGACATGGTTCAGCAGGCTGCGCCAGATGTAGGACCAGGTGGGGTTGCCATGTACGCACACCAAGGTGCCTACCGGCTTTATTCCGCGTTGTTCAAGTTCTTCGTTGTTATCCAGGAAGTGCCACCGGTGCTCGGTGCCCGGGCTGTCCACCTGGGAAGTGGACGGCACGTCCAGATACTTTGAATAAATTGCATTTACACCGGGGAAAAGCTCGGTCACCAGGCAATCTCCATCATCGCGGTGTTCAGGCCCGAGCCGACGCCCATGCACAGCACCCGATCGCCCTTCTTCAGCGAATCGGCTTCCTGGGACAGGGTCATCGGCAAGGATGCAGGGCCAACGTTGCCCCATTTGGAGAACGTGATCGGCACGCGGTCCTTGACCAGGCCCACGGCCTTGATAATGGCGTTGGTGTAGGACTTGGAAACCTGGTGGGTCACATAGCGATCCATGGACTTCCAGTTCCATCCGGATTGATGGGCTTCATCCCAGGCATCCACGACCAGTTCGAGGCCGTTATCCAGCAAGCCCTTGGTGTCCGTGTACATGCCCGAGGGACCGCCGACACACAGCTCGTGGTGCTCGGTGCCGGCACGCGATACGCCGCCGACGATGCGGTGCGCTTCCGGGTGCGCATCCGCTGGGCCAATGACCGCAGCGGCGGCGCCGGAACCCAAGGTCAGCGTGGCGAATTCACGCATGTAGTCATCGCGCGTGGAAGTTTCAGCGTTCAGCCGCTGGAAAGTGGTTTCCTGCGTTGGCTTGGCGTCTTCGCCGGCAACAATCAGGGCGTACTTGATCTGGCCCGAATCGATCATGTTCGCGGCCAGGCTCATGCCGTTGACGAAACCGAGGCAGGCATTGGCTACGTCGAAATTCATGGCGGAGGATGGCAAGCCCAAGCCGTTGTGCACCTTGGAAGCCACCGATGGCTCCAAGTTGCGGCGGGTGACCGAAGTGTTGATCAGCAGGCCGATTTCGCTGGCATCGACACCGGCCTGGGCCAGCGCCTTCTTGCCGGCAAGAATTGCAGCGTCGTCGAATTCAACGCCATCGGACCACCAGCGGCGTTCCTTGACCCCGGAAACTCGTTCCAGAAGCTTCTTGGACAGGCGAAGACGTTTCAGGCTAGGAGCAAGTCGCTCGTCGAATTCTGCAGAGCTCACCACCTCGGGTGCGAGGACGCTGTTCACTGATAAAAGCGCAACGTTGTGGTGCTTAAAGGTGGCATTGCCGTTCAAAATGGTGCCTTCGTTTCTGCTGGACTATCTATGTGCTGCGTGCTGCATTGAAACGTCGTGGCCGATGAGGTGAGTGCCATCGGCTGCGTATGTTGTTCTCCCTAGGTTATTCCCTGCATGACGCCAAGACCTATTTGAGCGCGTGTTTTCAGCCGAAAGCTGGAATCAGTGCCTATGCAGACTATATCGATCCTACAGACTAGTCCTTTGAGAATCATGGAAAGGAGGCGGTTCGTGAATTGGGCTTGCTTCCATCGGGGCAAGGCAGGTGTGCGCCAAGAAGCGATCATCAGGGTCAAATCTGAAACCCCGAACATGAAAAGCGAGGTGGTTCACATCCCGGTATGGATCTCGGGTTTCATAGATGAAGCATCAAACATATTGATGCACCCGAGCCCTCATCGACTGAAGCGGTGTCTCATGACCTCACCTGCAGTAGAAACGAAAGCAAAGTTTCCTGATGTACTGCGATTCCTGGCGTACAGCCTGATCGGCATCTTTTTCTTCTTCGTCCCCCGTGGCACTTAACGGCAAGAGCACCATCCCACTGGACCACCGAGTGACCTGGGTGCAGAACGCGGCTGCACCGGCGGTGCCGGCCTACGCGCTGCTGGTGCTGCTGGCCGGAACGATCATGCCCTTTGCCACCGGCGGTTGGAAGGCTTCCAAAGTCCGCGGACTGTTCGCCTTCTTGAACGTGCTGGGTCTGCTCGTAGGCTGCGCTCTGGTCTTCGGCTTTGCGCCGGCCTGGCTGATGGAGCCGGACATGGGTCCATTCCTGTTCGAAAAGCTCGTAATTCCTGTGGGCCTCATTGTTCCCATTGGCGCGATCTTCCTGGCGCTGCTGGTCGGATATGGCCTGACGGAATTCCTGGGCATCTTCTGCCAGCCCGTGATGCGCCCAGTGTGGCGCACCCCGGGACGCTCAGCCGTTGACGCGGTGGCCTCGTTCGTGGGCAGCTACTCTCTGGGCTTGCTGCTGACCGACCGCATGTACCGCGCCGGACGCTACACCGCCCGCGAAGCGGCGATCATCGCCACCGGCTTTTCCACCGTGTCAGCAACCTTCATGATTATTGTTGCCAAGGCGCTGGATCTGATGGATCACTGGAGCCTGTACTTCTGGCTGGCGCTGTTCGTAACTTTCGCAGTCAGCGCCGTCTCGGTGCGCATCCCGCCCTCGAGCCGAATTCCTGACACCACCTTCCTGGGCGTAGAGCACGACAAGGAACAGCCTGTAACTGGAAGCCGTCCGCGCGCAGCGTGGGCAGCGGCCATGGTTTCGGCGAAGTACGCGCCATCGCTGGGCAAGAATATTCTGATCAATGTCTGGGACGGTCTGAAAATGGCAATGGCCATTCTTCCCTCCATCTTGTCTGTGGGCTTGATCGGCTTGGTCCTGGCCGGTTACACTCCGATCTTCGATTGGCTAGGCTACCTGTTCGTTCCATTCGCCTGGGTTGTCGGGCTCGACGACCCGCTGCTGGCTGGCAAGGCTTCGGCTACCGGTATCGCAGAAATGTTCCTGCCAGCTACGCTCGCCGCCGGACATGAGTCCTTGGAACTGCGGATGGTCATTGCCATCGTTTGCGTTTCGGCGATTATCTTCTTCTCCGCACTGTTTCCATGCATCTTGGCCACGCAGATCCCGCTGAGCATTCCGCAAATGGTTGTCATCTGGTTCCAGCGCGTCGTGCTGACCAACCTGATCGCCACTCCACTGGTGCGCATGATCTTATAGCGCTCGCCGATCACCAGCCATGGAAGCTTGAAGGCGCTATTACCACCGCATCTGCCTGGTGGTAAGGGCGCCTTTGGCATTTGAAGCCAATGCGCATCCCTGCACGGGCGCGTAGCTTGGCGAATCCTGAACGCTGTTGCATCCTCATGCGCTTCAACGTTGAATGGTCGGATCACGACGAGGGAAAGCAGGCTTACATGAATCATATTCACGAATCAGTTGCACCCACGCAGGGGGATCCGAGTATTCCTCAGCAACCCGATCCACCAGCGCAGCCACCGGCTCCCGATGCTCCACCTAGCCCATCGCAACCTGATGGACCGCCCAGCCCGTCGCAGCCAGATGGTCCGATTGCGCCTCCTGGGCCGTTGGATCCTTCTGAACCAGCACCGGGGCATCCGGTTGATCCGACAACTCCACCGGCACCTGCAATCCCGTGAGATGGTCCCCGAAAGGTGGACTAGCTGAGAAATAGATCCGAATCAAGTTGCAAGGGTATGGCACCGATGTTCTATCGGTGCCATACCCTTCTTCCGTTCCTGACGCTTTTACGTATCCCGGCAGCGGGTGCACCAGCTTCGGGTGCTGTTGCTGAACGGGCTAACCCTGAACGGGCTAACCCTGAACGGTTGTTTTCCTTTATGCATGGCGAGCAACCCGAGAAGCAAAGCTGAGCATTATCCTGTCAAGAAGATGATCTATCTGGAAAACAGCAGATTGCCGGCGGAGGGGACTGTACGTGCATCTATAGTGTCGCTGGGCATCGCTACATTGGGTTCAAGCAAGTTTCCCTGCGTTGGCATCCAACCGTCGAAAGGCACAAATGGCATATCCATTACAGGCGCAAGATCGAATTCGTGGAGTTCTGACCGGAATGGCGTCTGGCGATGCTCTCGGTGCTGGGTACGAATTCAACGCTCCCATGCCTGAATCCGCAGAAATTTCCATGATCGGTGGCGGATTGGGGAATTTCGCACCGGGGGAGTGGACTGACGATACGTCGATGGCAATAGTCATTGCTCGCGGCTTGTTGGGATCCGGCGGCAGGTTTGATGCTGCGGCCAGCGACTACATGATTCGAGAATGGGCCAAATGGGCAGTCCAGGCTCCAGATGTCGGTAACCAGACACGGGCCGTTCTTTCCCATGCCCAGCGAGTAGCGAGCGAAGGAGGACGAACCGAACCAAACACTGCTGACGCGCTGTCGGGCTCAGAAGAACTACATCGCAGAACTGGACGTTCCGGAGGAAACGGCAGCCTCATGCGTACAGCCCCGGTAGCCCTTGCCTATTTGTCGGAACCACCAGCTGCGGCCTTTCACGCGGCTGTGGAGATCAGCAAGCTAACTCATTTTGATGACGAGGCCGCCGAAGCATGTGGCCTGTGGACGGTAGCCATTCAGCACGCGATACTTACCGGCGAACTAGAGATCCGTGCCGGACTGCCCCTGCTCAATCCAGAACGGGCAATGACTTGGGAACAGCGCATCGAGCAGGCCGAAAATCGACAGCCTAGGGAATTCAGCAGGAATGGTTGGGTGGTCGAAGCGTTCCAGGGCGCTTGGAGTGCAATCACCAACGCCAAGGAAACTAGCAAGGAGCATCATCTGGTTTCGGCATTGGAAGCGGCAGTTCGCGGAGGTGTAGACACCGACACCGTGGCAGCAATTGCAGGATCGCTGCTTGGTGCAGCTAGAGGGTATTCGAGCATTCCCTTGCCATGGATGGAAATTGTTCATGGTTGGCCGAGCCTGAGGATTCAGCACCTATTAGATATTTCTACTGAACTAGCCGGTTGAGGTCCAGCGGCGGATCTAGCGTTTAGTCCTTACCTGAGCGTCGTTGTTCAAGCTTTTGCGGTGGCACGACGCTGACTTCATGACGCACTCCTCGCACGTTAAGGCCAGCCACGTCTATCGCTAAGAACCAAGGGCCGGAATGGGGCACTTTAATGCGGTACGGAGCACGGCGGGCGAGCCCGCCGAAGGCATCGAATTCTTCGCCGTCCTGGAATGCCGCAAAATTTTCCGGATCCATCAACCTGAGGTGAGCCGGACCGCTGAGAATTACGACCAAGATGCTTCCCCGTTCAAGGAAGTCCCAGGAGTATTCGGCAAATTCAGGTTCCGTCATTGCTAGTCTCCTTGGTTTCAGATGGTTTGCTCGGTAGCGAGCCCAGTCCCAATTAACTCAGATTTAGGATGAAAGCGACAAGACAGCTCATCATGCGTGCTCCGAGCTGCAGTGCGCGTTCATGCACCTAACGGTGGCGAGCCGGCAATCTGACCCCGATGCAAGATCCCGAGCAGCTCTGGAATCGACGGGGACGTCGGCGCGATCATTTGAAAGCCGTAAGTAAGTGAGCCGCTTCGTAATAAGTTGCGGCATCTGGAAACCTGAAGCCGTCTATTCACAGGGGTGGGGTAACGTTTCGTACAACTCGGGCTCTGCGGGCCACAAGCGACAGGGTAGGATGCATGGATATCTTGAGCGGGATTGACCTAGAACAGCTTCGAATGTGGATTTGGATTCTGGCCATAGGTTTTGCCGTAGGAATGGGGCTCTGGCGTAGGCATCAGCTCGCGCTTGTTGGATTCGCCTCCACGCTGTTATTCGCTACTTTAAACGCTGGCGCTGGAATCTATGTGCTGAAGCGCTTAGGTGATTCGCGGTGGACCGTTGGAGACCCTCCGATGAGCGCTCCGGAACTTTCCAACGTCCCATTTGCTGGCCAGTATTTGGAACCTTTGGAATCCTCGTTGGAATCGATCACTGGGCGGGTGAATTCCTTCTGGGAATTCAGCCAGGCACTGCCTGTTGCCCTCGATTTCTTCACACGCAGCGGCTGGGCCCTGGTGGTGGCAATCCCCTTGATCGTCATCGTTTTGGTTAGAAGCTATAGGACTGCCAGCAGGCGTCGAAAAGACCTGCAAAATCTCAACGGCACAGTGGCACAGCTCCAATCGGAGCTGGCTGCAATCAAGTTGGCTTTACCCGCAGAGAGTTATCTAGCCTTGCCACCGGAAAACGAAGAGCAGCCACGGCAGCAACGGACACGACGGAAACAATAGTCGTTGGCCAACAAGATGAGAACGGCACCGCATTTGCTCTGCACATCAGGGCAAATGCGGTGCCGTTTCGTTCTTTGAGACTACTAACAGGCTATGCCAGGGTCGCGGTGTCGATCACGAAGCGGTAGCGTACATCAGACTTCAGAACACGTTCATAGGCGTCATTGATCTGGTCTGCGGAAATGACTTCGATTTCTGCGCCCAGACCATGCTCCGCACAGAAATCGAGCATTTCCTGGGTTTCTTCGATGCCCCCGATTTGCGAGCCGGCAAAGGAGCGGCGGCCGCCGATCAAGGCGAAGGCGTTGACCGGTAGCGGTTCAGCTGGGGCACCCACATTGACCATCGTTCCATTGACACGCAGCAAGCCCAAGTAGTCGCTGATGTTGATTGATGCGCTGACCGTGTTGATGATCAGGTCGTAGTGCTTGTGAAGATCTTTGAAGGTACTCTCGTCGCTGGTGGCGCGGTAGTCGCTGGCACCGAGCTTCAGTCCGTCGTCCTTCTTCTTGAGCGACTGCGAGAGCACGGTGACCTCTGCACCCATGGCGCTGGCGATCTTCACTGCCATATGCCCCAGTCCGCCCAGACCTACTACTGCAACCTTCTTGCCCGGCCCGGCGCCCCAGTGCTTCAGCGGGGAGAACGTGGTGATGCCGGCGCAGAGCAGCGGTGCGGCTACATCGAGGTTGATTCCTTCCGGGATTTTCAACGCGAAGTTTTCGGTGACTACGACATGCGTGGCGTAGCCGCCCTGCGTCATCGTTCCGTCACGGTCAGTAGAACCGTAGGTTCCTACGCTTTGCTCGCAGAACTGCTGGTCGCCTGCGAGACAGTTCTCGCACTCCATGCAGGAATTGACCAAGCAGCCAACGCCGACTCGATCACCGATTTTGTGCTTGGAGACCGCGGAACCAATTTCAGCGACGATACCGGCAATTTCGTGGCCAGGGACCAGTGGGAAGGTGGGTGGTCCCCATTCACCTCGAACCGTATGGATATCGGAGTGGCAGATGCCCGAGAACTTGATGTCTATCAAGATGTCATGTGGGCCAAGTTCTCGACGCTCAATTTGAGTCGGCACGAGCCCCTCAGTTGCAGACGGTGCCGCATAGGCGTTAACCATGGTTGTCATGAGGTACTTCCTTTAAAGTTCTGGGCAAAAACAGATGCTGCGGCGATCCATGCCGTTTGGCGATAGCGATGAAGCCTTATGGAAAGAATCCGCAAAGCTAGCAGTTTGTCCTCGTGGCCTAAGAATTTAACGGTACAACAGTTTGAACCGCCGACTGCTTCTGCCAGCAAATTTCAAGGGAACGACAGTCCGTTGCCGTGGAAGGTAGCCTGCCGGCGCTTTCTCATGCAAAGAGCGACTGACGGACCGACAGGGGTTGTCGTTCTATCAGCCGCTCAATCGCGGGCTACGGTTTGACGCCGTTAGCTATGGCGACTGCGACGGCGGATAGCCATGGCGATGCCGCCCACAATGATCAGGCCCAGCGCGAGCCCGCCAGCAATTAGCAGAGCACTGTTTACACCGGTGTCAGCCAGTTCATCGCGTTGCTTCTTCTGGTTGTCATCCTCATCAGGAGCTTCCTGGGTGGCGCTAGCCGTCGGAGTATTCTCCTGAGTCGGTTCTACTGAGGGCGAAGCGCTCGGTTCCGCGGTTGGTTCTGCCGAAGAAGACTCAGTTGGCTCTTCAGTTTTTTCTTCATTTGGCGAAGATTCGTCTGACGGAGCGTAGAGGCCGACCCATGTTGAGACAGTGAGCCCGGTTTCCTCTGCAGCTGGGTTCACGAAGGCCGCAGCTGCGGCTGCCGTGTCGCTGGTTTCTTCCTGCTGCTTGCCACTCAAGTAGTAGGTGCCTGCGGTAAGACTGGAAACTCTGGAATCATTGATTACCAAGGTTTCGCCGTCAACGACGTAATCGGCATCCGAGAGAACAGCTGGCGTTCCGTCTGCTGCCACGTATTCCAAATCGAAACTGAAATTATCGCTAGCCACGGTTGGGAATCCTGCAGGGATATCGAAGCGCAGGGCATCGGATCCTGCCTCAGAAAGCAAGACTCCCAAGCGATCATCGATGATCTCAGACTGCAGTTTCAGGACATTCTCACCGGATAGGAGCGCAGAAATGGCGTTTCCCTTTGGGTCCTCCACGGTGACCAGAATCTGGTTGAAGTCCTTGACGTTGTTGCCGAAGGAATCACCATCCTTGATAACAAGCTGTCCGTCCTTCACGGTGCCCTCGATGGTCTGAGGTTCCGAACTTGGCGAAGTGCGGTAGGTGACAACTGTTTCGCCTTCTTCAACATCTGCGTCGACGTTGAATGCGTAAATTCCTTCAGCAGGATTCGACGGATCGCTGTCGTAGGCTAGTTCTTCTTCGCCTGGAGCTACTTGGTCGCCGGACTCTGGAGCTACTGCTTCGGGAACTTCGGTTGGCTCCGTAGTTGGTTCAGCCGTTGGTTCCTCTGTCGGCTCGGCTGTTGGTTCCGCTGTTGGTTCCGCTGTTGGCTCAGCCGTTGGTTCCTCGGTCGGTTCCGCTGTTGGCTCAGCCGTTGGTTCCTCGGTCGGTTCCTCGGTCGGTTCCGCTGTTGGCTCAGCCGTTGGTTCCTCGGTCGGTTCCGCTGTTGGCTCAGCTGTGGGCTCTTCTGTTGGTTCAGGCGTCTCGCCATAAAGCCCCATATAGACCGATGCGTTTTGTTCTTCCGTGGTGCCGCGGAAAGTTACCTGATATGCATCGCCTTCGACAAGCTCAGAAAGAATGGGGTCCGAGATGGTGAGTTATCCGTCCGAGATGTCCACGTCAGTCAGCTCGACGTCAATGAATCCTCCGTTGGGGGCGTCGGCGGCATCACTGTAGTAATTGATGGATACAGTCGCCTGGCTAAGCCACGAAAGGCCGGAAGGAATATCGAAAGACCAAACTTCTGTTCCAACTGGCAAAAACGGAACGGCATACTTTTGCCCTACTTCGTTGGTGACCAGCGAGATGCCTTGCTCAGGAACGTAGGGGACTCCACCGTGCTGCACCATATCCGGGCCGACTTCTGGCCCGGTCGAAACGCTAAAAGATACCTGTCGTAATTGATCAGGCCACGTACTGTAACCATCTGGCGAATCGAGTGGACCGTTGAGAACAACCTGGCCGTTTTCGTGCTTGGCTTCTTGGGTGCTGCCGGTGTTGGGTACCGAGGAAGAACTCAGCCACACCTTATCGCCTGATGAGACCAAACCAGTGTTGTCAGTGAGTACGACTACGCCGTTTGCAGGATCGGATTCGTCATAGTTGAAGGTCCAGAATTCTTGGCCCTTGTCAACGAGGGTAAATTCTTCGTCGTTGTAAATCGGGTAGGCTGCCTGTTCTGCTGCGACTTGGCTCGATGTGGTTTGAGGAGCCGCGACGGCTGGGGTGAACATTGTGGTTCCGCCAACAACACCACCTAGGGCAAGGGATCCGGCTGCTACGACAGCTAGTGGCAAACGTGCTTTGCGCACGATACTTTTTCGAGTCTGATACACAATAAAACCTTCAGAGTCAAGAAGAGGCGCGCAATGCTGAATCTGCGACATTGCAGACTAAATCCCTAGCCAGCAGATCACGATTCAATGACCCTTTCAACCAGCAAGTGGATTTTTAATATAAAGCCATGCCGGCGGAGTATCGGGACAATCATCCACTCCTACACCACGGTAAACAGGGTCTTTACTGGTCAGAGCGAAGATCGGCAAGCCTCAGGTGCGGCGAGCTGAAAACCGCTTAAAAGTCTTCATTTCTTAACCCTCCGTGGAGTCATCGCCATGCTGGCACAAAGCTTCCCGGCAACAAGCTGTATGGGCAATGGCAGTCACAAGTACCTGTTGCGCATTCCCGCAGCGGGCCGTCTTGGAGCAGCCGCTGGCGCGGGACGAACATTGGGGAACTGCGTCTTTTGCCAATTCCCGGTAGGCTAGTACTTGGGTCTGCATATTCTATGCGGGCCCCGACAGAAAATAACTCCCAGGGCTGACTGACCGTTGGTCCCGACCGCCAGTTTCGCGGTCCTCGGTAGTGGCTTTCGCTAGGACGGATTTGCGTCCCAGCGCGGGTCTCGATCGAAGACCAGATCTGGGTAGGGCCACACGGTTCGCTCATCCACCACGTGGGAGCGATCGAAAGGAGCACCCCCTTAATGGAGGGTCCAGAAATCCAATTCGCCGAAGCACAGATCGACAACGGTCGCTACGGCACCCGCACCATTCGCTTCGAGACCGGCCGCATTGCCAAGCAGGCTGCAGGTTCGGCAATGGTCTACATCGATGACGAGACCGCACTGCTCTCGGCAACCACCGCTGGCAAGCACCCACGCGAAGGCTTCGACTTCTTCCCACTGACCGTGGACGTTGAAGAGCGCATGTACGCAGCCGGACGCATCCCAGGCAGCTTCTTCCGCCGCGAAGGCCGCCCATCGACCGAAGCCATCCTGGCTTGCCGACTGATGGACCGCCCACTGCGCCCAGCTTTCGTCAAGGGCCTGCGCAACGAGGTTCAGGTTGTTGTCACCGTTCTGTCCATCGAGCCAGATGAGCTGTACGACGTCGTAGCGATCAACGCTTCGTCGATGTCCACCCAGCTGTCGGGCCTGCCATTCTCCGGCCCAATCGGCGGCGTTCGCGTTGCACTGGTTGACGACGGAAACGGCGCGCAGTGGGTTGCTTTCCCTAAGCACTCCGAGCTGAAGAATGCTGTCTTCAACATGGTTGTTGCCGGCCGCATCGCTGGCGACGACGTTGCCATCATGATGGTGGAAGCTGAAGCTACCGACAACGCTTGGGAACTGATCAAGGAACGCGGCGCCCAGGCTCCAACCGAAGAGGTTGTGGCTGAAGGCCTTGAGGCTGCCAAGCCATTCATCAAGGTTCTGTGCGAGGCCCAGGCTGACCTGGCTGCACGCGCTGCCAAGGAAACCGTTGAGTTCCCAGTCTTCCGCGATTACGAAGAAGATGCCTACACCGCCGTTGAAGCTGCTGCTTCGACCCGCCTGGCAGAGATCTACACCATCGCTGACAAGCAGGAGCGCGACAACGCTGCAGGCGAATTCAAGGACGAGATCGTCGCTCAGCTCACCGCCGAAGGCTCTGCCTTCGCCGAGCGTGCCGGCGAGATCTCCAAGGCCTTCGGTGCTGTCACCAAGCACATCGTGCGCCAGCGCATCCTGACCGAGCAGGTCCGCATCGACGGCCGCGGCCTGGCTGACATCCGTCAGCTCTCCGCCGAGGTCGAGGTCCTGCCTCGCGTTCACGGTTCGGCAATCTTCGAGCGTGGCGAAACCCAGATCATGGGCGTAACCACCTTGAACATGCTGAAGATGGAGCAGCAGATCGACTCGCTGTCCCCAGTGAAGTCCAAGCGCTACATGCACAACTACAACTTCCCTCCATACTCGACCGGTGAAACCGGCCGTGTTGGTTCGCCTAAGCGCCGCGAAATCGGCCACGGCGCACTGGCAGAGCGCGCACTGGTTCCAGTGCTGCCAAGCCGCGAGGAATTCCCATACGCAATCCGCCAGGTCTCCGAGGCATTGGGCTCCAACGGCTCGACCTCCATGGGCTCGGTTTGCGCTTCGACCCTGTCGCTGCTGAACGCTGGCGTACCGTTGAAGGCTGCCGTTGCAGGTATCGCCATGGGTCTGGTTTCGGACACCGTTGACGGCGAAACCCGTTACGCTGCCCTGACCGATATCCTCGGTGCCGAAGATGCCATGGGCGACATGGACTTCAAGGTTGCAGGTACCTCCGAGTTCGTGACCGCGATCCAGCTGGATACCAAGCTGGATGGCATTCCAGCTTCGGTACTGGCTGCCGCGCTGACCCAGGCTCGCGAAGCACGTCTGCACATCCTGAACGTTCTGAACCAGGCTATCGACGCTCCGGACGAGCTGAACGTCAACGCTCCACGAATCATCTCCGTGAAGATTCCAGTGGATAAGATCGGTGAGGTCATCGGCCCTAAGGGCAAGATGATCAACCAGATCCAGGAAGACACCGGCGCTGACATCTCGATCGAGGATGACGGCACCGTGCTGATCGGCGCAACCAACGGCGAGTCCGCTGAAGCTGCCCGTTCGGCCATCAACGCCATCGCCAACCCTCAGGTTCCTGAGGTCGGCGAGCGTTACCTGGGCACCGTCGTGAAGCTGACCACCTTCGGTGCGTTCGTTTCGCTGACCCCGGGCAAGGATGGTCTGCTGCACATCTCCGAGCTGCGCAAGATCAACGGTGGCAAGCGCGTTGAAGACGTTGAAGACGTCGTCGGCGTTGGCCAGAAGCTGCAGGTGGAGATCACCAAGATTGATGACCGTGGCAAGCTGTCGCTGGCACCAGTCGTAGAAGATGAAGAAGAAGCCGAAGAAGCAGTTGCTGCTGAGTAGTCTTTAGATTCTTGCAGAAAGCCCCGGTCCACCTCTGTGAACCGGGGTTTTCGCTTAATCTCCTGCAGGCAGCTAGCCCTGCCCAGCGTCTTTGCTGATCCCGTTCGAGGACAATGCCTGACGATGCATGAGCCGAACCTCGCGCAGATCTTCTTCTAGTTCCAAGCAGAGTTCAGCCCGGCGCAGAGAATCAACGGCTAGAGCTTTCAACGCCTCGTCCCAAGAAGAATCGGCAATCGCGATCAATGCCCCTAACTCCTTTTGGATCCGCATCATGACTTCAACGTTCGCTGCACCGTCACGAGAAGTAGCGCGGAATGCATCCTCCAGTAGATCACGCGGGTCCAATTGACGAACATGGACCAGGGGAGCCGAAGGTGTTTCAGTGGCCTTCGCGGTGAGCGCGATGTCCAGAACTTTATGAGTGGCGGCCAGCACTTCGATCACTGTTCCAGGATCATTAATGCCCGGCGAGAGAGCCTTGCTGGAAATTTCTGACAATGACGTCAGTCCCAGACGAGGGTCCTGCTCAAAGGTCCGGTGCGCAGCAATGGTGAACGCGCGCTGCACCGCCTGGTGGCTTTCTTGCGACACGGGCTTGCTCAGGTACGCCACAGGGTGCTGGGCGAAGATCCTGGAACCGGTACGGCGCTCAACCCAGATCTGGCAGCCTTCTGATTCCGCGATACGCTGCAGTTCGGCCACGTGCACTTTGACGATGAATCCAGAGCCAGTACCTTCCACGGGGATCGCACTGGCCGGAGGCTGCACCCAGTGCTGTCCACCGAGCAGTGGCTGGCTCGCGTATTCCTGCATGGCTTTGGAAGACGCCTTGCCGACGCGGTCGATAATGTCCGACATCCGGCCAAAAATCGTGAGGAACGATATCCAACGCAGAAGCGTCACCAAGACCATGGCGATGACCAAGATGGTGCCTAAGAGCAAAAACGCCCGCTCGGAATCTGAATAGACTCCAATGGACAACGCGATGATTCCCACGATGGAGAATGCGAAGGCGCCGACGTATGTCGATAGGGCATTTTGCGAAGTCCGGTCCGCAATCAGCAGCTGAATGGAACGTGGAGTGCCAATCTGCGTCGCAGTAGAGTAGGCCGAGACCATGGTGGTAAGCGAGAACGTGGTAACCGCAAGCATCGAGGACGCCAGAATCTGCAAGAGCGTCCCGGCTGCATCATTTCCGAATGCATTGGAGAGCCCCTCGGGAATGAGACCGCTGAGCAGAGGTGCGGACATGGCTAGGACAATGCCCGCAATGGTGAAAACAGTGGCACGGAACCATATGCCGCGAAGCGACTCCCGCACGTAAGTCATTAAATGAACCATGCATCCCCCTCATACTCCACTGTCGCAGTCGGAGTCTTTTCTAATTCCCAGACTGATCAACGTCGCTTACCAGCTAGGAAAAAAGTACCTGAGCTGAGTTTACGTCAAGCGTCCAGGTTCCTGAGACCTTCGGGCAGGCAAGGGTCCCCTGTATTTCTCCGGATAAAAACCGTCCAGCTAAGTGTTTCAATTGGACGGTCATTGATCCGCGCCTGCCTCGTGGATAATCGCTCGGAACTACTACATCGAAATGATCTGCATGGTCGCTCCAAAGACCAACCCTGAAGCAATGAGCACGATTGTGATGTAGCCGAGGATATCGCGCATTTTGAGTCCAGCGATCGCCAAAAGGGGCAAAGCCCAGAACGGCTGGATCATATTGGTCCACTGGTCCCCGTACGCGATGGCCATGATGGGAATGGACGGATCTACTCCGAGCTGAGAACCAGCCGAGAGCATGATCGGTGCCTGTACGGCGAACTGCCCACCACCGGAGGGAACGAAGAAATTTACGACACCGGCAGAGAGGAAGGCCAGCAAGCCAAAAGTCTGCGGAGTGGAAATGGAAATCATGACTTCAGAAATAACCTCGATGAGTCCGGTTCCGGTCATGATGCCCAAAATGCCTGCGTAGAGCGGGAACTGCAGCAATGTCTCACCGACGTTAGATGCCGCATTCTTCGTTAGCGCCATCAGTTCGAATGGATTGCGGACCAAGAGCAGAATCAAGCATAAGAAGGACCAATTGACCACGTCCAAGGTCAGCGTGCCGTCCTTGGTGAAATGAATGATCAAGTAGGCCAGCAGCATCAGGCCCAGTAGCAACGTTGGAATGCGGCTCGCGTCGACACGGTCCGCAGGCGTGCTGACCTCATCGTCTAATTCGATGAGCTTTTCACGAGCATCAGTAGCCAGTTCGAAAATCTTGTCATCTCCGCGAGGTGCCACCAGGTATAGCGCCAAGCCCACCACAACGATGGTTGCGACGATTGCGATGAGATTCCAGGTGGAGAATGTGGTTTCCGAGATCGGTAGAGGAGCACCTAGCTGCTTGGAGATAAAGGAATCAGGGGTCGCAGCGGTAAGCGGCCCTGATCCCGAATAACACATATGTCAAATGACAAAGCCTGCGAAGCCGGAAGCAACCAGCATCGGAAAATGCACGCGGTATCCACGTTCCCGGGCCTGGGCAGCGATTTCGCGGGCGAGCAGACCTCCTACGACCAAACCCAAACCCCACGTGATCAACGATGCGACCGCAGAAACTATGAAGACAAAGGGATAGCTGGACAATGCAGACTAAGGCAGGCTGCTCAACGCGCGCAGGAGCTTGCGGACCGGGCGAGTGTTGGCGAGCATGAACCCGAGCATCAGAACCAAGGCCATTTGGGTCATGAAGCTGAGCAAACCTGCCAAGCCATCGCCCCAGCTTTGAACGATGAGAACTGGACCGGAGCCCGTGGCAAAGAATGCCATGAGTGCGACGATGAACGTCAGCACGATGGCGAAAACCAGTGCCGACGGAATGAACTTTTCAACCAAATTATTGACCGGGCGCATTGCCCGTGAAGCTGCGGTGCCGCTTCGTTTTGAGGGAGCTGTGCTCATTAGTCTGGTACCTCGTGCCTAGGTGAAGGTCGGAGCGCTGATGGTTCGTTGTGAACTTCTATGTTGCGTGCTTCATAATACCTAGTGAGGTGCGTCATATTGGGGATACTGTGCCTCAAGCGCGACGGACGCCAGAACAGGGCATCATCAAGACAAGAGGCCTAAAAAGCTGGGCACCCGGTTGGATTCAACCGGGTGCCCAGCAAAGCTTGCGCATGGCCTTAACGCCATATGCTGATGCTTAGCTCAGGTGCTTGTCGTAGAACTCGCGCAGCTGAACGCTCTTCTGCTTGGCAATCTCATCCCACTCGTCGATCGACGCCGAATCATCGGCGTAGTCGGAAGGGATCTTGAAGATCTGCAATGGCACGTTGAAGCGCTGGCAGATGCTCGCGTAGGCATAGCCTTCCATGTCGACCAGCGAGGCGCCCAGCGACTTGATGTGGATGCGCTGCTCGCCATCGGAAACGAAAACATCACCGGTAGCCATGGTGACCTTGTTATCTGGAAGCAATACTTCACCAGTTGGGTCGACATCGGCCGAAGGCAACGGGAAGTCATGCTGAATGAGCTTGGTGATCTGGTAAATGGTATCCAGGCTGGGGCGGTCTTCACCGGCATGGCCAACCACGCCAGCAGTACCAAGAACAACTACGTTCTTGATATCCCCGCTGGCGAGAGCGCCAGCCAACGCTACCGAGGCATTGACCTTCCCGACACCAGAGATCAGGTGCTCGACATCTGCGAATGCTACGGCTTCGTCTGCGTGTGCAAAGACGAGCAAGGACTTCTGGTCCGACATGAAATTCCCCTCTGAAGAAATCAGTCCGGGCGTTGCACTGTCCCGAACATCAGAAGTCTATCGGTTACGACTCGCCTGCAGCCCTCGATTCGCTCTACGGTGAGCAGATAGACTCTATGCATGAGTGATATTGAACTTGCTGAAGTTGAAAGTTTTGCCCTTGACCACACCAAGGTCAAGGCACCGTACGTGCGCAAGATCGCTGTGGAGCATGGGCCTAAAGGCGATGCCATCACCAACTATGACATCCGTTTTGTGCAGCCAAACCACGGTGAGATCCCGACTGCCGGCCTGCACACGATCGAGCACACCATGGCTGGATTGCTGCGTACCCGCATGGAAGGCCTCATCGATTTCTCGCCATTCGGCTGCCGCACCGGCTTCCACATGATCCTGTGGGGCGAGCCAACCCCGGAGGTCGTCGCCGCTGCCATCAAGAGCTCGCTGGAAGACATCGCTGAGAAGGTTACTTGGGAAGATGTTCCTGGAACCGAAGCGGTAAGCTGCGGCAACTACCGCGACCACTCCCTGCACTCGGCTCGTGAATGGGCCAAGGTTATCTTGGAGCAGGGCATCAGCCTTGATGCATTTGATCGTTCCAAGCTTGCCTAGGCGCTAGCTGAAAGTCGAAAGTCCCGTGCGTTCCGTTTGGAGCGTGCGGGATTGCCTTGTCTCGTTGGCTCAACGGACAGAGGAACCGAAAGCGGCCGAGTCAGCGATTCAAAGGATTACATCGGTAGCATGAATAGCATGCGCAAAGTTCATTCCTTAGCAGCAGTACTAGCCGCCATAGCAATATCCATCAGTGGTTGTGCAAATTTCGATGCAGTAAGAACATCGACCATCAGCGAGGAATGCCAGAGCGCAATTCAAAAGCAGAACGAAGCCTGGTCTGATCCTGAAACACCGGAAAAGCAGATCAAGGAAGCTGAACAGGCCTCTCTGGGTGCATGCAAAAACCTCGATGAGTGGAGCAGTGCTGTCTCCTCCAACCCCGGATCAATGGGATATCAAGAACTAGATACAGAAGCAGCAGCGAATACCGTTTACCTTTCCTGTGCCTCTAATGATCCAGAGCGCCAGACCCCTGTATGCGCCGATGCCGCGCAACGTGGATACCTTGACGCATCATAGTTAGCCCGCGGTTCGACAAGTACGGCCGGGACAACGCTTCGAACTCGTAGCGGAGCAGAATGTGATGGCTCCGTCACCGCTGAGCTATTGCTTTATCTCCGCGCCACTATGGGAGAATGAAAGACAGTGCACTGAGCCTGAAAGGCTCTTCTCAAAGAATTAAGGACGTATCTACGTGGCCATGATTCCATTGCCGTTGCATTCGGTGGAGACCACCCAGTTTTCCCCGATTGACCCCGCGGACCCAACACTGGTCCACCGCGGCGAAGGCGGCTCTGAAGTCCGGCGCAGCATCCTGCCAGGCGGCGTACGAGTACTGACCGAGGCAATGCCCGGGCAGCGGTCAACCACCGTGGGCTTCTGGGTGCCCGTGGGTTCCCGCGACGAGGAAGCTGGCCACTACGGCTCCACGCATTTCCTCGAGCACCTGCTGTTCAAAGGCACTGCCAAGCGCACCGCGCTGGAAATCGCGCAGTCCTTTGACGCCGTTGGCGGCGAATCCAACGCAGCTACGGCCAAGGAATCGACCTGCTATTACGCTCGCGTGCTAGACACCGACCTGCCAATGGCACTGGATGTCATTGCCGACATGGTTACTTCTGCCGTGATCGACCCGCAGGAACTGGAGCAAGAACGTGGGGTGATCATTGAAGAACTGGCTATGGACGCCGATGACGCGATGGATGTCGCCCACGAACGCTTCGTAGCCAACGTGCTGGGCGACCATCCGTTGGGACGCCCCATCGGGGGCACTCCTGAAGAAATCATGGAAATCTCCCGTGAGGCAGTCATGGAGCACTACCGTGCCCACTACCGTCCAGGCGAACTGATCATTACCGCTGCCGGTTCTCTGGAACACGACAAACTCTGCGAACTTGTACTCAAGGCACTGACTGAAGCCGGTTGGGAACTGGACCCAATGGCCGTTCCAGAACCGCGCCGGATGGGCGAACCAGCGAAGATTAATTCGAAGGCTGGTCTGGAAGTTATCAACCGCCCCGGCGAACAAGCCAACATCATCATTGGCTGCGCAGGCATCACCGGCCATGATGACCGACGTCAGGTACTCGCAGTGCTCAACGCTGTGCTTGGTGGCGGCATGAGCTCGCGCTTGTTCCAAGAAATTCGCGAGAAGCGCGGTCTGGTCTACTCGACCTATTCCTTCTCAGCGGCCTACACCGACGCCGGCTACTTCGGCATGTACGCAGGTTGCGCCCCGGCTAAGGCCGCCCAGGTTATTGGGCTGTTGGGCGCCGAACTTGATCGACTGGCCAAGGACGGGATCACTGAAAGCGAATTGGCACAGGCCAAGGGCCAGCTCTCTGGTGGAACGGTTTTGGCTTTGGAAGATCCAGGAAGCCGCATGTCGCGTTTGGGCCGCGCAGAAATGATCACCGGCGAATTCCAAGACATCGACGAAGCCCTAGCTCGCGTCAATGCGGTTTCCGCCCAGGACGTGCAAGACCTCGCTCGCGAATTGGCCGCTAAGGACCGCGTCATTACCGTGGTGGGACCATTTGAAAATGAAGCTGCACTAGGCCTCTAGAACACGCTATTTTGCCCCTGGCATCTGACTGTCTCAGTTGGATACCAGGGGCAACTGCGTTGGTAGCGGCTTAGGGCACTGCGTCGATGAGGTCCGCAAGCTCGGGTGCATGGGAGAAGTTGAAGCCATGCGCTCCCTGGCGCATGACGGTGAGGTTGGCTTGCGGTGCTTTAGCAACAAGGCGAAGACCGAATTCTGGGGGAGATAAAGGATCTCGGGTTCCGCACACAACATCTATCGAACAGCGCACCGTCCTCAGCATTTCGATAGTGGAGTACTCCAGCATCTGTGCGCAGCTCTTAGCCCACCAGGGGATCCCGCAACGCAGGTAATCGACCAGAAGAATTGCTTTCACAGAGTTTAATTCGTGCTGGAAATCTTCAATGATCCGTCGTGCTTGCCTGACGAGCGTAGCTTCCCGATCATTGACTGCCGGAGCTGCAATTATCAGATGCTTGACCAAGTCTGGCCACGCGCGTGCCAGCTCAATAGCAAGTTGCGCTCCCATGGAATGCCCCAGAACAATAGCGTTCTCAACTTCCAACTCACGCATTGCCAGCGCTACTTCATGGGCAAATCGCACCACCGTTACGGGACGGCCGCCGTCGAGATTCTTGCCGTGTCCTGGAAGCTCGGGGACGATGACACGATACTTTTTTGCCACGATGTTGGCTAGGGGAGTGAAATACCGGCTAGATGCTCCCAGACCGTGAATGAGCACCACGTCAGGGCCCCGGCCAGCTATCCGTACTGAGAGCCTGGTCTTCAGGGTCTCGGGCAGTTTCCCGAAGTACTTATGCCGCACGCCGGCCTTTCATCGTGCGATTAGCGCGCACAAGCTACTGGTTAGGGTAACGACCCGGCGCACCACAAATGGTGTGCCGGAGCGGAAAATTAGCTGCCTGCTCCGGTGGCATGCTGATTGATTGCAGACCGAAGATCTTCGGGGAAGAGCTCTTTGACATCTTCATCAAATTTGGACCCGTCGTCCGGACGGCGAAGATCTTGCCCGTCGATGCGGAACGGGAAGGCATCAACTTGTGCCATGGCATCGGCCGATTCGTTGCTGGATGGCGCGCAACTAGCCCAGCCGTAAGTCGTGGAATCCTCAATACGGAAAACCTCGACGCTGCAGGTCGGTGCTTCGATGACTGTTCCTTGCTCCTGGACGAGTTCAACAATCGAGGCCTGGTCTTCGTCGGACAGGGCGGTCGGTTCGCTGGCTAAACCGCATGACGTGATCGCGAAGGCTACGGTGAGCGCTGTGCCCACACCGAAACCAAAACGCTTAATTTTCTGTCCCATGGCCCTGCTTACTACTTGGCGACTACTGAAACATATTTTTCCCCTATTAGCTGGGCAAAACAAGTCGGACTGGCCGTAAGGCACGAGCCGATATCCGCAACTGGCGACTTGCTGCAGTTTGCCCGGTGCAAAACTCGGGGCAGATCACGTAACCGTTGGTAAGGCTGATGGTGTCATGGCGATAGGCTTAAGCCTATGAGTGCACAGATCAAGGTAGCCGTGCTCGGCGCGGCCGGACGAATGGGCTCAGAAGCGGTTAAAGCCGTGACTGAGGCTGCAGATATGGAATTGGTAGCAGAGCTGGGACGAGGCGATGACCTGTCTCAGATCCTTGAATCCGGAGCAACCCACATCGTTGATCTGTCCGTTCCAGCATCAACCGTTTCCAACGTTCGATTCGCCGTTGAGAACGGACTTCATGCTGTTGTCGGAACGACCGGCTGGGATGATGAACGCCGTGCAAATCTGGAAGCGCTGCTCGCTGAGCACCCGGAAGCAGGCGTGCTGATTGCACCGAATTTCGCCCTTGGCTCCGTGCTCGCCAGCGCTTTCGCCGCCACGGCCGCAAAGTACTTCGAATCCGTGGAAATCATTGAACTCCATCACCCGAACAAGGTCGATGCACCCAGCGGCACCGCTGTGCGTACCGCAGAGCTGATTGCCAAGTCGCGTGAAGCCGCAGGGGTGCCTGCCAGCCCGGATGCTACGGAAACCCAGATAGATGGCGCACGAGGGGCCGTGGTAGATGGCATCAACGTGCACTCGGTACGTCTTCGTGGCCTCGTAGCTCACCAGGAAGTCCTGTTTGGCGGACCAGGCGAGCAGCTGACCTTGCGCCATGATTCCTATGACCGTGCTTCGTTCATGCCAGGAGTGTTCTTGGGCCTGCGCACCGTAGCCTCGCGCCCTGGGCTGACTTATGGCCTTGACGGATACTTGGAGCTGGGCAAGTGAAAACCAAACTGTGGGTAGGCGGCATTCTGCTGCTGTTCACGCTGTACATCGGCATGACCTTTACCCAAGCAATCCGCCTGCTGAAAACCGGGGAATTGGTCGCACAGATCATGGGCATCGCCATTTTGGTTATTCCTGCATTGTGCGTCTGGATTCTCATCCGTGAAGTGCTTTTCGGTCTGCGCACCGAGAAGATGGGCAAGTCATTGGCTGCCTCCGGCGAATTGCCAGAGGACCTGCCTCGGATGCCATCGGGCCGGTTCATTCGCTCGGCTGCTGATGCTGATTTCCCAAGGCATCAGCAAGACGTCGAAGAAAATCCAGAATCTTGGAAATCCTGGTACAGGCTGGCGTTGGCTTATGAGGCTTGCGGCGACAAGCCACGTGCGCGCAAATCGCTGCGTACCGCGATCGGTTTCTGGCGTACCGACCAAAACGTTAACCAGCGGTAGCGCATACCAAGAACATAACGATAGTCCGGGCTCATCAGAGCCCGGACTATCGTTTTAAAGTTTGTCCTTTGCCGCGGCGTCGACATCTGCTCCGCTGAGCACTCGAACGCCATATTCAAGCGGTCCAGATGCTTTGCTGAAGCCAAGCCATATCCCGAATATGGCTGTGGCTGCCACCAAGATCCACCAGATAGTCGAAGGCTCCAGATAGTCCTGCATTGCCGGCAACAAGATGAGATGCCCGACGTACAGCGTTAGCGGTGCTCTGCCCGCTCCGGCCACAATCCGTCCCAGTGGACCGAGATAGCCAATGATCAGCAGGAGCAGTCCAATGATCGCCACAGCGCAGGCAGCATTGTGCAGTGTGGAAAGCAACGAATTGCTGTGGCCAGTAGGCAGCCAGAGGTAGGCACTGTGGTCGAGCAGAGGTTCTAGATTCATGCCGGGCAGGCGGCCGGTGGTGATCATGGTGGGAACCAAGGATGCTTTGAGGTTCAATTCGCGGGCAATGAGCTCTGCGTTCTGCAGGCTGATAAGACGAGAACCGATGTAGGTCAGAATCGCAATGAGTGATCCGACTAAGGCGAGCAGTCCCGCCGTCTTCTTGCTGCGCAAGTTGCAGCTTCCCAGGGCGACCCCGAGCAAGCCAAAGCCTAACCAAACAAGCAAGGGGTAATACCCGGTGACGGTGAGGTCCTTGAACAGCAGTTGGGGATTGAGCAGGTCGCCGAAACTTGGATTGTGTCCCAGCGACTGTCCCAAAGCGGCTGCTGCCAGCGGCCGCCAAAGAATTGGCATCAAGACCAGCCAAAGGGCTGAGACTACCCAAATGGTTATCCTTGGGAGCTTTAGAACTAGTGGAAGCAATAGAAAAAGTAGCCCATAGTGGACAAGTATGATCGCAATGCCTTCATTTATTGACCCAATCGCCATTCCGAGCACGGCAATAATTAATGCTCTCAAGACGAGGACTGAGTAAACCTTAGGGTGGGAAAACCTCTTCCGAGTCAAAGAAGTTGACAACAAAGTCAGCGATAAACCAGCTAGAACCATGAACAAAACTGATGCTCGGCCAGAGGCGAAAGTCCCAGTAAACGTTGGGGAGTAGGCGGGTATGCCACTGGTTTCGTACAGTGGAAAAATATGCGCGGCGAACATCCCGAGGATCGCAACAAGCCGGGCTGCATCCACGCCCAGCAGCCGCCGGGAACTACGCGTTTCGTTCATGAAAACATCGCACCACGAATTGCACCAAGGATGCCATTGCAACATGCGCGAGTGTAGATTTAAACCCATGGCTACAAGTGCAATTGATAATCAGGCATACCCGTTCGGCACCGTGTTGACCGCCATGGTCACGCCCTTCGACGAAGCGGGTGAAGTCGATTACGCGTTGGCGGCGAAGCTGGCCACAAAGCTGGTTGACGATGGCTGCGACGGACTGGTTGTTACCGGCACCACCGGCGAGACCTCGACGCTGACCGATGAAGAGAACATTGAAATGTTCCGTACCGTCGTCAACGCAGTCGGAGATCGTGCTGCGGTATTGGCCGGTTCCACGACCAATGACACCCGGCACTCGATCAAGCTGTCGCTGGCCGCCAAGGAAGCAGGGGTCGACGGTGTGCTGTTGACCACTCCTTACTACAACAAGCCAAGCCAGGCTGGCGTCATTGCGCACGTGAGAGCCATCGCCGAAGCAGTTGAACTGCCAATCATGCTTTACGACATCCCAGGGCGCGCGGGCATCTCGCTGGCACCGGAGACCATCATTGAGCTCTCCAAGATTCCTCAGGTCATTGCCCTGAAGGATGCCAAGGCCGATTACCAGTCCACCACCACCGTGCTGGCCAACACCGACCTGCACGTCTACTCGGGCGATGACGGGCTGACTTTGCCACTGATGGCCGCAGGTGCTGTCGGCGTGGTTTCGGTAACCGCTCACGTTGCAGCGGCTAAGTACCGTACGCTAGTTAATGCAATGCATGCAGGAGATTTGGCGACTGCACGCACCACACACTTTGAGCTGGACGCGATCCAGCGCGGCATCATGGGCCACATTCAGGGCGCCGTGGCCGCAAAATATGGACTTCACTGGCAGGGTGTCCTGCCGAACACCGTCGTCCGACTGCCGCTGTTGGCACCGTCGGACGCAGAGCTCGATGCCATCCGCGCGGACTTACGTGAAGGTGGATGGGATCTGTAACGAAAGGGACTAACCACTTATGACTGAGAGTTCAGTAGGCAAGGCCGACGCTGCACGCATGCAGACTCCGGCCAAGCTGAAGAAGGGAACGATGCGCATCGTTCCCCTCGGCGGCTTGGGCGAGGTCGGCCGAAACATGACCGTCTTCGAGCTCAACGGGAAACTGTTGATCATTGACTGCGGCGTGCTCTTCCCGGAAGAGCACCAGCCTGGCGTGGATCTGATCCTGCCGGACTTCTCTTACATCAAGGACCGCTTGGACGATGTGGTTGGCGTTGTGCTGACCCACGGCCACGAGGACCACATCGGCGCTGTTCCGTACCTGCTGCGCCTGCGCGAAGACATCCCACTGTACGGGTCGAAGCTGACCCTGGCCTTCGTTGAAGCAAAGCTGGCAGAACATCGCATCAAGGCCAACAGCAACATCGTTGTAGAAGGCGAAGTCGCGCAGATCGGGAACTTCGAATGCGAATTCGTTGCTGTGAACCACTCGATCCCGGACGCACTGGCAGTATTCCTGCGCACCGAAGCCGGCACCGTGCTGCACACTGGCGACTTCAAGATGGACCAGCTGCCACTGGATGGCCGCATCACCGACCTGCGCCACTTCGCACGCTTGGGCGAGGAAGGCGTGGACCTGTTCCTGCCGGACTCCACCAACGCCGAGGTGCCAGGGTTCACCGTGGCAGAACGCGAAATCGGCCCGGTCCTGGAAGCGAAGTTCTCCCGAGCCCGCCGCCGCATCATCGTCGCTTCCTTCTCCTCGCACGTTCACCGCGTGCAGCAGGTGCTGGATGCCGCTGCAGTGCACGGCCGCAAGGTGGCCTTCATCGGCCGCTCGATGGTGCGCAATATGGGCATCGCCGAACGCCTGGGCTACCTCGAAGTGCCGCAGGGCGTGCTGGTTGACCTCAAGCAGATCGACTCGCTGCCAGACCACAAGGTCGTTCTGATGTCCACCGGTTCGCAGGGCGAGCCGATGGCAGCACTGTCGCGCATGGCCAACGGCGAGCACAAGGTGCAGATCAACCCGGGCGACACCGTCATCCTGGCCTCCAGCCTGATCCCGGGCAACGAGAACTCGGTCTTCCGCGTGATCAATGGCTTGATGCGCTTGGGCGCCGAGGTCATCCACAAGGGCATGGCCAAGGTCCACGTTTCGGGCCACGCTTCGGCCGGCGAGTTGCTGTACTGCTACAACATCCTGCGCCCGAAGAATGTGCTTCCAGTGCACGGCGAGACCCGCCACCTGATCGCCAACGGCCGCCTGGCTGCGCAGTCCGGTGTTCCCGAGGAAAACGTGCTGCTGGCAGAAGACGGCTCGGTCATCGACCTGAAGGACGGCGTTGCAAAGCTCGTTGGCCAGGTCGAATGCGGCTACGTCTACGTTGACGGTTCCAAGGTCGGTACCATCACCGATGATGACCTCAAGGACCGCGTCACCCTGGGCGAGGAAGGCTTCATCTCGGTCATCACCGTGATCAACCGCCAGAACGGCACCATCATCTCCGGTCCGGATATCCACGCCCGCGGCGTGGCCGAAGAAGACTCGGTCTTCAACGAGATCAAGCCGAAGATCGCAGCTGCGATTGTGGAAGCGGTTAGCAATAACCCGAACCACTCCACGCACCAGCTGCAGCAGATCACCCGCCGTGTGATCGGCTCGTGGGTTTCGCGCAAGTTGCGCCGCCGCCCAATGATCGTTCCTGTAGTGCTCGAAGCCTAAGCTCGTACCGGAAATGCCCCGGGCCATTTATGGTCCGGGGCATTTTCGTATCTGCCAGCAGGCAAGGACACAGAAGTCCTTTAGTGCCAACCGACGAATTGAAGGTATGGGTGTGCCGCAGTCGTCGAGTCCTCTACGGCTGGAGAATTCTCGTAATTCAGCACTTCTCCGGTTTCAGCGTCCATCAAGATCACGGAATTCCACTCACCAGTTTGTGCGGGCGCATGCTGGCCGGCGGTAGCTGGCGTTGAAAGTGCTAAGCATCCCAGAATCACCGGGGCAGCGGCTAGGCCCAGCATTCGTTTGCGCAATGTTTTCCTCCAAAGTAGATAGTAAAGTTCCATTCGATCCTATGCGCAAGCTCCCCGGAACCAGGGGAGGCAGTGAAATTACCGACATGGGTAATCGCTGGCATTGGATGCTGTCAGAGCACTTTTGAGGCAGAATTAGGCTCAACGCCACCTCAAGGAGACGACATATGCCAAGGCATTACCCAACGATTCGGAACGAAGCAACCGAGCCGAGGTGCGCATGATTGAGTTCGAAAACATCTCCAAGCGGTATCCCGATGGCACCGTAGCGGTCGATGATTTCAGCCTGCAGATTCCCGCGCATCAGACCACAGTCTTCGTCGGGTCATCGGGTTGCGGCAAGACCACGCTGCTGCGGATGATCAACCGCATGGTGGAGCCGAGCCAAGGAACGGTACGGATCGACGGTGAAGACATCGAGTCCAAACCAGCCGTTCAGCTGCGCCGCAGCATCGGATACGTCATGCAGAATTCGGGCCTGCTGCCACATTTCACGGTGGCCGAGAACATCGCCACGGTGCCACGGCTCATGGGGAGCACGCGCCAGGATTCACACAAGCGGGCGCTGGAGCTGATGGAGACCGTGGGGCTGCCCGCCTCCATGGCGCAGCGTTACCCCCATCAGCTCTCCGGCGGCCAGCAGCAGCGCGTGGGTGTTGCCCGCGGACTGGCAGCGGACCCGAATATCCTGCTCATGGATGAGCCTTTCGGAGCGGTGGATCCGATTGTCCGTGCCGAACTGCAAGAAGAACTGATCCGGCTCCAAAAGGAACTTGGCAAGACCATCGTCTTTGTCACCCACGATATTGATGAAGCGTTCCTGCTTGGCGACCAAGTAGTGATCCTGGCTGCCGGAGCGCAGAAGCTCCAAGTCGGTAGCCCGAGCGAAATCATCGAGCACCCCGCCGATGATTTCGTGGCTTCATTCATCGGGGCCCAGCGCGGCGCCCGCGCGCTGCGCGTGAAGCACACCGAACATGGTGCGGTGCTGGTCGATGGCCAAGGCCGCACCCAGGGCCGGCTGGTGGATGGCAGGGACAGCCAGTGAATTGGATCATGGAGAACTTGGGCCTGATCGGATCGCTGTCGGTGGAGCACCTGCGCCAGTCGGCAATGGCGATCCTCATCGGCTTCGCCCTCTCAATTCCGCTGGGATGGGTTGCCTGGCGGTACAAGCTGGTGCGCGGACCGCTGGTGACCCTGACCGGATTGCTCTATACGATTCCTTCGCTTGCTTTGCTGATGATCCTGCCGGTAATTACCGGCATGAGCGCCATCAGCGAAGCAAACCTGGTTGTGGCACTGTCGATCTACGCGGTGGCCATCATGGTCCGCGGCGTCGTTGACGGGCTGAACTCGGTAGACCCCGCCACCCGCTCCGCGGCAACGGCAATGGGGTACGGTCCAGCACGCCGCTTCTTCGCGGTGGATCTGCCTCTGGCCGGCCCGGTGATCCTTGCCGGCCTACGAGTGACAGCGGTCAGCACGATTTCCCTGGCTACGGTGGGCATCCTGGTTGGCGTGACCAATCTGGGCTACCTATTCACCAATGGACTGCAGCGGCGCATCATCGCCGAGGTCTTCGCCGGCATCCTGGCAGTGGCACTGATTGCCTTGGTCATCGACCTGCTCTTGCTCCTGGCAGGACGCTGGCTGATGCCGTGGAACTCCAGCGGTTCCAAAACCAAGCGCTCCGTGCAGCAAGCCAGCGGGGAACAGGTGGACGCATGAACCTGATTGCCAAAGCCCTTGAATGGATTTTCGACGCCGAGCAGTGGAACGGCGATTCGGGACTGCAGGTGCTGCTTGGACAGCATCTGCTGTACACCGCGCTTGCTGTCCTGCTCGCTTCGCTGGTGGCCATCCCGGCTGGTTGGGCCATCGGACATACCGGCAAGGGCCGGGAAATCGCGGTGGCCGCCGCCGGGATTGCCCGCGCCGTGCCATCCTTCGGCCTGCTGATCCTGCTGGTGCTGCTGTTCGGGGTCTTGCACAAGCCCGAAGCGGCGCTGGTGACCTTTGTCGTCTTGGCGATCCCATCGCTGCTGGCAGGAGCTTATACCGGTTTCGAAGCTATCGACCGCAAGACCATCGACGCGGCCCGGGCCATGGGCATGACCGAATGGCAGATCCTGTTCAAGGTCGAAATCCCCTTGGGACTGGGCTTGCTGGTTGGCGGCATCCGCTCAGCGGTTCTGCAAGTGGTGGCAACGGTGACCATTGCCGCCTACGTGAACCTCGGGGGACTGGGCCTGCCAATTATCAGCGGTCTGAACCTGCGCCGCTTCGACATGGTACTAGGTGGAGCGCTGCTGGTCGCGGCGCTCGCGCTCTTGCTGGACCTGGTACTGGCTTTGGCCCAGAAAGCCGCTGAACCGCGCGGGCTTCATTCCTCAAAAACGAAGCCTCAGCCTGAAGACTCTGCATACCGAAAAACCTTAGAAAGGGAACCGTCATGATATTGAAGAAAATTCTCCCGGCCACCGCGTTGGTGCTGGCCAGCGGGCTGGTCCTAGCGGGCTGTTCAAGCTCGGACCCGTTGGCTGGAGGAAGCAGCTCGGGCGACAGCGGCAATGAAACCATTGTGGTTGGCTCGCAGGCCTACTACTCCAATGAAATCGTTGCCGAGATCTATGCACAGGCGTTGGAGGACGCAGGCATGGAAGTTGAGCGCAAATTCAACATCGGCCAGCGCGATGCGTACATGCCGCAGCTCGAAGACGGCAGCATCGATGTCTCCCCGGAGTACACCGGCAACTTGCTGCAGTTCTACAAGAAGGACACCGAAGCGCGTTCCGGCGATGAGGTGTATTCCGAGCTGGAGAAGGCGCTTCCTGACTCGTTAGCCGTCTTGGAAGCGGCTCAAGCTTCGGATCAGGACTCCTACACGGTGACCAAGAAGTTTGCCGAAGAGAACAAAGTCACCAGCATCGAGGATCTGGCTGATGTAGGCAAGAAGCTGACCGTGGGCGGACCGCCGGAACTGGAGCAGCGTCCCTATGGTCCGAAGGGCCTGGAAAGCACCTACGGGGTGAAGGCCGGCTTCTCTGCTACAGGTGATACGACGGTGGAAGATCTCGTGGCCGGTACGGTGAACGTGGCTAATGTGTTCACCGCTGATCCGCGAATCAAGACCGAACAGCTTGTGGTCCTTGAAGATCCGAAGTCCTTGTTCCTGGCCTCGAACGTGGTTCCGCTGGTCTCGGCGGAGCAGTCCGAAAAATTGGCCGCGGTGCTTGACCCGGTAAGCCAGAAGCTCAGCGCACAGACGCTGGTAGAACTGAACGTGCAAAGCACGGTAGGGCAACAATCTGCGGCCGATATCGCTTCGGCATGGCTTGAAGCCCAGGACCTCTGACACGCGAGTTCTCGTGCGTTAGCAACTTTTGAATGCGGCCGTCCCGCCCGGAGAATTCCGGGCAGGGCGGCCGCATTTGCCGTACCACGTACCCGCCTTGCCGATCCAGGCGGACACCGGGGGCGTTTTCGTTTTGACAATTGATAATGATTCTCATTAGTGTTTAGCAATGTTGGCCCATTGAGGCGCCGAGCACCGGCAGCCCGCCACCGGCCGCTAGAAACGGAAATAAGGATCAATGAAGAGAATTAACCCCTGGATGCTGGCCGTGCCAGCTATCATCTTGGCAACCGCCACCGGATGCAGCACCCCTGCAGGAACAGCCAATGAGAATGTCCCTGGCAGCGAGGCGGAAAAGACCGTCCTGGACAGCTGCGGCCGGGAAGTCGTATTCGATCAGGAGCCGCAAAGCGTCCTGGCCATCGGATCCGAGGCACCTGCCCTGCTGACCGCAGCCGGGGCAGGGGAGAAGATCACCCACTACGCCGGCAGGTACCAAGTACCTTTCGATGAGGAAACCGAGAAAGCAGTGCGCAACGCACAGCGGGTCATCGAGGATTCGCATGACGTTTCCTACGAAATGATCCTGGACTCCGGAGTGGATGTGGTTATCGGCACCGACATCGCCGCCGGGATCGACCTGAACGCACTGGCCCAGCGGCTGGAAAGGGCTGGAGTGAAGATGCTGACCGTCAGCGGATACTGCGCTGGCTTTGAAGACCGCTCCACCTCGGGGGTGAGCGGCTTCGACCAGATCTACAAGGATGTTGAATCCTACGGGGAGCTATTCGGCACCGAAGACCACGCCGCGCAATCGGTCAAGGACATGCGAGCCCGGGTAGATGCCGCAGCGAAGCGTGTTGCGCAGCAGGAGGAACAGCGCGGACTTCCGCTGTATGTCCCGACCGCCGGAACCCTGGGATCCTACGGCCACGAATCCCTGGTTGCCGAGCAGATGGAAGTGCTGGGCATGGAGAACGTATTCAACAACGTGCCCAAGCGCTATTTCGAACCTTCCAACGAAGAGCTGGTCGACAGCGCCGCGGACAAGGTCTTCGCCATGTACCTGCCCACCGGTTCCTCAAACTTGGAAACCGACCAGCAAGTGATCGATGAGCTGCGCCAGCGTACCGAGCTCAAGGGCCTGCCTGCCATTGAAGATGAAGACGGCATCGTGCCGCTGAACTACTACTACTCCTCGCCCGGACCGCTGGCCGTGGACGGGGTGGAACTGATCGCCGACCGGCTTACCCGGTGAGCAACCGGCCTGCGGTGCTGCGCCGGAGTACTCCAGCAGCAAGCAGAACAGCGCGTGCTCCGCGGAGCACCCGATGCCAGGTCCGCAATGCCACCGCTGTCGACTTCGTGAAGCTCAGTCCGGCCTCGAACACGACCGTGCTGGTGACTAGCAGGCATCCCGAGACGCAGTATCTGGCCATCGCGGACCGGCTGCTGCGCGCCGAGCATGTGCACGCCGAGCAGGTCGGGTTCATCCTGCCTCCGCGCAAGCCGCAGGCCCACACCCGGTTGCACATGGCCGGGGACGAATTCTGCGCCAATGCCACCTTGTCCCTGGCCGCATGGCACGCCGCAACCAGGCCCGGGCCCGACCGGGCCGAGCTGCTCATTGAAACCAGCGGGGCCCGGCAGTCATTGCACTGCCGGGTTGAGCCCTCGGAGGCTGGATACCGCTGCGAACTGTCGATCCCGTGGCCGCAGAGCATCGAGCCTTATAAGGTTCCGGGCATCGAGCGCGCCGGATTGGTTCGCTACCCCGGCGCCGTGCATCTGGTGGCAGAAGGCGATGGATCCGATCCGCTGCTGCGTGAACGTGCGCAGCAGCTGGCCGTGGAACTGGGCGCACGCGAAGCGGTCTGCGTGGTGGGCATCATGCTCTATGACCGGCACCGCCAGGAACTGGCCCCACTGGTCAGCGTCCCGGCGCTGGGCAGCATGATCTGGGAAGGCAGCTGCGGATCGGGAACCGCCGCAGTCGGCGCGTATCTGGCTGCCGTCACCGGCACCCCCATCAACGCCAGCGTTAAGCAACCTGGCGGAACCACCCAGGCCTTCGCAGACAGCAGCCGCGCCGAGGCCACCGCGCTGCGGATCTGCACTGAAGTGAACATCGTGGCCGAAGGGACGGCATATATCCATGTCTGAAACACCACTAATCACCCTCAACGGCAGCACCTGGGAGCTAGCCGGAGCGTTGCGCGGCTACCTGGAGTGCTTCACCGCGGCAGTAGCCAGCTATGACGGGTCCACACGCCACGCCGCAGAGCTCGAAGAGCTGCTGGCCAGCTATTCGCAGCTGGTCACCGACCCGGCGAATGAAGCGGACTACGAACAGCTGGCCGCCACCGGCACCGGAACGGAACTCATCGCTCAGTTGCGCAGCGAATCCGCCCGCTGCGTCGCAAGTATCGAGAAGTACCGGGCGCTGCGCCTGCTGGAAGGAGGCGGCGGCGCCGAAGGCTACTTCGCCAATATTGAATCCTGCATCGCTGAGGAATTCGGAGCGGTCGCCCCGGATGCCAGCAGCATGGTGCTGCTGGTCGGCTCGGGATCCTTCCCGATGACCCTGCTGAACCTCGCCGCGCGCACCGGGGCCAGCGCACGGGGCATCGACATCGACCCTGAAGCACTGGAATTGGGCCGCAAGGTCGTGGCGCAGCTCGGAGAATCCCTGGATATCGAGCTGCTCGGCGAACGGATCGAGCAGCTGGACTTCCTGGCTGAGATCACCCACATCGTTTTCAGCTCGACGGTGTCCGTGAAGTACGAGCTGCTGCACCAGCTGCATGCGCTGACCCGAGACGACGTGGTGGTGGCGATGCGCTTCGGCGACGGATTGAAATCGCTGTTCAACTACCCGCTGCAGCCGGTGGACCCGGACTTGTGGCACTGCTCGGCAGTGATCCGCCAACCCGAACAGGTCTTTGACATCGCGCTGTACACCAAGACGCGCACGAGAATGGAAAGCAATTAGCCGATGGATGAACTAGGAAATATCCTCATCGCCGGAACCGGGCCGGTCGCGGTGCAAAGCGCCGTGCTGCTCGGGACGTTGCCCGGAGAACTGGGCATCGCAGGACGCGGCTCGCAACGCGCGAACGCCTTCTTCGACGCGCTGGACGCCACCGCCGGAACCGCGCAGAGCACGGTGCAAAACCCAGCCCACGGCGCACTGGCCGGAACCGTGCGCTTCGCGCACCGCTATCGCGGATACCAGCAGGTCGCCGGCCGGTGGGACACCCTGGTGCTGGCCGTGACCGCCGACGCCTATCTTGCCGTGCTGCGCGAGCTGGCACCCGAGGTGCTCGTCTCGCTGCGGCGCGTCGTGCTGCTCTCGCCCACGCTGGGTTCGGCCGCCTTGGTGCGTGAATTCGCTGGCGGACAGGCGGCGGACCTGGAAATCATCAGCTTCTCCAGCTATCTGGGGGATACCCGCCCGTTGGAGGGGACCGGCGGGGCGCTGGTGCTGAGCGCCGGGGTCAAGGCCCGCATCTACGCCGGATCCACTCATGGGCACACCCCGGCACTGCAGGCGCTGTGCGCGATCCATGCCGAGGCGGGCACGCAAGTGCAGCTGATGGACCAGCCTCTGGAAGCCGAAGCCCGGAACATGTCCTTGTATGTTCACCCGGCCCTGTTCTTCAACGAGGTCGCGTTGCGTGCAGTCTTCGCGCCGGCGCCGCCGATCCAATACGTCTACAAGCTCTATCCCGAAGGTCCGGTCACCCCGGCGCTGATCCACGCGCTGGCACAGACCTGGCGGGAACTGACCGCGATCACCACCGCGCTGGGAGGGAAGGGCGTGAACCTGTTGGCCTTCATGCTCCAGGACGGCTACCCGCTGCACCCCCAGAGCATCAGCCCGGCGCAGGCCGCCAGCTTCGAACAGCTGCCGCCCATCGAGCAGGAGTACCTGCTCTACGTGCGCTATGCATCGCTGCTGATCGACCCGTTCTCGCAGCCCGATGACCAAGGACGCTACTTCGACTTCTCGGCCATCGCCTTCCGCCCGGTCTTCATAAACGAGCTGGGCCAGTGGGATGTGCCGCGGATGCCCAAGGAAGACTACTACCGCACCAAGATCATTGCCGGGCTCGCCCGGAAGCTGGCCGTGCCCTGCCCGATGATCGACTCGCTGCTGGCCGCCTACGAAACGGCTCTGGAGCAGGCCGCACACGAGCTGGCAGGCCAACGCCGCGCGCCGGCTTTTGCCGTGCAGGACTTCGCTGCGGACTTGGACATGATCAGCGCCGGCATCGGGAGCGCGGTATGAGCCAGCCAGAAGCAGAAACCATCCAAGCACTGCCCAGCGAGCGGCGGATCATCGTAGAGATCTGGCCGGCACTGCTGGCCTCCGCGCTGGGTCTGCTGCCCTTCACAGTGCTGAGCACCTTCTTGGTGCCCATCGCCGACTGGGCCGGAGCAGGCTACGCCGAAACCGGGACCCTGCGCGGGCTGGCCGGAGTCGGTGCGGTGCTCGCCGGCATCGGGCTGGCCCCGCTGATCGGACGCATTGCCCCGGGCACGGTGGCCGCCGCAGCGCTGGGGCTGATGGGCGCCGCGGCCATCGTGGGAACCTTTTCGGGTCTCGCCGCGCTGGCCATCTTCTGCCTGGCCACCGGCGTATCCAATGCGCTGCTCTACCCGGCGCTATCAACCGCGGCCGCGGATCGATTCGGCAGCACCCCGGCTGCCGGCCGGGCCGCCACCTTGGTGATGACCGCCCAGACCTTGGCCTCCACGCTCGGTGCGCCGCTGCTGATCCTGCCGGCCATGTTCTGGGGCTGGCAGGGCAACCTGATCGCCATCGGCATCATCAGCATCGCGTTGATCCCGGCGGTCCTGCGCTACGGCCGCCGCGGCGCCGTGCAGGCCGATCCAGCCCAAATCGCGCCGGCTAAGCCACCGGCCCGAGTGGGATACCTGGCAGCCTTCAAGTTGCTGTCGCAGGTGCCCGGCGCCCGGGCGCTGCTCTTGGTCTCCTTCGGGAGGGCCGGAGCATTCATGGGGCATCTGGCCTTCCTGGCCCCGCTGTACGCGCACAAGTTCGCACTGGATGCCAGCTGGTTCGCCTGGGTCTGGTCGGTCAGCGGCGGAGCTTTCTTCCTCGGACACCTGCTGGCCGGACGGATGCTGAACGCCGAAGATTCCCAGCGCCGCACCCGCACGGTGATGATCATCTGCTTAGCCACCGGCCTGGTGGCGCTCTTCGGCGTCTACCTGGCACCGGTACTGCCGCTGGCCGTCGCCAGTACTGCGATGCTCTCAGCCAGCCATGCGGTCGTCTCGGCCGCGGTAACGAGCCTGCTGGTGGCCCGCTGCACGCAGGTGCGCGGCACCGCGCTGAGCTTGAACGCCGCCGGGATGTCGCTGGGCTTGTTCTTAGGCACTGCGGCTTCCGGAGCGGCGATGGCCGCGGCCGGATACTTGGCCGCCGCTGCGGTACTTGGCGTCTTGACCGGGATCGCGTTGCTCGCCGCACTGAGCCTGCGCGCCGCAACCACCGATGAAATATTGGAAGGCCAATCATGAGGCAACCAGGACCCGTACTCGAGGCGGCACCCGCCGCATTGGTGTTCTCCGCCGATGATTTGGAGCACCGCCAACGCTCCCGGCAGACCTGGTGGTGGATCGCCGGGCTGCTGGCCGCTGTGCTGGTGTCCTTGCCGATGGCCATCGGGCTAGGGCCGGTTTCCATCGAGCCGGGCGCCGTGGTGGGCATCCTCAAATCGCAGTGGTGGGATGATCCTGCTCTGGCCTCCTGGAGCGCTTCGGATGAATCGATCGTCCTGTTGCTGCGCGTGCCCCGGGTGCTGCTGGGGGCCGCCGTCGGTGCCGGGCTGGCGCTGGCCGGCGTGGCCTTGCAGGCGCTGACCCGCAACATCCTGGCCGAACCGTACCTGCTGGGCGTGACCTCCGGAGCCTCGACCCTTTCGGCGGCGTCGATTCTTTTCGGTGCCACCGCCGGGATCGGCTCGGCCTCGTTGGCCACCAGCGCCTTCGCCGGGGCCCTGATCGCCGGAATCGGCGTCTACCTGCTGGCTCGCGTCGGCAATGAAATGACCTCCACTCGACTCGTGCTGGCCGGCGTATCCGTGGGGTACGTGCTGCACGCACTGACCTCGCTGCTGATCTTCGCCTCGGATGACCCGAATGCCGGTCGCTCGGTGCTCTTCTGGACCCTGGGCTCGCTAGCGCAGGCCACCGGGCAGTCGGTGCTGATCACCTGGGTGGTGGTGCTCGGAACCCTCGCGCTGCTGGTGTACTGGTCGCGGCCGCTGGACGCGCTGGCCATCGGCGATGGCACCGCACAAACGCTGGGCATTTCCCCGGCCAAGCTGCGCGCCGCCGTCATGATCGTCACCGCACTGTGCGTCGGTGCCTTGGTAGCTTCCTCCGGCGGCATCGGATTCGTCGGATTGGTGATCCCGCATGTGGCCCGGCTGTGCGTGGGCTCTACCCATCGAAAGCTGCTCCCAGTGGCGGCGCTGCTCGGAGCGCTCTTCCTGGTCTGGGCAGATGTGCTGGCCCGCACCGCGCTGGCGCCGCAGGAACTGCCGTTGGGCATCGTCACCGCATTGCTCGGCGCCCCGCTGCTGTTCGTCCTCGTGCGCCGGCTGAACTCCGCCCAATGACCAACGTTTTGTGAAAGGCAGGGAAAAACCATGATTACCGCAACCGATATTTCCGTGGGGTACGGAGGCAAGCTGGTCATTGAGTCCGTGGGCCTGTCCGCTGGCCCCGGCGAGGTCGTGGGGCTGATCGGGCCCAACGGCAGCGGCAAATCCTCATTCTTGCGCACGCTGTACTCGGCACTGCGCCCGCAAACCGGACAGGTCAGCCTGGACGGACAGCCGGTCAGCGCGCTGCGCGGCAACGAACTGGCGCGGCGGATCGCCGTGGTGGCGCAGGAAACCCCGACCGATCTTCCGGTCAGCGTGGCCGAGATGGTCTTGCTGGGCCGTACCCCGCACCGCACGGCGCTGGCATCCTTCACCCGCGAGGACCACCAGGCCGTCGCGGCGGCACTGAGCAGGGTCGGCGCGCGCTCGTTGGCAGATCGACGCTATTCGACCCTCTCCGGTGGCGAGAAGCAACGCGTCTTGGTGGCCCGCAGCCTGGCCCAGCAAGCCGATCACCTGCTGCTCGATGAGCCCACCAACCACCTGGATATCCGCTATCAGCACGAACTGCTGCGCATGCTCCGGAGCTTGGGAACAACCACCGTCATCGTGCTGCACGACTTGAACTTGGCTGCCCGCTACTGCACCAAACTGGTGATGCTCGATGGCGGTGGCGTCGTCGCGGCCGGCAGTGCCGAGCAGGTACTCGATCCGGATCTGTTGCTGCAGGTCTACGGAATTCACGCCGAAGCAGTCCAGGTCAATGGCACACTGCAGCTGGTCTTCAGCATGGTCGATGAGCCCTTGGCGCAACATACCGCTGGTTGACAGCACAGGTGGTAGCCTACCCGGTAGGCGGACTTGGCAATTGTCCTGTCTGCCGGGCCTAGCCGTAACCGTGAAAAGGAACCACCTATGACCTCTCCCGCTGCTTTTCAGGTAGACAAGCACTACGATCTGATCATCCTCGGCACCGGTTCGGGCAACTCCATCCCGGGCCCGGAATTCGATGGCAAGTCCATTGCCATCATTGAAAAGGGTGCTTTCGGCGGCACCTGCCTGAACGTGGGCTGCATCCCCACCAAGATGTATGTCTACGCCGCCGATGTGGCTCTGGAAACCAAGGAATCGGCCCGGCTGGGGCTTGATGCGCAGGTGAATTCCGTGCATTGGCAGGACATTGTGCGCCGTGTCTTCGAGAAGCGTATTGATCCGATCGCCCAAGGCGGGGAAGAGTACCGCCGCGGTGAACAAACCCCGAATATCGATGTCTACGACCAGCATGCCCGCTTCGTCGCCGAGCGCACCTTGCGTACCGGGCAGGGGGAGCAGGCCGCGACCATCAGCGCCGACCAGATCGTCATTGCCGCCGGCTCCCGTCCATTCATCCCGCAGGACATCATTGACTCTAAGGTCACCTTCCACACCAATGAAGACATCATGCGCTTGGAGCGCCAGCCCGAATCCATGGTGATCGTTGGCGGGGGATACATCGCCATGGAATTCGCCCATGTCTTCGATGCCCTGGGCACCAAGGTCACCATCCTCTCGCGCTCGGAACTGCTGCGCCATCTGGATGCGGACCTGCGCGAACCGTTCAACGAACTGGCAGCGGCACGCTTTGACGTGCGGGCCGGGCGCACCATGGCCAGCGCGACCGAAGATGAGCAAGGCATCACCCTGACCCTCGATGACGGGTCCACCGTCAACGCGGAGGTATTGCTCGTGGCCACCGGCCGTATCCCGAACGGGGACCAGCTGGACTTGGACAAGGCCGGCATTGAAGCCGAAAACGGCAGTATCAGCGTCGATGAATTCGGGCGTTCCACCTCCGCTCAGGGGATTTGGGCCTTGGGCGACATCTCGTCGCCGTACATGCTCAAGCACGTGGCCAATGCGGAAATGCGCGCGGTGCGCCATAACCTGCTGCATCCTGAGGACCTGAAGCAGATGCCGCATGAACATGTGCCGGCAGCCGTCTTCACCCACCCGCAGATCGCCAACGTGGGCCTGACCGAAGGAGAAGCCCGCGAGGCTGGACACGACATCACTGTCAAGGTCCAGAAGTACGGGGACGTGGCCTACGGCTGGGCCATGGAGGATTCCACCGGGATCGCCAAGCTCATTGCCGATAGGCAGAGCGGCAAGCTGCTCGGCGCTCACTACATGGGACCGCAGGCCTCGACCTTGATCCAGCAGATGATCACCGTCATGGCCTTCGGGCTGGATGTGCGCGAGGTGGCGACCAACCAGTACTGGATCCATCCAGCGCTTCCGGAAGTCACCGAAAACGCCCTGCTGGGCTTGGACTTCTCATAATGATTCAAGCTAAGTCCTATGTGAAATAAGGCCAAGCCGTCGTACTCTTGAGCCATGAACGCAAAAACTGCCGCACCAGTGTCATCGATCGCTTTGCGGATCTTCTTGATCGCCGGTGCGGCAGGAGCTCTATTCGGCGTGCTCGCGTTGCTAGCGCTCTTCTGGGAAGTGGTTGCCAGCGGATTTGCCGGAGGATTCCAGCCAGGCACGGTTGCTGCAGCTTTGCAGTTCATCGCGATCGCCTGCGGCATTGGACTGGCAGTGGGGTTGCTGTGCGCTTCAGGAATGTACGTCGCCCTGGAAATCCGCGCAGTGCGCAATGAGGGTGACAGCCCAGCCCGGCAAGCAGCTTGCGCGGCACTTGGCGCAGGCATTGGCGGTCTGCTGCCAGCTTCGATTCTGATGCTGATCGGCGGTTCCGAGGGCCAGTGGGGATTGCTGAGCTTGATCGCCGTCGGGTTCCTGGCTGTTTGCAGTGCTGCCGGGTACCTCATCACCGCTGGCCTGAACTGCCAGCATCAGCGATCCATGGGCTTCTGAACCGCAACCGTCTAATGCTCCAAGCGCTGCACCGGATAACTTGGAAACCAAAAACGGCATCCGCGCGTACAGGACCAATGCGTTTGCCGGACTTCGACGCAACCTCGTGGATCCGGCAGTTTCAGTGCGGCCGTGCCCGCGCGATGCCAGAACCACCAAAATCCCACAGGAGACTTGATGAGCTCGAAACGTCGATTCGCATCGGGCCCGCGCCTTGGCCGCTGATCCATGCTGATCATCAACCGCAGACGACAAGTTGATCCCCTAACTGGGTACGTGATCATTCTCTAGCCCTCGCCAAACCCTGAGCAGACGTGTAAATTCGGGGTGCTTCAAGCTAATGGCGATACCCTTGGAGTATGGCCCCACGTACCCAGTCTCAGGGGGCGAAGAAGCCCACGACGCGCAAACCCAAGGCGTCCAGCTCTTCGTCCTCCAAGAAAACGCCCGAGAACCCGGAAGCGGAACTCGCCCTGCCGTTGCGCGCTATACGCAGCGTGTGGATGGGCGTTGCCCGGATCTTTGGCGGAGCATTCCGCCGAATCGGCGGAACCGTCAAGCCTGATTTCGAAGTCCGCCGCGACGGCACCGGACTCTTCCTCGCGCTGATCTCCATCACCGTGGCGATTATCGAGTGGTGGGGCCTGCGCGAAGCAGGATGGTTCGGCGTTGGCGTGCACGCCGTTGCCGGCGGAACCCTAGGCTTCATGGCCGTGCTGCTGCCGATCATCTTGTTCATCGGTGCGTTCCGGCTCTTCCGCTACCCGGAAGAAGTCACGTCCAACAACCGCATTGGCATCGGGCTGCTGATCATGACGCTCTCCGGTTCTTCCATTGCCTCGCTAGCCAATGGATCTCCTGCGGTTTCCGATGAGTTCGAGACGCTCTGGAATGCCGGCGGCATGGCCGGTTCCATCCTGGGCACCCCGTTGGGCCTGCTGATCTCGGTTCCCGGGGCCATGGCTGTGTTCATTTTCCTGGTCTTCATGTCGATCCTGATCGTCACCGCGACGCCGTTCACCCAGATCCCTTCTCGCTTGCGTGCTGGCTACAACCGGTTGCTGGGACAGGATCCCGATGCGCCGCGTGCCAGCAGCGCACGTTCCACCATGGAACTTGATCCGACGCGCGAAGACCATGACCAGTCCTACCTCTACCCGGAGGAGGACGCTCCCGCGCCCGCACCGAAAAAGAAGAAGCCCGGCTTCTTCGAACGCCGTGCAGCAGCGGCCCGCCAGGTCACCGAGGTCTACGACGTGGATGGCACAGAAACCTCCGAACGTCCTGGCGACGTCGCCTACGACACCGCGGTCATCGACCCGAACGAGCCTTCCACCGACGCGCTGCCGGCCATCAACCGCAATTCGGGCAAGATTTTCGACGCCGATGAGGCAGCCACCCAGGCCATTGCCCGCCCTGACTTCACCGAGGAGTCCAGCAGCTCGCAGGATGACTCGGCCACCGTTGCCATCCCGAAGCCTTCAGGACCGCCACCGGGGGTCAAGCGCCCCACCAAGGCTGAAACTGAAATGGCCGAGATCATGGCCAACATCGGTTTGCAGTCCGAACCGGAGGCCACTACCTCCGCCATGGACCAGGTCTCCTCGCGTGCCGCCGGGCTCTCCGCCTCCCCACAGGCGCCAATTCCAGCCCGCAGCGAACAGCTGCAGCTCTCCGGAGACGTCACCTACACCCTGCCAGAAGAGCACTTCCTTCCTGCCGGCCCTCCGGCCAAGGAAGCTTCCGAAGCCAACCAGGTAGTGGTCGATGCACTGACCAACACCTTGCAGCAGTTCAAGGTCGATGCCCAGGTCACCGGATTCTCCCGCGGCCCAACGGTGACACGCTACGAGATCGAGCTGTCCCCGGGAACCAAGGTGGAGAAGGTCACCGCGCTGTCCAAGAACATCTCCTACGCCGTAGCTTCCTCGGATGTGCGCATCCTTTCGCCAATCCCCGGCAAGTCCGCCATCGGCATCGAAATCCCGAATACGGATAAGGAAGTCGTCGCCCTGGGCGACGTGCTGCGCAGCTCCAACGCCCGCAAGTCCGAGCACCCGATGGTCATGGGCGTGGGCAAGGACGTGGAAGGCGGCTTCGTCGTCGCCAACCTGGCCAAGATGCCGCACCTGCTGGTGGCAGGCGCCACCGGCGCCGGCAAGTCCTCGTTCGTGAACTCGATGATCACCTCGATCCTGATGCGCTCCACCCCGGATGAAGTGCGCATGGTCATGGTCGACCCCAAGCGCGTGGAGCTCACCGCCTACGAGGGCGTGCCGCACCTGATTACCCCGATCATCACCAACCCGAAGAAGGCCGCCGAAGCGCTGGGCTGGGTAGTGCGCGAAATGGACACCCGCTACGACGATCTGGCGAACTTCGGCTTCAAGCACATCGACGACTTCAACAAGGCGGTCAAGGCCGGCAAGGTGCACCCTCCCGAGGGATCCAAGCGAGTGCTCAAGCCCTACCCGTACCTGCTGGTCATCGTCGATGAGCTCGCCGACCTGATGATGGTCGCCCCGCGCGACGTCGAGGAGTCGATTGTGCGCATCACCCAGCTGGCCCGTGCCGCCGGCATCCACCTGGTGCTGGCCACCCAGCGCCCGTCGGTGGACGTGGTCACCGGATTGATCAAGGCCAACGTGCCTTCGCGCATGGCCTTCGCGACCTCTTCGGTCACCGACTCCCGCGTGGTGCTGGACCAGCCGGGTGCCGAGAAGCTGCTGGGCCAGGGTGACGCCCTGTTCCTGCCGATGGGCACTTCCAAGCCGATGCGCGTGCAGGGCGCCTGGGTGACCGAATCCGAGATCCATCGGGTGGTCGAGCACGTCAAGAGCCAGCTGGCTCCTGAATACCGCGACGACGTCATTCCAGCCGCCGAGAAGAAGAAGCAGATCGACGAGGACATCGGAGACGATCTGGATCTGCTGCTGCAGGCGACCGAGCTCGTGGTCACCAGCCAATTCGGTTCCACCTCGATGCTGCAGCGCAAGCTGCGCGTAGGCTTCGCCAAGGCTGGACGCCTGATGGACCTGATGGAATCGCGAGGCGTGGTCGGTCCTTCCGAGGGCTCCAAGGCCCGCGATGTGCTGATCCAGCCCGATGAGCTGCCGATGGTGCTGGCCGCCATGCGCGGCGATGACCCCTCAACCACTGCGCCATCGGCCACCGAGGCGGCACTGGTCCAAGAGGCCAACGTGAACCACGCTGAGCCGGTCGCTGAGTATGCCGAGGACCTGGTTGCCAAGGATCTGGACGATCGCCCGCAAGCCGTTGACTACTTTGATGGCTCCGACGAACCCGGCGAAGACGCCTGGGACCTGACAGGAAGAAACTGATACCCATGAGCGAGCAAGCAGGCAGCAGTGCCCAGCAGCCGGTACCGACGCTGAATATCGCCAACGTGCTCACTACCATCCGCATCATCATGGTGCCGTTCTTCGTGTGGGCCCTGTTGTTCGACGACCATGAGCAGCGCTTGTGGCGCTGGGTCGCGCTGGGACTTTTCGTCGTGGCCATGTACACCGACAAGCTCGACGGGGACCTGGCGCGCAGCCGTGGGCTGGTCACCAACTTCGGCAAGATCGCAGACCCGATCGCCGACAAGCTGCTCACCGGTTCCGCGCTGGTTTGCTTCTCGATTCTGGACGAACTGCATTGGTGGGTCACCATCGTGATCCTGGTGCGCGAATGGGGCATCACCTTGCTGCGCGTGGTGGTCATCCGCTACGGCGTGATTGCAGCGAACATGGGCGGCAAGATCAAGACCGTGCTGCAGGCAATCGTGATCGGCCTGTATCTGCTGCCATACACTTACGACATTGATTGGCTGGGCACAGTGGCCTGGTACCTGATGCTGCTGACTCTGGCAGTCACCGTGGTGACGGGGCTGGAATACCTGGTCAAGGCAGGCCAGCTGGTGGCCACTGCCAAGAAACAGAAGTAGGATCAGCGCCATGAAGCCCAAAGCACCAGAGGTGATCGCCAAAGCCATTGACAGCGCAGTGCAGTTGGCTACCGCTGAGTCACTGACTGCTGGCATGATCGCCGCGCGCCTGGCTGAGGTGCCAGGGGCTTCAGCGGTGCTGCGCGGGGGAGTAGTCAGCTATTCCTCTGAGGTCAAGGCATCCTTGCTGGGTGTCGATGCTCAACTCCTTGAAGCTCATGGCTCGGTGGATCCGGAAGTTGCCCGGCAAATGGCCGTAGGCGCACAACGTGCCTGCGGAGCAGAAGCAGCGGTTTCTGCCACCGGCGTCGCTGGACCTGAACCACATGACGGCAAGGCCGTGGGGACCGTGTATATTGGGTGGGCCATGGGCACTGAGTCCGGATCCGAGGTCCACCATTTTGTGGGAGACCGAGCGCAGATTCGTGAACAGAGCACCCAGGCAGCACTTCACCAGTTCATTGCCATCTTGGATAAAGCTTCTTCACAGTAAGACGCGAAATACTCTTTTTCCCGAGATGTTACGCAAAAATCACCTCCAATGTGGCGTAGGTCGCAATTATGTGATTAGGGTGAATGCACGGGAACAAATTCGTATGACCCGTCGTTGTACGAACTGTAGGGCCGCAAGGATGGCCCCCGTATTTGATTAGATCTTCGAGATGGACCTAGGAGCAGAGGCTAAATTCATGGTCAAGCAACCCGTAACTGTCAATGGTGTCGTCCGTTGGCGCGATATGGGAGAAGCCCATATGGTCCAGCCCGAGAAGGAGGAGCACAAAATGGTAGTACTCCGTCATGAAATCGGCGACGTCCTGCGTGACGTCCGCCAGCGCCAGGGCCGCACCCTGCGCGAGGTTTCGCATAGTGCACGAGTCTCCCTCGGATACCTGTCCGAGGTTGAGCGCGGTCAGAAGGAAGCCTCTTCTGAGCTGCTCTCTTCGATCTGCGTCGCACTGGAAATCCCACTATCTGTGATGCTCCGCGAAGTATCCGAGCGTGTTGCGCTGGCCGAAGGCATCGCAATCCCGGATACCGTACCAACGGATATGGCCAACGAGTTCGCGGCTAAGGGCAGTAACAAGCCGCTGGCTTCGGTCTAACGCCAAATTTTCAAGGCTACCGCTACTCAGTAATCGAGACTGCCGGCGGCCGAGCAAGGAGCCTACGCGAAATGCGTGGGCTCCTTGCCTATGCGTGGGAGAATAACTAGGTGAAAAACAGCGATTTCTGGCGCAACATGGAAAACGAGTTTGGCTCGAGGTACTCCCACGTGCTGGCCGACTCCATGTCCCTAACCGAACTTGATAGCCTCACCGCAGCCGAAGCGCTGAATAAGGGCGTCAAGCCGAAAATGATCTGGGAAGCCATCTGCCGGGCACAAGATGTTCCGGCTGAACGCTGGCTCGGCGTAGATATCGAGCCAAAGGACTCCTGAATATCCCGTTCGAAAACCACGACTTCGAATCTTCGAACACGCCGTGTTGAATTTCGAACATCTGTTCGGATAGGGTTATCCTAGAAACGGCGCAGGAAACTGCGACGAAAACTTAAGCACTGAGATTGTCCACACTTGAGGGCTATCGGAGTCCAAAGTGTCGGTGGACGAGCATACTGTCTATTGCAGGACAAAATTCATGAGCAAGCACGTAGCAGGCTTGCAAGAGCAAAGGTGAACCATGGCAGCAAAAAATGATCGGGAAAAGGCGCTAGAGGCTGTCCTTGGCCAAATCGACAAGGCCTACGGCAAGGGCTCGGTCATGCGCCTGGGCGATGAAACCCGCGCACCCATTGAAGTAATTCCTACCGGCTCGGTCGCCTTGGATGTCGCCCTTGGCATTGGCGGACTGCCACGCGGCCGCGTGGTGGAGATCTACGGTCCTGAATCATCGGGTAAAACCACTGTGGCCCTGCACGCTGTTGCCAGCGCACAGAAGGCTGGCGGCGTCGCAGCATTCATCGATGCTGAGCACGCATTGGATCCGGAATATGCGAAGAAGCTGGGCGTCGACACCGATGCACTGCTGGTCTCCCAGCCGGATACCGGTGAGCAGGCGCTGGAAATCATGGATATGCTCGTGGGCTCCGGCGCACTGGACATCATCGTCATCGACTCCGTGGCGGCCTTGGTTCCACGTGCCGAAATCGAAGGCGAGATGGGCGACAGCCACGTTGGCCTTCAGGCGCGACTGATGTCCCAGGCCCTGCGTAAGATTACCGGTCGCCTCTCCGCCTCGAAGACCACCGCAATCTTCATCAACCAGCTGCGTGAAAAGATCGGTGTCTTCTTCGGCAGCCCGGAAACCACCACCGGTGGCAAGGCGCTGAAGTTCTACGCTTCGGTACGTATTGATATTCGACGCATCGAGACCTTGAAAGAGGGCACCAACGCGGTCGGTAACCGTACCCGCTGCAAGATTGTCAAGAACAAGATGGCCCCGCCATTCAAGCAGGCTGAATTCGATATCCTTTACGGCCACGGTATTTCTCGTGAAGGTTCGCTCATCGACATGGGTGTTGAGCACAACCTGGTCAAGAAGTCCGGCGCTTGGTTCACCTACGACGGAGACCAGCTGGGCCAGGGCAAGGAAAACGCCCGCCGCTTCCTGCGCGATAACCCGGACCTGGCCAATGAGCTCGAACGCCAGATCCTGCAGAAGCTTGGCGTTACGCCAATGGAAGAGGTCGAAGAAGACGAAACAGAACTGCGAGTCGTCGAGGGCGATAAGTAGTGGCCTCAGGCTTTCAACGACGTAGCGTCCGCCCCGGAAAAAAATCCGGGGCGGACGCTACGTCCGTTTCCAAAGAGTTCCAGGGCGATCTGGACGATATGCCAGACTGGGCCAAACCCAGCCCGGAAGAATTGGAAAAGCAAGCGGCTGAAGAAGCAGCCAGGCAAGAACGTGCTGCGGCACGCGCCGCTGCCCCAAGCATGCCAGCGGGCAGTACCTCACGCACCATTGCCAGCCTCGCGAATGAATCCAAAGCGCCGGGCAGCATTGAAGAGCTGCGAGCTGCTATGGAGCAGATTGTTGCGGCTCCGGCCGTAGCTCAGCCTTCGAAGAAAGAACGGCGTGAAGCGCGCCAAGCACGGCAAGTGGCGCGCGAAGCGGGGGAGCCTGAGCAGCTCAGCGATGATCAATGGCGTGAAAAAGCGCGGAGCATTTTGCTGCGCCAGCTCACGGCCAGTGATAAGACGGCCAAACAGCTCAAGGACAAGCTCCTTGAAAAGGAATGCCCTGAAGACATAGCCGATGAAGTCATTGACCGTTATGTCGAGATTAATCTCGTTGATGATCAACGCTTTGCCAAGTCCTGGGTAGTTGCCCGTGCTCGCTCACGTGGACTGGCCCGCGGCGCAATCAAGCACGAGCTGCGTTCCAAAGGCATTGATGACGAATCGGCTGCCGAAGCACTTGAGCAAATAGACGATGAATCCGAGGAGCAACGAGCCCGTGAACTTGTGCGGGCAAAGCTGCGTCCAGAATCAATGGGAGCAGATCGCGACAGGGCATTGCGCCGACTCGTCGGGATGCTGGGCCGCAAGGGTTACCACGGCGGAATGGCCTTTAAAGTTGCGCGCGAGGAATGGGAAGAGCGATTCGGCAATCGCTACTGATTGCGCTTTGATTTTCGAATTCGTTCCTTGCCGCGGCGGTCAAGCCAATCATCCAGGCTCTGATAGCCCCACAAATACAGGGCGCCGAAGCCGGCGAGCACTGAGCCAACACCGATGTTGAACAGCAAATCATCGATTTTGTAGTCAATTGGTGGAATGAGGCGGATGCTGATTGGGACAGCGAAGAGGAATAGCACGGACAAACTGGCCATCCACCAATGGAAAACCTTCATGCCATGGCTCAAAGGCAGCGCACGGTTCTTCTTAGTTTCCGATGGCGGCAGTTGCGAATGGTTTTCCACGAGGATCCCTCTGATAGGACGAAATAGCTAGCCGATAGTCTAATTCCATGCTAACCCTCGGGCACGCATGTAGCGAAGCCGACCGCTTGCCGGACTTCGCGCCCAGTGGAGTGCAGTAATTCACCCTAGGGTCACCTATATTTCAGCAGTACACGATCTTCGGTAATCTTGAAGGGTGACTGAGCTAGAACCCCTGAGCAGAATCGGCAGTGAAGACCATCCCCGTACCTATGAAGTACGTACCTTCGGCTGCCAAATGAACGTCCATGACTCCGAACGCCTCTCCGGACTCCTCGAAAATGCAGGACTATCCCGCAAACCCGAAGAGCAGGCCGAAGAAGTAGCTGACGTTGTCGTCTTCAACACCTGCGCCGTGCGCGAAAACGCGGACAACAAACTTTATGGGCATCTTGGCCTGCTGAAGAATCTCAAGGCCGAACGTCCAGGGATGCAGATTGCAGTCGGCGGCTGCCTAGCTCAGAAGGACCGCGACACCATCGTCAAAAAAGCTCCATGGGTAGACGTGGTATTCGGTACGCACAATATCGGCTCATTGCCTGCGCTGCTGGACCGTGCGACCCACAACAAGAAAGCACAGCTGGAGATCCTTGAATCTTTGGATGTCTTCCCCTCGACCTTGCCTACCCGCCGCGAATCGGTGTACGCAGGTTGGGTTTCGATCTCCGTGGGCTGCAACAATACCTGCACCTTCTGCATCGTGCCTTCGCTGCGCGGCAAGGAACGCGACCGCCGACCAGGCGAAATTCTCGCCGAGATCCAAGCACTGGTTGACGACGGCGCCATTGAAGTAACCCTGCTGGGTCAAAACGTAAACTCCTACGGCGTGGAATTCGGAGACCGGTTGGCCTTCGGCAAGCTGCTGCGCGCCTGCGGTGAAATCGAGGGACTGGAACGCGTGCGATTCACCAGTCCGCATCCGGCTGCGTTCACCGATGATGTCATTGAGGCCATGGCCGAAACGCCTAATGTCATGCCGCAGCTGCACATGCCCCTGCAGTCCGGCTCGGACAAGGTCCTCAAGGACATGCGCCGTTCCTACCGTTCGAAAAAGTTTCTTGGCATTTTGGATAAGGTCAGGGAACGCATCCCGCATGCAGCAATCACCACCGACATCATTGTCGGCTTCCCTGGTGAAACTGAAGAAGACTTCCAAGCGACGCTCGACGTAGTTCAAGCATCGCGATTCTCCTCCGCATTCACCTTCCAATATTCCAAGCGACCTGGCACTCCGGCGGCTGAATTGGAAGAGCAGCTTCCCAAAGCCGTGGTTCAGGAACGCTATGAGCGTTTGACGCAGCTCCAAGACCGCATCGCCAAGGAAGAGAATGCAAAGCAGCTGGGCAGGACGGTAGAAGTCATGGTCACCGAGCAGTCCGGCCGTAAATCTGCCGAAACCCACCGTTTGACCGGACGCGCACAGGACCAGCGCCTGGTGCACTTCTCCGTACCAGACGGCGCTGAAACACCGCGTCCAGGCGATCTTGCGACCCTTCCTATTACCGAAGTGGCAGCATTCCACTTGATCTCTGATCCATCCGCTAGCCAGTATTCCTTGCGCCGCTCACGCGCTGGGGATGCATGGGACCGCGCCCAAGCCGAAAGCTGTGGTGTGCCGAGTCCCGGTGCAGCCTCCTCCACTGGCGCTACGAATTTGGGCATGCCAACTTTGAAGGTGCGCAGCTAAGTACATGACCAATTCGAACCTGCCGGTAATTGCCGTCGTTGGCCCCACCGGGACCGGCAAGTCAGATTTAGCGATTTCTCTGGCCCAAGAACTGGGTGGAGAAATCGTCAATTCTGATGCACTGCAGTTCTACCGCGGCATGGACATCGGCACCGCCAAGCTGCCTATCAACGAACGCGGTGGAATCGCACACCATCTGCTGGACACCATGTCGATCCGCGAGGAAGCCTCCGTTGCTGCTTTCCAAGCGCAAGCGCGAGAGCAATTCGCTCAAATACGTGCCCGCGGCAAGGTCCCGGTGATGGTCGGCGGTTCGGGGCTGTACGTGCGTGCAGCGTTGGACGTCATTGACTTCCCACCCACAGACCCTGACGCTAGGCGCAGGCTGGAAGCAGAAGTTGAGGCTGAAGGCGATGGGAGCTTGCGTCGCCGGCTAGCTGAAGTGGATCCGGTATCGGCCGGACGCAACCTGGATCTGCGCCGAGCCATCAGGGCCTTGGAAGTCTATGAGATCTCGGGGCGTGCTTTCAGTTCTTTCATGCCCCAACGCGAGTACTTTGCACCAGCCATCCAAATTGGTTTGAACTATGAACGCCAAGCCTTACATGCGGCCTTGGAAAATCGTGTGCACAAAATGGATTCCATGGGATTGGCCGAAGAAGTTGCCGGATTGCTTGAGCAGGGATTGCGCGAAGGCAAAACCGCATCACGCGCCATCGGGTACCAGCAGTACATCGACTATTTGGATTCCCAAATCACCAGGGCAGAAGCCATCGAGCAAACGGTCATTGCGACTCGGAAATTCGCCCGGCGGCAGATCACCTGGTTCAACGCAGATGCGCGGGTCAGCTGGTTGGATCCGACCGAACCAGATCTGCTGGAAAAAGCACTAAAGATTATTGGCTAGCCAACGTAAGTACGAAAACTCTAGGAGCATTGATGTACCGCACCGAATTAGGACAGCTGGCTGGACAACGTTTTGCCAAAGGCCATGCCACCGGCAATGACTTCGTACTGGTTGCAGACCCCGAAGCCAAGCTCGAGCTCAGCCCGGAACAGGTAGCGGCCGTGTGCCACCGCCGCTTCGGCATTGGGGCAGACGGGCTGATCCGCGCCGTGCCAACCTCCCTCGTCCCAGGATATGAAGAACAGTTCCTCGATAATCCCAAGGCCTACTGGTTCATGGATTACCGGAACAACGACGGTTCCATCGCCGAAATGTGCGGCAATGGTGTGCGTGCCTTCGCGCACTACCTGATCGCCGAAGGTCTGATCAGCCTGCAGGTTGGGCAAAGCTTCCAGATCGGCAGCCGTGCAGGAGTCAAGGAAATTACCCGGCTTGCCGATGGCTATGCGGTGAATCTGGGTCCTTGGGGATTGATCTTCGAACAGGAAGCGACCGAAAGATCAATTGACTCCATGGTCAAGCCACGTGGATGGGAGCAGGCACTGCCTGCTTTGAGCATCACCATGGGAAACCCCCATACCGTCGTGGCCCTGCCCGATGCCCAAATGCTCGAAGAGCTGGACCTCTTCCAAGCACCAGAGGTCTCTCCGGTTCCGGTCAACGGCACCAACGTGGAATTCGTAGTTCCATCCGAGCCACTCATTGAAGAAGATGGAGTGGCGCAGGTGCAGATGCGTGTATACGAACGCGGGGTTGGGGAGACCCTTTCCTGCGGCACCGGAGCCTGCGCGGCAGCCGCAGCCGTACGGTACTGGGCTCGCAGCACCGCACTGATCAATCAGTGGGCTGTCACTGTGCCAGGTGGAGTCGTGGGAGTTGAATTCCGCAGCAATGAGGCAGGTGGCGAAGACACGATCCTCAGCGGACCGGCGGATCTGGTTGCCCGCGGAGTAATCGGGACGGAGTAGTTTTCCCCAGCACGAAGCAGGATGGCGAGATAAAAAGTATTTTTAGGTAATGTGATTCAACACACTCTTGCGGATCGATCCGTCAAGCGTATACTTTCAAGTACGGGGGTAAGTGGGTAATACCCACAAACCGTAGCCAGATTTTGGAGTGTAGTAATGAATCCGACAGGTAAATTTGTTCCGGTTGGGGAATCCAGCACCGATGTGCGATCTCGAATCTCGCTTGGCAAAGCTGGCGTGCGACGTGACGATAGATACGCAATAGCCGTGAACGAGGAGGGTGAAATCTTGTTAACCCCATTGGTCTCAATCCCAAAGCGGGAGCTCTTGGTTTGGGAAAACTCGGTCATCCGCGATTCCCTGGGTAGGGCCCTGCAGGATTCTGCAACGGGTAGGGTAAAGCGCCGCGGTAGCTTCAGCAAGTTTGCCGAAGAATCAAGCGACGATATCTCCTAGGGGCACGGAGATGCCATCGTTTGAACTTCTTTTCACGGAAGAAGCTTCTAGCCAGCTTGATGAGCTGGAATCGAGAGCCGATATGGCAGTGAAGCTGAAAAAGGTCTATAAGGCCTTAGGATTTCTAGAAAATGACCCGAAGTATCCCGGTCTTAATTCCCATAAATATTCCTCATTGTCTGGGATCTCTGGTGAGGATGTTTGGGATTCCTATGTTGAAAACCGTACTCCGGCCGCTTGGCGAATTTTTTGGCATTATGGACCGAAATCTGGAGAGATTACGGTTCTAATGATCACCCCGCATCCGTAGAAGCTGTCATGCATTCACGCCGATGAAGTATGCTCAAAAACACTATCGGATTTTGGGGGGTGCTGTGGAGATGGACGGCCAGCGAAAAGAGCGACTAGTTTTGAATGCTCTTATTACTTTTGCGGATGCTTGTACATTGCCGAGCCTTACTCCATCCTGCCCTTTCTATGAGTTAGAAAATGACTTGCCCTCATGTCAGGAGCAGTGTCGCCAACTTGCTAGTGAAATGGGGTCCGAAGACCGGCCGGTAGTTCAACAGCGGATTGGCGGGCTGGTGATGAAAGGGCGACAAATACCTAAGTTCGTAGTCGGGGGCATGAACGACTTTGATGCCGGCCGGGAATTTATGGCTCAAAGGCACCTAGATCCCGACAGCCAATCAGTGACATCTCTTCTAATCGGTCTGGAAAGTCACTTCATCCGTGCGGTCTTGGGCAGTCAAACTTCAATTAATTTAACGATGTGATGTCTCAAGACACCGGTGACACTTCTGTCCCAGGACATCGGTAACACTCGGTGTCTCAGGACATCGGTAACAGATCAGACCGGGTCAGGCATGTTTTGGAACTTCTCCGTGGCATGCTTCAAACTCAAATACTTCACGCCCTGCGGGAACGGGTAATCGAATTTCGCGACCAGTTCACCCTCCATGCTCAGCACCATCAAGTCTGTCGGGTCCCAAACCACATTTACCACTGTGGAGCGCAGTAGCTTGCCCAGATAAATTTCAACCCCGGCAACCCGCAGGCAGCGGTTCTTATTGGCTCGCAGCACGTGACTTCCGCTCTCGCCCATGAGTTCAGAACGCAGCGTGGCGCTGAGCTTAGCCGGCTCTGGAGGGGTTCGTGCAGCAGCCAGCTGCCGGGCCACGCGCTCACTTCCGGCTTGGACGCCAAGAGCTACTTGAGCCTGGCTCGGTCCTGGTTTCGTGCTCAGTTCCTTCCATTGCCCAAGCTCCAGCGGCTCAGCTGCGGGCGTTGCATCCCACGCTTCTTGCGGAGTCATCCGATCTTCCAGGGACTGGTGCCCGCGTTGGGTGTTATAGGCATGGTCGAAGACATCCAGCTGCGCCTGCAACTGTGCTAGATCGGTGGCGAACGGCTGCTTTTTCAGCCATTTGAACAAGGTTGAATGAAGCCGTTCGTTCTTGCCCTGGGTGGTGGGCTTGTGGGGTTTGCCAGTGATCGTCGCGATGCCCAGACCGTTGGCGTAAGCGACCAGCTCGCTCAGCACGCCACGGCGGATGGGGTTCAGCGCATCACCATTATCGGTGAGCAGTCTTTGCGGCACGCCGCACGATTCGATGCCTTTGCGGAAGACCTTCACTGCATCTTGGCCGTTCTCGGTCTTGGCGGCCAATGAAGCGACCGCCAGCCGGGAATGGTCATCGATCAGCTGGAAGATCACGCATTTGCGTCCTCCTTCCAGCACGTATTCGGTGGCGTCCAGCTGCCAGCAGGAATTGGGCATCGGATAGCGGAAGGACCGGTAGGAGGAACGCGGACGCTTCTGCGGGGCTGGGGTAACCAGGCCTCGTTCGGAGAAGATCCGGGCCAGTGCCGAGATCGATACCGTGGGCATGCCCAGCTTCTTCATGTGATCGTGCACGCTGATCGGTCCGTGATCCCAGCCCGAGGCTTGCAACGCCTTGCGCATTGCGACCGCTTGGTCCTTGACGGCGTCGTTTGTTGCGGTAGGCGCTTTTTTCGGCCGTCGGGAGCGGGGTTCCAGGGCTGCTGCTTGGCCTTCGGTTTGGGCTCGTTTGCGGATTTGGTAGAAAGTCTTGCGGCTAATTTCGTGTTCCGTGCAGAAGGCGGTGACCGCGCCTCTGGGAGCGTCTTGTGGCCATCGGGCGATGGCTAAGCGTATTGTCGAGTTGACTGGATCATTTTTCACACTTTCCAGTTCATCAGCCCGCGTGCTGGCCGAGAGGCCGGTAGGCGGGCTGTGTCCTTCGGGGCGTTAAATCCCGGGGAGAAGTGTCACCACTTTAAATGTTGAAGTGTTACCGATGTCCTGAGGCAGAACTGTTACCGATGTCCTGAGAGAAAACACAATTAATTTAACGATTGAAATTTGGACCGAACTAAAGAAGCGAAAATTCCCAGTCGCAGTAGCTACATCGAGCGGCATGAGTGCCACTCTGGCCGACACGATATTGGCCCTCATCTCCCTACCCACCTTGCGAAAGCATGGCTACTTAGTGCCGGCCATCGAGACGGTCGAATCTGAAATCGAAAATTGTTGGATTGATTTAGCCACTACCTCATTTAATAAATTTCGAGAAAATGATGTTCCAGAGGCCGACGTACGTCCGCAAAAAGTCTTGATTATCCCTAAGGCGTTGCGGCCGAAGGAGCTTCAAAGTGATGAAATCGTCAGGATCGCACGTAACGACGAGTTTCTGTCCTATATTTTCCATCCGGATTTTTTTGTTCGAGTTCATCAGTGGTTCAGCAAGATTCTCCTCGAAGGGCCAGAAGCCGCCCTCGCGCGTATAGTTCCGAATGCTTCGTTGTTTTCGAGTCTCGAAAAGAAATCACAGCAAGACGAATACGGGCGATGGCTCTGGGACAGACTTACAGTGACCCAGCTAGACCAATGGGCTTTGACTTCACTCACGCATGAATGGAACTGGATCAAGAACGCAGACGACCACGGGATAGATCGACGATTTCTGCGTGCGCGGGAAACCGAACTCGAAAGAGTCACAGACACGTACTTTGAAAAATTATTGTCGGTCAAAACCGTCCAAAGAAGTTCAAATTTTAGTACTGCATCCTTCACGCACGCGGCTGTTGAAAAACTGCGTGCGGGTAACCCCAATGAAGCGGCGGAGATTTTCGCAGGACTAACTGAGATACTCCCCTCTTCAGGTGAGGCTTGGAACAATCTCGGTTTTTGTAGGATGGCCTTTGATCTTGATTCTGCGTTGAAGGCGTTCGCCAGATCGGCGCAATTTAGCCGTAGCTTCGCTCCGATTTGGATTGCGAATCATATTCTTGCGCTGCACTTGGGTGGTAGAACGGAAGAAGCGCTCTTATTGTCTAAATTGCCAGTGCCGCCGGAACATGTCGATGCTGTCTGGGCTTGGGAAATTACATCCTTACCCCACCGCCCGACGTTAATCCAGATGGACAATAGCAACGAATATCTTGAGCAGGTCATCGCGTTCGTGAGTCGCAGTTCTTAATGGGAACTCAAAGCGTTCAACGGAAGAAAAATATTATGTCCTTGAATCTTGCACTAGGCAGGCCGGGAGACCTTCAAGACCCGGAAAGCCTTGGAAGTTGCCTCGCGGGTGACCTTCCAAGCGGAAGGAAGCTGAGCTACCAGCCACTTCTGTAACGAATCACTGCCCAGATTCTTCTGAACCACCATCCACGCTTCGCCACCAGGTGCCAATCGAGGCAGCCACAGCATCAGCAACTCATGCAGGGCATCCTTGCCAATGCGAATCGGCGGGTTGGACCAAATGGTGTCGAACTGCAGGCTTGGATCTATGGAATCCGGGCTGCCCACGACAACGTTCGACAAGCCGAACGCCGTAGCGTTTAACCGAGCAAGGTCGATGGAACGCTCGTTGACGTCAACGCCGTAGACCTCGGAGTCAGGGGACTGCTCGGCAGCAGTCAAGGTAATAGGTCCCCAGCCGCATCCGATATCCAGAATGCGCCCGCGAGGGGTCGGTACGTACTGCAGCAGTACCGCAGTGCCCTTGTCCAACCCGGCAGGGGAGAAAATTCCCGATGCAGTCTGTACCTTGCGCAGCGAGCCATTGAGCTCAACTTCGATGGTGCGACGTTCGTCTGCTGAGGCCGGGCTGGCGGTGAAGTAGTGATCCGAGGTCATAGGCAAAGTTTATCGCCCAGTTCGGATACCCAAAGAACAGCGCCGGCAACGTGAGCAAAGCAATATGGGCACCAAGCCGGTTCACTGATAGAGTTTTCTCTATGACTTTCATTTTCGTCTAATACGTAACCCTCTTGGTTACCTCCGATCCGCGCAGTCGGCGGCACTGTTTTTGTGCGCCCACCTGCATGCTTCGGCAGACGGCAAGGTCATTTTCTTTTCTTCGCGGGACTTCTTTCCAGTACCTCGCATTCGCCTTTGCTTACCGGTAACCATGCATTCACCTGTCTGCTCATAGACCTTTACTCCTTGCAAAGGACCACGAATGTTTGATGAACCATCCGAAACTGAACGCGCCACGTCGCAAAGTGGGGCCCACCGGCACTATTCTGGAAAGCGAAGTACTTCTAAGGAGACCATGACTAACTCCGAGTCACACGAACACGATTCGGCATCGATGGACGATGCCCAGATTCAGGCCGCCATCGATCGAATTCTCGAAGCCGATGATGCGCAGAGCCCGCAGATCCAGCACTTCGGTGAAGAAGAGAGCTCAATCTTCACCGGCCAAGCTACGGCACTGAACCGTTTTTCCTCCGGCCTGTCGCACTTTGACGGGGACCAGGAAGACCTGGATGATCGCCGCGCCCTACGCCGCGTCGCAGGCCTGTCCACCGAGTTGGAAGACGTCACCGAAGTCGAATACCGCCAGCTTCGCCTTGAGCGCGTCGTGCTGGCCGGGATTTGGAGCGAAGGAACTGTCACCGACGCCGAGAACTCCTTGCGTGAGCTCGCCGCTTTGGCAGAGACCGCTGGCTCCGAAGTTCTAGACGGACTGGTTCAGCGTCGCAGCAAGCCAGACCCATCGACCTTCCTGGGCTCGGGCAAGGCCGAAGAGCTGCGCGCAATCGTCGCCTCATCCGGTGCCGATACCGTGGTTGTCGATGCAGAATTGGCTCCTTCGCAGCGCCGTGCCTTGGAAGATATCGTCAAGGTCAAAGTCATCGACCGCACCAGCCTGATCCTGGACATCTTTGCCCAGCACGCCCAGTCGCGTGAAGGCAAGGCCCAGGTTGAACTGGCTCAGCTCGAATACCTGCTGCCACGCCTGCGTGGCTGGGGTGAATCGATGTCCCGCCAGGCCGGTGGCCGAGTGGGTGCCGCCGGTGGCGGCATCGGTTCGCGCGGACCGGGTGAAACCAAGATTGAAATGGACCGCCGTCGCATTCGCGATCGCATGGCCAAGCTGCGCCGCGAGATCAAGGCCATGAAGCCTGCACGCGAAGCCAAGCGCGCCAATCGAAAGCGCAATGCGGTTCCAGCGGTAGCCATTGCCGGCTACACCAACGCCGGCAAGTCCTCGCTGCTGAACCGGCTGACCAACGCCGGGGTGCTGGTGGAGAACGCGCTGTTCGCCACTCTTGATCCAACCGTTCGCCAGTCCGCGACCGAGGACGGATTGACCTACACCCTGGCCGACACCGTTGGATTCGTCTCTAACTTGCCGACTCAGTTGGTGGAAGCCTTCCGCTCCACCCTGGAGGAAATCGCCGATTCGGATTTGATCTTGCACGTTGTAGACGGGTCCCACCCGGACCCTGAAGGGCAGATTCAAGCAGTACGCACTGTGCTGGGCGAAGTCGACGCGTTGAACATCCCCGAGATCATCGTGGTGAACAAGGCTGACGTGGCTGATCCGTTTGTCATCGAACGCATCCGCAACCGGGAGTCGAACACCGCCGTCGTTTCTGCGCACACCGGTGAAGGCATCGAAGAGCTGCTGGAAAAGATCAGCTCCTCGATTCCACGACCAGGCATCCAGCTTGAGGTGCTCATTCCCTATAACCGTGGGGATTTGATCGCCAAGCTGCATCAGAGTGAATCTGAGATCTTGGAAAGCGAACATCTGGAGAACGGCACCCGACTGATCGTCAAGGTGCGAGATTCCTTTGCTGCAGAGTTGGAGACTTTCAACCTTCATGGATAAGCAAGAGCAGGCCCTGGGACTTCTGGAGGCCGCGGTCACTTCCATGGGCGGTGCCATGCGCACCGGCCAGCAGGAAATGGTCAAGCACGTTGTCAGCGCGTTGGAAGACGAGAAGCATCTGCTGGTGCAGGCCGGTACCGGAACAGGTAAGTCGATGGGCTACCTGATTCCGGCCCTGGCTCATGCGCAGACCAGCGCCAAGCCAGTGATTGTCTCCACCGCGACGTTGGCGCTGCAATCGCAGATTGTTGGCCGTGACGTACCGCGATTGCTTGAATCGCTCAAGGGCAAGCTCTCGCGCCCAATGGACGTGGCCCTGCTCAAGGGCCGCTCCAATTACCTGTGCCAGTACAAGCTCGGTGGCGGGTACCCGGATGATGAGGGCACCTTGTTCTCCATGGATGAGCCAGCAGTACCTGCTGGCACCACCTACTCTCCACTGGCCAGCGAAGTGATGAAACTTCGCGAATGGGCTGAAGAGACCGAAACCGGTGACCGCGATGAGCTGGTGCCCGGCGTCAGCGACAAGGCTTGGAAACAGGTCTCGGTCTCGGCCATGGAATGCCTCGGCTCGCAGAAGTGCCCGATGGCCGACGAGTGCTTCTCGGAAATGGCGCGCGCTCGCGCGGCCGAATCCGATGTGGTGATCACCAACCATGCGCTGCTGGCGGTTTCGGCCTTTGAAGGGCTTTCGGTCCTGCCGGACTTTGAAGTCGCGATCATCGATGAGGCCCACGAACTGCAAGATCGTGTCACCAGTTCGGTTTCTGGTGCGCTTTCTTCGCGCATGGTGCTGACCGCTGCTGGTGGAGCCAAACGCCATTGCGGTGTCAACGTCGATGAAATGGTCAAGGCCGCCAACCGTTTGGAGAAAGCGCTGACCGGCGTGCCCACAGGCTTGCTGGAACAGGGCCTGCGCGAAGATATGGGCATTGCCCTGAACGACATTGTGGAGCAGGCCCGCTTGGCGCTGGCATTGTCCAAGCCGGAAGCCAATGCGCCGGCCGATGGCGGTCGGCAGACCGCACGCTCCCAGCTGCAAGCCGTTATGGATGATGCGATTCGCATGCTCGAATGCGAAGAGCGGCGCGAGGTCCTCTACACCACCCGTCCACGCGAATTCGTCGAAGGCCGAGGCTACGTCGAGGCTGATGAAACTCAGCCGGCCACCTTGAACGTGGCGCCACTGTCGGTAGCCGGCAAGTTGCGCGAAGGCCTGTTCGACGGACGCACGGTCATCTTGACCAGCGCCACGTTGGCCATCGGATCGCAGTTTGATTCAGTCGCAGGTTCCCTGGGCTTGATGGGTGCTGGCGCACCCTCTTGGACCGGCGTGGACGTGGGCAGTCCCTTCGATTACCCGAAGCAGGGCATCCTCTATGTCGCCAAGCACCTGCCGAAGCCCGGCCGTCAGCTAGCGGCCGAGACCTTGGATGAGATTGAAGACCTGATCAAGTCCTCGGGTGGCGGCGCCTTGGCGTTGTTCACTTCCAAGCGTTCTGCAGAAGAAGCAGCCAGCATCTTGCGCGAGCGCCTGGACGTCGAAATCTTGTGCCAGGGCGAAGCCAGCATGAAATCACTGGTCGAGCAATTCAGCAGCGAACGGGACACCTGCCTCTTTGGAACCATGACCCTGTGGCAGGGCGTGGACGTGCCCGGTGATTCGTGCCGCCTGGTGATCATCGACAAGATCCCTTTCCCGCGCCCCGATGATCCCATCTCCAAGGCCCGTTCTGAGGACGTAGCCAAACACGGTGGCAATGGGTTCATGCAGGTTGCCGCGACGCACGCGGCGATCCGCCTGGCCCAGGGTGCTGGGCGCTTGATCCGCTCGGTTGGGGACAAGGGCGTTGTAGCGATCCTTGATTCGCGGATGGCCACGGCACGGTACGGAAGCTTCTTGAAAGCTACCTTGCCGCCGATGTGGCCAACGGTTGATAAGAAGGTCATCTCCGGTGTTCTCAAGCGTCTGAACCCGGGCGAATAACAGCCATTGCCAACATATGATTCTGAGCTGCCCTTGGATAAGGGGCAGCTCAAGTCATTTAACCGCCAGCGGCTTGAAGGTTTCCTGATGCGCTAATGTCGGCATTAGAAGCGATAATTCTTGAGTCGGAAAGGCGCCATGGATTCCATGCAGGTATTGGCACATCAAACCGCGATCGATACCCACGCTCGCTTTGGGCATCGCCTCATGGGGTTGCCTGGAACGTGGATTGGACGCAGCTACAGCACAGCGCAACGATTGCTCGATGGAAGCATGCTCAGCGACCTCAACGGGCTCTCGCATCCCTTCAGTGAATGGAACTACTGGTGGCAGGCTCATTACCTGGATGCCATCATCGATGATGGCTACGCGTACCTGAATGAAGGCAACGACAAGCTGGCTGGCGAAGCACTAGCCCTGGCCAACGCCTTATTGCGTGGCATCCACCTGCGGAACTTCGGGGTCCTGCCCAACTATTTTTTCCACGATATGGCATGGCTGGCCCTGGCCAGCGAACGCTTGGTTCGGTTCACCCATGAGGCGTCCGGTAAGAAGAACAAGCATGCACAGCTGGCAGTGCGAGTGCTGGGCAAGCAGCTTCATCAAGGCAAGGATGATGTACTGGACGGTGGCCTGTACTGGTCCAGGAAGCGGGACTTCAAAAACACGCCCGCTAACGCGCCAGCGGCATTGTTCTTCGCCCGTACAGGACAGAAGGATATCTCGCGTGAGCTTCTGCAATGGCTGGAAGCTAAGCTGTTCAGCTCTGAACACGGGCTGTACTTGGACGGACTGCGGATAAATGAACGCGGACACCGGCTGGAACCAGCGGTCTACAGTTATAACCAGGGAACCGTCCTTGGTGCATTGCTTGAGCTCGGCGAACCTGCGGACCTGGCTCATGCCCAGGTGCTGATCAAAGCGACCGCGCAGTCCCTGGCCTCAGAATCAGGGGTGCTGGCATTCAACCATGGAGGAGATGGCAATCTGTTTGCGGGGATCCTCTGCCGCTACCTGGCTCTTGCCGCCACCGATGAGCGGTTGGAGGCCTCTAGCCGCGACACCGCCAAGACGCTGGTCATGGCGACCTCGCATCATCTAAAAGACCAAGAGCCACGCCGGCTTTCAGCAGCAGTGCAGCGTTGGATGATCTTCTGCGCCGCGGCCGGCCTCGAATCAAGCACTGGGCGCTAGCGCATCAAACGAAGATTGCGCTGGTGCCAAGCACCAGCGCAATCGAGGGGCAACTATTAGAGTGAGCGCATCACGGAGACGACACGTCCCATAATGGTTGCTGCATCGCCCAAAATTGGTTCGTAGCGCGAGTTCTGCGGAAGCAACCACGTATGCCCATCGCGCTGGCGGAACGTCTTGACCGTGGCTTCTTCGTCGAGCAGTGCTGCGACGATATCCCCGTTGTCTGCCGTCTGCTGGCGACGGACAACTACCCAGTCGCCATCGCAAATCGCAGCGTCAACCATTGAATCGCCGGATACCTTGAGCATGAACAATTCGCCATGTCCAACGAGCTGACGAGGCAACGAGAAAACATCTTCGACGGATTGTTCGGCCAGGATTGGGCCACCAGCGGCAATGCGACCTACCAGCGGGACCATGGTCGTGTCAGCGGAAGTGCTCAGCTCAATGATCTTGGCGTCTTCGTTGATGACCGGCTCTGCTGGTTTCGAAGCTTCAGCAGCCTCTGAATCTTCGGCCAGCTGCAGCGGGAGCAGGATTTCCATGGCGCGCGGACGGCGTGGATCGCGACGGATGTAGCCCAGCTTTTCCAACTGGCTCAACTGGTGAGTCACGCTCGAAAGGCTCTTGAGGCCAACTGCGTCGCCAATCTCACGCATCGATGGTGGATAGCCGTTCTTGCCGATAGACCGCTGGATCGTCTCCAGGATCTTCTTTTGGCGTATCGTCAGCGAACGTGCATTCGATCGGGGAGTGCGTTGTGAAGCTGACATGAGATTTTGCCTTCCCTAGCAAATATTCGAAAGTTCGTAAGTCCAAACTGTCGGAGCTAGATGGTGTGATGTTTTCATTGCTCGTCTACTTCGAAATCTTAGTAGATAAGCGAGCTTCTTTCAAAGATTTGTTCGAAAACTTCTGGACAAGTCCTGCAAACCTCTGTTAGAACAGATATACGAAGTTAGAACAAGTTTTCGAATCGATAGTTTCGAATACACATTCGCATCACTTGAATTTTTTGAGGAGACAAAGTCATGGCTACCGTCGCACTTGACTCAAATCAGACCCAGACGCCACTGAAGATCCGCATCAACCGCCGCGGATGGGCCGTGCTGGTTGGACTGCCTATTTTTGCACTCACCGTCGCAGCAGCGTTCTTCATCGCAATGTTTTCTTCCGACGCGCATGCTGCAGCGAACACTCCGGCGGGAATCGAAACCGTGGACGTCACCGTTATTCCAGGAGATACCCTGTGGAGTCTGGCACGGGAATACGCCACTGGCTATGACGTAACCTCCGCAGTCGACCACATCGCAGAATTGAACGCGTTGAACAGCAGCGAAATCCAGATCGGCGAGACCTTGTCCATTCCGGTCCTCGCCGGCTAGCTTGCACCACCTGCCTCAGGTTTGTTACCTGCCCTCGTAGCGGATTCACCTGCAGGCACACTGCGCACGTAGACTTGATGCGTGAATGACCGCAGTGAACTTTTGAGTCAGCTGCCCTTGCGTGAGAATCTCCGCGGGCTATCCCCTTATGGCGCACCACAAATTGATGTGCCCATTCAGCTGAACGTCAACGAGAACACCCATCCGTTGCCACCAACAGTCGTAGACGCCATTTCCCAAGAAGTGGCTAAGGCTGCGGCAACGTTGAACCGCTACCCGGACCGCGAATTCACCGAACTGCGTGAATTGCTCGCCGATTACCTGGGGCATTCGCTGACCAAGGAAAATATCTGGGCTGCTAACGGCTCCAACGAAATCCTTCAGCAAATCCTGCAAGCCTTTGGCGGTCCTGGCCGTTCGCTGATGAGCTTCGCTCCTACCTACTCCATGTACCCACTGCTTGCTAGTGGAACAGACACGTCTTACATTGCCGGAACGCGCGCTGCAGATTTCACCCTGTCCGCTGAATCCGCGGCCGCACAGGTCCGCGAGCACAAGCCGAATATCGTATTCCTCTGCTCGCCCAACAACCCCACCGGCACGGCGCTTGGCCTGGACGTCATCACCGAAGTGTATGAAGCCCTGAGCGAGCATGACGGCGTGCTGATCGTCGACGAAGCCTACGCAGAGTTCTCATTGGCCAGCACCAAATCCGCACTGACCTTGCTCGATGGCCGCCAGCGTTTGATCGTCTCGCGCACCATGTCCAAAGCCTTCGGGCTGGCCGGCGCACGCGTAGGCTATTTGGCTGCAGCTCCTGAAGTTACTGACGCGATCCGGTTGGTGCGGTTGCCGTACCACCTCTCGGCAGTTACCCAAGCGACCGCCATTGCCGCGTTGAAGAACATTGAGCTGTTGCTGGCCCAAGTTGAAGACATCAAGTCGCAACGCGACCGTATTGTCACCCGACTGAAGGAACTTGGCCTCAAGCCTTCGGTCTCCGATTCCAATTTCGTGTTCTTTGGTGGTGTTGAAGATCCCCATGCTATTTGGGAAGGGCTGTTGGAAGCCGGCATCATCATCCGCGACAATGGAATCCCGGGAACCCTGCGCGTCACTGCAGGAACCGAATCCGAAACCACAGCCTTCTTAGAACGGCTTGCCGAACTGCTCGGCTCACAGAAGTAATCCAAGACAAGCGAAGGAAGACATGTCTGCCGAATTGATTGGTGCACGCCGCGCCCGCATGGAACGCGTCACCAGCGAATCGTCCGTATTCGTTGAACTGGACCTCGATGGTACCGGTGTCTCTGAGATCAGCACCTCGGTGCCGTTCTATGACCACATGCTGACTGCGCTATCCAAGCATTCGCTCATCGACCTCACCGTGCGCGCCACCGGTGATACCCATATCGATGTTCACCACACGGTTGAAGACACTGCCATCACCATTGGTGAAGTATTGCGCGTTGCACTTGGCAATAAGGCCGGCATCCGCCGCTTCGGCACCTCCTATGCGCCACTGGATGAAGCACTGTCCCGCTCGGTCGTCGACGTGTCGGGCCGCCCATACCTGGTGCACTCCGGTGAACCAGCAGGCCAGGAATATCACCTGATCGGCGGTCACTTCACTGGTTCGATGACCCGTCACGTCTTTGAAGCCATCACCTTCCACGCGCAGATCTGCGCGCACATCGAGGTGCTCTCGGGTCGCGATCCGCACCATATCGTCGAAGCGCAGTTCAAGTCCTTTGCCCGCGCCCTGCGCGAAGCAGTAGAGCGCGATGAGCGCATGGGCGACAAGATCCCATCCACGAAGGGTGCCCTGTAAGTGGAAAAGAAAACTGTAGTTGTTCTGGACTACGGTTCAGGCAACGTGCGCTCGGCCGTGCGCGCTTTGGAAGCTGCCGGTGCCGAAGTGGAATTGACCGCTGATCCAAAGAAGATTGTGGCTGCCGACGGGCTGGTCGTTCCCGGCGTGGGCGCGTACGCCTCGGTGATGGAACAGCTGACAGAAACCGGTGCGCTGCGCTGGATTGGCCGCCGTATCGCTGGCGGCTTGCCGGTACTGGGTATTTGCGTCGGCCACCAGGTCTTTTTCGAAGAAGGCGTGGAGCACGGTGCGAAAACTGAGGGCATTGGAGAATGGCCAGGCAAAGTCGAACGACTGCAGTCCGAGGTCATCCCGCACATGGGCTGGAACACCGTACGCCCGCCCGAAGGCTCCAAGCTCTTTGCTGGCATCGAAGATGAACGATTCTACTTCGTGCACTCCTACGCCGTGCTGCACTGGGCATTCGATGTCACCCAGCCAGCGATGACCCCACCACAGGTGACCTGGTCAACGCATGGCACGCCGTTCGTGGCAGCCGTTGAGAACGGCCCGCTTTCGGCGGTGCAGTTCCACCCTGAGAAGTCCGGCGATGCTGGAGCTCAGCTGCTTCGCAACTGGTTGGGGACGCTCTAAAGATGTGGACCCTAATTCTGGGCGTTGTCGGTGCCTTCCTCGCAGGTGGAGCGATCTCGCTTAAGAGCCAGAAAGCCCACATCTCATGGATCATCGCGTTGTGGGTGCTTGCAGGCCTGAGCCTCATCGCCGCCTGGACCTTGACCTACTAAATTCATTACTTCTTCACAAAGGACATCATGAGCGAGCAACCAATTCTCGAGCTTTTGCCTGCTGTAGATATCGCTGGCGGCCAGGCAGTACGCCTGGTTCAGGGCGAAGCCGGTTCGGAAACCGGATACGGCGATCCGCTGGAAGCGGCGCTTTCGTGGCAGAACGCCGGAGCAGAATGGCTGCATCTGGTTGACCTGGACGCGGCCTTTGACCGTGGCAGCAACGTGGACATTGTCCAGCGCATCGCCAAGGAACTGAACATCAAGGTCGAGCTCTCCGGCGGCATCCGCGACGATGCTTCTTTGGATCGGGCACTTGAATTTGGCGCAACCCGAGTCAACCTTGGTACCGCAGCACTGGAAAACCCTGAATGGACCAAGCAGGCCATTGCACGCCACGGCGACAAGATCGCGGTGGGCATGGACGTTCGCGGCACCACTTTGTCCGGCCACGGCTGGACCAAGGACGGCGGCGACCTCTGGGACGTGCTGGCACGCCTTGAAGATGCCGGCTGTGCCCGCTACGTCGTGACCGACGTGACCAAGGATGGCACCCTGCGAGGACCGAACGTTGAATTGTTGCGGGAGATCGCAACTAAGACGAGCAAGCCAATCGTTGCTTCGGGAGGCATCTCCTCGCTGGAGGACCTGCGCGTTCTGCGCGAACTCGTTCCAGAAGGCATCGAAGGTGCCATCATGGGCAAGGCCCTGTACTCGGGCCAGTTCACGCTGCAAGAAGCATTGGATGTTGCTGGGCGCCGCTAGGCTCCACGCAGTCTTTGGAAAAGGCGATTCAGAAGCTCACGCTTTTGAATCGCCTTTTCCTCTATGCGAAGCAGAATCGCCGTGCTCTGCCGCCTAGGCAAATATCCTCACGCGTGAGCAGCGAATGGAAATCTGAAGTGCTGGCGGCGGGGTGTCCAACCTCATGAACACAGTTTTAGAACTTCACTGCACCAACCTTGAAACCACAGATAGCATGGATCCTATGAGTACTGAGCAACCGCCATCTGCACCTAAACGCCATCTGCCGGGACATATCGTTGCCGCGCTGGCACAGGCAGGCTCTCAAACCGACTCAGCCGGTCAGGACTGGGAAGGCCGAGATCTCAGCGGCGAAGGCAACCCACTGCATAACTTCGACAAGGACGACGGCAAAGCCGACGCAAATGTCCTCGCCGCACTCACCGCCCTGCGTGAAGGCAGCGCGGGGGAGAGCGAAGTGCATAAATCACTGGCCAACGCCAGGGTTTTCGTCGCAGTGGTAGCTCAGCTCGGTGAAGAAGCCATGACGGAGCACGGTTTCGCATCCGATAAGGAAGCGGACATGGCCCTGGTGAAGATCAAGGCTCCAGATGGCCGTATGGCTCTGCCAATCTTCACCACTGTGGAACGTTTGCAGGCTTGGCATAAGGAAGCGCGGCCGGTAGCAGTGTATGCCCCACGCGCCGCGCTGTCTGCAGTGAGCGAAGAATGCCAGCTGCTAGTCCTTGATCCGGGAAGCGATTTCACATTCGTGCTGCGACGACCGGGGCTTTGGACCCTCGCCAAGCAGGTGGACTGGATTCCAAGCTATCAAAGCCAGCAGGTCGCTAGCCTGGTCCAAAATGCAATTGAGGATTTCAACCAGTTGCGGACCGTCAAGGTGGCCCCGGGCAAGGGAGTAGGCTCCCGAAGCAAGGACGGCCAGGTCGTCCTTGGGGGAGGTCCTGGCCCGGAGCTGAACCTGCAGCTTATTTTCGCTCCTGGCACGAGTCAGGACGATGCACGCGAAACTACTCGCGCACTACACGGACGATTGTCCCAAAACACCGAATTCGCTGAAGCAGTGGATTCTCTTGAACTCAGTTTGCACAGCGCGCCGAACTAAGCCGGCGGGCTCCTTGTGATTAGGTAAGGAACTTTCCGGGCATGAAAAGCTATTGGCAGATTTTGCGTCAACCGCAGATCTCATTGTTGTTGCTGATCGGCATGATTGCCCGCCTTCCGCACTCTGCATTGAGCATGCTGCTGCTCCTGCACCTGGTGAACAACCTCGACCAATCGTGGGTATCAGCTGGCCTGGTCACCGCGGTAATGACGCTGGGCATCGCCATTGGTGCTCCGTGGCGCGGCGCCCGGGTAGATATCTGGGGACTGCGTCGGGCGATGATCCCGTCGGTCATCGTGGAAACCCTCGTGTGGTGCACGGTGCCGCATGTTCCGCTGGTCTGGGTCTACCCGCTGGCGTTCATCGGCGGCCTTTTCGCTCTGCCGGTTTTCTCGGTAGTGCGTACCGCACTTGGCATCATGACTACCGGCGAGCAACGCCGTACCGCCTTTGCCTTGGATGCGACCGCCACCGAATTGGTCTTCATTGTTGGACCGGCCAGTGCAGGCATTGTGGCCACGCAGATCAGCAGCGTGATCGGCCTGAGCGTGATCGGCGTGACCTCCACGGTTGCGGGACTGGCGCTCATGATCCTCAATCCGCCCACGCGCAGTGATGACCCCAAGGCGCTTGCCACTCGGGCCAATGTCCACGAAGAACGCTTGGGCGCCGAAGCGAGCTTCATCGCAGCAGCGCCCATGGGCGTGCATGAAGTGGAGGGCGAGCTGATCGCGGCGGGCATGAAGTCTGCCCGCGCGAGAATCAAGCAGCGGGGCCGTGCTTTCAAGAATCGCTTCAACTGGGTCAGTGCTTCGGTGCTGGCGGTCTTCATCGCTTCGGCGGGAGCCGGCATGCTGTTGACCGGCACCGAGGTAGCCATCGTGGCTGAATTGGATGCCTCGCAGGAAAGCCACCAGCTGGGCCTGGTATTCCTGTTCTGGTGCGGTGCTTCGCTGATTGGCGGCTTGATCTACGGTTCGATGAAGCGGGTCATTTCACCACTGGTCCTGCTGCTGAGCATGGCAATTCTGACCATTCCGATGTACTTCGCTTGGGATACCTGGTCGTTGGCATTGTTCTCAGCCTTGCCAGGTTTCCTCTGCGCGCCAACCTTGTCGGCGGCTTCGGAATGGCTCACCGATCTGGTGGCCGAGAAGCGCCGTGGCGAGGCGATGGGCTGGTACGGCTCGGCAATGACCGCTGGTACCGCATTGGGTTCGCCGATCACCGGCATCTTCGTGGACACCTTCGGAGCCGCTCCAGCATTTATCGGGATCGGTGCCATGGCCAGCTTCGTAGTGGTGGTTGCGCTGATTGCCCAGCAGATCCGCCGACGGGTACGCCGTGCGCGGCGCCAGCGACTGGAACCTATCGCCTAGGCGCTGGCCGTATCCTTCAGCCGCGAGTACATGTACATGTCCCTGCGGGTGGCGCCTACCTGTTCCCAGCTGCGCATCAGCCCTTCGCATTGGAAGCCGCAAGCCTCAGCGGTCCGCCAAGACCCCTCGTTCCACGGCTCAACATAGAGCTCAACCCGCTCGATTCCAGGATGTTCCAAGCCCCAGCGGGCCAGAGCTTCCAATGTGTGCTTGGCAACCGAGCGCCTGCGGTACTCCGGTGCGGTCCAGTATCCGATGCTGGCTCTCCCGTGGTTGGCATTGCGCAGCCAGAAGCCGATCTGGCCCACGGCGCGATCTGTGGTGGCTTCTGCGATGGCAAATGAGTACCCGCTGCCTTCAGCGACCCTGCGGTGCTGTCGTTCGATGAAGTCCGCGTACTCAGCTTCGGTTCCCTGAACCGGGACGGTAGTGATTTGCGTGATGTAGCTATCCGCCGATGCCTGCCGAACCGTGGGGATATCGCTGTGCTGGAACGGCCGGAGCCGGTAGGCACCGGCATCGATCACCGGTTGTTCGAGTAGTTGCATGCTTGCAAGCTACCATGGTGATCCAAACAACAAAGGACCCGTTTCCCGAACGAAACGAGTCCATGATGTTAATCTCTTAAAATTTAGCGATTATTACTTAGTTGACCGGTCCGGTGAACTTTTCGCCCGGACCCTTGCCTGGTGCATCCGGGATGATCGAAGCTTCACGGAAGGCCAGCTGCAAGCTGCGCAGTCCATCACGCAACGGTGCTGCGTGCTGCGAGCCAATCTCAGGCGCACCGGCGGTGACTAGGCCTGCCAGAGCGGTGATCAGCTTGCGGGCCTCATCGAGATCCTTCAGCTCATTGGCATCTTCGCCCTCGGCGAGGCCGCACTTAACTGCGGCTGCACTCATCAGGTGGACAGCGGCCGTGGTGATGATTTCTACGGCTGCAACTTCAGCGATATCGCGCACCTGCTGATCGACAGCGTGCTGGTGTGAGTTGGTGTCTTCGTTAGTCATACTGCTAAGCTTGTCACAGACCGACTCGATGCCGGTACTTCTCACAGTTCTCCAGTTAGCCCTGGACGAGGGATTCGTACTAGTATTGAGCCATGCAAGTGGAGGCCAACTCCCACCCGCTGTCGCCGTTTCCAGGCTTCCGGGTAATTCGGCAGGATCGCAGCAATGCAATCCCCAAGCTTTGACGCAGGAATTTTCCTGAACTCAGCTGTGTCGTTCCTTTTGGCCTTCGCCTGCAATCGCAGACGGAGGCCTTCTTTGTTTGCGGTCATGGATTACGAATTTCAGGAGTGACACATCAGCGATCCACGCATTAATGAGCGCATTCGCGTGCCAGAGGTACGTCTCGTCGGCCCCAATGGTGAGCAGGTAGGCATCGTCCGTATTGAGGACGCGCTTCGCCTGGCTCTCGAGTCCGATCTGGACTTGGTCGAGGTGGCACCCAGCGCCAAGCCTCCAGTGTGCAAATTGATGGATTTCGGCAAGTACAAGTACGAAGCCGCTGTCAAGGCTCGCGAAGCTCGTAAGAACCAGACCAACACGGTCTTGAAGGAAGTTCGCTTCCGCCTGAAGATTGATACCCATGACTACGAGACCAAGGTCGGCCACGCACTGCGCTTCCTGGGCGCCGGTGACAAGGTCAAGGCCATGATCCAGTTCCGTGGTCGTGAGCAGCAGCGTCCAGAGATGGGCATTCGCTTGCTTGAAAAGTTTGCAGCAGACGTCGCCGAGGTTGGAATCATTGAGTCCAGCCCACGCATCGATGGCCGAAACATGGTCATGGTTGTTGGTCCGCTGAAGAACAAGGCAGAGGCTCGCCGCGAACAGCAGCAGAAGTCCGGTGGCCGTAACTCGGCTAAGCGAAAGATTCGCACCGACGCTCCAGCTGAGACCGAGGGCCAGAATGTCGCAGCTTCCATGGATGATGAAGCCCGCGCCAAGTTGGAGCAGGCACGTCAGGCAGCTGAAGGCGACGCCTAGCCAAGCCTGTTGGGCTTTCGAGCCCGTCACCGTTCACGGTGAAGGATCTTCCTCTTAGGAAGGTCCAACTACAAGAGAACAACAGCGGTCACCTTTATCGGGGCCCGCTTCGGATGATCCCCACCCGGTGCTTTACCGGATGGAGCACGTAAGGAGAACGGCAGCTATGCCGAAGTTCAAGACTCACAGTGGCGCCAAGAAGCGCTTCAAGCTGACCGGTAGCGGTAAGCTCGCTCGCCAGCAGGCCAACCGTCGCCACTACCTGGAGCACAAGTCCTCGCGCGTTACCCGCCGCCTGGCTTCTGACCAGATCGTTGCTAAGGCCGATGTTAAGACCATCAAGCGGATGCTGGGCCTCTAAGCTCCCCCTTTCGCAATACGGGGAAGCAATACCCCACCACCCATAGATTTCACCCATCCCGCACAATCGCGGGCACTGGGGAACTGACTTGAAGGAGTACACACGTGGCACGTGTGAAGCGGGCAGTAAACGCCCATAAGAAGCGTCGCGTCGTTCTGGAACGCGCAAAGGGCTACCGCGGTCAGCGTTCGCGCCTGTACCGTAAGGCCAAGGAGCAGCTGCTCCACTCGTTCGTTTACAGCTTCAACGACCGCCGTAAGCGCAAGGGCGACTTCCGCCGCCTGTGGATCCAGCGCATCAACGCTGCATCCCGCGCCAACGGCATGACCTACAACCGTCTGATCCAGGGCCTGAAGGCTGCTCAGATCGAGGTTGACCGTCGTATGCTCGCAGAGCTGGCTGTTTCGGACTCGAACGCTTTCGCTACCTTGGTAAAGGTTGCAAAGGACGCTCTTCCAGCTGACGTCAACGCCCCAAAGGCTGCTGCTGAGGTTGCTGCACCAAAGGCTGCTAAGGCTCCAAAGGCTGCTGCAAAGTCCGTTGAGGGCGAAGGCGTAGTCAAGGCTGTTGAAGGCGAAGCTGCACCTGAGGGCTTCGTTATCAAGGGCAACGCTGGCTCGAACAAGTACCACGTTCCAGGCTCGACCTGGTACGACCAGACTGAAGCTGAGTTCTGGTTCAACTCCATCGATGCTGCTAAGGCTGCAGGCTTCGAACCAGCTGGCGGCGAATCCCGTCAGCAGATGAAGTAAATCTTTTCTCCCTTTGAGCTAAAGCTCAGGTAGGACAGATCACACCAAAGGGTGGGTCGCGCGTACTGCGCGGACCCGCCCTTTGTGTGTTTCTACCGGTATTCTCGATATATGAGCAGTTTTCCTCCAGAAGTGATGTCCAATCCACGTGCTGAACGCGTCAAGGCCATCGCGCGTCTGGCCAAGAGCAAGGGCCGTGAAGCCACCGGCGAGTACCTCGTTGAAGGCCCTCAGGCCGTACGCGAAGCACTCAAAGCGCATCTGGAGGACGACAACCTGGTCCAGAACGTCTACGTCGTTGGTGGATTCCTTGAAAGCCACGAAGAATTCGAAACACTGCTGGAAGATGCCAAGATCCAACCGCGCATCGTCACCGGCGAAGTGCTGCACGCCATGGCGGACACCCAGACCCCGCAGGGCATCCTCGCGGTCGTCGCCATGTCCCAGCCGCAGCTGAGCGAAGTGCTGGACACCAAGCCGAAGCTGATCGCCGTGCTATGCCGCATCCAAGACCCGGGCAACGCCGGCACGATCCTGCGTGCAGCCGACGCCGCCGGAGCCGACGCGGTCATCTTGACCAAGGGCAGCGTGGATATCTACAACCCGAAGGCCGTACGCTCCACCGTCGGCTCGCTGTTCCACCTGCCAGTCCTGAACAACGTCGAATTCGACCACCTGATCGCCGCCGCGAAGACCACCGGAAGCCAGGTGCTGGCAGCCGACGGCTACGCCGCCCACAACCTGGACACCCTGCAGGATGCCGCGGTGCTGCGTGCCAACCAGCCCGGTACCGAAGCCCCCGAAGGTCAGCCGGTACTCGAAGCACCCACCCTGTGGCTGTTCGGCAATGAAGGCCAGGGCTTGGACGAGCATGAGAAGCAAGCCGCCGATTACCGGGTCGCTGTGCCACTGTACGGTGTTGCCGAATCGCTGAACGTGGGCACCGCATCAACCGTGTGCCTGTACGCATCGGCCCGTGCCCAGCGCTAAGCGAATCGGATAGAACTGAAACTTTATGCCTGCAGAACTGAAGCAAATTGTAGCTGTGGCCATCGTCGATGACCTGGCCCAGCCGACCAAACTGCTCGCCGCCCGCCGGAATCGACCAGAAGCCCTTGCCGGGCTCTGGGAATTTCCCGGTGGAAAAGTGGAACCGGGGGAGAGCGAAGTCGAGGCCGTGCGCCGGGAACTGCGCGAGGAACTGGGTGTTCAGCTGCGCTTGGGCGCGCCGATCCCCGGACCGCATCCACAAGGCTGGCAGCTGAATGAGAAAGCGGCCATGCGCATGTGGTTCGCCCAGATCACCGACGGTGAACCAGCGACCCTCGATGGGCACGACCAGCTGTCATGGTTGGAACTCGATGACCAGGTGGGCGAGGTCGTTGACTGGATTCCCGCTGATGCTCCCATCGTGGCGGCATGCCTGGCCCAGGCGCGTTCCGGGTCACAGCAGTAATCACCCGTAAGCTTATTACCACGCCATCTTCTGGCACTTTGCTTGTAGTCGATATTTTTGAGGAGCACTTTTTCGTGAAGCGATTTATGAGCGTTATCGCTCTGGCCTTCGCCGCCGTCCTAGCACTTTCTGGCTGCGTCAACATGAACGCAGAAGTCAACGTCCTGGGCAAGGACAAGGTTGCCGGGGCCATGCAGTTGACCCTGCACAAGTCGACGCTCAACGGCGTCACCTTTGAAGAAGTCCTCAACAGCCAGATCGACGTCGCGGCCATGGAAGAGCAGCTGGGGGATCAGTGGAGCTACAGCAAAGTCGACGATGGCGAAAATGTCGGCTTGCGCTTCGAAACCACCAGCCCGATGACCTACGTCCAGCTGGCAGATGCTTTCAGCCTCTTCGGCTTCGAAATCAACCTGAGCGATGACGGGAAGGAATACACCTTCTCGATGCCAGGGGACAAGGCCGCAGTGGATTCTTCGTTCACAGAAGCGAACCTGCACGTGACCTTCCCGGGCGCGGTCACCTCGCACTCCCCGGGCACCGCGCAGCACCATACCGTCACCTTCGACATGATCCAGGGTGCCGCCTCCTACCAGGCCACCGGCAAGGTCGACCACACCATGTTCTATGCCGCCGTATTCGGCGGAGCACTGCTGGTGCTGACCTTCGTCTTCGTTGGTGCCTTCGCACCGAAAGCTTCCAAGGAAGCGCATTAATTCGTAGGATTCCTGTTTCAAGGTAAGAAGCTTCACGCTAAGGGCCCGTCATCGGTGAAACGATCACGGGCCCTTAGCCATAGAATGGAAGCAAAGTGTTCTACGCGTAAGTACAAGATAAGAGTAAGGATCGATCGATCCCATGTCTGATCAGACAACTGGACAAGCTCCCGACGGGGAGTCCAACGTTCCGCACCCGACCGATGAAGCAGGCATTGCCAATGCGGTAGATGCCGCCCTGGCCGCCATCGAAGCCGCAGGTGACCTGAACGAGTTGAAAGAAGCCCGCCTGTCGCACACCGGCGAGAAGTCCGCGCTATCCCTGGCTAACCGCCAGATCGGCAAGCTGGACAAGTCGGAAAAGGCCGTGGCCGGCAAGCTCGTGGGTTCGGCCCGCGGACGAGTCAACAAGGCCCTGGCCGCCCGCACCGTGGTGCTTGAAGAAGCTGAAGCCGCCCGCATCCTCATAGAGGAAACCGTGGACGTCACCGCGGCAGCGCGCCGCCGCAGCGTTGGCGCCCGCCACCCGCTCTCGGTCCTGCAGGACCGCGTCGCCGACATCTTCGTCGGCATGGGTTGGGAAATCGCCGAAGGCCCGGAAGTTGAATCCGAATGGTTCAACTTCGATGCGCTGAACTTCAAGCCGGACCACCCGGCCCGCGAAATGCAGGACACCTTCTTCGTGGAACCTGCCGACGCGCACCTGGTGCTGCGCACCCACACCTCCCCGGTACAGGTCCGCTCGATGCTCGAGCGCGAGGTGCCGGTCTACGTGCTGTGCCCAGGACGCACCTTCCGCACCGATGAACTCGATGCCACCCACACCCCGGTCTTCCACCAGTTCGAAGGCCTGGCCGTAGACAAGGGCCTGACCATGGCCGATTTGCGCGGCACCCTGGAGCACTTCGCCCGGCAGATGTTCGGCGCCGAAGCACAGATCCGCCTGCGCCCTGCCTACTTCCCATTCACCGAGCCATCGGCCGAGCTGGACATCTGGCACCCAGGTGCCAAGGGCGGCCCGCGCTGGATCGAGTGGGGCGGCTGCGGCATGATCAACCCGAACGTGCTGCGCGCTGCGGGCATTGATCCGGAGGAGTACTCCGGCTTTGCCTTCGGCATGGGCATCGAGCGCACGCTCATGTTCCGCAACGATGTGCCCGACATGCACGACATGATCGAGGGCGATATCCGTTTCAGCCAGCACTTCGGGATGGAGATCTAAGCAATGCGTATTCCACTATCTTGGCTGCGCGAGTACGCGCAGGTACCAGCCGACGCCTCGGCTGAAGACGTCATGGCAGACCTGGTCAAGGTCGGCCTCGAAGAAGAAGACGTGCACCGTCCCTCCGACGAGCTCTCCGGCCCGATCGTGGTCGGCCAGGTGCTCTCCTTGGAAAAGGAAGTCGCCTCCAACGGCAAGACCATCAACTGGTGCCAGGTCCGTGTGGTTCCAGAAGGCACCGAGCAGACCCTGACCGGCAAGGGCATCGACCCGACGGGTGTGCAGGGCATCGTGTGCGGTGCGCACAACTTCGTTGAGGGCGACAAGGTTGTTGTTACCCTGCCCGGAGCGGTGCTGCCCGGAGATTTCAAGATCTCCCCGCGCAAGACCTACGGCCACACCTCGGCCGGCATGATCGCCTCCTCCCGCGAGCTGGGCATCGGCGAAGACCACGACGGCATCATGGTGCTCTCCAACTACGGGCTGGACCCGGAGGTAGGCACCGACGTCTTGGCGCTCTTCGGACTCGATGACCAGGCTGCGGAAATCAACGTGACCCCGGACCGCGGCTACTGCTTCTCCATCCGCGGCGTAGCCCGCGAATACGCGCTGGCCACCGGTACCTCCTTCACCGATCCAGCATCGATCGTCACCGTTTCGGACGCTTCCGAAGCCGGACACGAGGTGGTCTTGGCCGACGCGGCGCCGATCTACGGCGTGCCAGGCTGCACCCGCTTCGTGACCCGCGAAGTCACCGGCATCGATCCAACCCGCCCGACCCCGCGCTGGATGGCTTCGCGCCTGCAGCTGGCAGGCATGCGCTCGATTTCGCTGGTCGTGGACATCTCCAACTACGTCATGCTCGAGCTCGGTGCCCCGCTGCACTTCTACGACGCTGACAAGCTGACCAGCGCGATCACCGTGCGCCGCGCCAACTCCGGCGAAAAGCTCACCACCTTGGACGACAAGGAACGCGAGCTGTCCGTCGAAGACCTGCTGATCACCGATGAATCCGGCGCCATCGGCATTGCCGGCGTCATGGGCGGGGCAGCCACCGAGGTATCGGATTCGACCAGCCGCGTGCTGATCGAAGCCGCGCACTTCGACACCGTGTCCATCGGCCGCTCGCGCCGCCGCCACAAGCTGCCATCCGAAGCCTCCAAGCGCTTCGAACGCGGCGTGGACCCACGCATCATGCAGATCGCCGCCCAGCGCGCGGTCAACCTGCTGGTCGAGCTGGCTGGCGGCACCGAAACCGCCAAGGCCACCGACGCCGGCGCGGTCCCTGCCGACACCCAGATCCAGCTGCCGGCAGGTTTCGCCGGTGCGCTGATCGGCGTGGACTACACCGATGAGCAGACCATCTCCGCGCTGGAAGGCATCGGCGCAGCTGTCCAGCAGAACGCCGAGGGCTTCCTGGTGACCGCGCCTAGCTGGCGCCCGGATCTGGACATCAAGGAAGACCTGGTTGAAGAAGTAGCCCGCGTTATCGGCTACGACAAGATTCCAGCCACCTTGCCGGTAGCGCCTCCGGGCCGCGGGTTGACCCGCACCCAGTCCCAGCGCCGCCGCCTGCTCCAAGGCTTGGCAGACGCCGGGCTGACCGAGGTGCTGAACTACCCGTTCGTTTCCCAGGCGCAGAACGCCACCTTCGGCGCCGCACAGGCCGGTACCGAGGTCAAGGCCGTTTCGCTGGCCAACCCGATCTCCAAGGAATTCCGCTTCCTACGCACCTCGCTGCTGCCGGGCCTGCTGGAAACCGCTCGCCGCAACATCGGCCGCGGCTTCCGCGACCTGGCGCTGTATGAAGGCGGACTGGTCTTCCTGCCAGGGCAGCAGCTGGGCTCCTCGGTGCTTCCTCCGCTGGGTGCCAAGCCAAGCGATGAAGTACTGGCCGAACTGTTCAACGGCGTGCCGAACCAGCCATGGCACCTTGCTGCCGTGTTCACCGGCCATGAAGCATCGGCTGCCGCCGGCTTCGCACCGCGTGCCTGGGACTGGGCCGACGCACTGGATGCCGCGCACAACGTGGCGGATATCCTCGGCGTTGAGCTGGAGGTTGCCCAGGGCAGCCACCAGGCCTTCCACCCGGGCCGCGTGGCAGCGCTGAAGCTCGCCGGCGAGGTTGTTGGCTACGCCGGCGAACTGCATCCGCAGTTGCTCAAGGACCAGGACCTGCCAGCACGCACCGTGGCCATGGAACTGGACGCTGCGGCACTGATGTCTGCTGCTCCGGCAGTGGTCGTCGCCCAGCAGCACCTCTCCAGCCAGCCGCTGGCAACCCAGGATGTCGCACTGGTCGTAGACCAGGACGTTGTCGCTGGCGACGTGCTCGCAACCTTGCGTGAAGGCGCCGGAGAACTGCTCGAAGACATCGCGCTGTTCGACGTGTACCAGGGTCAGGGCATCGAAGAAGGCAAGAAGTCGTTGGCCTTCGGCCTGCGCTTCCGTGCCGCTGACCGCACCCTGACCGCGGACGAGGCTTCCGAAGTTCGTGCCGCTGCAGTTGACGCCGCTGCCAAGAAGTTCGGCGCCACCCAGCGCTAAGCTTTCTGTCATCGCTGATGCCCTGTTGCTTTCCTGATTATCGGGAAGCGACAGGGCATCTTGCGTACTGCCTTGCCATGGGTTGGGCAGCTTGAGGACTACACTTGCTCTGGGATAAGTGTAAAGAAAACGAGATGCCGGATGGGGTTGCAGTGAAGGGATTGCGTTCTTGCGGTGCTGTGCTGCTGGTGTTCCTGCTGGGAATCGCCGCCGTTGCCGTACTCATCGCCGCAGGCTGGGCTGCCGTGATCTTTATCCAGCGCGGTGCCGGGACGCATCTGGAGGAGCCATCCACTCCCAGCGCTACGCTTGAGCAACAAGCCCCCAATAGCCTGCGTCCTTCCGAAACTTTCGCGCCTTAGCCGCCGCTAGCAGGGATCGGCTCGGCAGGCATTGCCCGCGTCAGCGTGATGAGCCCGGGACCTTCCTTGGCCTGGGCGATGAACCCATGTCGTTTCAAAACCTTCAACGACGCAATATTCGCGCTATCGACCCGAGCGATCAATGCGCTTCGGCCCTCAGCTTGCAACGTCGCCAGCCCCTCGCCGACCAATGACTTAGCCAGACCCTGGCCCCAGAATTCCGGGTCGATCCAATATCCGATTTCAGTGGCAGCCGGCCGTTCAGTTGCAGTGAAAAGGCCAACCGGAGAATTTTGGCGGCGGGCGATGTACCAGCAGATCCCGGCATTCAATAGCGCATGATCCACGCGCTGCGCGGTGTACTCATGGCTCCAGGTGTGCCCATCTCCGATATAAGCTGTCACCCGTTCATCTGCTGCAAGGCGTGCAACGAATTCGGCATCTGCCTTGGTCATAGCCGTTAGCACTAGTGAAGGACCCATGGCTTTAGACTATGACGGGCCGAACTGCAGGCAAACTCTGTTTCCTTTGCATCAGCTTTCTTGACAGGGGAAACCTCAGGCCTAGAGTCGGGATTCAGCTGCCGCGACCGCCAGGCGCGAGGATGTGATCTGGTCTTCAGGGAGGTTTAGCGATTGCCTGATGGATAGCGATCTGCGGAAACAGTCCAACGCTTGGCCGAACAAGCTTTGGTCGAAATACGGCTCGCCGTGAAGTTGCAGGTTCGAGGTTCGGTTCCGATGCCTTTGCCAGCCCGGAGACGCTTTTGCATTGGCGGCGGCTTCTAGCTGGCAAGCAGCCCGGAGCAGCGCGTCGTCAAAAACATCGAGGCTGTCAATTCTCATACCAGCATCCTATGGCTCCAAGCACCTGCACGCCGCCAGAACCGGCCTGCCGGCGGGGAATCAAGAGGCACCATGTTTGCACGAGCTTTATTGACAACGCTTCTAGGATCAAAACATGAGTAGTGTTTCGGAAAATACTCGTCAGGCCCGAGCGGGGGATAGCGCCGAGGTCTACCGATTAGCGCGCATGTTTACACCTGAGCTGGGGTTGGGTGCAGAAGACTTCGAAGAGAATTTCCAGATGCTGGTCAATGATTCCAACTGGTTCATTTGCGTTGCTGAATCTGGCCGTGGGCTATCCGGCTATGCCGCGGCGCAGGATTACGGGCCAGGACTGCGTACCCCGTTCACTGTCGGGCGCCTGCACGATTTGTTCGTGGAACCTGGCACGAGACGAACCGGCTTGGGGAATAAGATGGTTGAAGAAGTATTCCGTTGGGCCAGGCAGAGTTCAATGCCAATGATGTTGGACTGGCAGGCCACCGAGGAATCGATTTCCTTCTACGCGTCCTTTGGATTGGAAGCAGACTTTGTCGGAGACTTTCCGCAGTGCCCGGGATTCACGCTCGATCTGCGTCCAAAGACCTAGTAATTGCACAAAAGCGGGGAACGATGAAAAGTCATCGTTCCCCGCTGATAGTGAAAATCTTTACTTGGCTGCGCTGGCGGTAACTGGTGGCAGATCCGACCATGGGAAGGTGATCCATTTGTCGGTACGGCGCCATTCGTAATCCGGAACCATGATGGTGCGTGGCTTGGTGTACAAGCACACGGTCTTGACCTCGGCGCCCCAAGCGGAGACCAAGTCGACAACCTTTTCCAGGGTGCGGCCGGAGTCGGAGACGTCGTCAACGATCAGGATCTTCTTGTCGCGCAGGTGGCCATCGTCCAGCATTGGAGGAAGGACCACTGGCTCAGGCAAGACAGTGCCGATGCCGGTGTAGAACTCGACGTTCAGCGCACCGCAGGCCTTGACGCCCAGAGCGTAGGAAATCGATCCGGCTAGCAGCAAGCCGCCTCGTGCAACTGCCAGAACGATATCTGGCTCGAAGCCATCGTCGACAATGGTCTGCGCGAGCTCACGGGAAGCTTCACCGAAGGTGTCCCAGGTGAGGATCTCGCGCTCTGGCTCTGAAAGGACGGATACCCCGGAATCGTCAATGCTAGTCATTCTGCAATTTTAGCCCCGAATTTGGCGCGGTGTTGCACGGTTGAAACCAATCGTGCACTTTTTCCTCCCATGCCCGGAGGGTTCCCATCCGTTGATCAGGCAATAATAGGCAGGCCATGCACTTGCTTGAGGAATCCATCACTTTTCGGAAAATCCGGCTGGTTGCAGTGTCCTTGTGCCCTTGGTGCGCCAAAAACCGTCTTAAGGATGACCAATGCCGAAGCCCGACTAGCTAGGATAGGAGAAAGGCTATCAGTCGGAGATAATCCGTTTGTCCAATGAAGGAGAGGCATCGTGAGCCTGCGAACCTGGAGCATTCGAATCGCCAGCACTGCCACGGTACTTGCCATCGGTGTGGCCAGTGCGATCCCTGCCGCGCAGGCAGGCAATTCAATACAGCTCGCTGCCGGACAGAACCTGGAATCGGTCACCATCGAGGACTCCACTGGCATGCTCAATGAGCAGCGGCTGCGTGAAGCACTGGAGGAACTCGACTTCAATGAGCCCACGGACGTAGCCGTCTACGCCCGCAACGGCGAGTATTCCGATGACATCAATACCAAGACCTTGGAATTCGCCAAGTCGTCGCATCCGGAATGGATATCTGCCAAGCCGGAAGACTACGGGGACTATTGGGCCGATGGGCTGTTCATCATCACGCTGTCCATTGAAGGCCGCGGGGATGGGCAGATCGGCACGTATTTCGGTGAAGACCGCAAAGTCTCCGAGAGTGCAATGGAGAGTATCCATGAGGCTGGCTATGATGACTTCAACCTTTCGCGGTGGACCGACGGCGTGATTGCCGTAGCAGACCAGGCGGCCGTGATCATGAATCGACCCTGGTACGAGCATCCGGCGTTGTGGATCGCCGGCGGAAGCGCCGGAGTGGTCGGTGCCATCGTTGGCGGCGCCGTGATGCACACCCGGTCAAAACGACGGGAAACTTTTGCCGAAGAACTGCGCCAGGGCGGATTGCATCTGACCAACGTCACCATGGACCTGGATGAAACTGAACTAGCGGCCAGGACGCTGCCGGCCACCTCGCAGCACGCGATCGAATTGGAACAGCGCTTCGCCAAGTTCATGACCAAATACCGTGCCTGTTTCGAAGCGCAGCAAGCACTGGAAAGTTCGGGCAAGAAGGAGCGCTCCGGCTATGAAGGGGTTCGATTTGCCAAAGAATTCAAAGAATCAGCGCAGTCCTTGGACCTGACCGATGACGCCATCATTGCCGCGTCGGCGCTGTATACCCGCTCAGCTTCTTGGAAAGATGCTTGGCACGCGCAGACCAAGCCGCTGGAAGATGACCTGGCTGAGATTAGGGAGCTGCTCCAGGACGTTGAACCGGAGTTAATGGGCAGCGCTGCTGCGTTGGCTTCCTATCGGGAAGTGGCAACAGAGCAGCTGAGAGAACTGTCGGTGCAGCTGGAGGAAGAGTCGATCACCGTGGACCAAGCGCTCGACTCATTATCGGCACTGCGTGCCGAATTGACCGAGAAGCTGGATATCTTCGCCCAGGCGCAAATCGAAGTGTATGCCGAAAGTGCAGAAGAAAAAGCCGATATGCAATCGGAACTGAAGAAGTCCCGTTACGAATCCAGAGCCAACCAGAATTCTGTCGGCACCATCCTGGATGTCTTGAATCCATCTTCGATGTACTGGCGCGTGGGCAGCTACCACCACGGATATACCGCAGGGGTCAGTGCAGTGACCGCGTCGCGTGAAGCAGCGAGCTCATCTGGCGGAATATCCAGCGGCTATTCTGGAGGTGGAAGCTTCTCCGGGGCTGGTGGATCTTCCCGTTTCTAACGAAAGGCAACGTCATCTTCCCAGAGCTCTTGCCATCTGCCGTGCACGTGGTTCAAACCCGCACCGAACTTGACGGCGGGCCACGTTATTGGCAAGAAGAGCGCTATATCCTAGGAGCGGCGCCGCAGCGGCAACAAGAGTTCCGTACTGTCCGTGTCTGCGCTCGCCGTGCGTTGGCATCATTGGGTTTTGCAGACTTTGCCTTGGTTCCCGATGGCAAACGGGCCCCTATTTGGCCAGAAGGTGTTCTGGGTAGCATGACCCATTGCGCTGGCTTCAGGGCCGCCGCGGTTGCTTCAAGCGCCGACCTTCGCTCGATTGGCATCGATGCTGAACTGCACATGCCCCTGCCTGAAGAAATCCATGGGATCGTGCTGCTTCCCGAGGAACAGCAACTGGTCCAGGACCTGGCTGCGTCCCATCCGGGCATTGCGTGGGATCGGCTGATTTTCAGCGCCAAGGAAAGTGTCTTTAAAGCCTGGTTCCCGCTGACCCGGCAATGGCTGGATTTCTTGGAATGCAGGATTTCCATCGACATCCCCACGCAGCGTTTCCAGGCAAGCATCCGCGACGAGCATGCATTGGCTGCAAAACGTGGCCTTTCGGTGATGGATGGCGGCTGGAAAGCAGAAGGCCCCAGCGGCCAGGGGCTGCTGGGGACCTGCATCACCGTTCCCTAATCGAGATTCATCACCAGTGGCGCTTAGAATTCCTCGCCGTGGGTAATCACGTTGGCTGCACGGCCGACGATCCTCGGATCGGGTGATCCCACCAGTTCGTGGTCCTTGCCCTTGTAATCGAAAAGATTCAGGACGTGGCGCATCGCTTGCAACCGGGCGCGCTTCTTGTCATTTGATTTCACCACGGTCCACGGGGCATGCTCCGTGTCGGTCTTGAGGAACATTTCCTTTTTGGCTTCGGTGTACTTGTCCCATTTATCCAGGGACTCAAGATCCATGGGGGAGAGCTTCCACTGGCGCACCGGATCGATACGGCGAATCGTGAAACGGGTCAATTGCTCGCTGGCGGAAACCGAGAACCAGAACTTAATTAGATCGATCCCCTCATCGACGACCATCTTCTCAAAGGCCGGCGTCTGGTCAAGGAAATGCGCTACCTGCTCTTGGGTGCAAAATCCCATGGCCCGTTCGACCCCGGCACGGTTGTACCAAGACCGGTCGAAGAGCACGATCTCGCCCGCCGAAGGGAAATGCTGCACGTAGCGCTGGTAGTACCACTGCGTCGACTCGCGTTCGCTGGGCTTCTCCAAGGCTACTACCCGGGCTCCGCGCGGATTCAGGTGCTCGGTGAAACGCTTGATCGTGCCGCCTTTGCCGGCGGCGTCACGGCCTTCGAAGACGATCATAATGCGGCGGCCGTTCGCCTTGGCCCACTTCTGCAGTTTCAGCAGCTCGATCTGCAACGCCCGCTTCTGGAGCTCATAGGTGGCCCGGTCGAGCTTCTCAGCGTAGGGGTAGTTCTCCCGCCAGGTATCCACGATGCTTCCATCGGCGCGGACCAGCACCGGGTCGTCATCGTCGTTGTCCAGGACGGAGTAGCCGAGGAAGGATTCATCGAGCAGCGGGGTCTCTACAGTCATGCACTGACCGTAGAATTATCCGGTGAACGGCACATGAACAACAGCTGAACATGGCGCGGACTCAGGGCTATTTGTGACCAAGAGCAACAAAGCACCCGAGCTGCGCCGGCCACGGAACAGGCCGTGCAAAGATCAGCCGGGGAACGGCGGAAGGTCTTCGGAGAACAGCCAAGCGTCCAAGATCGGCTGGACTCGGCTTTCCGGGGCGTAGCGGCAGAGCAATTCGGCGAACATCGGTGTGCTGACCGTTGAATGCTTATGCGTTGCCGTCCATTCGCGAAGCATCACATAGAACTGCGCTTCACCGAGCTGCACCATCAGCGCATATAGTGCCAGTGCACCGCGCTTGTACACCCGGTCATCGAACATGTCCGCGGGTCCCGGGTCGCCAACCACAATGTCTTGCGGCAGGTCCTTGAGCATTTGCCACGCGGTGCGGGCGCGTTCGGCCAGCGGCATCACGCCAGCTTCCTGGGAGTAGACCCATTCGCTGAAGCAGGCGAAGCCCTCGTTGAGCCAGATATCTTTCCAGCGTCCAGGAGTCAGCGAATTGCCGAACCACTGATGCGCGAGCTCGTGCGCGATCAAGCGCTGCGCCTCCCACTGGAGGGACAGGTGGTTCTTGCCGAAGATGCTCAGCCCCTGGGCTTCGAGCGGGATCTCCAGCTCGTCATCGACCACAACAATCTTGTAGCTCTCAAACGGGTAGGGCCCGAACTTCCGCTCAAACAGCTGCGCCATGGCGGCCTGTTTCGCGAACGCGCCACGCACCGGCAGATCGCTGCCCGGCACGGCATAGGCCAGCAAATGCCCGCCCTGGTCGAAGGGGATCTCCTGGTAGCGGCCGATCTGCAAGGTCGCCAGGTAGCTGGCCATCGGTTCGCGCTGCTCGTAGACCCAGGTCTCGCGGCTGGCTGAACGTCGATGATCCACCAGCTGGCCATTAGCCACCACCCGATAGCCGGCATCCGTGGAGATTTCGAAACGGTAGGTGGACTTGTGGCTCGGGTGGTCATTGCACGGGTACCAGGTGGAAGCGCCCACCGGTTGGCCCGACACCAAGATGCCGTCGGTGAGCTCCTCCCAGCCAAGCTCGCCCCACAGCCCGTCTTCAGCTTGCGGGCTGCCTGCATAGCGCAGGTTCAGCTCCACACGCTCACCGGCTGGCACCGGAGTGGGCAGGGAGACGACCATGCGGTGGTGCTTCTTGGACACCTGCACCTTGCGTCCTTGGCAGGTGGCCTTGATGATCTTCAAGCCGCTGAGGTTCAGCGCCACTTCGTGGAGATCCTCCAGCGCGCGGATACGCAGCGTGGCCCGGCCATCGAGCAGATTGCTGGCCAACTTGATCACCAGCGCCAGGTCATAGTGCTCCACCGTGTACTTCGGGGACCCGTGGTGCTTGGTGTACTCGTCGAGTATGGTGTGGGGCATTGGTGGGGATTCCTCAGGCTTGTTGGTCAACTGGCAGTTCGGATTCGGGCTCTTCTTCGATGTTCCAGCGTACCGCCGGATTGCCCCGCCAGTAGGTATTGGCTGGCAGCACCTCGCCGCGCAGCACCAGGCTGGCAGGTCCGGTGGTGGTGCCTTCCGAGATCCGCGCAGCGGGAAGGATCACGCTGTGCGGGCCCAGGGTTGCGCCAGCACCGAGGGTGACCGCATCGATGGACATGATGCGGTCGTGGAACAGGTGGGTCTGCAAAACGCAGCCGCGGTTCACCGTGGCATGGTCTTCCAAAGTCACCAGATCCGCTTCCGGGAACCAGTAGCTCTCGCACCAAACGCCGTGCCCGATCCGCGCGCCCTGGGCACGCAGGAACCAGACCAGAGCCGGGGTGCCCGAGGCCAAGCGGGCGAACCACTGCGCGCACACCAGCTCGGTGAAGGAATCCACCATTTCGGTGCGCCAGATGAACGAGCTCCACAGCGCGTGCTCGCCAGGGCGGATCACTCCGATCACCAGCCACTTGGCGGCCACCGCCACCAGCGCGGCGATCGCACCGGCAGCCACCAGCACCGCGCCGGAGAGCAGGATCGCAGCCAATGGGCTGAAGTAGGTGGTCAGCGCGGACAGCGTCCAGAGCACGCCGCCGGCAATGCCCACCGTGGTGAACACGGCCAACGCGCGGGTCAGCTCCCACCCGGCGCGCAGCATCTTGAGCTTGAGGGTAGGGCGATAGGTCAGATCCGATTCGCCTTCCACCGTGGTGCGGCGCAGCATGTGCGGAGGCGAGCCGATCCACGAGGTGCCGGCCTTCATCTTTTTGGGGGTCGCCGAGAGCACCGCGATCAGCGAGCGCTTGGGTACCCGGCGTCCGGCATGCAGGATCCCGGAGTTACCCAAGAACGCCTTCTTGCCCACGCGGACCGGGGCGATGTGCATCCAGCCGCCGCCCAGCTCATAGGAGGCGACCATGGTGTCGTCAGCCAGGAATGCGCCGGAGGAAATAGTGGTCATCTTCGGGATCAGCAGCACCGTGGAGATCTCCACATCTCGGCCCACCTTGGCGCCCAGCAGGCGCAGCCAGATCGGGGTGAACAGCGAAGCATAGAGCGGGAAGAGCAGATCGCGGGCGGTATCCAGCACGCGTTCGGTAGCCCACGCCTGCCAGCCCACCCGGGAAGTCACCGGATGCCAGCCTTCGACCAGTCCAATGGACAGCAACCGGACTACCGCGATGGTCAGCACCATGGTGGAAAGGAACCATACGGTGGCACCCAGCAGCACGGCGGGGATGAAACGCCAGCCGATGCCGGTCAGCGATTGCGCGGTGCCAAGCACCGGAGCGATGGCCAGCAAGGCCGCGATCACCGGGATCCACTGCGCGAGGTTCAACGCGATGGAACCCACGGCGCCCAGGAACCGGGGCAGCAGCTTGTGCTCGGGTTCGTGCTCCGGCCATTTCGGCTTCGCCCGGCCTTCGCGCTGGGCGGGGGAGCCGGCATAGCGCGAATGGCTGCGCGCCTGGCCGTAGAGAGCTGAACCGGCCTCTACGATGGTGCGCTCGCCGATGACCGCACCGGGAGCCAGGGTGCTGCGTGCGCCGACCGAGGCGTGCGCCCCGACTTCGATGGCGCCCACATGCAGCTTGTCGCCGTCGATCCAGTAGCCCGAAATGTCGACCTCGGGTTCAATGGTGGCACCGGGGCCGACGGTGAGCAGACCGGTGACCGGTGGCAGGGTGTGCAAGGTGGCGGTGGCATCGATTCTCGCTCCGAGCATCCGCGCATACCAAGGCAGCAGGGGAGCGGAGGCCAGCGAGATGGGATCCACCACGTCGGCGATGTGCTGGGCCAGCCACAACCGCAGGTGCAGCGATCCGGAACGCGGGTAGGTGCCCGGTTGCAGCCCGCGCAGCAGCAGCTTGTTGGCCGCGATGGATAGCGACATGCGTCCCAGCGGGGTGACGAACAGCAGCCACAATCCGCCCAGCACGTACCAAGGGGCTGGCAGCGGTGCGTCGAAGACGCCCAATGCCACCATGAACAGGTGCCCGAACATCAGATAGGTGAACCAGCGCAACCCGGAGAGGACGAACAGCGGAACGGCCAGCAGGCTCTGGACCCATTGGGTTCCGCGCTGGGTGCGCACCACGGTGCGCGGCTGCGCCGGGGCGGCGGACTGCTGCTGTCCGCCCAGGTATTCGACCAGGGCGCCGAAGCGCGGGTAGTCGTAGAGTTCGGCGACGGTCAGATCCGGGTAGCGGGCACGCAGTGCGGAGACCAGCTGCGCGGCGGCCAGTGATCCGCCGCCGGAAGCGAAGAAGTCCGCATCCCATCCGGCGGCCGTGGCGCCGAGCGCGCCCTTCCAGCAATCGGCGATGAACTGGCCGGTGCCATCGAGCTGGGGCAGATCGGAGGCGTCGGCATCCTGCGCGGCGCCGGGCAGCGGCCACGGCAGTGCGTTGCGGTCCACCTTGCCGCTGGTCTTCATCGGCAACCTGTCCATCACCGCCAGGATCGGCACCATCGGGGCCGGCAGGTCCGCCAGCAGCGCGGTGCGCGCGGCAGCCAGGTCGTAGCCGGGGTCGGCCTGCAGGTAGCCGACCAGGATCTTGTTTCCGGTGGCGGTTTCGCGCACCGCCACCGCGGCAGCGGACACCTCGGGCAGCGAGTTCAGCGCCGCATCGATTTCACCCAGTTCGATGCGCCGTCCGCCGATTTTCACCTGGTCATCCACGCGGCCCACGAAGATCAGGCCCAAGTGATCGTTGATGACCATATCGCCCGAGCGGTAGGCGCGTTCCCAGCCCAGGGTGGGCATCGGCGCGTACTTCTCGGCGTCCTTTTCCGGATCCAGGTAGCGGGCCAGGCCCACGCCGCCGATGATCAGCTCCCCGGATTCCCCCTCGGCCACCGGGATCCCGTCGGGGTCCACCACGGCCAAATCCCAGCCATCCAGCGGCAATCCGATGCGCACCGGCACGCTGCCGTCCATGGTGGCGCCGCAGGCGACCACGGTTGCCTCGGTCGGACCGTAGGTGTTCCAGACTTCACGGCCTTCGGTGGCCAGGCGCCGGGCCAGTTCTGGCGGGCAGGCTTCGCCGCCGAAGATCAGCAGGCGTACCGAATCCAGGGCCTGGGCCGGCCACAGCGCAGCCAGGGTGGGCACAGTGGAGACCGCGGTGATGGAGCGCGAGATCAGCCAGGGTCCCAGGTCCATGCCGCTGCGCACCAAGGCGCGCGGGGCCGGGACCAGGCAGGAGCCATTGCGCCAGGCGATCCACATTTCCTCGCAGGAGGCGTCGAAGGCTACCGAGAGTCCGGCCAGCACGCGGTCGGAGGTGTTCAGCGGGTTTCCGGGAAGGAACATCTTTGCTTCGGCGTCCACGAAGGCGGCTGCCGAACGATGGGTGACCGCCACGCCCTTGGGCTTGCCGGTGGATCCGGAGGTGAAGATGATCCACGCGTCGTCTTGCAGCGAAGGCATGCGCGGGTTGGCGAAGGGCTTGGGGCGCTGCGCATCGGCAACGATGGTGTCCCGGCCCTTGATGATGCCGGCGACCTGGGCTTCGGTGAATACGGTCTTGGCGCGTTCATCGGGGTCATCGGCATCCACCGGTACGTAGGCGGCGCCCACCCACATGATCGCCAGGATCCATTCGTACAGGTGCCGGGTGCCTGATTCGACGCGCAGGCCGATCCGGTCGCCGGCGCCCAGTCCCTGTTCATGCAGGCGGAGTGCTTTGGCCTTGACCTCTTCGATCAGCTCGGCGTAGCTTTCGATGCGTTCGCCGTCGTCGATGGCCGGCGCGTCGGGGTGTGCCAGCGCGGTGGCCTGCACGATGTCCATCAGGGTGCGTGCATTTGGTGCCCGGTCTCCGGCGGGGAACTGCGGCTGGTGGATCGGTGCATCCGGGGTAGGAGTCTGTTCGGTATCCATGCTGTTCGGATCCGTCCCTTCACTAAAGAGCGTGCCGGGATGCTGGGGGAGTGCATCCTTGACGTGAAGTGGATCCTGGAGGGGTAGGAGCTCAAGGCTCCTGCAACCATTAAAGCGTGTCGCCTGCCGTTGCGGTCAAAATTATGGTTGAAGTGTCATGTATCTCACCGGTTGCGCACCGCCTGCAGCAATTTGAGCGGGGTGTCGTGCAGGACCTCGCGCATCCACTGCCCGCCCAGGCCCCATGCCGCCAAGGCCTGGATCTGGTGGCTGTAGGAGTAGGGAATATTAGGGAAGTCGGAGCCGAGCACGATCTTGTGCCCCAGCCCGGCCACGACCTGCGGATAGTCCGCTGGCAGCGGGGCGATGCGGTTCATGAATCCGGTGCCCACCATGGTGGTATCCAGATACACATTCGGGTGCTCGGCGGCCAGCTGCGCGAAATCGAGGTAGTCGGGCAATCCGGCATGGGCGATCACCAGCACCAGCGAAGGGTGCCGGGCAATCAACTCCCGGATCGGTTCGATCCCGGTGAATTCACCGCGATGCGGCCCGTTGCCGCAATGGATCACCACCGGCGTGCGGGCTTCGGCGAGCAGCTCCCACGCCTGATCCAGCTGCGGATCCAGCGGGGTAAACCCGCCCACCTGCACATGCACCTTGAAAATTTCCACCCCGTCGGCGATCGCTTCGCGCACCAATTGCGTGACCCCGGGTTCCGGGTAGAAGGTGCCCGAACGAATCGCCTCGGGATGCCCGGCGGCAAAATCCCGCGAATAGGCATTGAGCCAGGCCGCCATTGAAGGGCGGTGTGCATAGTTCAGCGTGCCGTAGGCGATCACGCCCAGCTCGCGCAGCGTCGCCACGCGCTGCGCTTCGCCCAGCCGGTAGTTGATCGGCCAGGGCGTACCGCTGCGTTCGCCCGCGGAATCGAAGAACGCCCAGACCTTGTCCAGCACGTTCTGCGGCATGAAGTGCACATGCAGGTCGATCAGCCCGGGAATGCCCAGCGCCTGCAGATAGGCCGGCAGGGCCGCATCATCTGAAGGGCCGGTGCCGGCATGCCCGCTCAACAGGTCAGCCATGATCAAGGAACCAGGATGACCTTGCCGGTGGTGGCCCGCGATTCCAGTGCGGCGTGCGCCTTGGCGGCCTCGGCCAGCTCGAACTGCGCGCCGATGCGCACATCGATGTCCCCGGCGGCCACCCAGCCGAAGATATCGCCGAAGCGCCAGTGCATCTCTTCTTCGGTCGCCAAGAAGTCATCGAGCTTCGGACGGGTCACGCTCAGCGACCCGCCGGCGTTCAGCCGCTGCAGGTTGAAATCCGGGACCTGGCCGCTGGCTCCGCCAAAGAGCACCAGGGTGCCGCGGCGGCGCAGGGCGGCCAGCGAGGTTTCGAAGGTGTCCTTGCCGATGCCGTCGTACACCGCATGCACGCCGGCCCCGCCGGTGACCTGCTCGACGGTGGCGGCGACCTGGTCGTAGTCCACCACGTAGTCGGCGCCGGCAGCCTTGGCCAGGTCCTTCTTCTGCTGGGTGGAGGCGGTGGTGATTACCGTGGCGCCCTTGAGCTTGAGCAGCTGGGTGAGGATCAGCCCCACCCCGCCGGCGCCGGCGTAGGTCAGCACGACATCTCCGGAGTGCACCATGTAGCTCGAATGCACCAGGTAGTGCGCGGTCATGCCCTGCAGTGGCAGGGCAGCGGCAATGCGCAGGTCCACTGCATTCGGGACCTTGCCCGCACGCTTGGCCTCAACCAGCGCATACTGTGCGTAGCCGGCGGTGCCCGAGGCAGTGGCCACCCGGTCGCCGATCTTGTAGTTCTGCACCCCGTCGCCGATCTGCTCCACTACGCCGGAGAATTCGCTGCCCGGGGTGAAAGGGTAATCCACCTTGTAGACGCCGCTGCGCTGGTAGGTCTCGATGAAGTTCACTCCGGTGGCGGCGACCTTCACCAGCAACTGGCCGGGTCCCGGGGCGGGAACGGGCACCTGGCCCAGTTCCAATCCGTTGGCATCTGCTGGTTCATTAACCACAATGGCTTGCTGCTGCATGGCGCGGTACTCCTGGCGTGCGTGCGGGGGATCCGGGGGAACGGTTCCCGGGTTGGTCTCTACGGCAAGTGTAGGACTTTGCGTTGTTGCGCGGGCCCACCTGGGCTGGATGTCGGGTTACGTGACAAATAATTTTATGAATATTTATTAGCGCGCGTGAATATTTCGCGGTAGAATCTGGTCATGACGATTTCAGTAGCTGTTTCCGGCGCCAGCGGATACGCCGGTGGCGAGGTGCTGCGCATCCTCGCGGCCCACCCCGAAGTAGAGATTGGCGCGATCACCGCCCATTCGCAGGCCGGGCAGCGACTCGGCTCGATCGCACCGCACCTACATGCGCTCGCCGATCGCGTACTGGTGGACACCACCGTGGAAAACCTCGCCGGGCACGACGTCGTGTTCCTGGCCCTGCCGCACGGAGCCTCGGCCGCCGTGGCCGCAGCCCTTCCCGAATCCACCCTGGTCATCGACGCCGGTGCGGACCACCGCCTGGAATCAGCCGTTGCATGGAAGAAATTCTATGGCTCCGAGCATGCCGGCTTCTGGCCCTATGGCCTGCCTGAACTTCCCGGGCAGCGCGAAAAGCTGGTCGGCACCAAGCGCGTTGCGGTTCCCGGCTGCTACCCGACCGGCGCGCAGCTGGCCCTGGCCCCGGGCTTTGGAGCAGGACTGCTGGAGTCCGACGACGTAGTGATCGTCTCGGCCTCGGGCACCTCGGGCGCGGGCAAGTCGCTGAAGCCCAACCTGCTGGGCAGTGAAGTCATGGGCTCGATGAGCACCTACGGCGTGGGCGGCTCCCACCGCCACATCCCGGAAATGGAGCAGGGCTTCTCCAAGCTGGCCGGCGAACCGGTCACCGTCTCCTTCACCCCGACTCTGGCCCCGATGCCGCGCGGCATCCTGACCACCGCCACCGCCAAGGTCAAGGCAGGAGTCACCGAAGCGATGCTGCGCGAGGCCTGGACCGAGGCCTACGCCGGCGAGCTGTTCGTACACTTGCTGCCCGAAGGCCAGTGGCCCACCACCGGAGCGGTGCAGGCCTCCAACCATGTCCAGCTGCAGCTGGCCTTCGACACCCACGCCAACCGCGTGATCGTCACCGCCGCACTGGATAACCTCACCAAGGGCACCGCAGGTGCCGCCGTCCAGTCGATGAACATCGCCCTGGGCCTGGAAGAAAACACCGGATTGCTCATGCAAGGAGTTGCACCGTGAGTCTTGCCCACACCAACACCCACCCATCGGCCGCCGCCACCGGCGTCACCGCCCCGGCAGGCTTCAGCGCTGCCGGCGTGCCAGCGGGCCTGAAGTCCACCGGCAAGAACGACGTGGTCGTGGTCAAGAACCACGGACCGGAATTCACCGCCGCCGGTGTCTTCACCTCCAACCGCGTGGCCGCCGCTCCGGTGCACTGGTCCAAGCAGGTGCTCGCCGATGGCCGCATCGACGCCGTAGTGCTCAACTCCGGGGGAGCCAACGCCTGCACCGGCGCCGAAGGCTTCGCCAACACCCACAAGACCGCCGAATACGTGGCGCAGCTGCTCGAAGTGTCCGCAGGTGACGTGGCCGTGGCCTCCACCGGCCTGATCGGCGAACAGCTGCCCATGGACAAGCTGCTTCCCGGCGTGAAGGCCGCTGCCGATACGCTGGCCGACGACCAGAACGCTTCGGACCAGGCTGCCGCCGGCATCATGACCACCGACACCGTGCCCAAGCTGGTCTCGCGCATCGTCGGCGAGTCCGGCTCCGGCCAGGTCATCATCGGCGGCATGGCCAAGGGCGCGGGAATGCTCGCCCCGGCACTGGCCACCATGCTGGTAGTGCTCACCACCGACGCGGTGCTCACCAGTCAACAGGCCGATGACGCACTGCGCGCGGCCACCGCGATGAGCTTCGACCGCGCGGACTCCGATGGCTGCATGTCCACCAACGACACCGTGCTGCTGCTGGCCTCCGGCGCCTCGGGAGCCGCCCCGGTGATGGAAGAATTCACCGCCGCGCTGACCGATGCCTGCTGCGAGCTGGCCGCGAAGCTGATCGAGGACGCCGAGGGCGCCGATCACACCATCGCGATCCGCACCTACAACGCCGCCACCGAAGCCGACGCCCTGGAAGTCTCCAAGGCCGTCTCGCGCTCCAACCTGGTCAAGACCGCGGTCTTCGGCAAGGACCCGAACTGGGGCCGAGTGCTCTCCGAGGTCGGCACCACCAAAGCCGCTTTCGAACCCGATGAGCTGAACGTGTCGATCAACGGCGTCATGGTCTGCAAGAACGGCGGGGTCGGCGAAGACCGCAACCTGGTCAACCTCGATGAGCGCAACGTATCCATCGAGATCGATTTGAACGCGGGCACCGAGCAAGCCACCGTGCTGACCAACGATTTGACCCACGACTACGTCCACGAGAACTCCGCCTACTCTTCCTAGGCAGAAACAAGGAACACTCCCATGGCCCAAACCATTCGCACCAACCTGGATATCGCCCAGTCCAAGGCCGAAGCGCTCATCGAGGCGCTGCCCTGGATCCAGCGCTTCGCCGGGACCACGATGGTCATCAAGTACGGTGGCAACGCAATGGTCAATGACCAGCTGCGCCGCGCCTTCGCCGAAGACATCGTGTTCCTGCGCCACGCCGGGGTCAACCCGGTCGTAGTGCACGGCGGCGGCCCGCAGATCAACAAGATGCTCGACACCTTGGGGATCGAATCAGAATTCCGCGGCGGGCTGCGCGTGACCACCCCCGAGGCCATGGACGTGGTGCGGATGGTGCTCACCGGCCAGGTGCAGCGCGATCTGGTGGGCCTGATCAACTCGCACGGCCCCTACTCGGTGGGCATGTCCGGCGAGGACGGCGCCACCTTGCAGGCAGTGCGCACCGGTACCATCGTCGACGGGCTGCCGGTGGACCTGGGACTGGTTGGCGAAGTCACCACCGTGCGCACCGACCAGGTGGATTCGCTGGTGGATGCCGGGATGATCCCGGTCATCTCCACCGTCGCCCCGGAATTCGACGAGCACGGCGAACCGACCGGTGCGGTGCTCAACGTCAACGCGGACACCGCCGCCGCGGCCCTGGCCAGCGCGCTGGGCGCCACCAAGCTGGTGATCCTCACCGACGTGGAGGGCCTGTACGCGGCCTGGCCGGACAAGTCCTCGCTGATCAGCTCGATCACCAACGACGAGCTGCGGCAGATGCTGCCATCGCTGGAATCGGGCATGATCCCGAAAATGGGTGCGTGCCTCAAGGCCGTGGACGAAGGAGTGGGCCAGGCCCACATCGTCGATGGCCGCGCCCCGCACTCGATGCTGCTGGAAATCTTCACCACCGCCGGCGTGGGCACCCAGGTGCTGCCCGCCGGAAAACCGAACTGCGCTGCGAACACCGCAAAGAAGGATGCATAGTGAGCCAGAACGCCGCTGAAACCACCGCCGCACAGCTGGCCGCCAACCCGGCCCCGGAAGTCACCGAACTGACCGGGCTCTCCTCTAAGGCGCTGTCGGAACGCTACTCCAAGTCGCTGCTGGGTGTCTTCGGCACCCCGCAGCGCGTGCTGGTGCGCGGGGCCGGCTGCCACGTCTGGGACGCGGATGGCAACCAGTACCTGGATCTGCTCGGCGGCATCGCGGTGAACACCCTGGGCCACGGGCACCCGCTGCTCACTTCTGTGATCACCAGCCAGCTGGCCACCTTGGGGCACGTGTCGAACTTCTTCACCAGCCCCAGCCAGATCGCACTGGCCGAAAAGCTGCTGGAAATCTCCGCCGCACCGGCTGGCTCCAAGGTCTTCTTCGCCAACTCCGGCACCGAAGCCAATGAGGCGGCGCTCAAGCTCACCCGCCGCAACGCCGGCACCGAAGCTGCCCCGCGCACCAAGGTGATCGCCCTGGAACACTCCTTCCACGGCCGCACCCTGGGCGCACTGTCGCTGACCTACAAGGAAAAGTACCGCGCACCCTTCGCCCCGCTGCCTGAGAATGTCAGCTGGATCCCGGCCGGGGACATCGAGGCGCTGCGTGCTGCGGTAGACGAGACCGTGTCCGCAGTCTTCATCGAGCCAATCCAGGGCGAAGCCGGCGTGCTGGAACTGAGCACCGAATACCTGCAGGCCGCCCGCGAGATCACCCGCGACTCCGGCGCCCTGCTGGTCTTCGACGAGGTGCAGACCGGGATGGGCCGCACCGGCCAATTCTTCGCCTCGGCACCGGTGATCCCGGATGTCATGACCCTGGCCAAGGGCCTGGGCGGCGGCTTCCCGATCGGCGCGATGATCGTCTTCGGCCAGGAAAACACTGCCTGGCTGACCCCGGGCGAGCATGGCACCACCTTCGGCGGGAACCCGGTGGCCTGCGCCGCCGGCCTGGCGGTCATCCACACCATCGAGAAGGAAAACCTGCTGGCCCATGTGCGCGCCACCGGTGACTGGCTGCGCGAGCAGCTGGCCGGCATCCAGGGCATCGGCGCGGTACGCGGCGCCGGGCTGCTCACCGCCTTCGAACTGAAAAGCGCCAACGCCCCGAAGCTGGTCACCGCCGCACTGGATGCCGGATTCATCGTGAACGCCACCGACGAGAAGACCATCCGCCTGGCCCCGCCGCTGGTGATCACCACCGAGCAGCTGGCCACCCTGGTCACCGCCCTCCCGCAGCTGATCAGCGCCGCCAGCTAGCGGCCCCGAGAACTTTCGCGACACCCCTGCGACCCCTAAGGATTAACAACATGAGCGCAACCCGCCACTTCTTGACCGATCTTGAATTCACCCCCGACGAGCAGTCCAAGGTCCTGGACCTGGCTGCCAAGATGAAGGCCGACAAGTACGGCTTCAAGCCCTACGCCGGCCCGCAGTCCGTCGCGGTCTTCTTCGACAAGACCTCCACGCGCACCCGCGTCTCCTTCCACGCCGGCATCTCCGAGCTGGGCGGCTCCCCGCTGATCATCAACTCGCTGGACTCGCAGCTGGGCCACAAGGAGTCCATCTCCGACTCGGCCAAGGTCCTTGCGCGCATGGTCTCCACCATCGTGTGGCGCACCTTTGCGCAGTCGGGCCTGGAAGAAATGGCCGCGAATTCGGCGGTGCCGGTGATCAATGCGCTGAGCGACGACTACCACCCCTGCCAGCTGATCGCCGACCTGCTCACCGTGCGCGAGCACAAGGGCAAAACGCAGGGCCTGACCATGGCCTACCTGGGCGACGCGGCGAATAACATGGCCAACTCCTACCTGCTGGCTGGAGTCACCGCCGGCATGCACGTGCGCATCGCCGGCCCCGAAGGCTACCTGCCGGACGCCGCAATCATCGCCGCCGCAGAAATCCGCGCCGAAACCACCGGCGCGTCGATCATGATCACCACCGATGCCGCCGCCGCACTGGCCGATGCCGACGTCGTGGTCACCGACACCTGGGTGTCCATGGGCCAGGAAGACGAGAAGGAAGCACGCCTGAAGCTGTTCACCGACTACTCGGTGACCGCCGAAGCGATGAAGCTGGCCAAGGACGACGCGATCGTGCTGCACTGCCTGCCTGCCTACCGCGGCTACGAAATCGACGCCGAGGTGATCGACGGCCCGCAATCAGTAGTGTTCGACGAAGCCGAAAACCGCGTGCACGCGCAGAAGGCCGTGATGACCTGGCTGATGGTCGCCTCCGGCCTTGCCGAAGACCCACGAGTGGAGCTCTAGCATGTCCTCCCAACCCAGCACGAAAACCGCCCGCCAGGCCCGCATCCGAGCCTTCCTGGGCAACAACTCGGTCAAATCCCAGGCCGAACTGCTCGGGCTGCTCAAGGACGACGGGCTGGAAGTCACCCAGGCCACGCTCTCGCGCGACCTGGTGGAAATCGGGGCGGTGCGCATCCGCGACAATTCCGGGCAGCTGATCTACGCGGTGCGCCAGGAAGGCGGGGACCGTTCCCCGAAGACCGCCATCACCCAGGAAGTGCTCGACGCGCGCCTGGCCAAGATCTGCGCCGAGCAGCTGGTCACCGCCGAAGCCTCCGGGAACATCGTGGTGCTGCGCACCCCGCCAGGGGCCGCCAACCTGCTGGCCCTGGCCATCGACCACTCGCAGATGCCCTCGATCCTGGGCTGCATCGCCGGGGATGACACCATCATGGTGACCACCCGTGCGGTGGACGGCGGCGCGGATGTTGCCGCCCGCTTCCTGCAGCTGGCCGAACCGCGCTAGCCGCCCCGGCCTGCAGCAATCGAAACCGCTACGCACTTATCCACAGTGCGTGGCGGTTTCGCCGTCTCCACGCACGATCAGCCCCATTCTCGATGCATGGAACAAGCACACAGCGCCCGCATCCAGCCAGCTAGCCTGGTGGACCTTGGCACAGCGCTGGCCACCGTGGCACAGCAGCTTTGCTCAGGCACCGCACTGAGCGCGCAACAGCTGCTGCGCGCTGAAAGAACCTGCCTGGACTTGTTCGCAACCTTGGGCGCCCAGGCCGCACAGAGCACCGATCCCCGTCTGGCCCTGGCTCACGCAATCTTCGCCCAAGCCTTCAGCCAGCGGGCCACTGCCGCGAATATCGCGGCCGCCAGCCTCGTGGAAACCACCGCGGCCCACGCTCTGGATCTTCAAGAATTCGAGAACCTGCACGCAGGCACCACTGATTTCAGCGCCCCTCCGTGTTTTGCCCCGGGCCGCACCGTCTACCGCGACGCACCCACCGTGCTGGCCGCGTTGCTGGATTTGAACTATTTCGAGGCCGACCGCCGGATCAAGGACGCCCATCTGCTCTACGCCCGCAAGGACATCTCCGGCGCGGCCTGCGCTCCCCGGTTCACCAAGCTGGCCCAATGCTTCGCCGGCTCACCGCTCCAATCCCCGCACGATGCCCCGGCAACCGCCGCAGCCTCCACCGCACCTGGCGGCTGGGCCCTGCCGGATCTGCACCAGCTGCCCGATCCACGCGAAGTGCTCAAAACTGCCCGCGCGCTGGATAAATTCGAGCCCGAAGACGCCACCTTCGACGGGCTGCCCAGCTACGCCACCGCCAAAGCCGCCGACGGCAGCTTGCTCGAAGACCAGGCCGCGGCGCACCTGCGCGACGAGAAGATCAGCATCCGCCAGAAACGCATCAATGGATTGATCAAGGACTACAAGGACGCGCATCAGCAGACCAAGACTCCCAAGCTGGGGCTGTTCCGCGGCAAAGTAGTCAACGGCGTGCATGAATACATCATCCGGGTCCGCGAACTTGATGCAGAACTCTGGGAATCGCTGATTGCCCAGGCCGATAACAAGCGCACCCAGGCCGGAGCAGCCGCACGCAAGGCCGCAGGCTTGGACACCGGTACCGGCACCGGCAGCCAGGAGCAGGAGTCTGCGGAAGATCAGCCGCACCCCGAAAATTTCGACGGCGATGACAATTGCGCCGGCGACGAAGCAGCCAGCAACCACGCATCCGAGGAAGACTCATCGCACGAGGAATCACCCGATGAAGAGCAGCCCGGCGAACAAGCCGAAGGGGAGCAACAAATGCTCACCGACGAGCTGTGGAGCAGTGGCCAACCGCCACCGCCGTGGGCCGGTGCCCAGTCCCAAGATTCGCAGAACGCGGATCCGCCGGATCTGAAGCTGCTGGCCCCGCCCGTCCTGGGGACGCCGGATACCTGCACGGTGCCCGAACGGCGGCTCAACGCGCTGAACGCCATCTTGCGGAATATCGGTCCCGGGAGCAGCAGCAAACGCATCACCCCGGAAATCGTGGTGCACGCGCGATACGAAGACCTCCAGGATCTGGGATCGCTCACCGGAATTACTGCCCACGGGATCAAGCTCTCCGCGCCGCAGCTGCGCACCATGCTCTGCGAAGCCAAAGTGCTCAGCCCGATCTACAACGCCGACGGGGTCATCATGGATATCGGCCGCGACTCCAGGCTCTTCCCGCGCTGGATGAAATTGGCCGCCCGCGACCGCGACGGCGGCTGCCTGGTCCCGGGCTGCACCATGGATCCGGCCCTGGTCGAATTCCACCACTTCGAACCGTGGGCCAAGGGAGGCCGAACCAGGCTCCAGGACTGTTGTCCGTTGTGCTCGCTGCACCACACCATGGTCCATGCCGGCTACCTCAAGTTGGTCAAGATCAAGGGACTGCCCTATGTCATCTTGCCCAAGCACTTGGATCCGCAGCAGTTGCCTCGGCGCAATACCTACTTCGCCCGCGCCTAGCCGGCGCCATCCCTCGAGCTGGAACCAAACCAGCCTGCCCAACCAACAGGACCCAAGCATCACTGCCGCGCCCTCCACTAGGAGAGCGCGGCAGTTGTGCGGTGCTTGGAGGCAGGCTGCGTGATCAGGCGGCGATGTCCTCCACGGCATCCAAGGAGAAGGCCCGCTCGAAGGCGGCCTGCACCTCATCGGTATGCGCGACCAGAATGATCTTGTGGATCGGCGAAATATGCTTGTTCGTCTCGACCCACCGGCTGATCGCTACGTGGGCGATATCGGCAACCTGCTCGGGATCCCAGCCGAATGCTCCGGCACCGATGGCCGGGAACGCGACCGAGTGCGCCTCATGGCGTGCGGCTACGTACAACGAGTTCACGAAGCAGTCGTCCAGGATCTTCGGGTTCGGCTTGACCGGGTTCGCAGTGGCCAATGCCAGATTCGGTGCAGCCGTATGGACGACCCACTTGGCGTGCAGGTTTCCGGCCTTGGTAGCCACGGCTATGCCGGAAGGGATTCCATCGGGGTAGCGGTTGGCCCGGATTTCTCGACAGGCAGCCAGCAGAGAAGGGCCAGCGGCGGTGTGGATGGCCCCATCGACGCCACCGCCGCCGAGTAGCGAAGGATTGGCGGCATTGACAATGGCATCAACATGCAGGGTGGTGATGTCACCCCGGTACAACTGGATTTCCATTTGGGACCTCCGAAGAACGTTCCGTATCGGCTCTGTAGTTCACACCATACGCCGGGGCGCACCGGACCGGAAGAGGGAAAACTTAAGGTTTGCTGCGTGTTCGGTCAGCTGGCTTGCCGGTGGGTGCCGGCGGCCCAGCCAAGGTCTGTAATGCATGAATCGGCGCAAGTTTGCATAATTATGAGGTTCATTGCATAAAGCTTTGCTAGAGTAGGGATCAGCTTAAGTTTTTCTCCGGCAGAAAGGAACGGGCCATGGCCTCGTCAACAAATGAAGGATCGCTCTGGGGCGGTCGCTTCTCCGGCGGCCCAGCGGATGCAATGGCAGCGCTGAGCAAGTCCACCCACTTCGACTGGCGCCTGGCCAGCTACGACATTGCCGGTTCCCGCGCCCACGCCAAGGTCCTGAACCGTGCCGGTCTGCTCACCGATGCCGAACTGGCTGACATGATCACCGCGCTGGACCAGCTCGAAGCCGACGTCATTTCCGAAGCCTACGTCGCAGCTGAAACCGACGAAGACGTCCACGGCTCGCTGGAACGAGGCCTGCTGGAACGCGCCGGCATCGCACTGGGTGGCAAGCTGCGCGCCGGCCGTTCGCGCAACGACCAGATCGCCACCCTGGGCCGCATGTTCTTGCGCGATCACGCCCGGATCATCGCCCGTGGCATCATCGACACCCTTGACGCCATGGTCGAACAGGTCAAGGCTCACCCATACGCACCGATGCCGGGCCGCACCCACCTGCAGCACGCCCAGCCGATCCTGCTCTCGCACCTGCTGCTGGCCTACTCCTGGCCGTTGCTGCGCGACGTGCAGCGCCTGGTCGACTGGGACAAGCGCGCCGCGGTGTCCCCATACGGTTCCGGCGCACTGGCCGGCCAGACACTGGGCCTGGACCCGAACTTCGTCGCCGCTGAACTGGGCTTCGACTCGGCCGTGCACAACTCGATCGACGGCACCGCCGCCCGCGACGTCTTCGCCGAGTTCTCCTGGATCGCCGCGATGATCGGCGTGGACCTCTCTCGCGTCTCGGAAGAAGTCATACTCTGGGCCACCAAGGAGTTCAGCTTTGTGAAGCTGCACGATTCTTTCTCCACCGGCTCCTCGATCATGCCGCAGAAGAAGAACCCGGACATCGCCGAGCTGGCCCGTGGCAAGGCAGGACGCCTGATCGGCGACTTGACCGGCCTGCTGGCCACCCTCAAGGCACTGCCGCTGGCCTACAATCGCGACCTGCAGGAAGACAAGGAACCGGTCTTCGATGCCGCGGACACCTTGGAAATGCTGCTCCCAGCAATGGCCGGCATGATGGGTACCTTGACCTTCAACACCGAGCGCATGGCCGAACTGGCGCCACAGGGCTTCGCCTTGGCCACGGACATCGCCGAATGGCTGGTCCGCCAGGGAGTGCCCTTCCGTGACGCCCACGAGCTGTCCGGCGCTGCCGTGCAGCTGGCTGAATCGCGCGGCGTGGAGCTGTGGGATCTGACCGACGAAGAATACGCCGGCATCTCCGAGCACCTGACCCCTCAGGTTCGCGAAGTGCTCTCCACCGAGGGCTCGCTGAACGCCCGCAACGGCCAGGGTGGTACCGCTCCGAGTGCCGTGGCGGCACAGCTGGTCGAGTTCGAGCGCCAGCTGGCGCAGATCAAGGACTGGGCCAAGTAGCACCAGTTAGTTTCACAGGGTCACCGGCAAGAACTCTTGCCGGTGGCCCTGTGCGCTTTAGCGGCGTTCAATCGACCCTTGCGCTTTTATCCCCGGTTCGCGATAAAGTGTGCTTCATGACACAACTTTTGGCGCCGGGTGAACTTATCGCACAGGTCACCACCGCATTGGACGAACTGTCCGTACAGCTTCGCGACGTTCCGGACACGCAGTACCCCAAGCCAAGTTCGCTGCCGGGCTGGAGTACTGCCCAGCTGATCGCGCATCTGGCTTCTTTCGCCAAGGCCGCGGTGCGCCAATTCGAGAATGCCGGCACTGAGCAGCCTCCTGCCATGTACGACGGGGGAGCGGAGGGCCGGATCGAGGCGATCAACATGACCGCGCTGATGCGTCCAGAATCCTTGCGGGCCCTGGCCTCCGACGCACTCGCGCAGCTTCGCGCCGCCCTGCCCGGGGTGGAAGCCAAATGGGAGGCCCCGGTGGGCTACCGCCCCACGGCCACCGCTGCGGACATGATGTACGCGACCTGGCGCGAGATGCTGATCCACGCCACCGACTTGGATGAATTCGTGCGCCCGGCCGCCAGCTGGCCACCGGCCTTCAGCGAACACCTGTTCCGTGCGCTGTCCGCCCGTGTGCCGCAGGGTACTCGTCTGGTGCTTCAGCCGCATGGCAAGACCCCGATTGTCTTGGGCGAAGGTGCGAAGTCCTGGGTGCTCTCCGGGACCGACTTCGATCTGGCCGCCTGGATGGCCGGACGTCCGGCTTCCGGCCCGGTCCAGGTTACCGCGGCCGCCGACGGAGCAGCGGATCCGAAGCTGCTGCCGTGGCCAAGTGACCGCTTGATGAACCGCTAGGCTGGAAATTTATCCGCGCAGCTGCATGGGAAGCGGCGAAAATGTGCTCATGATTATGCACGATCATGCAACTTCCCGCGGGCAAAGGGACTAAAATTGGTAGCCGTGACTACTTCTGAGAGCATTAGCGACCTGCTGGACCGACTGTGCGAGATCGTTCCCGACTACCCGCAGCCGGGCATCTCCTTCAAGGACCTCACTCCGGTCTTTGCCGACGCGAGTGGCCTGCGCCGCATGGTCGACGCACTGATCGCTCCCTTCGAAGGGCAGTTCGACATTGTCGCTGGCCTCGAAGCGCGCGGCTTCGTGCTGGCTGCCGCCGCGGCTTACGCCTCGGGCAAGGGCATGCTGACCATCCGCAAGGCCGGCAAGCTGCCGCGCGAGGTCTACCGCGACGAGTACACCCTGGAATACGGCACCGGCTGCCTTGAAGTGCATAAGGACGAGATCGCCCCGGGCACCCGCGTGCTGATCCTGGACGATGTGCTGGCCACAGGCGGTACCGTCAGCTCCTCGGTGCGCCTGCTGGAGCAGACCGGCGCCAAGATCGCCGGCGTCGGCGTGGTGCTGGAACTTGATGGCCTGAACGGCCGGGACAAGCTGCCAGGGCAGAACGTCGTGTCGCTGCAGGTCGTCCACTCCTAAACCAGCCTTATGGCGCATCGGTGGCGGTAATAATCCGCCATGATTCCACGCCGCTGGCGAACAGCTGGCGAACCGCTGGCGGGCGCATGCCGGGCAACGCTGGGAGCCCGGCGCGCGATTACCTGCGCCGGGTTAAAGGCGCGTATCATTATCTGTCCTGTGTTTTTACGTGGGAACCGTTTTTTCGTAGGGTCCGGTGCTTTGCGCAGCGGCACATTCTGAGCGCGAGGGGAATCTAGGTTGACCGATACGATCCAGGCCGATCTGTTAGCTGAATCCGATTATGTGGGCCGGCTGTACGCACGGCTTGATGAGCTGCGCGCCGAAAAGGTGCGGCAGCTCGAACGTACCCGGGCACAGGGTGCCATCGGCACCTTCCAGAACATGTCCGAGCGCGACTCGTTCGCTACCCTCTATGAGGACCGGATCGCCCAGCTCGATGCCGTCGAGGACCGCCTGGTCTTCGGCCGCCTGGACATGGCCGGCAACGGCCAGGAGCAGGCCGAAGATCCTGGAACCGGCAGCTCCCCGCGCTACATCGGGCGCATCGGGCTCTCGGATGACGAGCTGAACCGGATGATGATCGACTGGCGCGCCTCAGAGGCTGCTCCGTTCTACCAGGCCACCGCGCTGAATCCGCGCGGGGTGCGCCGACGCCGCCACCTGATGCTCTCCGGACGCACCGTGGCCGGCATCGAAGACGACGTGCTCGATGAAACCTGGCTCGATGAGGGCCACACCCACCACGGCGAAGGCGCGCTGATGGCGGCCCTGCGTGAGAAGCGCACCGGCCGCATGGGCGACATCGTGGGCACCATCCAGGCCGAGCAGGACGCGATCATCCGTGCCGGTCTGCCCGGCGCCGTGGTCGTCCAGGGCGGTCCGGGCACCGGCAAGACCGCCGTTGCGCTGCACCGCGCGGCCTTCCTGCTTTACGAATACCGCGAACGGCTGAAGAACGCCGGCGTGCTGATCGTGGGCCCGTCGAACTCCTTCATGCGCTACATCGAGCGCGTGCTGCCGTCGCTGGGTGAAACCGGCGTGGTCATGTCCTCGGTGGGCGAGCTGTACCACGGGCTGCATGCCGTGCCGGAAACCAACCGCACCGTGGCACGCCTCAAGGGCCAGCTGTCCATGGCCAAGGTGATCGCCAATGCCGTGCGCAACCGCCAGCGGCTGATTCCGGAAACCCGCACTGTGGTGGTGGAGGGAACCCGCCTGTCGCTGACCCCGAAAATGGTCAAGAATGCGCGCGAACGGGCCCGCCACACCCACAAGCCCTACAACGAGGCCCGCGAGACCTTCGTGAAGGTGCTGGTGGGGGACCTGGCTGAACAGCTGCGCCGCAAGCTGGAGGAATCGGCCGGGCAGTCCTCGACCACCGACCGCTCCTACCTGCCGCAGGAAGTACGCGAGTCCCACGACGTGCGCGTGGCGCTGAACCTGTGCTGGATGCCGATGACCCCGCAGCAGCTGGTTGCCGAGCTCTTCGCCACCCCGCACCTTTTGGCCGCCGCGGCCCCGCATCTGAAGGAAAAGGACCGCGACGCCCTGTACCGCCGGGCCAACTCGCCGTTCACCGAGGCCGATGTGCCGCTGCTTGATGAGGCCGCGCAGCTGCTGGGCGAATTTGCCGACCCGCTGGCCGGGGCGCACACCGCCCAGTACGAAGCCGACGTGGAAAACGCGAAGGCCGCGCTGCTCAATATGCACACCATGCTGGAAAACGCCGGCATCGACGGGGTAGTGACCGCAGAACAGGTCGCCGGAGTGAACCAGGAGACCGCGGCGCGTTTGACCGCGGCCGAACGTGCTGTTTCGGATCGTACCTGGGCCTACGGGCACATCGTCGTCGATGAAGCCCAGGAGCTCTCGCCGATGCAGTGGCGCCTGCTGGTGCGCCGCTGCCCGATGAAGTCCTTCACCATCGTGGGCGATATCGCGCAGACCTCGGCCGCTTCGGGGGCCAGCAGCTGGTCCCAGGCCCTGGAACCGTTCTTCGGCGACCGCTTCGAGCTTGAAGAGCTGACGGTCAACTACCGCACCCCGGCACAGATCGCCGACGCGGCAGTGCGCGTTGCCCAGGCCGCTGGCCTGCGCATCACCACCCCGCAAGCGGTGCGCGAAGGCGACTGGCCACCGGTCCTGACCAAGACCACCGAAGCGCAGGTTGAGGCGACCTTGCTCGACGCCTTGGCCCAGGAGCTGGAGTACTCGGCCGGGGGGCTGCAGGCGGTCATCGTTCCGCAGCAGGACCTGCACCGGGTGCGTGCCGCGGTCACCGCAGTGCATGGGGATCGGGTGGGTACCGGTTCGGGCGGACTGAGCCAGGACATCGTGGTGATCACCGCCCGCGAATCCAAGGGTCTGGAGTTCGACGGCGTGCTGATCCTGGAGCCGGCAGAGCTGGTGGACGAGGTCGATGGCGGTGTAGGCGATCTGTACGTGGCGATGACCCGTACTACCCAGCGCCTGCACGTGGTCCACACCCGCCAGCTTCCCGAAGGCTTGGAGCAGTAGCCTCATCGCTTTGGCTCGCGCCCATTACGGGGCGTTGCCAATGTGACCAAGGGCGAAGCCGGGCGAGTAGCACTCGCCCGCTGCCAAGCGATAACCTTGAAGCTATGCGCCGGTAGGCAACCCCAACTAGCGGCGCGAACTAAGGTGCAGGTGCCATCGCACCATGCACTCGGGGCAGATCGAAGACAGAAAATGGTCACAGTGAGCATCTCTGATACGAAGCAGAATCCCGTGATTGCGGGACAGGGCAACGACGCATCTTTCGAGAACGTCTGGCAGGAATTGAAGTGGCGCGGCCTGGTACACGTGTCCACCGACGAAGCCGAGCTGGAACGTGCCCTGTCCGAAGAGACTGTGACCTACTATTGCGGGTTCGACCCCACCGCGCCGTCGCTGCACCTGGGCAACCTCGTGCAGTTGCTGAACATGCGCCGCCTGCAGCTAGCCGGCCACAAGCCGCTGGCATTGGTGGGAGGTTCCACCGGTTTGATCGGCGATCCACGCCAAACCGCTGAGCGCACCTTGAATACCAAGGAGACGGTGACCGAATGGGTCTCCAAGCTCCAAGCACAGGTCTCGCGCTTCTTGTCCAATGAGGGCGAGAACGCGGTGCAGCTGGTGAACAACCTGGACTGGACGCAGCAGCTTTCGGCACTGGACTTCCTGCGCGACGTGGGGAAGTACTTCCGTGTGGGCACCATGGTCAAGAAGGAGATCGTCGCCGCGCGCCTGAACTCCGACGAGGGCATCAGCTACACCGAGTTCTCCTACCAGGTGTTGCAGGGATACGACTTCCTGGAGCTGAACCGCCAGTACGGCTGCACCCTGCAGACCGGTGGTTCGGACCAGTGGGGCAACCTGACCAGCGGCACCGAGCTGATCCGCAAGGTCCAGGGCAACTCGGTACACGCCTACGGCACCCCGCTGATCACCAACTCCGATGGCACCAAGTTCGGCAAGTCCGAGGGCAACGCCATTTGGCTGGATGCTGAAATGTGCAGCCCGTACACCTTCTACCAGTTCTGGTTGAACGCTTCGGATGCCGACGTGATCGACCGCCTGAAGGTCTTCACCTTCCTGACCCGCAAGCAGATCGCGGAACTGGAAACCGAAGTTGCCGAGCGTCCGTTCAAGCGCATCGCCCAGCGCACCCTGGCTTGGGAAGTGACTTCTCTGGTCCATGGTCAGCAGGCGACAGAGCAGGTCATTGCCGCTTCGGCTGCAGTCTTCGGCAACGGCGATCTGGCTGCGATCGATCTTCCGACCCTGGAATCTGTGATCGCGGAGCTGCCAACGGCGAAGGTCGAGGCAGATAACCTGGGCATTCTCAATGTCTTGGTTGCCTCGGGCTTGAGCAAGTCGTTGTCCGAAGCTCGTCGCACCGTGAATGAAGGTGGCGCCTACGTGAATAACGAAAAGGTGGCCGGCATCGACACCGAACTGGCCGAGGCAGATTTCCTGCACGGTCGTTATGCGATCTTGCGCCGAGGCAAGAAGAACATGGCAGTAGTTGAACTAGCCAAGTAAGCCACAGGCACTGCCCAATACACGAAACCGCCAGAAAACTTGTGAAGCAAGACACTTTTCTGGCGGTTTTGTTGTACCTAAATCCAAAACTGCCTAGTCAACCAATGATTAGTGGAAGAAAATAGGTTGGTTGGCCGATTTTGCGTGCCTCTGGAATCCGTGTACAGTTTTATCTCGCACCGCTGATCCGGACGGCCTGAAAAGGCGCGAAGGAGTCGGCGGGGTGAACAAGACGGAAACGTCGAGTTGACAACGGTCAACTTGGTGGTAAGCTTGTAAAGTTGCTCCGGAGCGAAGCAGTCATCGAAGGTCTGGTGGTTGTGGTGTCGAGAGTGTTTGTTGTTTGAGAACTCAATAGTGTGCCAAGTTTGTTGATACCGAATATTTATTTTATTTGGTGAATACATATTATTTGCTTGAGGCATTGCACCCCCGTGTGATGTGCTTGAGTGTTTTATTATTCGCCAGGACTTCATCGATTCTTCCCTTATTTTCCGAGGGGTTTCGGTGGCTTTTTATTTTTTTATGGAGAGTTTGATCCTGGCTCAGGATGAACGCTGGCGGCGTGCTTAACACATGCAAGTCGAACGATGAAGCCCAGCTTGCTGGGTGGATTAGTGGCGAACGGGTGAGTAACACGTGAGTAACCTGCCCCCGACTCTGGGATAAGCCCGGGAAACTGGGTCTAATACCGGATATTACCTCTTGCCGCATGGCAGGTGGTGGAAAGATTTATCGGTGGGGGATGGACTCGCGGCCTATCAGCTTGTTGGTGAGGTAATGGCTCACCAAGGCGACGACGGGTAGCCGGCCTGAGAGGGTGACCGGCCACACTGGGACTGAGACACGGCCCAGACTCCTACGGGAGGCAGCAGTGGGGAATATTGCACAATGGGCGAAAGCCTGATGCAGCGACGCCGCGTGAGGGATGACGGCCTTCGGGTTGTAAACCTCTTTCAGTAGGGAAGAAGCGAAAGTGACGGTACCTGCAGAAGAAGCGCCGGCTAACTACGTGCCAGCAGCCGCGGTAATACGTAGGGCGCAAGCGTTATCCGGATTTATTGGGCGTAAAGAGCTCGTAGGCGGTTTGTCGCGTCTGCCGTGAAAGTCCGAGGCTCAACCTCGGATCTGCGGTGGGTACGGGCAGACTAGAGTGATGTAGGGGAGACTGGAATTCCTGGTGTAGCGGTGAAATGCGCAGATATCAGGAGGAACACCGATGGCGAAGGCAGGTCTCTGGGCATTTACTGACGCTGAGGAGCGAAAGCATGGGGAGCGAACAGGATTAGATACCCTGGTAGTCCATGCCGTAAACGTTGGGCACTAGGTGTGGGGGACATTCCACGTTTTCCGCGCCGTAGCTAACGCATTAAGTGCCCCGCCTGGGGAGTACGGCCGCAAGGCTAAAACTCAAAGGAATTGACGGGGGCCCGCACAAGCGGCGGAGCATGCGGATTAATTCGATGCAACGCGAAGAACCTTACCAAGGCTTGACATGTGCCAGACCGCTTCAGAGATGGAGTTTCCCTTCGGGGCTGGTTCACAGGTGGTGCATGGTTGTCGTCAGCTCGTGTCGTGAGATGTTGGGTTAAGTCCCGCAACGAGCGCAACCCTCGTTCCATGTTGCCAGCACGTAGTGGTGGGGACTCATGGGAGACTGCCGGGGTCAACTCGGAGGAAGGTGGGGATGACGTCAAATCATCATGCCCCTTATGTCTTGGGCTTCACGCATGCTACAATGGCCGGTACAATGGGTTGCGATACTGTGAGGTGGAGCTAATCCCTAAAAGCCGGTCTCAGTTCGGATTGGGGTCTGCAACTCGACCCCATGAAGTCGGAGTCGCTAGTAATCGCAGATCAGCAACGCTGCGGTGAATACGTTCCCGGGCCTTGTACACACCGCCCGTCAAGTCACGAAAGTTGGTAACACCCGAAGCCGATGGCCTAACCACCTTGTGTGGGGGGAGTCGTCGAAGGTGGGACTGGCGATTGGGACTAAGTCGTAACAAGGTAGCCGTACCGGAAGGTGCGGCTGGATCACCTCCTTTCTAAGGAGCTAACCATTATTGGTTGCCCGTGTCTGTGCCCGAGTGTGGTGCAGGCGGGTTGCTCATGGGTGGAATATCAATGGACTCAGTACTGGAAAGCGTGCACGCTGGTGTCATCCCAATGTGGGTGGTGCGTTCGTGTGCGGGGTACTGGCTGTGGCTGCAGGGTGTTTGCGCATCTGCGAGTACGCGTTTGGGGGGTCTTTGGCTTCTTGGGTGCTGGAAAGCGGTGTGCGGGTGTTGTGCGGTTTGTATGGTTTGGCATGCTGTTGGGTTTTGAGGCAACAAGCCTCCGTGCCTGTGGGTTGGGTGTTGGTCGGGTTCTCCGCTTTGTGTGGGGGGTTTGGCTGGTGCGTGGCTTGTGGGTGGCGGGGTTCTTGGTGTTTCGGTGTTTGTCCTGTGTTTGCTGCAGGTGCGCTGGTGTGGTGGCGGTTTTGTGCTGTTGCCCGGGTGTGCTTGCGGGGGTGCGGGGTTGTTGTTTGGGAACTGTATAGTGAACGCGAGCATCTTGCAGATGAGATGAGCTTGGGGGTCCTTTTCCTTGGATTCTTGGGTGTTTGAGTCTTGTCTGCGTGATTTTGTTAGATTGTTTTATTGCTCAATTCTGAGAACTTTGATTTGTGTTGAAGTTTTTAAGGGCGCACGGTGGATGCCTTGGCATCAAGAGCCGATGAAGGACGTGGGAATCTGCGATAAGCCTGGTGGAGTCGATAACCGGACGTTGAGACCAGGATTTCCGAATGGGGGAACCCCGCACCATGTTATGTGGTGTGACCTGCAGCTGAATGTATAGGCTGTGTGGAGGGAACGCGGGGAAGTGAAACATCTCAGTACCCGCAGGAAGAGAAAACAATAGTGATTCCGTTAGTAGTGGCGAGCGAACGCGGATGGGGCTAAACCGGTTGGTGTGTGATAGCGGATAGGCGTTGCATCATCGGGGTTGTGGGGTTGACATGTACCAGCGCTATCTTGCTGGTGGGATGAGGTGCAGGCGTATAGGTGAATCGGTTGGAATGCCGGA